>NZ_NMUA01000029.1 GCF_002312805.1 Sphingobium sp. D43FB | reverse complement strand
GCGTCGAGAGGCTCAAGGGGATGCCTTCGGCCTCGAGCCGATCACGCTGGCTATTGAGGGGCTGGTGCAGACCGTACTTCTGGAAGGCCAGGTTTGCCAGGAAGTGCGGCCCGAACATCCCGCGCGGTGTCACGTGGAAGGGCGCTGGTGGCTGGCTGATCTTCTCGCACTTACGGCACGAGACCTTTTCCCGGACCGTCTGGACCACCTTGTGGCGAGCGGGAACTCTCTCGAGCGTTTCGGTGATCACCGGGGGAAGATGGCTCAGATCGTCCGAGCCGCAGCACGGGCACAGCTCTGGCGCTGGGATGATGACCTTCTCGCGCGGTACGTCGGCCGGGAAGTCGCGGCGGGTGGACCGCTTGCGGGTGAACGCTGCAACCGTGGTGGTCTTGTCGGCCGCAATTTGGCCAAGCCGTTCGGCCTCGCTGGCATTGGCCTCGAGTTCCTCGAAGGTGAGTTCGAGCTGATTGAGCAGGCGCCGACTGCGCTCGGAACTCGCGCCGTATTTGTCGCGGCGCATCGCCTCGTTCATTAGCTCGGGGTGGGCGTTGCGGGCCAGCAGATCAGCGTTAATTGCCCAAACCTTGGCGACCTCGGCCTCGGCTACGAACAGCTTCACCTGAGCCTGGTCGGCCCGCTCCCGAACGGCGGCAACCTCAGCGCGAAGCTGGAGGATCTCGTCGGATGGGTCGCTTGCGGCCATGCTGTTTCTGTAGCACGAACCTGCCGTAAACCCTAGGTTTTAAGCCAGTTTCCCCGCATATTTTGTCCCGCCAAGGTGCCCGTTGACAGCCCGAACAGGCGGGAGTTCCCGCACCTTGATTGACGCTGGGGATCAGCCGACCTGTGTCGGGCGACAGGTCTCCAGGGGATTACGCCAGTCTATGCCCTCGAGCAGGCAAGCCATTGCGGAAGCAGATATCGCAACCGTCCCGTCCTTTGCTGCGGGCCACACAAAACGCCCCTTTTCCAAGCGCTTTGAATACAATGACATCCCGAGGCCGTCATGCCACAGAATTTTGCAAAGCGACCCGCTCCGACCTCGGAAGACATACAGGTCGCCTGCATGGACGTCCTTGTTAAGCGACTGCTGAACCTGCAAGGCCAGCGACCTCATTCCCCGGCGCATGTCTGTATGCCCCAGCGCGAGCCAGACCTTACCGCCGCTCGGGACCGGGATCATCGGATCAGCGCCTTCAGAACAGCGGCGGCCACATCGGGCGGCGCCGAAGCGAAGATGTTCACGCGGCGCCCGCCAGGCAAATCCACCACAACAGCTGGCGCCGATGGCAACGGGTTGCCGTCTGCGTCGTCAAGCACGACGGCTTCGACGAAGGCGACCTCCGCCGGCGCCGCAGCGGCCTGCACTTCAGCCTTGCGGCGCCAAGTGTAAATCAGCGCCGTCGATACATCATGCTGGCGAGCTACACGCGCCACGCAGGCGCCAGGAGAAAAGGCCTCGGACAGAATCTTCGCCCGCTCGTCCTCATGCCAGCGCCGCCGACGCTCAGGCCCGCCGAAAACCGTGATCTGACCCACAAAACCGCTCCTACGATCACTCTCAAGAGCGAACTTAAGAGCGGTCCATCACGCCCGGGGGAAGGCGACTCTCAACGGAGGCGTACCAAGGGCTGTAAACGTCCCATGGTGCGAATGCCTGAAGGGTGGCGTCTTTTTCGGGCGCTCGATTATGACGAACGTAGGGCTGCACATCCCCGGGCAGAAAAAAATTGATGCCGCATACCGCAACGCAGCGATCTGACACCACGCCGATTATCGGCGGTTCCTTGATACGTCAGGCGCCCCGCAGCCATCGCTGTACCAGACTCAATCGTGAGGCGGGCAGGGGCTGTTCGATATAGCCGTTGAGCATGGCTATGAAGCTCTCGGGCGCCTCGGCCGTCAATTGTGGACTGGCGCTTAGCGTGTCAGCGCGATCGAGCAATTGCGCCAAATGGGCTTCATCTTCAGCAGCGAAAACGCCTGGATAATTGCGAAACCGGCGCAACGTTGCCATTTGATGTCCGTTGCGGTGCTCTCCAAGCCTGTGATCGCGCGCGAGAATGATGATCGGGATGCCCAGTTCCATAGCCGTGATGATCGAACCCATTCCAGCATGGCTGATCATGAGCGTCGCCTCGCTCTGAAGCTTGCGGAAGGCGTCGTGGTCCACAAATGGAAACGTCTTGATCTTCGTAGGTTGATAGGTGGCGGGCCCTACCTGCGCGACGATGTCATCGCGGTCCCGCTCCGCGGCCCAGCGGTCCACCGCGCTGACAAGGCGATCAAATGGCAGTTGCGTGCCGACAGACAGAAGGATCACAGAACCTGCCCGAAATAGCTGATGCCATTGCGATCGTCTGCAAGGTCTGGCCATTGGGTCAGTCGTAAATCAGCGACCCATCTTACAGCTCGTCCAGACAGCGACAATTCCTCGCTATTGGCAATGGAGTCGATCCAGATCGTTCGCGCCCCAATAGCTTTCCCGATCAACAGGGCGATCGCGCCAGGAGCAGCGCCGGTCGAAACGACAAGATCAGGACGAAAGTCTCGAATGACACGGAGCAACTGCGTCATGGATCGTAGCATCGTGATATAATTATCGCGCGAACTGTCCTTGATCTGCAGCACTGGCCTCGTCCCGAGGGGCGCTGCCATATTGCCTGCCGTACTTACAAACTGGCAGTCCCATTGGCGGAATGCTGCTTCAAGACGGCATAATTCGATCCAGTGGCCGCCGGCCGAGGCCACCAGTAATGCCCGTTTCATACGCTGGTGGGCAACGGGCGAATTTTGAACGCAAAGGTTTGGCTCAGACCGCGCGACACGCCACTCTCTCGGTTCTGTATGATCAGTCCGGTTCGATCTGCCTGTGTCAAAGCGACCATGGTCTCCATCTGCCAGCATGCTGCCTTGTGTCCCCCGATTTCCGACATCACCACCGCTATCAAATATATGGACCAAAGCCTGCGCAAAATCCATCAGGTTGCGATCGGAGCTGGGTCCAAGGCACCTATGATGGACAAAGTGGCAAGCCTCCATTGACCTCTTATATGTGCCGGGAATAGATGCCGCTCACGCCCCCTCGTTCAAATGACGCTATATCGGGAATTATTCAATTGCCAAGTACAGATGCCGGTGAGCGCATTTATGCCGTAGGGGATGTGCATGGCCGGTTCGATCTCCTTCAGAAATTGATCGAGCGTATCGGCGAGCATAATGGTGCGCTTCCCCCAGCCAAATCCCTGCATATGCTCTTTCTGGGCGACCTTATCGATCGCGGACCGCAAAGCGCGCAAGTGCTCAAATACCTGCATGATCTACAGCGCAAGACGAGCCGCATTCTCGTGCTGCAGGGCAATCATGAGGAGGCGCTGCTCCAGTCGATCGATGGCAATCTCGAAGTGCTCGAGGGCTGGCTGCGCTTTGGTGGCGCACAAACGCTAGAAAGCTTTGGGCTGGCACCTCCAGGGGCAGGAGATGATCTGCGGCTTTATTTACGCGAGGTGCGGTCAGCCATTCCTGCTCTTTATATAGAATGGATACGGCGTTTGCCGCTGACAGCACGTTCGGGTGATTATTTTTTCTGTCATGCCGGTGTGCGTCCGGGGGTGGCTTTGCGCCGTCAGACTCGGGAGGATCTTTTATGGATTCGCGATGATTTTCTTGCTGATCCACGCCATCATGGCGCAGTCATCGTTCATGGCCATAGTATCGAAACCGACGTCCAGCTTCGGGATAATCGCATCGGGATCGACACAGGTGCCTATCGCACAGGCATTTTGACTGCCATCTACCTCGAAGGTGACAAGCAGGAACTGATCTCGGTATCCATGGCATAGTCGAGCGCCGCAGCCTTGCCAATGGCTTGCGAATCGCGGTGTGTGGAAGACTTTGACCGCACCTGATCGAGCCGTAACTGGCTGGTCATTGCTATCATGTCGCTGTAAAATGCGACGTGCGACACGAAATGCCTTTGGCTATCACAGGTTCATCCCTGTTGACCTTGCGATGCAGCAATGTCATAGGAAAGAGCGTAGAAGGCCTTTCTGATCAAAGGCAATCGATATTGGGAGCGAGAAGCACATGAAGAAAATCTTTCTTGGCGTTGCCGCTGTCGCGGTTGCCTTTGGCTCTGCGATTTCGGCTCAGGCCCGTGACACGCGCCCGGCATTCCTTGCCTTGTCGACCGCTGCTGCGCCCGCCGCCATGGGCGGCGATGCCGCTGTCGCGCAGGGTGGTTCGGACGCAGGTTCGTCTTCTGGCGTTGCAAAAGCCGGTCCCAAGAAGGGATTGCTGATCGGTGGCGGTGTGCTTGCTGCCGGTGGCCTGATCGCGCTCGTCGCATCGGGTGGCGATGATGATGACGCCAGCCCTAACTGATTGATATTGCCATAGGGTGCAGCTGTGGCATGCCCTGGCTATTGGTATGCAATAGCCAGGGTTTATTATTGTCTGTTGTGCTGCTTCTATCGCTAATTTGATTCCGGTGTCGCTCCTCTTTGCGGCGGCATCCTTCCAGCAATGGCCTTAACGTGATTGCTGAGCGTGCTGAATGGCTGATGGCTTTGTAGGCCAACTCGGCAACGGTGGCTTTAGGCTCATGAAATTTGATACCTTGACGCGGTCGTTGCACTTTTTGGGCAGCAGCCTTTACGGCAGAGCGGCACCGCTGTTTCTTCTGCTTGCATTAGTGGTAGGTGGGGGTGGCAGAAGTTATCCCCTCGTAACGGCTTTCATTGCCTTGGCAGGCCTTTGCCTTCTAGCCATCGAGCTTGCCCGTTTCAGATGGGCTGGCAGGCCCATATCGTTCAAGTTCGGTTGCGCCCTGGCCTTGGCTTGGGTCCTGTTTATCCTGTGCCAAATCATGCCGTTGCCCCCTGGGATCTGGCATGACCTGCCTGGGCGCGCCATCCCACTTGCCTTTTACGAGATCATGGGGTGGCACGATGCATGGCATCCCCTCAGTCTGACGCCGGGCCTCACCTGGGCAGCCCTCCTTGCCTGCGTCGCCCCAATCGCGATGTTTCTTAGCGCTGCCGCCATGTCGCGCGAAGACGCCATACGCCTCATCCGCTTGGCACTTCTGGTCGCCATTGGCAGCGCCATATTGGGTATAATCCAGTTCGGGGCTGGAGCCGCTAGTCCTATCTATCTCTTTGATACCGCGCATCGAGGCATAGGGGTTGGCCTGTTCATCAATCGTAATCACCAGGCTACATTCCTGTTGGTGGCGCTGGTGTTGGCGGCGATCCCCGGCGTCGTTCTGCCCGACCGCATGCGGAAGGGCGCGGATGGTACGCGCGCTGGTCTCCTGTTGTTCCTTCTGGCAACGCTGCTCGCCGGCGCTATTCTGGCGACAACGTCGCGCACCGGCATAACGCTGCTGCCCGTCGCGATCCTGGGTGCGGCGGCCGTTGCCTATCTCGGCAGGGCTACAACCGGTCATTGGCCAAAGCTGCTGATTGGACTGGCCGTGGTCGGTGTCGGGTTGCTGCCCACGCCCGTCGTACAGCATACGCTGGCGCGCTTCGCCACGGTCGCTGAGGACCAGAGGCAGGATTACTGGTCGAATACGCTTTTGGCGATCGATCACAGCTTTCCCGCTGGCACGGGCCTCGGCAGCTTTCGCACGATTTATCCAACCGTTGAACCTCTCGAACAGGTCGGTCTGCTTCGCGTCAACAATGCGCATAATGATTATCTGGAACTGGCCCTGGAAGCAGGACTGCCTGGCCTCGTCATTCTGGGTCTTGTTCTGGCTCTCATCCTCTTCTCGGTAATCGCGGGAATGCGCAAGGCGCAGACAAGCTGGCGCCGGGCATTCAGTCTGGCTGCCGGCTTCGCCTTCCTGCTGATGGTGGTCGGCTCGGTGGTTGATTATCCTTTGCGGATGACCTCAATCGCGGTTCTGGCGGCGCTTTTGCTTGGTCTGTTGGTTCGCAACAATAGCAGCCAGCAGGAAGGGAAAGATCGAAATGCAGGCCCGGTTGCACGGACGCTGATTTTTGCTTTTGCATCGCTTTTAGGTTGGCAGATCGTAGCCACCCAATGGGCGCGTCATCAACTGCTGGCAGGCGATGGGGCCGGGGCCACTGTGTCCGCGCCTTGGCTGGCGCAAGGCTGGTCCTTGCGCGCTGACAAGGCGGCTGGGCAGGGGCTACCGGGAGCTGGTATAGAGTCCGCCCGCACTGCCCTTGCAATTGCTCCCCTCGACGCTGTCGCCTTAAGAGCGCTCGGCCTCGGCCTGATCGAGACCGGTGATACTGTTCGAGGCAACGCGCTCCTCGAAGCGGGCGCTGTCCTTGGATGGCGCGAGGCGGTGAACCAATATTGGCTGGTTGACCGCGCTTTGGCTTTTGGTGCTTCTGATGTGGCGGTTCAGCGGCTCGATGCCCTGCTTCGCCTCAACCGGGCATCTAACCACCAACTGGATCGATTGGTCGCGATAGCACAGGCACTAGGAGGCAGAGCGGCTATCGTTGAGGCCCTTTCAGACCGCCCTGGCTGGCGTCAAGCCTTCTTCAATGCAATGGCGCGCCAAGCGCAACTGCCGACCATCATGGCGGTGCTGAGAGGCGTCAACGCCACAACCGCACCGATTGCCCCAACGGAAACGGCGCTTATTCGCTGGAAACTTGCCGATCGGGCCGAGTGGGCCGCCGTTCGTGCTGTATGGGTGCAAAGCCACGGCGCACATTTGCTCGGCGATGGCGCGTTTTCGCTTGGCAGCGAAGATTTGTCGGCGGCAGGACCGCCACTGGCCTGGCGTGCGCCAGCGCTGCCTGGCGCACATGCCCTCATAGCCGAGCCTGACCTGCCTTGGCGGCAGGAGGCCGTAATGGTTACGAGCAGTGGGATGACGCGCGGAACTGTTCTTGCTCAAGGCTTGGTCCTTGAACCGGGACAATATCGACTCCGGCTCATGCAACAAGGCGGCAGCACCACGATACCAAGCACCCAATGGGTTATCGCCTGCAATCCAGGTGGCGCTGATGCGACAATCACACCGATTGCATTGCGCTGGCATTCGGCAAGGGACGATTGGAAACAGGGGCAGGGCGCGTTTGCGATCAACGCTGGTTGTCCCGCCCAGGATCTGCGGCTCGAACTGGAAACGGATGATGGCCAATCGGGTAGCCTCTTTATCGATGATGTGGCCATCGAGAGATTAGGTCCGGTTCAGCCGTGAGGCGTTGCGAGATGTTGCAACGCGCCATCATTTCCTCGATAAGCCATAAGTATCAAAGGGGGCATGGTTCATGAAGCGATCGGTTATTGCAGCAGTCGCAACTGGACTGGCACTTTCGGCGTGCGTCAGCCGCAATGTATCCCAGAATGTGGAGCAGGGCAGTCTTGCCTACGAGCGGATTCCCGCCTTTGCGGGCGAACCCAAGGTTGCATTGTATCGCATTGGCGAGCTTGACCGACTCGATATCACCTTCTTCCAGGAAGCGGAAATGTCGGCAAAAGGCATGCAGGTCGATGCGGCAGGCGATATCACCATGCCGTTGGTTGGCCGGGTTCATGCCGCCGGGCTTACGACAACCGAATTGGCGGAGAAGCTGCGCCAGAGCAGCGCGCGCTTTTATGTCGATCCGCAGGTTACCGTCAGTGTAACAAGTTCGGTTTCCCAGAACGTCACTGTCCAAGGGCAAGTCACTGAGCCTGGTATCTTCCCGATACAAGGGCCCACGACCTTGCTTGATACTGTAGCGCTGGCCAAGGGTGAGACGGAAAATGCCGCACTCGACAAGGTCGTGGTCATTCGCTTCATCGGTGACAAACGCTATGCTGCTGCTTTCGATCTTGGCCGCATCCGCCGCGCAGAGGATCAGGATCCTGCCATCATGGCGCGCGACGTCATCATTGTTGGCCATTCCGGGACCAAGCAAGCATGGCACGACTTTTTGCGTGCAGCGCCGCTGCTTAACGTATTCGCTCAATTCTAGCCGTGCCATTGGGGGGCAAGACGATGAACGCTAAGACCCGCGATCGGATAGAGTTCGATCAGTCTGGCGCTTCCGCCATGGCGCAAGACCAGATAGACGCAGTCGAGCGCAGACCCATGATCGATCTGCGGGCGATATGGGCGACCATTTATCGAAATCGCTTCGTCATGGGACTTATTCTGGCGGGATGCATCGCGCTTGGCATATTGTCGATCTTGATCATGCCGCGCGTCTATGAAGCGCGATCAAGCGTCCAGATCGATCAGCAGATTGCCAAGGTCCTTGGCACCGAGGATGACCAGACGATGATTGGCGGCGCTGACGCTGATCGCTTTCTGCAAACCCAGGTCGATATTGTTAAAAGCCGTTCCATGGCCAAGAAGGTGTCGGACAGCCTTGGTCTTGCTGCCAACGACAGGTTCCTCGAGCAGATGGGCGTTGGCGCTGTTCTGGGCGATAAGCGGGGAAAGCGAGAAGAGACGGTACTAGATACGCTGCAACGCAATCTGGACGTTGATCTCAAGCGAAACTCGAGGGTGGTCGGCATATTGTTCCGTAGCCGCGAACCCGCGCTGGCGGACCGTATAGCCAATAGCTATGCCGAAAATGTTATTTCCGGAAACATTCAGCGGAAATATTCAACTTCGGCCTATTCGCGCAATTTTCTTGAAAAACAACTTGGCCTGGCAAAGGGGCGTCTTGAAGCTTCCGAGCGCAGCCTGATCGGCTACGCCCGTTCAGCCCAACTGATTGACGCCAGTTCAGGCGCAAAGCAGAATTGGGAGGCGAGCGGGCCCCGCTCGCTTGTCACAGCCAATCTTGTCCAGCTCAATGAAAGCTATGCTGCGGCAGCGACGGCACGGTCGCAGGCGAGGGAGCGGTGGGAGCAGGCCCGTGGCGCTGCGCTCATGACTTTGCCCGAAGTGCTGGCAAATGATGGTATGCAAAGACTGTTGCAGCGCCGCGCTGAACTCAATGCTGATTTCAGTCAATTGCGCCAGCGGCTCACACCCGAGCATCCTACAGTGTCCCAGGTCGGTGCGCAGGTTGCCGAACTCGAACAGCAGATACGCGGTTTTGCCGAGAGTATTCGCAACTCAATCCGCAACCAGTATCTAACGACCGAACGGCAATATACAGCGCTTGCGGCGCAAGTTGCGACGCTCAAGGGCGCAACGCTTGCCGAACAGGATCGTTCGGTACAATATAATATCCTGCAACGTGAAGTCGATACCAACCGGCAACTTTATGAAAGCCTCCTGCAGCGCTTCAAGGAAGTCAGCGCGGAGGCCGGCATTGCGACCAATAACATTTCCATGGTGGATCTTGCTGAAACACCCCGTCGTCCTATTTCGCCGAGGCCGCTGATCAATCTGGCACTTGCGACATTGAGCGGACTTTGCCTTGCTCTTGTCTACGCATTTGCCCGCGAACGGCTGGACGATGCGATCCGAAATCCCGAAGATGTCGAGTCGAAGCTGCATATGCCGCTTCTCGGCGTAGTTCCGGAGGTTGAAAGCAGTACACCTGTCGAGGACTTGCAGGACAGCAAATCTGAAATCACCGAAGCCTACAACAGCATCCGCACGGCCATCGAACTCTCCTCCAATCAGGGACTGTTCAAGTCCGTCCTGGTCAGCAGTTCGAGCAAAGGGGAGGGCAAATCAACGACATCCTATGCGCTCGCCCGCGGCTTTGCCATGGTGGGGCGCAAAGTGTTGTTGATCGACGCAGATCTGCGCCGCCCTTCGCTGCACAAATTTCTTAATGTGCGGCAATCTGACAAGGGACTCTCAACGCTATTAGCCCGCAGCAGTACGGCGCTGGAGTCGATCCTGCCCATGGGAATGGGCATGGCCAATGCCTTTTTCATGCCAAGCGGCCCGTTGCCGCCTGACCCGGCCAATCTGTTTGCCGGCGATGCTGTCGAGACGCTGCTAGAGTCTCTGAGCGCTGATTATGATATCATCATCCTGGATGGGCCACCGGTGCTGGCGCTGGCCGATGCGACGGAATTGACGGCCGCTGTGCAGGCAACGATCTTCGTGTGCGCTGCGGGCAGCGCGCATTTCGGGCAGACACGGGCAGCCGTGACCCGCCTCGATCGCGCTCATGGGAATTTGATTGGCGCTGTTGTCACCAAATATAACAGCCGCAAGACGGGCTATGGTCCCTATAGCGACTATTATCGCTATAATTATGACGAAGACCCAGCCTGATCGGCGAACCTTGACAGCAAGGATCGACCATAAACTTAGGAGCCCGTGAGATGTGGCTGTCGGGGCAACGTTGGAAATGTGTAGCCCGCTATCATGGAGGATAGTCTGATCCTGCTGTTGCGCCCTGCCTTGAATGGGACATCGGTCTGATTTTTGGGTGAGGCGCGTGAGTTCCTTGCAGTCACAACCCTGGCAGACGTCTGACCTTATGGCTCGGGGACTGCATCGGGTTCGCAATCATAGCGTTCCTTGAGAGCGACGATGACCACAGAGGCTGCTTCGCCCGCACGGTCGCCGGGATGGCCAGCCATATATTCGATGAAAGCACGGCGCAGATCGCCTTGGGGCGTTGCAAGTGGTAGGCAATATTCCTGCATCGCAAGCCACGCCTCATAGGCTTTGACCGAATCATGAACGCCCGTGACATAGGCAAAGCAGTAGGAGAGGTCGGGCGCTGACGTCGCGGTACAGCGCTCCAGCAATTCCCCGGCGTTGAGATAGCCTATCGCACCGGTTGGCTGACTGGCAGCCAAGGCAAGAAGAAGAAGCGGGGATGGCATGGGGTGGATCCTCTTGATGGGGTCTCGCACTGTCCTGCGAGGCGAACACGTCAACGGCCGGTAGGCGGTCATAGGTTGCGTCTTATGGTGATTGTCCTTATGCAAATTGCGTGGAAGAACAAGATGGGATCACTGGTCAAAGGGCCATCACCCCGGATAGTGCCGCGCTGGCATGGCTTACATCTCCGCCGAGACGCAGCTCCTTTCTGAACACCTTCCGGGGCAGGTTCGCTACAGGCTTGCTCCTTGTTGGCCTAGTAGGAGCGCTGCTATCATTTTGGTGGCTGGGAGCGGACTCTGAAGGGCTGACCGTTCCTATCAGAGATGGATATGTGGAAGAGGTGCCGCCTCTGGTGGCCGCGCCCTTTGCGCCCGCTGCCCTGCGAACGCTGACCCGGCAGGATGCGCAGAAGTGGAACGAAACGGTGCCTCAGATCGATGGCGTAATCTCGCCTGCGCGCGCATTTCTCGCTGATCTTGCCAACGGCACAACGCTCACGCGCTCGCTCGATTGCCTGACCGCCGCCATCTATTATGAGGCGGGTAATGAGCCCGTCGAAGGTCAACGCGCCGTGGCGCAAGTCGTTCTCAACCGCGTGCGCCATCCAGCCTATCCCAACTCGATTTGCGGTGTCGTTTATCAAGGCGCGCAGCGAGAGACGGGCTGCCAGTTCACTTTTGCGTGCGATGGGTCGCTGTCGCGAAAGCCGATGGCTGGTGGCTGGGCACGATCGCGATCGATCGCAGCGGCCGCACTTGGCGGCTATGTCTATCCTGCGGTCGGCTGGGCGACGCATTATCACGCCGATTATGTCGTACCTTATTGGGCAGCAAAGCTGGTCAAAATCGATACTGTTGGCGCTCATATCTTTTACCGCTGGGCAGGAGCCTGGGGCGAACAAGCCGCTTTCAAGGCCGCATATTCAGGAATCGAGCCTTTGCCTGTGTGGCAAAGCCTTGGAGAGGCAGACGATGCGGTGGACAAGGCGGGGGCATCGGGCGTAGCGGAACCCCGGCCACGTGCCGTGCTCGCCAATCTTCCTGACGAGCCTGATTCCATAGAACAGCAAGGCAGCGGCGTAGCCGCAAATGCTGGTCAGGCGACAACCGCGCCCCGCGCAGCGCCGACAGGTGAGCGCTGGGTGATTGCCGGTAGGGCCAGTCGACCATCAACAACGCAGGTTCCCACACGATCGGTCATTGCGCCGCCAACGAAGCAGGCTCTACCTGTTCCACCGATTGTGCAACCTTGATTGGCGGAAGGTCGAGCACCGGCGCGGTAGAGCGTATCCAGCGCGAATTGCCCTCTTCATCCTCACCCAGGGACGAAAAGCCAAGCCCTTCATAATGATCTCGTACCAGGACATTACGGCTCGTTGGTCGATAGACACCCACAATCTCGCTTGCGCCTTCCGCCCGCGCGATCCGCACGATCTCTGCCAATACCATTTTTTCGACCCCGCGGCCCAGCACCCGGCAACTCATCAGCCAACTGTCTATCACCCACCGGTCGGACGTTGCGCACCGTAATATGACGATGCTGACCATGCCATTGTCACCGAAACAATCCTGAAGTCGCACCTGTATTGTCCGGACCGTCGGATCGACGGCAAGCCTTCCCACCTCAAGTCCGCTATACCGCTTCGTGGTCAGATTGAACTGGTTGGATTTGGCGATGAGCTGGGCAATCCGCTCCTGTCCCATGGCATCAAACGGCGCAAAGCGGATCTCCATGGCGAGCGAGCCCAGATAATCGTCGAGGTTCGCCGCCTTTCCCGCAAGCACAGCCCGTTGGGCATTGCTTGCATAAAAGCCGGTGCGGGCCACATCTTCTTGAGAAAATGCGATGGCCTCGAAATAGCCAGCCGCGGCCAAGGTTCTGGCGAACAATGCAGGGTCGCTTGGCAGCTCCGGCACAGCGACGACCGGCAGTCGCTGGCGTATGAGCGCGCGTTCGGCCGGATTATCGTCGAGAAAGACGAGCGATGAAAGATCAAGCGACAGACTGCCGGCAATTGCAGCCAAATTGCTCGCCTTGTCCGACCAGTTTGCCTGAAAGACTGCAATATGGTCTTCACGCAAGACCATATCGGGATGTTCGCGAAAAACCGTCCTTGCCAGGGTGTCGTCATTTTTTGACGATATGGCCAGCGCAACGCCGCGGCCGTGAAGATCTCGCGCTAGCTGTTGTACCGCAACAAAGGCTTCGCCGACAGGATCGCCCTGCCCAAGACGCAGACCCCCAATACCATCATCGCCAACGATGCCGCCCCAGATCGTATTATCCAGGTCAAGCACGAGGCAGCGACGCGATTTGCCCAGGATCGCGCCGAGCAAGCGACCTAGTTGATCGGCATAATAGGGGCTGGCCCGCAGGGAGACGGACAGCTTTGCCATATGCCATTCATCGGGCGCGTACCAGCTAGCCGTGCCCACCTGTTCTGCCATGGCCGCCACGTCGAGCAGATAGTCGGGCGTTTGCGCCATGGTGCCCAATAGGTCCTGGTTGAAGGCCGCAATCTGTGCACGCCGTGTCCCGGACAAGCGTCGGTCGAAATTACCAAAAAGGCTTTCGGGCGGAGGGACGAGCGTCTGGACGATAGAGGGCGCGCCTGCGTTCTCGAGAAAGGCCGTTCGAATGGCAGACAGCTTTTGTTGGGCTATGCGCAACGCTGCTGGGGGATCATCCGTTTGCCCCTCGGGAACAAGATCGCGATAATCGATCGCCAGTAACACGGCCTGGCATTGCGCACTGTTGATAATGCCTGCCGGATCGAGCGCTTGTTGATGAATTTGGCCATAGGGCCCGACCACACAGTCGAGCCATATGCCGTGCCGCACGGCACTGGCGACCAACTGCGGCACGAGGAGGTCAAGATTGCCGTTGCTGACGATCCCTAAGCGAAATGGAGTCAGCCCCAGGCTTTCGCGCTCCGATGCACCTGTGCGGCCCAGCCTCCGGGCAAGATGCTCAAGCTGGCTTGCCGAAAGGGCATGGGACGCCAGATAGCGAACTTCCTCGGCCTGATTGGGGGCGTCCGTCAGCTGCTTGAGGCGCATTCGCCAGTCCTCAGGTGGCTTAGGGAGCCATTGCAACTGAAGGTAGAGATCATTGGACATGGCAACATCCCTTAACAGCGCCTGGGCCTGATAGACCGCTCATGTCATGCAATTTTGAGGATGACGCTGGTTGCATTGAGCGCAAAGCCAAGGGCTACGCTCTTGACAAGTTCCCTCGCCGTTACGGGAAGGTTGGCATTGATGATAGCAGACACAAGCGAGGTGGCACCGGCGAAAAGCAACACCGACCACCATCGCGGGAAGCTTGGATCAGTTGGCGGATGCGGCCATTCGGCCACGAGCGGCAAGAGCACCATCAAAAAATGACCGAAGCAGGAGGCGATCCAGTGCGTGAAAAAGCGCGGAATCGTTTCTCCAAGTTCAACCTGCGGATTACCGGCCATCGCGCAGTGTCTCCGAGACCGGCATTTGCATATCGGCACTCAAGGCTTCGATCAGATGCTCATAATAGACCGCAGAATGCGGATCGAGCGTCTGTATCTTGTCATCGGCCCGTCCCATGCGCGTTTCAACGCGCGTGCGGGCCGCCCGCAACTGCCATTGTGCCATGTCCCGCCATGTGGCCGCGTCGCGCGCCGCGATCGCTTGTTGCGCGAGGCCTATCAACATCACCAAAGCACCGATGATCGCGAGAATCGCGGCACCATAATAACTATGTTCATAATGTGCGCGCAGGAACAGTCCATAAATGACGGTACCCAATACCAACAGCAATACAGCAAAACATACAGCGTCGATAACACGGCTGGTCCTGCTCGACCATCGGGATTGGGCGGGATTGTTGATGTCGCGAGGGATCATGGCGAACTCATGTCAAATTATCACCATCTCGGCAACCGCATAGAGAAAAGCCAGGCTTTTGCTGGAGATATCGCGCAGGTGTATGAAAGGCACGCGTTGCTCATCGGCCTATGTGCCATCGAACCTTCATGCCCCGTCGCCTGATATGCTATGGGCAAGCGTGTCCATGGTACAGGCCGACCTGGAAAAAAGCGTGAGGCATGATGCGCGCATGACTAGCGGCATGAAGCACGGTCGGGCGGTCTGACAATTTTACGCCCCTCCAAAATCCGTGCTTGAGCGCGGCGCACCCCTAGCCTCTAAAAGGCATTGCGATGGACAACAACGCCCAATGTCCTGAACAATATCGCTATGTCGAGCCAGATCGACCAGTCATTGAGATATTCCAGATCCGCTGCGAGCCTGTCGCGCAGATCTTGCTCACGTTCCGTGGCTCCGCGATGGCCGCGAACCTGAGCAAGGCCGGTAATGCCAGGCTTGCAGGCATGGCGATGCCAGTAAGTCGGATCGACTTCCCAGAAGAGCTTGTTCTGAGCGGTGGAGTGGACGGCGTGGGGACGCGCGGCCCGACGATGCTCATGTCGCCCTTAATCACATTGAGCAGCTGGGGAAGCTCATCAATGCTCGTCGCCCGGATGAAGCGGCCAACGCGCGTAATCCTGTCGTCATCGCGAGCGGTCGAGCGCAAACCCTTCATATCGCTGCGCTCGTCGCGCATCGATCGGAACTTCATGATCTGGAACAGGCTATTTTGGCGACCGATTCGCGGCTGCCGAAAAAATACAGGACCTCGGCTATCGATTTTGATCGCAATGGCTATGAGAATCAGAAGCGGCAACAGGATGAGCAAGGCGCCTCCGGCAAAGCAAATGTCAAATATGCGCTTGATCATCCGATCCGATAGGCCGAGCGGACCGCTGGCAACCACAAAAGTGATATCGTCGCCGCAGCGCCCCACGCCTAAGATCGACGATCCCGTCAATTCGCTTGCCACGATCTCTGCATGGACATTCATGCCTTGGAGGATATGGGACCACCGTACCCTGCGATCAGCGGGACATCGCACGACCGCACGATCGGCGGTGCCGATCATTTGGGCAAGTTCATGATAACCACCGGGGTCATCAGTCCATATATTCCAACGCAAGGATCTGGCACGTGTTCGCGCTTCGCCTCCAATGCGAATACCGTCTGGCAGATCATCAATGAATACGGTTGCGTAGAGCGTGCCGCCAAGCGCTTTGCGCGCGACTTTGACCATTGCAAGCCGACCAACGATCACAAGCAATACGGCGAAAAGCGCGCCAAACCCGATCTGGATCCGCGAAGCATCTTCGCTCTGCTGAGTCGCAAAGAGAATCATGAAAAATATCGCAAGAGCAGACAAAAGGCTGCCCGTCGCCAGCTTTGCCGCGGTCATGCGCTCTATCAGCGCGGGACCGGAAAAAGCGTGAAGGATGCATCCCACCAGAAAATGGAGAAGCCCAAGCACCAGGGCAAAGGACAGGGCAGGGGCTATCCAGCCCGTTCCGAACCGAATGACGCCTGCGAGCGCTGACCCTGCGAAGATCGCAACAAGATCGCACGCTACGACATAGAGGACCAAGCGCGCACGAATATGAGCTCTGGCACCCTTTGCCTTAAAAGCCGGGCTCGTGATTGAATCACCCCTGATCGCGTTCATGATATTCATTGAAGATACGCCTGAACATATTGAATTCTATCAGTGCGACCCGATGCTATGATAATGGCTATGCTGCACTGCGATAGCAAGTGAAAAGACATGTTTGCAAGACGATAAAGCGTTTCATTATCGTTGCAACAGCTTCCAAATTTCTATGGCAGTCACGCTTGTGCCCGGCATTCGCTGCTATTTGCAAGATGCTAACACAAGATTCAGACATCGCTGTTACAGCTGGGCTGACACGGTAGAAGGTCAAATTATGTGTTTGAGGGAAACGGACGGTGCCATGCGGTTGGCCGTGCTGGTGCCAAGCTTTCAGGCCAGCAGCGCTGCGGGGAAGATCCTGTTGGCGTCGGGCGCAAGTCTTTCATTGTGGGGCCTCATAATATTGGCAACCTCACAATTGTTGGGCTGATCGAACCTGAACCAGCCAACGGTCATGTCCGCTCAAACCAATGGCTGACAGGAGGCCTGATCTGTAAGCGCCGGTGTCGAGGCCGATACGGTGATCGAGCAATTCGGCGTCTACGCTGATGGAGTGCCCGTGGACGATCATTTTCTCAAATGGTCCGGGATGGCTGGTAAATTGCGCACGTATCCAGCGCGTTCGGGGCAACAGCTGTTCTGCGAGCGCGCGGGCGGGATCGATGCCTGCATGAACAAAGGCATAATCGCCGATGATGATCATTTCTTCCATTTGGCCAAGAAAGATGCGGTGGGAGGCAGGCACGTACCTGTTCATCAGGGCCGGCAAATCATCGAAGGTACAAGCATCATATTCCAACGGGGCAATGCCATAGCTGAGCGCCGTCGCGCGACCGCCGAACCTTGCAAATTGGCGCGCTGCTTCCGGGTCACCGTCCAGAAGTCGTAAAAGAACTTCTTCATGATTGCCCTGGATGAACCTGGTTGATGCTTGGTCCTGAAGCCCTATCAATCGATCCAGGACCTGCGCGGATTGAGGGCCGCGATCGATCAGATCGCCAAGAAAAATGATCAGCGGGGGGAACTGCCGGATGGACTCCCTATCAACCTGCAACTGAGCGATCAGTGCGTCAAGCAGGTCCAATCGACCATGAATGTCCCCAACAGCATAGATTGTTTGGCCCGCAGGCGACACCGCTGCTCGCGCCAAGCCTGGTCGTTGTTTGCCCTGGCGGTTGCTACGCCGCAAGGCGTGAAAAATATTGACCGGAAACATCAAATTACCTGAAAATCACTATCAGCGCAGTGGCTCGACTATAGCTCGCAATCCAATGTTCCAATCATAAATTTAAAGCATTTCAATGTTATGCCTTTTGCGGCCGTTGAAAGCCAGGAGGGTGAAAAATCCGATGGTCCAAAGCCGGCGTTGCAAACATCGCCACGCGTCATGAATTGACGATCGGAACCCATGAACGGCGTGCAATCGAGGCCTTGGTTGTTGTCCAGATGTAAAATATCGAATGATTCTCGTTTGTTGACATTGATCGATCACTCGGGCAGGTATTTTTTCTTACCCTTATGGATAGGTCAATATATGATCTCGAACACTTCAAAAGAGTGCCGGCGGTCTGAGCTATTTCCGCTTGGTGGCATGATGATTGATAGAGCAAAGATAGTGGCTATTGCTCCAAACTGTCGCGGATCGAGCATCTATTTTAATGATGGTTCCATCTGCCATGCACGCCTTAGCCCGCAAAATGTCTATGGAAAGTTGTTTTGCCAGCAAGGGCGTTGAAGAGGCGTTACTATTATTGCGGTGATATCGGAATATATGTCACCGCAAGGGAAGGGGATGCCCGCCATCATCGGACCGTGAAATCTGAAATTCTAACCCGCACATGCCGATCAGGCCATCCTTGCAGATAGGGTCTCGCGATACCAGGGATGTGATGATTTCTATGGATGGCGTATCTTTGCCAGTTCTGCGCTGGCAAATTCACGGATATGATCACCTATGTCTTCGCGCGCAATTGCGAGGGCGAAATTGGCTTCGACATAACCGGCCTTTGAGCCGCAATCGAACCGTCGTCCGTCAAAAGTGACGCCATGAAAGGCCTGTCGACCGATGAGCGACGCCATGGCATCGGTTAGCTGGATTTCACCGCCAGCGCCCTTATCCTGCTTTTCCAGTATCGCCATTATCTCGGGCTGCAAAATATAGCGCCCTGGCAAAATGAGGTTGGATGGTGCCGTGCCAAGGGCAGGCTTCTCTACCAGGCCAAGGACCTGCGTCAATTTCCCGTCGCATATGCCAGGATCAATCACGCCATAGCTTGGCGTATCTTCCATCGGCACCTCCAGCGCGCAGACAAGATTGCCACCTACCTGAGCATAGGCATCGACCATCTGCTGCATGCAGCCCTGGCCTGGGGCACCTTTCATGAATTCGTCTGGTAGCAAAACGGCAAAGGGTTCATTGCCGATCAACTCCCGCGCGCACCAGATCGCATGGCCAAGGCCCAGCGGCTCCTGCTGCCGCAGGAACACAGCATTGCCAGGCATCAGCCGTGTGCCTTCCAGGGCAGAGAGATCCTTACCGCGCTCGCGCTGCGTTGCTTCGGTTTCGAACGCGATATCGAAATAGTCTTCGATCGCCCCCTTTCCCCGGCCAGTGACGAAAATCATCTGTTCGATGCCGGCTTCGCGTGCTTCGTCGACCGCATATTGAATAAGAGGGCGATCAACCACTGGTAGCAGTTCTTTAGGCACAGCTTTGGTCGCTGGCAGGAAGCGCGTACCAAGGCCAGCTACAGGGAAAATCGCCTTACGAATAGGATTAACCAAGATATGCCCCCACTTGCTTAGTTATGGCCAATTCCTTGCTTGCCCTGCATCGCAACGTCAACACAAAATGCGATTTTTTTTTCGGATATATATGGTCATGAAAATGACATTTGTGCGTGGCTTTAGTCTGATAACGACAGCGTTTGAATTCAAACAAGTGGATGAGTTCAAGATAGTCTCTGGACTGTGTCTACAGATTGCTAGTCTGGACCTGTCTTGACGCCATTTTGTCGGTCTTCGCCGAGCTTGGCCGCAGCGGCGTGTGCAGCGGGGGGGGGGCGGATCATGGCCCCTTTTGTTCGCCGCGGCTTTCTGAGAGGCTTGTTGGGCTGGACGCCCCGGTTCGGGACTTCTGCGGCACCGCCGCACAGGCTTTGTCGGGGCAAGCCTGTGCGCAAGTCGCGATTGCGCAGAAGATATCGGCATCATGGCAGGCTGTAGCGATGCGATGCGGATTTAAGATACGGTCTCGATGACGGGGCCATGACGTTCAGGAGTCTGAAGCGCACGGCAGCAAACTCAGCGGTGGGCATGTGAGCCGCAATCGCTTGATGGTCCGCCTCCCATCAGCGCCGCACACAAGGCATGTGGCGAGGAAAATCAGGCGCGCGCCTCTGCGCAGGGAAACCCAAATTCGACATGTGCGTTTCAGCAACAGGTCGACCGCTGGAAGTGGAACGGAACAATGCCGGATGGGATACGGGGTCTTGGTGATGTCGGCGGACTGATTGTAGCCCAATTACATATATATAAAAGGTAGAGCGGCTGTTGGAATGGAGATTTGTGCGAGCTGGACATGGATGAAATGCACGTCGTCAATATGTATTCTTGCTCGAACATGTTTCGTTTACGTCACGTTAAAATTGCTGTATTGGAATAGTCAAGAAAAGGAGAGGTCGCGTGGATACGCCTTTGAGAGGAATGATTTTTGGCATTCCGCTAGCAATGATTATATGGGCTCTGACGGTCGTACTTATATGTATTGGCTGATGGCCAGGTTAGCATAGATTTTGGTATTTATGGCGGATAGCCATTTGGCTTAAGCTATAAATTCATTCACTTATCTATGTCTATTTTTATTCGCTCATCATTGATCATTTCTCTTTCTTTGTCTGATGTATCATACGCTGTGCAAAGCAGATCATGATAGCTACCAGGCTGCTGGTCGGATGGCTTTATAGTCTCTTTCGCTATCCAGTCTGCATACCAAATCGCTTTTGTCGCCATGCGGCATTGTATTTTGAGCGCGAAATTTGCGGCATGCAGTGGCTGCAATTACAGAATTATTTCGAAAGCGCCCGCAACCGGTTCACCTATGCGCTGATCTGGAAAGAGCGTTAAGCGCGCTGTTCCCGGGTTTATCTGACCGTAGGTTACGCGATATTTACTATCTTCACCTACCGACAGGGAATGCCCTGCTCCGCCGTCTCCCCCACTATATTGCGCGGTACGCCAGCAGAGTCGTCCGTCAATCGATATATTGGCGAGAATCAGTGGTTGCGCGGCGCCCTTGGCATCAGCGCGGCGGTGTTTGTTGCAAGCCTCGTTGGCTTGTCGTCGCGTCATGCCTTCTCGGTGTCTTTCTGGCCAGCCAATGCCATTCTGGTTGGCTTGTTGCTGCGCGACCGCTCTTTGCACAACGCACCGGCATGGCTGGGTGCCTTGCTTGGCTATATGGCGGCCGATCTCGTTTTCGGGCGCACATTGTCTTTGGCCGCTTTCTTCGCTGCTACCAATGTCGTTGGGGCCTTCACGGCCACGATATTGCTGCGCCGCCTTGACTCACGGGATCTGGCGTTAAGGCGGGTTCATTCCGTGATCCGAATCCTCGCATGCCTGATCCCGGCCTGTTTCGCCGCCGCGATCTGTGGCGCGTTGCTCGTCAGGGTCCAGTTTCATGGGTCAATGAGCCAGGCACTCATGACCTGGCCGGCGAGCGAACTTGTCAACTATCTGATCATGCTTCCCGCCATGCTGACCGTAGGGTGGAAGGACATCGCACGACGCATATCGCAGAGCAATTCGATCAACAGCATCGGCAAGCTCGGCACGGCAGTTTTCCTCATAGTTTCTTGTGCTGCGGCGACAATATTTGATGGTCCAGGCAGCATAATTTTCCCGCTGCCAGGCTTGCTGCTTTGCGCTCTTGTCTATTCTCTTCCGGTGACAGCTCTGTTGTCCATGTTCGTTGGTACTGCATTTCTTATGATGCTTGGTCTTGGCGTGATAGACATGGGTCAGAACATGGCGATCCCTTATATGGTCGTCTCGGTCCGTATAGCCGTCGCCTTTTTGGTCATGGTGCCGTTGACCATCAGTAGCGCAATGGCCGTTCGCGACGATTTGTTGGGAGAATTGCGCAAAGCGGCAGATCATGATGGTCTGACAGGGCTTCTTAACCGCCGGGCATTCGAACAACGGCTGGACACGCAACTGGCCGTTCCCCTGCGACAGGGTTCGAGCCTTCTCATTCTTTGGATCGACATCGATTTCTTCAAGTCGATCAATGACCGCCATGGCCATCCGGCAGGCGATGCGGTCTTGCAGGCCTTCGCCGCTACGGCACGTTCCTGTTGTAGGGCGAATGATTTTGTAGGACGATTGGGAGGGGAAGAATTCGCTTTGGTAGCGCAGGTGTCGAGCGCCGATGACGCCCAGGAGATAGCCAATAGGCTACGTGAAGCGTTCGCGGCGCAGACCCTCATATGGGAAGGTGCCGCAATCCGGGCAACCGTCAGTATTGGCGCCTGTTATCTAAATTGCGTGCACCAGGATATGGCGACCCTTATCCGTGATCTCGACACGGCTCTTTATGACGCAAAACGCAACGGTCGCAATCGTATCGAGTGGCTCGAACAGGATATATCGCGACGGGATTGGGCTATAGGGCCAAGACTGGCAAGGGCCTGATGTTTCCGAATATCGAGTTGGAGATGCTCAGCGATTTACGCGTCCTATCCATTCGGCAAGGCCTGTGGCCTGGTCGTAGCTGCTATCCCGACATGCGTCTGGCCATTTTGAAGCCATTGATCAAGGTCATCATATCCCAGGGTATGACGGAAATGAAGGCCGGCCTCATTGCCTTTGATCCAGGCCAGTCGGGCTTCCCGGCGACCTAGTCCCTGCAACTCGACGAGCAGCAGATCCCCGATATGAAGCCATGGCGCAACACCGCGGATTTTCATCCCACCAAGCGATATATCGACACTCAGGCACAAATGGGTCGCGCGGGGGCCGACAATCTGCACGGGTCTTTCCAATTGCAATCGAACCGATTCCTGTCCGCCATGGGCGCGTTTGCCCGCTTCGACCACATCCGACGGATTGACGGGACGATCAAACAAGACAGGAATGAGAGGGCCGGCAATGTCCCCCACCTGACCGGGTAGAAGATAATTTCCTCGCAAACCTATGCGAACGATCATGCCTGGCTCAAGCAAAAGGCGGGTCGCAATCATGACATGACTGGTCGACAATTTGCGCACGATGCATAGAGCTTGCGCATGATCATTTTGAACGCTGCCAATGTGGAGCAGCGACAGGCCGCTATTGATCATCATAGCTTCATCATTCCTCACCAGCGTCTATCGCTACCATCCTCATTCGATGAGCTTGAGCACGTCACTTTGACTGGCATTGGCCTGCGCGAGCATGGCGGTCGATGCCTGGGAAAGGATCTGGTTCTTGGCGAGATTGGTTGTCTCGGCTGAAAAATCCGCATCCTCAATGCGGGATCGTGCCTCGGTTAGATTGATCATCCCATTTTGCATATGCGCGGAAACAGATTCAAGGCGCCGCTGCATGGCACCAAGTGCGACGCGACCGTTGGAAATCTGCTCGATCGCCGCATCGATCACATCAAGCCCATGGGCGGCCGTGACGCCGATATCGGCATAGCTCTTATAGTCGGAATCGGTGTATTGCACATAGCCTGACGGATCACCCCAGGCGTGAACCCCACCACTATCATAGTCGCAGGTCCGGGCAACATCGACATCGGCATCAAGCGTAAGATCGATATTGGCGATTGTGACAAAACGCATCGTGCCACCGACGGCCGTTTCAGTGCCGAGCAGCGTGAATTGATCTTCGCTGCTCCGGAGCGTCGGCAGTGCGAGCATCACGGCGTCAGTCGCATTTGCCCCGGTTTGTATCTTGATTGCCTTGCCACCTGCACGGTGGACCGTCTCATCCTGACCCACATGGTAGACCGCCGTATCGCGCAGATCGCCATCGCGATTATGATCGATGGCCAAAATGCCATTGGAGGTATCTGAAAAAAGCTTGGTCCCGTTAAATTGGGC
Organism: Sphingobium sp. D43FB; assembly: GCF_002312805.1. GTDB lineage: Bacteria > Pseudomonadota > Alphaproteobacteria > Sphingomonadales > Sphingomonadaceae > Sphingobium. The sequence continues at coordinate 27,290 of NZ_NMUA01000029.1, read as the reverse complement.
CGTTTCCAACACCTCATCGATCTGGGCGACCGTTTGTACAAATTCGGCCTGAAGTGCGGCGCGATCATTGGCATTATTGGTGCCGTTGGCCCCCAAGAGCGCGAGTTCCCGCAGCCTTTGCAAGCTTGCTTCGACCTGTGCGAGCGTGGATTCAGCCGTCTGAGCCAGCGAAATGCCGTCCAACGCATTGCGCTGACCTACCTCCATTCCCCTGATCTGGCTGGTCATGCCGGTCACAATGGCAAGACCTGCAGCATCATCCTTGGCAGAATTGATACGCTTGCCCGTCGAAAGACGCTCGCTCGCCTGCCCCAGAGCGGTGTTGGCGGACTCTATGGCGCGCTGCGCGCGCAAGGCGGCGCTGTTCGTCCCAATGACGGTCATCGACTTGTCTCCTTGGCTATAATCCGGGCGGCACGGGTCGCATAGCGCCGCCCGGACATCGGAGCCTGTTGGGGTCCGATCAGAGCGTGATGCCGCCGGAGCGGTGCCACGCCTATCCGGGCAAATCCCGGACTGGATGGATAGGCCAGGGAAAATTCCGGCTTGGCTGTGTAGCCCCAGGCGATAGAAGCTGCCCAATGCAGATATGGGCCATTCATCAGCATCTTATCGAACGGGTCAGCCATGTTCGCGCCGAGACCTGGTTGATGCTTATAATCTATCCGCTCGCGTTCAAAGCCGCGCATATGGCGGCGAGCCCGTGGGGCGGCGCGCATTTCTTCAGTCTCTGGTTTCCCGCAGCCGGCGTCCGATTTGCGCTGTTGTGGCGTGTGGGTGCACGATTTACGCCCCTGATCATGATCGAGGAATGTCTTGTCCAGGTCGCGACAGGCACGGTGGAACTTCATCATCCTGAATTTCTGAACCATCTGGGCGGCGTCGCTCGCGCCCCTCTGGCCTACGGAGCGATGGTGGCCCTGGTCCGCTTCATTGAAACCAAAGGCCGGTCGGAACTGGCGATCGCCCCAATGCCCTTTGGCCTGGCTACGGTGCTTTCGCCGACCTTAGCCGCATTCGTGGCCGGCCTGTGGGAATGGATATGGCCAGGCTTATCGACCGACCTTTCCACGCAACCTTTTGCAACAATGATCGCTGCCTTCCTGATCGGTGATCTTCTGGGCGTCCTGCTACTGGCGCCAGCGCTGCTATGGCTGTTCGCCCCCTCAGATCGTTGGGGGCTGGGAATATTGAGCGGGACACGCGCGGTCGAGGCCGCTGTCGTTTTTCTCGCTGGATGGCTGCTGGCGGCGGCGCTGGCACCGGTCCAGCCGCAGATCGCTGTCATGCCCGTGCTGATCGCCGCAATATGGGCCGGGATCAGATGTGGACGTCATGGCGCCTGGGCGGCCATCATCCTGTCTGCTGCCATCATCCTTCCCTGGTCCGCTGCCGAGCAATCTGTTTCCACCAGGCTGGCACTCCATATGACCCTCGCGGCTATGGCCATAGCAGCCTATCTCGCCGGTAGCTTTGCCGAAGCGCAACTCACAGCACGACAGGATATCGGACGGCGCGATCGCATGTTGTTCCAGGCTGAGCGCCTCAAGACCCTGCGTGCCATGTCGGTGGCCATCATTCATGAAATCAGTCAACCCTTATCAACCCTGGCGATCGAGACGCGACATTTGTCGAAGCTGGCCGATGACGGTGACTGGGACCGCGCCGACATGGCCCAAAGTATCGAACTGATTGATCGCAAGACGGCATTGATTGCAGATATGGTCCGCCGCTTGCGAAGCTTTGGCGGGAGAAGCGTTGATGAGCCGTCGACCATTTCGGTGGCGCAGCTTCTGCGCGACTGCGTCACCATTCTCGAACGCGAAGCGCTGGACAAACAGTGTCAGATCAGGCTGGAACCAGTGGACAGCCAGCTTGTCGTGATGGGACACGAAATCGAACTCATGCAGATACTGATTAATCTGTTGCGCAATGCCATCGCAGCCTCTCCTGGAACGAGTATCAGCATTTGCGTGACATGTGCCAAGGACGCGGTCGCCATTGCGGTGGAAAACAGGCTCGTCCAGCCGGGTCGAGACCCTGGCGGCATGGGCATTGGTCTGATGGTTGCCAGGGCGATAGCCAATGCCCACGGTGGCGACTTGGTACGCGAAAAGGACAGCGACAAGGTGCGGCATACGGTACAGCTGCCGTTCGAAATGATGTCTCATGGCTGAGCCGGGCCCTGTCACTATAGTCCATGTTGTGGACGATGATCATGATCTGGGACGGGCTGTCGCCCGCCTGCTGACCCGTCTTGGCCACAGAGCTACCGCGTTTGATAATCCGGTTGATATGATGAACCATCAGCGCGTCGAACAGGCCCACTGCTTGGTGACAGACATCATGATGGCAGAGCTGGACGGATTTGCCTTTGCTGAACAGGTCCGCGCGCAGGATCCAGCAATCGCCATCATCTTCATGACGGCTTGGCCATCAACGGCGAACGCGGTTGATGCCGTTCGGCTCTATGGCGGCCTGGACTATCTTGAGAAGCCACTTGACGAAGTGCGCCTGGCTGCAGCTGTAGCCGAGGGGGTGGGCTGGAGCTTGAAACGACGCGACGCGCTCGGGCGTATCGGCATGCTGACACCGCGTGAGCGCGAAGTCTTTGCCTGCTTAGGCGAGGGAATGAGTAACAAGTTGGTTGCCTCCACGCTGGGCCTTAGCCCTAAAACGATTGAGGATCATCGGGCGGCGATCATTATGAAAACCGGGACTGCCAGTCCCGCAGCGCTCATCGCCTTGTTCAGAGCTACTCAAGGCGCATAGGGACAGGGACAGCGCGCGGGCGCAAGAGATCGCGCGATAACGAGCTGCAGGATCTGTCATTCAGACTGCAGTTGCGCCTTGGTGCAACGCGTGATGTCGCCTGCTCCTTCGCACAGCAGGCCGCGCGACCAAGACATAACGGCGAATTCAACGCAATCGATGCCCACCAATCTCCCTCGACCTGTAGATAATCTGATCGGGCGAGCATAGATGAGACATGTCTATGTTGCATGATTTTGGTGTTGCGCCAATCTATAGTTTTGAATTTCAGCACGAGGGCCGGTCCAGGCGTCATCGTCTTTTGATCTCACTTAATCGATCTCATCGGCATCCCTGCTTTTTTAAATATCTCGTTAACCATTGAACCCTATCTTTGCCGCTGCGGAACATGGGGATATGTTTATGCGATCGGATGCTGAAACTCTCCTGGCCCGGCTGGGGCGCACGGACTTTCGTTATAGAGAGTTTAGCGATTCCTTTGCCGACATGGAATTATGGCCTATTTTCGAGGCGTTGTTGAAGGATGAACGCGTGGTGGGCAGGCGGCTTTCGCCACTCGATACGCGCGACGACAGCAACATCATCACAGATGCGCGACAGCGCGCTGCAACGCCGTCGCCACCAGGTACAGGAACAGCAGGTATATTTGGTGCTTATGCACCAGCACAAGACGGCCGCGATCAGCGTCCGTCTGTCGATGTACGCAATTTTCTGGCCGGTCTTTCGGCCAACACAGCAGATCGGCAAGACTGATGGCATTGATCCTATGCCATTCGCCAAAGGGCGGCGTGGGCACCAGCTTCATAGCGGCCCAGCTCGCCATCGCCCTAGCCGGGCAGGGGCATGATGTCACAGCCGTTGATTTTACCTATCAGGATGCCCTCAAGCTTTTCTTCGGACTGCTGCCAACACAGCCGTTGATGGAAATGGGGCAGGCGACCAGCCAATCGATGGTCGTTTCCGGCGTGGAGTTGCTCAGTGCCCATAGCCTGAGCAGGGATCCCCATTTTCGCGAGCTATTGGCTCGGCCCGGACACTCGCCCTTTGAGAGCGACAAACTGTTCATCGCCGACGTTGCTGCTGGCGATCGCGAAACGAAAGAGCTTTTGCTGCCCCACGCGATGTTGCACATCTGCACCTTGCTGCCACGTCCCGGTTCGCTCGCTGCCCTCACCAAGGTACAGCCAGGAACGCCGACGATCGAGTTGCCGCGCACTGTCTTCGTTCTGAACCAGCTTGACGATACCCATCGCCTCTCGCGCCACAGCCATGTCTTCATTCGAGAGCTGTTTGGAGACAAACTCATTGGTACCGTACGGCGCGATGAAGGCGTCAACGAGGCGGCGGCTATGTTCGAGCCGACCGCCAAATTCGCTCCGGCGAGCGCAGCCCTTGTCGATTTGAAGACGTTGGCATTGGCCGTCGAAGCGCGTTGTGGCTTGGCTCAGGCCGATGGGGATCAGCCGTGAGGGCGCTTGGGTCTGGCCTCACAAAATGGGCCTTCATCCTGGGCGTGACCCTTTTGAGCATTCTCTTTGTGGGTGTGCCGCTTGACCTTGGGCCACAATGGATTTGCGCTGGCATCACCATAATGGGTGCCATCATCATCGGGCGCAAGAACACGCGCAAGGCCAACCTGACCCTGGCGATATTGTCGGTTCTGGTTTCATCCCGTTATATGTTCTGGCGTACAACCCAGACGCTGGAATTCGGCTCGGTTCCCGAATTCCTGCTGGGTAGCGGCCTCTATCTGGCCGAACTTTATGCCTGGGTCATTCTCATTTTGGGGTTTCTCCAGACCGGCTGGCCGCTCGATCGCCCGGTGGTGGAAATTCAGGGCGAGCCTGAGCAGTGGCCAATCGTCGATGTGTATATCCCGACCTATAATGAAAGCCTGGAGATCGTCAGCAACACTGTGTTCGCAGCGATGGACATGGATTATCCGGCAGACAGGTTTCGGGTGTTCATCCTCGACGACGGACGTCGACCGGAATTTCGCGCCTTTGCGCGGCAGGCAGGCTGCGGCTATCTCACGCGCGCCGACAATCTTCATGCCAAGGCCGGCAATCTGAACGCCGCGATGAAGAAGACCGAAGGCAGCCTGATCGCCATTTTCGACTGCGACCATGTGCCGACCCGCGCCTTTCTTCAGATGACGGTGGGCTGGTTCCAGCAGGACGCCAAGCTGGCGATGCTCCAGACCCCGCACCATTTCTACTCTCCCGATCCAGCCCAGCGTAATCTTGGCACGGTGCGCGACCTGCCTGGTGAAGGTGACCTGTTTTACGGCGCGGTGCAGGCCGGCAACGACCTGTGGAACGCGACCTTCTTCTGCGGCTCCTGCGCGGTCATTCGTCGGGAGGCATTGGCGCAGACCAACGGTTTTGCGGGCGAGACCGTTACCGAAGACGCCCATACCGCGCTCAAGTTGCAGCGGATGGGCTGGAACACCGCCTATATTGGTGCCCGTCTTTCGGCCGGGCTCGCGACCGAGCGGCTCGTTTTGCATATCGGCCAGCGCATTCGCTGGGCGCGCGGGATGACGCAGATTCTGCGGATCGACAATCCCTTGTTGGGACGCGGGCTGAACTGGCAGCAGCGGCTTTGCTATCTCAATGCGATGCTGCACTTTCAGTTTCCACTGCCCCGGATCGTGTTCCTGACATCACCACTGGCCTATCTGATCTTTGGCCAGAACATCATTCATGCTTCGGCTTCGCTGATCTTCGCTTATGCTTTGCCACATCTCTATTGCTCGATGGTATCAGGTACGCGAGCCCAGGGCGGCGACCGCCGACCGCTGTGGGGTGAGATCTATGAGACGATCCTTGCTTTCCATCTCGTATCACCAACCGTCCTGACGCTATTTCAGCCGCGCAAAGGCAAGTTCAACGTCACCGATAAAGGCAGCTTGCTTGACCGCACCTATTTCGATCTTGGGACGGTCAAGCCACACCTGATCTGCATTGGATTGATCCTGTTCGGTGTCGCGCTCGCCGTGGTGAAGCGAATATTCTTTTCGCATCTGTTCAACATTCAGACCGATACGTTGTTGCTGAACGCAGCATGGGCGCTGTTCAGCGTCATCATTCTCTTGGCAGCGGTGTCCGTCGCGCGCGAAACCAGGCAGTCGCGCGAGCATATTCGCATCGGTGCACAGCTTCCGGTCACGATCTATATGCAGGACGGCTATGTTATCGATGCCTGCACCACAGACATTTCCATGGGTGGGGCCGGGATTTTGGTCCCGTCAGATTTCGCGCTGGCTGGCCGCACGATAACCCATGTGTCCTTGCCCATGGGTGATGAGAAGCTGACTATTCCGGTTGAGACCATCAGGATCGTAGGCGGGCAGGCCTATCTGCGCTTCCAGCCGCTCGACATGACGCTTTCGCGCCAACTGGTTCGCGCCGTCCTTGGCCGCGCCGACGCCTGGCAACCCGCAGCGCCGCGTGCGCCGGTATCGGGTTTACGCTCACTTTGGGACATTATCGTGGTGGATTACACAACGCTCAAACGCTTGTTCCGACTCAACCGCAGCGAGCGTCGAGCGCTCCGTCAGGCACAGGTGCCAGCGCCCTCCAAGGGCAAGCAGGCCATAGCGGCGGTCGCCGTCATGCTGGCGCTTTTACCGGCCGGCTTCTCAGAACGCGCTCAAGCCCAGTCTCCCGTCGCCACCACTGCGGCGTTGGCTCAGGGCGCAGGCGCACGACGCGAGCGGCTGACCTTCCGCGACCTGCAGGTCAAATCACCCATTCGTCTGGCCGGTACGCGCGGTGAAATTGGTATTCCCTTCGGGGTCCGGCGCAACGACGTTGTGACCCAGGCCAATCTCACTCTCAATTTCGCCTGGTCGCCAGCGTTGCTGGGTGACCTCAGCCAATTGGTCGTGCTGCTCAATGGCGAGGTGGTGCAGACCATTGCCCTGCGCCCAACGGAGGCTGCCGGTCAAAATCTTGTCATTCCTGTTAATCCGGCGCTGTTCCTGCCGGGCGACAACAGGTTGAACCTTCGTCTGATCGGCCATTATGCGCGCGATTGCGAAGATCCTTTCCACAGCTCTCTATGGGCAAACATCAGCAATGTGCGGTCCTGGTTCGACATGACCGTCCAGACCCTGCCGCTTGGTCCCGATCTCGCGCGTCTGCCGGGGCCTTTCTTCGACAAGAATGATAACCGGCCGCTACGCCTGCCTTTCGTGTTCGCGGGTCAACCAGGCAACGGCGAATTGGAGGCGGCGGCAAGCATGGCGTCCTGGTTCGGTAGTCTGGCGAGCTATCGCGGCTTTTCGTTCAAGCCGCTCTACAATCAGATCCCGCAGGGCAATGCCATTGTGTTCCTCAAGGCGGGCAGGCCGCTTGCGGGTCTGACGATGGCCGTGACCGGTCCGTCGGTCAGCGTCGTTCGCAATCCCCGCGATGGCTTTGGCGAATTGCTCGTCGTCATGGGGCGCAGCGATCAGGAACTCAAGCTTGCCGCAGGGGCGATCGCAGCAGGGCGAGGCGTGTTGGGCGGATCGCGCATGGCCTTTGATGGTGTGCGCATTCCCACCTATGCCCGCTATGCTGCGCCCCGCTGGCTGCAAACGGATCGGCCCGTCCGCCTTGGCGAAATGATGGACGCCTACGCCCTTCAGGGCATGGGGCTTCCGCCTGGCCCGCTCAGTGCCCGCTTTCGCGTCGCGCCCGACCTCTTCTTCTGGCCGCGGAGCGGTGGCACGCTCAACCTGCACTATCGCTACCCTTCAGCGCCCTGGCTCGACAAGCGGGCATCGCGGCTCGATGTGTCGATCAACAATCAGTATCTTCGCACGCTGCCCTTGTCAGGCGCGGGCTGGTGGTACCAGTTGTTTGGCAGCAGGGGGGCATCGTCGCAGGACGGCAGAGCCTCCGTTGTGCTCCCCCGCTACAATTTGTTCGGCCAGAATGAGCTGACCTTCGATTATAATCTGATCATCGCCGACAAGAAGCGGTGTGAAGGCACTTTGCCGGACAATGTTCGGGTCAGCATCGAACCCACCAGTATGATAGATCTGACCCACGCCTATCATGCCCTGCAAATGCCGGACCTCGCAACCTTTGCCGGTGCAGGCTATCCGTTCACCATACGTCCTGACCTGACGGAAACGACCGTGCTTGTGGGGCAAAGGGCAACGCCGGGCGCGATTGAAGCATTTTTGACGTTGATGGGGCGCTTTGGCGATTCGACCGGCGCGCCCACCACCGGGGTCACAGTAACCAGCACGATCGATCCTTCGCGGCTGAGCGGCAAGGACATCTTGGTGATCGGTGCCAGCAGCGTTGCGACATCGGCCCAGTTGTTCGGCGACGCGCCCGTTCATTTTCAAAACGGCCAGTTGCAGGTAAAGGAACGCACGCCTGTTGATCGCGTCTTTGGCATGATGTCCCCCTATAGCCGCGCAAGCCAGGACGATGTCGAACAGGCGCTGTACGCCGCCAACGGCTTCCAGGGCATTGTCGGATTTGAGTCGCCTTTCGAAAAGGGACGCAGCGTCGTTGCGCTGCTCGCGGATGATCCGCGCGCCTTGCCGCAACTGGTGGGGGGGATGGCCGAGCCCAAGATCAATGCCCAGATCCAGGGTGACCTATCCGTTGCCAGCGGCGATGGCATGAACAGCTTTGCCGTTGGCTCTGGCTATTGGGTCGGCTCCATGCCGTTCTGGATGAAGATTGCCTATTGGTTCAGCCAGCGGCCGCTGTTGATGGCCATGGCCGGGCTGCTCATTGCGGTCCTGCTGGCCGGGCCTGCCTATCTCTATTTCAGTCGCCAGGCAAAACGGCGCTTGGGCGAAGGTGACGCGGAATGACCAAGGGCAAAATTCTTTCCCTGCGACTGCTTTTGACCGCAGCAATGGCCACAACCATCGTTCCGACGAGGGCACAGGCCGAGGTGCCCGGTGTGTCTACGCTGATCCAGCAGGGACAATATTGGCAGTCGAAGGGACGGCAGGATCTGGCAAACCAAGCCTTCCGCCGGGCACTGCTCCTCGATCCTACCAATGGGGAAGCGCGTCGTGGTCTGGCTGGTCAGGGTGCCCGCACAAATGCCAAGCCTGCGGCTCCAACGCCCGCCATTGTCGCCCGGCCTGCTGCTACGCCGCAGCCAGCGCAGCCGACGCCACGCGTCGCGCAACCAGCGCGGACCGGGAATGACGCCCGCGCAGCGGGATTTCGAGCGCTCGATGATAATCAACTGGATGTGGCCGAAGAGCTGTTCACGCGCGCGATTTCCCGCAATCGTGGCGACGCGGATGCACAAGGGGGTCTTGGACTGGTGCGTTTGCGCCAGGGGCGTTTTGGTGAAGCGCGAGATTTGCTCAATCAGGCCACGCGACTGGGCGGGCCGGCCAAATGGAGCGAGGCGTTGGCGTCGGCTCAATTCTATGGAGGGCTGGCAGATGCCCGCGCGTTGCTGGCTGATGGCCGGATCGACCAATCCCAGGCCCAGGCAGAGGGTCTCGCCCGATCGGGCTTTGCCCAGCGTGGTCCCGCGCTTGAGCTTCTGGCGGAGATTTATGAACGGCAGGGCCGTTATGCCGATGCTGCCGATATTTATCGTCAGGCTAGCGAAGGCAGCCCCGAGGGTGGCAATCGTTTGCGCAGCCGGGCAGCGCGCGATCGGGCCCTTCAGGCGGCCGCTCAGGGAGACGACTTCAGGGCCGAGCAGGAATTTCAAGCGGGCTTATTGCTGGATCAAAATGATCCGTGGATCCGGTACGAATTTGCACGCTATCTGATCTCCAAGGGGCGGCTGCCAGAAACCGAGTCCCAGATCAATTCGCTCACGAACCTGGCAACCCCAGATTCGCTTTACGCAGCCGCGCTGATCAATGCGGATCTGGGGCGTCTGGCAGCAGCCGACAAGCTCATCGGGCGTATTCCGCAAGCGCAGCGTAGCGTCCAGATGCGCAACTTCGCGATCGGCCTGAAAACCGACAGCGCCATCGAGCGTGCCAAGGCGATGGCGAGCCAAGGGCAGCAAGGCGAAGCGCTGGCGGTGCTGCGGCAATTGGGCGCGACGCCGGGCATGCCTGCCGTCAAGCAAGCTGCGATCGCCGATGCCCTATATGAACTGGGCGACGGCGAAGCGGCGGCGTCACTGGCGCAGCAAGCGATGGCGGGTGAGATAGGCAGCGCCGAAGGCTATGAGCCCATTGTGCGCGTGCTTGCCAAGACCGGGCGTGACGGCTTTGCCAATGCGGCTGTGCAGCGCGCAACGCAGATGGCGGGGACTTCTGTGGATGGGCAACGCACGGTTGCGCGCCTGAACGGCATCATGGCCGCTTCGCAGGCCGACAGGTTGCGTACGGCCGGCCAATATGCGCCTGCCTTCGATCAGTTGCAGGCAGCCTGGAACGCTGCGCCTGGCAATCAGGAAGTGCTTGCCGCGCTCGCGCGCTTATACCAGTCAGGCGGCTTGCATGTGCAGGCAGCGCAGACATATCAGCTGATTTTGGCACAGTCGCCCGACAATAAGGGCGCGCTCATCGGCCTCATCGAGACCGCCGGTGCGGCGGGCGATAAGGGGCTGGCACGGCAGGCGATAGACCGGGCGATCAAGGTTGCACCCGATGATCATGAAATCTACATGGCCGCAGCCCGCATGGAACAGGCCCGCGGCGATGAGGGGGCAGCCGTCAAATATCTCAAGCGCGCCAGGGAGATATATGCGCGCCAGTCCAACAGCGGTGGTGGCCAACTGACATCGGCCAACCCCTTTGCGGCAAACATGCAGGGCAATAATCCGTTCCGCAATCAAGCGCCCGCGGCCGCTGCGCCGACCATCAATCCCTTCGCTCTTCAAGGGGGTGCGCGTATGCCGATCGCCGTGCCGACGCCTGCGCCCCTCTATCGCGATCAGGCGTACGAGAGCGCGAACAATGCGGGACAGCAGCCTGCTCCCTATCAAGTCACCGCTAGTCCCCCGACAGCCTTTCCCGGACAGGCATGGCAAGGTTCCGGGGCCCAAGAGAGCCGCAGCCCATCAGTCGACAGCTATGGCATGGTGAGCAGCGATCCGGTTCTGGCCTCCATCCAGACCGACATCAATGCTTTGACACGGCGTTCGGGACCGCGGGCCGATGTCCAGACCGGCTATCGCGAGCGGTCGGGCGAAACCGGACTGAGCGCGCTCAAGGAGGTTACCGGTTCGGCCGAAATTTCGACAGGGCTTGGCAATGGCCGCATTGGAGCAAAGGTCGATGCGGTCGTACTCGACAGCGGGCGTCCAACCGGGTCGGCACTCGCGCGCTTTGGTCGCAACGGCACGGCCGAGGCACAGGCTATCGTCGATGAAGAGGAAGCTTCCCTGACGCAGGCTGCGACGCAGCATGCTTCGGGCGTTGCGATCTCGGCCAGCTACACGAGCCCGGTCCTGCAACTTGAGGTGGGCGTCACTCCGCTTGGTTTTGAAGATACAGAAGTGACCTGGCGCGCCGCCATCAGTCCGCGTTTCTCGCCTAACGCCACGGCAAGACTATGGGCAGAAAGCAAAGCTGTGACTGACAGCGTCATATCCTATGCCGGTACGCGCGATCCGGTAACGGGGCAATTGTGGGGGCAGGTGATGCGGACGGGCGGCGGACTGTCCTTCTCCTATGATCGTGAGGGAGCGGGGGTTTATGGCGATGCCGCCTATAGTCGCTATGACGGGACGAATGTGCGCCGCAACAGCGGGGTGCAGGTCAATCTGGGCGGCTATATGCCTTTCTATCGAGGCGATCATTCGGTGCTGACCGGGGGCGTGAACGTCAACTATCAAAGCTTCGACAATAACCAGAATTTCTTCACCTTTGGTCATGGCGGCTATTTCAGCCCGCAAAGCTTTCTCAGCGTCAGCTTCCCGGTCCGCTACAGCTATGAAAAGGACAAGCTGCAGATCCGCGCCAATGCCGCGCCGGGCTATCAATCCTTTAGCCAGGACCAGGTGGCGCTCTATCCCACCGATCCGTCCGGTCAGGGTCTTCTCGACAGCTTGAAGGCTCGAAATAGCGACGTCCGATCCTTCTATGATAGCATCAGCAAGACCGGCTTTGCTCTCTCTGCAGATGGATCAATCTATTACCGCGTGTCTCCTGGCACGCGTGTTGGGGGCGAGATTGGGATCAACACGTTCGGGACATATGACGAGTTCAAATCGTTGATCGGCATCAGACAGTCATTAGGGGGCGCAAAATGAGAGAGGACTTCATGGAAACGCCAATCGCAGCACCGCATGCGCCCGATGTGGCTGGACTGTCTCTCCTGACCGCATTGACGGCCAGCGAGATTTTCAAGAGTGCGACGGCAGCGCAAGCGCGAGGCTTTTATGTTGCTGTGGGAAAAAGGATCGCGTCCCTCGCTCCAGTGGAGGATATCTCTGACCTTGACGCGTTGACGCAACGGATTAATCGGGTCTGGCACGCTATGCATTGGGGAGAAGCGTCGTTATCGATGGATGATGAAGGCATTATCGTTCATCATCATGGTATGCCCGACGCATTGGAAGGCGATCTCGAAGGTCATTGGCCAGACGTCAAAAACGCTATCCTCGAAGGCGCTTATGATGGGTGGTTCCGTACTTTGGGCAGTGGCCCGCAACTAAAGACTTGGATAGTTCACACGCATGAAGGCCAAATCGAGTTGCGTCATGGGCGTTGATCGACGCACCGCCTGCCTGAGCCTTTTGTTCGCGGCCACGGCTGGCTGCGCCCAGGCGGGGGGCAGCAAAATCGTGGCGGGCGCTATCAGTTGGCCAAATTTCAAGGCTGCATTTCTCGATCCCTCGGGACGGATTATCGATAACGGCAATGGGGGGATCAGCCATAGCGAAGGACAGGGCTATGGCATGGCTTTGGCACTGCGGGGAGGGGATCAAGCCGCGTTCGATACCATTTTTCGCTGGTCCGAGGCTAATCTGGCAAATCGCGATACCGGGCTGTATGCGTGGCGATATGATCCGCGCCAGCCAAATCCCGTAGGTGATCAGAATAATGCTTCGGACGGTGATATTTTTATTGCCTGGGCTTTGGCCGACGCCGCACGCAAATGGAAGAACCCTTCCTACGCGTCGCGCTCGGCTGAGATCCGGCGTGCGATAAGGTCGAGCCTTGTTCTCGAACGTTATGGCAGATCGCTGCTGTTGCCAGGGGTACAAGGGTTCGTGAAGCCTGACGCGGTTACACTTAATCCCGCTTATTTTATTTGGCCCGCGCTCGATGCCTTTCGCCTGTTGGATGGCGATGCTGTATGGGGTAAAGTCATCGCTGACAGTGAAGCGATCGCCAGTGCTTCACGTTTTGGGCCATTGCACCTACCGACCGACTGGATAGATATTAGCGGGCCTGCCATCGTGTCGCCCGCTTCTGGACGTCCAGCGCGGTTTGGATTTGATGCCATCCGCGTGCCTCTTTATGCAAAATCGGGCAGGCGCACCAGCTTGCTGGCACCTGTCGCGAACTTTTGGCAAGCTTATGTCGGCAAAGGCAAGCCGATCCCGGCATGGATTGACGTCGAGTCAGGTGAGGAGGCACCTTATGCATTGTCATCGGGCGGCATGGCTGTTGCAAGTCGCACGCTCGGGCTGCAGGAGCCATTGGACTTAAGCGCAGACTATTATGCTGCAGTGTTGCAGATGCTCGCGCGCTTCCTTCCCTGATTTACAGTAACGCTATTGTATCTTTCGACGGGAGATTGGATTACTATCTACCAGTTTGATACAGCGTTATATTGATGGTCAACGTGCATATGGTATTGAAGGAATGCATCATCCCGGGACGATTGGCGCCGGGGCGCGGCTATTGGATTGATTTTGAGATTTGCCTCCCTGCCAGCTGGGATGGGACTGAAATCTAAAATCGTAATATTAATTATGTGCATTTGCGGTTGGTAACAATGTGTTGATCATATAGAATGCAAATATTAAGCTATCGCAACAAAAACTCGACCCGGTTCGAAAACAATTCGTAATCATCATAATGCGCCAAGGCTGCGCGTCTTTCTTCAGTCATCCACTGTTCGCCCATCCGGCCGAATTCCGCGAAATCGCCCCGGATTTCGAACCCGACACGTTTAAACAGTTCGACGAAGTCGCGCCGGGTTAGCTTGTTTAGGTAAGTGTTAATCGTGAAGTCCGGGTCCAACAGGTGGCCCCAAGCCGTCGTGCCGTCGGTCTGAGCATCGACATTCTGTGGGTACCAGGATACCGCGTGACCGCCGCTGATGCCAGTATACACCACCGGCCGTGTGACGACGATGCCCCCGGGCGCCAAGCGGCTGCGGATTGTGGTTAGAAGAACTTCCAGTTCGGCTGGAAGGATGTGCTCGAACACGTCGGTCGAGAACACAATGTCTATCGCGCCGCCAAACTGATCCCAAGTGGCGTGGTCGCCGGCATTGCCGACCACCAGTTTGGCCGCATCGGGGCGATAATGCGGGGTGCTTTCGGTTAGAACCTTGTGGAAAGTCGACCACTGGCGGGCGTCGAACAGAGCGTAGCGGGCCAGACTCTTGATTCCGCGTTCGAGGCCGTTCTTACGGAACACACGGACCAGATCGCTGAGGCGCATCACCGGGGCATCAAGATCAACCGCAGTAACGTCCTTAAAAAAACCAGTCAGGCCGAAGGCACGCTGTGGGCGCGGTCCAAAGCCAATTTCCAACACGCGCGCCTGGCTCGCAGGCTTGCCGGTTTCGCGTTCGTAAATTGCGGCAACACCGGCCACCTCGTTGCGGATTTGCATTGCAAAATCCATGGCACCGGGCTCGCTGATACGGAACTTCAGCAGTTGCCAGGTGTACTTCAGTTTCTCAAATAGTGGAACGCCGCCCGAGGACGAATTGGAGCGCGTTGAAGCTTGCAATTTCATGTTGTTCCATTCCCCCAGTTCTTTCCACCGTTATTGAAAGTGGATGAGGCTAGCATTCATAGCCGCCGATATCCGAAAAACCGACACTTGCTGCCTACGGGCAAGCGCATCTTTAGTCCAGTGATGCCGTTCAGATATAATAAAGAAATTATAGTATCACCCATCTTTCTACATGGCTATAATAAAATGTTTAAAAGATCGATTCAAACGACTATTACTAGAATAACGAGGCATATTTACATATTAATTAGCCACACGCCAATCATAAGAAAATTTCATATCATCATGTCACCTACAGCGAAATTGCCATTCGGCGGCATATCCGCGGAACACCAAAAAATGTTCACGTGGTTGGCTTTGGTGAACGAAAAAATTACCTCATCGGTTCATTGATCACTATTGATTATCACCAATGTTTGAGAAGGATGTAGCGACAGGAAAGCTGAATAATGGACGACATACTCTCTAACGAACGCCGCCAACAGCCGCGCTCGGCCATCGATGTCGATTGCCTTATTTGGTGGGACGGAAAATGCGAAGCTGCAACAATCAAGAATATCTCAATCTATGGCGCACAGCTTAGCGGCAGCTGTTTTCCACCGATCGGAACGCCTATGACGCTGGTGGCAGAGGGTTTGGAACTGTGCGCGAGAGTAATCTGGCTGGGGCGCGAAAAGTGCGGTGTACTGCTTGAGCAGCGGGTCGATCCAGTAACGTTCATCCGGACGCATGCCATTCGACCGATAGCTGCGCGCGGTTCACTACCCATTACGATCACACGCATAATGCCGGACCGATACGCATGAATGCTGCGTTCACAGAGGTGGCCTGAGGAGCCCCGGGCAGAGGATTAAGTGGACAGCATGCCTGAATGCGGCGAGGGTCTCTGCGGATCAGGAGGCGAGGTGACAAAGCGAACGCGCCGCAATCGCACGCCGGCTTTTAAGGCAAATTTGGTGCTGGTAGCGCTGCGAGACGACGGTTTTCGAACACGACCAGCAGCTTCATATCTCATTCTCGCCTTGCCGGGAAAAGCCCGGGTGGCATACTTGCAATCGCAAGCTTCCGTCCAGCGCGTACCGAGCAAGGCCGGCCCGACGTCCTGAATCAAATTCACGAGATGTCCGACGGTCAGATCGACTTGGGAGCCGAACGGCTCGTTTTCATCGACGAGACAGGGGCCGACGCCAATGTCACCCGCGCATTGGCCGCTGCGCGAAAGGCGAGCGATGGGGCATGGGCGTCCGCATGGCCATATCAAAACCATCACGCTGGCGACTTGAAGGTCGCCCAGCGCTTGGCAGCCGCCCGAAGGTCATCTTCTGGATTGGCTGGCCGGTGACCGAATTCATGATGGTTGCAACGATGCTCATGGCGGCGCGATAGCCATCAACGACCAGGCCTGTCCAGTGCCGTGACGATGGATCATCGCATCTGTGTGGAGCCAGCGCAGATGCGCCTGATTGATGCCATAGGTTTCCGAGGCATTTTTTCTCCATCCACCTTGAACGCGAGGGAAGGGAAGGGGGGATGCAGGCAGGAAATCGCATCAAATATCCGGTATTTCCTGGATATCTGGCGTATGGAGGACCGACATGACGAACGAGGCCGAGGATAGGGCGGAATCGGATATGTCTGAGCCCGTCCGGTTTGATGGCATGCGCGATTGGGTATGGTCGTCGCGGCTGCCCAAAATTTGGTGGGCGCTTGCCACCCTTTTCTGGGCCGCGAAAGCTATGTCTTCCAAATTGGATTGGCTCAGGTGGCTGAACGAACCGGGGCTTGCGGGCTATTTGACGGTAGCATTCTTCCCGCCCCTCATGCTCCTCATTCTTGGCTTTCATCGGCTTAAGCAGCATCTTGACGGTCAGCTTGACGGCACTTGTGACAGCGTATTCGAAGATAATTTATCTTACAGACCAGTTGGTCCTTCCGGCCTTCGAGCCGAAATCGATCCGCTTGATCCGCGATCTGGTCTCTTATGGTCCGAAAATGCGCTCAATCCGTTGAACGCCTCGCAGATCAGTCACGGGTCTTGAAAGACCCGTCGCCATCGGACAGCCCGCCCGCCGGATCGGTAGAAAGGCGCCCTTTAGAAAGTAACGATGATTGCTCCAATGACGTCATCGGAGCATTGATGTCTAACGTACCACGGCCGCCGTCAGCGTCACGCAAATAGCTGTTACGCAATCCGTCTCTCCCGAGAATTTGTTCGGACAATTCCGTTGAGAATGCGTGATGTGGCGAAGAAGAACGGGATGCGGATCGCTCCGCGTTCGCTATCGCCTGGCGGACGTCAAAATTGACTATATTTAGACCGCTGGTAACCGTTTCGCTTGTGCTTCCCGCTTCCGAACTGGATATCGCCAGAGCTCCCCCGGCTCTCCCCGTTGTACGGTGACGTCCGGCTTTGTGAGGAGAGCTAGCATTCTCGCTAGCGCCCGATACCTCTCCCTGGACAGCTATACTGAAACTGTTCTGGTCCTGTGCACTCCGCGCTATGGATCGCTGCCATCCGGTCTGCACCATGATTGCCTGAACATCGCGCTGAAGGGTGTCGGCTACCTGCGGCTTGAGCCGCCATTGGCCCTTTCGGTCCATCTCGAACCCGCCTCGTAGCCAGTTTGCCATGGATTCTCGCCCTTCCGCGCCACCGCCCATGAAATGTTCGATGGTATCGGGACCCGCTTGCTTGCCAGCTTCAAACCTCGTGCTCGTGTCATTGCGAGCCGAGCGCTCGAACCGTGCGCTGCTGGAAACCAAAAGGTCGTTGTGCGCGAGGCTGAAGCGCGCATGGCCGCCATTGGCGACGGCACCGAGCTGACTTTCGTTGAGAAGACCGGCCTTCCACATTTGGGCTGCGGCCTGGGGCGTCAGATTGAGCGCGAAGTCGCCATTCTGATCCATCGCGATCTGCCGCTTTGTAAAGTCGATGCCGTTGGCGCGCAGCAGTCCCTGCATCCGGGAAAGACGCTCCTTCTCAACGATCGAGGTCATCCGCGCATTGCCCGCGCGATCCGCGACGCCCTTTGCTCCACCCTCAGCCATATCGACCTGGTTGCCCGACGTGTCGGCGAGCGTCCGGATGAAACTATCGAGGCGGGCTGCCTCGCGCGTCGAGGCCCCCGCAGCTGCGGCGCCTTGCGCAAAGCCGAAATTCTCCGACTGCCGTCGTTGCTCGCCGATCCGCGCTGCGCTGCGCGTTCCGTCAAGACCGACCTCGCGCTGGGCGTCGAGCTTGCCAGCCCGTTCAGCAAAATCATAGCCAGCACTCTCGCGCGCCCTGCCATAGACGCTTGTTCCTTCCCTCGCCGCTTCAGAGGTTGCGCCGTCGGCCGTACCCAGCTGGGTTGCGGCCGAATAAGTGGCCATAGCTCTTTCGACCTGCGCTTCATTCCGGCCGGTGGCCCGGGCGAGCTGCGTGATGGCCGACGAGCGCGCCTCTCCTGAAAGAGTATTGATGAAGGCGATCCGGCGACTGGTTTCCTGCAGCGGCAGGCCGAGCATGGCAGAGGCATCGCGCTGCCCCTGGTTCGAACCGGTGCGGTGCGCCTGTTCGGCGGAGACGTTGACCCGCTCGATCCCGGCAATACTATCGCCGGCGAAGTCGCGGCGGCCTTCCATCGCGCCTACCTGGACCTGGGCACCGGTGAGGTCGTTTCTGAGCATTTGTTCCTGATCCCAGGCATTTGCGATGAGTTTGGCAAAGGTCGGATCTGCCGACGCCTCCCCAATAACGCTCGCCGCCTTGAGGTCAGCATCCCTGGCATTGTAGCCCCCGCGCTCGAAATGGCGCGTCGCCGCCTGTTTCATCATCGCATAGGCATTCTGATCGCCGAAAGCCTTCCACTGCACCATGGTCTGGGCGAATGCCGCAAGGGCCTGCTCGCCTTGCTGGCCCTCGCCGAAATAGCGGGTGCCAAGCGATCTGAGAGCATCTTTTTGCGCAAACTGGTGAATGGCCGCAGTGGCCGCATTCGCCCGGACGGTCTGAGCTGTGGCAGGACTTGTCAGGTCGCCTTTTGCAAGGGCCGGCGCAAGGCCGCCCAGTTCGCGCTGCGCATCGATGCCGCCAAGGGCAAGGGCGGTCTTTCCCGGCACCCCGCGAACGCCTTCGCCGATGATCGAGCCTGCCTGCCCAAATGAACGGGAGGAGGAGAAGGAGGCACGCTCGCCAAAATCGCCAAAACTGGAAGAGGCCGACCTGCGATGACCCGTCCCGATCGCCGCGCCTTGTGCCTCAAGGGCGGACGCATAGCCCTCGCTGGTGGCCATCGGCGCGCCTGCGCCAGCGGCGCTGGCCTGGATACTGGCCGAACCGCCGGTCAGGGAACTGAAAATATTCCCGGAGAAGCGAAAGACGGTGAACACGAATGCGCCGGCAAGACCCGCTGCCGCCGTCCGGAAGGTCCCAAAGATCGCCAGTGCCTTCATGGCCGACGAAGGGGCAAGCATCCAGGCATTGGCCGCCACATGATTGGCGCGCATCTCGGCGAGCACGTCCATCGCCCGGCCAAGCGTCAACTGATAGATGCCCGCGTCGATCACGCCCCACAATGCGACGAAAACGAACAGACCAAAGGCATAGGAGAGCACGCGCAGGTTGATCGGGGTCAACACGAAGAGCAGGGCAACCGGCACCATGAAGAGCATGATCCCAAATATGGTCGCCCGGATCGTGGGCATCCATTCATTGACGGCCGACATGGTCGAAAGCCCATTCGACATCACCGCACGATTGGCCATCACTCGCGCCGCGGTCGCGGGCGAATCCTCGAAAAGAACGTCACCTACCGCGTTGCCGAGCATGATGTCGGTCATGAAGGCCTGAAGCGAAAGCGGTGTGCCCATCATCATCTGGCCCATTTCCCCCAGCTGGCTTTTGCAGCGGGCAAACTGGTTGGCATCTGCGACATTGAAACCGGTCCGCGTGCAGGTCTGGCGCGCATAGGCTTCGAAAAGCGCAGGTTCAGCAAGCCGCCCGGAGATAGACGTCGCCGACCCGTGCGCGCATCACGCTCGCCCAATTGCCCGCGCCCACGCGCTGGGCGGCATGGGCGAGCAGCGAGCCGGTCCTGAAGATGTCGGTAACCTCGGCCGGGCAGTTGGCGAGCGCGTCCTTGAGATCCTCGGTCGGACTGTTGCCGTTGGACTGAATTTTCTCGCGGCTTTGCTGGTAGCTTTTGGCAAATCCCTCTTTCACCGATTTGTAGCCGGTCATCTCCTCGATGATGCCCGACATATTATCGTCTCCCCGGGCAATCTGGACCATGCGGTTGGCCAGGCGACAGTCGTTGACCTGGATCGAATTGAGGAAATTGGTGGCCGCCTCCATCTTCGAGATGATGTTCCCCATCTTCTCGTCGAGCGTTTCGAGCAGATATTGGAACGCCACGGCCGGGGCCGCCTGGAGGATGCTCTCGAGCTTCTGGACCAGATAGTCCGGGTCAAGGAAGGACATGCCCCCAAGGAACATGTCGATACCACCGCAACCAGCTTTCACCTTGGGAAGCGTGAGCGACATCAGATAGTCGTTATGAACATCCACAGCACCCGCTCCATACGTGTGAGACGCTCGATCGCGACCAGACCATAATAGCGGCTGTCGAATCCGTCGTCATGATCAGACCCAAGATAGACCTGTCCCGGTGGGATAGGGTGATCGCCCCACCGATAGGGCGCGAGGGCTTGTCCGTTGCGCCCGAATGCCCGGGATACGCCAACCAGCCTGCCATCGCACAAATAGGCAGATCGCGCATTGCGATGTCTGGCGTCGATTGGAAGTGCGATCTGGCGCAGATCCTCTCCGCCCACGCACATGACCCGCTTCGTCACGCGCACCGGCACCGGGCCTGCAAGCGGATGAACGAGGTCGAACGAGACAAGGTCGCCCTTTGCGATCAAGCCCGGCGCGGGTCGCACAACCCACGCATTGACCGATGGGCTCATCACCAGAACCCAGTGCTGAAGGGCGAACCAGATCATCCAGGTGAGCGGAAGGATGACGGCATTGGCGATCCACAGACGGCGAGGGCTTGACGGTTGATCGGCAACCGCCCCGCCAAGGGCCATTGCTGCCTCGCGCGGAAGCGCTGCGAGACGGATCGACCCGGCCTTACCAAGATGAAAGGCGAGCTTGAGCATCGCGAACCTCCCTTCCGCCGCCAATCCGGCCATATTCTTCAAGAAGCCCCGACAGCGCCGCGTCGCCAAGGACAAGATGGGCGGCGGGCGCGGGCGGATCATCCTCGCGCTCGCAATAGGGTCTGGTCGGGTCGCCTGCGATCATGGCGAGCGCGGGCAAGGTCGGCGCCAGCGAGGCGGACCGTCTGCATCATGGCGACGGCTTCGGGGAAATCGTCGAGGCAGCCGCAGGCCGACACCAGTTCCTCGCCTTCACCTGCCGGACAAAGGGAATCCGACGTGCAACTATGGTAGAAGACGTCCCAACCTTGCGGGTCGTTCTGAAGTGATCCCACCACGCCTTCTGGCGCTACATCACTGTTCACCCGCAGTTTGCGCGTCTTGCAGATGGGCTCGCAGGCCGCAACCGCGCCCCGATCGGGCATCGCAAAGGGGCGGCTGCTCTCCTGGTAACTGCCCTCGGCGCTGCGCGCCCGGTCGGCCAGAAGGGTCTCAGTCGAGCGATCGATAATGTAGGCGCCGCGCGTCAGGTCAGGCGGAGGCAGGCTTGCGGTATCTATCGCGCACGCATAGCGGCGATCGCGCCGAAAGAAGTCGCGCGTGATCTGAACCTGGCAAGCGGGCGTCCCGAGCGTGCGGGTCTGGGGCAGCGGGGCAAGGCCGGTCCTTGCGCCATTCCGGAAAGTGACGACGTCATCTACGGTTTCATCATGCAGGCGGCATTGCTGCTGACCTGCGATCCCTGCACACAGGTCGACGATCCGTTCGCTCGCCCGGCAGCCAAGATCAAGGTCAGCTACGATCCTTGCCTGTGCTTCACCCTCGTTCCCCACGGCAACGCGCATCCATATCTCATGGGGGCCCGTCGTCATGGCGGCGCTGATGTCCAGCTCGGGCGCTGCATGAAAGCTACTGCGCTTTTCGCATTTGCCCGGAGGTGGTCCCATACCGGTCCAGGCTGTGGGGCCCGATGCGACCAGCGTTCCGTCCACCCGTATTTGCACCCAGTCATCGGCAAAATAGCTCGCAAGCCTGACCGCTCGCAGGCGATCGGCTTCGCCGACATCGAGTGTCATGCGAAAATCGAAGATGCTGCATGCCCCGCCCTTGAGAGAATCGTCGGTCGGCGAGCCGATAAGGAAGGCCAGTTGCGCAGGTCCCGACTGGGCGGTCGCATAGCCACCAGTCGAACGCTTGATGATCGCGTCGGCTTCTGGCCGCGTGATGGTCAAGCCCCGCGAGCCGAACCGCTTCAACGGCGCGGCGCGCGGAGCATGGTACGCGGCACTCGAACTAGAAACCTGTCTTGCCGAAGTGCGTCACCATTTGACGGAGGTGCTTTCGCTCGCTGGCCTCTACGAAGCGGTCGTCGACTATGCCGAACTCTATGCGAGTTTTGCGGGAGAGTTCGTCGATCTACGATCGCACAGCGACCACATTTGCCTGCATCCCGAAAAAGCGATCGGCTATCCGATAGGCAATGCACTTGCCGACGCGGCTCGGGCACGAGGCTTGAACGGCATCATTTACCCTTCGGTGCGGCACGAAGGTGGAACCTGTATTGCAGCTCTGTTCCCTCATGCCGTCCAATCTGTTGCGCAAGGAAATGTCTATCGAATGACGTGGCGTGGGAAACCAGAGCCCGAGATCGAGAAGGTCTAATACCAAGATTTATTGATCAGAACCCGTGCGCCCAGTCTCGGAGGCCGATGGACGTGATCTTCCACGGCCTGTCTACGAGCTTTCAGGCAGCCTTCGCTGGGCCCATTGTCGCCGAGATATTGGTAAGGACACTGCTACAAGTCCGCATCCATCGTGCTGGACTGCCGCGCCGCAAGGAGGCTGCTGCACCTTGTCCAAGCCAGGCAGGACGCTTCTCTACTTGTCGGCGGGATGGCACTATTGGCCCTGGCTGATCAGCGACTCAGACCGAAACGATCTTCAAGGAAGGCGGCGATGCGGCGATACCCGTGAACGCGGTTGGCAAGGCGGGCGATACCATGTCCTTCGTCCGGGAAGCGCAGATAGGTGACGGTTCCACCATTGGCTCGAATGCCCTCCACCAAACGGTCGCTCTCGGCGACCGGATCCCG
Source organism: Sphingobium sp. D43FB (assembly GCF_002312805.1). Lineage (GTDB taxonomy): Bacteria > Pseudomonadota > Alphaproteobacteria > Sphingomonadales > Sphingomonadaceae > Sphingobium. Next base: position 4,415 of record NZ_NMUA01000029.1, on the reverse strand, counting down.
CGGGTCGTTCGCTCCGTGCATGACCAGCATCGGCGTGGAAATCTTGGCTACGTTATTGATCGGCGACAGCTTGGCGAAAAAGGCACGGACCTTGGGATCTGCGATATCACCGAATTCAAGCTTGTCAGCGGCCTTCAGTCCGGGGCTGGCTTGCTCAAGCGCTGTTACCCAGTCCGATACGCCTACGATAGAAACGCCGGCCACGAACATGTCGGGATATGTGCCAAGCGCCTGGTTGGTGAGATAGCCGCCATAAGAGCCGCCACCGACCGCGATACGGGTGCCATCGACCCGGCCCGACTTGCGCAACCATTCCGCCGCGTCGGCCAGATCTCCGACCTCGTCGACCTTTTTCTCACGGTCATTCAGCTGCTCGAACGTCTTCCCCTGGCCCGTCGAACCGCGATAGTTGAAGTCGAGTACCGCAATGCCGCGGGCGACATAATATTGGATGTCCGCCGAAAAGCCTGGCGTAGCATAAGCACTGGGGCCGCCATGGATACGCATGAACACTGGCGGCTTGCGGCCGTCGGGCGATGTCGTCGGCAAATACAGGAGCCCCGTGAGCGGTGCCCCGTCACGCGCGGCGAAGCGGACTGGCTCTGGGACCACCATCTGCGACAGGTCGAGCCCGGGCGCATCGGTCGGCACCAGAACACGGGCGGCGACATCCTTTGCGGACATATCCCAGGAAAGCACTTCGCCCGCCGTAGTCGGGCTGTTTGCACTGATCAGGAGCATTGGCCGCTCCCCAGCGAACTGGACAGACATAGTGCCTGAGGGCAGTTTTGGCACAGGGATGTCGTGGCCGGTGCTTAAGTCGCGCGCGTGCAGACGGCTGAACCCAGTCTCGATCGTGGTCCAGACCAGGTAGCGGCCATCGGGGCTGAGCGCGATCTGACCGACATCGAAGCCTGGCTTGATTATCGTTTCGAGCCGAGCCCGGCCTACATCATAAAAAGCGATCTCGTGATAGTCTGAGGATTGGTTGGTCGAAAGATAGAAACCGCTGCCATCGGGCTTCCATGCGATAGAGCTGTATTCGGCGATAGTCTTCGGCTCGAAAACGGTTGTCATCTCGCCGGTCGCGGCGTTGAGCAGGTGAAGGTTATTACCACCCCCGCGGGTCTCGTTAACCGCGATCAAATCACCACCTGGCTGCCATGCGGCGGCGTAAAAGCCTCCCTTTCCATCATAAACGCGCCGACTTTGGCCGGTCTCGACGTCCGTCACGTAGATGTCGAAGTCGGTGCCGTTGCGCTCGGTCGAGGAATAGGCGAAGCGGCGCCTGTCGCGGCTCCAAGCACCAAAGCTGCGAAACGCTGGCGACTTCTCAACGATTGTCCGCTCTTTGTTTCCGTCGATGGTGAGTAGGTGCATGCCAATGCGCTCGTCTCCGTCGGTATCAGCGCCGTACAGCCAATGCCCCGATGGGCCGGGCTCCAGCCAGTCTACGCCCGATCCGTAGGTGAGTTGGTCTGGAAAGCCGCCGCTTACGGGCATCGTCCAGATCTGGGGCGAACCGGTGATGTCGCTGATCCAGGCAATGTGCGTCCCTTCCGCGGAGAGGGCTGCACCGCGCGGGCTCTGTACAAGCAGGAAACGGGTGACGTCGAGTTTGCCATCTTGTGTAGGCGCGAGCGAAACTGGCTCGGCCTTGACAATGTCCTCAGGACGAGGGGTTTGCGCCGCACCTGCTCCTGCGGCACCGCTCGATAGCAGCAATGAAAGGATAAGGGCCCGCATCATGTGCTCCATAGCGTCTCGAATGAACTGGCAGGCTTGTCAGCCGCTTTCTTGTTGAAACCAAAGCTAGCCGGATGCGGATGGGAAAGCGAGGCGCAATATCCGTCGTTTGAGCCTCTCGACGCTCGCCGATCAGATCGGCGCGATCTGCGTGGCGGTGAAACCCCTGTTCCTGCTGCTGGAGGCTCATGGGCTCGCCGCTGACCGCCTGCATGCCGACGACACCACCGTTCCACTTCTGGCCAAACTGAAAACCAGCGTGGCGCGGATATGGGACTATGTGCGCGACGATCGCCCGTTCGGCGGCCCGGCGCCGCCAGTGGCGCTGTGCTACTACTCCAGCGATCGCAGGGGCGAGCATCCGCGCGCCCACCTGGCCGGCTATACCGGTATTCTCCAGGTCGACAGATATGCCGGCTTCAATGCCCTGTTCGCGGAAGGCTGGGCGGATAAGCCCATGACGCGCGCAAATTGCTGGGTTCATGCACGCCGGGAATTCTTCAAGCTCGTCGACATCCGGCAGCAGCTCAAGCGCAACAAGAAAAAGGGCACCGCGCCGCTCATCTCGCCGCTGGCAACCGAGGCGCTCGAGATCATCGATCGGCTCTTTGTCATCGAGCGCGACATCAACGGCAAGCCTTCCGCCGAGCGCCTGGCCGTTCGCCAGGAGCTGTCCGCTCCGATCGTTGCCGAACTGGAGGCATGGATGCACGAGACGCGCAGCAAGCTCTCTCGTCACGATGCCGTGGCCAAGGCCATCGCCTACCTTCAGAACGACTGGGCAGGCTTCACCACCTTCCTCGCCGATGGCCGGATCTGCCTCTCGAACAACGCCGCGGAACGCCAGCTGCGCAGCGTTGCCCGGGGAAGAAAAGCCTGGTTGTTTGTGGGCTCAGACCGCGGCGGCCAGCGCGCCGCGATGATGTTCAGCCTGTTCGGCACGGCTCGGCTCAACGACGTTGATCCGCTCGCCTGGTTCACCGACGTCCTCGCACGGATCGCCGACATCCCACAGAACCGCCTTCACGAACTCCTCCCTTGGCATTGGAAAGCTGCTCAGCAGCAGGCCGCCGAAGAAATCGCCGCCTGAACCCCCGCACCGCGACAACTCGCGGCGGCTATCGGATGCGTACGCTTATTGTAGAATGGGAGTGCCTGGTCCTGCTCTTTGGCGCGTATCCGCCTTTCTGGCGGGTTGAAACCACCACCCGGCAATGCGAGCGACTTTACGCCATTACCGTCATCATCCCAGTCGACGGTGCCGGTGCCGACGATGGTCAATATGCTGGCCTGCGCTTTGGCGTCATAGCGCCACTGAACATCCTCGATGGTCGGCCATGTGTTGCCAATCGCATTCTGGCGAAATGCGCTGCGCAGTTGCGTGGGCGTGGCTGCAGAAAATTGCACCTCCTGCTGCAAGCCTTCGATCCCGCGCTTGATGGTTGTATTGGTAAGGCGTGCGGGCTTGTCGAAGCCAGCGCGCGCATCGATTTCGAACAGCGTGATCTCATTGGGTCGCGAAGCAGGCGTCCAACCCAGCTGCTCAAGACCGCCTCCCTGGATGGTCAAGGGAATGTGTTTCCCGATAAACCGCCATTGCCGATTAACACTGCTCTATCGTCAGAAGAACGCGAAGCCCTGACGGAAGTGCTCGACCTGATGGATCGCGCAGCATCCTGTACCGGTCGGAACGTGACAGACGAGGAACTGATCACAAGTGCGTGGCCCATGAGAATTGGCGAACAGGCAAACTCGGCACTGTCGATCATGATGGTTCGTGGAAAGTTGTCGGATGACGTTGAAGCCCCAACCGCATAGCTAGTTGTCGGTTATTCAATACGATCATACTGAAAGCCGACTGTCCCCCATCCACCCCGCGCCGCCGTTGCCGGCTATCGGTTTGGGCTGTATCGCCGATGAGCAGTCCGTCTGGTTTCGAGCGAGAAAGCTGCCGGTCGCAAAGCGACCAGGTCCGGCCTTTTGAAAGACATTACAGAAATAGCAGCTATCGTCGAAAGCTGCCTTTACCTGTTGGATAATTTAGCTACAAAACGGTTAACAATCTGAGATGCCTTAGTAATCGCACTTGCCGAATAATCGTACGCGAGGACACAGCATGATACGACCTGACTCAAAGGTAGCGATTTTCGTCGATTCGCTCGATCCGCTGAAGCGTCGTTATTCATACTGGGATGGTTACCTTTCTCGGCAAGGGGTCGTCCCAAAGTATATCTCAATCCCCGAACTTGCAATCGAAGCTGGTAAGAGCCTGATTCATAATTATCCGATGAAATTTCATAGTCTTGCGATGCGACGCGCGAATAGCTGGATGGAAGCTATGAACAGCCACGCAGTTGCCGATGCGATGGTCTGTTCAAAGTCCTTGGCGAGCCGACGGTTGCGGTTCAGCCAAGCGAGTGTTCGCTCGACGACCCAGCGGCGCGGAAGAACCACGAAGCCTTTTGCAACATCGGATCGCTTGACGATCTCGACAGTCCATTTGCCGGTACGCCGGAGCGCTTCCCTGAGCTTGTCGCCAGCATAGCCGCCATCGGCAAAGACATGGCGCAGCCATGGAAAGCGGTGGATGATTTCACGCAGGACCAGCGGCGCGCCGTCGCGGTCCTGAATGTCGGCGGTATGGATCACCGCATGAACCAAATGGCCCT
>NZ_NMUA01000295.1 GCF_002312805.1 Sphingobium sp. D43FB | reverse complement strand
ATGCTCGGCCTCGGACCGATAGGCCTGTGCCGGTCCCTCGGCAAGTTGCAGGCGATCGATCGCATCGGAATAGTCGGCGAGGTGCCGTGGCAGATCGTCGATCCCGTCGTCGACTTCGACGTAGCCTGGCTTTGTTGCATAACTCCTGATAGGTTTGCTGCGGGCTTTATTTGAGATTACTACGCGACGCGGACAGTATTTGGTGTGCCGATTTGCGAGAAGCGATTGAGGATTGCAGCACGGACTTTGAGCTCGGTTATCTGACGCTCGAAGGTGCGGGCCATGACGCGCTGACCAAGCAGCTTGAAGCAG
>NZ_NMUA01000294.1 GCF_002312805.1 Sphingobium sp. D43FB | reverse complement strand
GAAAGAAATGCTTCGACGTATCCATGCCAATGCGAATAATCTGGTCCATAGCGGGTCTCCATCGTTGATGTCTAACGGCATAACCTGGCATTATTTGATGCCGTATGGAGGCCGTCCACACCAACAGTGCTTGCACCGGTGCCATCTCCAAATATCAGCCGATCACCGCAAGGCGGCCCTCACCGGCTTGCTCTTACCCACAAGTGCCTGCTGGGTGCCTCGAGATTCGAGCTCCCTCAACGAGATCGGCGAGTCGCGTCATTCCTCTCCATATGACGGTCGTGCCGGGTGGTGGGTCAGACGCGCGGTCCA
>NZ_NMUA01000293.1 GCF_002312805.1 Sphingobium sp. D43FB | reverse complement strand
CGCCAAGGACTTTGAACAGACCATCGCATCGGCAACTGCGTGGCTGTTCATAGCTTCCATCCAGCTATTCGCGCGTCGCATCGCAAGACTATGAAATTTCATCGGATAATTATGAATCAGGCTCTAACTCTACGCCCGACTTCTCGACAAGACCCATACTGAGGAGCCATTCGAGAGTACGCTTCGCGTACACATCCAAAGGGCTTTGTTGCGAAATTGCGCCTGGGGGATTCCTCAGGTGAATCGAGTGCTTTAGGGGGCGGCTATGCCCAAGCCAGCCTCACCAAAGTATCGCACGACAAACTGGAGCGCGTATAATGCGGC
>NZ_NMUA01000292.1 GCF_002312805.1 Sphingobium sp. D43FB | reverse complement strand
ATCGCCATCGGTTGTCTGGTCCGCTCTCCGGTCGGGGCTACGCCCCTCCCTACGATCAGCCCAGACAACCGATCCTACCGGCCATCATAGTTGCCGCTCAACCGGCCATCGTAGTTGTCGCCACGCACCATGCCACCATTCACTCCATCTCTTCGCAAAGAGGCGTGAATCACAACATGCTGGTATTGCTCAACAACTTTCGGATCGGGCTCTTAGCTCGACTTTGTACGATTAGGTAGCGAAGCATAGTGCTTGAGCCATACGTACGAGGCGTGTTGTCGGAATATAGTGCGGTTCTCGGTGCGGCGGGGAGTGTTGATTAATGTCGCCGACCCAGAGCT
>NZ_NMUA01000291.1 GCF_002312805.1 Sphingobium sp. D43FB | reverse complement strand
CAGACTTCCCCCGAGCCGGACGAGTCCGAGCTGTGGACGGACATCCTGCTGGAGGCCCGCTGACCCATGGGTGCGACGATCCTGATGCCCGCCCTCTCCCCCACCATGACCGAGGGGAAGCTGGCGCGCTGGCTGAAGAAGGAAGGCGACACCGTCGCCGCCGGCGACATCATCGCCGAGATCGAGACCGACAAGGCCACCATGGAGGTGGAGGCGGTCGATGAGGGCGAGCTGACCAGGATCCTGGTGCCCGAGGGCACCGAGGGCGTGGCGGTGAACTCCCCCATCGCCGAGATCGATGGCGGGGATGGTGGCGCCGGCACCTCGGCCGCCGGGCCGCAGGAGCCCGTCTCCAACGCCATTCAGGCCGGCGGCGAGA
>NZ_NMUA01000290.1 GCF_002312805.1 Sphingobium sp. D43FB | reverse complement strand
TGAGTGTTTTTTACCAAGCGGACGCACTGCTGTCAATGTGCAATCGAAAGCTGGAAAACGCTCAAACTGTGCTGCGTTAACTCCTGAACATAAGCCCTGGCCGGTTTCGAACCGCACGATCACAAATGAGTCAGTCACGAGTAACGAAGGAAAGTTAAAGGATGTTTTTTTTCGAGTCGTACGATAACTTAGCCAGCCTTGGGCCAAGCTGCTCAGGCTAAACCTGAATAGGCAAGCAAGCGTCACCCGTCAGCTTCGCTGAGCCGAAAACAAAAATAACAACAGGACAATGTCATGCACGCCTATCTCCTGCCAGCGGTGGATTGGGTCGGGGCAGGCTTGTTCGATCATTGGAAGATCAACTCAGATGCTTGCAACC
>NZ_NMUA01000289.1 GCF_002312805.1 Sphingobium sp. D43FB | reverse complement strand
TTTTCACCGGTATTGGGAATGCTGTTAAATATTGCGGCACTGGCTGTGTTGATTCTGTTCGGATGCCATAATCCATTCATGTTTAATCAATCTACATTGGTTCTTGGGTATCTGCTGCTATATGGTTATGATGTTACGGGAAAAAGCTATCAGATGCGATTAGTCGGAATGGCTTTAGGTGCAGCACTTACCTGCTTCGTATTTTATCGAAATCATAAAAACAGAACTTATAAAAGAAATCTGAAAGATCTGATACAAGAATTTGATATCACTTCTTCCAGAACAAAATGGCAGATATGTCAGATTTTATGCGTACCGATTGTCCTTTGCATTGCAGAACTTTGTAATATGCCACGTGCAATGTGGGCTGGTATTGCGG
>NZ_NMUA01000288.1 GCF_002312805.1 Sphingobium sp. D43FB | reverse complement strand
CTATTGGGCACCGACGTGACGTCCTGGGCCTGACGCGTGGCGCTGACCGTGATCTGCTCCAGGGCGATGGCGCCAGCGGTGCGTTTTTCCAGCACGACGTTGTTGTTGCCCAGGTTGCGATAGCCCAGATTGGTGCCCGCCAGCAGGCGTTCCAGGGCTTTACCCGCGGACAGATTGCCGGTCGCGCCGGGCGAGGTGACGTTGGTGGCCAGCGACGATGACAGGCCGACTTGCCAGCCGGTGATGCGACTGAACTCGTTAAGCGCGGCAGCCAGGGGTTGTTGCTCGATGGCGAAAGTGTAAGTGCCGCTGCTGCGACTGGCGGTTTCGGCGCTGCTGGTCTGGCTCGGGGTCGCGGCGAAAGCCATCGGGCTTGCAGC
>NZ_NMUA01000287.1 GCF_002312805.1 Sphingobium sp. D43FB | reverse complement strand
CCCGGGTCTTCCGGGTCGTCGAACCAGCGCTGGCTGCGCAGCTTGAAGCTCTTCTTGGTCTGATCCATCAGAGGTGGTCCCCGCTTCTCCCACTGGAGCGCAGGGTCCGCCGCCGGGCACGGCACTGTCAATGCGGCGGCCCGCCGGCGGCCGGAAAAAGCCGCCGCGGCCGTGCCCGGATCAGCCGGCCTTGCCGTCCTCGTCCTCGTCCTCGGGCGGGAGCGTCACCGGCTCGCCGAGGTCGGGGTCCAGGCCGGCGGCGATGGCAGCCTTGCGGCGGGCCTTCTCCTCCTCGCGCTGCTGCGCCTTGGCCTCGGCCTTGGCCTGCTTGGCGCGGTTCCGCTCGGCCCGTTGCTGGCCGTAATTGGGGATGCGTGCCATG
>NZ_NMUA01000286.1 GCF_002312805.1 Sphingobium sp. D43FB | reverse complement strand
GTTGTCCGCATCATTAAGGTGCGTGCAGATTAGTTAAAATCGGTTTTCCCCCCTATAAAGAGCGTGTTTGACGCAAAAAACCCAACACGGGGCACTGGCATGCAATTTGCTCCCTTGTGAGGCAGGTTGCCTTAGCCGAGTATTCGCGCCGGCATCACCCAAATTCTAAGGGCCTAAACCATAAAACGGCCCGAAGCCACCCGGAGGACACCATGTCGAAGTCGGTTCAACTCATCAAAGATCATGACGTTAAGTGGATTGATCTGCGCTTCACGGACACCAAAGGCACTCAGCATCACGTGACCATGCCGGCTCGCGACGCGCTGGATGAAGATTTCTTTGAAATCGGCAAAATGTTCGACGGCTCCTCCATTGCTGGCTG
>NZ_NMUA01000028.1 GCF_002312805.1 Sphingobium sp. D43FB | reverse complement strand
CGCGCGCGGATCATCAACTTCCCCAAAATATGCGGAAAAATCATCCATCGGTCGCCTCCAACTATGGAGACCACCCAAGAATCCCATTCGATCAATCGTTCAAGCCCATATGCGATTCCCCTGCCCTCAAGGGGGAGGAGTCTTGTGGGTCATGCTCTGCGCCGGTGAATATTACATCTTCTTGGGCATGCAGTCCGCACCGGCGGCCTTGATCTTCGCGCACAGGCGCGCGGCGTCGCTGCTGCTGGCGATGGGGCCGGCCTGCAGGCGGGTGACGGTGCCGGCCTTGACCAGATAGGGCTGATAGGCGGACAGGCCGCTGACCTTGCCGGTCATCTGGTTCCACAGCGCGCGGGCGCGGCCATCTTCGCTGAACGCGCCCAATTGGACGCGCCAGCCGCCCGACGCGGCGGGGTCGGGGATGGCGGGTGCCGGGCGCGGCGCGGGTTTGGCGACCGCAACCTGCGGCGCAGGCTTGGGCGCAGGCCGGGGCGCTGGCGGCGTGGCAACCGGGGCAGGCTGATTGATGGTCGAGGGCGGCAATTCCGTCGTCCGCACCGCCGAGGTGGCGGACCGTACCGGCGCGGGCTTGGCCGGGGCAGGACTCGCAGCGGCGAGCGCACCCGTCTTTTCCGATTTCTCCAGGCTGGCGGCCAGGGCGAGGCCTTGCTTGCGCTGATCTTCGGGGATGAACTTGTCCATCTCGGTCAGGCTGGTCGCCGCCTGCGGCAGGCCCGATGCCGACGCGCGGGTCATCAGCGCATAGGCGCGCACCCAATCCTTGCCGATCAGGTCGCCGTTGAACAGGGTCGTGCCGACGATATATTGCGCGCGCGGTTCGCCGCGCATCGACGCGCGCTGGAGAAAGGGCATGGCGTTCGCGCGATCGCCCTGCTGGAACATCAGCAGGCCCAGATTATCCTCGGCGCGCAAATGGCCCTGGGCACTGGCCTTGCGATACCAGTCGAGCGCGGCCGTCAGGTCGGGCTGGACGCCGCGACCCAGCTTATAGGCCTGGCCCATGTTGAACTGCGCATCGGGATCGCCCGCGAGCGCCAGCGGCCGCCACTCAGCGATCGCCTTGGCATAGTCGCCCTGCTGCCAAGCGTCGACGCCTGCCTTGACGTCGGCCATCGCTGGCGCGGCCAAGCCGATCAGGCATCCCAGCGCCATGCTCTTCCAAAGATACGTCATAGTCCCATGCTCCCGCGCGAACAGCTTTGCGCTGGTGATGCGCAAACAAGGTTAAATTCACGTTAGCATAAGAGACGCAGGATCGGGTGGGACTTGGCTGGACCAGTCCTCGCCCCAAGCAAAGAAGCGCGTGGGTTAACCAATTTTTAGGTGCAGTTGTGGCAGTCCCGACCGGAACTGGATTTTCTGGGGGGATATTCGTTGCGGATTTTGGCATTGGCGTCGCAGAAAGGCGGATCGGGCAAGACCACCTTGTCGGGTCATCTGGCCGTGCAGGCGCAGATGGCAGGCGCCGGTCCCGTCGTGCTGATCGACATCGATCCGCAAGGCTCGCTCGCCGACTGGTGGAATGAGCGCGAGGCGGAATATCCAGCCTTTGCCCAGACCACGGTTGCGCGGCTGGCCGCCGACCTGGAGACATTGCGCCAACAGGGTTTCAAACTGGCCGTCATCGACACGCCGCCCGCCATTACCATGGCGATCCAGAGCGTGATCTCCGTCGCCGAACTGATCGTGGTGCCGACGCGGCCCAGCCCGCATGACCTGCGTGCCGTGGGCGCGACCGTCGATCTGTGCGAACGGGCGGGCAAGCCGCTGCTCTTCGTTGTCAATGCCGCGACGCCCAGGGCGCGCATCACATCCGAAGCCGCCGTCGCCCTGTCGCAACATGGCACGGTCGCGCCGGTGACATTGCATCACCGCACCGATTTCGCCGCGTCGATGATCGATGGACGCACGGTGATGGAGGTCGACCCCAAGGGGCGCTCCGCCGCCGAAGTGGTCCAGCTCTGGTCCTATGTGTCGGATCGACTGGAAAAGAATTTTCGCCGCACGGTCTTTTCCGTGCCCCAGGGCAGCGTCGGCACCGTCGCGGCTCGCCCGACCGGCGGGGGCTTCGGCCGCCGCGTGATCGGCCAGTAAGGGAGGCAGGCGTCATGGCCGAACCCAAACCGCTCGCATCGCTGACGTCGGGCCTGCTCGCGCGCAAGGGTGCCGCGCAACCCGCGATGCGCCGCCCGATGATGGGCTTTGGCCGCACCGTCGGCAATGCGGTGCCGCAGGATGATCTGGGCTGGAACGACATGGGCTTCGATGTGGAGCCGGTGCCGAGCCCGGTCGAGGAACCGCCGGTCGCGATCGGCCTGACGCCGATGACGGCGCCCGTGGCTGTGCCGCCGGTCGTGCTGGCGCGCGAGGAACTGGCCGAACGGATCAAGGCCGCACCTGCGCCACGCAAGAAGGCCGCGTCCGCGCCGACACCGGCACCGGGCCGCAAGGCCGCCTTCACGTTGCGGCTGGAGGCTGAACGCCATTTGAAACTGCGCCTTGCCTGCGCCGTCACAGGACGGTCGGCGCAACAGATTGTTACGCAGGCGCTCGATGACTTCATCGACACGTTGCCGGAAATCGACCGGCTGACTCAGCAGCTGCCGCAGATGCGCGGCGACAAGGCATAGAAGGTGGGTAGGCATATGAAGCGCACGACATTCGGCAAGGCGGCGATCGCATCGCTGCTCGTCGCCACGACGATGGTGGGCTGTACCGGGGCGGCCTTCCGTCCCTCGGCATCGGTCGGTTTGCCCAAGGGTGATCCCGCCAAGCAGGCGGCCATTGCGGAAAAGGCGCTGGCATCACGCGACGCGACCAAGGCGGTTGCCGCCGCCGAAGCCGCCGTGCAGCTCGCCCCTGACAATGCCACCTATCGCCAGCTATTGGGCCGCGCCTATGTGCAGGCGGGGCGCTTTGCCTCGGCGGAAGCGGCACTGAGCGATGCGATGACGCTGGGCAATGGCGACGTCGGCACGATCGTCAGCCTGGCGCTGGTGCAGGTGGCGCAGGGTCGGTCGGACGCCGCGCGCAACCTGTTGGTGACGAACGCCTCTACGGTTCCGGCCGGTGACTATGGCTTGGCCATGGCGATGGCTGGCGACCCGCAGGAAGGCGTGCGGATATTGTCGCAAGCCATCCATGATCCATCCGCTACAGCGCGGACGCGCCAGAACCTGGCCTATGCCTATGCGTTGGCCGGGCGCTGGAAGGATGCGCGGATGGTCGCGGGCATGGACATGGAGCCATTGGCCGCGAACAAGCGCATTTCCGACTGGGCGCAGATTGCGGAGCCTTCGCTGGCGCCGATGCGCGTCGCGGCGCTGATGGGCGTGACGATCGATTCTAATGATAGGGGACAGCCGGTGGCGCTGGCATTGTCGGCACCATCCGCCGTTGCTGCGCCAGTGGAGATGGCGCAGGCCGATCCGATGCCGGTCGTCGAGACGCAGGCCCCGGTGCAGATCGCAGAGGCTGCGCCCGCGCCCGTAGTCGAGGCGGCACCGGTCATCAAGGCCAGCCCCAAGCCTGTACGGGTCGCTGTCCGCGACTTCATCATCGAGGATCGGTCGGGCAAGCGGATCGCGCCCAAGTCCCGCGCCAAGGCGCAGCCCGCCGCCACTCCTGCCGCGCGGATGCAGCAGGTTGCCTTCATCAAGCCGGTCGCCAATGGCGCGAGCAATTGGGTGGTCCAGCTGGGTGCCTATGACAGTGCGGGCATCGCCAAGGAAAAATGGATGCAGATGGCGGGCGGCAACATGATGTTGTCGGCATTCCCCGTGCTGACCAGCCAGGCGACCGTCAAGGGCAAGACCTTCCACCGCCTGGCGATCAGCGGCTTTGCCAGCCGCGCCGACGCCCTGAGCGCCTGCCGCATCGTGCAGGCGCGCCGCGGCCAATGTTTCGTGCGCGAAGCCGCACCGGGCGCAACGCCGCAACGCTGGGCCGTCGCCAGCAAAGGCCGTCAATACGCTTCGCGCTGATCTCCCCCTCTCCCATAGCGCGACTTCCTGGAGCGCGCGGAGCCACCCGGCTTCGCGCGCTTTCTTTTTGAACATGGCGTTTGTAGTTTCTGCATGATGCTGTGCGGAGCCTACCAAGATCCTCCCCTGTAAGGGGAGGGGGACCGCCCGCGTAGCGGGTGGTGGAGGGGTGTCACCCTATCGAGAGCGTGACACCCCTCCGTCTGGCCTGCGGCCAGCCACCTCCCCTTACAGGGGAGGATTTTGCCGACGGGCAGCTGTGCATTTCGCCAGTGTCGCGTGGCGGTGGGGCAGGGCATAGCCGGGTCAAAGACGCGCCCAACGCGCGCCCAAGCTGGAGAACCGCCTTGCTCAACCGCCAGATCGTCCTTGCCTCGCGCCCGCATGGCGTGCCCGTGCCGGAGAATTTTCGCCTTGTCGAAGGGCAGGTGCGCGCATTGGAAGAGGGCGAAATCCTGATCCAGAACGAGGTGTTCGCTATCGATCCGGCCGTGCGCGGGATGCTGGACGATCGCGACGACAGCTATCTGCCCGCAACGCCGATCGGCGGGATCATCCCGACCATGGTGCTGGGCCGGGTGATCCAGTCGCGCAATCCGGGCTTCAAGGAAGGCGATTATGGCCGGGGCTTTGTCGGGTGGGAGGAATATTCGATCCTGAACCCCGGCAATTTCGCGATCGAAAATGTCCATGTCGACCCTAGCGTGCCGCTGACCGCCTATATGGGCGCGCTCGGCTGGTCGGGCATCACCGCCTATGTCGGGTTGAAGCGGATCGGCGAGATGCAGGCGGGCGACACCGTCGTCATGAGCGCGGCGGCGGGCGCGGTCGGCAGCGTGGGGTGCCAGGTCGCCAAGCTGTCGGGCTGCCGGTCGGTCGGCATCGTCGGATCGAAGGACAAGGCGGAACTGGTGACGGGGACCTTCGGCATCGACGCGGCGATCGACTATCGCGCCGAGCCGGACCTGGATGCCGCGATCAAGGCGGCTTGTCCCGACGGGGCGAACGTCTATTTCGACAATGTCGGCGGGCTGATCCTCGATACGATGCTGCCCAACATGGCGGCCTTCGGGCGGATCGTGACCTGCGGCATGATGGCCAATTATAATAATCATGACGAACCCTATCCGATCCGCAACCTGTGGCAGGTGCTGGTCAACCGGGTGACGATGCGCGGGTTCCTGGCCTATGAGCATCTCGACATGCTGGAAGAGGCCGAGGCGCAATTGGGTGAATGGATCCGGTCGGGCGCGCTGATCGCGCAGGAGAATGTGACCACGGGCATCGAGAATGCGCCGAGTGCCTTCATTAACCTGATGTCGGGCGTGACCACGGGCAAGACGGTGGTGCGGTTGAATGAGGGTGTGACGACGCTGTAGGGTGGGGATACGTGGCCCGTTCGGACTTACTTCCAGTCCGTTCGGGCTGAGCTTGTCGAAGCCCTATACTCATTTTCAAGAAGAAGAGCCCTTCGACAGGCTCAGGGCGAACGGGGAGGGGATGCTGTCCTACCGCTCCCCCTCCGCCTTATAATTCCGGCGGGCTTTCGTCCGGGTCGGCGCGCTGGAGATAGTCGACATATTTGTGGAAATATTGGTTGCCGCGCTCGTTGCGGCCGAAGATGACCGATTTTACCGCGCCCGATTCCAAGCCCTTCTGCACTTGCAGGCCGACGCCATAATCCTCGTCATTCACGACGTCGCGCAGCCAGTCCATCATGCCTTCGATCGCTGCCGCGTCGGCATCGTCCTTGGGCGGCTCACGGCGGATGAACATCAGGTTGGTGATGTTGCTGCCGGGCGTGTCGCCGGGGATGAGCTGGGCGACCTGGGTGATTTCGGGCGCGAAGAAGATGGAGATATTGGGGAAGATGGTGCGGACGAAGTCATAGCCTTCATTTTCATGCTCGCCCCAACCGGCGCGCGGGATCGCGCCCAGCGCTTCCTTGATCCGCACCTGGGGATAGCCGACGCGCATATGCGGCCCGAAGGCGGTGAAGTGCATGATGTTGCTGAAGGTGCGCGGATGGATGGTGGTGGGGTGCGCGGCGGCGAAATGATAGCCCTCCAGATAGCCGTCATAGGCGATCTTCCAATTGGGGCCATAGATGCGGCGTGACCCGCAATAATGCCAATCGCCCAGGCCATAGGCATTGAGGTCATCAAGCATGCCGCCCAGATGCGCGGCGATGTCGAATTCCAGCCCCGGCGTCAGACAGATCCAGATGATCCCGCCCGCTTCGGCGACGGGCAGGGCGGTGAGGTTGCGTTCCTCCTTGCAGATGGGGCCGAATTTCTGCGGTTCGGCAACGCCGATCAGCTTGCCGTCATTGCTGTAGGTCCAGGCATGATAGGGACAGGAAAAGCGCTTGGCATTGCCATGGCCTTCGGGCTTGAGGATCATGCCGCGATGGGTGCAGACGTTCAGCATCGCCGCGACCGTGCCGTCGCTCTTGCGCGTGATGAGGACGGGTTTGCCGAGCAATTCCATCGCCTTGTAATCGCCCGGATTGGGCATTTCGGCGGTCAATGCGGCGAGCAAAGGTAGCTTCATGAAGATTTCCGCCTTCTCCCGCTCGAAATAGGCGGGGTCGGTATAGGCGGTGGCGGGCACTTCCATCGTGTCGGCGGCGCTGTGGGTGGTGCCCGTCTCGACATATTCGAGCATCTTTTCGGCTTCCTGGCCGATGACGTCATGATAGCCCATTGCAAACCCTCTCTCATGGCATAGCCGATTGGCTTTGGCGTGCAGCATAGCGCCTGCGGCGTCCTGCCGGAACTCGGTAAGGTGATAGGTAGGGCGGCCCGGCCCGGCGGGGACTCTGACTAGCGCTAGTTGCACGGTGCGCCATAATGGCCAGTCTGCGCCCCAAACAGTTCGACAAGAGGATAGCTGGCGCATGATGATCGACCTCAACGGCAAAGTGGCATTGGTGACCGGAGCGGCATCCGCCAATGGCTTGGGCTTTGCGGCCGCGCTCAAGATGGCGGGCCAGGGGGCGAGCCTGTTCCTGACCGACCTGGATGGCGCGGCGGTCGATGCGCGGGCCGAGGAATTGCGCGCGCAGGGCTTTGCCGCGCAGGCGATGGCGCAGGATGTGACCGACGAAGCCTTGTGGACCAAGGTGATCGAGGCAGTGATCGCCGCCTTCGGCAAGATCGATATATTGGTCAATAATGCCGGTATCGCCGTGTTGCGGCCGATGAGCGAGATGACGTCGGCGGACTGGCACAAGCAGATTTCGGTCAATCTCGACAGCGTGTATCTGGGCACCAAGGTCGCCGTCGACCAGATGCGGGTACAGGGGCATGGCGGGTCGATCGTCAACCTGTCTTCGATCGCGGGGCTAGTGGGCGTGCAGGGCACCGCTGCCTATGCCGCCAGCAAGGGCGGCGTGCGGCTGTTTTCCAAGTCGGTCGCGCTGGAGACGGCGCGTGACAATATCCGTGTGAACACGGTGCATCCCGGCATGATCTGGACCGACATGCAGCAGGTGGCGATCGCCGATAATAAGGAGATATTCGACCAGATCGTCGCGACCATCCCGATGGGCCGCATGGGCGAACCCGCCGACATCGGGTCGATGGTCGCCTTCCTGGCGTCGGACGATGCGCGCTACATCACCGGATGCGAATTTGTCGTCGATGGGGGGATGGTCGCGCAGTGATCGCGTCGCTATATTTGAACAAGCGACCAAGGATTCGGCGCGTCGCCTATGCGGCGCAGCCGGGCGGGCGAGAATTTAGGAGAGAGAGTGATGGCTGAAAGCGATCCCCGGATCAAAGGCGCACCGCTGCCGCGCTGCCCTGGCACGAGCGTCCGCGACCTGATGCTGGCGGACACCAATCCGGTGCCGGAATTTCTCTATACCGACGAATATGAAAATCTGGGGTCGGACCCGATCCCGGCGAGCCGCTATACCAGCGCCGAATTTTTCGAGCTGGAAAAGCAGAAGATGTGGCCGCGCACCTGGCAGTTCGCGGCGCGCGAAGAGGAATTGCCGGAGCCGGGCGATCATGTCGTCTATGAGAATGTCGGCAAATCCTTTCTGCTGATCCGGCAAGAGGATGGTTCGGTTCGGGCCTTCGCCAATGTCTGCCTGCATCGCGGGCGCAAGCTCAAGACCGGCGATGGCTGGTCGGCCGAGCTGCAATGCCCGTTTCATGGATTCACCTGGAATAATGATGGGTCGATCAAGCAGATCCCGTGCCGCTGGGACTTCTCGCACCTGAAAGACGAGGAGATGTCCCTGCCCGAAATCAGCGTCGGGCGCTGGGCTGGCTATATCTTCATTCGCGAGGCGGCGGACGGGCCGACGCTCGATGAATTTCTCGCGCCCATGCCGGAGCATTTCAAGCGTTGGCGGCAGGAGGAATGTGCGACGGCGATGTGGGTGGGCAAGGTGGTGCCCGCCAATTGGAAGGTGGTGATGGAGGCTTTCATGGAAAGCTGGCACACCGTCGTCACCCATCCGCAATTGCTGCCGTTCACCGGCGATGCCAATTCGATGTATAATATCTATGGCGACTATGTGAACCTGACGGTGACGCCGTTCGGCACCATGTCGCCGCATGTCGATCCGACCGACAAGGCGGAACAGTGGATCGTGGATGAATTCGTCAAATATAATGGCCGGTCGTCCGATAATTATGAGGATAAGGAAGCGGCGGCGGGCGGTTATAACGTCAAGGTGCCAGAGGGCGTTTCGGCGCGGGCGGCGCTGGGCGCTTCGTTGCGCGATACCACCACCGCCATGTTCGGCCATGATGTCAGCTTCGCGTCCGATGCGGAGATGATGGATGCGCTGCTCTACAACGTCTTCCCCAACTTCAGCCCCTGGGCCGGGTTCCAGCCCAATATCGTCTATCGCTGGCGGCCCTGGCACGATGTCGACCATTGCCTGATGGAAGTCCGCGTCCTGACCCGCGTTCCGCCGGGGCAGGCGCATCCCAAGGCTCCTCCGATGAAATTCCTGTCGGTCGATCAGAAATGGACCGAAGCACCCGAACTGGGTATTTTGGGCGACGTGTTCGAACAGGATATGGAAAATCTGCCGCATGTGCAGACGGGGCTGAAGGCCTCGCTGAACGATAAGGTGCAACTGGCCAATTATCAGGAAATCCAGATCCGTCAGTTCCAGAATACGATCATGAAATATATCAACGGCGATCTGTAACGCCCGATTGATCGGTTGATGGGGCGTCGGGGCTATGGCTCCGACGCCCCTTTTTTTGTGCCTGGGGGCGAGAGGCTGCCAAAAAGAAAGGCCGGGGATTGCGCCCCGGCCTTTGGCTTTTCAGACTGTTTCGGCGATCAGAATTTGACGCCCAGCGTCGCGCCATAGGTGCGCGGTTCGCGCGCCGTGCCGAAGGACCACAGGCCGCCGACGGTGAAGCCATGGGTTGGACCACGATCATTGGCGAGGTTGCGGCCGAACAGGGTCAGGCGCGCTTCGGTGCCGCCCAGTTCGAACTTGGTGGTCACGCTGGCATCCACCAGTCCCTGCTTGTCCGTCCGCACGCGCGGATCGTTGCCGTTGACGATGATCGGCCCGTTGGTCAGGTCGCCGGAGATTGGCCCCAATGAGATTTGCTGATCATAGCGGCCGATATAGCGATAGCTCAAATTCGCGATGATTTCGCCAAAGCTGGTGGGCATGGTGTAGTCGGCCGCCAACGACGCGGTCATGTTCGGATTATAGATGAGGTCGTTGCGCGAATAGTCATAGGGTACGACGGCGCCCGACACGGGCGAGATACCGCCGACGATGAAGCCCTTGAACTTGGAATCGAGCAGGCCCATCGAGCCGGTGATCGTTAGTTGTGACGTCGGCCGGGCGGTGAAGTCGAACTCCAGACCCTTGATCTTGGCCGAGCCGACGTTTGAGGTGATCGTCTCGTTTCCGGTGGCGCAGCTTGGGCAATTGAGCGTGTTGTTCTGGTGCAGATCCTTGTAGCTGGAATAGAAGGCCGCGACGTTGAACTGCAGCTTGCGGTCGAACAGGTCGAACTTGCCGCCGACTTCGAAGCTGTCGACCACTTCGGGCTGATAGGCGATGCCGGCGCTGGCGGCCGTGCCCGCGCGGGGCGAGAAGCCGCCCGACCGGTAGCCTTGCGACCAGCTACCATAAAACATGACATCGTCGTTCGGGCGGAAATCGACGCCGACCTTGGGCGTGAATTTCTTGAACGTGTCGGTGCCACGGCCGATTTCGATGCCGCCGAAACTATTGTCGAGCGACTTTTTGTCGCGGGTGAAGCGACCGCCGAAGGACAGGCGCCATTGGTCGGCAAAGGCCCAGTTGAAATCGCCGAAGACGGCGACGGACTTGGTCTTGCCGTTCACGACCTGGGGGTTGGTGTCGAAGATTTCAGGAGGGACAGTCGGGGCGAAGCCGAAGACGCGGCTATACTGGGTCAAGCGATATTCGGAGCTGAAATAGAACAGCCCTACGACATAGTCGAAACTGTCGCTGAACTTGCCAGCGGCGCGCAATTCCTGGCTCCACTGCTCATAATTCTGCAAGCGCCGGACATAATAGAGGTCGGTCGAGGAACCGTCGAAATCCTGCGTTTGGTTCTCACGCGAATCGCGCCAGCCAGTGACGGAGGTGAGTTTGACGTCGCCCGCATCATAATTCATTTCCAGCGTCGCGGCGGGCGCGGAATAGTTGGTTTCGTTGGGCAGGCCGAACACGGTGTACAGGTCGGTCGTGTTGTTGCGGTTGCATTCATTGGCCGGGATCAGGCCGCAAAAGACTTCGCCGGTCTGGGTCAGGCTGGCGACAACGGGATCGGCCTTCTGCACCTGCTTTTCGAGCGTGAAGAGGGCATCGAAACCGCTATCCTTCGGCGCGAACAGGATTGATCCGCCGAAATTCTCATTATTGCCGAAACCCCGGCGCTCGCCGGTCTGCCCCTGGCGATACCAGCCGTCGGTTTCATTATGGAAATAGAAGAGTTTGGCACCGATGCTGCCGTCACTGGACAAGGGCGCGTTGACCACGGCGCGGGTCGCAAGCGTGTTGAACTTGCCGTAGGAGACTTCCATTTTGGCACCGAACTCGCCGGTCGGGCGGGTGCGACGGATGTTGATGACGCCGCCGATCGTGTTGCGGCCGAACAATGTGCCTTGCGGGCCGCGCAGCACTTCGATCTGCTCGATGTCGAAAAAGTCGAAGAATTGCCCGGTGCTGGTGCCGATGAAGACGCCATCGACAACGACGCCGACGGTCGGTTCCTGCGATTTTTCGACGTCGGCATAGGTCAGGCCACGGATGGCGAGGTTCGCGGCGGCCGCGCCCGAATTCTGGTTGGTGATCAGCAGGTTGGGGACGCCGCCTGTCAGGTCGCCGATATTCACCGCCGCCTTGTTTTCCAGCATCGCGGCGTTGACCGCGGTGATCGCGACCGGCGTGTCCTGCAGGCTTTCTTCGCGGCGACGGGCGGTGACGATGATGGCGTTGGGGTCGATCGCCTGGGCATCGGCCTGGGGCTGGGCGGTCTGATCCTGCGCCATGGCGGGCATGGCCCATAGTAATGTGCTGCCAAGTGCCAGCATGACTGGACGGACCAAAGGCTTCCTTTGCATATACTCTCCCCTATTGTGCGTTCTTTAAGGCGCTTGACGAATGGCCTGCTTGGTGCGGCTTAGTTTCATCGTTCGGGATGCGCTATTTCCTGGGTCTTGCTAACTGCGATTTTAGAGAGGTGGGGCGCGCACCTGAAACAAAGGAGAGGGGACAAGCCTGGCCCGACGCCCCATTGCGTCGGGGAAGAGGCAGCGCAGGAGAGGATGAGGCCGTGAGCGAGGACCGGCAGGAGCGATTCGGAGGGACCGGTGCGGTGCGTGCGGGCCATGGGTTCGAGGTCGCGGCGCTCGATGCGTGGATGCAGGCCCATGTCGCTGGCTATGCCGGGCCGCTGTCGGTCGAACAGTTCAAGGGCGGCCAGTCCAACCCGACCTATCGACTGGTGACGCCGACCCGCGCCTATGTGCTGCGGCGCAAGCCACCGGGCACATTGTTGCCCGGTGCGCATGCGGTAGAGCGGGAATATCGGGTGTTGGCAGCGCTGGGGCAGGCGGGCTTTCCGGTCGCCCCGGTCCATGGCCTGTGCGAGGATGCCGGGGTCATCGGCACGCCCTTCTATGTCATGGACATGGTGGAGGGGCGCATCTTCTGGGATTCGACCCTGCCTGCGCTGACGCCGCAGGAACGGCCTGCCTATTTCGACGCGATGAACGCCGCGATCGCGCAGTTACACGGGATCGATCCTCAGGCGATCGGCCTTGGCGACTATGGCAAGCCAGGTAGCTATTTCGCGCGGCAGATCGCGCGCTGGTCGCGGCAATATCGCGAGGATGAGGCGGCGGGGCGGAACGACGATATGGACTGGCTGGCCGACTGGTTGCCGGGGCAGATTCCCGCAGGCGATGAGACGACTATCGTCCATGGCGATTTCCGCGCCGACAATATGATCTGGCATCCCACCGAGCCGCGCATCCTGGCGGTGCTGGATTGGGAGCTATCGACGCTCGGCCATCCGCTGGCGGACTTCACCTATCATCTGATGATGTATCACCTGCCGCCGCACATCATCGGCGGGTTCAAGGGTGCGGACTTGGTGGCGCTGAATATTCCGTCTCAGGCGGACTATGTCGCGGCCTATTGCGCGCGCACCGGGCGGGACGGGATCGACAATCTGCCCTTCTACCTCGCTTTCAACATGTTTCGGTTCGCGGCGATCATTCATGGCATCAAGGGGCGGATGACGCGGGGCACGGCATCCTCGCCCGAAGCGCAGTCACTGGTCGATACGCTGCCCGAACTGGCGGCGATCGGGCGGCGGACGGCGCAGGGACAAGGCCGTTGATGAACCGGCTGGCGATCCGGCAATTGGCCTATTTCGTGCCGGACGTGCGCCTTGCCGCATTGGCGCATCATCGGCTCCATGGGTCCGGCCCTTATTTCATTGCCGATCATATCCCGCTGCGGCGCTGCGTCCATCGCGGGATGGAGCGGCCGCTCGACCATAGCTCCGCCTATGGCCAGTGGGGCGATATCATGATCGAGTTCGTGCAGCAAAATGGGGAAGGGCCATCCGCCTTTCGCGACATGTTCGCGCAGCCCGGCGCGCAGGGGCTGCATCATGTGGCGCTGTTCGTCGACGATGTGGATGTAGCGATCAAGGACTTCGCGGCGGCGGGCCATGACCTCGCCTGCCGGGCGGAGATGAATGACGGTTTCGTCTTCGCCTTTGTCGATACGGTCGCGGCGCAGGGACATATGACCGAACTCTATGCGCCGGTGCCGCAGCTGACCGATTTTTACGCCATGGTGGCGCGGGCTGCGCAGGATTTCGACGGGACCGACCCGCTACGCCCGATCCAGTTCAACTGATCCAGAAGGATAGAAGCCATGTTCAGTACGCCGCGCGCGCAGGAAATAGCCGATCGGGTCGAGGCATTCGTCCGCACGGTTGTCGTGCCCTATGAAGGCGACCCGCGCTGCGGCTTTCATGGGCCGAGCGACGAGTTGGTGATGGAATTGCGCGAGAAGGCGCGGGCGGCGGGCGTGCTGACGCCCCATGTCCTGCCCGACGGATCGCACTTGACCCAGCGCGAGACGGCGACCGTGTTGATCAAGTCGGGCCTCTCGCCGCTGGGGCCGCTCGCCTGCAACACCATGGCCCCGGACGAGGGCAATATGTATCTGCTGGGCAAGGTCGGCACGGCGGAGCAGAAGGCGCATTTCCTTGCCCCCTTGCTTGACGGGCGTGGTCGTTCCGCTTTTTTCATGACCGAACCGGCGGCCGATGGCGGGGCGGGGTCGGACCCGTCGATGATGCAGACGACCTGCGTGCCCGATGGCAATCATTGGGTGATCAACGGGCGCAAGGCGTTCATCACCGGGGCGCAGGGGGCGATGGTCGGGATCGTCATGGCCAAGTCCGATGACGGCGCGTGCATGTTCCTGGTGGACCTGCCCGATCCCGCGATCCGCATCGAGCGGGTGCTGGACACGATCGACAGTTCGATGCCAGGCGGCCATGCGATCGTGACGATCGACAATCTGCGTGTGCCCGCCGACCAGATGTTGGGGCAGAGCGGCGAGGGGTTCAAATATGCGCAAATCCGCCTGTCGCCCGCGCGGCTGTCGCATTGCATGCGCTGGCTGGGCGGGTGCATCCGCGCGCAGGAGATTGCGGCGGACTATGCCTGCCGCCGGATGGCATTTGGCAAGCCGCTGGTTGATCATGAGGGCGTCGGCTTCATGCTGGCGGAAAATTGGATCGACATCCAGCAAAGCGAATTGATGATCGATTGGTGCGCCAGCGTGCTGGACGGCGGATCGCTGGGCACCGTAGAAAGCTCGATGGCGAAGGTCGCGGTGTCCGAGGCGTTGATGCGGATCGCCGACAAATGCGTGCAGGTGATGGGCGGGACGGGCGTCACCGGCGACACGATCGTCGAGCAGATCTTCCGCGAGGTCCGCGCCTTCCGCATTTATGACGGGCCGACCGAAGTCCATAAATGGAGCCTGGCCAAGAAGATCAAGCGCGACCACCGCGACAAGGCCTGAACCCACAGCGCAGAGGAGCGACGCATGGCCGACCTGCCCGAACGGTTCGACTATATCATCATCGGCGCTGGATCGACCGGCTGCGTGCTGGCCGAGCAATTGTCGGCCGATCCGCGCAATCGGGTGCTGCTGGTGGAGGCGGGCGGGCCGGATCGGTCGCCGCTGATCGCCATGCCAAAGGGGATTGCCAAGCTGGTGTCCAACCCGGCGCATATCTGGGCCTATCCGGTCGCCCAGCCGCGCCGCCCGGACGAACCGGCGCAGGAAATGTGGATCAGGGGCAAGGGGCTGGGCGGATCGTCGGCGATCAACGGCATGATCTGGAGCCGGGGCGAGCCACAGGATTATGACGATTGGGAAGCGGCGGGCGCGACCGGGTGGAATGCCCAGTCGATGGTCGCCGCCTTTCGCGCCATTGAGGATCATGGGCTGGGCGGCAGCGCGCTGCGGGGCGCAGGCGGGCCGGTGCATGTGACGCCGCGTACCTATCGCTATCCGCTGGCCGAACGGCTGATCGCGGCGGGCGAGCAGATGGGCCTGCCGCGTACCGATGACCTCAACAGCGTGGTCGGCGGGCGGGTCGGCTATTATTGCCATAATATCCGGAAAGGACGGCGCGAGAGCGGGGCCAAGGTGTTTCTGCGTCCGGCGATGAAGCGCAGCAATTTCACGGTGATGACCGACACGCTGCTGCGCCATGTGCGGCTGTCCAATGGCCGGGCGGTCGGGGTCGAACTGCTCCATGGCGAACGCGGGCCGTTCAGCGTGGATTGCGATGGCGAAGTGATCGTCTGTGCCGGGACGATCGAAAGCCCGCAGATATTGCAACGGTCGGGGATCGGCGATGGCGATGCGCTGGCCGCCAGCGGGATCGCGGTGCGGCATCATAATGCCCATGTCGGGCGGCATATGCTGGAGCATCTGTCCTACTCCATGCCGTTCCGCTTGCGGCGGAACAGTGGTATCCAGGGGCGCTATCAGGGGCTGGGGCTGCTGGCGTCGGTCGCGCGCTATTATCTGCGGCGGGACGGGCCGATGGCGACGGGGCCGTTCGAGGTGGGGGCGTTCCTGTCCACCGGGGTCACGGGACCGCGCACCGACCTGCAATTGTACCTCAGCGGCTATATGTTTGCGCTGGGCGATGCGAACGATGCCGTACCGCTCGGCAATATCGACAAGCGGCCGGGCCTCACCGTGTCGGGCAGCCTGTTGCGGCAGAGCAGCGAGGGGGAAGTGCAAGCGCGGGGCCGCGAACCGGGGGATGGCGTGGCGATCACGCCGAACTGGCTGGACAGCGAAGCGGACAAAGGTTCGGCGATTGCAGCGATCCGGCTGATGCGCGCCTATGTGGGGCAGGCGGCGCTGGCGGGCGATGTTGGCGAGGAACTGATCCCCGGCGCGGCGGTGCAGGATGACGATGCGCTGCTGGAGAGTTTCCGGTCGCTCTCGACCAGTGGATTGCATGGCGTGGGGACGTGCCGGATGGGCGCGGCGGACGAGGCGGTGGTCGATCCGGCGTTGAAGGTTCATGGGGTCGAGGGGCTGCGCGTCGCCGATTGTTCGGTGATGCCTCGTCTCATTAGCGGCAATACCAATGCGCCCGCGATGGCGCTGGGCTGGCGGGCGGCGCAGATCATCTTGGGCAAGGCGTGACGATGGAGAAGGCGATGATGCGGCAATGGCACTTGGCGGACCGACCGGTCGGGCGTGCGCTCGCTGATGGCGACTTCCGCTTGGCGCAGGTGCCGATGCCAGTGGCGGGCGCGGGCGAGATGCTGCTGGCGGTGCGCTGGCTGGGTTTCGAGCCCGCGCAAAAGGGGTGGATGGAGAATTTCGGCGGCTATGTCGCGCCGATCGAGCTGGGCGATGTGATGCGCGGCATGGGCGTCGCGGAGGTGGTCGAGAGCCGGGATGGCCGCTGGCCGGTCGGTACGATGGTCGCGGGGATGACCGGCTGGACGGAATATCTGGTGAGCGATGGCGAGGGCTTCGATATCTGCCATCCCGACCTGCCGCCCCATGCGATGCTGGGCGTGCTGGGGATACCGGGCCTGACCGCCTGGCACGGCTTTCACGCGATCGGCCGCCCGGTGGCGGGCGATGTCGTGGTGGTGTCCGGTGCGGCCGGGGCGACGGGATCGGTCGCGGGGCAATTGGCCAAGGTTGCGGGATGCCATGTCATCGGCATTGCGGGTGGCGCAGAAAAATGCGCCTGGCTGACGCAGGAGGCCGGGTTCGACGCGGCCATCGACTATCGCGAGGGGCAGGTCGCGGCGCAGCTCAAGGCGCTGGCCCCCAAGGGGTGTGACATCGTCTATGACAATGTCGGCGGCATGGTGCTGGACGCGATGCTGGCGCGACTCGCGATCGGCGCGCGGGTGGTGCTGTGCGGCGGGATCAGCCGTTATGAACAGGGCGGGGAGATTGCCGGGCCGGGCAATTATTTCAACCTGATCCTGCGCCGGGCGCGGATGGAAGGGTTCATCATCCTGGACGAACAGCCACGCTGGGGCGCGATGCGCGATCGGCTGGCGGCGCTGGTGCTGGCGGGGCGGCTGCAATGGCAGGTCGATGAGCAGCAGGGGTTCGAAGCGGCCCCGGCGGCGCTGGCGCGGCTGTTCACGGGGGCGAACCGGGGTAAGCAGATCGTGAAGGTTTGAGCGAGGCCCGGCACCGAAATTCTATGATTCGGTGCCGGGGTATCCTCACGCCGCCGCGCGGCGTTCTTTCAACTCTTCGTTGAGCATTTCGGCCAGCAGGAAGGCCAACTCCAGGCTCTGCGCCGCGTTCAAACGCGGGTCGCAGTGGGTGTGGTAGCGGTCGGCCAGGCCTTCGTCGGTGATGGCGATGGCGCCGCCGGTGCATTCCGTCACATTCTGACCGGTCATTTCGGCATGGATGCCGCCGCCGAAGCTGCCTTCCGCCCGATGGACGGCGAAGAAGCCGCGCACTTCGGCCAGGATGCGGTCGAACGGACGCGTCTTATAGCCATTGGCGGCCTTGACGACATTGCCGTGCATCGGGTCGCACGACCAGATGACCGGATGGCCTTCGCGCAACACCGCGCGGACCAGCTTGGGCAGGCCCGCCTCGATCTTGTCATGACCATAGCGGGTGATGAGCGTGATCCGTCCGGCTTCGCGCGCGGGGTTCAGCGTGTCGAGCAGGCGCAGCAGCGCGTCCGGCTCCAGGCTGGGACCGCATTTGAGGCCGATCGGGTTGCCGATGCCGCGCAGATATTCGACATGAGCCGACCCTTCGAAGCGGGTGCGGTCGCCGATCCACAGCATATGCGCGGACGTGTCGTACCAGTCGCCGGTCAGCGAATCCTGCCGCGTTAGCGCCTGTTCGAACGGCAGCAGCAGCGCTTCATGGCTGGTGTAGAAGCTGGTCCCGCCAAGCTGGGGCACGGTTTCCGCCGACAGGCCGCAGGCGCGCATGAAGTCGAGCGCCTGGCCGATCTGGTCGGCCATCTGTTCGAACTTCGCGGCCCAGGGCGAGCGACCCATGAAATCGAGCATCCAGCCATGCACCCGGTCGAGGCTGGCATAGCCGCCGGTCGAGAAGGCGCGCAGCAGGTTGAGCGTGGCGGCGGACTGGTTATAGGCCTGCACCATCCGCTGCGGGTCCGGCTCGCGGCCCTGCGCGGTGAACGCGATGTCGTTGACATTGTCGCCGCGATAGCTGGGCAATTCGACGCCATCGATCACTTCGGTATCGGCCGAGCGCGGCTTGGCGAACTGGCCCGCCATGCGGCCGACCTTCACCACCGGCAGCTTCGACGCGAAGGTCAGGACGACCGCCATCTGCAGCAGCACGCGGAACGTGTCGCGGATATTGTTCGGGTGGAATTCCGCGAAGCTCTCCGCGCAATCGCCGCCCTGCAGCAGGAAGGATTCGCCAGCCGCGACCTTGGCGAGATCCGCCTTCAGGTTGCGGGCTTCGCCTGCAAAGACGAGCGGCGGAAACTGGCCAAGCTGTGCCTCCACGGCGGCCAGAGCCTCCGCATTACGATAGGCGGGCATCTGAATGCCCTTGTGCGCGCGCCAGCTATCCGGCGTCCATTTCGCCGCCACGACGAGTCTCCTACATGAACCAAAAAAACAGGGGCCGCACCTACGCCGCCGCGCCCTTCAAGGCAAGTTTATAGCAGCCGCACGGGCGCGCCGCGCAATGATCCTTTCGATCAGTGTGATCGATCGGCTATTTTTGGCAAGGATAGCGGTCGTTTAGCGCAACGCTGACCAAAACGGAGGCTGGGCTGCGTCGCTGGTCGGGCCAGCGTTCGAGATAGGCGACTACGGTGCGGCGGGCGTCGTCCGCGCTCATCCTGTCGGGCCAGCAGACTCGTCGGCCGCGCCCGATGAACAGATCCTTACGGATGCCATCGACCACACCGACGATATAGGCGGTGCAGGCGAGGCCATATTCGGGAGCCTTGTTACGGCATTTGGCGAGCAGGCTGGTGCCGCTTTCGAACATGAATGCGCCGCCGCCGGGCTGGGCGGCCGATGCGGGGGACGTGGCGAGCAAGGCGAAGGGCAGAGCAAGGAAGGGCGCGCGCATGATGGCGGGGCATCCTGTGGATGAGGGGCGTTGGGGGCGACCATGGCGCAGCCTTCCGAGCCTGTCCAGAGTACCGGGCGCGGCTTAGCCACCATCCGGCTCAGGCCTCTTCGCGCTGCTCCTCGCGGCGGCATCCGGTCATGAGGTGGCAGGCGATGTCGTGGCGGCTGGGGCCGGGCTGGGGCAGCCAGGGCGGCACCCATTGGCCCGCAAGGCCTGCGCCGCAATACCAGGCGGAGCTGGCATCCGCGCTGGGCAGCGGGGCGTTGAGGAACAGGCAGGCCAGCGTGCTGGCGAGCGCCGCGCTAGACCGCATGGCTGAACCGCGTTTCGACGGGTTCTAGATAGGCGTCGAAACAGGCGGCGATGCTGCGGGCATAGGGTAGTGCTTCGGGAGTCAGCAGCAGGCGGTTTCCGCTCCGTTCGACCAGTCCGCGTTGTGCGAAGCGGTCGAGGTCGGGTTGGGGGTCGGCGGCGTCCAGATGCACTTCGCCTTGGCAGAGCAAGGCTTCGATGATGCGGCCGCGACGCTGGTCTTGCGCGGTGCGGACGAGGCCGCGCGTGGTGGCGAGCTGGCCGGCTTCGATCGCGGTGCGCCAAGGGCCGGCCTGTTTCGCATTCTGGACGATCAGGTCGGGGAATTGGCTGATGGCGCTGGCCCCCATGCCGATCAATATTTGCGCGGGATCATCGGTGAAGCCCTGAAAATTGCGGCGCAGGCGGCCCTGCGCGGCGGAGAGCGCCATGCCGTCGCTGGGCAAAGCGAAATGGTCGAAGCCGATCGCGCGATAGCCTGCCTGCGTCAGCGCATCATGGCCCATGGCGGCCATCGCGAATCGCTGGGCCACATCGGGCAGGTCGCTGGCGTCGATCCGGCGCTGGCGCGGCAGCAAGCGCGGCATATGGGCATAGCCGAACAGGGCGATGCGCGCGGGCGCGAGGCGGATGGTGGCGTCGAGCGTGGCGGACAGGTCGTCCATGCTCTGGCCGGGCAGGCCATACATGAGGTCAAAGCCCGTGGCGACGCCTGCCTTGTCGAGCCGTGCCACGGCGCGTTCGACCATGTCCAGCGGCTGTATGCGACCGATGCGCGTCTGGACATGGGGGCTGAAGGTCTGGACGCCCAGATTGACGCGATCGACCCCCATGGCCGCCATCGCGTCGATCCAGTCCGCGTCCAGGCGGCGCGGGTCCAGTTCGACCGAAAGTTCGGCATGATGGGCGTCGAAGCAGCGCAATAATTGCTGCATCAGCCGGATGAAATCGACGAGCGGCAGACTATTGGGGCTACCCCCGCCAAAGGCAATGCGCGTCACCCGGCCGCGTCCGTTCAGCAGGGCGGCGATCAGCGCGACTTCGCGCTCCAGCGCTTCGACATAGGCGGTCAGCCGTTGCGCCTTGTTCGCCGCGCCGGTGTTGCAGCCGCAATACCAGCAGATGTCGTGGCAATAGGGGATGTGGACATAGAGCGAGATCGGCGTGTCGGGCGCGAGCGCGTCCAGCCGCTGGCCCATCTCCGCCGCGCCGACGCTATCGCTGAACTGGGCAGCGGTGGGATAGCTGGTGTAGCGCGGCACCGGCCGGGCGAGCAGGTCAGTATGATAGGTCCACATGGGCTGGGTGATCGCAGCAAGTCGCCGCGGCTGCATTGCGCCAGATCAAATTGCAGCTTGCGCCCCGTCAATGCCGCGCCGTGCCGGATGCGGCAGAGCGCTCCCCACCAGACAGGGAGATTTATCATGACCATCAAGACCATTCTGCTCGCCACGGCCTGCGCCGCTGCTGCCATGGCCGCCCCGGCGCAGGCCGCGCAGGGCGACGTGCTTGTCCGCCTGCGCGGCATCATGGTCGCGCCCAATGAGAAGAGCGGTAGCGTGCTGCCGGGCTTTCCGGGCGAAAAGGTGAAGGTGAACAACACCATCACGCCGGAAATCGACATCACTTACATGGCGACCGATAATATCGGTTTCGAACTGATCGCCGCGACCAGCCGCCATACGGTGAGCGGCAAGACGGGGACGACCGGATCGCTGGGCAAGCTGGCCGCGACCAACGCGCTGCCGCCGACGCTGACCGTGCAATATCATTTCGCGCCGGGCAGCAAGATCCGTCCCTATGTCGGCGCGGGCGTCAACTATACGTTGTTCTTCAACAATGACGCGTCCAGCGCGCTGGAAGGCGCGGTCGGCAAGACCAAGGTGCATCTGTCCGACAGCGTCGGCTGGGCCGGGCAGGCGGGGGTCGATATCGACCTGAACGACAAGCTGTTTTTGAACTTCGACGTTAAATATATCGACATCGACACGAAGGCGCGGCTGACCACGGCGGCGGTAGGGGTGCAGCGGGTGAAGGTGAGCCTGGACCCATGGGTGTTCGGCGTGGGTGTCGGGATGCGGTTCTGATTGTCTGCTCCCATGCCATGATCCGTTCGCCCCTGAGCTTGTCGAAGGGCTGCACTTCTTGAGGAGAAGAACAGGGCTTCGACAGGCTCAGCCCGAACGGGGAAGAGACGTCTATTACCTTTGCTTCGCCGTGAAAGCAAAGGTCACCGCTACATTGGGGGCCAGGCTCCCGCTGCTGTCGCCATTGCCAACGTCGAAGGCGGCGCGGGCGATGGTGGCGGTGCCGGTGACCTTACGGGTCGCGCCGTCGCCGGACAGGGTGAAGCGGATGGTTTGGGGTTTGCTCACGCCCTTGAGGCTGAGTTGGCCGCTGGCGCGATAGGCGTTCGCTCCTGTTTTTTCCGCGCCCTTGGCGGTGAAGGTCGCGGTCGGATGGGCGGCGACGGCGAAGAATTCGTCGCCCGGCAACATCCCGTTCTGATAGGCGTCGCCGACGCTGGCGCTGGCCATGTCGATCGATACGCGGATGTCGGCGGTTTCAGGATGGTCGGGGTCCATGACGATCGCAGCGGTCCATTTGGCAAAGGAGCCGCTGATCGTCTGGCCGTCATTGCCGACGGCAAAGCCGATGCGGCCGCCGGGTTGTGCGGTCCAGGCCGGGGGTGGGCCGACGGGTTCCTCCTCCTCCTCGGCAACCATTTCATTGGCGACGGCGCTATTGTCCGGCTCGGTTACATTGGCCACGGGCACCAGTTCTTCGGGTTGCGCCACGGGTGCCGAGGGCGCGGCTGCCACTTCGACGGGTGCAGCAGCGGGCAGGATCACCCGGCCCAGCGCAAAGCCGAGCAGGATCAGGGCGGGCAGTCCGACCAGCAGCGCGGTCGAGCGGTTGGGGATCATCCGCCAGATGAGACCATCGCGCATCAGCAGATGATGGCGCAGCGCGCCCGCGACATGGAGCAGTATGAGCGCGATGCCGAGCCAGGCGATCAGGCCGTGCCCGCCTTCGGCCAGGCCATGCGCGGACGCGGGCAGCGGCAGATGGGGCAGGGGGATGATCCCGAAGATGAGCGTCGGCACCTTGACCTTGGCGGTCGAGACGAGCGCCCAGCCGGTCAGCGGCGCGCCCAGCATGAAAGCATAGAGGCCGATATGTACGGTCGAAGCCAAGGCACCCTGCCAACCGCCCTCCAGTTTCGCCGGGCGCGGCTTCCAATAGCGTATGCCGATCCGCAGCAGCGTGAGCGCGAGGATGGCGATGCCGACCGACTTGTGCAGTTGATAGAGCGCAAAGCCGCGCGCGCCGAGATCCTCCAGCGCCCAGCCGACGCTGATCTGAAAGGCGAGCAGGGCGGCGATCGCCCAGTGCAGGATGATGGCGGCAAGGCTGTAGCGCGGCATGGGAAACCCCCGGATCGATGAACCGGGGCAAAGCTATGTCGCCTGTGCAACGAAGTCCATTGCGTGCCGCGAAACGCTGCGTTGCCATAGGGCTTGAGGTCGATCGCGGGCTTGTCCGCATCGGGCAGCGTGGTGCCCATGATGGTCGCCAGCGTCGGTGCGATGGCGCGCATGTCGATGGCGCCCAGATTCTTGCCGCGGGGCACGCCCTTGCCCATCAGCAGCAAGCTCGCCTGCAGATTGGCGGGGCCGGGGAAATAGCCGTGCATGCCCTTGACCGGACTATGCGCGCGCACCGGCGCGGTCGGGCCGCGATAGATGTCGGTGACGAAGCCGGGGGCGAGGTTGATATAGAAGGTCGCTTGCGGATTGCCGCCGATCGCGGCGGTCTGCGCCCTGTCTGCCACCTGCGCGATGCCGTTGGCGGGATTGGCGGCGAGTTTGTCGAGCAACGCTTGCACCCGCGCCGTCAGCGCCGCATCGTCGGGGCGAGCCAGCATGATCGCGGCCGATCCGCCCGAAATCCAGGGCATGGCGAGCCAAGAGGCGACCTTGCCATCGGGGCCGATCGTGATCAGCCCGGCGTCGATGAAGGGGCGATAGAGGTTGATGGCGGTGTGCGTCGCTTCAAAGCCATGGTCGCTGACGACCGCGATTACGGCGTCGGGATGCGCCTGCATCTCCGCGGCTACGAGATCGCCGACGATGGCGTCGATCTTTTCCAGCACGGCCTTCGCGGCCGGGCTGTCGGGGCCGCTCGCATGTTCCTCATGGTCGAGCGCGGCGAAATAGACGGTCAGAAATTGCGGCTTGTGCGTGGCGATCAGCGCGGTGGCGAATTTGCCACGGAGTTGGTCGCCGGTAAGACTTTCGTCGATGCCCATCGCATAGGGCTGGCCGACCTTGGTTGCCAGTTCGGCCGATAGCCCCGGCGTCGCCAGCGCATCGAGCAATTTGGCGTCGTCGCCATGGCCGGTATGCCAGATTTGCGGCAGGTTCCAGGTCACGCCCTTGGGCGCAACGCTGACCGGCCAGTGAATGTTGCCGGTGGACAGGCCCGCCTTGGTCGCGGCTTCCCACAAAGTCGGCACTTTGATGTCGGGGGCATACCAGTACCAGCCGCCCTGGTTGATCCCAGTGGGATCGAAACTGTTATTGGCGACGATGCCGTGCCGGGCGGGTGATACGCCGGTCATCAGCGTCGTGTGGCTGGGATAGGTCAGCGTCGGCGCGACGCCGGTGACGCCGGAGGCATGGGCGCCGTCAGTCAGGAAGCGGC
Organism: Sphingobium sp. D43FB; assembly: GCF_002312805.1. Taxonomy (GTDB): domain Bacteria; phylum Pseudomonadota; class Alphaproteobacteria; order Sphingomonadales; family Sphingomonadaceae; genus Sphingobium. The sequence continues at coordinate 31,851 of NZ_NMUA01000028.1, read as the reverse complement.
GCAGATTGGGAATGGCAAGACCGCGCTTCTGTGCCTCGATCACGTCGCCGGGCCGCAGCCCGTCGATCGAGATCAGCAGCACCGGCTCCGCCAGCGCCGTGCCGGGAAGGCAGGCGGCGAGGGCGGTGGCGAGGAGAAGCGCGGCTTTGATCATGGTCATTGTCCCAGCTGCCGTTCGCTTCGAGCGTGTCGAGAAGCGGATAACGTGTCGCATATGATTCTCGACTTCGCTCGAAACGAACGTACATTTTTGTCCGGAGTTGAAATTGGTCAACACTTCGGGCTGCCGGGTCATCCTCCCCTGGCAGGGGAGGTGTCAGCGCGTAGCGATGACGGAGGGGTGTCACCCTATCGATAGGGTGACACCCCTCCGTCTGGCCTGCGGCCAGCCACCTCCCCTTAAAGGGGAGGATGATATTACGTCAGAACCCGGCCTTCACCGTGGCGAAGAATTGCTGAGGGGCGCCGACCAGCAGGGTCTGGGCGTCGCCGCTATTGCCGAAGCCGCCCGACCCGATGGTGCCGACATAGCGTTTGTCGAAGAGGTTGGTGGCGTTGAGCTGCAACTCGATCTTGTCAGTGAAACGATAGCCGAGCGAGGCGTCGACGATCAGACGGCCGGGGACCGAGGCGTCGTTGGTGTAGCTGTAGAAGCGACGCGACATATAGTTGAGGCCGACGCGGAAGAAGCGCTTGTCGTCGTCATAGTTGAGTTCGCCGCGCGCCATATGCTTGGGGCTGTCGACCACGGTCTTGCCTTCGATCGCCGCGACCACCACGCCGTTGCCGTTCACGACATCGTCGCGATAGGTGGCGTCGGTGTAGCTGTAGCTGGCATAGAGGCCAAAGCCGCCGCCCAGTTTCAGATCGCCCGCCGCTTCGACGCCGATGGAGCGGACGCCGCCGACATTCTGGAGTGCCGAAGGGTTGCCCTGGATCGCCGATCCGACCTGCACCGCGAGCAGGCGGTTGCGGAAGTTGACGAGGTAAGCACCCAGCGTACCGTTGAACATCGGCGTGTTGTAGCGCAGGCCGAGTTCATAGGTGTCCGACTCTTCGGGCTTCAGATCATCCTTGATCGCGTCGAAACCGGCCTGGTTGGTCGAGAAGGGGCCGGTCGTGGTGGCGCTGGCAAAGGCGCGGGTCGACTGGCTGAAGCCGCCGAACACTTCCGCTTCGGGGCTGACTTCCACAACGAAGCCGGCCGTTGGCTGGAACCAGTCTTCGGCGCTGATCTTGCCTTGCGGGAAGGTCGCCTGCACGATGGCTTCGGCTTCGTTGGTGACCTTAAAGCCCTTCCAGCCCAGGTTGATCGTCACCATGCCAAGGTCGATCTTGTCCTGGACATGATATTGGAAGGTGTCGGTGGTGAAGTCGAATTCCCACTGGGTGAAGAAGGGATTTTTGGGATAGTCGCGGAACGACAGGCCCGGTTCGGTGCGGCTGGCAAAGGCATAGAAGCGGCGGGCCTGGTTGAACTTGTTATTCTCATACCATGCACCGACGCTCAGATTTTGCGCACCGATGACGAAATCGACGCTGCCGAATGCGCCGATGCGGTCCATGTCATATTCGGTCGTGCGCATCGACATCGGCACGCCATTGGGGCTGGCGACATAAGGCGTGCCCCACAGGCCCATGCCGCTGTTATTGTGATAATAGCCCTTGAGCTTCAGATTCGCCTGCTCGCCGAGCGGGGTGGTGAAGCCGATCGCGCCCAACCAGTCCTTGCGCAGGCCAGCCGCGTCATAATAGGCATCGTCGGCGCTGGTGACATTGCCGGGATAGGTCTGGCCGGTGGCGACGCTCGCGCCGCTATAGTCGAAGAGACCATCGGGGAAGGGCGATCCGCCGCTGTTGCTGATGAGGTCAACGTCGTTCAGCCGGTCGGCATAGTCGATCGCGCGGGTGTAATCGGGGAAAGTATTGTCCCAGTCCCAGCCGAGGCGGCGGATCATGCCCATCGACATGTCCTGATAATCCTGTTCGCGGCGATCCGAATAGCTCAGCCAACCGTCGATCTTGGCTTCGCCGATGGGAATGATGACCTTGGCATTGCCCATATGCTGGTCCTGAACGCCGGTGCCCTTATATTTGTCGGTCGAACCATAGCCGTAGGACACATAGCCGCGAATGCCGTCGGCGCTGCCGAGGTTGATGCGGCCGAAGGCGCGCATCGTGTCGTTGCTGCCATAGGTGAAATTGCCCTGCGCGCCGAAGCTGTCGGCCGGGTCCATCGAGAAGGTTTCGACGGTGCCGCCAAGATTGCCGGTTGCCTGCGTGCCCAGCGAACCCGCGCCCTGCGCCACGCGCACGCTGCCGATATTTTCGCTGCTGATCGCGCGGGTGATGTGCAGGCCATTATGGTTGCCATAACTCATATCGCCGAGCGGGATGCCGTCGAAGGTGAAGCCGAGCTGATTCTGGTTGAAGCTGCGGATGGTGATGCGCTGCGACCATTCATAATTGCCGAACGGGTCGGCGGATTGGAAGTTGACGCTGGGCAGCTTTTCGATTGCCTTGAGCGGGTTGGTGCCCGGCGTCAGCACGATGATGTCGCGCGCCTTGATTTCCTGCACCTGGCGGGTTTCGCCACGGCCGAAGACGATGATCTCTTCGCCTTCCACGGCCGCCGCAGCGGCGGGGACGGCGAGCGAGGCCGTCTGAGCGAAGGCGGGTGTGCTGGCCAACATGGTGGAGGCGAGCAGCAAGGCTGTGGCAGGACGCATGTGAAAATTTCCCCCTTGGAAAAACCGGTAGCCGGCTTGGTCGGGGGCCGTAGGCGCGACATGTTGCACCGCAATGAGCGGGCATTGACATAACGGTGACGTAACGATGACGTTTTTGCGATGCTTCGGGCGACCCACGCAAAAGCGGGACTTTCATTGTGTCATAAAGGTCGCACTGCGCCCAATTTCGCGGGTGCGATTGCATCATGGGCCAGCAGGGCTATGGCAAGTGCAACATTGTTAGAGGGAAATCAGGACATGGCCAAACCCGAATCCTGGCGGTTCACTCCAGAAGCCTATCGCTTCGTCACCAGCATCGACACCCGCTTTCAGGATCTCGATACGATGGGCCACATCAACAATGTGGCGATATCGGGCATCTTTGAAACCGCGCGTATCCGGTTCCACCATCATCTGGGCCGCCATCCGCAGGAGCAGGGCGTGCGCTGGCTGGTCGCGGCGGTGCAGTTGAACTTCATCGAGGAATCGCATTTTCCCTATCCGTTCGAAGTCCATTGCGCGATCGGCCATATCGGCCGGACCAGCTGGACGATCAGCTCGGCGGGATTCCAGAAGGGCGTATGCGTCGCGACCTGCGACACCACGGTCGTCACCCATGGCGCGGAAGGGCGTCGCGAGATCGACGAAACGCTGCGCGAGGCGATGGAGCGGAATTTCCTGCGCCAGCCGGACTGATTGGATTCCCGATCCTCGTTTGGTTCGAGCGTTTCTCGACTTCGCTCGAAACGAACGGAGGGGGGCGGCCCCTAAAACCGGTGACCTTTACCGGAACCCGGCCATGCGTCGCGTCCATTGGAAGGCGATGACGCCGCCCTTGACCGGCTGGATCATCGCTACCGCCAGCAGGAAGGCCAGCGTCGGCCAGATCGCCGTCTGCCACCCAAGCGGAATGGCGAAGGCGCTGTTCACTTCGATCATCAGTGGCACCAGGATGTGACCGAGCAACAGGATGACGATATAGGACGGGAAATCATCCGCCTGATGCAGATCCCAGCGCTGGCCGCAGTGGGCGCAGGCGGGCACGGGCTTGAGGAAATGCGCGAACAAACGGCCCTCGCCGCAGGCCGGGCAGCGACCCCGCAGCGCCAAAGCGAGCGCTGGTCCGAACGGGCGCGCCGCCACGGCATCGGGGGCGGGATCGGGGAGGGGATCGGTCATGGCCGCATGGGGTAGGCCGTTCGTTGCGCTGCTGCAAGGACACTGCACCTTGGATCGGCCTTTCGCCGCGCGCAAAGCCTGTTAAGACACGCCCATGCGTCTTCCCGGCCCGACCGAAATCTTTGCCCTGTTCGATGATGCCCGCCCGCGCCACGCCGCGGCTGCGCGGCTCTATCGCGATCCCGTGTCGGTCATCGCCGCGCACCGGATGGAGGAGGTGCAGCCAGCGCTCGACCGCATCGCCGACGCTTGCGAGGCCGGGCTGCATGTCGCTGGCTATATGAGCTATGAAGCCGGGCTGGCGCTGGAGGAGCGGCTGGCGCCGATCGGCCGTCGCCACGACCAGCGGTCGGATGGGGCGCCGCTCTTGTGGTTCGGTCTGTTCGAAGGGGTGCGGCTGATCCCGCCCGGCACGCTGCCCGCGATGCTGCCCGATCCGACCGGCGCGCAGGTCGGGCCGTTGCGGCCGATGATCGAGGAGGCGGACTATCGCGTCGCCTTCGACGCGGTGCAGGATTATATCCGCGCGGGCGACATCTATCAGGCGAACCTGACCTTCCCCTGCTATGTGCCGCTGACCGGCGATCCGATGGCGCTCTATGCCGCCGTCCGGCCGCGCGCGGCGGCGGGCTATGGCGGGGTGATCCGCACCGGCGATCATGCGCTGCTATCCTTCTCGCCCGAACTCTTCTTTACCCAGGTGCGGGGGCAACTGACCGCCCGGCCGATGAAGGGGACGGCAGTGCGCGATGCCGATCCGCAGCGGGATGCGGACCTTGCGCGCTGGCTTGCCGCCGATCCCAAGCAGCGCGCCGAAAATCTGATGATCGTCGACCTGCTGCGCAACGACCTGTCGCGGGTGTCGCGCGCGGGCAGCGTGATCGTACCGGATCTGTTCAAGGTCGAGAGTTTCCCGACCGTGCATCAACTGGTGTCGACCGTGCGCGCGCGCATCCTGCCCGGCCTGTCTCCGGTCGATGTGTTGCGCATCCTCTTTCCGTGCGGGTCGATCACCGGCGCGCCCAAGGTGCGGGCGATGGAGATTATCGATGCGGTCGAACCTCATGCGCGCGGCGTCTATACCGGCACGATGGGCTGGATCGACCCGGAGGGCGATGCGGCCTTCAATGTGTCGATCCGCACTTTATGCGTCGCGGAAGGCAGCGGTGTCGGTCGGCTGGGCCTTGGTTCGGGCGTCGTCGCGGATTCGCAGGTGGATTCGGAATGGGCCGAATGCCTGGCCAAGGGGCGCTTTCTTGCCCCGGCTTGATGTCTCCAGCTTGACTCTCGCACCGGCAAGGGCTTGGAATAACGGCAATGTCACTGGCTGATCGACGCTTCGACCTTATTGAAACCATGGCCTTCGACCCGCTCGACGGGATCAGGTTGCTGGAGCTGCATCTGACGCGGCTCAAGGCGAGTGCGGATGCGTTCGGCTTCGCCTTCGATCGCCATGCCGTCCGCAACGAATTGCAGGCCGCGACCTTCCGCCTGCGCGACCGCAGCCGGGTGCGGTTGATGGCATCGCGCAGCGGCGCTGTGGCGATCGAGGTGCGCGATCATATCGGCTGGCCACAGGCGATCGTCCCGGTCAAGGTCGTGCCGCGCCATGCGCCCGCCGACGATTTGCGCCTGTTGCACAAGACCACCGACCGCAGCCTGTATCGCGATGCGTTGAAGCGCGGCGGCACCTATGAGGTCGCGTTGATCGACGCGAAAGGCTATCTGACCGAAGGCTGTTTTTCCTCGCTGTTCGTGGAGCGGGGCGACAAGCTGGTGACGCCGCCGCTAGCGCGCGGATTGCTGCCGGGCATATTGCGCCAGAGCTTGATCGACATGGGCGAGGCGGTCGAAGGTGACCTGCGCGTGTCCGACCTGGAGCGGGGCTTTTTCATCGGCAATGCCGCGCGCGGCATGGTCGCGGCGACGCTGGCGCCATAGCCGGGCTTTCCTGCCGAATAGCCATTGTCCGCCATCTGGCCGGTTGCCCCTTTGCCCGTTGCGCACTAAGGGACGCGGCATCCGTCCTATGGGCGGGTGAGGGGATTCTACTATTTTTTGTCGCGATTTCCACGATGGCGGGCTGTGCCGAGCGCTTGGACGTCGCTTTGAAGAAAGATTGTTGCCATGAGCCAGACTTCCGCCGCCTTGGGCCGTATCCAGCCGTCCGCCACGCTCGCCATGAGCGCCCGCGTGAATGCGCTTAAAGCCGAAGGCGTGGACGTTATTGGCCTGTCGGCGGGCGAGCCGGACTTCGATACGCCCGATTTCGTCAAGGAAGCGGGCATTGCCGCGATCCGCAACAACCAGACCCGCTATACCGACGTGGACGGCACTGCCGACGTCAAGGAAGCGGTGATGTTCAAGTTCAAGCGCGACAATGGGCTGGTCTACAAGCGCAGCCAGGTCACGGTGAACTCCGGCGGCAAGCATACGCTTTTCAATGCGCTGCTGGCGACGGTGGATGCGGGCGACGAGGTCATCATCCCGGCACCCTATTGGGTCAGCTATCCCGACATCGTGAATTTTGCGGGCGGCACGCCTGTCTTTATCGAAGGCCCGGCAAGTCAGGGCTACAAGATCACCGCCGCCCAGCTGGACGCCGCGATCACCCCGCGCACCAAATGGGTGATGCTCAATTCGCCGTCCAACCCCAGCGGCGCGGCCTATTCGGCGGAGGAATTGAAGGCGCTGGCCGATGTGCTGCTGCGCCATCCCCATGTGCTGGTCATGACCGACGATATGTATGAGCATGTCTGGTACGCATCGACGCCGTTCGCGACGATCGCGCAGGTCTGCCCGGAGCTGTACGACCGCACGCTGACCGTGAATGGCTGCTCCAAGGCCTTCTCGATGACCGGCTGGCGTATCGGCTTTGCCGGTGGTCCCGAATGGATCATCAAGGCGATGGGCAAGCTGCAGTCGCAGTCGACCAGCAACCCCTGTTCGATCAGCCAGGCTGCCGCTGTTGCCGCGCTGACCGGCCCGCAGGACTTTCTCGAAGAGCGCAACGCCGTGTTCAAGAAGCGCCGCGACATGGTGGTGGCGATGCTGAACGACGCGCCGGGCCTCGATTGCCCGACGCCCGAAGGCGCCTTCTATGTCTATCCCGACGCCAGCGGCGTGATCGGCAAGATGACGCCCAAGGGCGTGCGGATCGACAATGACGAAGCGTTGATCGCCTATTTTCTGGACGAAGCGAAGGTTGCGGCCGTCCACGGTGCCGCCTTCGGCCTCTCGCCCGCCTTCCGCATCAGCTATGCGACGTCGGAAGATGTGCTGAAAAAGGCCTGCACGCGCATTCAGGAAGCCTGCGCCGCGCTGAAATAAGGGAAGTCGCACCGGCCGCAATTCGGCCGGTGCGCCCCTGCGTGGCAGGGTCGGGCCTAAAATCATCAAAAATGGAAACGGTCCTTTTCGACCCGTGCCGTCTTGTAGATGGCGCGACGGGCGCTATATCCCGGTTTCAGAAAGAAACTGATTAAGGTTATAATCCGCTCGTCGTTCTATCCCTTGCTTTGGTCGAAAGCCGTTAACGCGCCATCGGTCATTCAGCAAAGGGCAAGACAAGCAGATGTAACCAAACGGCACACCCAGCCGAAAGCAGAATAAGAAAGGCGCAGGCTATGTTGGCATTTTTGAAATCCGAATTGTTCCTGCGCTTTGCGGGCGGTTTTGCGATTGGTCTTGTTGGCATGGTCCTGTTGCAGCCCGACGAGCAGCCGATCCTGAGCACGTCGGCGATCGCGGCGACTGGCAGCCCCAGTGCGGCGCTCTAACCGCCTGATCTTGACTTTGTTGGCGGGCTTCACGCTCGCCGGTCCTTTGCACGCCGAGCGCACGGTGCTTGCGCCGGTCGCTACGATCGACGCCGCGCCCACGCGCGCGCTGGAGACGGCCGTGTTCGCGGGTGGCTGCTATTGGGGTGTCGAGGGCGTCTTTTCCCATGTGAAGGGCGTGCAACTCGTCAAGTCGGGCTTTACGGGCGGGCCGAATAGCCGCCGCGTGGATTATGAGATGGTCAGCGGCGGCAATACCGGCTTTGCCGAAGCCGTGCGAGTCACCTACGATCCCAAGCAGGTGAGCTATGGCACGCTGTTGCGCGTCTTCTTTTCGGTGATCGCCGATCCCACCACGCTGAACCAGCAGGGGCCGGATCGCGGCACGCAGTATCGCAGCGCGCTCTATCCGTTGAATGCCGAGCAGGGGAAGGCGGCGAACGCCTATCTTGCACAGCTGAGCAAAGCAGGCCTCTGGCGCGATCCGATCGTGACCAAGGTGGAGCGGTTCACCGGCTTCCAGGACGCCGACACCTATCATCAGGATTTCATGCGCAAGAATCCGCGCCACCCCTATATCCAGCGCTGGGATGCGCCCAAGCTGGCGGCGTTCAAGTCGATGTTTCCGGCCCTGTATCGGGACAAACCGTCCGCCTGAATGAGGCGGTGCGGTTCGTCCCGACCATCCGCGCTTAGAAGTCCACCGTTGCCGACAGCCATAGCCGACGACCTTCCTGGTTTATCGCATAGGCCGACGTGAACACCTCAGCGCCGTCACTGTCATAGGACAGATATTCGGCATAATCGGTGTCCAAGATGTTGTTGACGGTGGCCGCCAGGCGGAAGGCGGGCGTGATCTGATACGATCCGCCGATATGAAACAGCTCATAGCCCCGGAAGTCGCCAACGCCCGCCCGGTCATCAGCGTCGTTGCGGAAACGGCTCGACCGGATTTCGGCGCGCGCCCAGACACTGGCCTTGTCCCCAAGTTTCCAGCGCAGATTGCCGTTCAGCATATGTTTGGGCATGCCGACCAGGGGTTGTCCTTCATTCGGCCCGCTCAACTGCTCGCTGTCGGTATAGGTGTAATTGAGCACCAGCGAGACGGCGGGCGAGAAAGTGAACCGGGTCGCGACCTCTGCACCGCGCGTCCGGGCCTTGTCGATATTGATCGACTGACTGAACTGTTCGATCGTCGGGAAATTGCCGACATCGACGCAACCTGGCCGATTGGGGGATGCGGCGAACTGGCAGTTGGGCACGAAGACGCCGGAGGTGATCCGGTCATTAAAGTCATTGTTGAAAAGGGTGACGTTGCCGCTGAAAAAGCCATGGCTGTCATAATAGAGGCCAGCTTCGTAGCTGGTGCTGGATTCGGGACTCAGGCCTGGCGTACCGAGCAAAGGTAGCGTGCCCTGCCTGCCGAAGCCGATGATCCCCTCGGCAATCTGTTCGACGCGCGGCGTCTTGAAGCCGCGGCTGACGCCGCCCTTGAGCGTCACATTGTCGTTGATGTTCCACACCGCATAGGCGCGCGGCGACCATTTGCTGCCGAAGGTCGAGTGATCGTCATAGCGCGCGCCGCCGGTGAGGTTGAAGCCGTCGACGATCGTCCAGGTCGCTTCGGCAAAGCCCGCCCATTGGGTGAAGGTGAAGGGTTCGGGCGCGACGCCCTCGACCATGCGGGCCTTCCAATATTGGCCGCCGACGGTGAAGGCGAGCGCGCCGACCTTGCCCGCGAAACGCGAGTCGATGATATCGTTGCGCGCTTCGAGCGTGCGGGGGCTGCCCGGCGTCGCGCCCGGCGTGCCATTGGGGATGAGGCGGCCGATGGTTTCGGTTTCATTGCGGGTCAGCGTCGTGTCGAGCTGGCCGAAACCCATACGCCAGCTATGGGCCAGGACATAATTGCTGCGGTTGAACTGCTGTTCCGGCGCATAGCCGCCTGACCCCAGCGTCCCCAGCCGGCCTTCGCTATTGTCATAGCTCTGCTCGTTGCGATCATATTCGATCCACAGGTCATGGTCGGCATGGGGGGTGAAGGTCAGGCGGCCGCCATAGGTGTAGATGTCCGACCGCACCGGATTGCGGCCGAGCGTCAGCGCCGGATCGCCGGGGATGGGGATGTCCGATCCTTCGCGGTGGAAGACGCTGCCACGCAGGGTCAGGCCGACCAGATTGTCGATCACCGGACCCTGGGCGAAGCCGTTGATCGACTGAATATTGCCGAAGCGGTCATCGCCCTGGATGGTGCTTTCGGCGGTGGCGGTGCCGACCCAACGGTCGCCGACCTTGCGCGTGATGATGTTGACGACGCCGCCCATCGCATCCGACCCGTAGAGGGTGGACATCGGCCCGCGCACGACCTCGATCTGCTCGATCGCGGAGAAGGGCGGCAGGAAGCTGGTGGAGGTTTCGCCGAACCCATTGGGGGTGACGCCGCCTGGCGCATTCTGGCGGCGGCCGTCGATCAGGACCAGCGTATAATCGCTGGGCATGCCGCGAATCGAGATGTTGAGGCCGCCGGTCTTGCCCGCTTCGCCGCCGACATCGACGCCCTGCACATCCTGCAGGGCTTCGGCCAGGCTGCCGAACCGCTTTTCCTGCAATTCCTCGCGGCCCAGCACGGTGATGCTGGCGGGGGCCTCAACGATGTCCTGCGCGTATCCGGCGGCGGTGACGACGATCGCGTTCGACTGGTCTTCCGCCTCTTCGGGGGCCTGCGCCATGGCCGTCCAGGGCGACAATCCGGCGATAAGCGCCAGCATGCTGACGCGCAGCCGGTTGGATCGTGACGACAGTAAGGAACCCCGGTTCATCAATATTCACCCCAGTTAATATTGCGAGTAAGTCGCAGTATATGGAGTGCCGATGACGGGCGACGGTGCGATCGTCAAGTGGGGGAGGGGTGACAGGCGGGCGCGGCAATACTTTGTTACAAAAGGCGCATTGGCCACGCGCAACCAAAAAGGGCGGCACCTTGCGGCACCGCCCCTTCGCATCTCTCTACCCGGCAACGCCGTCGCTTATTTCGGCGCGAGGACCATCAGCATCTGGCGGCCTTCCATGCGGGGATAGGCTTCGACCTTGGCGGTCTCGGCGACATTTTCCGCCACCCGCTGAAGCAGGGCCATGCCGAGCTGCTGGTGGCTGAGTTCGCGACCACGGAAGCGCAGGGTGATCTTCACCTTGTCGCCATCCTCGATGAAACCATGGACCTTCTTCATCTTCGTATCATAGTCATGATCGTCGATGTTCGGACGCATCTTGATCTCTTTGAGTTCCTGCGTCTTCTGGGTCTTGCGGGCGATATTCGCCTTTTTCTGGGCTTCGTATTTGAACTTGCCGATGTCCAGAAATTTGCAGACCGGCGGGTCCGCGGGCGGAGAGACTTCGACCAGGTCGAGGCCGACATCGGCCGCCTGTTCGATCGCTTCCTGCGTAAACATCACACCCAGATTCTCGCCTTCCCCGTCAATCACGCGGACTTTGGGGACCGTGATGAATTCATTGTAGCGAGGGCCGGATTTCGGCGGCGGCGCCAGTGGGCGGCGCATCATTGGGGGACGTATAGCAGTATCTCCTATGGTCGTTGCAAAAACGAGTGACTCTTAGCGGCTTTTTGGCAAAGCCGAAAGGGGTCCGTGGTCCTGCGCAAGCGGAATCACGAACCCTGTGGCATTGCTGCCTCAATACATATCGGGCGAGCGGACTTCATTTGCAAGGCGCGAAATCACCTCGTCGAGCGAAAGGAAGGTCTGGCCATCGCTGCCCAGCACGCGCAACGCGACCTTGCCTTCCTCCGCTTCGCGTCGGCCCACGACCAGCAGGTTGGGGACTTTGGCGAGGCTATGCTCGCGCACCTTGTAATTGATCTTCTCGTTGCGGATGTCCGCTTCGGCGCGGATTCCCGCCGCGCGCAGCTTGGTCAGCACCTCGGCGGCATAGTCGTCCGCGTCCGACACGATGGTCGCGACGACGGCCTGCACGGGCGCTAACCAGAGCGGGAAGCGACCGGCATAATGTTCGATCAGGATGCCGATGAAGCGTTCATAGCTGCCGAAAATTGCGCGGTGGAGCATGACGGGGCGATGCCTTGCGCCATCTTCGCCCACATAGCTGGCGTCGAGTCGTTCGGGCAGCACGCGGTCCGACTGGATCGTACCGACCTGCCAGGTGCGGCCGATCGCGTCGGTCAGATGCCATTCGAGCTTGGGCGCGTAGAAAGCACCTTCGCCGGGCAGCTCTTCCCAGCCATAGTCGGGGGTGTTGAGGCCCGCCGCCGCCACCGCGTCGCGCAGTTCATTCTCGGCCTTGTCCCACATCTCTTCGCTGCCGAACCGCTTTTCGGGGCGCAGCGCCAGCTTGATCGAGTAGGTGAAGCCGAAATCCTTGTAGATGCGATCGGCCAGGGCGCAGAAGGCGCGGACTTCCTCGACAATCTGGTCTTCGCGGCAGAAGATATGCGCGTCGTCCTGCGTGAACTGGCGCACGCGCATCAGGCCGTGGAGCGCGCCATGCGGCTCGTTGCGGTGGCAGCAGCCATTTTCGTAGAGACGCATCGGCAGGTCGCGATAGCTTTTGATCCCCTGGCGGAAGATCAGCACATGCGCCGGGCAGTTCATGGGCTTCAAGGCCATCCAGTCGGCATCGTCCGATACCAACGGGCCTTCATCCTCGACATTGGGCACTTCGTCGGGGATCACGAACATATTTTCGCGATATTTGCCCCAATGGCCTGAAATCTCCCACTGGCGCGCGTCCATCACCTGGGGCGTCTTGACCTCGCGATAGCCCGCATCGTCGATCGCGCGGCGCATATAGGCTTCGAGTTGACGCCAGATGAGATAGCCCTTGGGGTGCCAGAAGACGCTGCCATGCGCTTCCTGCTGCAGGTGGAACAGGTCCATCTCCGCGCCCAGCTTGCGATGGTCGCGCTTGGCCGCTTCTTCTAGGCGCGTGAGATGCTCGGCCAACTGCTTCTTGTTGAGCCAGCCAGTGCCGGTGATGCGGCTGAGCATCGCATTTTTCTGATCGCCGCGCCAATAGGCACCGGACACGCGCGTCAGCTTGAACGCATCCGGGTTGAGCCGCCCGGTGGACGCGAGATGCGGACCCCGGCACATGTCGTACCAGCCATCCCCCGAATGATAGACCGTCAGCGGTTCGTCGCCGGGCAGTTCGGCCGCCCATTCCGCCTTGAACGTCTCGCCTGCAGCCTGCCATTGCGCGATCAGCGTCTCGCGGTCGATCTCCTTGCGGATCAACGGCTTGTCGGCGGCGATGATGCGGCGCATCTCCGCCTCGATCGCGGGCAGATCGTCGTCGGTGAAGGGGCCACGATCCGCGCTGGGTGCGAAGTCATAATAGAAGCCGTCGTCGGTCGACGGGCCAAAGGTGATCTGGGTGCCGGGAAACAGGTGCTGGACCGCTTCGGCCAGCACATGGGCAAAGTCATGCCGCGCCAGTTCCAGCGCATCGGCCTCATCCTTGGCCGTCACCAGCGCGAGCGCTGCGTCCTGCTCCAGCGGGCGCATGATGTCGCGCAATTCGCCATCGACCCGCGCCGCGATCGCCGCCTTGGCGAGGCCCGGCCCGATCGCTGCCGCAATATCCGCCGGGGTAGTGCCGGGCGCGACTTCACGCACGGAACCGTCGGGCAGAGTGATTTTGAGCATGGCGGACACGGGATTTCCTTGAAATACGGGCAAGTCGCGGCCCCAAAAGCCGCGCCTTCCCCATAAATGGGCGGTTCGGCCTGTCAAGGGAAGGGGGTGGGGAATGCGCGGGCAGCGGTGTCAATGTAACTTGACATATGCGGCGCGAGAAATGTAAAGGGTGCTTGTCATCATATGTAGGAGGGCTGACATGACCAACGCATCCCGAAACCCCGCCTATCGGCGCTATACCGGCCGTATGATTCCGCTCAGCCTTGCCTATGTCGGTGCCGTGGGGCTGGCATCCTGGCTGATCCCTGACGGCGCGGCGGCGAATGTCGCGACCGTGGCGATCGCGCTGGTGCCCGGCCTTGCCGCCCTGGGCTGGATCTGGGCGATGGCGCGTTTCCTCGTGGAACTGGACGATGAATATCTGCGCATGTTGGAAATACGCAAATTCCTGATCGCTACCGGCTTTGCCCTGGCGATTACCAGCGTCTGGGGGCTACTCGAACTCTTTACCAATGTGCCTGCGCTGCCGATCTTTTTCGTCTGGCCATTATGGTGCGTGGGACTGGCTGTAGGTCAGTTGGTCAATTGGCGGCAAACCGGCGCGGCGGGCTGTGCGTGAAGAATCGGCTCAAGCAGCTGCGTGCCGAGCGGGCGTGGAGCCAGGGCGATTTGGCAGCGCAGCTTGGCATATCGCGCCAGAGCGTCAATGCGATAGAAACGGGCAAATATGATCCGTCGCTGCCGCTCGCCTTTCGGATTGCCGACTTGTTCGGCGCGCGGATAGAGGATATTTTCCTGCGGGATGTGCAGCAGCAGGAGGCATGAATATGCGAGGCTATGGACTGGCGGCGGCGCTGTTCTGCCTGTGCGCCTTGGCCGGTGCGGCGCATTTCTGGTTGCTGCCTCTGCCCGACGGGATGTCCGCTGCCGATCCTGTCGTGAAGGCGAGCGTTCGCACGAGCCGCGTCGAGCGTTGGCGTTACCTTCCGGTGCTTCGTTAGATCAGGCGATCAGCAGCCGCGCCTCGTCGTCGGTCGCTTGCAGGAAGCCGACCGGCCCGCCGACATCGATGCCGTTCGGTAGATCCTCCGCCGTCATTCCGCACAGCGCCAGCCCGCTCTGGCAGGCGCTGATCGCGACGCCCAGCGCCTGGGCTTCGGCCAGCACGGCGGCGAGATCGGGCAATCCCGCTGCCCGGTGGGCATCATCCTGGGGCGCGGCGATCGGTGCGCGGAGCAGGCCCACGGCATCGAGTTGCAGGAACAGGGCTGCCGCGCCGCCGAGTGCGGCATGGGCACTCGCCACGATCAAAGCGCCGCGCAACCGCTCGGCATCGGCCGTCGCGACGATGATCCTCAGGGGACGCATAGATGCGCGGCGCAGGCCGGACAGGCGGGGTCTTTGGGCACGTCCAGCGTGCGGAATCGCATGGAGAGCAGGTCGGCGATCAGCAAGCGTCCGGCCATGTCCGCGCCGAACGGCACCAGCGCGCGGATCACCTCCAGCGCGGCGAGGCTGCCCATCGCGCCGGTCAATGCGCCGATGACGCCGGTTTCGGCGCAATTGCGCTCCGGCGCATCCTGTGCCGCGCCGACCAGGCAGCGGTAGCAGGGCTTGTCCGCTTCCCATCCGCGATAGGTGGCGATCTGCCCCTCGAACGGGCCGACGGCTGCGGACACCAGCGGAATGCGGAGCCGGTGGGCCGCGTCGGCCACCGCCAGACGGGTCGTGAAACTGTCGCTGCCGTCCAGCACGACATCGGCATCGCGCAGCATCAGCGCTGCATTATCGGCATCGATCCGGGCGTTGATCGGGATCAGCTTGACGTCGGGGTTCAGCCGGGCGACCGCCACCATCGCCGCTTCCGCCTTGGGCGCGCCGACATCGGCGGTGCCGAACAGGATTTGCCGTTGCAGGTTGGACAAAGCGACATCGTCATCGTCGATCACCCGGATCGTGCCGACGCCTGCCGCCGCCAGATAGAGGATCGCCGGGCTGCCGATGCCGCCCGCGCCGATCAGCGCGACATCGGCTGACAACAGCCGTGCCTGGCCCGACCCGCCAACTTCCTTGAGCACAATATGCCGGGCATAGCGGTCGAGTTGGTCGTCAGTCAGCGTCACGGCGCGTCGGACCACAGGAAACGCACTTGCGAGCGCATCCAGCGCGGCTGCGCTGCGCCGGTCTTGGGGAAGGAACCGCGCAGCGAACCAAGGATGCGGCCGCTCACGAACTTTTCGACGCCGGGGCAGCGGGCGTTGACGGGGGCGACCTTCAATGGTTTGCCGTCACCCGTCAGCAGAAACAGCATGCCGATTTCGAGCAAACGCGATCCCTCATAGGGCACGGCACCGCTGCAGTCTCCGCGTCGATAGAGCTTGGCCACATCCTCCGACCAGCGCGGCGAAATCTTGCGCCCCAGCCAGCCTTCGATCACCGGCACGCTCGCCAGATCAGTCGGCATGGGCGGCGCGTCCGCGCCCGCCACCGGGGTTGCGGCCAGCATCAGCGAAAGCAGCATCGTCATTGTGTCACACTCCTGTCGAACCGAAGCCGCCCTGTCCGCGTTCGGTATCGTCCAGCCTATCGACTTCGACGAAGCTGGCAAGCTGAACGGGGGCGACCACCAGCTGGGCGATGCGGTCGCCGCGCTGGATCGGGAAGGGCGCGTCCCCTAAGTTGATGAGGATGATCTTCAATTCGCCGCGATAATCGGCGTCGATGGTGCCGGGCGTGTTGGGCAGGCTGATCCCATGTTTGAGCGCCAGGCCCGACCGGGGGCGGACCTGCACCTCATAGCCTTGCGGAATTGCCATGGCGAAGCCGGTGGCGACGGCGTGCCGCCCGCCCGGTTGCAATGTCAGTTCCTCCGCCGACACCACATCCATGCCCGCGGCCTGGGCGGTGGCATAAGCGGGGACGGGCAGTCCCTCGCCATGGAGCAGGCGCTTGAGCTGGATATCAATGGGCGTGAGGGGAGAGGGCATCAGCAACCTTTTCAATGAGTTTTTGCGCGACCTGATCTTTGGGCATGACGGGCCAGCTGTCGATGCCGGACGCGGTGACGATCTGCACGGCGTTGGCATCGCCGCCCATCACATCGCCCGACACATCATTGGCGACGATCCAGTCCGCACCTTTGCGCGCCAGCTTGGCTTGGGCATGTTCCGCGATCTTCTGTGTCTCGGCGGCGAAGCCGATGAGCAGGGCGGGGCGCTGGGCATGGTGGCCGAGCGTCGCGAGGATATCGGGGTTCTCGACCAAAGCGAGCGGCGCGGGCTGGCCGGAGCCATCCTTTTTGAGCTTCTGGTCGGCGGCATCGGCGGTGCGCCAGTCGGCGACGGCCGCAACCATGATCGCGGCGTCGGCGGGGAGGGCGCTCTCGACGGCGGCCAGCATGTCGCGGGCGGTCTCTACGTCGATGCGGGTCACGCCCTGAGGGGTGGGGAGATGTACCGGCCCCGCCACCAGCGTTACCCGCGCGCCCGCTTGCGCGGCGGCAGCGGCGATGGCGAAACCCTGTTTGCCCGACGATCGATTGGCGATGTAGCGCACCGGGTCGATCGGTTCATGGGTGGGACCGGCGGTGATGAGGATATGCCTGCCGCGCAAGCTAACCCCGTTCGGTTCGAGCTTGTCGAGAACGTTGTGCGGCGTTCTCGACAAGCTCGAACCGAACGGAGGTGGAGAGAAATCCGGCTGTCCGTCGAGCGGATCACCGCTCTTTGGCATCGCCAACAGCCGCTCGATTTCTGCAACGATTGCGTCGGGTTCGGGCAGCCGTCCGGTGCCAAATTCGCCGCACGCCATCGCGCCATCGTCGGGGGTCATGATGTGGACGCCGTCGGCGTGGAGCCGCTCCAGATTGCGCTGGGTCGCACGATGATGCCACATCCGCACATTCATCGCAGGCACCGCCAGCACTGGCTTGTCCGTGGCCAGCAGCAAGGTGGTGGCGAGGTCGTCGGCAATGCCGCTGGCCATCTTGGCAAGGATGTTGGCCGTCGCGGGCGCGACCACGACCAGATCGGCCTGACGGCTGAGTTGGATATGGCCGATTTCCTGTTCGTCCTTCAGGTTGAACAGGTCGGTAAAGACCGGATTCTCGGTCAGCACCCCTAGCGACAGCGGCGTCACGAACTCCTGCGCGGATCGGGTGAGCACCGCCCGCACCGTCATCCCGCGCTTGCGCAGCATGCGGACGAGTTCGAGCGCCTTGTACGCCGCTATGCCGCCGGAAATGATGAGGAGGATGCGGGGTGTCATGACTCGCGCAATTCGATTTGATCCCGGCATAATTTTTCAAGAGCGGCCAGTTCGTTGGTCGCTGTCGCCCATATCCGGCTGGGATCGACGCGCGCATATTCATGCGCCACGATGTTGCGCAGGCCGATCATCGCGATCCAGGGCATGTGATCGTGGCTTGCCCGGAAACTCGCTGACAGCTTGTTGGCATATTCACCGACCATCGACAGGCGATAGGATAGGAGATCAATGTCGTCGTAGCTGTCCATGAACTGGGCGACCGTCACCTTATCAAGATGGGTTTTGATGCGTTCTGCGAGCAACACGATCGTCTGCAAATAGGCAAGATCACGATCTTCCGCCAGCATCAGAAAACAGGCACCGTATCTCGACTAGCATGACGAGCAATTGTCGGCATCAGCATTTTGCGTTCTGCAAGGTCGACTGAGGCACCCAGAATAGTTTCCAATCGGAGTTGCAACCCGATAAAGTCGAGCAGGCTGGCAACCTTGCCTTTTTCAATGTCGCACATCAGATCGACGTCCGAATCCGCGCGCGCTTCGCCGCGTGCCACCGATCCGAACAACGCGAGTGAGGTGATCCCCGCCGCGCGCAGTTCCGCCTCATGCGGTTTGATCCGGGCAATGGCTTCTTCGCGGGTCATAGCGATGAAGATAATAGCAATGTCGCCCCAACGCCAGCCGCCGCGGCCATGATCGCCACCACCGCATAGCGCCAGCCGCCGCCCACGCGGATCAGCTTTACTTCGGTCAGCGGGGGTGGGGGCGGGGCGCCGCCCTTTTCCGGGAAGGCGTCTTCGATCCGGCGGACGAGGCCCGGCAGTCGCTGCAATGTGCGCCAATTTTCGATCAGCGTGTCGGCGGCCTTGGCTTCCGGGCCAAGTTCATCGCGCAGCCAGCCTTTCACATAGGGGCCGCTGGTTTCCCACAGGTTGATGTCGGGGTCGAGCGAGGTTGCCACGCCCTCCACCATCACCATCGTCTTTTGCAGCAACAGCAGATGCGGCTGGGTTTGCATGTCGAAGTCGCGGGTGATGGCGAACAGGCCGTCGAGCATACCGCCGACCGACAATTCGCGCACCGGCTTGCCGCGCATCGGTTCGCCCACGGCGCGCAGGGCGGTCGCGAACTCGGCCATATCATGGTGCGCGGGCACATATTGCGCCTCGAAATGGATTTCCGCGACGCGCTTATAGTTGCCGGTGATCAGGCCGTAGAGAATTTCCGCCAGCCACATCCGCGCGCGCCGGTCGATCCGCCCCATGATGCCGAAGTCGATCGCGACGATGTCGCCATTGGCCGTCACGAACAAATTGCCCTGATGCATGTCGGCGTGGAAGAAGCCCTCTGCAATCGCCTGCCGCAGGAAGGCGTTGACCAGCCGCGCGGCGATGGCGGGCAGGTCATGCCCCGCCGCGATCAGCGCTTCGCGGTCGGAAATCTTGATGCCGTCGATCCATTCCATCGTCATGACCTTGCCGGTCGTGCGATCCCAATCGATCTTGGGAATGCGATAGCCGGGTTCCGCGACCATCGTTTCGGCGAGTTCGGATGCCGAGGCGGCTTCGCGCCGCAGGTCGAGTTCGCGCGCGGTCCAGCGCTTCATATTGGCGATGACGAGGCGCGGGCGCAGCCGGGCGATTTCGCCGCCCAATTGCTCGATATGCGCAGCCGCCCATTCATAGGTCATGATGTCGCGGTTGAATTGCTCAGCGACGCCGGGGCGGATGACCTTGACCGCGACATCGCGGCCATCGGTGGTCAGCGCGCGATGCACCTGCGCGATGGAGGCCGCGCCGACCGGCGCTTCATCGAAGCGGGCATAAATGGCCTCCAGCGGCCTGCCGAAGCTCGTTTCGATCTGCTTGCGGATCGTATCGAAGGGGACGGGCGGGAGCGCGTCCTGCAGGCGCAGCAGGTCAAGCGTCGCTTCCTCCCCGACGAGGTCGGGACGGGTCGCCAGCGTCTGCCCCAGCTTGATCGCGGCTGGACCGATCGACTGGAAGGCATCGGCATAGCGCGGCTGCTTGGGCACGCGGGCGCCGAAGCGCGCGAGCCGCACCAGCCGCCGCACGGAGGCTGGCGTCAGCGGATCGCGCTCGATTCCGCGCAAAGCGCCATGGCGCGCCAGCGTGCGCCCCCATTTGAGGAGCCGCCAGATATGGGTGATGTGCGACGTCATGCGGGGATCAAATCTTCCAGCCCGAATGGATCGCCACCAGGCCGCCCAGGATCGGCTCGACCTTGGTCTGCACGAATCCGGCGTCGCGGATCATGCCCTCGAATTGGGGCATGGGAGGGAAGCGGCGGATCGATTCGATCAGATAGCGATAGCTGTCGGCGTCATTGGCAAACAGCTTGCCCAGCTGCGGGACCAGCTTGTGCGAATAGACGTCATACACGTCCGAAAAGCCCGGCCAGGTCGTGGTCGAAAATTCGAGGCAGAAGAAGCGCCCGCCAAATTTCAGCACGCGATGCGCTTCCGCCAATGCCTGGTCGATATGCGTCACATTGCGGATGCCAAAGGCGATCGTATAGGCATCGAAACTGCGATCGGCGAAGGTCAGTTGCTCGGCATTCTGTTCCGACCAGAGCAGGCCCTCCAGCCCCTTCTTCTTGGCGCGTTCCATGCCCACGCCCAGCATTTCGGGGTTGATGTCAGACACGGTGACGTCGGCCCCATATTTATGCATGCGAAAGGCGATGTCGCCGGTGCCGCCCGCCATGTCGAGGATCGCTTCGCCCGGCCGCGGTTTGACGCGGGCGACGAACTGATCCTTCCACAAGCGATGCGCGCCCACCGACATGGCGTCGTTCATCAGATCATATTTGGCCGCGACATTGGAAAAGACCTCGCGGACCATGCCCTGTTTTTCGGCGGCATCGACGTCCCGATAGCCAAAGGATGCTGTTTCGTTCATGCCTGATCCTCTAGACAGAGATTGCGTGCCATTCCAGCCAAGAAGCTGGGAATTGGAAGCGCTCTTGCCTAGATGGTCCTTATGCCAGAGCTTCCCGAAGTCGAAACCACCGTTGCGGGCCTTCGATCCGTGCTGGAGGGCGCGGTTCTCGCCCGTGTCGAGCCGCGCCGCGCGGACCTGCGCTTTCCTATCCCGGTGGATCTGCGCCAGCGATTGACGGGGGCGAGCGTCATAGCGCTCACCCGGCGCGCCAAATATGGGCTGATCGCCACCGATCGGGGCGACATGATGATCTTTCATTTGGGCATGTCGGGCCGATGGCGGGTGGACCCGACCGAAATCGGCACGCATGATCATCTGATCCTGGAAACGGGGGCAGGGCGGCAACTAGCGCTCAACGATCCGCGCCGCTTCGGCTTTATCGATCTGGTGCGCAGCGAGGCATGGGAAGCCTATGGTCCGTTCACCCGGATGGGGCCGGAACCCTTGGGGCCGGATTTCGATGCCGCCCATCTGGCGGCCGTGCTGAAGGGCAGGGCGACGTCGATCAAGGCGGCGTTGCTCGACCAGCGAATCGTGGCCGGGCTGGGCAATATCTATGTGTGCGAAGCGCTGAATATGGCGGGCATCGCGCCGACGCGAGCGGCGGGGAAGATCAGTCGTCCACGCCTTACCCTGCTGGTCGAGTCGATTCGCACGGTGCTGGCCGCCGCGATCGTCGCGGGCGGATCGACGCTGCGCGATTATGCGCGGCCGGACGGGGAGTTGGGCTATTTTTCCAAGCAATGGCGCGTCTATGGTCGCGAAGGCGAACCATGCCCCTGTGGCGGCACGGTGCAGCGCCGCGTCGATGGCGGGCGATCCACCTTTTTCTGTCCGACATGTCAGCGGTGAAGCGGGTCCGACTGGTTGACGACCGGAACGAACCCTTGTAAGGCGCGCACCTTCATGAGGCGGGTTGGCGAGTCCGACTGGTCTCTTTTCAAATATTGACGAGAACCGAGGACTCTAAATGGCCAATACGCCGCAAGCCAAGAAGCGCATCCGCCGCAACGAACGTCGCGCCGCAATCAATGGTGCCCGCATCAGCCGGATCCGCACCCTGGTGAAGAAGGTGGAATCCGCCCTCGCCGCTGGTGACAAGGACGCTGCCGCCACCGCGCTGCAGTCGGTTCAGCCGGAAATGGCACGCGGCGTTGCGCGCGGCGTGATGCACAAGAACACGGCTTCGCGGAAGTTCGGCCGCCTGACCAAGGCTGTCAGCGCGCTCGCCTGAGCCTTTTCCCGTTTCCAGGGAATGAACAAGCCCGCTCCCATCAGGGAAGCGGGCTTTTTCATGTTGATTCACAAGATGGTCACACAGCGGACACAAGCAATTCCCGCGATTCGACTGGTAGCCTCAAGATAATAACCAAATAACTAACTCAAAAATGGCGATATTTTCGCAACTAACCCTTTTCTGCGGGTTTGCCGAGTCAACGGCTTTATTTCATTTTTTTGAACCGCCGCGCCCTTGATTGGAGGGAGCCGCCCTGTCTATTTTCGACATCCGGCCGCCGTCGAATCATCTCTGTGCGGCCGTCATTTAGTCAGTGGATGGGATGGACTCGGCAAAGCAGGGGCTTTTGCCGGTGGGTTCGTTCGCGTCGCTGGTTCCTGCCCGAAGGCAGGGGGCATATTGGTAGGGTCGGCACGATAATGACGGAAATTATAGGCGTGGTGGATTGGCAGGAGGATGCAGGGGTACAGGCACATGCCGACCTCGAAACCACCTGGACGATGATCCGCGCCGGTCTGCGCCGCGACATTGGCGCGCGCATGTTCGACCAATGGCTCAAGCCGGTTCGGCTGGGTGATTATTGCCCCGATTCGCAGACGCTCGATTTGCTGGTCGCCACGGATTTCAGCGCGAACTTTGTGACGGGCCAGTTTGGTGATCGTTTGCGCATGGCCTGGCGCAGCGCCGGAGCCGAGGTGCGCGACATCCGCGTGCTGCGCGCGCCCGACGCCAGCGGTCCTCGACTGCTCGACGTCGCGGCCGTGGAGCCGGTCGTCGAGCCGCTGCCCGAGGCCGTCGCCAGCGCGGTCAATTTCACGCCGCGCCATGGCTTTGCCGACTTCGTCGTGGGCGAGAGCAATCAACTGGCCTGCTCGGCCGCAAAAGCCATGGCAGCCGAGGCGCAGCCGCGGTTCAGCCCGCTGTTCATCCAGGGCGGCACTGGCCAGGGCAAGACGCATCTGCTGCATGCGATCGCAGCCGCTTTCGCTGCACACTCGCCCGGCGCGCCGGTTCTCTACATGTCGGCCGAGCGTTTCATGATGGAGTTCGTCAATGCGATGCGCGCCAATGAAACGATGGCGTTCAAGGCGCGGTTGCGCGCGGCGCGGCTGCTGTTGATCGACGATATCCAGTTCATTGCGGGCAAGGGGTCGACGCAGGAGGAATTTCTCCACACGATCAACGATCTGATCGACACCGGCGCGCGCATCGTCGTGACCGCCGATCGGGCACCCCAGGCGCTCGAATCGATCGATCCGCGCATCCTGTCGCGCCTCGCCGGTGGCCTGGTGGCGGACATCCAGCCCGCCAGCCTTGAGCTGCGCCTGGCGATCCTCGAAGCCAAGCGCGCCGTTGCGGGCGATCCGCCGGTGCCCGATGCCGTAATCGACTTTCTCGCCCGCTCAATCCGGTCGAACGTCCGCGAACTGGAAGGCGCGTTCAACAAGCTCGTCGCCTATGGCCAGTTGACCGGCCGGGCGATCGACCTGGATTTTGCGCAGGGGATGCTGGCCGACGCCGTGCGCGCCAATGCCCGGCGCATCACCGTGGACGAAATCCAGAAGGTGTGTGCCGCCCATTTTCGCATCGACGTGTCGGAAATGCGCTCCAAGCGCCGCGCTCGCGCGGTGGCGCGCCCGCGCCAGGTGGCCATGTATCTCGCCAAGAAAATGACGCCGCGTTCGTTGCCGGAGATCGGCCGCATCTTTGGCGGGCGGGATCATAGCACGGTGATCCATGCGGTCCGCACGATCGAACAGTTGCGCGAGAGCAATCCCGATATCGACGCCGACGTCCGCGCGCTGTTGCGCCAGCTGGAGGGCTGAGGGGCTGGCATCGGGCGCATGAAGGGCTAGGCTGGCGGCATGATTCGCTTCCTCGCCCTTTGGCTCGCCGCACTCCTGACCCTCTCGCCCGCTTTGGCGCAGGCGCCCGCCGATGTGCAGGTGGCGCTCGACACCGCAGCGGGGCGGATCGTGATCGCCGTCCATGCCGACAAGGCACCTGTCACCGCCGCCAATTTCCTCGCTTATGTCGATCAGAAGCGGTTGGACGGCACCGTCTTTTATCGCGGCGTCGGCGCGGCCGATTATGGCTTCGTGCAGGGCGGGGCACAGAATGATCCCAAGCGCATCCGGCCACCGATCAAGCATGAGCCGACCAGCCAGACGGGCCTGACCCATGATGAGGGCGCACTGTCGATGGCGCGCTATGCGCCGGGGAGCGCGACTGGCGACTTCTTCATCGTGCTGGGCAAGATGCCCGCCATGGACGCCCAGCCGGACGCGCCGGGCGATAATCAGGGCTTTGCTGTCTTCGCCCATGTGGTCGAAGGGCTGGACGTGGTGAAGGCCATTCTGGCCGCACCCAAATCCGCGACAGCGGGCGAGGGCGTGATGAAGGGGCAGATGCTGGAAGCGCCGGTCAAGATCCTGACGGCGCGTCGGATTCCATAACGCCGTTCTGATCGATGATGCGCGTTACCGCCATGTCGGCGGTCACATTGCCGACGGTGCGGAAGATGTCGGGCACCGTCTCCACCGCCAGCAACAGCGGTAGCGCCTCCACCGGCACGCCCATGGCAAGGCAGATGGGACCGGTGGTGGTGAAGAAACTGACCTGGCTGGGCAGGCCGACCGCGGCCAGGCTGACGATCGCGGCGATCGCCACGCCCATGGCCAATTGCACCGGTCCCAGCATGACCCCGTTCATCGCCGCCACATAGAGGGCGACGCCCAGATTGGCGGGCGGGCTGGTGATGCGGAACAGCGATATGGCGAGCGGCAGGACGATGCTGCGCGTGGTCGGGCGGACGTCCAGCGGCCCGTCGCTTGCCTGGATCATGGCAGGCAGCGAGGCGATCGAGCTTTGGGTCGAGAAGGCGATGGCCTGGGCCGGGAAGGCGGCGCGCGCGAAACGCCCTGGCGCGATTCGGCCGAGCAGCGCCACCAGCGGATAGACGAGCAGGGTGACGACCAGGCAGATCAGCACGATGAAGCCGATATAGTGGAGCAACGCGCCAGCGGTGGCGAGGCCCGACCGCGCGCCCGCCACCAGCGCCAGCGCGAACACGCCGATCGGGGCAAGCCACAGCACCCATTGCACCACGACCAGCAGCGCGTCGGTCAGCGCGTCGAACAGGCCGGTCAACTGCGCGCGACGCGCGTCGGCGATGCGGGTAACGGCAAAGCCGAAGATGAGCGCGAACAGCACGACGGCGACGACCTCGCCCTCGGCGGCCGCCTTGATCGGATTGGCGGGGATGAAGCCCAGCAGCCAGTCGGCTGACGGCCGCACGCCGGGCACCTCCGCCGCGCCCTGCGCCCCCGTCAACATGCCGACCGCGCCCGAAGGCACAGGCCAGAGCTGCAGCAGCAACGGCCCAACGAGCGCCGCGACCGTGGAGGAGGCGACCAGCAGCAGGGCGAACAGGCCAATGGCGCGCCCGGCCATGCCATTGGTGCGTGCTGTCGTGGCCGCCTGCGCAATGCCGGTCACGAGCAGCGCGAAAATGAGGGGGATGAGCGGCATTTGCAGGCCGTTGAGCCACGCCTTGCCAATCGGCTGCGCAACGGACAGCAGCGGTACGTCCCACCCCTGACCCCCTTCAGCAAGGGCGATACCACCTGCCAGGCCCAGGATCAGCGCGACAAGGATGCGGACGGTCAAGGACATGGACGAGCGCTCCCTTTTCAGACCCGAAACGGACCAGATGGGACTATGCCGCCATCGCCAGGCGCAGGACAGGGAAAATCCTGCGCCTGGCGGACGGTCGGTTTAATCCCCGAAGCTGCGGGGCGCGGGCGCGATGACGGTCATGTTGCCTGCGCCGATTTCGGTCACTTCGAGCGCGCGTTCGGCAACGCCGGAGCGCGAGAAGCGGAAGGCACCGTCGATGCCGGAAAAACCGCCCGCGTCGCGCAGCCGCGCGGCGGGGAAGGCACTGCCGGGCTTCCAGTCCTGCGCGATCCGCACGGTCAGCAGCACGGCGTCATAGCCAAGCGAGGACAGGCGGAAGGGCGTGCTGCCATAGCGGGCGCGATATTTGGTGGCGAGCTGGCGATAGAGGCTGTCGGAGACGCTGGCGAACCAGGCACCGCGCAGCATGGGGCTGGCCGCCAGCGTGCCTTCGGTATTCCACAATTCGGTGCCGAGCAGCCGCGCGGTCGCGCCGCCATTTTTGCGCACGATCGGCGCGATCTGCAGCGCGACGCGGCCGCTGTCGGCGATCAGCAGCGCGTCATAGCTGGAGGAGGCCTGCAATTTCTTGACCGCCGCCGTCATCGATGCGGGGCTGCGGTCGAAGGTCTGCATCGATACGACCGTGCCGCCCGCCTGTTCGACCGCGCGCAGCAGGGCATTGCCCGCCCGCTCGCCATAGGTGCCGCGCGGGATCAGCGCGCCGAACTGGCTCAGCCCCTTTTGCCGGGCGAAGCCGACGACGCGCTCGATCGACTGATTGGGGTTGTAACCCATGATATATACGCCGCTGCCGGCGACGCCGCTGTCGTTGGAAAAGCTGATCACCGGCACATTGGCGCGCGCCGCGATCGGCCCGATCACGCGGGCGTCGTCGGCCAGCAAGGGGCCAAGGATCAGGCGGTTGCCATCGGCGAGCGCCTTGTTGGCCGCCGCCGCCGCACCCAGCGCGGTGTCATAGGTGGTGATGCGGACCTTGTCCGTCTTGGTATCCATCAGCGCCAGCGTGGTGGCGTTGGCGATCGACTGGCCGACGCCCGCATTGGTGCCGGTCATCGGCACCAGTAGCGCGACGCGATGGCGCAGCGTGTCGGTCGGCAGACCTTCGGTCACGGTCGGGCCGGACGGCTGGGCCGGGCCGCTGGGCGTCGTCGGTGCCGGTCCCTTGGGGACGATCGACTGACAGGCGGCGAGCAGCAGGGCGCTCGCGGCGAAAGCCAGCCGTGCGCCGCGTTTGAGGGAAGCGAACAAGTCCGCTTGCCGGGAGGCATCCGTCTCTGTCATCTGGCGTCCTTATGGAAACTCAATCATCGGGTCTTGAACCTGGGCTTTATATCGTCGCGGGGCCGATCGGCAACCTTGGTGACCTCACTCCCCGTGCGGCGGAGGTATTGCGGCTGGCCGATGTCGTCGCGGTCGAGGATACGCGGGTCAGCGCGCGGCTGCTCCGCCATGCAGGCTCTGATCGGCCGATGCTGCCCTATCATGACCATAGCGGCGAAAATGTGCGCCAGCGGCTGGTCGAGCGGATGGCGGGCGAATCGGTCGCGCTGTTGTCGGATGCGGGGACGCCGCTGATTTCCGATCCGGGCTACAAGCTGGTGCGCGACGCGCGGGCGGCGGGGCGCATGATCACGACGCTGCCGGGGCCGAGCGCGGCGATCGCAGCGCTGACGCTGTCGGGGCTGCCGACCGATCGTTTCCTTTTCATGGGCTTCCTGCCGAGCAAGGCCAAGGCACGGGGCGATGCGCTGGACGAGGTGGCGGGATTGCGGGCGACTCTGGTCTTCTACGAAAGCGGCCCGCGCCTGTCGGAAAGCCTGTCGGCGATGGCGGCGCATCTGGGCGACCGGGAGGCAGCGGTCAGCCGAGAGATCAGCAAGACGTTCGAGGAAACGGCGTGCGGGACGCTGAGCGAACTGTCCGCCCGCTATGCCGAGGCCGCGCCCAGGGGGGAGATCGTGGTGACGGTCGGGCCGCCGGGCGAAGCGCCGCCCGCCACCGCCGAAGATGCCGACGCGGCGCTGCGCGAGGCGCTGACCCGGCTGTCCGTGTCGAAGGCGGCGGGCGAGGTGGCCAAGAAGCTGGGGCTGGACCGGCGGACGCTCTACGATCGGGCGACGGAATTGAAGGGGTGAAGCGCGAAACGGCCGAGCGGCGCGGGCGTCAGGCGGAGCGGATCGCGGCCTGGTGGCTGCGGCTGAAAGGCTGGCAGATTGTCGGGCGGCGGATGCGGACAGCGGCAGGGGAGGTCGATCTGGTGGCGCGCAAGGGCGCGATGCTGGCCTTTGTCGAGGTGAAGGCGCGCGCCACGGCGGCGGAACTGGACCTGGCGATCGACGAGCGGCGGTTGCGCCGGGTCGCGGCGGCGGCGGAAATATTGTGGCATGAGCTGGGCAAAGCGGGGGACGATATGCGAATCGACGTCATCCTCCTTGCGCCGGGCCGCCCGCCACGCCATCTGGCGAATGTCTGGCATGGGGGGTGAACCTCGCTTCCCCGTTCGTCCTGAGTAGCCGCTGAGCGAAGTCGAAGCGGCGTATCGAAGGAGGGGGCCGGGCGATGCTTCGATACGGGACTTCGACTTCGCTCAGTCCCTACTCAGCACGAACGGATGAAGAAGGAAGCGCAGCGCATGACCGAACTCAACCCCCTGACCGTCGCGGTGCAGATGGACCCGATGGAGGGCATCAAGATCGCGGGCGATTCGACTTTCCACATCATGCTGGCGGGGCAGGCGCGCGGGCACCGGCTCTACCATTATCTCGCCCATGACCTGACGTTCCGCGACGGCCGGGTGTTGGCCAAGGCGCGGCCGGTGCATGTGCAGAAGGTGGATGGCGATCATTTCGCTTATGGGCCGGAAGAGATGATCGACCTTGGCCGCGATGTCGATGTCGTGCTGATGCGGCAAGACCCACCGTTCGACCTGTCCTACATCACCGCCACCCATTTGCTGGAGCGGGTGCAGGATGAGACGCTGGTGGTCAACGACCCCGCCAGCGTCCGCAATGCGCCGGAAAAATTGTTCGTGCTGGACTATGCGCGCTTCATGCCGCCGACGATGATCACCCGCGACCTGGCCGAAGTGCGATCTTTCCTCGCCGAACATGGCGAGATCGTGGTCAAGCCGCTCTATGGCAATGGCGGCGTGGCGGTGTTCCATGTCGGTAAAAATGGGGCCAACCTTTCCTCGCTGGTGGAACTCTTCAACGCCTCATGGGTCGAGCCTTTCATGGTTCAGGCCTTCATCCCCGGCGTCGCGGAGGGCGACAAGCGCATCGTGCTGGTCGATGGCGAAGTCGCGGGGGCGGTCAACCGCATTCCCGGCGCGGGTGAGATCCGGTCCAACCTGGCGGTCGGCGGCTCTGCGGCCAAGACCGTGCTGACCGACAAGGAGCGCGAAATCTGCGCGGCGATGGGACCGGAACTCAAGCGTCGCGGCCTGCTGTTCGTGGGCATCGACGTGATCGGCGGCGAATGGCTGACCGAAATCAACGTGACCTCGCCGACTGGCATCGTCTCGATCGAGGCGTTCGACGGGACCGACACCGGCGGGCTGATCTGGGACGCGATCGACGCCCGGTTGGCAGCGCGCGTGGCGGCCTAATCCGCATGATGCTCCATCGTCATCCCAGCGAAAGCTGGGATCTCCCTTCTTCCTCTGGCGCGACAAGAAAGAGGGATGCTAGCGTGCGCTGGCATGACGGGGAGCGCGTGGTTTGACTGACTGGGTTCTCCGCCTGATCGATGCGGGCGGCTATTGGGGCATTTTCCTGCTGATGGTGCTGGAAAATGTCTTTCCGCCGATCCCGTCCGAACTGATCATGGGCATTGGCGGCATTCGTGTCGGCCAGGGGCGGATGGACATGGGCTGGCTCCTACTGGCCGGGACGATCGGCACCACGATCGGCAATTATTTCTGGTATATAATCGGCCATGTGCTCGGCTTTGCCCGGTTGAAGCCGCTGGTCGATCGCTACGGCCGCTGGGCGACGCTGGAGTGGCGCGATGTCGAGGCGCTGGATCGCTTGTTCGGCAAATATGGCCAGATCGTCGTGTTCGTCTTCCGCTTCATGCCCGCGCTGCGGACGATGATCTCGCTGCCCGCCGGACTGTTTCGGATGGGGCATATCAAATTCCTGGCCTGGACCGCAGGCGGCGCGCTGATCTGGAACATCATCCTCGCTTATGCCGGGTTCGTGCTGGGCCGCAATTTCAGCGAGATCGACAAATATATCGGCCCGGCGGCGACAATCTGCGTCGTCGGGGCGGTGCTGATTTATCTATGGCGGCTCGCGACCTGGCGACCCAAGGGTTAACCCTAATCGGTCATTACGGCAGATTGTCCAAGCCGGTGTCCATCCTCTCGTCGCTCTTCGTAATGGATCACCAGTGCCTGCTGCTTTGTTGCGGTGGTCCGACTTCGGCGCAGGCTTTCTTGACGAGGATTTCCATAATTCCGGCTCTGCCATTTTTCCCAGTAAGGAATGCAGACGGGTCCAGATTCCCGCAATT
Source organism: Sphingobium sp. D43FB (assembly GCF_002312805.1). Lineage (GTDB taxonomy): Bacteria > Pseudomonadota > Alphaproteobacteria > Sphingomonadales > Sphingomonadaceae > Sphingobium. The sequence continues at coordinate 1,813 of NZ_NMUA01000028.1, read as the reverse complement.
CACGTCCGATCAAATTGATGATGGTATGTAGATTTTGGGTGGATGGCGGCGCATTGTCGATGCCTTTGCTTTGCATCAGGCCCAGCCATCCAAGCGCATGTTGATCTAGCATTGTTGGGCTAAGGATTTGTACGCGCTTACCGCCAATGCCGTCGCGATCTGCGATTCCTTCCAAGAAGCCCAGCGCAAAACCTGCGAGAGCAAACTGCATTTCGGGTGACTGTTGCAATAAGCTGTCATTCACTTCGTAACCCATTGCCGCGTGATCGGTATAGCCAGAATATCCCTGCCCGTGGCCGGGATAATGCTGAAAATAGGAAGTCGGCGTTACAGCCCAGCGTTGCGCGGCTGTTTGCACGCCATTTTTGCGCGATAGATATCCAGTGAGAGGCTTCTTCAGCAGAGCTAAGAGGGATAGCACTACAATCAAGCTAATGGTCATGATCCAGCCGGTGCGATTATCCATTGAAGCTATCCCCTGCTATCACCGGTTCGTGCGGGGTCGGGTATCGCAGAATGATGTGCGAACCATGAATGGCTAGTTATGGCAAATGGCATTATTGACAATACATGCGGTTACATACGCTTGTTGCTGTAGGTGACCTGACGGCCCAAAGGTTAGGCCCGCGGATGGGCGTTACGATAGACGTCCATCAAATGTGCTGCATCGACCTGGGTATAGACCTGGGTCGATGACAGGCTGGCATGGCCGAGCAACTCCTGCAAACTGCGCAGGTCCGCGCCCCGCCCCAGCAAATGCGTCGCGAAACTGTGGCGCAGCGCATGGGGCGTGGTGCGGTCCGACAGGCCCAGCCGACCGCGCGCGCCCTGCACGGCGCGGCGGATCAGCGCAGGCGACAGCGGACCGCCGCGCGCGCCCCGGAACAGCGCTTCATCGCGGGTCATGGGGAAGGGGCATTGCTCGACATAGGCCTCGATCGCCTGGCGAACCTGTGGCAATAGCGGGACCTGCCGGGTCTTGTTGCGCTTGCCGGTGACGCGCAGCGTATCGGCGAGCGGCAGCGCCGCGCCGGTCAGCCCCATGGCTTCGCCAATGCGCAGTCCCGCGCCGTAGAGCAGCAGCAGCACCGCCCAGTCGCGCGCACCGATCCACGGCAGGCGCGCGGTTTCGGCGATATCCTGCGCCAGCGCGACGGCTTCGTCGGGCGAGATGGGGCGGGGCAGGCCGCGCTTTGCCCGTGGTCCCTTGAGCAGTGGCACGCGGGCGTCCTCGCCGCCGATAAAGCGTAGAAAACCGCGCACCGCGGAAAGCTCGCGCGCCGCTGACAGATTGCCGATCCCGTCCATCCGCCGCACCGTCAGAAAGGCGCGCAGGTCCGCCTGGTCGATCCGCGCGAGGCTGGAAGCGGTCACCGCCGCACCATGATGCTGTTCGAGAAAAGCGACCAGTCGCTCCGCCGTCGCGACATAGGCGCGCACCGTATGCGTCGACCGGCGGCGGTCGAGTGCAAGATGATGGCGCCAGCGGTCTATGAGGTCGGGGGAGGGCATGGGCGGAGGATAGGGCAGGTTGGGGGAAATGGGAAATGCGGGATCGACTTCGCGCATGTCCCTAAAATCCTCCCCTGCAAGGGGAGGGGGACCGGCGAAGCCGGTGGAGGGGTGTCACCCTATCGAGAGCGTGACACCCCTCCGTCAGGGCTACGCCCTGCCACCTCCCCTTCCAGGGCAGGGGAATCGCATATGGGCTTGAACGATTGATCGAATGGGATTCTTGGGTGGTCTCCATAGTTGGAGGCGACCGATGGATGATTTTTCCGCATATTTTGGGGAAGTTGATGATCCGCGCGCG
>NZ_NMUA01000285.1 GCF_002312805.1 Sphingobium sp. D43FB | reverse complement strand
ATCATCCACGGCCGGCTGGACATCGCCTTCTTCGTCTTCGTGGCCGCCGGGGTGTCGGACGCGCTGGATGGCTGGCTGGCCCGCCGCCAGGGCAGCCATTCCACGCTCGGCGCCATGCTCGACCCGGTGGCCGACAAGGCGCTGCTGATCTGCACCTATGTGTCGCTCGCCATCATTGGCGTGCTGCCGGACTGGCTGGCCCTGCTGGTGGTGTTCCGCGACCTGCTGATCATGGGCGGCGTCACGCTGTTCACCCTGCTCGGCGCGCCGCCGCCCATCCAGCCGCTGCGCATCTCGAAAGCCAACACCGTGGCGCAGATCGCCCTCGCCGCGCTGGCGCTGCTGCTGGCGGGCTTCGGCCTGAGCGGCGCATGGCTGCTCG
>NZ_NMUA01000284.1 GCF_002312805.1 Sphingobium sp. D43FB | reverse complement strand
CGGGAACAAAAGCCGCTGCAAACAAGAGAAGATGGGGGCATTAATTATGTTTCAGGTAGTAAAAAGAGATGGCGAACTGGACGAGTTTAAACTAAGTAAGATCACGTCAGCCATTCATAAAGCATTTGATGCGAAGGATAAAAATTACAGCAATGATATGATCGATCTTCTTGGACTTCGTGTAACATCAGATTTTCAGAATAAGATCAAAGAGAATAAGATTACTGTTGAAGAAATCCAGGACAGTGTGGAGAACGTACTGATCCAGGCAGGATACGCTGACGTGGCGAAGGCTTATATTCTTTACCGCAAGCAGAGAGAGAAAGTCCGCAACATGAAATCTACCATTCTTGATTATAAAGAAATCGTAAACAGCTATGTT
>NZ_NMUA01000283.1 GCF_002312805.1 Sphingobium sp. D43FB | reverse complement strand
CGTGCTACGTCCCGGCCTCAAGGTGCTGTTCATCACCGGCTACGCGGACAGCGCGGTGCTCAGCCATGGCCATCTGTCCGAGGGGATGCAGGTCATGGTCAAGCCATTCTCGATGGAAGGGCTCGCCACCCGCGTCAGGACCATGATCGCCGAAGCCTGACCACTGCCGGCCCCCCCTGCCGGAAGGGAAACGGAGCATCATGGCGGTGATGCTCCTGAGCGCGGCCCGGCACGCTGACGAGAGGATGACCGGGTTCCGGAGCCCTGCAGGCCGTGCTCACACCAGGCCGTGGACAACAAGCCCGGCAGCCATGGCCAGCATCGTCAGCCCGATCATTCCATCCAGCACGCGCCATGCCGCGGGGCGCGAGAAGAGCGGCGCC
>NZ_NMUA01000282.1 GCF_002312805.1 Sphingobium sp. D43FB | reverse complement strand
AGCAGCCGCAGCTGCGCCGCCAGCGCCGCGCTTCGCCCGGGCCGGTGGGCGGTGAATTCCTCCGCCAGTTCGGCGAAGCGCTGCGGCACGCGGTGGGCAACCAGCGCCGCCGGCTCCAGCGGCAGCAGCAGCGCCGCCTCGGGCAGCGTGTCCTCCGCCAGCAGCTCCGCCGCCCAGGGCAGGGCGAGGCTCAGCACCCAGCCATCCGTGCCGGGCTGGAAGGTGAAGCCGTGGATCACCGCCGGCGGCAGCAGCAGCAGGGCGGGGGCGGCGAAGTCCCGCTCCTGCCCGTCGAACTGCGCGCGGCCGCCGCCCTGCTCGGCCAGCAGCAATTGCAGCAGGCCGGGATGGCGGTGCGGCGCGATGTGCCAGCCATGCGGCAG
>NZ_NMUA01000281.1 GCF_002312805.1 Sphingobium sp. D43FB | reverse complement strand
TCGTGGCAGCGACTGAAGATCAGGTCTGCAAACACCTCAACGAACATCTTGAGCAAATCCCCGCCGAGGATGAAAAGTCCCGCGCGATCCTGCAACAGATGCGTATCGATGAAGAGCGCCATGCCGAAAGTGCCCTGGATGCGGGTGGATTTCGGTTTCCCGCGCCGATCAAGTTTGGCATGAGCGTGCTGGCCAAAGTGATGACAAAAAGTACCTACCGTATATAACGCGTCATTAAAGGTGCCCATCCACCGGGCGCCTTTTGTTTCAAATTATTACCATTTCCGATAATCACTATCATTATCATTGGGTTTCAAGCTCGGCCTGGACTGCGTACCCTATCGGGACTTTTTCCAGGAGGGCCGTAATGTCCAGCCCGCAAA
>NZ_NMUA01000280.1 GCF_002312805.1 Sphingobium sp. D43FB | reverse complement strand
AGCGATGGATATTTGCTTACTCGCTGACCGGCCTGTTCATCGGTTACCTGTACTTCTCGATTCCACGGGTGATCCTCACGGTGATGGCCGCCTGTGAAAGTCTCGACCGCAGCCTGGAAGAAGCTGCCCATTCCCTGGGTGCCGGGCATTGGCGAGTGGTCTGCGATGTGATCGTGCCGGGCCTTGCGCCAGCGTTGGTGTCCTGCGGTGCGATCTGTTTCGCGACCTCCATGGGCGCGTTCGGCACCGCCTTCACGTTGGGCACCCGGCTCAACGTGACGCCGATTGCCATCTACAACGTGTTCACCAATTACGCGAATTTCGCCGTTGCTGCGGCGTTGTCGGTGGTGCTGGGCGCGGTGACCTGGGCCGTGCTGTTGCTG
>NZ_NMUA01000279.1 GCF_002312805.1 Sphingobium sp. D43FB | reverse complement strand
CGTACTGGGTGGCGATGTCGCTCATGTAGTGCGTGGCGCGCCAGTAGGTTTCGGTGACCATTTCAATGTCGGTCGGACCCAGCAGGTCCACCAGCCATTGCACGGTTTCCGGCAGGCTTTCCTTGTCTTCGATCTTCGGCACTTCGTCGTTGTGCTTCTCGACGTCAGTGACCTGCACCACCAGAATCGCGTGGTGAGCGGTCAGCGAGCGGCCGCTTTCAGAGAAGATGTTCGGATGCGGCAGACCCTGCGCGTCGCAGAATTCCTTGAGCATGCCGACCACGACACCGGCGTAATCGTCCATGTCGTAGTTGATGGAGCTGGCATTGCGCGAGTGAGTGCCGTCGTAATCCACGCCCAGACCGCCGCCGACGTCGATGTGAT
>NZ_NMUA01000278.1 GCF_002312805.1 Sphingobium sp. D43FB | reverse complement strand
TGGTCAGACGCTCTATCAGGTTCTTCAGCTCGCGTACGTTCCCGGGCCACCGGTGACGGGCCAATGCCTGGACGCTGTCCGGCAGGAAGCGGATCGGTTCTACTCCCTCCTCCACGGCCTGGCGCCGGGAAAAATGCTGGGCCAGCAACAGCACGTCTTCACCGCGTTCGCGCAGTGCAGGAATATCCAGGGTGATAACGTTCAGGCGATAGAACAGGTCTTCGCGAAACCGCCCCGATTGCACGTCATCGGCCAGATCCCGATTGGTCGCCGCGACTACCCGCACATCAGAGCTGCTCGCGACACTGGCACCCACGGCACGGTAACTGCCGTTCTCCAGAAAATGCAGGAGCTTGGCTTGCAGCGCCAACGGCAGTTCGCCGA
>NZ_NMUA01000277.1 GCF_002312805.1 Sphingobium sp. D43FB | reverse complement strand
CGCAGGCCTCGGCGCGGAAGCCGGCGCCGCGCCACATCGCGGCGATAGCCGCGAGGCGCGGCGTCGCCGGCCCGTCCAGCTCGCCGATGCGCACCACCTCCATGCCGTTGTGGTGGGCGTGGCCCGGCCCCTTCAGCGAGGCGCCGAAGCCCCCGGCGATGCCCGCCACCACCCGGTCCTGCCCCAGCGCCCCGGCCAGCACGGCGCTGCTGCCGAGGCCGTTCTGGATGGTCAGCACCGTGGTCTCCGGCCCCAGCAGCGGCGGGATGGCGCGGGCGGCGGTGGCCACGTCCCGCGCCTTGGTGGCGAGGATCACCAGGTCCACCGGCGCCTGGCCCTCGGTGGAGGTGGCGGCGGCGAGGCGCACGGTGCGCTCGCCCGAGG
>NZ_NMUA01000276.1 GCF_002312805.1 Sphingobium sp. D43FB | reverse complement strand
CAGAACTTTCTCCCTGCACCCGTCCGGTATCTGCTTCTGTATCCGTTTCATTTCCTGTGTTTTCTGGTTCTGTTGGTGCAGTAGCAGTCTCGTTCGTTGTCTGATGTTCCGTTACGGTTGCCGTAGCACTGGTGGGCTTACTTGCAGTTCCATCGGCTGGCAAAGAAGCTGCATTCTGCTCCGTTCCGGAAACCTCTGTATTCTCTTTTACTGGATCTGGATTTTCATAATAAGGGTTTCCTACTTTATAGATCTCTGACATATTTCCTGCTTTGTCTTTTGCCTGCAGGGTAAAGTATTCATAGGAAGTATCCGCTTTTTGCAAACGGACATTTAACGTATTATTCGTCAGTTCTGTGAATTCATTTCCATTGACATACAAAG
>NZ_NMUA01000027.1 GCF_002312805.1 Sphingobium sp. D43FB | reverse complement strand
TCTTGGATTTGCCGGTCGCTGCCATGATCGCCTGGGTGCCCAGACCTTGAGAAGTCAGGAGAATGATCCGCGCCCGCCAAACATGTTTCTGCGGCGAACTGCGCGCCGCCACGATCGCCTCAAGCCGAGTTGTGTCCGGTGCAGTGACCTCGATCTGAATACCCGTTCGCATGCCGCATCGTTGCATGCCAACGACAATATGGGAATCCTTCAAATGGACTCATTCGTTCCGATCAATCCACTAGAGCGATCAAGCTATCCCACCCAAGGTAGCTTTGAACGATACCGAGAGCGATTGTGCCTAGAATGAGCCACTCGAAATAAGCAATTGCTCTCGGCCGCATAGTCCCTCCGCTGTTGGTAGGCATGTGACAACATCGAGCCAATGTCTGCAAGTACGCGATAGCGGAAATCAGAAATTATGGCTGTTTCGCCGTTTATCCGGCATTTCACGCCACGCCTATTTCCGCCCGAACAGCTTCTCGATATCCCCATGCCCTAGCTTCACCAAGGTTGAGTCACAAAACAACCGCTGAAAACTGGGGTTTTTCGGATAGTCGCGGCAATGTCCGGGATGGGTGGGTAGCGGAATGTCCGCTTTCGGAGCATAAAGAGGCGATCCGAACACAAAAGGCCCAATCGCAAATGTTTTGGGAATCTAACCCATGGAAGTCGGGCTTTTTGCGATCTCGTTCTATGAAGAGCGGATATCGCGAACGCGCAAGCTGGCCACTTATTTGGCGGCGTGCAGGCTTAAACGACTGGCCCGCGATATCTGCACTCGGAGTCGACCACGATTGGGCGCGAAAGATGGGAACGGGGTTCGTTGCCGAGTTCGGAAATGATTGTTTTTGATTGATCGGGATTGGTTTGGCTGGCCTGATCCGCCGCAATGGGGACTGGCATCGTTTGATGCGGCTAATGGAAAGTGGAACCTGTGGGGAACCTTTTCAGATTTGCCTTCTGCGTGGACTGTTCCTGACCCCCTATATGGACCGAAACGGAATCCTGATTAGTCTGGTGCTGAAACAGATTTATTTGCAATTGAATGACCGACTTTGGTCGGCAGCCATTGGGCCGGTTTCAGATGGAATTTTGGGATTGATCCTGCCACACCGGCTTCAGAGATGAGGGCCGACATAATGAAGTTAGGTGCATTTTTTCTGGCTCCGATGGCAGCGGCGATAGTTGGTGCTTTAGTGTCGTGGGTAAGCGGCGGCTTTCCTCGCCCAGTGTCTCTAGTAATCTTCTATTTGCTGCTGTTGTATGGAGCCCAAATTGTCTTCGGGCTGGCAATCTGTGCCTATCTGTTAAGCACAAATCGCCGCTCTGTGATGCAATTTGGAATTGGCGGATTGCTTATGACCGCCATCCCCGCCGCTCCATATCTGGCTTGGGCAACGGCGAAGCATCCGGCCTCTACGGCGAACGTATTGTTCGTGTTCGCCTTGTGGTCAGCGCTCGGTGCTATGACAGGGCTTTGCTACCGGGTTCTAGCCGAGCGGCACAGCGGCAGACCTTACTGAACGTCCGCTAGCAGAAATCTTATATTGGTCCCGGAGTGGCAACAAATGGTCGATAGCGGAAATGCCCAATCATGGTTGCTCAAGTTCCAAACATCAAACCCCTAAAAATGCCCTAAGCTATTCTATTTCCTTCCAAAAAGCTTCTCGATTTCAGGATGTGATAGCTTCACCCAAGTCGGTCGCCCATGGTTGCACTGGCCCGATCGCGGCGTCACTTCCATCTCTCTGAGTAGTGCGTTCATTTCCGCGACGCTCAGCACGCGGCCTGCGCGGACCGATCCGTGGCAGGCCATGGTCGCGGCGACGAGGTCGAGCCGTTCCTTCAGCGACAAGGCGCTGTCATAGGCGGCAAGGTCGTCGGCGAGGTCCGTCACCAGCCCCTGCACGTCTGACTGGCCGAGCATCGCAGGAAGCGCACGGACCAGCATGGCCGATGGCCCAAAGCGTTCCAATTCCAGCCCGAAATCGCGCAGTTCCGGCGCGCGGGCTTCCAGACGGTCGCAGGCGGGCTCTTCCAGTTCGACCACTTCGGGCAGCAACAGCGCTTGGCTGGCAACCCCCTGCCCCTCCATCGCCCGGCGCATCCGTTCCAGCGTCAGCCGTTCATGCGCGGCATGCTGATCGACGATGACGAGGCCATCCTCCGCCTCCGCTACGATATAGGTGCGCGCTACCTGCCCGCGCGCGACGCCCAGCGGGAAGCTCTGCCCTTCCGGTGCCGGAGCAGCGGCGGGGTCAGCGCGGGCCTGGGGCGGCGGAGTCAGGAAATTCGACCGGCGGTCGCCGAAAGACGACGAGGCCAAAGGATTATAGCTGACCGATACGGCGTCGAAAATCGGCATCGCGCCGATCGGCGTTGGCGAGACCGGCTCGGCACGCCAAGCGGACAGAGCGGCGGGATCGGCATTCTGGACGGCGCGAAAACCCTCCGCATCGAGCGCGCGGCGCAGGCCGGACACGATCATGCCCCGGATCATCGTAGGATCGCGGAAGCGCACCTCGGTTTTGGCGGGATGGACATTGACGTCGACGTCGAGCGGCGGCACGTCAAGAAACAGGGCGACCACGGGATGCCGGTCCCGCGCCAGCATGTCGGCATAGGCCCCGCGCAGCGCGCCGATCAACAGCCGATCCTTCACCGGACGCCCGTTGACGAACAGATATTGATGATCACCCACCCCCCGATTGTAGGTGGGGATTGAGGCGACGCCGGACAGGCGCACGCCTTCGCGTTCCAGGCTGACGATCACATGATTATCAGCCAAGGCTCGATCGGTGAGCGCAGCGACCCGCTCCTCCCGCGCTTGGCCCGCCTGCACGCCCAGCGTGCGGCGACCATCATGTTCGAGTGCGAACGCAACCGCGGGATGTGCCATTGCGAGACGGCGGACGATGTCGAGACAGGCGGCATATTCCGCCTTGGCCGAGCGCAGGAATTTGCGCCGGGCGGGCACTTTGGCGAAAAGCTGCTCGACGGTAACGCATGTGCCGGGGGGCAGTGCCGCCGGACCTTCGGCGACTAGCTGGCCATTGTCCACGGTGCGGCTCCACCCGTCCGCACCCGCAACCCGGCTGTCGATGGTCAGCCGCGCGACGCTCGCAATGGAAGGCAGCGCCTCCCCCCGGAAACCGAGAGTCGCCACATTTTCAATGGCATCATCGTCGGGCATCTTCGACGTAGCATGGCGTTCGAGCGCGAGCCCCATGTCCGCCGAATCCATGCCGCAGCCATCGTCGCTCACCTCGATCCGGTCCAGCCCCCCGCCCGACAAGCGGATGGAGAGACGAGTCGCGCCCGCGTCCAAAGCGTTTTCGACGATTTCCTTGAGCGCGCTGGCGGGTCTTTCGACCACTTCACCGGCAGCGATACGATTGACCAGATGTTCGGGCAGGCGGCGTATTGACATTGATTAGGGACTAGCCCAATCGGTCGCTTTCCGCGACCCGCGATGCCAAATATTTTGCACTGCACAGGATGACTGAACAGGGCAAAAGCCATGCGGCGCAGCGGACGAGCGGAACAGCTTTCCGACCGGTCCCCTGTCGCGTCGCGGGGACGGCGGGCGATACAGGATAAGGCATGTCGATCTTCTCGCGTCTCTTCAAATTCACCTCGCAGGATATGGCCATCGACCTCGGCACCGCCAATACGGTGGTCTATGTTCGCGGTCGCGGCATCGTGCTGAACGAACCGTCGGTGGTGGCGGTCGAGACGCTTAACGGCGTCAAGCGGGTGAAGGCCGTGGGCGTCGACGCCAAGCTGATGATGGGCAAGACCCCGGATTCGATCGAGGCCATCCGGCCGCTGCGCGACGGCGTGATCGCAGACATCGATGTCGCCGAACAGATGATCAAGCATTTCATCACCAAGGTCCATGGCGGCAAGCATAGCCCCTGGCGCGCGCCCGAAATCGTCATCTGCGTGCCGTCCGGCTCCACCAGCGTCGAGCGTCGCGCCATTCGCGATGCCGCCAGCAATGCCGGTGCGCGCCAGGTCTTTCTGATCGAGGAGCCTATGGCTGCTGCGATCGGCGCGGACATGCCCGTTACCGAGCCGATCGGCTCCATGGTCGTTGATATCGGTGGTGGCACGACCGAAGTCGCGGTGCTGTCGCTGCGCGGCCTTGCTTACACGACCAGCGTCCGCGTCGGTGGCGACAAGATGGACGAAGCGATCGTCTCCTTCGTGCGCCGTCACCATAATCTGCTGATCGGCGAAGCCACCGCCGAGCGGATCAAGAAGCAATATGGCATCGCCCAATCGCCCGCCGATGGTGTTGGTGAGACGATCCATATCAAGGGCCGCGACTTGGTGAATGGCGTGCCTAAGGAAATCAGCATCAACCAGGGTCAGATCGCTGACGCGCTCGCCGAGCCGATCAGCACGATCGTCGAAGGCGTGCGGATCGCGCTTGAAAACACCGCGCCCGAACTGGCGGCCGATATTGTCGATCAGGGCATCGTCCTCACCGGCGGCGGCGCGCTGCTCAAGGGGCTGGACGATGAATTGCGCGACGAAACCGGCCTGCCGGTGACGATCGCCGAAGATCCGCTGACCTGTGTCGCGATCGGCACTGGCCGCGCGATGGAAGATCCGATGTTCCGAGGCGTCTTGCAAACCGCCTGATTCGACGGGCTTTACCGAAAGGGACGCGTAGATGGCGCGGCCACCCAGCCTACGCCCCGGCATCAACCGAAGGGCGCAATATAGCCTGTTCTTCGGCTATGTCGTGGCCGTCGGCGGCGCTGCGGCCGCCTTGCTGCTGGTCGTGGTTGCCATATTCGATCCTACTGGCTTTGCTGGCCTGCGCACCGCGACGGCGGAACTGACCCGGCCGCTCTCCTCGGGCCTGCGCAATATGGTCAGCGGCGTCAGCTCGGTGGACGAGGTGCTGGCTTCCTATTGGCGGGCGGGATCGCAGAATGTCGCGCTGCGGCGGCAGGTGGAGGCCGATCGTAATCGCATCATCGAAGCAAAGGCGATCGCCCAGGAAAATGCCCGGCTCAAGAAGTTGCTACGCCTGGTCGATGCCGACCAGAGCAGCCTGCTGACCGCACGGCTCATCAGTTCGTCCTCCAGCAGTGCGCGTCGTTTCGCGCGGCTCAATGCCGGGCGTTGGCAAAGCGTGCGGCCTGGCATGCCAGTGCGCGCGGCGGAAGGTTTGATCGGCCGTGTCCACAGCACCACGCCCAACACCGCCGAAGTGCTGTTGCTGACTGACACCGGGAACATCGTGCCGGTCCGTCGCGCCAATGACAGCGTGCCCGCCATTTCCACCGGTGCAGGCGACGGATCGGTGGAGATCCGCGCGCTGTCGGCCGGACGCAATCCGTTCAAGCCCGGCGATCTGCTGGTCACATCCGGCATCGGTGGCATCTATCAGCCCAATATCCCGGTCGCGGTGGTCGTGCGGGTCCAGGGTGAGATCGCCTGGGGCTTCCCCCTCGCCAATCCCTCGCGCGTCGATGCGGTGGTGGTCGAACGCCCGTTCGAGGATGTCGTGACCCGCCCCGATCCTGCCGCCGAAGCACTGCCGCCGGAGGACGCCGCATCCAGCAGCACGGCCGCGCCATGATCGACCGCCATCTTCGCCATGTGTCGCGCCTGGGCAAACATCCCTCGCGTTTCCGATTGGCCGGGACGCCGGTGATAACGGTGATGATCGGGTCGCTGGCGTCCGCGCTACCGCTGATCGCGCAGTCGCCGGTCATGCCGCCCTTTGGTCTGTTGCTGCTCCTGTCCTGGCGCTTGCTGCGCCCGGAACTGTGGCGCGCCTGGATCGGCCTGCCGCTTGGCCTGTTCGACGACATGGTCAGCGGCCAGCCGATCGGGTCTGCCATGTTCCTGTGGACGGTGACGCTGCTGATGATCGATGCGGTCGAACATCGCATGGTGTGGCGCAGTTATCGGCAGGACTGGTTAATTGCGGCCATCGCCATTATCTTCTGCATCGCCACCGGTCTGTTTTTCGCGCGGATTACAGGTGGCGGCGAAGTGAGGTTGCTGTTGGTCGCGCCGCAGATGCTCTGGACGATATTATTATTCCCCTTCGTCGTCCGGCAATGCGCCCGGATCGACCGCTGGCGCGTGATGGCATGAAATTTCCCTTGCTCAAGCCCAAGAGCGTCACCGAAGCCAGCCAGACCTTCACCTTTTCGCGACGGACGATGGTGCTGGGGGCGATACAGGGTGGCATCGGCGCGATGCTGGCGGCGCGCATGGCCTGGATCAGCGTCGCGGAAAATGAAAAATATGCGATGCTGTCGGAAAGCAACCGGGTCAATCTGACGCTCATTCCGCCGCGCCGGGGCTGGATCATAGACCGCAACGGTCGCCCGCTCGCCAATAACCGCACCGACTTTCGTGTCGATCTCATCCCGCAACGGGTGGTCGATGCCGAAGGCACGATCCGCCACCTGGCCCAATTGCTTAGCCTGGAATCGGACGAGGTCGAGCGTATTCGCGAGGAACTGGACAAGTCGGCGCGTTTCCGCCCCGTCCAGGTATCCGACAAGCTGACCTATGAACAATATGCCGCGGTCAGCGTCCGCCTTCCCGACCTGCCCGGCGTCGCGCCCAGCCAGGGTTTTTCGCGCTATTATCCGGCTGGCTCCACCGTCGGTCATCTGCTCGGCTATGTCGGTCCCGCGACGGCGGAGGATTATAAGGAACGGCGCGATCCGCTGCTGATCACACCGGGATTCAAGGTCGGCAAAGACGGGCTAGAAAAGGCGTTCGACCAGCATCTGACCGGTAAGCCCGGTGCCAAGCGGGTGGAAGTGACCGCGCGTGGCAAGATCTTGCGCGAACTGACCACCCGCCCCGACATGCCGGGCAATCCGATCAAACTGACGATCGATGCAGGCTTGCAGGAATATGCGGGCCGTCGTCTCGCGACCCAAAGCGGGTCGGTGGTCGTGATCGACTGCGCCAATGGCGACGTGCTGGCGATGGCGTCGATGCCCAGTTTCGACCCCAACAGCTTTTCCGACGGCATCAGCCAGTTGGAATGGGCGATGCTGTCGCAGGACGATCATGTGCCGCTGCGCAACAAGACGTTGCAGGGCCTCTATCCCCCAGGGTCGACCGTCAAGCCGATGGTGGCGCTGGCGCTGCTGGAGGCCGGCGTTGGCCCGCAGGAGACGGTGGGGTGCGCCGGTGCCATCCGGGTGGGTAACACGCTGTTCCACTGCCACAAGCGGCGCGGCCATGGCGCGGTCAACATGCGCACCGCGATCGCCCAAAGCTGCGACATCTACTTCTACCAGATGGCCCAGCGCGTCGGCATGAACCGCATTGCCGAAATGGCGCGGCGGTGCGGCATGGGCCAGCGCTTCGACCTGCCCTTCCCCAGCCAGAGCTATGGCACCGTGCCGGACCCGGCGTGGAAGGAAAAGAAATATGATCAGAAATGGCAGGTCTATGACACGGTGAATGCCACCATTGGTCAGGGCTACATGCTTATCAACCCGCTCCAGATGGCGGTGATGGCCGCGCGACTGGCGACGGGCAAGCAGTTGATGCCCAACTTCCTTCATGGTGCCAAACGCCCTGCCCCCGCCTCCGTGGGCGCATCCGAAGAGCATCTGGCCGTGATCCGCGACGCGATGAGCGCGGTGGTCAATGGCGGCGGTACGGGCGGCGCGGCGCGGATGTCCATTCCCGACGTGCTGATCGCGGGCAAGACTGGTACGGCGCAGGTTCGCCGCATTACCATGGCCGAGCGCGCAGGCGGCGTGCGGCGCGACGCATCGCTTGCCTTCAAGCTGCGCGACCATGCCCTGTTCCAGGGCTTCGCGCCGTTCGACAATCCGCGCTATGCCGTCGCCTGCATCATCGAACATGGCGGCCATATGATCCGCAACGAGGATGCGCCGATGATCGCCAGCGACACCCTCTCCTATTTATTCGATCCCAAGAAGGCGACGGAGAAGCTGGAAACGCTGGAAAAAGGCTGGGGCGGGACGCCGACCGAACGACAGGCGCGGCAGATGGCGGCTTTCCGTCTGGCGCGCGCGATCGAACGCGGCGAAGTGCCCCCGCCGATCGCCGACAATGGCAGCAATGCGGCTGAAGCGGACAATGGTGCTACCGCATCCCCCTCGCCCGCCAGCAATGAGAGCGACGCACCATGAGCCTCGTCCCGCAGCCACTGACCCAGTTTCCCTGGCGCGTCATGGCCTTGCTGCTCGCGATCGCCACATTCGGCACGCTGGTGCTCTACAGCGCGGCGGACGGCAATATCTTCCCCTGGGCCGTCAACCAGTCTGTGCGCTTCTGCATCTTCTCGGCCATGGCGCTGGTCCTCAGCCGCATTCCGATCGAGCTATTCTCGCGCTTCGCTTTTCCCGCCTATGGCAGCGTGCTGGTCGCCTTGGTCCTGGTCGAGTTGATCGGCGGGGTCAGGGGGGGCAGCCAGCGCTGGATCAACCTTGGCTTCATGCTGCTCCAGCCGTCGGAGTTCATGAAGCCGATCATCGTGCTGGCCGTCGCGCAATTCTACGCCAGGCTGCCTGTAGGAGAAATTCGCCGCTGGAACGCGATCTGGCCCGCCCTACTATTGATCGGCCTGCCTTGGTCGCTGGTACTGATCCAGCCGGATCTCGGCACCGCCACGATGATCCTGGCAGGCGGCGTGACGGTCATGTTCCTCGCCGGACTGCCGCTACGCCTGTTCGTCGGCTCTGGGCTGGCGCTGGCCGCGATCGTCCCGATCGCCTTCAGCTTCCTGCACGACTATCAGCAAAAGCGCGTCCTGATCTTCCTGGACCCTGAAAGCGATCCTCTGGGTGCCGGCTATCATATCAGCCAGTCGAAGATCGCGATCGGTTCCGGCGGCATCTGGGGCAAGGGCTTCCTGCAGGGCTCACAAAGCCATCTCGACTATCTGCCCGAAGGCCATACCGATTTCGTTTTCGCCACCATGGCGGAAGAATGGGGGCTGGTTGGCGGTATCGTCATGATCGGCGCCTTCATGCTGCTGTTCCGCTGGGGCCTGCGCGTGGCGATGCGTACCCCCGACAAGTTCGCGCGCCTGGTCGCGGCGGGACTGACCACCACCATTTTCTTCTATGTCGCGATCAACCTGATGATGGTGATGGGCCTGGCACCGGTCGTCGGCATCCCCCTGCCCTTCATGTCCTATGGCGGGTCGTCGATGCTGACGGTCATGTTGTGCGTGGGCATCATCATGGCCATCGACCGCAGCAACCGCCGCAGCAGCGGGCATAGAAACTGGGCGTGAGGCCGGTGCGATGTCACGGCGCTGAAACTTTTTGCACCGCAACGCAATTTAGGGTTTGCGAATCCGGCCGACGCTGCTAATTGCCCGCCCACGCCAACGGACACTGGCTCTTCCAGACAGTCCGATGCCGGTGTGGACGCATAGCTCAGTTGGTAGAGCAGCTGACTCTTAATCAGCGGGTCCTTGGTTCGAGCCCAAGTGCGTCCACCATTTTTTTCAACAACTTATCATTTATTTGAGACAAGATAGAGCCGCGGACGGCTCTGACTGTGTCCATTTTTGTGTCCAGTGTCGATCACGCTTTCTCTAGGCTTTTCGATCTTCCCGGATGTGTCCGGAAAAATCAGCTGGTCAGCATAGGGTGCCAGATGCTTCACCGACATGTGGGCGTAGCGCCGCACCATCGATTCCGACTTCCAGCCCCCGAGCTCCTGAAGCACCCAGGTGGGCACGTCATTCTGCCGGAGCCAGCTGGCCCAGGTGTGCCGCAGATCGTGCCAGCGGAAATTCTCGATCCCGCAGGCCTTCAAGGCGGCGCGCCAGGCCCTGTTGTTCGCGCATCGCAGCGGATTGCCACGATAGGTAAACACATGGGTATCATGCTTACCTTGCTGCCGTCCCAAAACGCCAAGAGCGATTGCGTTGAGCGGTACACCGAGCGCTGCACCATTCTTCGTATCGCCATGCTCAATCGTCGCTATGGCCCGGTTCATATCGACCCGGTCCCAGGTCAGGTTGAGTATGTTTCCCTGGCGAAGGCCCGTCGACAAAGCGAACAGGACAACCTCGCGCTGATGAGCAGGTAGCTTATCCATGAGCGCCCTGGCCTGATCGTGGGTAAGGCATCTCACCCTGACCTTGCCGCTCTTCTCATAGGTCTTGAACGCCGGTATCTGGTCGATCCATTCCCACTCGCGCTGCGCCTTCCGGAAGATGGCGCGGATAAGCGCCACATAGAGATCCTTCGTGCGATTGCTCGATCGGGCATGGTGTCGGGTGATGATCGCGTCGATCATGTCCCTGCTCACCTGTTCCATTGTCTTGCCACGCAGGTGCTTGGTAAACCATCGGATCCGGCTCACATCGTCCCTATAGGACTTCTTGTGCGTCATTTCCTTCAGCCACCGCAAAGCCGCCTCGTCCCATGTGCGCTTCGGCTTCTGCTTCAACCTGGCAAGATCCCACAGCTGGGCCTTCAACTTGTCGTGATATTCTTGCGCCTTTTTCCTGTCTGAGGTTCCAGTAGAGCGTCTAACTGTCGTTCCGTCAGGTGCTGTGCATTTGACATAATAGGTGCTTGCACGCTTGTAGAGTGCCATGTTGCCTGCCTTTCGTCGGCACTCGACTGCATCCGTGCACGCCCAGAATATCGAGCGCGCAGGGAGGCGACAAGGTCCGCTTCCAGAAAGCGCCAGTCACGACCGAATTTCGCGCCAGGAACGACCCCGGCTTTCGCGTAACCGCGCAGCGTATTTGCGTGAATTCCCAGGAAAGCGGCGGCTTCCTGAAGGCTCAGGATGCGAGCCGGAGCGGCATCTGGGGCACCGCTGGCCGCGCCAGGGCTGTCGTGAGGATATTGCATGCACCGATGTTCCCGAATCGAACCCGGCGCGTGATGAAGCTCTTTCAAGATAACCTAATTTGCGTCGGAGAAAAGAGCTCCCTCCACTCGGCGCCCCGCAGATGCCCCTTTGCGTCACGGCACTTGCTGGATCTTTGACGCCTGCCGTGCAAAACTATTCTCGCCAAAACGTCGACGCAGATGCTCAGACACACTTAGCGCATAGCGGCGCTGCCGCCAGTCGGTCGGGCTATGATAGATGCCGACGGCCTTCCAGTAATTGCCGGTGACGGTCAGCCCGGACAAGAATATCCAGCGCGCCGCCTCGACATTGAAACAGGCATCGAATTGCAACCAGATACGAACCTGCGCATCATGGCGGCCGATCGCTTTGGCAATCCTGGGCACCCACCAGCTATTGATCTGTAGTGGTCCCAGATCATGGGTTCCATTGGTGTTTGCGACCGCGGCTCCGATCCAGCCGCCTTCCTGATCGCGCAGGGCCCACAAAGTGCGTTCAAGCCACAGAGCGCCTCGCGATGCTGATTTGATGCAAGCGCTAATCCGGACGGCTTCGTCGGGAAAGTGGGATCGTGAATGGGCGGGCGCGACGGTAGCTAAAATCGTAAACAGCAGGCCCGCAGAGTTGAGCCAGTTTCTAGTGATCGATCCCATGACGACCTCCCTGAGGCAGCTTGGCCTCGCTGCGATCCGCTTGCCGTTCGGCAGGCCCCGTGCGATCCAACAAGCTGTTAAGGTGCCGGTCCAGCGCCTCCGCCAGGCTTCTGGCGTTTGTGGCGAGCCGAACCCCAAGCCCTCTCCTGCCGCTCGCTCGCCTGTGCAGCCTCGCGCTCAGCAAGCGATCGCTATTCTGCTGTCGCTCTTGCTGTTGCGCCCGTCGCATCTCCTCGATCCGCGCCGGTTCCCGTTCAGTGAACCGGTCCGCCCTGTCGCGATCGATCCGGCCCAGTCCTTCCAGCGCAGAGGTCTTCTCGCCAGACGACCGCTCGAGTTTTTCAACGAGCCTGTCCTTGTCCTGGGTCCACAATTTGACGCCCAGCCGCGCACGGGTGATTGCCGTATAATAGTTCTGGCCGGTAACCAGCGGTGACCCGAGCGGGGCCAGAACATAGACCCGCGCATAGGTTCTGGACTGCGCCGCATAGATTGTCTCGGCATAACCATGGTCCCAACTCTTGTGCCGCGAGAGATCGATCGTTTGGGCGCGATCACCTTTGTCCCACCGAATGGTGGCCGAGCTTCCATCGAGTGCTTCGACCGTACCGCGTTGGGCGTTCTTGATGCCCAGTTCATGGGAGACAAGCCGCCATTGAATGCGATCGCCTTGGGCAAGGCTTCGCGTTTCGGAGACGAAGATGTTGACCTGTCCTCCCTTGGTGAGCCGCGGATCCCAGCGAACGATGCGACCCTGTTCATCGACGAGACGGACCTGCGGTCGGCCGCGCTCATCGCGCACGATGCCCAGCACCCGATGTTCGGTGTCGCGGGCGAGCCCGGCCTCGGCCTGATCGCGACTGAATGTGACAACCTGACCGGATGTGTAGAAGCGGGCGAGTTGCTTCTCCTGCTCGGTGAGGCCGGCAGGCGAAAGGATATTGAGCCGCGCATCCTGCGCAGCCACCACCCCCTCACGCTGCAACGTCTCCCGTACCTGCGTATTGACGATCAGCCTGGTCGCGTTGTCCAGAACGAGGATGTTGGTGCTGGCTCGGGTCTCTGGCCGCAGGCGCGTCCACTCGGCCACCAAGCCCTTTGCGAGCGATTCCGCGTCTCCGCCAGACACCACTTTGTCCAGTTGTGCGAGCGAGCCAGCATAGTCGCCCGCGCGTGCTCTTGTGACGGCATCTTTCATCCGCGCCGTTTCCTGACGCCGCGATTCGGTGAGCTGCGCCGTTGGCATGCCGAGCTGCTGCATCAGCCAGAAGGCTTTGCCCTGCTCAATGGCGCCGGTCTGCTTGTTGTCACCCAGGAGGATGAGCCGGGCGCCAGTTCTGCGGCTGATCTCCAGAACCCGCAGCGCCTGTCGGTTACCGAGCTGCCCCGCTTCGTCCAGCACCAGGACGTCGCGCCCGGACAGGCCATAGCCGCCCTCGGCAAGAAGGCTCGCAACGGTCCGGGATTTGATGCCGGCCGTGTCGCCAAGGTTCGCCGCAGCTGATGAGGTGGGCGCCAGGGCATGAAGCGTTGCCCCCGGCTCGGCAGCCCGATGCAGAGTGGCGATCAGCATCGATTTACCCGCACCCGCGACGCCATGAACGCCTGTGACCCGGTCGCGGCTCAACGCCAGGTTCACGAGCGCTCGCTCCTGCATGGGCGACAATCCGGCCGTTTCCAGCGCGCCCAGCAAGCGATCGGAAGATGCGATTGGTCGGCCATCTTCGATCGAGAGAGCGAGATGCTGCGCCAGGGCCTGCTCGAAGCGGACTGAGCGGCGCGTCGTCCGTCCGCGATTCAGGATATGATCGCCGGTCTGCTCCCGGGTCGCGAGCAATTTGCGGCGCGCCTCATGCCCCTCGAGGAGCGGGCGAACGTCGCCAAAGCGGACCTCGCCGACATGAGGCGCAAGAGCCTTTGTGATCAACCGGCCAAGCGGATTGACCGCCTCTCGACCTTCGGTCTGTCGGACACCGAACAGGGCCGCGCGTGCCGCTTCTGCAGGTGCGAGAAGGAGGATGCGTTCGCCACCCTTTTCCGCTTCCGCCCGCAGGCTGTCGAGCGCGGGGGCATGTTCGCCCAGCCGCGTTCGCCACTGGAGATGCAGCGTCTCAAGGCCGATCTTCTCCTTTGGCCCGCGTGTCGCATAGAAGGACTTTCGCCGCGCAGCCTGTCCTTCCAGACCGTGCTCACGGGCATGGGCATCGATCTGTTCGGCACGCTGCGACATGTCCACGATCAACTCTGGGCGTACACCCCGGATCTCGAACAGGCCCCGGCGGGGGTCGGCGGCGATTTCGTAGCCGAGCGTTCGCAGGCCCTGGGCGAGCTCGTTACGGTAGATCTGCCCTGCGCTCATCTGCTCGCTATACATGGCCCGCGTTTCCAGGCTCGCCATGGGAGCGTCGCACTGCCGGTTGGTCATGTTGAGGACCACCACATGGGTATGGAGATGCGGATCGAGCTCCCGGCTCGCATGTTCGGTAAAGCGCGCCCACAGGAGCCGACCGGTCGTTTCGTGCAGCACGCGGCCATCCTCTCGCCGACGAAGTTGCGCCTGCTCCTCAAGCCAGGAGAGCGCGACGCTGACCGCCTGTTCGTGGGCATCGGCGATCCGCGAATCCCCTACCGCAAGGGCCATCACCGATACCGATTTTGGCGCGCTCAGAGCGAAGTCCCAACCCGGGTGATGCTCGATCCCGCCCTCGCGGTGTCGTCCCAGTTTCTGGCCCGCAACCGCACCGCGAAGGAGACTCTCGAAGGTCTTCGGATCGACCTCGCCGGAAAGCCCAAGCTCCTCTGCGAGGGCGCCGCCCCATTGGGAGCCCTCCGTCCCGCCCTTGGTGTAATAATCGCCGATCGCATAATAGCGCGCTATGTTGCTGGCCGTGCCGGTCAAACGCGTGGGATGCATCATGCCGGCCTCGACGCGCTACGCATGCCGCCCCTGCGGCCATGCTGGGAGAGGCCAAAGCCGGAGGAACGCCCCAAAAGCTCCAGTCCCGATGTGGATGGCAGATTTTCCTGCGATGCGGCCCCTGGTGCAGATGAAGGCGGAACATTTGCGCGCAGCGGTATCTCGGCATCGAGCGGAAGTTCGGGCGACGCGACGGTCTTGCTGGAAGGTCGCAGCTTCTTCTTCGCGTCTTTGGGGACGTCCCGCGCTTGAGCCGCCAAGACTGGCGACAATCGCACGAGGGGTGCGGTCCGCTCCTCGAACGCTGGAAAGCAGGTAGGAGATCGGTTGTAACTGTCCTTGAAGCGGGCAACCGGAAGGTCGCGACCAAAGCGCAGGAAGCCGGTCAGGTTGGGAAGATTGGTCACCTCCGTGTGCATGACGAGCGGGCGGGTCACCTGCATACGCGAGAGGTTTACCCCGTCGCGCATATCGTTCACGCCGTAGGACATGCCTTCATTGGCTTCGACCTGTTCGACCTGTCCCAGATTTTCCGAGACATGCTTGGCTGTCGGCGTGTCGTTCGCCCGCAGTGCGACCCATGTCGAGCAATATCCGGTGATCGCGGCTGCATCCTGAATGCCGTAGGTCGCCTCGAGCTGCGGGTAGCTCTGAAACCCCAATATGCCGCACCCACCATATTTGCGGGCACGGGCAAGAAAGTCTGAAAGCGAAGGCAGCTTCTGAAGGGTCGGCAGTTCGTCGATCACGCAATAGAGACGCCGGGCGCGATCGGGCGCGAGGCTCATGATCGCGCTGATGGCGATGTCGAGCCAGACCGTGATCAGTGGTCGAAGCGAGGGCAACTGATCGGCTTTCACAGTGATGAACAGCCAGCTGTCGTCCTCCTCATTGGCGACCCAGTCGCGGATCGAGAAGCCGTCGAGCGTGTCATCGAGATAGGAGAAACTGCGCATGACCGACGCAAGCTCGGCGCGGATGCCGGCCGACGTCCGATCGCCCTCCGTCGATATGAAAGCGGCAGCATCGGTCCCCTCCGCAAAGGTCGCGAGGTCCTTCAAAGGAGAACGCAGGATCGTATCAAGCAACACCGAAACGAGCATCCGATTGTCGCGCGCGAGTTTCCGGAAGACAGCGACGAGCGTCCCTCTGGCAGCCTTCGCCCAGAAGGGATCGCCGGACTTGTCGGGTATGGTCGACTCGGCGATCTGATCATAATGATAGTCGCGCGGCACATCGACCCAGGGCGACCAGGTGTCGGCCCTGGCATCAAGCGGGTTCAGCAGAATGTCATGCCCGGGCCTGTAGAATTTCTCGACGAACGTTCCGGCGGCGTCATAGACGATCGCCCTGCGGCCCTGTTCGCGGATGCCCGCCAGCATCTTGACGATGATGTTGGTCTTGCCGGTCCCGGGCGCGCCGCAAATCAGAATATGTTCGGGCTCGAACGCGTCAGGAACCGGTACGCCGCCGATTGCAAAGCTACCCTTGCGGCTTCGCCAAAGCAGGCGTCGTAGCTGTCTAGGTGTCCCGAAACGGGCACCGCGTAGGAACTGGTTGGATCCAAGCCCACGCCCAGTCTTGGTAAAATAGAACCATGCCCAAAATAGCATGAGAAGGGAGAAGCAGCCGACCAGCGCCGCCCCGACAAGGAGATGATGCTCCATCGCCCGAAGCGCCTGTTTGGCGACGCCCGACTCTAGTAGCGTATCGGAGTTGGTCCAATATTCCGGCCCCTCCGGTCCCCTGAACAGGAGCGGCGCTCCACCGGGCACGTCATTTTTTAGGGTCGCCTCAACGATCTTGAACGCGACATAGCGCTGATAGTCGTTCGCCTTCTCCAGAACATACCAGAGCGTGCCGCCGACCCAGAGGATGAGACCTGCCGCCACGGTCTGAAGAAACACCTGGGTCGTCATGCGCACATTGTGGACGATGGCCTGTCCGCCCCTTGTCCAGGAGCCGAGCGTGTCGTTCCGGAAGATGCTCATGAGCGTACCTCCACAGGATCGATAAGGCCCCGCTCGAGGAGGAGTTTGCGGGCGTCAGCCGTACCGCGGGCCAGGAGGTCGGGATGACGGGCGCTCACATAGGCAGCAAGGATCGCGAACACCTGGATGTTCGTCGCATGCAGTTCGTCGAAACGGCCATGATAGCCGCCCGCGTCCATGCCTTCATAACGATCGAGAATGCCGCGAACATAGTCGGCAACGCTGGTATCGGCGGCATGTGCGCCGGTGACGAGACGCTCATAGAGCGCGTCTTTGAATCTGATGGTAACCCTTGCCATACGCCGAACTCCTGTTCGACGCCTGATCGGGGTGATGAAGCACGTCCGTAAATAGAGCTATTTCGCCCTGATCTCAAGACAATATGCGTCATCTCTATGGCAGCCAAAGGTTGCCAAGGGAGATCAGGCGCTTGGCTGCACGCCGACCTTTGTGGTCAGCCATAGCGTGCCGGTGGCACCCAGCTGTGCCACCTCTCGTCATACCGGCAATGTCCGAAAAACCGCAGAAAAGCTGGCGATTCGCGCCCGCAGCACCCGTGCGTACGGTGCATTACAAACGGCCACGAGCCGTGCGTCTTTCCTTCGCAGCGCCTTGCGCGCTGCGCAGCCGCGTCCAGGCAAGGGCGGGCTGCCCCCGGCAGGGGGCTCTTTTTCTTCGCCGGCGCCAGCCGGCCCCAAAATCGCATTGCAGATATCCTCCCGATGTGAATAGTGGAGCGCGGCGGGCAGACCTTCAGCTGAAGGATAAACATCATGCCCAAAATGACCGATCGCGAGCGGCTCGCGAAGATCGAAGCCGATCGCCGCAAACTCGACGAAGAAGCCGACACCGTGCGGCAATCCCTTCGCGCCCATTATGCCGCGCACATATCCCAGATTGCCGTCGAACAGTTGAGCGAGCGCGAGTTCAGGGACCTGCTCACGCATGCAATTCGGGTCGGCGGCGCCGCCGCTGTTACTGCCCTCAAGGCGTTGCCCATCGCAGCCGCCACAACCCAGACGTCGCCGGAACGGCGTCCCAGCGACGAGCACGGCGGAGCCGCGCGCAGGAGGCCGGCGCTTCCTTCAAGCGCCGCATCGCCGGGCGACGGGGCCGGCAGCAGGCTGGCTCCCTGAGCCCGGCGATACTCTCCCCAGGCACAAAAAAGGGCGCTGGCGGAGGGGCGAACCCTTCCACCAGCGCCACTGCCCCGTTCGTCAACCCGTCCGGCGTTGCTGGCCGGCCAGCGTGAAGAAATGCGCCGGCACCCGAGCCTCCCGCACCAACCGCGCGAGGTTCGACTGTATTCCCGATCCCTCGCACACGATCGCTTCGACCGGCTTCAACCCTAGCAGCGCTTCGTTGCGCGCGAACCCGGCCCGCTGTCCCAGCCGGTGATTGAGCGTGAACGCGATGAGCTTCACCTTCCGGCTCGCCGCCCACGCAGCGGCGATCGCGTCGCAGCCCTTGGTCTGGGCCGTCGTCGCAAGAAGCATCGAGGGAACCCGCGCCTTGATCTGGTCGAGCCGCTCCCAGAGCTGGGCGTGATCCTCCCATTGCTGGCCCCCGGAGAATATGACGACCGGACCCTGCGGTGCCAGCGCTTCGTTGCGCCTGTTGCGGCGCGCGGCCAGGAAGTCGGTGGCGGCGATCACCGAGGCGGTACGTTTGCTCGAGACCAGCGTGCCGCGTGGTGCCGACCAGGGCCGTCCGGTCTCGACCCGGAACAGATCGGCGCCATGGTCGCGCATGCAGGCGATAGCCTCGCGCGCCTCGTCGAGTCCGTGGCAGAGCGCCTGCGCCTCCTCCAGATTGGCCGTGGCAATCTCGCCGCCGTCGCTTTCGCGGATGAGCTGGCCCACCTGTCGCGCGGCCCTGTCGGCCTCGCCATCCAGCTGATCGGCGAGCCTGTGGAAGCTGTGCACCAAACCCCAGGCGAGCCGTTCGGACAGGGCTTCGAGCCGCGTGTCGCGCAGCAGATCGAACAGCGTCGTCACCATCAACTCGACCCCCAGTTGCATCGCCAGCGGGTCAGGCATGTCGGCTGTGATAGCCTCGTCGCTGCTCCCCAGCCGCACCGTGTCGGCGGTTTGGGCAAAGGCGGCGGCGAAGCGGTCTGATGCTTGCCTCGTCTCCTCGGTGAAGAACCCGGCAATATCGGCAAAGCGGGCGGCGGTGGCGGTATCGGTCGTCATGAAAACCTCCTTTTTCTGAAGAGGTTTGTCCCCCTGCACTGGCTCCGAGCGGCGGGGTCAAGGACCGCGAAGCGGCCGCTCCGCGGCGGTGGGGGCAACGATTTTCTCTGGCGGCTGCGGAGCATGGAAGGAAACGCCGACGCCCGCTCCGCCAGGGAAAATGGTGGGGCCCCGCCGTCCTTGAGGCCGACGCGGTCCCGTGCCACAATCGGACGTCTTGAGAGAGAGGAAGAGCTACCCTGCGGGGGGCTCGATGCCCCCCGCAGGGTAATGTGGAGGGCACCGCGCTCGCCCCGGGCACCTCTGGCCTTCTCTTGTTGCCCCAGAGAATGGCCGAGCTTACCAGTTGAACCTCTGCAACCCGTCCACCTCGTCAGCATCGCAGTCAAACAGGATGTAGGCACAGTCCAGCGACCGGGCGAACCGCTGAACCTCGGCAAGCTCTGGGGGTATGCGCGCAGCATCATCGCCCTCGACCACAAAGGTCGAGACGAACCATCCATGCCAGGTGGCGGCCACCGTGAGGGGTTGGAATTCGACCGGCAGGCTGGCCCAGTTCGCCAGAAGCCTTGAGGTTGCAAGGCTCACATGAGCGGTGCTGAGGACAAGATGCTTTCCCAATTCAAACGACGCTTTGCCCGGGTCTGGAGGCCTGCTCGAGGGCGGCTCAGGCGGGCGGTACATAGGCATCGTAGGGATTGCCGTCGTGAAGATGCCCGAAGGGCGTCATCACATAATCCCTCTCCTCTCGTCCGACCGCACAGATCACATAGCGCGGGACACCTGTTGCAGCGTCCCTGCATTCGAGCAGCGCCAGATCGCCCTGCTCCGCCGCGCGGAGCAGGGTCTCGAAATTGCGCCTATATCCTTCGGGAATAGCCATATCCGCCTCCTTATGCCGCGTCGCGTCGGCGCAGCTTTATGTCCGGTGCCTGGCCCTCGCGCCTGAAGGCGTGGATCGGGACACCCGCCTCGCGCAGGAGCTGGTAGAGATTGGCCTGAAGCCCCGATCCCTCGCACAGGAGCGCCTCGACGGGCGCGAGATCGACAAGCTTGCGGTTGCGCGCAAAGGCGACCTTGGAACCTGTGCCGTAGAGTCCGTAGGTTACCAGCGGAACCCGCTTTTCGGGCCGCGCTGCCCAGGCCGCGGCGA
Source organism: Sphingobium sp. D43FB (assembly GCF_002312805.1). Lineage (GTDB taxonomy): Bacteria > Pseudomonadota > Alphaproteobacteria > Sphingomonadales > Sphingomonadaceae > Sphingobium. The sequence continues at coordinate 39,090 of NZ_NMUA01000027.1, read as the reverse complement.
TCGCGTCGGCTCCCTTGCGCTGCCCTGTCGTGACCAGCGTCATGTTCGGCACGCGTGCGTGGATTGCATCGAGCCGGTCCCAGATCTGCTGGAAATCATGCCAGAGCGCGGGCCCTGAAAAGACCACAATAGGGCCCTGGGGCATGTACCGTTCACGGGCAGCAAGCTGCCGGGCGCGCAGGAAATCGAGCGCGTCGATCTGGCTTGCGCCGCGCGCCGTGGGCTTGCTGCCACGGGACGGTGACCAGGGCCAGCCCGATAGCGCGCGATAGGTTTCCGCAGCGAAATCGCGCATCGTCTCGACTGCGGCGCGCTGCTCGGCCACCGTCTGGCATAGCAGCTGTTTCTCCTCGAGCTCGCGCGCATAGACTTCGCTTGGATCATAGGAACGGGCAAGGTCGCCCAGCTCCCGCGCAAGGCCGTCTTCGCGCCGCTCGAGCTTGCTGGCAACGAAGTGGAAGGAGTTGACGAACCCCCAGGCGATCTCGGGCGCGAGCGCTTCGAGCCGGGTGTCGCCAAGAAGATCAAACAGGCAGGCGATGACGCCCCCGCAATCGGCCTGGACCGCGAGCGGTTCGGGCATGTCGAGTTCGGCGGTCGCTTCGCCCGGCCCGGACACGGTGAGGCCAAGCGGCTCCCCGAACACGGCCTGGAACTCGGGGCTGGCGGTCATCTCTGAATATAGCTGCTTCAAATCAGCGAAGCGGTGCACGCTCTGCGCTGCGATACTGGTCATGACGATGCTCCATGGGCATGAGAAGAAAGGCCCCCGGGGAGGGCTGGGCCTCCCCGGGGACAGGCCATCAGGCGAACGGGATTTCTTGCTCGAGGGAGGTGCCCGCCCCCATCAGCCCGCCGTCATCGCCCGCGGTGCTGCCGCCAAAGCCGCCCTCGCCCCGCGGCGCATAGTCACGGCCGCTGTCCGCGCTCCGGCTCGGACCGAAGGCATCGCGCGGCTGCTTGCGCCGCCAGGCGACGCGATAGCCTTCCTCCTCATTGCCAAAGAGCGCGATCGGGAGCGGCTCGCCCAGGCTAGGATCGTCAATCGATCCCTGGAGGAACAGTTCGCCGGTCGTGTTCTTGGCGACCGCCTCCCAGAGCGCGCCGATCTGCACCCAGCGGTTGCCGACATTGAGCGCGAGTATCTCGAAGACGGGCGCCATGGCGTGGGCGCTGTCGACCTTGCGGAGACCAAGCTTGGGGAGGTCGATCGTGCGCGTGGCGATCCAGCCGATGATGCGGCCGTTGACGATCTTGAATTCACCGATGTTCATGAGACTTTCCTTCGACACTATGTCGCTCGGCCAATCCGAAACGACACCCGCCAAAGGCCCCCTCCCCTCTCCTGCGCTCAGCCTGTTCCGGACACGCCGCCGCATCGACAGGACGGTCTTGGCCTCCAGAAAATACCGCCGGTCACAAGCCAATTTGCAGGCAGTTCGAGCAGCCCTGAACGGGATGCAGTAAGGAAGATCGCCGCCAGCGCGCGGGAGTCGCCAAGGCGAAGGCATGATCCGCCCTGGCGCCTCCCATGCGCTGCGCCAACTGGCGGCCGACCTCGATGCAAGCGCCGACGCCCCCAAAGCCGTTCGCACGCGACGCTGACACACCTCTCATTTCTCGCCCGCGCCCTGCCATATGGCAGCGGATCGCAACCCGGCAGGACCGAGATCCGGTGAAGCCGGAGCTCGGTCAGAGCGCAGCGGAGATAAGAGCTGCATTGCCCACGCAGCGGGGCAGCCGCAGGCGGGCGTCGATGTCTATGGCACCGATCGGGTTGATCAAAAGCAGACGGGCGTCCATTGCAGGGGAAAGGCTTGCGAACCTCGCGCCTTGGTCATGCAGACCGAGGCGCGGGATGGATGAGATGGCAAAGCCATACAGACCGGTGCCGTAGGGATAACGAACTTCGCTATTAAAATCAGAGTCAGTCGTGCAACCGCCAATCCGTCCGGCTGCCCTCGATCGCTTCAGGCACGTCATCAGCGGCTTCAGGGATATCATGCTGGTGATACGAACGATTTGATGTGCCGATCCCGAATACTCAGGCAGCAGGAAGAATAGCGCATATAGCGAACCGTTCTCCTGCCGTTTCCGCGCCACCACATAGGAGGCATGGGCTAACCGGGCGAAAGGATCACGCCGATGTCACGCCCGCCGTGCAGGATACGCTCAATGCGGATAACCTCCTCCAGAACGCTGTAGAAGATCACATAGCTTCCGTGGGGCTTGGAGCGTAGTCCCGCACGAAGCTCGAAACGAGCCACGCCCGAATGGGGATGATCGAGCAGCCTGGCGCAGGACGCCTCGAGTTCATCAATGAATGAGATAGCCCGGGGGACATTATCGCGGGCGATGAAGCTGGCGACCTCAACAAGATCAGAATCCGCCGCAGGCGAAAACTCTAGGCGCATCAACGATCCACGACACCGGCAGCGATATCAGCAATCCGATGCCGTGCATTCGCGAAAGCCTGATTGGCCGAAATACCTGGACCGCTGGAGGTTCCGCGCTCGATCTCTGCGCGAAGCGCGTCGAGCCGCGCCTGACGCATCGCGTCCTGTTCCTCCAGCAGGCGAAGGCTATCGCGGATCACCTCGCTGGCCGAGGCATAGCGACCGGTATTTACCTGTTGCTTGATGAAGCCCTCGAAATGGGTGCCCAAGGTAAAACTGGAAGGCATGATCAAACTCCTCTGCTGAAGAGAAATATCACTTTATGATATATAGATGCAAGACTCAGCTGACCGAAAAATCACGCGGTTACCTATGCCCGTGGAAATTCGCGACGTTCTTATGCAATCAGGGCCACGATCCGCTCGTCGCGCTTGGGTGCCCGACTGGTCGTTCGAAACGGCTGCATCGGGTTGCCGGTCTGTAAGACGAGCTGACTCTCTCCAGTCTGCCTGCGTCTTTGAACGCCCACTGCGTAACAGCGGTGGAATGAGGATAGCAGTAGACGTCGTTGCGACAAATTATCAAAATCCGACATGCCCTTCTCCGGTACCCACGTTGTAAGATAGGTTTACTGGTCCGATCAGGATGGAAGGGAGGCGAGACGGGCCTGGGCCGTGTGTGCGCATGAAACAGTCTCGTCGGCGGCGCACGACAGGTCCTGTGCATCCACGTCTTTGTCAACCTCCCGCCTCATATGCGGATTCACAACCGGAAAGGCGTCGAAGTCCGGCTCGCGCATAAACCGCGCGCGATTGTCCAGCAGCGTTCGCGCCATATCGGGCGTGACAAGTTCCATGGACAATCTCCCAGGTAACCGAAAGGCGCCATAGCCTGCGGCGCCCCACTATCGCCCCCTCCCCTATACCAAGGTCGCGCCAGCACAGGCCGTGCCGAACCCGGCGCCGACCCGGCGTTCGGAGTCCGCCAGATGCCATTCGGCGAGCGCCACATAGCGCCTTCTCCTGAAGGTCGGACGCTCGTCAAACGGACGCGGGTCGCAGACAATGCACCAGCATCGATCGGCACAGTTGCGCGAAACGCAGCCGATAGCGCCGCCAGGATAAAGCATGCCGTGGACATACCAGCCGCCATGGCGCCAGCGCGAATAGGTGAAGCCGGGCACCCGGCGCATCCTGCACAAGGCCCGCGAACATCGCCGTCTTTCGCTACGCCCCGGGGCACCTGAAGCCAGCGCCCCAGGCGTACCGCCTGGATCATGATCGGGATCATCATCCGGCTCGTGCGGCCCCGCTTCCTCAACCTGCGCGACAAGGCCAAGGCCAGGAATGCGCTCATTATGATAGACGCTGTCGCGCGCCCGGGCCCGGCCTAGGCGCTCGGCCTCACAAGGGTCGGATGCCTCGATCCGGTAACGCTCCTGCGCGAAATTTATGCCGTCGGTCTCGAACCGGATCGATACGATATAGGCGCACGGATGCTGGTGCAGCTGATGGGTCATCGCCATTCTCCTGATGTTAGGGATGTCTGAGATGCGCTGGCGCTCGGACACCGGGATCGGGCATCGCTGGTTCAGTTGACTTTCTGAAGGAGTCGCTTGGCCTTGCCTTCCAGTTCGAGACGGCAATCCTGGTTGGCGCGCGTGCGGGCGAGCGCGGTGATGCCCTGCACGAAATCATAGACGCTGGCGGGCGGGTGGCCTTCTTCGTCCAGGACCTGGGCGATGATCCTTGCCGTGTCGCCCTTCGAAAACCCCTGCGTCCGCAGGAAGCTTTCGCGGTCCTCGTCCTTGCGCGCGACGATCCGGTCCCGAGCGGCGCGGATGCCCTGGATGAAATCGCCGGGCGAAGAGTCTGCGAACCGCGTGAGAGCAGGCGCTGCCTGGGCGGCGAACCGGTTCGCGGCGAATTTCGAATGACGGATGCTGATCTCCTCGAAATTCTCGACGCCCCACAGGTTGCGATTCATGCAGACCGCCCGGAGATAGAAGGTCGCAATCCCCAGCGACTTGGCGCCGACCTCGCTGTTCCAGCTGTAGAAGCCCCGAAAATAGAGATCAGGATCGCCATTGGGGAGCTTGCCCGCCTCGATCGGGTGGGTGTCGTCGACAAGGAACAGGAAGACGTCGCGGTCCGAGGCATAAAGGGTCGTCGTCTCGGCACTGATATCGACATGGGGGTTGTAAACCATGCTGCCCCAGTCGAGGACGCCGGGCACCTTCCAGCGCGTGTCGCCGATGCCGTTTCCGGCAAAGCGCATCACGGCCTCGACCAGTTCATGGTCCCAGATGCGGCCATAGTCGGGACCGGTGACGGCGCGTAGTTCCGTCCGGCCATCGCTGGTCTCGAGCAGCTTCACATGCTCACCCCTATGGGCGATGAGGCCATGCTGGAGATTGATGCCGGCAAGGGCGGCCGGCAGGTCGCGCAGATAGCCTGCCGGCGCACCGACCAAGCTGCAGAGCTGGCCGAAGGACCAGTGGGTGGGCGCAACCGGGACCGACGAGCCTGGCGAGACAAGCGCCAGACGCTCGGGGTTGTCGCTCTGCGCCTGAACGCGAATGGCGCGGCTCTCGACGATGCGCGTCGAGGCGACGTCCGCGCGGGCACGGACACGATTGTAGAGCGTCTCGAGCGAGAGGAAACGCTCGTCGTCGGGACGGTTGAACCATTCGGACGAGACGCGGCCGATATTGTGGCCGCGGCTGATATCAACCTTGAAGCCCCCGGTGGCGGGCCGGTCGAGCGAGGAAAGTGCGGTCATGGAGGTCTCCTGCTGACAGATGGGACCCGCTTCCTTGCGAGCCCAACGTCAGCACTCCCCCTTCCTCCCTGCCCCGATACCGCCTGTTAGCTCTCGAGCAGACGATAGCGGCGCGGCCGCAGGATCGCGCGCGCCCACTCTTTCTCGAGCCTGCACCCTTCCGTCTCGAGCCTGATCGCATCATCGGCGCGGTCGAACAGCGCGACGCAAAGCGCGTCGGAATCCAAGCGCGAGCGATATTGAATGCCGTCGAGCCCGCCAAAGGCATGGGCCATCACCGAGATACGCTGGGTCGCCTCATAGGGCGTTCCCGACAAGGCCGGATCGAAGTCTGCGGAGATGGTGGCAGATGTGGTCCGGAACCAGGCGAGACCTGGACCATGGACGCGTGCCAGCCGAAGTGCGCGCGTGGTCATGAACGTGGAAAAGCGCTTGCTCGCTATGACATCCCAGAGAATGTCGCGCTCGGCTGGCGTACGCAGGATCGTCTCGGCAAAGGGTCCGACAAGGCTTTTGCCGAGATAGAGCACACCATAGCGCCGGTCCGGATCGTCCCAGCGCCATTGCGCATCCTTGCGCCCATACCAGTGCGCGCCGCGGGAAAGAGCATGGACGCGGAAGAGACGCTGGCTTGCCGCGATGCGCGAAACCGGCGGCATGGTCGAGCCGGCCATCGTCAGTCCGCGCGCGCCTGCGCCGCGCGCACAAGCCGCGCGATATCGGCCTCGCTTCCGGCCAGGAGGTCGAGCGGCCGCGCATCGCCCAAGGCCTCGTCACCACAGACCAGGAACTGGAGCACCGCCCAGCCGCCAAGATCGGCGGACGCGGCGAGAATGCGCCCTATGGCTGGGCGAACCGCATTGCCGTCGAACTGGCAGGCCGGAAAGAGCTTGGATCCATTGTCATCGACCATCAGGAGCCGATGCTCGCGCGCCGCCTTGTAGACCGCCTGCACGGTCTTGTGGCCAAGGAGCCTGCGGACAGCCTCGGCATCGATCGCGCCGCCGGCCCCCTCGATCATCCGCCGCTTGAAGGCGATGGCATTGGTGATATCCTCAGCCTCATCCGGATCATTGGCTTCGACCGCCGGGATGCTCCTTGCAATATTGAAGACGAGCGAGGCGATATCGACGCTGCTTGCCGCAGCCGTCTTTGCTGCGAGCGGCATCATCTTGATGATTCGGTCGGTGCTTGCCAGAATCCGATCGCGCAGGATCTGATCGATATCGACACCCGATTTGGCAACAGCGCGGGTCATCCCGATCCTCCTCGTTGAACTTGTTTTTTTAAAACAGGCTGGATGAACAAATTCAACAATGCCCAAGCAGACGGCGGCATGGCGTCGCACATGCGGCGCAGCTTTTCAGGACTTGCACTTCAGTCGCCTGGCAGCGGCGTAATTCGCCGGATCCGCGGCCGGCATGTCCCACCCCAAGACCGATCCGGCTTCCATAGCGGCAATCTGGCCGGGTGTAGGCAAGAAGGCGGCGTTGAATTGCTCCACTGTCATATCGCCCGGCATCCGCCAGTAACCGCTCTCGCCGCGTTTGAGAATGATGGGATCGCCCGTCTCGCCGTGATAGGTAGCGCACATTACCGGCAACCGGTCGAGGAAGGCGATACGCTGCTCGGCCTCTGCAAACGCCTTGGGCCGCAGCGCGTGGAGCCAGCTCGGCCCGAACTGGTTGCGCACCATGCGCAACGCAGCGCCCAGGGGCTCATTTTCGTCGGTCCCGTTCATCCAGTGCAGGCTAAGCGCCGATTTCCAGGTCCGGCCATGGCGCTGCCGAAAGAGGAGCAGCGCGCGCCACTGCTCGATGCTGGGGTCGTTCATACAGCTCTCCTGCGACTGGCGTTGAGGCCTTAGCCTGCATGGTTGGGCAACGATCAAAGCGGGCAGCCCGCAAAGATTGGGCGGTCAGGCCGCCGCGCTGGCTGGCCCTTCGTCCAGCGCTGCCTGGATGCTGCCCAGCAGCTCTGCAGCGCGGTTCGCTGGCACGAACAGACGGGTGCGATATTGAATGATCTCGGTAAAGCAACCGAGCGCCTTGAGCGCGGAGAGTTGCGCCGCGGGATAGTCCTTGATCTCAAGGCGGACCGCATCATTCACATGCACCCGCGCCAGACGCGCGCCCGAGAGCCAGGGGATGGGAACACCATGCACCCCTCGCGCACCCGCGATCAGTTCGCCAGGCGACAAAGCGAGGGCCATGTCGATGCCAAAGGCCGAGGCCAGCTTGGCAAGGCCCGCTGGCGAGATGATGCGGCCCAGAACCGACTTGCCTTCAGCATCCGCGATCCGCCAGACCCGTAGATCATCGTCGGGCAGCCGGTTCCAGACCGGGAGAAGAAGACCGGTAGCGATATTGATTGATTCGACGTCGATGCGGCTGCCCAGTTCTGCGACTTCAACGGCCCAGGCGGCTGCAAACTCACTCCGCCCGACCGGTTCCCATGCGGTCTCGGCAAGCCGGTCGTCGCGCACGCGTTCGGCACCCCCGGGTCGCACCAGCTCCCAGACGCATATCTCCTCGCCCTCATTGTCGAGGATCGACCAAGATGGGACCCGCAGCGACACCCGCCCGGACCGCGCATTGCGAAGATACGCCACACGCTGCGACGTCTCCCAGCGTGCCTGGACATCGGCCAGCACGGTCGGCCGGCGCCGACGATGGAGTTCGAGGCGGGAAAGCCAGGTCTCAGCCCCGGTACCAGGATCGCGGCGCAGGAGCAGCTGCTCGACCGCCACGATCTTCTCGACGATGATGGTCTCGACGCCGACATCGAGGGTGCCGCGCTCGCGCGCCGCATCGATGCGCGCCTGGATGAGCGCCATATATTCCTCGAAGATGGCGTTCTGGGTCCCGATCCGCAGCGCCAGCAGGCGGTTGAGCCAGCGCTGGATCGGCGGGGGGGCGTCAAGCAGGCCGCCACCCTCGTCGGACAGCAGCTTCAATCCCGTCATTTCAACGAAGCGCTCCAGGGTCGTGCTCTTGAGCTTGCCGCGATACAGCAGCGAATACCATTGCAAGAGCGCGTCGCGCGCATAGTCGCTTTCCAGATTATCCATCGGATCGAAAAGGTTCTGCCCCCCGGTCTGCCGCTGTCCGCGCGTGAGCGCCCCCAGACTGTCGAGCCGCCGAGCGATCGTGCTGATGAAGCGCCGCTCGCCCCTGCAGTCGGTCGTCACTGGCCGGAAGATGGGTGCCGTCACCTGGTTGGTCCGGTTCGTGCGTCCAAGTCCCTGGATCGCAGCAGCCGCGCGCCAGCCTGGCTCAAGCAGATAATGGACCCGCCGCTTATGCGCCGAGCCGCTGCTGCGCTCGGCATGATAGCTTCGACCCGTCCCGCCCGCATCGGAGAAGATGAGGCCAGGCTTGAGGCCTGCCATGAAGGCATTGGTTTCAGCGATATTGCTGGCTGGCGTGCGGCGCTCGAGCCTTTGTCGGCCCTTCCCATCGCGCAGGATCCGGCGGGACCGGCCGGTGACCTCGGCGATCTGGTCGGGACCGAAATGCGCGATAAGGGCATCGAGCGCGCCGGGAATGGCGGGCATGGCGCACAACTGCTCGACAAGATCGTCGCGGGCGCGCAGCGCCTTGGGGGAATGAACCGCATTGCCGACCGCATCCGTCATCGGCTCGGAGCGGGCCTCACCGCCTGGATCCTTGAATATCTTCATCTGCCGGGTCGGAAAGGCGGCCTGCACATAGTGAATCATGAGCTCGCGCGGGCTGAGCTCGATATCGAGATGGGCGCGCTCCTGCGCCGACAGGCTGGCCAGATGCCGGTCGAGCATTGCCTGGGCGGTGGTCACCAGCTGCATCACGGCCTGTCGGCCGCTTGCCATATCAGTCTCGACCGCTTTGATTAGCGTCGGCAGCTTCATCGCGATGAGGAGTTGGGCGAAGAAGCGCTGTTTGGCGCTTTCAAAGCGTGACAGCGCAGCGCCCTTGGCCTGCGCGTTCAGAGACTTGCCAGTCATGCGGTCGGTGATCGCGGTGGCCTTGAGCGCCTCATCGAGATTGCGATGGATGAGCGCCCAGGCGTGCGCATAGGCGTCATAGATCTCGATCTGATCGCTCGTCAGGCGATGCTCGAGCGGATCATATTCGACGCCCTCGAAGGTCAGCGCACGCGCTGTGTAGAAGCCCATGGCTTTGAGATCGCGCGCGACGATCTCCATCGCCGCGATCCCGCCGTCGCTGATCGCGGCCATGAATGCCTCGCGCGTCGCGAACGCGGCATTGCCCCAGAGGCCAAGCCGTGCGGCGTAGCAGAGATTGGCCGGATCGGTGGCGCCGGTCGCGCTGTTGTAGAGGATCCGCGCGCGCGGCTGGAGGTTCTGGAGGCGCACGCCGGCAAGCCCCTGTTCGGAGCCCTTCTGCCCCCCGAATATCGTCTGCGTCCCCGCCGCGTTCGCCATCTCATGGGCCTCGTCGAAGGCGATGACGCCTTCGAACTCGGTTCCCAGCCAAGCGAGGATCTGCTGGAGCCGCGACTGACGATCGTCGCGCTGCGATCGCAGCGTCGCATAGGTGAGAAAGAGGATGCCGCTCTCCATTTTAAGACGGCCGCTGATCGGCGTGGCATCAAGCGGCTGGATGTCGATCGCGAGGCCGCCAAGCGCGGTCCAGTCGCGCCGCGCATCTTCAAGGAGGCTCGCACTCTTCGAGATCCAGACCGCGCGCCGCCGCCCCCTGCACCATTGGTCCATGATACAGGCTGCAATCTGGCGTCCCTTGCCGACGCCGGTCCCGTCGCCGACCATGAAGCCCGCGCGGTAGGTCGTGCCCTCGGCATGGGCGTGCAGCAGCGTACCGGCTTCATTGGGCGCAAAGCGCCCGGGCAGATCGCGCTCGAAGGCCTGGCCTGCATAGATGACGGTCTCGAGCTGCGCGTCCGACAGTGTCCTTACCGCGCGCGGCGGAAGCATCGGCCGGTAGCTTGGAACGGGCGGCAGGATCGACGACATCGCCATCGACTCGACAAGGCGATCGGGATGCGGCGCAGCGCCAGGAATGCGCATGCGCTTCATCTGCCAGGGGACATAGATGCCGATCGGTTCCTGCGCCGCGGGTGCCTCTTCGATGATGTCGTAGGATAGAAGCTCAGGCTCGCCGCCGTCATCGCCCGCTGCCGTGGGTGCGATCGGCCGCGTGGCACTGAGCCCTGCAAAAACCCCGCCCGAGCGACTCGGCAGAGCTGGCACGCCGGGCCGCGGCAATGGCGGCGATACCGTCACTCCAGGACCACTCAGTCGCGAAGGGATTGTCGCGAGTAGCGCCTCGGCCTCATGAAGCTTGTCTACATGGTGCCGCTCGGGACTGCCGTCCCAACCCTTGTCGAAGAGCATGATCCGCACCGAAATCGAGGTTCCGTGGGCCGCAAAGGTCTGGCCTTCGATCGAGCATTCCCATCTGGGCGGCACGCGCTCTGCAACACTTCCATAGCCTTTGGCGCCCGACCCGTCCCTTGCAAAGCCGGGCGGCATGATCGCGACGCAGCGTCCACCGGGCGCTAGGCAATCGAGGGCCGCATGGAGATGACGCGCGCCGGCATGGGGGTCTCGGCCCCGGCTTTGCGACCGCGCGAAGGGCGGGTTGATGAGGATGAGGTTCGGACGCTCGCCTTGGCCAAGCAGCGCATCGATATACTCGCCGTCGTGCTGCGTGACGGGCTGCCCAAAGGCGAGCGAAAGCAGGGCTGCGCGGCGCGGGTCCCGCTCGTTGAGGAGCATCCGTGCACCGCAAGCCTTGGCATGGACCGCGAGCATGCCCGTTCCGGCCGAGGGTTCAAGCACAAGATCGATGGGCTCGATCCCTGCGGCGCAGGCGACGAGCCAGGCGAGGCCAAGCGGGGTCGAGAATTGCTGGAGGTCGATCTGTCGCTCGGACCGATAGCGCTGGGTCGGAAGCTGATGGCCAAGCGCCGCACGAGCGGCGAACGCGCTTGCCGGGTCGTCCCACGCGATAAGGCGGCTCCCCACGTCGAGCACGCGCAGGACCTGCGCCATCTCGAGCGCATCATAGGCGTCGCGCATCGACCAGTCGCCGCAGGCGTCCGAACCGCCGACATGCGCACGCATCAGGCTGGATAGGGCCTTGCGGCTGATCGCACCGCCTTGGCCGAGCCGCTCGGCGAGGATTCGGGCGGCCGCAAAAAGCGCCGGGGCCATGGGATCGGAACAAGGCCCGTCAATGGGCGCAGCGGATAGAGGCAGGGTCATGATCTTCTCCGAAATGGGGACAGAGGACGCAGGCGCCCTCGCCTGACGCTCTCCCCCCTTCCTCCCGGCGATGGGTTGAGCGGACGTCACCGCTGCTGAGGGCTAAGAAAAGCCGGGGACCGCGACGGCGCGCGGTCCCTGGTTCGTCTCGATGCTCAGGCCGCCTGCGGTATTGCTGGCGAAGCGGCGTCATCGCCCGATTGCGCCGCCGCTTCAGGCTCACGGGCACGCTCGTCATCGAACCCACCTATCAGTGCATCGTCGCTGGGCGGCCCCGCGTCGGGTCCGAACCGCATCTCGTCTGGAAGCCAGGACAAGGCACGCGCCTTGACGTCGGCGTCCGCGATGACGTCTCCTGCGAAGAGCTTCTCGGCCGAGACGGCGAGATCGAACTTGCGCGAGCTGGCATAGCGGCTCTTGAGGGCAAGGCCGCCGATTAACTCGAATAGGCCAAGGATCATCGGCTTGGTCAGCCGATCGAAGAAGTTGCGCGCGGTCGGCCGCCACCAGCGCACCGCGTCGATACCAAGCTTGGCACCCAGATGGGTGAGGAAGCTGCTGCCCCTGTGGCCGTCGGGAACCGCATTGATCGTGCGGGCGACCGCCCAGCCGAGCCAGGCGGCGCGCGCCGCATCATCGAGCGCGCAGAAGGCGTCGTAGCGCGCCTCGATCGTGTCATGATCATGCCATGCCAGTTCGAGCCCCTGCTCGAATTGCGTCCAGCCCCTGGCGGCTGCGGTGTCGCTTTCATAGCCATGAACCCGCGCCGTCGCGGCCCGGGCGGAAAGCTCGCTTGGCATGCCCGTTAAGCCGGTACCTAGCGCCTTGTCGACCATGATGAAGATGGCGAGATCGAGCGCGAATTGGGGATCGTTGGCGACGTGCAGCGCAAGCAGTTCGGTCTTCATCATCGCAAGCTCATCGCGAAGCCGTCCGCTATAGGCGATGGCCCCATCGGCCTCGCCTTCCTCGTCCGCCGCGCCGCGCCCGCCAGCGTCATCCTCACCGGCCTCGTCCGTCATATCGTCATCATCGAGACCGCCGTCTTCGGCGGACAGGTCCTCGAGCGCATAGAAACTGTCGTGTAGCCGGGGCTTACCGTCCGCATCGATCATCACAAAGGCGATGGCACCGCCCTTTTGGGCAGGCGTCAGGGCGGCCTCCTGCGGCATCATGGCGTCGAGCTCGGCATGGAGCGCCTCGATGCGCTCGACTTGCTCTGGCGAATAGTCATCAGCGCCTTGCGCTGCTTCCTCAATCGTCGCCAGTTCGGCCTCGATCTCGACCTGTCGCTCGGCGGCATCGGGGCTGAGCGGACCGGGCTCGGGTTCGATCGCACGCGGCAATTGATAGGTCATGCTGTAGGGGATCATGGTCGCTGGAACGACGCGCACCTCGGCAAAGCCTTCGCGCGCCCGGATCGCCTGCGCGGCTGTCTCAAGCGCCTCTTGCGCTAGTCTCTCGACGATCTCGCCGTCGCGCCAGATCTCGCTGCCGGCGTCGGTGAACAGATCCTCCTCGATCCGTCCGCCGGCCGCGATATAGGCGTCGCGCCCGACCAGCATCGCCTTGGGATCGGCACCGCAGAATGAACCTGTGGCGAGTAGCCGACGAATCTCGTTTGGATTGTTGCGATGATAGCTCGCCTGCACCTGCTCGAAGACCCGGGCCTGCCGTTCCTTGTCCGCCGTGCTCCCATAGGCCTTGGCGACGTCGATCGTGATCTCGAGCGCGCGCAGGGCGGCAAAGACGGGATCGGCCAGATTGGCGAGCCGCAGGCGCCCAAGCACGAAGGTTTCGGTCTTACCAAAGCGCTTTGCGACCTCGGCGGGCGACTTCTTCTCGCGCTCGATGATCATCCGGAAGGCGCAGCACTCGTCCGCCGGATTCATCGGCAGCTGGTAGAAATTTTCAGCAAGGCTCATCTCGATCGCGTCCCTCGCATTTTTCGCGATAAGGACGGGGACCATGAAGTCGGGATGGAGCGCGCCCTCGTCGATATTGGCGCGGGTGGCCTCGAGTCGGCGGCCGCCGCCATAGATCTCGACCTGCCCCTTGCGCGCGCCGCGGCTCACACGCACGCCGATCAGATTTTCCAGCAGGAAGCCGCTGGCGGCGATATTGGCTTTGAGCTCGGCATCGGCCGAGGGGTCGCTGTGCGTGCGCACATTGTCGGGCGATTTGAAGCAGTCGCGCGCGAGCACATAAGCGATGGAGGGTGTCGTCATCCTGTTTCTCCGTGAACGCGCAGCCGCCTGCCTGTCAGACCGCTATCCGCGCCCGGCTCACTTTCTCCCTCCCCCCTTCCCGCAGCACGTCGTTCCAATCGTTATGGCCGCGCCAGGGCCATAGGGTCTCGACTGCGAAGCCCTGGGAAAGATAGGTTGCACGGGCCAGGCGTTCGGCTCTCTGGCCTGCAGCATCATAGTCGGGGAGAAGCAGTATCTCCTCCACCGCCGGGGGCACGCGAATCTGATGAAGCCGCTCTGCGCCAAGGACGGCCCAAACGGGGAGCCCAAGAAGGATCGACGCGGACTGGGCGCTCTCTATACCCTCGGCAAGTCCGAGGCGCGGCCCTGCTTCGCACAGGCGGACAGCGCCGCAGAGGGGACGGCCCAGGGTCCGTTTTGGTCGGCTGAGATCATGTGCGAGCGCGCGGCCATCGCGCTCCAGGAAGAGCCGTTGCACCGCAACGATCCTCTCTTGCGCCTCGATCCCCGCCAGGAGCGCTGGCCGAAACTGAACATCCCTGCCGCGGCCCAATGGCGTTCGTGGATGCCAGCGCAGCGCCTGCGAGCAGGCATCGATGCCCCGCGCGCGCAGATAGATGTCGCCCGGCGTGTCGGCGAGTCCGTGGCCGCAGTTCCAGAGCGACCGGGCAAGCTCGCCCGTCCTTGGCGCGATCGCGCGCGCCATGTCAAAGGCCGCGGACCTTCCCACGGGCACGCGCAAGTCAAGGCGCCTGATCGCCCGCAGGACATCGAGCGTGTCGCATCCTGCAAAGCATTTGAACAGGAGGCTGCTGTGGCCGACACGGACCGAGAGGCTTGGGATCCTGTCGTCATGCGCGGGGCAGTGACACATCGCGCCGTGCGTCTGCCACTTGCCGCCAAGCCGATGGACGAGCCTCGCCGCGGCGAGGCCAAGAGAACTGATAGTCATGGGAAAGCGCCTGCAAAAATCTATATGCAAGCCGCTCACCCTTCCCCTCAAACGGCTTCCATCAAATATCAGCTATGTTCCAAAAACTACTGATACCACATGATATTTGCGAAATATTCGCGGAACATTGTCCGACTTTCGGATCATCTCCATTTTATCAAAATCGCTTCTGGCGCGATGCTCTGGAAACCGCGATTCGGCGGTACAACCAAGGAGCATGACATGACGAAGAAGGATCAGGACAGCCACCAGCTCATCGACCTCGGCGCGGCGACGATCGTGACCAAGGGCCTCAACAATAATGGACCGCAGGACGATCCCTCGTCCCAGCGCATTTTCCAGATGGGCCTCAACGCCGAGTGATCGGCACCGGACGCGCGCCCGCGCGCGTCCGGCTCAGGGGAGCCTCTCCATGTCCATGCAATTGCGCCCCGGTCTGGTTCACGCCATCTGCCAGGACGACATCATCCTTCTCGACCTCCTACAGGACCGCTATTTTGCTGTCCCACGGGTCTTGCATGGAAGCTTCCTGCGTGTCGTGGCGGCTGGGGAGCAGGATGCCGCTGATCTGGCCGCACTTGCCGACCTGCTCGGCCCTGCTGGCCTGCAGCCGGGTTCGCCTCAAGCCGATTCCAGGACCGACAGGCTCCAGGCGGTGGAGGGCAAACTCCCATGCCAACAACAGTCAGCCGGGGGGGCGCTTTTTGCGCGCGCCCTTTTTCTGCGCGCCTATGCCATTGCCTGGCTCCGCATCGCGCCTCTCGATCGGGTGATCGGCCGCCTGGAAGCAAGAAAACGGAACCTCTAAAAATCGCGCATTGATCAGGTCAAAGCGGGACTGGTGGCGCAGGCATTCGCACGCACCGGCCCCTTTTTCCCGACCGACGATCGCTGCCTCTCGATTTCGATCGCCATCATGATGGCCATGCTCGACCGGGGCATTCCTGCAACGCTGGTCATTGGCGTGCGAACGGCCCCTTTCTCGGCCCATTGCTGGGTCCAGCTCGACGCGCTGCTGGTCAATGACGATCTCGAGACTGCGCGCAGCTTCTCGCCGATCCTGGCGGTCTGATATGGGCGGCCGTTATATCTGCTTCATCGACATGCCGACGGACCGAGAATCTGTCGGAACGATCCCCCACAATCCGCCCTCCGGCTTCCGTCCTATTGTGGAAGCACGAGGGCTTTCCGTGCATGCCGAGAGATCTATCGATATCTCAAGGCCAGCGGCAGGGGACTATGTCGTCCTGGGCCTTTGTTTCCCAAGGGAGATGGCACAAGCGCATGAACGCAAGGCGAAAGACCCGGCCAAAGCTCTTCTAGGCCGACACTGGGGAGCTTTTCTCGCCATTCGCGCCACCGAGCCCGGGCAGGTCAGCCTTGTTCGCGATCCATCCGGGCAACTGCCCTGTTACTATCGGCGATATCAAGGTGGCTGGATGGTGGCGTCGGATATCGAGCTGCTGCGCCTCTATGATCGACGTCCCCTGGACATCGACTGGACAGAGGTCGGCGATGAACTGCTTTTTATCAACCATTTCTCTAGCCAGACAGGGTTGACTGGCGTTTACGAACTGCTCGCAGGCGAAGAAATGATCGTCACAGCGCAGGGGCTCGTGACAAAGGCGGCCTGGAGTCCCTGGGATCACGCGATGTCACCGGTGGAGACGGTGGATGAAGCGGTCGACCGTCTCGAGAGTGCTTTCACCCTTGTGCATAGGACGCTTGCAGCCAAATATCCGCGCCCACTCATCACGGTCTCAGGCGGCCTCGATTCCTCCATCGTCGCTACGCAGATAGCGCAGTTCACAAAGGACGCCCGACTCCTCACATTCTACACCGACGGCGATCCGTTCGGCGATGAACGTGCCTTTGCCACCATAGTCGCCAGGGCCTGCAACGCATCGTTGACGGAGATTCCCTATCGGGCACCTGATTTCCAGACCAGTTGCCGGTCTGACATGTTTCTGCCGCGGCCGACCTATCGGACGATCGCTGGCCTGATCAACGCAAGGCTGCTCGATCACGGCTATCTTGGTGGCCATGGCACCGTGCTGGGCGGATTTGGCGGAGACAATAGTTTTTGCGGCATGGCGCCGCCCTATGCGCTGGGCGATCTGCTTCAGGCCGGTACCTCTATAGCGGGCAGTTGGAAGATGCTGGGCGACCTGAAACGGATCACATCGGCCTCCTATATGGATCTTGTACGCTATGTCGCAAGAACGCTGCGCGAGCGATTTCAACCGGCGAAAACCTATGCCTGGCCGCGCGAGCCGATCTTTCTTACGCGCCAGGTCGCGGAGCGGACCGCTCCTCGGAAGCTTCATCCCTGGCTCGATACGCCTTCCCGTGCGCTCCGCGGTTCAACCGCCCATATCGCCGTGATCATAAGGGCGCATAATTATTTGGAGCGCTTTCCACGATCAGCATCGACGGTCGGCCTGTCTCCCCTCCTCATGGCGCCGATCGTGGAGGCGTGCCTGAGCATCCCCAGCTGGATGTGGTGTGACGGCGGCATCGACAGATCGATCGCCCGCCAGGCCGCGTCCACACTCCCGCGCGAGATCGCAGAACGACGGAGCAAAGGGTCGCCGCTCCAGATGCATGCCCGCTATTTCGAGACCTACCGCCACGACCTGAAGGCGTTCCTCATCGAGGGTATGCTCGTGCAAAACCAGATTGTCGATGCGAATGCCGTAACACGCTATTGCGACCGCGAACCTCCCGTTCGCGATCTGGATTATCTGCGCCTTTTGGAGCTTGTCGATGCCGAAATCTGGTGCCGCTATCAGCGCGGATAGCTCGCCTGTTGCGGCTGCACCATCGGAGCAAGCGAGCGCGGCAGCGGACCTTTGCCGTCTGCAAGCAGATGATATTCGAACCAGTCGATATTGCGGGCATAGGCAGCCCTGCGATGCGCGGGTTGCCAGAATATATGATATTCGTCCGGAAACACATAGAGGCTGAGCGGCTTGCCCTCCTGCCGGAATGCGGCCTCGACCTCGAGTGAATGCATATATTCGCGGTCGGCCGACTGGATCAGGATCGGCGTGTCGACATGGGCAGCATTGGCCGCAAGGGAATATTCCCGAACGCGCTCGCTGTTGCGGTCCTTATAGGCGGGAAAGCCTGCCGCCGTGGCGACTTTCGCAAGATAGGGGCCAATTGAGGCGTTTACCATTAAAGGATCGCTGCAGCAGCCGGCCATGGCGACTGCGCGAAAGACATTATGATGGATGAGCAGATAGGTCGCCTTGTCGACGCCGTCGCTAAAGCCGGTAAGACCGATGCGGTTCGGATCAACGACACCCTCCTTCTCCAGCATCGCAATTGCGGCCAGGATCGAGGAGGCGCCGCTCTTCTTGTCCGCCCATCCGTCAAAGCCTCGGCGATCGGCCTCGGCTTGAGTCTCCACTGGCTTCAAATAGCCAAAAAACGCAGGGCGCGTGTAGACGAGCACGGCAAACCCTCTGGCGGCCAAAGGGAATATGGGGAATAGGTCGCCCGTGCCTCCGCGCAGAAAGCCGCGCGACTGATAGCCCACGACGACGAGCGGCAAGCCAGCCGCCTTGGTCACGCCCGGTGGAAGGACAAGATCGCCAAAGCTTTCGAGGCCGATATCGTTTTTCCAGTGGAGACGACGAACCTCGCCCAGCGCGATCGCCCGCCACTCGGGATTTGGGTCGAGCAGCTCTCGCTCGGCGCCCGTGTCATAGTCGATAGCCATCAACCGACGCGGAACCGTCGAGCTTTCTACAGCGCAAACCAGACCTTCCGCGGAGGGCCGACAGCCATCCACGCGATCAGATGTCAGGAGCAGGCGGCGCCTCTTGTTCGTGGTGAGGTCCCAACTTACAATCTCGGTCAGGCTGTCGGCAGGTCCGGTTTCGCTGGAAAACAACAGTCTGCGCTCATCGCGCCACCAGAGCTGGCGCGCCTTGGCGCAAGCGGCGTCACGGCATTCAACTCGTTCGCCACCCTTCCTGGACGCCGTGATAAATTTCGGCCCGTTGATAAGACCCGTGGTCCGAAAAGCGATGCGCGCCTCGAAGCCTGACGCATTGATCGCGCTTCCTGGTCCGACGCTTCCCGCAGTGGCAGCATCGGCCGCCCTTATGGCCCCTGAAGATAGCGCTACGGCAAAGCGCCTGGTCGCCGTTGGCCTGGGGAAAGGCGAGAAGCGCCATTCGGGCATCCAACGCTCGTCAAAGCGATAGCCGTCCTTTCCTTCTTCAATCACAGCCTGAGCGGCGGATGGGTCATCCGGCCGCGTGGCATATTCGATCTCCTTGCCGTCCTTGCTCCAGGAAAAATCCCGAACGTCCACCGGCGAGTGCGTCACCTGCAGAGGCTCTCCACCGGCCACTGCCACCCGCATGATCTGAACGATGCCATCGCGCCGCTCGGTATAGGCCAGCCATTTTCCATCAGGTGACCAGCGCGGTATGACGGCAGCTAGGACCCCGCCTGAAAAATCGGGAATTTTGGGAAGATCGTAACGATTAAGCGCAACGCCGCCTCCTATGAGGATGGGCGCACTAACCTCCCCGGACCGGATATCGAGGATCACAATGCCCTGGCAAAAGTCATTCCGTCCTGCGTCTGCGCGTCGTAGAGTCAGAGCGATCTTCCTTCCATCGGGCGAGACGGTGAAGGGCGCTTCGACATCCGCCTGTCCGCCGATATCGCGCAGTTCCACTAGGACATCGATATCGGAAGGTCGCGTCGAGCCTGCAGCCGAACGCCAGTGCAGACGTTCTGTGCATCGATCTGCCTGCGGCGGCGGTGCCGCTTGGGACAGGGCGAGCGCGGCGACAGCCATAAGAGCCAGCATCGTCAGAAGCTCTTGGTGAGCGAGAGGCTCATGTAGCGGCCGATGGTAGAGTAGTTGGTGCTGTCGACTGGCATATAGTTGCCCGAGTTCCGGATGATATCAGGCTTGGCATTGAGGATGTTGAGAGCGCTCACCTGCACATCGACGCCACCTGCGACATCAACATGATATTTGACCGACAGATCGACGCTGGCCATGCCCTTGAGTTCGACGGTGTCAACGCGCCGATTATCGTTCACGCCTCCGATATAGTTGATCACGGCATTCACGAGCAGGCTGTCGCGCGACCAGCCCACACCGCCGCGCAGCTTGAAATGGGGAGGATTGAAAATGGTGCCTGCAAGGTCGATCTTCGGCATCCCCGCGATGAGGATGCGGCTGGAGCGCAGATAAGTTGCGTTGCTAAAGAGGGAGAGCGTTCCCAGGCTTCCGGCATCGAAGCGATAGCTCAAGCTAAGATCGACGCCTGAAATCTGGTCCTTCGCTACATTCTGCGAACGACCATCGATAGTGGCGTAGACGCTTGCAGGGTCGAACGGAGCACCGGATCCGGTCTGATTTTCAAGGCCCAGCGGTGCCATGGCGATCGTCGCGGCTATGTCTTGGGGCGTGGGTGAGAATTGGACGAGGTTTCCAAACACCGGATCGATCAGCACGCGGTTCAGCGACGAGATCGGGTCGACGATTCTATTCCGGTAGTTGACCCTGAAATAGCTGAGCGAGAGATCGAGACCAGGTATCCGACTTGGATGGAAGACGAGGCTCGCGGAAAGGCTGTCCGCCTTTTCGGGTTTCAGTTCGCTATTGCCGCCATAGACGGCCAATATCGTCTGACCCGCTGGAGCGCCCGGCCGCTCGCCGTAGAGGTTTCCGGGAAACAGATAGACGGTAACGGGATTGAGCCGCTGATAGAGGGTCGGCGACTTGAAAGAGCGGCCCCAGCTCAGTTTGAAGTCGACATCCGCATTGGGTGACGAGACGAAACCCAGCTTTGGCGTCGCGAGCCTTCCGATGCCGGGATAGTCCTCATAACGAACGGCCGCTGAAAGAGAGGTGCGATAGAAGCCAGGGATCTCCTGGTCTGGCGAAGACAGTGGGATGCTGAGTTCGGCATAGCCGAATATATTCTCCTGATGTGCATCAATCGGATTGCTCGCCGCACGCGAGATGAAGGCGTCCCGCCGATAGCCGCCTCCAAAAGCGAGGCGGATGTCGCCGCCAGGAATGGCGACCAGTGGCCCATCGCCCGCGATTTCGCTTCCGATCGTCTCATTTTCCAGTACCGCGCTGCTGAAATAGCTGGGGAAAATGTGCGAGAGGCTCCTGAGATGACTACGCCCATAGATGCCGACTAACGAAAATTGCCAATCGCTCATGCGAAGCGTCGCTGAGGGCGCGACACTCAAATTCCAGCTAGACGTCGAAAAGACGATCCCCGACACCTCGACCGGCGCGTTATTGGTGTAGGGGCTGGCGCGCACGGCGTCCCGGTGTGCATAGAGGGCATCAAGCGCGAGGACCAGATTTTCGCCAACATCCTGATGGCCACTGCCGACGACGGCGTAGCTTTCGATCCTGGGATACAGGGTGAGATGTTCGTTCACGCCGGAAGCGAAGCTGCGGTCCCCCGCCAGAATCTCCGTGTTGCGGTCATAATTGCCCGTCAGCAGCACGCCGCCGGATCGCCAGCGCGTGCCGGCGGCGACATTGTAATTCTGGGTGGAATAGCCTCCGTCCGTCGCCGCACCCAGCACGGCGTTGGCCGTTACGCCGCGAAGATCCTTTTTGAGCACGATGTTCGCAACGCCGCCGATCGCATCGGAACCATAGAGCGCGGACGCACCATCAGGCATGATTTCGACCCGTTCTACCGCCGCGAAAGGGATGCTGGAGAAATCCACCGACTGATTGCTGAGATTATAGGCGAGCCGGTGACCGTTGAGCAGCGTCAATGTGGAGCCGGGTCCAAGCCCGCGCAGGTTGAGCGCGGTTGAGGAATCCGTGTTTCTGCTTCCCGATGCCTCGGCGCCGTTGCCGACCCCTGGGCTTTGACCACCGGTGAAATTCTGCGGGATTGCGGCTGCGAGACCGCGCATGTCTGTGATCCCCTGGTCTCGCGCCTGTGCGGTCTCATAGCTGTAGACCTGCGAAGCTGATGCCACGCCCCTTATGCGCGATCCTGTCACGACAATGGCTTCGCCCCTTTGCTCGGCTCCCTGTCCCCCGGCAGCCCCGGAGGGAAGGCGAATGTAAATGGCGTCGGAACCCATTTCGACCTTAAAACCCGTCCCCATCAGGGCACGAGCCAATGCCTGCGGTGCTGTGAGACGCCCCTCAATCCCAGGCGCGGAGAGGCCAGCCATCGCATCTCCTGGGAAAATGATCTGCCTTCCTGTCAGTGTCCCGATCGCCAGCAATGTCTTGGTAAGCGGCTGCGCTGGCAAATCGATCATGACAGGGGCGCTGACCTCGTCGCGCGCGGATGCCTTTGGAAGGGTATGAGCGACCGCGATGGCAAGCAGGCTGCTTGCCACCCAATGACGGGCGTTATGCATGGAATGTCCCCCAGTTGTGGCAGGCCCGGTGTTGGCGGGCTCTGACGGGGACATTGTGAAAGTCCGGCCCTACCCTAAACCGGACGAAAGATTTTTATGTCGGGGACAAACGGATCGTCCCGCCCTCTTCGAGCAGCTGCAGGGATAAGGCGTGCGAAATGACGGCCGCGAGCCGACGGGTGTCGTTGAGGCGCACCGTGCCGTAGAAACGCCGCTGGCCAAGCGCGGGATCGGCGAGGATGATCTTCACCACGCCATAGCGGTTGGCATGGCCCAACACCTGCGCCAGCGGCACGCCGTCAAAAGACATGAGCCCGCTTGGCCAGTTGGTGGCCGCAAGCTCGTCACTCGCCATCTTCGCAATAGCCGTTCGCCCATCCGGGCCGTAGCTAGCGCGATAGCCTTTGGCGACCCGGGTAGCATTAGAGGGTCTCAAAGCCGACCATTTGCCTGCGGTCCGAAG
Source organism: Sphingobium sp. D43FB (assembly GCF_002312805.1). Taxonomy (GTDB): domain Bacteria; phylum Pseudomonadota; class Alphaproteobacteria; order Sphingomonadales; family Sphingomonadaceae; genus Sphingobium. The sequence continues at coordinate 16,670 of NZ_NMUA01000027.1, read as the reverse complement.
CTCAGCCGTGCCCCGCAAGAATGACATGTCAACCTCCTGATAGCGCGACAAGCCAATGTCGACCAAGGAGCCAAGCGTGGTGATCGTCCCCGCGCCAGCTGCGACCACGAACGGTCTGGAAGCTGTTGCAACGGCCAGGCGGATACGGCCGCGCTCGAGGCGCAGCCGCCTGTTCGAGCGCCCCGGCTCGAAGGTGACCAGGCTGTCCGTGTCAAGCGTCACCATCGACCCGTCATCGAGCCGGATCGTTCGAATCTCGCCCAGCGCTGTCTGCAGTTGCCCTGGCGCGCCAAGCGCACGTCTTGCCAGTCGGTCTGGAGCTGCCTCCCGCTTTCCCTCAAAGTAGAAAACACCAATGCCCATGAAGATGGCGAGTGCCGCCGTCAGAGCAGGCCCCTTCCATCGGGACGCGTGAAATGCATGCCTGGGTTCCTGCGTTTGGTCAGCGGTCCGGTCAAGATCGACCCCGCGCAGCTTCTCGCCAAAACCATGGAGTTCGCTCACCTCGCTATAGACCTGCCGGTGGACGCCCCCGAGGGAGAGCCAGGCTTCGAACGCGGCCCTGTGCTCGTCGGCATCCTTGCTTTGCATGCGCAGACACCAGCTGATCGCCTCTTCAAGCAATGGGTTGGGTGCCGGATCTCCCGGCTGCTCTGTAGACTGTTCGCTCATGACCCGTAAAATGCCTGATGGAGCCGCGCCAGGGCGCGACCCATATGATATTCAACCGACTTGATCGAGAGGTTCACCCGGTCGGCAATTTCGCCGTAGGTCAATCCGTCCACCCTGTGGAGGAGGAATATCTCGCGGGTTTGGGGGCCAAGCGTATCAAGCACGGCTACATAACGACTGGTCGCGTCATCGGCCTCCAGAGCCCATTCCTGTTCGGGGGGAACGGCCACGCCTAGCGCCTCGTCCAGATCTGCTTGCACCAGTTGTCCTGGCCGGGCGCCGCGGCGGAAACGCTCGAACACGAGATTGCGTGTGACCCGTTGCAGATAGGCTTCCGGCCGCTCAAGCAGGATCTGCGGGCGCGCGGCAGCCAGACTGACGAAGGCCTCCTGTACAAGGTCGTGGACATCTTCGGTCCGCCCGATCCGACTTCGAACGAAACGCGCAAGACCAGGCGCCTCGGACCGGAAAAGCCGCTCGAGAATGCGTCTGCGTGTTTGCTGCGCTCCCTCGGCGCTGGCCTTCCCGCCATCACTGCGTGGCATATGGTGAACTGTCAGGCGCGCGGCAGACTGCGCGGCGATGCTGTGAAAACGACATACGAAAATAGGCCCGGACACAAATGTGGAATCCGGGATGTGCCGGTTCCATTGCATTGATCGGTGCCGTGCCTGGAGACGAAGCCGTCTCGCGGAGCAAGCGGGCCGTCCGATGGACAGCCATGGTGCATGGCCTAATTCTTTGCCTTTTCGCATTCCCCTGTCAATCATCCCCGAAGAGAGTTCAGGCGCCTTTGGCTCGATGCCAGAAATTCCGATAATCGGCTCGCTGCGCCAAGGCCTCATCTGTTCCTGCACATCGTAGCGCGCCATCAACGAGGAAGAGAACGTGGTCGGCCATGCGGGCAATATGTCGACGATGGGTCACAAAAATGATCGTGCTTTGGGCACGCTTGCGCCGCAATGTCTCGATCGCAGCAGTCTCGCTCTGCGGATCGAGCGCTGAGGTCGCCTCGTCGAGGATGAGCACCGGCACCGCTGCGCTCGCCAGCCGCGCGAGTTCGAGCTTTTGGATCTGGCCACCAGACAGTCCGTGACCGCCCTCTCCGACCGGCATGTCGAGTTCGGGTATACGGTCATCGGGGTAGAAGCACAGTGCCTGTAGCCGTCGCTGCAGGCACTGTGCTTCTGATGCTGCCGGAGGATAGAGGCCATTTTCGCCAAGCGAACGCGCAAACAGCCCAACATGCTGCGGGACATAGAGGATATGCCGGTGCCGGTGCTCGCGCGGCACATCTGCAAGGATGATGCCGTTGACATCCACACTGCCTGCCAAAGGATCCAGCAATCCAGCGATGAGACGAGCAAGAGTCGATTTGCCCGAACCGTTAGCGCCAACCAGGACAGTAAGGCTTCCAGCTTCGATAGTGGCGCTTACATCACGAACAACGTGCCTGATACCGTCAAAAGCAAAGCTAATGCCGCCGAGCTGGACCCGCGCGGGACCATCGGGCAGTGGGCCTGGACATGAAGGCGATCGCGCATGATCATCGATCAAGGCCAATGTTTCGCGGATCTGCGCGACGGCCCGTCCCGCCTGCCTCAGCAGGAAGCCAAAGCCGCCAAGCGGCAGGACAAGGCGTAACACATAAGCCTGCAACAAAATGAGGTCCCCTACTGTCAGCCGGAAAGCCAGCACGTCACGGACTGCGAGACCAAGAAGAAGGACGAGGCCCAGCGTCACTGCGCTGCATTGCACGGCCGCCATCGAGACAAGGGACCGGGTACCGCGGCCAGCCTCCTTTGCTCGCTCGCCGGCGACCAGGGCTGCGCGCGCAAGCTCGGCGTCCATATTGCCATTGAATATGACGCGCGGAGCATTGCGCAGAAGATCGGCGACACATGCCGTCAGGCTTGCAGACCGCTCATTCGCTGTCACAGCCTGATGCTGGTAGCGCTCGGCCCCCACCATGGTGATGAAGCAATAGCCTGCGAGTAGGAGGCCGATCAGTACCGCATAGATCCAGGGAACGACCGCCAGGATCACGCAGAAGGCCACCGCCATCTGAACCATGAGGGGAACGGCCTGCCATAACAGGCCGTCGATCAAGAGATGGAGGCTGAACGGCAGTCGTTCGATCTGCCCGAGCATCCTCCCCCCCGTGGCGTCAGGGTGCCTCGCCATGATGGGAAGGCGAGAGGCAAGAAGCTGCAGCGCCAGGTCGCCGGCAATCGCCTCGACGATGCGGGTCGTGCTGTGATGACGCAAAGCAGCGACCAAGCCGGCGGCAGCGGCCGCAAGTGCAAAGAGGATCACGGCGACAACCAGCGGCGCTGACAGTGGCAATGGCTGGGAGAGGCGATCGACGAGATGCTTGAGCAGTAGAGGTCCAGCAACCAGGAGCAGAATACCGATCCCCTCCCCTGCCATTCCGATAAACACTGCGTCACGGACGCCCAAGCGCTTGTCGACCATCATTCGCGTGAGGCGAAACATGAGGGCCAGCGCGGACATTGCTTCCTCCGTGAGATATACAGCCTCCCGGCAAAGGGTCGCTTGGCCTGCCTCACGGATCGCAGCCTCTGGCGCGCGAAGCCATCGGAACAAGTCCGAAAATCGGACAAAGCCACGCATTCGTTCCGCACGATCATCTTCCGACCCGGGATTGCGGACGGATCATGCTCGGTGAAACATATTTCCGTCGACGCTCGGCAGCGCGAAAGCTTGTTTGTCGTAAATTCTCCCTTCGCTCTCCCTCTCGACAGAAGCCGACGGATTGGGCATTCAAGCCCCTCCTTATCACAGCTGGACTATGACCTATGACCGTGACCGATATCATCGCTTCGATCGCTACCGATGAAGGGCTTGCCAAGTCCGATGTGAAGAAGGTCATCGACGGGCTGTTCGCAAAAATTGCGGATGCGGCCGGTAAGGATGCGGAGGTCTCGGTTCCAGGCTTTGGCAAGTTCAAGGTCAAGCACAGTGCTGCGCGCGATGGCCGCAACCCAGCAACCGGCGAAACGATCAGTATTGCTGCGTCGAAGAAGCTCGGCTTCACGCCAGCCAAGGCACTCAAAGAGAAGCTGAACGGTTGATCCGCTATGGGCCCTTCATTTCTTGAGAGAAGGGCCTAACTATTGACTTGCGCTGACAAGTGACCCGGGGAGGCCAGTAATTTCCACTGAGAAGTGACCCATGTTTGATCACGTCCCTGGCTTTGGCGAGCGGGGGACCATGATATATTGCAACAGTGCATCCCCCAGTATCGCATCATCTTACCAGTCTTTCAGTTCGTCGCCGGAACCGCATCCCAGCCGCCACCCAGCGCGCGGAACGAGGCGACCGCGCCGCGACTGGCTGCAGCGCGAGCCTGGATCGCGCCATCTCGCGTTTCGAGGAGCCGTCGGTCGGCATCGAGAACTTCGATCAAGCTGACCGCCCCACCCTTGTAAGCAGCAAGAGAGGAGGTCCGCGCGCGCGTCAATGCTATTTCACCTTGTGACAAAGCTGCCGCCCGCGCCTCCTGCTGGACCAAGGTCGAGAAGGCATCCTCGACATCCTGCGACGCACGCAGGACGGTCAGGCGATACGCAGCCAGCGCCTCGGCATTACGGCCCTTGGCGGCCCTGATCTCCGCATCGACACGACCAAAATCGAACAGGCGCCAGCGCATGCCCAACACGCCGTTGGCTTGCGTCGCATTGCCAGTGAACAGACCACCTGCCGCCGTCGTCGCCGTGCCAAGCAGACCGCTTAGCGAGATTTTGGGATAATATTCAGAGACGGCGACTCCGATGCGTGCGTTGGAAGCGGCAAGCGTCCGTTCCGCCGCAATGATATCGGGCCGACGCCGCAAAAGCGCTGCCGGCCCACCTGCTGTCGAAACAGCAGGGGGCAGCGGTATCGGGGAGAGCGTCGCCAGTTCAGATCGCGTTGTGCCGGGCTGAACGCCCATCAGCACATCGAGAGCATTCATCGCCATGTCGAGTTCGTTCTGTAAAGCCGGGATCGAGGCGCGCACCTGCGCCAGCGCGCCTTCGGCCTGGCGAACCTGTAGCTCGGCCGCGACGCCTTTGCGATATTGAAGGGTGATCAGATCGACGAGTTTCTGCTGGGTGTCGGTTTGCGCGCGCGCCACGTCGAGGCGCGCCTGCAAGGTCCGGATGGCGATATAGGTATCCGCAGTCTGCGCAGCCACTGCAAGGCGTGCGGCGACTGCTGCCGCCGCCGATGCCTGCCAATCCGCGCGGGCCGCGTCGCGAGCGGCGTCACGGCCACCGAACAGGTCAATTTCCCAACTGGCGCCAAGATTAAGCTCATAGGTTTCGGTTGAACGCTCGAATTGCGGGAATGCGCTGCCAATCTGTCCGATCGGAGTTTCCAGCGACTGATAGGTTTCGCCACCCTGACCGCTCATCTGCCCGGATGGCAGGAGCGCGGCGTTGGCATTCTTCAGCGCGGCGCGCGCCTGAACGACGCGCGCGCTCGCCCGCTGCAGATCCAGATTCTGGGCGAGCGCGCGCTCGACGAGACTGGTCAGCAGCGGGTCTTCGAACGCCCGCCACCAATTGACCAGGTCCGCCATCTGCGTTGCCGCAGTTCGCGTATCGACGGCGGGAGCGCCGACAAAAGCAGTCGGCGCCGAGGAAACCGGCGCGACGTAGCGAGGCCCGACAGCACAGCCGCCCAGAAGCGCGGCCGTAGCTGACAACAGGAATGCGGATCGACGGTGTCGCATGTTCAAGCCTCGAGAGATTGAGTTCAATATATGACTAATGTTCCTTATGGTCACTATTTGTCAATGCTGGCTGGAGCGTTTAAGGAGCGAGCATGATGAAACCATCCACTCCAACGGCCTCGACCCGCGGGCCGGCCGAACACAGCGTACGTTACAAGATCGTCGAAGCCGCGAATGAATGTTTTGCGCGCTACGGCTATGGCAAAACCGCGGTCTCTGACCTGGCGCGCGAGATCGGCTTCTCGAAAGCCTATATCTATCGCTTCTTTGAATCGAAACAGGCGATCGGCGAAGCCATCTGTAGCGCCCGCCTCGTGCAAATCCTCGGCGAGGCGCGTGCCGCCATCGATGAAGGCGGCAGCGCGACCGACCGGCTCCGTCGTATGTTCAAAAGCGTTACTGCGCTCAGCGTCGCCCTGTTTTTCGATGATCGAAAGATCTTTGAGATTGCGGCGCTATCGGCGAAGGAGCGCTGGTCATCGACGCAAGTCTATGCCGATGCCCTCAAAGCGATGCTGGAGGAGATCATCCGGGATGGCCGCGAAAATGGGGAGTTCGAACGCAAGACACCGATTGACGAAATCTGCCGATCGATATTCTACGCGATGACCCCCTTTATCGATCCACTGCATCTCGAGCGGAATCTGGACCTGCTTCCCGACGCACAAAGCGAGGTTATGGGCCTCATCCTGCGTAGCCTGGCACCCTAAACCCGGCCAGATCAGATTATGTGACCTATTGACAATATCGTCACTAGACACTTATCGATCCTCCATACTTCGGAGGAATTGTGCGTGTCCCATCGCTATCGTCATTTTGCCCTTGGCCTGCCCATCCTGCTTTCGATCGCACTGGCCGGGTGCGACCGCACCCAATCCGATCCACGGACCCAGCCACCACTCGTCAGGGTAACCACCTCAAGCCTGGCCAATGCCGCGACACGCGAGTTTACCGGCATCGTTGCGGCACGCGTGCAGAGCGATCTGGGCTTTCGGGTCGGCGGAAAGGTGATCGAGCGTCTGGTTGACGCCGGACAGGTCGTTCGCCGCGGACAGCCGCTGATGCGGATCGACCTTGCCGACCTCGCGCTCGCGAGCCGCGCGTCACAAGGCACCGTCGAAGCCGCCCGCGCGCGCGCATTGCAGACTGCAGCCGATGAGAGGCGTTACCGCGATCTGGTGGGCGCGGGCGCCGTATCGGCCTCGGCTTACGACCAGGCCAAGGCAGCTGCCGATTCGGCGCGCGCTCAGCTCACCGCAGCACAGGCGCAGGCCAATGTGGCGCGTAACGAAACCAACTATGGTGTCCTGCTCGCCGATGCCGACGGCACAGTCGTCGAGACGCTGGCAGAACCTGGACAGGTGGTTGCGGCCGGACAGACCGTGATACGATTAGCACGGTCAGGACCGCGCGAAGCCCTGGTGCAATTGCCCGAGACCCTGCGGCCCTCACTGAACTCTGCCGCCCGGGCCCGCACCTATGACGGTGCGACCGGCAGCGCCACCCTGCGCCAGCTCGCTGACTCCGCCAATCCAGCCTCGCGCACGTTCGAAGCCCGCTATGTCCTTGCAGGCGCGGTCGCTCGAGCGCCGCTCGGATCCACCGTCACTGTAACCCTTGCTACGCCAAGCGAAGAGGTTGCGACCCAAGTGCCGCTTGGCGCACTGCACGACACCGGGCGAGGTCCAGGCGTCTGGATTGTCAGCGGGGATACCAAGCCAACGGTCGCGTGGCGGCCGGTTCGCGTCTCTGCTCTTGGTGAAGAGACTGCCAATGTGACATCGGGACTTAAGTCTGGCGACCGCTTCGTCGCGATGGGCGCCCATATGTTGCATCAGGGTCAGCAGGTTAGAATCGCTGCGCAAGCCGCAGGTGCAGCCCGATGAGCGGGCAGCACGATCTGCCCGGAAATGAGCCCGGTAAGCCGAGCCGGTTCAATCTATCCGCGCTGGCTGTCCGCGAGCGATCGGTCACATTGTTCTTCCTGATCGCGATCATTCTGGCGGGCACCGTGGCGTTCCTGAAGTTGGGACGCGCGGAAGATCCAGGCTTCACCATCAAGGTGATGACAGTCGTCACCGCCTGGCCCGGGGCGACCGCTCAGGAGATGCAGGATCAGGTCGCCGAGCCACTGGAAAAGCGTTTGCAAGAACTGCCCTGGTACGACCGCAGCGAAACCTTCACACGGCCCGGCCTGGCCTTCACCACACTGACCTTGCGAGACACGACGCCCCCCAAAGACGTGCCGGACCAGTTTTACCAAGCGCGCAAGAAGATGTCGGACGAAGCGCCCAATCTGCCGCGCGGTGCGGTCGGGCCATTCGTGAACGACGAATATGGCGACGTCACCTTCGCCCTTTATGCCCTCAAGGCCAGGGGCGAGCCGCAGCGGTTGCTCGCACGGGAAGCCGAAACCCTGCGCCAGCGCCTGCTGCATGTTCCTGGCGTCAACAAAATCAATATCGTGGGCGAGCGCCCTGAGCGCATCTATGTCGAATTCGCCCAGGAGCGGCTGGCGACGCTTGGCGTCTCGCCACGCGACATATTCGCTGCGCTGGCGGCGCAGAATATGATCACGCCGGCGGGGTCGATCGAGACCAAGGCACAGCAGGTCGTCGTGCGTCTCGATGGTGCGTTCGATGATCTGTCCAAAATACGCGACCTGCCTATCGTTGCGAATGGTGCCACCCTGCGCCTGTCCGAAATCGCCAGGGTCGAGCGTGGTTACGAAGACCCCGCCGCCTTCCTGATCCGCAGCCAGGGCGAGCCTGCATTGCTGCTTGGCGTCGTCATGCGCGAGGGATGGAACGGCCTTGACCTGGGCAAATCGCTGAAGGCGGAAATTGAGAAGATCACAGACGAACTACCCCTCGGCATGAGCCTGACCCCGGTCACCGATCAGTCGGTCAATATCTCCGAGGCGGTCAACCAGTTCATGCACACTTTCCTGGAAGCGCTGGCGATCGTGATGATCGTCAGTCTTGTGAGCCTAGGCTGGCGGGTCGGCATCGTCGTGGCGGCGGCGGTGCCGCTGACGCTCGCTATCGTGCTCGTCATCATGTGGGCCACCGGCCGCGTTCTTGACCGGATCACGCTCGGCGCACTGATCCTCGCGCTCGGCCTGCTGGTTGATGATGCGATCATCGCGATCGAAATGATGGTCGTGAAGATGGAGGAGGGCTACGACCGCATCCGCGCGTCCGCCTACGCCTGGAGCCATACCGCCTCGCCCATGCTGGCCGGAACGCTGGTGACGGTGATCGGGTTGATGCCGGTCGGGTTCGCGCAATCAACCGCCGGCGAATATGCCGGCAACATCTTCTGGGTCGTCGGCTTCGCCCTGATCGCCTCCTGGTTCGTCGCGGTGATCTTCACGCCATATATGGGCGTGAAGATGCTGCCGCACATCAAGCCGGTGGAAGGTGGACATGCCGCAATCTACCAAACGCCGCGCTATGAGAAAGTGCGCAGCGTCATCGCCTGGGCAGTGCGGCGCAAGAAACTTGTCGCGCTCGCGACACTCGGCGCGTTCCTGATTGCAGGTGTCGGCATGCCGTTCGTCAACAAGCAATTCTTCCCCGCGTCCGATCGTCCCGAAGTGTTGGTCGAGGTGCAGATGGCCAAGGGAACAGCGATCGCCCGCACCAGCGAGGCCGCAAAGCAAGTCGAGGCCTGGCTGCGTAAACAGCCCGAAGCTAGAATCGTGACCGCTTATGTCGGCCAGGGCGCCCCGCGCTTCTTCATGTCGCTGTCGCCCGAACTGCCCGATCCGTCCTTTGCAAAGATCATCGTCCTCACCGCTGACGAGGAAGCGCGCGATGCCCTGAAAGTTCGGCTGCGCCAGGCTGCGGCCGACGGCCTCGCTCCCCAGGCACGGGTGCGCGCGACCCAGCTTGTTTTTGGTCCCTATTCGCCCTTCCCGGTCGCTTTCCGGGTCAGCGGCCCTGATGTGGCAACGGTCCGCACCATCGCGGCCAAAGCGCAGAAGATCATGCAGGACGACCCTATGATGCGGACCGTGAACACCGATTGGGGCGACCGTGCGCCCGCCCTGCACTTCGTCCTCGACCAGGATCGGCTGCGCGCGCTCGGCCTGACATCCAGTGACGTTGCGCAGCAGCTTCAGTTCCTGCTGACCGGCGCTACCGTCAGCCAGGCGCGTGAGGATATCCGCACCGTCGATGTCATCGCGCGCTCAAGCGGCAACGACCGGCTCGATCCGGCGCGGATCGGCGACTATATGCTGACAGGCGCTAATGGCGAGCGCGTGCCGGTGAGCCAGATTGGCACAATGGAAGTTCGAATGGAGGACCCGATCCTTCAGCGTCGCGATCGGTTGCCGACGATCACCGTTCGTGGCGACATCGCTGACGGACTGCAACCGCCCGACGTCTCGACCGCGATGCTCAAAAAGCTTCACCCCATCATCAAGGATCTGCCATCGGGCTATCATATCGACATGGCTGGTTCGATCGAGGAAGCCGAGAAAGCCAATTCGGCACTCGCGCCGATCTTCCCGATCATGATCGTTCTAATGATGATCGTCATCATCCTCCAGGTGCGCAGCCTGTCGGCCATGGCGATCGTCCTGCTGACCGCACCTCTGGGGCTGATCGGCGTCGTTCCTACGTTGCTGATCAGCGGCCAACCGTTCGGCTTCAACGCCATTTTGGGCCTGATCGCCCTCGCCGGCATCCTGATGCGCAATACGCTCATCCTGATCGGCCAGATCCACGACCATGAGAAGGAAGGGATGGATCCCTACCACGCCGTGGTTGAGGCGACTGTGCAACGTTCCCGACCGGTAATTCTGACCGCGCTGGCGGCGGTGCTCGCATTTGTGCCCCTCATCAGTTCAGTCTTTTGGGGATCGATGGCGGTGACGCTGATCGGCGGGACGCTTGGCGGCACAATCCTGACCTTGGTGTTCCTGCCCGCCCTTTATGCGCTTTGGTTCAACATCAAGCCGCCCGCCGGAGACGAAGAGCCATCAACTCCTCCGCACCCTAGTCCTGTCCCGGTTACGGCCTAACCTCCACCGAAGATACGGGAGAGAAACGACGTCTGTGCCGGAGAGCGTGGCCCTGCAACCGAGCCCCTCCAAGGACTCAGGGTCGCCCAGATGGACCACTTGCCTGAATCATGCGTCTCTCAATTGCGGCCGACATCGGACGACGGGCAGTCGCGTGCTGGGGCTGACCTGCAGGCACTGTCTACATTCGTCCTACTCAGCCAGAACCCTGCGGTAGAAGTGTCTACCAGGGTAGCCGATGCGATCTTATCCGACCGCGTCAGTCCCCACCGTCTAATACCGCTCAAGTCGGGCGGATGAATTTATCGCCCAGTTTTGTTAGGAGGAGGACGCACATGTTCATGATCGTTTTGGCAACCCTGCTAGGCAGCCAGCCAACCGCAATGCAAGCTTGCCTAAGCGCAGGACAGTTTTCGTTCGCCCAGAACGCCATGAGCGATCCTCAGCCGGCCGCGATTCGCGCAATCACTAGTCAATCGGCGACCGCGTCGCGCCCTATCGCGTCATCCCCGCAAGACCGCAGCCTTACCGATCCGCAGGCCGAGATCATCAACCGGATAACAGGCCGCAATTTGCAACATCCCTCGGTATCGCAGCAGCCAGATAAAAGCGTTGACCTGCAGTCCAGGATTGTTCGCTCGATAAGAGGCCGAGACTGAAGTTTTCAGACTGCCGAGATTTCGCACGGCACAAACTTGCCGGTGTTCTTTTGGAGCCGCCAGGCGACTATCCCCCCGCCGGTCGCTTCATCGCTCCGCATCCACATGGAAGAGCAAGTCATCGAAGCCTCGGACGTGGAACGGCACCGAAGCTGACTCCCGGCTCACATGACGCAACCATCTTAAAATGCTTGGAAAAGAAGGACAGTTATAGGGTCCCATTCGGCGCTTATCAGGACCCAGGTTCCCACCTTTCCTCGTTGCAATACAATGATATCAATGTGATTGAAGGGGGCCTGCTTCGGTACGATCCATAGCTTAGTGAGTAGATTTCGTCACCAGGGCCACTTTCCACACCTCACCTTTGGCGGCCTCTGTGATATAGAGTGCACGATCATGGAAAGCGATGTTTGTGACGAGTGGGCCAGCTTCTTCCGGGAGCGCGATAGCACCGATCTGCGTGCCGGCCCGGTCAAAGACCAGAACTTCTTTGGCTCCCAAGTTAGCTACAAAAAGCCTGCCGTCCGGATCGATCTTCATACCGTCAGGCCCGATCCCGCCTTGTGTTGCAGAAAAGACATAAGCGAGCTGATTTGGGCCTTTTGCGCCAATCGCTGGCAAGGACAAGATGCGCTTTGCCGCAAAGTCCGCCAACAGCACTGTCTCGCCGTCGCCCGACACGGCAACACCGTTTGGAAATGAAAATTTGTCGCTAATGAGATGGACGCGGCCTTCCGGGCCCCGATAGAAAAGTCGCCCCTCGGCGCGTAAGGCCGACGACATGCCCGGAATCGTAAAATAGAGGCCGCCACGGTTATCTGCCGCAAGGTCGTTCAGACCTGTGAGCTTTTCGCCACCAAAGTTCAAATCAAGGGCAGACAGAGTGCCAGATCGCGGATCAAAAGAAAGCAGCCCGTTCAGGTCGGCAATCAGAATGTTTCCATCCTTGGTAACCAACGAACCATTGGGATGGCTACCAGTCTTGGTCCGTTCCTCGCACTGGTCGGCCGCAATCTGCAGTATCCGCCCACCTGTTACGTCCACCACCCACAGGCTGCCTTGCGAATCGAAGGAAGGACCTTCAAGAAAGCCGCCGCAGGTCGCGATTTTGACCGCTCTACACGCTCCGCACACTGAAGAAATGCTGCTCCCCGCCCACGCCTGCGCCGAAATGAGAAGGGAGAGTAATCCGGCCGTGGCCATTCTAGATATGCGCATTTAAATCCATCTCCTCAAAGACTCGTACGAGCGTGTCATGCGCTGTCGCAATGTCGGATGATTATGACCATTTGAGCAGGATCTTTCATGCGACCTGATCGGCGGCACGCTGATACTTGCCTGCCAACGCGATTGCGCAGGGCCACTTCAAAGACTCCCGACAATAGTAGGTTGGAGACCTTCTTCTGGATTGCTCTCCCTGCAAACAATCCACTTATTTTCCGGGCAATTGCGACAAGCTCAATCGAGCAGCAGACGAGCCGCCGGTTTACCCTGGGTCAATCCAGTCGCTGAATAGTCGTTCGACTTTCGAGTCCCTAGGCAGCAGGCTTTCACGCAGACGACGGATCGCGCTTCTAAAAAGGGAGGTCACTTATGAAAGACCTTGATAGCAGGATTGCGGTCGTCACCGGCGGCGCATCAGGCGTGGGCAGAGGCATTGCCGAGCGACTGCAGTCAGCCGGCGCGCGGGTGATCATCGCTGATGTTGACCGCCTTGCAATCGATGCGACTTGCGCGCAGCTCGGCGTCGAGGGCATCGCGACGGACGTTAGTCAATTCGATCAGGTTCAGGCCCTCGCCGACCAAGTCATGGACCGGCATGGTGCGGTACATATTCTCTGCAACAACGCAGGGGTCGGCCCCGTTGGGATGATCGCGGATCTCACCATCAACGACTGGCGCTGGATGCTCGACATCAATCTTTGGGGCGTCATCCACGGCGTCCACGCCTTCCTCCCATATATGAAGCGCAATACGGATGGGGGGCATATCATCAACACCTCGTCCCAGGCCGGACTTCTCTCAGGGCCAGGTTTCGGCCCCTATTGCGTCTCCAAATATGGCGTCGTCGCGCTGACGGAGGTGCTCGCTCAGGAACTCGAGCTTGAAGGAAGCGCTCTCAAGGCTAGCGTGCTGCTGCCCGGACCGACCCAAACCGCGATCGCGACAGGCTCGCGCCATCGTCAGGACGCCGACGCAGCGGGCCTGAAGGACATCGATTTGAATGATCTCAACTTGTTCGATGGTCCAACCCCCTGGAAGTCTCCCAAAGAGATCGGCCAGATCGTGCTGGATGGCATCGCAAGCGGCGAGCTTTACCTTTTCACCCACCCCCAGCTGTCGCAGCCGATCTTCAATCGGTTCGACAAAATTCGTAGCGCCTCCGATCGGGCATTGCCCGCAATGACCAACGACAATGGTCCAACCTGAAGCGCATGAAAGCCGGGGCATCGCCCGCATGGCCCGGCAAATTTCGTTCAGGCAACAGCTGCGGCGGCAAGTTCCTTCAGCGGCGTGGAGGCATCGGCAAGTCTTTCGGCCGAAATGACGAGCGCCCCTTGTACCAGCGCCTTGCCCTGCACATAATCGCGGGCGACGTTCACGCAGTCCAGCGCAATGACACGCCCTCCACGAAGGTAGATCAGCGAAAAGGCCCGCGACGCTGGTTCGCCTCGCAACACGGTCTGGTCATAGCCGGTCGACAGACCAACAGTTTGTAGCTTGAGGTCAAATTGGGTGGACCAGAACCAGGGGACGGCATCATATGGCTCGCTGTCGCCGGTGAGGTATTTCGCCACGGTCGCGGCTTGGTCATTGGCGTTCTGAACCGATTCAAGGCGGATCGTGGCGCCCTGCGCGTACCGGTTGGCATGCGCAGCACAATCGCCGACAGCGAAAATATCCGAGACGCTGGTTCGGCACAATTCATCGACCAGAATGCCGTTGCTGTTCGCTACGCCTGCTGCCGCAAGAGCCTCGGTCGCCGGGATAATCCCGATTCCCACGATCACCATGTCTGCAGAGAGCAACTCACCGGTCGCCAAACGAACGCCGCTGATGCGACCGCCCTCGCCTTCCAGGCACTCGACCTGCGTCGAGAGGCGGACATGCACGCCGCGGTTCCCATGCTCGGCCTCGTAGAAGCGCGACAGCGGCTCGCCTGCAACGCGTGCGAGAACACGATCCAACGCCTCGACGAGAGTGACCTCCTTCCCCAACTTCCGCAGCACGGCCGCAGACTCGAGACCGATATATCCTCCGCCGACGACGACCACCTTGCGCACGTCAGACAATTCTGCCTTCATTAGATCGACATCGGCGCGGGTGCGGACATAATGGACGCCCGAAAGGTGATGGCCCGGGCAGGTGAGCTTGCGCGGCGATCCGCCTGTCGCCCAGACCAGCGAGCCGTATTCGATGAAAGAACCGTTACTCAGCGCCACTCGGTGCTGGTCGGGAAGAACATATTCTACCCGGTGACCAAGGAGCATCTCGATACTACGTTCTCGCCAGAATGTCGCCGGCCGGATGAGAATACGCTCGAAGCTCTTGTCGCCGGAGAAATAGTCCTTCGAAAGCGGCGGCCGCTCATAGGGCGGATCGGGCTCATCGCCGACAATCGCGATGGTGCCCTCGAACTTTCGTTGGCACAGAGCCACAGCTAGCTGGGCGCCGGCATGCCCGGCTCCCACAATGAGAATGTCAAATCGGATCATATGCCCCCCTGCTTCATTCGGACGCCAATGGTCCCCGAGAGACAGGATTGCCTATTGCCGCCCCAGTCCCTGATGACCGGTCAATCCTCCGGCGCGATCTGCACACGCAGGCCGGCCAGAGCGTCGGAGTAGATGAGCTGGCAGGCGAGACGCGATCGGTCGTTCCGATGATCGGAGCTGTCCAGAAGGTCATTCTCGTCGGCGGTGACTTCGGAGAGGGCGTCGAACGGCCCTTCCTCGACGTAGATATGACAGGTGGCGCAGGAACAGCAGCCGCCGCAAAGAGCCAGAAGTTCATCAAGGCCAGCGTCCCGGATGACTTCCATGACGCTGATGCCGACCTGTGCCTCAAGCTTATGCTCTTCACCCTCGCGAGTGGTGACGATAATCGAGTTCAAAAATATACTCCTGTGAAAATGGTAGATTTGGCTCCACCGTTGCCGAGCGGCGCAGGTGAAGCCAGTCAATATCAGACCAGAGATACGCGCAGATGCTCGACCTCGGTTACGAGCGGCCCCTCAACCTTGCGCCAATCCCCCTTGAGATGGATATCGGGGAAACGTTCCGCGATGATCTTCATCGTCTCGGTAATCTCGAGCCGCGCGAGCGTAGCGCCCAGGCAGCTGTAATGGCTCGACCCGAACATGAGCGCGCGCGAAGCGGGACGGCCCATCCTGAAATTGTCCGGATCCTCGAACTTGGTTTCGTCGCGACCACCTGATCGGGTCGAAATCCAGACCCAGCTGTCCGCCGGAACGGTGAAGCCATTCACCTCGATGTCCTTCGACGCGTGACGCGCAATGACGCCGAAGCGCGGACAAAGCCGATAGGTTTCTTCCGCAGCTTGCGGAGCGGCAGTCGGCTTGGCCAGCACCTGCTCCCAGCGGCTATGGTCCTCCAGCAATGTGCCGAAGGTCAGGCCGAGTTGGTGAAGTGTATTGTCCATGCTGGCAATGAGGAGCGACATGGCGACGGTTTTGACCTCATCATGGGAGATGAGACCCTCCAGTTCGCACCGGATGAGTTCGGAGGTAAAATCGTCGCCCAGATGCGCGCGCTTTTCATCGATATGTTTTTCGAGGAATTCCAGGCCCTCCCAATAGGCGGCCTCGGACTCGGGAAGGCGGTCCTTGTCGAGCGTGAGAAGTGGCGGATTGATGGACTCGGTCACGCGGCCAATCCATGGTGCCATTTCACGCGGCGCCGAAATCAGGTCGCAATAAAGCTGCGTGGGCAGACGCCATGCGATCTGGGACATGAAGTCGACGTCTGTAGGATCATCGATGTCGTCCAAAATCCCGTTGATGATGGCGCGAACGTCCCCCTGTAGCTTCGCAACCTGCTGAGGCTTGAGCAGTCGCATGTAAGGCTGACGCATCTTGGTGCGCTGATCACCTTCGTTGCAGACGATCTGCTTGTTCCATTCCTCGCGATAGGGGCCCGAGGTGAGGCCGACAGCATCAAGGACTACGCCGAAACCGCCGCCAATGTCGAACTCCTTGCTGCTCATGATCTCCCAACCCTGATCATGAGTGAGCACCTCGAAACCGCGCGGGCTCTTGCCCACCCAGCTCTCCTGACGAGCGGCGGCATATTCCTCCCGGCTCGCGAGCGGCGAAACTTCGGGAATATCCATCAGTTGAGCTGTAGACATTGTTCAATCCACTCCAGAAAAGTTTTAATTTTCACCCGCTGGGCTTAAAAGGTCATCCACTCGTGTCCCGGTCGGAACGTGTCAACGATTGTGAGACAGCCGGGTCGGGAGATTAAGCTATCGTCTTTCGGTCCCTGGCCGGTGGGTTGATCCAGACTGCGGTTGGTTTTTGTGGCGGTCGTGGTGGTCGATTGACGAA
>NZ_NMUA01000275.1 GCF_002312805.1 Sphingobium sp. D43FB | reverse complement strand
ACTCCGGCGATTGCCATCAACTATGAACATAAATCCGCCGGGATCATGCAGCAGCTGGGACTACCGGAGATGGCAATTGATATCCGTCATTTACTGGACGGCAGCCTGCAAGCGATGGTTGCGGATACCTTAGGCCAGCTTCCGGCGCTGAACGCACGACTTAACGAAGCTGTCAGTCGTGAGCGTCATACAGGAATGCAGATGGTGCAATCTGTGCTTGAACGCATCGGGGAGGTGAAATGAAGGTCGGCTTCTTTTTACTGAAATTTCCGCTGTCGTCGGAAACCTTCGTCCTCAATCAAATTACCGCGTTTATTGATATGGGATTTGAGGTGGAGATTGTTGCGCTGCAAAAAGGCGACACCCAGAACACCCACGCGGCATG
>NZ_NMUA01000274.1 GCF_002312805.1 Sphingobium sp. D43FB | reverse complement strand
AAAATTGCGATGAAGGCCAGAATGACTAATACGACCGTGATGGCCGTACGGGAGAATTTTCTTATTAGTGTTTTCACTTCAACCTCAAACGAACAGTCGCGATATCAAATAAAACAAGCAGCAATAGAGCGCGGTGTTGAACAACGCCGGATGCCAGACAAAGTCGTAGATACCTGTTGGCACAAGTACCCGGCGCACCAGCCAGAAAATCGCCAGTGATAAAAGCAATTCAAAAAATATCGGTGGGAAGGACAGCCCAAACACCACGATAACGGGAAACAGACTCATGTTGACCTTGGTTGTAAAGAGAGAGCAGGCGTTATTATTTTCAGCATCTGTCGCCGCAGAGAAGGGCATGGAAAGCCGGGCGAGAGCAACATTGCTG
>NZ_NMUA01000273.1 GCF_002312805.1 Sphingobium sp. D43FB | reverse complement strand
GGCCCGACAGGTGCCGCCTGGACCAACATTATATTTGCTTCAGCAGGGGCGAAAGCATTGTGCTGGATGGCTCAAGAGTGGGGGGCGTTATCCTGTTACTCGAACCTGGCGGCCATTGTTGGCGTAGAGATGGACTACATTCCCTATCAAGCCGGGACCTCTGACTCCAGAGAGCTCTACTACGCCCCCTATTCCATTGATGCCAATACCGTCACGACCTGGTTGCAGCGTCATTTACCTGTAACGGCTGTCAGGGAAAGTCTATGAATATCCAGTTTCTGCAACTGCAAACTCATGGCGACGACCGTGGCTCGCTGATTGCCCTGGAGGAAGGCAAGAACATTCCTTTTTCCGTCAAGCGTGTCTACTACATGTTCGATACCCG
>NZ_NMUA01000272.1 GCF_002312805.1 Sphingobium sp. D43FB | reverse complement strand
TGGACGAGCAGAACAATCTGACTGAGGTTGTGGAAACAAAGAATATCGTGAAGACTGCAACTGGAGCAGAGGCTGACGGCGTGGCTGTCGATGTTAATTCTCTGGTTTCCATGAATATGTGGGGATTGACTCCTGATTTTCTCACTACGCTGGAAGAGGGCTTCAAAGAGTTCTTTGAGAAAGAAGTACCTAGCAATCCTCTGAAAGCAGAGTATCTGATTCCGATCTTCATCGGTGAACTACTGGAGCAGGGCAAGATGTCTGTGAAGGTCCTGAAAACCAACGACATCTGGTACGGCATGACCTACCATGAGGATGTCGCAGCAGTAAAGGATAGCTTTAACAAGATGCTGGAGAGCGTGGTGTATAAGGATAATCTGTTTAG
>NZ_NMUA01000271.1 GCF_002312805.1 Sphingobium sp. D43FB | reverse complement strand
AACGGCCCGGCAATCGATCTTTACAGACGCTGATGAGAACCAATAATCCCGTGCAGCTACTAAATAGTATTACGATTAAATTTTCAAGCACGCTTTTATCGTCTATAAATCCACTTATCGCTAAAATCACGGATGAATAGTCTTACCAATCAAATGAGGTCTAGGTACTCCCCCACTGCAGCCCGAACCGTCGGTACTGCGCAAAACAACAAGAAAAGGTAGAACAACCCATGAAACCCTCTTCTCTGCTCAGCAGTTTTGGACTGTCCCTGATGATCGCAACCCTGCCGGCCAACGCGGCCGGGCTTTCCAGTGCACACAGCGCCTTTGGTGCGACCAGCGATGGCACCGCCATCGAGAAGTACACCTTGCGCAACAGCCATGGC
>NZ_NMUA01000270.1 GCF_002312805.1 Sphingobium sp. D43FB | reverse complement strand
AATTGTGGTGCTGTGAAGCAGATATGACAATTTTATCTGAAAGAAAATAAGAAGTATACACATTCCGCCGCGACTATATCCTGATGCGCTGTCAGGATCAACACAATCACATAAAAAGGAGAAAAATCATGGCAAACAACAAGAAACTGGTAGAAGCCATCACATCCATGGAAGACGATTTCGCCCAGTGGTATACCGACGTTGTAAAGAAAGCTGAACTTTGCGGATATACCAGCGTAAAAGGCTGCATGGCGATCAAACCTGCAGGATATGCGATCTGGGAAAATATCCAGCACGAACTGGACAGAAGATTCAAAGAAACAGGCGTACAGAACGTATACATGCCAATCTTTATCCCGGAATCTCTTCTTCAGAAAGAGAAAGAT
>NZ_NMUA01000269.1 GCF_002312805.1 Sphingobium sp. D43FB | reverse complement strand
CTGCCAATGCCCGCCCAGCCTGCCCGCAAGCCGATACCCGTGTGCGCAAGTGATTAATTCGTCAAATTAATTTGATGTAGAAAATTTACTTGCCAACTGTTTACCCATAAAATCACCGCGGTTGATGTCGCTGCGACATATAGTCACTGCCTATACTCTATTCAAGCCCAGAGACCTTTGATCTCTGTCAAGGAAATCCAGCATGCACGAACCGACAGGATTGATTGCCCACAACTGGGGCTTCGCCATTTTCCTTTTAGGTGTTGTCGGCCTCTGTGCCTTCATGCTCGGTGTCTCCAGCCTTCTGGGCAGCAAAGCCTGGGGCCGCAGCAAAAACGAACCGTTCGAGTCCGGCATGCTGCCTACTGGCAGCGCCCGCTTGCGCC
>NZ_NMUA01000268.1 GCF_002312805.1 Sphingobium sp. D43FB | reverse complement strand
TGAAGTTCAATACCGCCCCTTCGCCAAAATTCACCGCGCGAGCGACGCTGGCGCCCGGTTCAGGATGAGTCCTGAATGTAAAGTATTCGGGCTTAAGGAACTGGTCATCCTGTCTGCCTATTTCATTAAGCACAAAAATTGTCATCACCGGTTCCAGCGACTTGAACTTTTTCAACATGAACGCCCCGCCCTTCTCTCGCTGGTTTTTGGTGGGGCCAAAGAAATACAGCAGCGGCGACTGACCCGTTTTAAGATCAAGCGCTACCTGGCCAAGACTATTGACACTGCCCTCAGCCAACATGAGATTGATGATCATGGTGAGTAAAGGCCCTTGCAGCGAGTCGTAAGCGGCGACCCGGACCACGGTGGCTGCACGCCCTGATTCTGT
>NZ_NMUA01000267.1 GCF_002312805.1 Sphingobium sp. D43FB | reverse complement strand
ACTGAATTCGCCAAGCGTCGCAAGGACAAGAACTTCGACAAGATTCAGGCTGACATTTACGGCGAGTACGAAAACACGTTCATGATGTATCTGCCGCGCCTGTGCGAGCACTGCCTCAACCCGACGTGCGCCGCCTCGTGCCCGAGCGGCGCGATCTACAAGCGTGAAGAAGACGGCATCGTCCTGATTGACCAGGAAAAATGCCGTGGCTGGCGCATGTGCATCAGCGGCTGCCCGTACAAGAAGATCTATTTCAACTGGAAAAGCGGCAAATCCGAGAAATGCATCTTCTGCTACCCGCGTATCGAAGCCGGGATGCCGACGGTCTGCGCCGAAACCTGTGTCGGCCGGATCCGTTACCTCGGTGTGCTGTTGTATGACGCCGACC
>NZ_NMUA01000266.1 GCF_002312805.1 Sphingobium sp. D43FB | reverse complement strand
CTCGGTCATGGCCGCTTCGGACTTCATCTGCAGAATTGGATCGAAGCTGGTGAAGATCCGCAGACCCTCTTCGGTCAAGTCTTCGTCGCGATAGTCTTCGCGCAACTGGCGTTTGACCAAATCGAGGAAAACCGGGAACGAGCTGTCTGCCAGACTGCCGGTTCGGGTAACCCCCAAAGGCATTTTCTTCGCCGCAGCGACCACTTCGGCCGTTGCCACGCCCTGCTGTTCAAGCAGATCAAGGACCAGATTGCGCCGTTCAAGCGCACGCTCGGGATTGCGTCGCGGATTGTAGTAGGACGGGCCTTTGACCAGACCAACCAGCAACGCCACCTGATGCAACTTGAGTTCAGATAGCGGCTGACTGAAGAAATACTGGCTGGCCAGAC
>NZ_NMUA01000026.1 GCF_002312805.1 Sphingobium sp. D43FB | reverse complement strand
GGCGGGTGTGGCCTGTGGCATTTTTTGCCTCGCTGCAGGTTGGTCTAGACATCCAATTTCCTACAGCAAGCCAAAGGCTTACGCCACTCCCGCCAACCCTCAAAGCCCCACCGCTGAATAAGACGGGTTAGCCTGTGACAGCTGCCCGCCAATGCTTTGGTCGGGCAGCTGGTCGCATTCTTCCCGTTCCGCTTTTCTCGCCCGAAGGCGGACTATTCGTCCACTGGAAGGGCATAGCGATTTAGGCGGGCGATATGCCCGCGATGGGTGGATTTGAGACAGTCAGCTTTTGGGGAGATGATTGGCGAAAGCTGACGTCGCGCGGAAAAAATCATTCGGCAACAATCGCCCCATTGCAGACATACAGCAAATGGGGAACCATGCGGCGGTGAAACGCGCCCACATCTTTGTCCTCGCAATCGCAAGCATCGGCGCGGCGGCTAATTACCGCGATCTCGCTCGCGATATGGCCGCAGCCCTCTGCCGCAAACGTCCCAGCCCGCTGTCGTCGGGGCAGCCCCGGACAGGCCAGGCGTCATCCAGCGAAAGGTTGCCAACGGCTATCGCGCCAAATGTGCTGCAGACGCGGAGGCCGCCCTGCGGTAAACCGTTGACACTGCGTGCCTCACCGGACAACTCCCCTTCCGCACCATCCTGGGCGCCATTTTCGCCTGAGCCCCCGTACGAGGGGTTAGGTAATTACGCTTCTGGGCTTAATTATAGTTTCAAAATGATTTTATTGAGAGTAAACTAATTTATAGCTGGCTATTAAAAGGGTTGGTTACTTGTTAAAAAATGTAGATAACCTATGAATAAAAAATTAGATATAGTAGTTGTTTCTCACGCTGGAGAATTTGATTTACTTCGGCTTCAAGCTAAATCTATTGCTCATTTTGTCGACCCAAATCTGATTAATAATTATATAGTGATTTGGAATGATGATGGGCCAACAGATTATGTTTTCGAAACTCTTTATAAAGACAATTCCGATATCAAAGATATTCTGAGGGTTTTACCGCGCTCTAATTTCTTATCAGAGACTGATCGTTATACCGGGTGGCGAATGCAGCAAGTACTTAAAGTGCTTGCATCTCGCGTTGCAACGTCAGAATATATTTATGTTCTTGACACTAAGAACCATTTTATACGAAATGTAAACGAATTTGATTTGTTTGACTTAGGCGGATTACCATTCGTTTCGCTATCTGATTACACCGGAAGTCCGTTCGAGAATCACTTAAAAACGTGTTTTGAATATTTTGGTTTCAGTTATTCAGATAGATTTATTATAGATGGGTTGCCGACAATTACTCCGATAGTTCAGCATCGAAAATTAGTTATTGAAATGACAGAAGCTATTGAAGAAAAGGAGAAAAAGAGTTTTCAACAATGTTTTCTCGATATGTTAGTTTTTAAAAAATCGACGGAATTCCTCCTTTATTATGCATATTGTGCAGCCAAATATAATCTTGATGACCTGTATGTGGTGCGTAAGAAAAATTTCTTTACTTTGTTTAAATCGACAATTGACATGCCAGAAACGAAGTCAGCAGCTCGATTGAGAGCACTAGAAAATGATGAATGTAAGAGTTTTGGGTTGCATTCAGGGCGAATTGGAAATTTGCGGCCGCTTGAGATGCATATTATAACTCAGACTTGGAGCAGGTCGGGTCTTTTGCCTTTCGTTAAACTTATAGGATTGTATCAAAGGCTTACAT
Source organism: Sphingobium sp. D43FB (assembly GCF_002312805.1). Lineage (GTDB taxonomy): Bacteria > Pseudomonadota > Alphaproteobacteria > Sphingomonadales > Sphingomonadaceae > Sphingobium. The sequence continues at coordinate 59,480 of NZ_NMUA01000026.1, read as the reverse complement.
AGTTAGGTGTTCAGTAATTACCCACCCCGTGATTTGAGCCTTCAGGCGGGGATAGCACCAAGGATCGCGTGGAAGGGGTTTGCGCCGGCCAATCGTGCGGTATCGACGGTTGTCCGCAAGTCGGCTTCGGCATCGGCAGCCCATTTGGCGCGGTAGCAGTTTGTGACTTTGCGTTGGATGACGCTGGGCCGCAGGTCTTGCTCGCTGACGTTGTTGGTGGCGTCGACCTTTCCGGGGAAGTCGCAGAAGGTGAGCATTTGGTCGCGTGCGCGCCTGATTTGGCCGAGAGGTTTATGCGCCAGTTCACAGTCGGTGGCAGTGTCTAGGATCGCATCAAGGTCGCGTAGCAATGCACGCTTTCGGTTTTTTACCGTGGAGGCAGCGAGCCTGGCAATGTCGCGCGCAAGGCCGAAGGCGCGATCGAACCAGATTTGGAGGCGCATGCCGATAAGGTCGGTGCCGTAGTGTTCGACGAAGCGCGCTTTGCGGTCGAGACGGGCGAGGCAGGTCTGGTGGTGCAGCCCATGTCCTTGCTGACCGGTATAGCGATCCCATATCCAAACGTCGGGTTGATGCCCTCCAATCGTGTCGCGAACCACTTGGGCGGCGCAGCTGAACACGGCGGTATGAACGACGACATCAGGCGCACAGAATACCCATAATCGGTCGTGCAGCGTTCGCCTTGCCATCTAGATGAGCGGCGGGTTTCAGGCGTAATGATGACATGACCGAGTATCCCAATCTGGTCGATGGCAGACTGGAGATGGGAGACACAACGGCTGGTATAAGATGGGGCCGGGCGCCCCATCCCTTACATCAAAGGCCGTCCAGCCCCTTGCTGACCAGAATGTTTACCTCGACGCGACGGTTCTGTGCCTTGCCTTCCTCCGTGCTATTGTCCGCCCGCGGGTCTGCCTGTGCCATGCCGGTGGGGGTCAACATGCGATAGGGCTTCCAGTGACAGGCTTGCTGGAGATAATTGACGACGCCACCGGCTCGCTTTTCACTCAGTGCCTGGTTGAATTCAGCGCTGCCTGTGGAATCGGTATATCCCACGACGAGCAGGAGGGCATTGTCCATGCCCTGCGCGGTGGTCGCAGCATTGCACAGGTCGCTCTTCGCTTGCGGGGATAGAACAGCCTTGCCAGTGTCAAAGTTCACGCTGGTTGTGCTCTTGATGTTATACTGATCGATCTCGCCCATGCGTCCGCGCAGTGCCTCTGTAGCAGCAGTCTGCTCGTTAAAGCGCTGATCGGTTCCGTTGTGGATCATCGTGGCAGTCTTGAGATCCTTGCCGGTCAGCTTGATCTGGCTTGCCAGAAGGGCGTCGCCCGACCGCAACGTTTTGATGGTCACCGGCAGGCCGTTAATCAGCGAGGTCGCTGCCAGCTTATCGCTGTCCAAGCCAAAGAGGCCTTTGCTGGCCGTGATGCGGGTCATGTCGTCGATCGTGACGATCGATTTAGTACCATCAACGGCAGTGACCTGCACTTTGGCACCGCTGCGCGCAGAAATGATGCCCTCTATTTTCGGGCCTTCGGACAGTTCGGACCGCTCCTCCGGGGTCGGATAAGTAACGGTCACTTCAAGGGGGGCGTCAGGAAGCGGCTGCGTCTGTGCTGACGCACTAGTCGCTGCGCCAGTAAACAGCGTACTCAGCAACAGAAGCCTTGCACTATTAGAAATGATACTCATCGCATTCCTCTTCAGCAATTGGGCGGTGGATCACCGTTAATCGTCGAACCATCCGCCGGACGCGGGCAAAAAACAATAGCCCGCTGTCTACGCACTAGATTTGCAGCCTCAAATTACGCCCTGCGGACGTGACATTCAGACTGTTGGGGATAACCTGTCCAACATATGAACAGAGGCCCGAATCGATAATAGGATCGATAGTGTGCGTTCGCCACGCGACGAGCCGACATGGGCGTGCGGCCATCAATCGATGGGTTTGTCCCTTCTCAACTTTCAGCGAGCAAGCTGCGTTTTCAATCCGGTAGATAATCGGCCAGCCGGTTGGCCCAGCCAAATTTCTCTGCCTCTCGCAACGCGCAGACCAGTTCCCATATCTCCATGGGATGGGGCGAATGCCCCTCTTCGATCATCATTGTCATCGTGTTGAACTCTCGAGCGAGATCCTGATCTTCCTGCGGCATCGCTCTTGTTCGCGCTTCGTTCTCGATTCGGTCAAGTGGTATTGCGTGGCGACGGGGCGGACGGCCGGGGCCGGGGAGTAGGATCCAGGCCGAGAGGGTCAAGAGGGAGAGCTCCTCGGCCCGGACCGAGCGGCGACCCCGAATCGCGCGCTTATTCCCCCGCCTCGCCCGCGCACTTTTTATGTCGCTTTTGATGCACTGGTGAAGCGGCGTTCAAGCGGCTGACGGCCTGCCTTACACTGCCCATTTTTCACACCGCGATGTGATGCGTTTCGATGCAGCGACGGGGCTGGGGACGGATGGCGGTCAATGGCACAGGATTTTACCCTGGGCGCCCCCTGGGAAGCCCCGGTGGCGCGCAAGCGACACCGTCTCCCGACGGCGCGTCGAGAGTGGATGGACGCCATTTCAGGCGACGGCTGTGGCGATTCCTTCAAATCAAAGCCTGGCGAAGCCAGTCCTCATCCCCTTTATATATCTACCCTCGGATAGTGTCGGGACTTCCGACTAGCACTATCGCGACGATCTACCCCGGCCTCCAAAGCATCAAGGACGGCCAGGAGGGCGGGATCAGCCTCCGGCTTAGGCGGTGCGGTCAAATGTTTTGGGGTGCGACCATGTCGTTTGATGACCTTGCGCTTTAGCGCCGCCCTGAACGTATGCCACACCCGGCGAGGCGCGCTGCAGATGTCGAACCAGAATGCGTTGCTGATCTGCTCTCGTTGAGGTCCGGCCATTCCCACCGTTTCCGCGGCTATTGTTCTGCGCACCCATCTGAGGCCGAGCCACTTCGCGAATCGCTTACAGGCTTCAATCGCGGTCGCCCGATGGCAACCGGCGCGGTCGGCCAGTTCCTGATAGCTAGGATCGAGGCGGCCGGTTTTGAAATCGATCAGCTTCAGAAAGCTGAGCAAGATTCGCCGGTCCCCGTCCTGCAGGCGATCCGCTTCCCGGTAGCGCTTTGTGCGCTGGTCGTGGAGCAGCTCGTCGAACGCCTGCAAGATGGCACCTATCCAGTCCCATCCATCGCGGACGGGCTTGAACACCTGAGCGCGTTCATCATCGATGTCATAGCTGTTGCGGCGGGGCGTGCGTTTCCGATCAGGATCTTTCCGATCGGTGAAGCCCGCAGCGATATCGCCGAAGGAAAGCACGCTCATGCGCGCGCTCCGCAGTCGAATCGAGCCGCCGAGAAAAGGCGATTCGTTTGGCCTTGATGTATGCGCGAGAGGAGCACAAAATGCCCTTTCAAACGCAAACCGCCGAAGATGTATGTTAATGTCGGTGCCGGATGCAGGATTTGAACCCGCGACCTTCGGTTTACAAAACCGCTGCACTACCCCTGTGCTAATCCGGCGCGCCCATCGGGCCGAACGCCCTTACTATCAGATGACGCCGAACGTCCAGCCCTCTGTTGCAGCGATCTGCGGCTTCAGTGGCGCTGGCGACCAAAGCGATGGCTCCAAGGCCGCGCGTCGCATCCAGGCGGCGGTGACGATGGCATCGGCGCCATGGTCATCGGGCAGCGATTCGGCATAGGGCGCAGACTCCAGCGCCGCCAACGCCGCGTTGATCGCCTCCAGATCGCGCATCTTGCTCCGTCCCTTTGGCCGACCGGCGGCGCGCGCGGCAATGCTGGTGTAGATTTCAACGATCAGCGAACCGGCGGCAGGCAGGGGATCGAACGGCCATATCGGCACATGCGGGCGGACATGATGCAACAGCCGCATCCCTGCAAAACTGGCCTTGGCAACCTGCGCCGCGCCGATCGCGTCATAGACGGTGGACGGCTTGCCGCCGCCGCCCGCATTATAATGGGCTTCGCAGGCGCGGTTGTGCATATAGTCCGCTTTCACCCCGTCCGCCTTGCCGAAATAGAAATGGCGGCGATGGGCGACTTCCAACAGGCTGGCCGCGCCCAGATCGACATCGTCGCAAACCGACTCGACATAGGCCCAGAAGGAGGGCGCATCCTGCGGCACCACATCGCCCGGCAGATAGGCCCCGCGCGCAACATAAGGCGGGGCAAAGCTGAAATCGAAGCCGAACAAGGTCGGCGTCTGCGCGCAGGACTCGATCAGCCACTCCGCCACCGCCTGGCGCGACCAGACTCGCCCGGCGTGTTCCACCAAACACGGCGCGGCATCGCCTGCGTCGCAGACCGCCACCGCAATGCCCTTGTGTCGCACCCCCTTCGCGCCCGACCAGTCGATCGCAACGAAGCGCTCGAAGCGCGGCGTCATCCCTCTTGCCGCTCGGCGCGCAACCGGTTCCAATGCGCGATCCGCTCGGCGATCCGCGCCTCGAAACCGCGATCGGTCGGCGCGTAGAAGGTTTGCGGGGTCATCTCCTCCGGCCAGTAATTCGCGCCGGAAAACCCCTCCGCCGTATCATGGTCATATTGGTAGCCCTTGCCATAGCCGACCTGTTTCATCAGCTTGGTGGGCGCGTTGACGATGTTCATGGGCGGCATCAGCGATCCGGTATCGCGCGCCGATTTGAACGAGGCCTTCATCGCCGCATAGGTGGCGTTCGATTTGGGCGCGGTCGCGCAATAGAGACAGGCTTGCACGATCGCCAGTTCGCCTTCGGGACTGCCCAGAAATTCATAGGCATCCTTGGCGGCCAGGCACTGGACCACCGCCTGCGGATCGGCGAGGCCGATATCCTCGGTCGCGAAGCGCACGAGGCGACGCAGCACATAGAGCGGCTGTTCGCCCGCCGTCAGCATCCGCGCCATATAATAAAGCGCGGCCTGCGGGTCCGATCCGCGCAGCGACTTATGCAGGGCGGAGATGAGATTATAATGCCCCTCCCGATCCTTGTCATACACCGCGACGCGGCGGTGGAGCAGGGCCGAAAGCCCCGCCGGATCGAGCGGCTCGGGCAGGTCGATCGCATAGAGCGTCTCTACCTGGTTGAGCAGGAAGCGCCCGTCACCATCGGCGCTGGCGAGCAGCGCATCGCGCGCGGCGGCGGTCAGCGGCAGAGGCCGCTGCGTCAACGCCTCCGCCCGATCGAGCAATTGTTCGAGCGCCACCGCGTCCAGCCGCCGCAGGATCAACACCTGCGCCCGCGACAGCAAAGCCGCGTTCAACTCGAAGCTCGGATTCTCCGTCGTCGCGCCGACCAGCGTCACCGTGCCGTCCTCGACGAAGGGCAGGAAACTATCCTGCTGGGCACGGTTGAACCGGTGGATCTCGTCCACGAACAGCAACGTCTTGGCGCCCTGCCGCGCATGGTCCTTGGCTGCCGCAAACACCTTTTTGAGGTCCGCCACGCCTGAAAACACGGCTGAAATCGGCTCGAACCGCATCGCCACGGCATCGGCCAGCAGCCGCGCGATCGTCGTCTTGCCGGTGCCGGGTGGTCCCCACAGGATGATCGACGACAGCCGCCCCGCCGTCACCATCCGCCCGATCGCGCCATCCGCCGCGGTCAGATGCTCCTGCCCGACCACCTCCGCCAAAGTGCGCGGCCGCAACTGGTCGGCCAGGGGCGCACTATCGCGCGCAGCATCGTCGGAAGCAAACAGGTCAGCCATGGCGACTATATAGGGAGGGCAGGGCGCTCAGGGAACGGGGCTGGATCGCAGCACCATACCCTGCGCCCGCTGGCGGATCACGCGCAGATAGGTGTCGACCAACGCCTGGTTGACTTGGTCCCAGCCATTGCGCTCCGCCCGTGTGCGCGCCGCTTCGCCGGCACGCGCGCGCGCTGCGCTATCGTCGCAATACTGTTGCAAGGCATCGGCAAAGTCGCCGATCGCGCCGGGGCGGATCAGCCGACCGGTGACACCGTCCGTCACCAGGCTTTCGCTGCCGGTCGCCCGCGCGGCCACGGTGGGCAAGCCACAGGCCATCGCCTCCAGCGTCACATTGCCGAACGTCTCCGTAACCGACGGATTGAACAGCATGTCCATGCTCGCAACCGCGCGCCCCAGATCCGGCCCGCCCTGAAAGCCGGTGAAGACGGCGTTCGGCAACCGGTTCTGGAACCACTCGCGCGCCGGGCCTTCGCCCACGATCAACACCTGATGCCGCACCTGCCGCGCCGCCAACTGGTCGATCGCATCGGAAAAGACGTCCAGCCCCTTTTCCATCACCAGCCGCCCGATAAAGCCGATCACCGGCGCGTCATCGGCCATGCCCAGCGACTGCCGCCATTCCAGGCTGCGGCGGCCGGGGTTGAAGATGTCGCGATCGATACCCCGCGTCCAGATGCCGACATCATAGCTCATCCGCTGTTCGCGCAGCAGCTGCGCCATCGAATCGGACGGCGCGACGATCGCATCGCAGCGGCGATAGAAACGCCGCAGCATCGATTCGATCAGCGGCTCCAGAAAGGCGAGGCCATAATAGCGCGGATAGGTTTCGAACCGGGTGTGGACAGACGCCACCGTCGGCAGGCCATGATCCCGCGCCCAGCTGAGCGCCCGATGGTTGAGCGGGTCGGGGCTGGAAAGATGGATAAGATTGGGCTGGAACGCCTTGAGATCGCGGCGAACCTGCGCCGACATGCGATAGGGGACACGATATTCCTTGCGCCCCGGCACCGGGAAAGACGGCGTGCTGACCAGGTCACCGGCAGGCGCGAACGCCGGCGTGTCGGTTGTCGGCGCATAGACCCGCACCGCCGCGCCTTGCCGCAGCAGATAGCCGACAAAGCGGTTGAGCGCCTGGTTCGCCCCATCGCGCACATAATTATAGTTGCCGCTGAACAGGGCAACGCGAAGGCCGGATGCATCCATCGCCGCCCCTTAGCCCAACAGAATGTAAAACCCAAGGGAACCGGTTAAGCCGTTGGGAATTTTGACCTTCGCTTGTCATGTAAACCGGCTGGCGCAGCATGCGCCCGACAGGAAGAGGATGCCCTGATGACCGAGACATTTCGCAAGGGAAAGCGGGTCAAGTGGAACTGGGGGCAGGGCGTCGGCCGGGGTCACATTACCGAGCGGTTCGACCGCCATGTCGAACGCACGATCGAAGGATCGCTGATCCGTCGCAATGGATCGCCCAACGATCCCGCCTTCCTGATCCATTCCGACAATGGCGGCGAAGTCCTCAAGCTGCGTTCGGAAATCAGCCCAGCCTGACGCCACCTGCCGCCGATCGGCCCTCGCCAGCGGTCCGCAGCCATGGCAACATGGCGGCATGGATACGCCCTTCATGACAGTCGATGCCTTGCTCGTCGGCAAACCAGCGCCCTTTCGCGGCCCCGACTATAGCGCCATCGCCAAGACCCCCGTGACCGGCCCGGTGCGGATCGGCTGGGGCGGTCTGGAGGGCGATCAGGTCGCCGATCCCATCCATCATGGCGGCTGGGACAAGGCGATCCATCTCTACCCGCAGGACCATTATGCCTGGTGGCGCGACCGCAAGCCGGGCCATCCGCTGCTGGACGCGCCCGGTGCCTTTGGCGAAAATATCGCCGCGCGGGGCATGACCGAAGAGACGATCTGCTTAGGGGACCGCTTCACCCTGGGCAGCGCGATCGTGGAGGTCAGCCATGGGCGCCAGCCCTGCTGGAAGCTCGATCATCGCTTCGGCGCGCGCGATGTCTTGGCCACCATCGTCAAGACCGGCCGCAGCGGCCTCTATTTCCGTGTGATCCGCGAGGGCGAGGCGCAGGCAGGCGAGCGGATGGCCTTGCTCGACCGCCCCTTGCCGGAATGGCCCATCGCAAGGGTCTTTCACCTGCTGATCGGCGGCGGGCATAAGGCAGACCGCGACGCGGTGGCGCAACTGGCCGACATGCCGGTCCTGGCGGAAGCATGGCGGGACCGGGCGTGGCACTTGGCGGCGTGACCCGTCCGCCGGTGGCTTACGATAGTCGGTTTCTCGCCACGCTCCGGCAGGCCAAAGCCGCGTCATGATCCACGATATATCGTCCATTGCCATCCTGGCCGTCGCAGGCATTTCCGCCGAAAGCGGCTTTGCCACCTTTCGCGGGCCGGATGGGCACTGGGAAGGGCATCGCGTCGAGGATCATGGGCACGCCCATGGCCAATGATTTCTGCAAGCGACCAAAGCAGGTCATAGGTAACTAACGGATTAAAGCCTCAAAGCAGACGTTTAAGTGAGCGGTTGCCAGAGCGCCATCTCAGGCGCTGTATCGGCTGAATGAAGGCTGTATTGACCATCTGCACGATAGGCAAAGACGTCGTCTGGCCCATAAATGAACCATTGTTCTGTAGTCGGATCGTCGCCGGCTGGCCAAGTTTCGAGAAGGCCTCCAAGATCAAATTCAAATTTGGATCGGCCAGCAGAAGGAAGCACCGAAATCTTAGTCAGTTTTTGCCCATCGAGGTTAGCGGTGGCGCGGGAGATGTCATCTCTACTATCTTCGCTCCACGCGATTGGCTGACTGTCAACGATTACACGCCACTCGCAGCAATAAATCCAGACGTGCCACCGGCCTTGAACATAAGCCTGCCGTCGAAAGCCTCGCTGCTCCGAGCGCCATTCTTGTATTTTTAATTCAGGGTCGCCGAACTCGAAGGTCAAAAAGCTGGCATAACCTTGCTTGGCTCCCCACGTTGGTTGGCCGATCATTGGCAAGGTAAAACTATCAAGAGCTGTCATGAGGAGTTGATCGCACCGATCGCGCAAGTCTGCAATGCATGGCTAAATCTTCGAAACCAGACAGTCTGCTTTCCACCTTTGATCGCCGTTCGCAGCGGTGGTTTACGCTGGGTCTACGTGATTGAACCATCACTACGGCCCTTGGAAAATCGTCACGATGCCGATCGCGGCCATAAGAAATGAGAATAGCATTCCTATCGAAGCAAAAATCGTTGTCGCACCGTAAGCTACAGGCGTTTCGCCCTTTGAATATATAACGCCTTTGACGTTCAACTCGCCCTTGGTCACAAGCAGGTAAAGCCTCGTCGCCATAAGGCATCCGACAATTGCGAAAAATACCGTAAAGAGAATGTCGCTCATCGGGGACAGCTACCATGAAAATGCCCGACTGGTCAGCAGCCAATTGACGGCTTCTGATTGTGTCTGCTTCTTCCTCTAATCGAACGAAAGCTGACCGTCCCCATTCCACCCATTCTCGTCCCAGCAATTTCGGCTATAGTCATGCCATGAATCCCGACCTCCAGACCATCGTCATCCTCACCGGCGCGGGCATCTCCGCCGAGAGCGGCCTTGCCACCTTTCGCGGGCCGGATGGCCTGTGGGAAGGGCATCGCGTCGAGGATGTCTGCACCCCTGAGGCACTGGCGCGCAATCCCGCGTTGGTGCATCGTTTTTACGACGAGCGTCGGGCGAAGCTGGCAACCATTTCCCCCAATCCGGCGCATGAAGCGCTGGCCGCGCTCGATGCGGCCTGGCCGGGCGAATTGCTGATCGTGACGCAGAATGTCGATGACCTGCATGAGCGCGCCGGGGCAAAGCGGCTGATCCATATGCATGGCGAACTGCAATCCGCGCTCTGCGCCGCGTGCGGCAAGGCGGTGCCCTGGACGCAAGCCTTGCCGCCGGGGACGGTCTGCGCCGGATGCGCGCAGCCCCGTCTGCGTCCCGACATCGTCTTCTTCGGCGAAATGCCCTATCAGATGGATGCCATCGACGGAGCGGTGCGCCGCGCCGATCTGTTTGTGTCGATCGGCACATCGGGCGCGGTCTATCCCGCCGCCGGGTTCGTGCAGACGGCCCGCCATTTCGGTGCCCGAACAATGGAACTCAATCTCGATCCATCGGCCGGCAGTATCTATTTCGAGGAAAGCCGCCTCGGCCCGGCCAGCCACCTCGTGCCGCAACTGGTGCGGGAGCTATTGGGTTAAGACCTGTCGCCCTCGCTCGCCTGCGTCGGTTCTTCGTCGCGATAGAGCAGCATGACCGATCCATCCTCGCCCCGCACGGTACGCACCGGCAAGGTGCGTTCCAGCGCCGATAGGAATGCGCGACTGTCATGCACGCGGAAGCGGCCGCCGATTCGGAGCGGAGACACGCGGGTATCGCCGATCAGGATCGGCGCTTTGCGATAGCGGTTGAATTCGGCCGTCGCCTGCTCGATGGTTTCGCCATCCAGTTCCAGCATTTGATGGCGCCAGGCGATGCGCTGGCTGACCAGCCTGTCGCCCAACCGCGTCAGCACGATGGTCCGCGGCTGTATCACCGCGCCATTGCCAGCGGTCACCCGTTGCTGCGCCTTGTTGCCGCAATGGACCGTCACCGTGCCGTGCGTCACCGTCAATTCGGTCAGCGCTGGCCGCATCCGCACGTTGAAGGCGGTGCCGACGGCGCGGATCAGGGCGGATCGCACTTCCACGTCGAACGGGCGTTCGCTGTCGGGGGCCACCTCGAAAGAGGCCTCGCCCTTGACGATCCGCACCTTGCGGCCATGGCCGGTAAAGCGGACTTCCACTTCGCTGTCGCTGTTGAGGTGAACGATCGAGCCATCATCCAGCGTGACGTCGCGAATTTCGCCCAGGGCCGCTTCATAGCGATCGACGCCGCTGAACGTGCGGACGGTGACGATGGCGGCAAAGATGAAGAACAGGATCGCGACGGCAGCGGCGATCATGATGTTGCGCGACAGGCGGCGCTGCTGTTCTTCGCTGACGATCTCCGGCATCGAAGGCAGGGTGACATCGGCGGCGGCGCTCTTGAGGCGCTCGGCCGCATCCCATGCGGCTTCGGCACGGGCAAAGGCTACGGCATGGCGTGGGTCGCACTCGACCCAGTCGCAAATCTCGGCTTCTTCCTGGGGTGTCGGATCGCTATGGAGCTTAGCCAGCAGGCGCGCGGCTTCCGCTTCGATCGCGTCCCTGGGACCGCTGCTTGAAGTTGGCCCCGACGCCTGCACGCTCGAAATCCGTTTCCTCACGTTCCGCCCAGGCCCGCATAACTATTGCGATTGCTTTGGCTAGATGTTTTTCAACAGTAGAAACGGATAGCGACATGTCCTCCGCTATTTCCAGCATCGATTTTTCGTGGATGCGACGAAGAATGAAGACGCGCCGACATTGCGGCGGCAGCGATTCGACAATGGTTTCGACCTGACGCAGCGCCTCGCGGGCGTGCAATTGCGCTTCGATATTATTGTCGCCACCCAGCAATTCCAGATCGGCGATCGTTTCGAAACTGACCACCTTGTTGCGGCGGGCCGTGTCGATCACGAGGGTGCGGGCGATGGTGAACAGATAGGCGCGGCCCGTCGTCACATTTTCCCAATTATCGGTGGCATAGGCCCGCGCCATGACTTCCGCGCACATATCCTCCAGCTCATGGGCTGAGGGAAGGATGCGGCGAAGGCGACCGCGTAGCGCGGCCTCCTGCGGCAATATCACGGTTTTGAACCATTCTAATTTGGCGCGAACCTTATGCACGTCGACCCCCTTATTTTATCAGCCGCGCCTCTCCCGATTTCTTTTTTCTTTCACAATTCAATCATGCTTGCAGGGGGCTGTCCAGCGGCGCGGCGACGAAATTTTTGCGATCGACCAAATTGTTCCAACTTTGAGTAAGAAAATTATCGATATGTGGTTTTCATCACACTGTTCGTTACTCAGTCAGGGGGAAACTCTGCCGGTGCGCGGTTGGGCTGGTCATAATCCGGGCCGACAGGCACGATTTCGTCCGGCTCTGTCATCGGCAATTCGACCGGAGTCGCGGGCGGGGGCATCTCATCGGGCGACTGCGGCTCGATGATGTCGGGTGGGGGCAGGCCGTCGGGATTGGGATCGGGCTGGGTAGCCATGATTGCGGCACTCCTTTATGGGGTTGGTCGATAGGCTACGCACGGCCCGGCAACAGGGTTCCCGGCATCATGCCACTATCCCTTGCCTCTTTCCCCGCTTTTCTCTATGCCGCGCCGACCGGCGACCGATGCGGGCGTGGCGAAATTGGTAGACGCGCCAGATTTAGGTTCTGGTATCGCAAGATGTGGGGGTTCGAGTCCCTTCGCCCGCACCAGTGCGCCAGGCCCCGGCCCATCGCAGGCGCCACCGAAATTCAGCTGAAGAAAGCGTTTGAGAGAAGAGATGCAGACTGTCGAGACGTTGAACGAGGGCCTTAAGCGCGCCTACACCGTAACCATCACGTCGAAGGATATCGACGCGCGAGTGGAAAAGGAAGTCAAGACCATGGCGCCGCAGGTGCGGATGCCTGGCTTCCGTCCCGGCAAGGTGCCTGCCAACCTGGTCAAGAAGATGCATGGCGAGGCTTTGCAGCGCGACGCGCTCAACAACAGCATCCAGGAAAGCATCCAGAAGCTGATCGCCGACCAGAAGCTGCGCCCCGCGATGCAGCCTTCGGTCGAACTGGACGAGGGTTTCGAGTTCGGCAAGGATGCCGAGATCAAGGTCGCGCTGGAAGTGCTGCCTGAAATCGCCGCCCCCAGCGTCGATGGCCTCAAGCTTGAGCGCCTGACCGTTCCCGTCAGCGACGAGCAGGTTGCGGAATCGGCCGGTCGCATCGCTACCCAGCAGGGCGCGCTTGAAGAACATGCCGACGATCATGTCGCGCAGGACGGCGACACGCTGGTCATCGATTTTGTCGGCAAGGTCGATGGCGAAGCCTTTGAAGGCGGTTCGGCCGACGACATCCGCCTCAAGATCGGTGCAGGCCAGTTCATCCCCGGTTTCGAAGAACAGCTGACCGGCGTGAAGAAGGGCGAAGAAAAGACCATCGAGGTCACCTTCCCCGAAGATTATGGTGCGGAACATCTGGCCGGCAAGGCGGCGACCTTCGACGTCACCGTCAAGTCGATCCTCGACGGCGACAAGCCCAAGTTGGACGATGAATTCGCCAAGTCGCTGGGCCTGGAAGGGCTCACGCAACTGAACGACCTGCTCAAGGGGCAGATCGAGCAGGAGCATAACGGCCTGACCCGCACCCATATGAAGCGCAAGCTGCTCGACCAGCTCGCCGCCTCGCACGACTTCGAGGTGCCGCCGAGCATGGTGGAAGCCGAATTCGAGCAGATCTGGGCGCAGCTTCAGCATGAAGCGGGTCATGAAGAAGACCCCGCTGCCGCGCTCGCCGAAATGGAAGCTGAAAAGGAAGACTATCGCGCCATCGCCGTGCGTCGCGTCCGCCTTGGCCTCCTGCTTTCGGAAATCGGCCAGGCCAATGGCGTGACCGTGTCGGAACAGGAAATGAACCGCCTGATCATGCAGGCTGCGCAGCAGTACGGTCCGCAGGATCGCGAGCGTTTCGTGCAATATGTCCGTCAGGACGCGATGGCCGCCGCCCAGCTGCGCGCCCCGCTCTATGAGGACAAGGTCGTCGACTATCTGTTCGACAAGGCCGAAGTCACCGAACGCACCGTGACCAAGGAAGAGCTGGAAGCGGCGATCGAAGCCGAAGACGGCGACCTCAAGCCGCATGTCCATGGCCCCGATTGCGGTCATGACCATGACGAAAAGCCTAAGGCCAAGAAGGCTGCGCCCAAGAAGAAGGCCGAGGCAGAAGACGCCCCGGTAGCCGACGAAGCACCTGCCGCCGAAGAAGCCGCGCCCAAGAAGGCCGCGCCGAAGAAGGCTGCCGCCAAGAAGGACGTCGCCGAGGACGCGGTCGCAACCGAGGAGGCGCCCGCCGCCGAGGCCGCGCCCAAGAAGAAGGCCCCTGCCAAGAAGGCCGCTGCCAAGGCCGAATAAGGCCATAGCCCGATGAAAAGAGCGCCCGGCTTCCTCGTGAAGCACGGGCGCTTTTCATGTCTGGCCCGCTATGGCAGAGGAAATATTAACCCTGCCGGTCCATGTCTTGGTGCGCGGACGACCAGAGGATAGGCTGACGATGAAGGAATTTCCGCCCGTGGATATGGCTCTCGCCAGCGATACTGCCGCCGGATCGCCGCGCATCGCGGTCATCCTGCCTTGCTATAATGAGGCCGGCGCCATCGTGCAGACGGTGGCCGACTTCCGCCGCGCTTTGCCGCAGGCGGTCATTTACGTCTTCGACAATAACAGCAGCGATGGCAGCCGTGATCTCGCTGCCGAAGCAGGCGCGGTCGTCAGGCGCGTGTCGCAACAGGGCAAGGGCCATGTCGTCCGCCGCATGTTCGCCGACGTCGATGCCGACATCTACATCATGGCCGATGGCGACGCGACCTACGAAGCCGCCGCCGCCCCGGCGATGGTGGCCGCCATGCTCGCCGACAATCTCGACATGGTGGTCGGCTGTCGCAAGAGCGAGGCGGAGGAGGCCTATCGCCCCGGCCATCGCCTCGGCAACTGGGCGCTGACCGGCCTGCTCAAACAATTGTTCGGCCGCAGCTTCACTGACATCCTGTCGGGCTATCGCGTCTTTTCCCGCCGCTTCGTCAAAAGCTTCCCGGTGCTGTCCGCCGGATTCGAGATCGAAACCGAGATCAGCGTCCACGCGCTCGAACTCGCCATGCCGGTGGCCGAAGTCATCACCGCCTATGGCGCGCGACCCGAAGGATCGGTCAGCAAGCTCAGCACCTATCGCGATGGTTTCCGCATCCTGCGCACCATCATCACCCTCTATCGCATCGAGCGGCCGGTGCTGTTCTTCGGCATCATCGCCGCCTTCCTGGCTCTGCTCGCGCTCGGCCTCGCTGCACCCCTGATCGTCACCTATATGGAAACGGGCCTCGTGCCGCGCTTCCCGACCGCGATATTGGTGACTGGTCTCATGATCCTTGCCACCCTTTCGGCGATGTGCGGCCTGATCCTCGATACCGTCGTGCGGGGCCGCCGCGAAGTGCGTCGTCTGGCCTATCTCGCCCACCGCGCGCCGTCCGATTACGCCGCGCGCGATTAGCCCGATCCCGCTGCACCTGTTCCCCCTTGAACCTGCCGCCTTTTGTGACGATGTAGGGGTGGGCAAAAGCAGCTGACTGAAAGAGCATAATGACCGATATCATGACCAACCCCATGGCCGCGCTGGTCCCCATCGTGATCGAACAGTCGAACCGTGGCGAGCGCAGCTTCGACATCTTCTCGCGCCTGCTGCGCGAACGGATCATCTTCGTGACCGGCCAGGTCGAAGATCATATGGCCTCGCTGATCGTTGCCCAGCTGCTGTTCCTCGAATCGGAAAATCCGAAGAAGGACATCTGGATGTACATCAACTCGCCCGGCGGCGTGGTGACGTCCGGCATGGCGATCCACGATACGATGAAATATATCCGGCCCAAGGTCGGCACGCTCTGCGTGGGCCAGGCCGCCTCGATGGGCAGCTTCCTGCTGGCCGCGGGCGAGCCGGGCATGCGCTTTGCCACCACCAACAGCCGGATCATGATCCACCAGCCTTCCGGCGGCGCACAGGGCATGGCGTCCGATATCGAGATCCAGGCCAAGGAAATCCTGCGTATCCGCCGTCGCCTGAACGACCTGTATGTCAAATATACCGGACGGTCGTTGGAAGAGGTCGAAAAGGCGATGGATCGCGACACCTTCCTCGAAGCGGATGAGGCCAAGGCTTTCGGCCTTGTCGATGAAGTGTTCGACCAGCGGCCTTCCTTGGCCGATCCGTCGGATAGTTGATGGCTGACTTTGCCGCGGCGCGCCACTTCTCCCCTTGTGGAAACGGCGCGCCACGGTCTAGGATGGCCTTTGGACCAGAATATCCCTCGCCGATGCGATCAGGTCGATCGTGGAACCGGCAGGGAAGAAAGAATGGCGAATGACTAAGCTTACCGGCTCCGATTCAAAAAGCACGCTTTACTGCTCCTTCTGCGGCAAGTCGCAGCATGAGGTGCGGAAGCTGATCGCGGGGCCGACCGTGTTCATCTGCGACGAATGCGTGGAACTGTGCAACGACATCATTCGCGAGGAGACCAAGGGCGGTCTCGTCGGCAAGAAGGATGGCGGCGTGCCGACCCCGCAGGAAATCTGCGATGTGCTGGATGATTATGTCATCGGCCAGAACCGGGCGAAGCGCGTCCTGTCGGTCGCGGTCCATAACCATTATAAGCGCCTCAACCACGGCTCCAAGCCGGGCGAGGTCGAACTCGCCAAGTCCAACATCCTGCTCGTCGGTCCCACCGGTTGCGGCAAGACCTTGCTCGCGCAGACGCTGGCCAAGACGTTCGACGTGCCCTTCACCATGGCGGACGCCACGACGCTGACCGAAGCGGGTTATGTCGGCGAGGATGTCGAAAATATCATCCTCAAGCTGCTCCAGGCGTCCGACTATAATGTCGAAAAGGCGCAGCGCGGCATCGTCTATATCGATGAGATCGACAAGATCAGCCGCAAGGCCGAGAACCCGTCGATCACCCGCGACGTTTCGGGCGAGGGCGTGCAGCAGGCGCTGCTCAAGCTGATGGAAGGCACAACCGCGTCGGTGCCGCCACAGGGCGGGCGCAAGCATCCGCAGCAAGAGTTCTTGCAGGTCGATACGACCAACATCCTCTTCATCTGCGGCGGGGCCTTTGCGGGTCTGGAAAAGATCATCGGCGACCGTCTGGAAGCCAAGTCGATCGGCTTCGGTGCCTATGTTGCCGCGCCCGAAGAGCGCAAGACCGGCGAATTGCTGCGGTCGAGCGAGCCGGAAGATCTGCTCAAATTCGGCCTGATCCCCGAATTTGTCGGTCGTCTGCCCGTCATCGCGACGCTCGAAGATCTGGATGTCTCCGCGCTGGTCAAGATTTTGGTCGAGCCGAAGAACGCGCTGGTTAAGCAATATGGCAAGCTTTTCGACATGGAAAATGTCGACTTGAGCTTCACCGACGACGCGCTGACCGCGATCGCCAAGCGCGCCATCGAACGCAAGACCGGCGCGCGCGGCCTGCGCTCGATCCTCGAATCGATCCTGCTGGACACCATGTTCGATCTCCCCTCGATGCAGGGTGTAGGCGAAGTGGTGGTCGACAAGGATGTGGTCGCAGGCAAGAAAGAGCCGGTCCGCGTATTCAGCGAAAAGCAGAATCGGGCCGAAGACGCCGCCTGACGTCTTCCTGTCCATAACTGATCCCAAAGGGGCCGACGCGCGATCGTCGGCCCCTTTTTTATGATCTGCGGGTGCAGCGCACAAAAATTCCTGCTGCGTTGCAAAATTGCACCACTGTCAAACTAAGTCCCCACCGCACCATTAAGTCACTAAAATGCAATGATTTATGGCCAGAAGCGGGGCGTCCCCAAGCGCAACGGCGCGGGGTGGAGGGGGAATGTGACAGTCTGGATGCTGCATTGTAACAAATTTGCAATCAGAGCATCACAGGGCCGTCGCCAGTAACCGCCAAATGCGGTCCCGGCTTGAGAGAACAGCACAGCACAGGCGCCCACGCGCCACCTTTGAAAAAGGGAAAAGGGTCAAATGAAACAGTTTCTAATGGGCAGCGCCGCGATCATCGCCGTCGCCATTCCGGGCGCCGCCTTCGCGCAGTCGACCGGTTCGCAGGATTTCGACGATTCCATCGTCGTCACCGGTGCCAAGGTTGATCAAGGCATCGGCGGTGTACGCATCCCCGACTCGGCCAAGGCCAAGGTCGTTCTGACCCAGGAAATCATCGAGCGTCAGCGCCCTGGTCAGTCGGTCAATGAAATCATCAACTTGGTGCCTGGCGTCAGCTTCACCAACAACGATCCCTGGGGTTCGTCGGGCGGCAGCTTCACCATCCGCGGCTTCAGCTCGGATCGTATCGCGCAGATCCTGGACGGCATCCCGCTGAACGATTCCGGTAACTACGCAATCTACACCAACCAGCAGTTGGACCCGGAACTAGTTGAAAGCATCAACGTCAACTTGGGCGCAACGGATGTCGACAGCCCGACGGCCGCAGCTGTTGGCGGCACCGTCAACATCAACTCGCTGACGCCGACCGACGATTTTGGTGCGATGGCGAGCGTGAGCTATGGTAACATCGTGGCTGAAGGCTCCGGCGATCGCCCGTTCCACCGCGTATTCGGCATGATCCAGACCGGCGACCTGACTGGCCAAGGCACCAAAGCCTGGCTCTCGGCCTCGCGCGCCTACAATAAGGCGAGCTTCTCGGACTACGGCAAGATCGAGAAAGCCCAGTATAACGGGAAAATCTGGCAGGACATTGGCACCAACGGCGATTTCATCTCGCTTGCAGGCCATTATAACGTCAACCGCAATAACTTTGGTGGTTCGCCAGCGTCGGCTGCTGCGTTCAGTGGTGACAAGAGCGCTCGCTTCTACAATGTGTCCGGCGGCATTCCCTGCGCGATCAACACAGTCGCGGATGCAGGCATCGCTGATCAGACGAACAGTTGCGGTACCCAGTTCGAGCGTCGTTACAATCCGTCGAACACCGGTAACGCCCGCCTTAGCACGCGCCTGACGCTGACGGATCGTTTGATCTTCTCGGCCGACGCAGCCTATCAATATGTGAAGGCCAACGGCGGTGGTACGACCTCGGCCTATGAATCGGCCTTTGCTCAGGGCGACAACCTGTTGTCCGGCTATTTCAACGGCAGCGCCTATTTCAACCGTGATCTGAACGGCGACGGCACGCTTGGCGTTGATCTGAACGGCGACGGCATCATCCAGGATTACACAATCACCAACTCGGACGGGACGCGCACGACCGTTCGCGAATCCGATCGTGTTCTGATTGGCAACCCCAGCCAGACGCAGACCAAGCGTTGGGTCGCCATTGCGAACCTTTCCTACGAACTGGACGACAACAACCGCGTTCGTCTGTCGTACAGCTTCGATCGCGCACGTCACCGTCAAACGGGCGAGGGCTCGCTCATTCAGTTCAACGGTGAGCCAACCGACGTATTCCCGGTGAACGATCCATTGGCCGATGCCGCTGGCAACATCCTCCAAAAGCGTGATCGCAAGTCCTATGCGATCCTGCATCAGGTTGCCGGTGAATATCGTGGTACGTTCTTTGACGATCTGCTGACGGTCAACCTTGGTGTTCGCGCACCCTTCTTCAAGCGCGACCTGACGCAGAACTGCTTTACGAGCGCGCCAAACGGCAATGTGAACTGCATCGCCAGCGGCAATGTTGCGGCCTATGCCGCTGCTAACCCGACCTTCGCGGCGCCGCAGAACCGCGTCTATAATTATGACAAGCTGCTCCCGAATGTAGGTGCGATCTTCAAGATCACGCCTGAAATCAGCCTTGCGGGTAGCTATGCTGCGAATATTTCGGTCCCCGGCACGGATACGCTGTATAACTCCATTTACCTGCCGAGCAGCAACGATGCATCGAAGCCAGTGGCGGAAACATCGGACAGCTTCGACCTCGCCCTGCGTTACCAGAACAATATCGTTCAGGCGGCTGTCACCGGTTGGTATGCGAAGTATAAGAACCGCATTGCTTCGGCCTACAGCTTCGAATGCGATTGCAGCATCGACACCAACCTGGGTGGCGTGAAGAAATATGGCGTAGACGCCAATATTTCGGTGCGCCCAATGGACGGGCTGTTGCTCTATGCCTTCGGTTCGTACATCGAGTCCGAAATCGGTGCGGATGTCCAGACCGGTGCGACCACCTTCGCGGCAACCAAGGGTAATCGCGAACGCGGTGCCCCGGCCTATCTGTGGGGCGGTCGCGTTCAAGGTACACTGGGCCCGGTCGATCTGGGTGCCCAGATCAAGCGCACCGGTTCGCGTTACCTGAACGATATCAACACGTTCAAGGTGGCGGGTTACACCGTCGTCGATCTTGACCTGCGCTACAATTTGGCGAACCTTGGCCTGGAAAAGTCGTTCTTCCAGCTGAACGTGTCCAACCTGTTCGACAAATTCTACATTGGTTCGTTCAGTGGCGGTCTGACGACTGCGGCGAGCACCTTCGTCAACTATGGCGCGCCCCGCGCGATCAGTGCGTCGATGATTGTGGCTTTCTAAGTCCAGACGATCAGAAATCGGGAAAAGGGCGGGGAGCAATCCCCGCCCTTTTTCCATGCCTGCAATCGCGCTGTCCTACTTGGCTACGCCCGCCTATAAAAGGATGTGGCCCGTTCGGCCGCACTTGCCGATAGGATCAGCCACGCACAACTTTATATCGAAATCTGCGGGAAATATGCGAAGTTAAGAGGGGGCGTCACCGCAAACAGCTATCCAGCCCGTCCCGCTGCACTGCGCCGATCCGTGCCGCGATCGTGTTGCCATAGCGGCGGGTGAACCCCGTGGGCGCAACGGCCGCGCGCTTCTTGGGGAGGGGGAGAACGGCGGCGATGCGAGCGGCTTCCGCGCGCGTCAACTGGCCCGCGCCATGATTGAAATAGCGGATCGCGCCCGCCTGCGCGCCATAGGTGCCGATACCGGTTTCGGCGACGTTGAGATAGACTTCCATGATCCGCGGCTTGCCCCAGATCGCCTCGATCAGCACCGTGAACCAGGCCTCCAGCCCCTTACGCACGAAACCGCCACCCTGCCAGAGAAACACATTCTTGGCGGTCTGCTGGCTGATCGTCGATCCGCCCCGGATGCGTCCGCCGCTGGCATTGTTCAACGCAGCCTTGGTGATGGCATCGACATCGAAGCCATGATGGGTGCAGAATTTGCCATCCTCCCCGGCGATCGCCGCGCGGGCCATATCCGGGTCCATCTCGTCGAGCGGCATCCAGTCCTTGGTGATGCCATTGGGATCGAGCAGCATGGTCATGGTCACCGGCGGCGGCACAAAACGATAGACCACCACCATCAGCAGCGACAGGACGACAAAGCCGAGAATGATCTTGAAGGGAAGGACGATCCAGCGCGAACGGCGACGGGGAGAGCGGAGGGGTTTTGCGGTCATGGCCGGAGCGTAACGCACTCCCGCCACGCCGCTCAACCCGCGCGCACAAAAAAGGCCCCGGCTTTATGCCGGAGCCTCTTAATGCCGGTAGTGCTATCCGTCAGGCAGCGGCGAAACGCGCCATCTGGCCCAGCCGGTCACCTGCAATCCGCATCATCGCCTTTTGCAGCTTCTCGAACGCCCGGACCTCGATCTGGCGCACCCGCTCGCGGCTGACGCCATAGACCTGGCTCAGTTCTTCCAGCGTCTTGGGCTCTTCGGCCAGACGACGCTCGGCCAGGATATGCTTCTCGCGATCGTTGAGGTCGGTCATCGCTTCTTCCAGCATTTCATGGCGCTGGGTCCGCTCCTGCTCGTCGGCGACGCGCTCTTCCTGCAGCGGATCATGATCCTGCAACCAGTCCTGCCACTGACCTTCGCCATCTTCGCGCATCGGCACGTTGAGCGACGTGTCGCCGCCCATCGCCATGCGACGGTTCATCGACACGACATCCTGTTCAGACACGCCAAGATCAGTGGCGATCTTGGTGACGTCCTCAGGCTTGAGATCGCCATCCTCGAACGCTTCGATATTATTCTTCATCCGGCGCAGGTTGAAGAACAGCTTCTTCTGCGACGCGGTGGTGCCCATCTTCACGAGCGACCAGGACCGCAGGATGAATTCCTGGATCGAGGCGCGAATCCACCACATGGCGTAGGTCGCCAGGCGGAAGCCGCGCTCGGCCTCGAATTTCTTCACGCCCTGCATCAGTCCGATATTGCCTTCGGAAATCAGCTCGCTCACCGGCAGGCCATAGCCGCGATAGCCCATCGCGATCTTCGCCACGAGGCGCAGATGCGAGGTGACCAGCTGCGCTGCCGCTTCAGGATCCTGATGTTCCTCATAGCGTTTCGCCAGCATATATTCCTGCTCAGGGGTGAGCAGCGGAAATTTGCGAATCTCCGACAGATAGCGGTTGAGGCTGGCTTCACCGCCCAGCGCCGGCACCGCGGGGACATTGCTCTTGTTGGCCATGTCGCTTCACCTTTCCCTTTCATGCGCGGCGGGACCCAGAAGAGGCATCCAAATCGCCGTCACAAACGTGTCGAAACCTATACTCTAAGCTCGCTTAACAGTTCCTGCATGTCCATGGGCAATGCACTTTGGAACAGGAGGGGCGAGCCCGTCACCGGATGTATGAACCCTAGGGTTTTGGCGTGCAATGCCTGCCTTTTGAAACCCAGCGTTTCCAGTATTGATTTGAAACCTTTTCTATCCCTACTGTAAACCGGATCCCCGATCAAGGGGTGCCCGATATGCGCCATATGCACGCGCACCTGATGCGTTCGGCCGGTTTCCAGTCGACATTCGACCATCGCCGCGCCGCTCAAGCGTTCTTCTATCTTATAGAAGGTTATCGCCCGTTTTCCCCGTCCCTCACGATGAACCGCCATTTTCTTTCGATCGGCGTCGGATCGGCCGATCCATGTATCGATCGTCGCACTGGGCGGGACGGGATGGCCATAGACGATCGCGGCATAGAGACGGTCGATGCTGTGATCCTTGAACTGGACGGACAGGCCTTCATGCGCCCGGTCTGTCTTAGCAACGACCAACAGGCCCGATGTATCCTTGTCGATGCGATGAACGATGCCGGGACGAGCGACACCGCCGATGCCCGACAACTGCCCGGCGCAATGATGGAGCAAGGCGTTGACCAATGTGCCATCGAGATTGCCCGCCGCCGGATGAACCACCAGGCCAGCGGGCTTGTCCACCACGATCAGGTCGGCATCTTCATGGACGATGGTGAGAGGAATATCCTGCGCGATCGCATCCAGCGCCGCGGGGGCAGGGAGGGTGATCGCGAAACGCTGCCCGGTCGCGACCTTGGCCGAGGCGCTGAGTTTGATGGTCTCGCCCTTCGCGCGGACATGACCTTCGCCGATCAGTGCCTTGATCCGTTCGCGCGAGAGGTCGGGCAAAAGGTCGGCGAGCGCACGGTCGAGCCGCTGGCCATGCTGGCCCGCGTCGATAATTGCTTCGATGATGGAAACCCCCGCGGCCATTGGCTAGGGATGTAGGCATGAGCGTGACTATTTCAAGCCTGTTACGGGACCGGATCGTGACGCTGGCAGCGGCGGACGATCGGGAGATTTGCGGGCTGTTGCTGGGGGTGGCGGGCCACATCGAGGCGATTGCCCCGGCGGCCAATGTTGCGGCCGACCCGGCACGCCATTTCGAACTGGACCCGGCGGTGCTGATCGCCGCGCACCGCGCTGCGCGGTCGGGTGGGCCAACAGTGATCGGCCATTATCACTCGCACCCGTCGGGCGTCGCTATCCCCTCCGCTACGGACGCAGCCTGTGCGATGCCCGATGGAACGCTATGGCTGATCGTGGCTGGCGAGGCGGTGCGTCTGTGGCGCGCGCAGCCGGGGCAGGGCGGGACCGTGGCATTCGTGGAGGCGTTGCTCGACATAAGGTGAGGGAAAGGCGGCGAGCCGGGGTTGCATCGCGCGGCGGGGCAGCGCATTAGCCGTGAGAGCCCATTTTCCTGACCCCTATCCGGCGATCCAGACCCCGCATGACCAACCCGACCGACAGCATCGAATTTGCCAGCCTGCTCTGTTCGCGCCTGTGCCATGACCTGCTCAGTCCGGTCGGCGCGCTGAACAACGGCCTGGAACTGATGGCCGACGAGACGGACCCGGAAATGCGCCAGCGTTGCCTGGAACTGCTGGGCGACAGCGCGCGGACGTCGGCCAACAAGCTTAAATTCTTTCGCTTGGCGTTCGGCTCTGCCGGCGGGGTCGGCGATGTGGTGCCGCCCCATGAAGCGCGGGTCGCGATCGAGGGCATGTTCGTCACCACCGGTCGGGTGAAGGTCGGCTGGATGGTCGATGAACAGATGCTGGGCAAGCTGGCTGTCAAAGTCCTGCTCAACCTCGCGCTGATCGCGGGCGATGCGCTGGTGCGTGGTGGGCAACTCGACATTGGCGCGGAAGTGCGGCCGGGCGTGACTGAGATCGTGGTGCGTGGCGAGGGACCAAAGGTAGTGCTCGACCCCGATCTGCGCGCGGCGCTGGCAGGCACCTTGCCGATCGAGGGACTGGCATCGCGGACGGCGGCAGCCTGGATGGTGCGCGCGCTGGTCACCGGCGCAGGCGGCGAGATCGCGCTGTCGCCACCAGGTGACCCCATGCTGCTCTTCGGCGCTTCGATACCGGGCTGAGGCGGGCGGCGCAGGCATTTTGCGCTTAGCTTCGCACTTTTCCTGCACATTTTGATATTTTATTGCGAGCCGCTGATCCTATCGGTTGGTCGCGTGCGCCTCTCGCTGGTCTTCAGTGCGCCTAAATGGAACCTGGCAGAATTCGCCGTGATAGGACAGCGCAATGACGCAGCGGCATAGGCTCAACTATGACGAAAGGCCCGGCCGCTGCCAAGCGACCGGGCCTTTCGCGTGATATCGGACTGAAAGGATCAGCCGCTATAATACATGTCGAATTCGACCGGCGAGGGGGCCATTTCCCAGCGATATACTTCGGGCCACTTCAGTTCCATATAGGCGTCGATCTGGTCCTTGGTGAACACGCCGCCCTTGAGCAGGAAGTCCTGATCCTTTTCCAGGCTTTCGAGCGCTTCGCGGAGCGAACCGCAGACGGTCGGCACCTTGGCCAGTTCGACCGGCGGCAGGTCATAGAGATTCTTGTCCATCGCTTCGCCGGGGTGGATCTTGTTCTCGATGCCGTCGATGCCCGCCATCAGCAAAGCGGCGGTGGCGAGGTAGGAGTTGGCGAGCGGGTCGGGGAAGCGGAATTCGACGCGCTTCGCCTTGGTGCCGGCACCATAGGGGATGCGGCATGACGCCGAACGGTTGCGCGCCGAATAAGCGAGCAACACGGGGGCTTCGAAGCCCGGCACCAGGCGCTTGTAGCTGTTGGTGGTCGGGTTGGTGAAGGCGTTCAATGCCTTGGCATGCTTGATCACGCCGCCGATGAAGAACAGGCAGGTCTCCGACAGGCCGGCATAGCCGTCGCCGGCAAAAGTGTTCTGACCCTTGTTCCAGATCGAGATATGCGTGTGCATGCCCGAACCATTGTCCGCCTTGATCGGCTTGGGCATGAAGGTCGCGGTCTTGCCATAGGCCTGGGCGACCATCTTCACGACGTACTTGTAGATCTGGATGCGGTCGCAGGTTTCCACGAGCTTGCCGAAGGTCAGGCCCAGTTCGTGCTGGCTGCCAGCGACTTCATGATGATGCTTGTCCATGGGCAGGCCCATTTCCATCAGCGTGGTCACCATTTCGGCGCGGATGTCGGTGGTGACATCGACCGGGCCGACCGGGAAATAGCCGCCCTTGGCGCGCGGGCGGTGACCCATATTGCCGCCATCATAGCTGGTGCCGGTGTTGGTCGGCAGCTCGACATCGTCCAGCTTGTAGAAGGAGGAGGCATAGGTGTTGTCGAATTCGACGCTGTCGAACATGAAGAATTCGGGCTCAGGGCCGATATAGACAGTGTCGCCGAGGCCGGTCGACTGCAGGAACATTTCGGCGCGCTTGGCGGTCGAGCGCGGATCGCGCGAATAGAGCGAGCCGTCGAGCGGTTCGACGATGTCGCAGACCAGGATCATCATCGGCGTCGCGCTGAACGGATCGAAGAAAACCGCGTCCAGATCGGGCTTGAGGATCATGTCCGATTCGTTGATTTCCTTCCAGCCCTCGATCGAGGAGCCGTCGAACATCAGGCCGTCAGTCAGTTCATCTTCGCCAATGACGTTGGCGCACATGGTCAGGTGATGCCAGGTGCCCTTGGGATCGGTGAAGCGGACATCGACCCATTCGATCTCCTTTTCTTCGATCATCTTCAGGATGTCTTTTGGCGTATTGGCCATGTGCAGTTGCCCTTCTCTCAAAATACCCCCCCGAAGGGGTAAGGTGGATGCCCATCATGTTCCGGTCCGCGAAGAACCGGGCAGAAACTTACATAGTGCCAGCCTGAAAGTCGGGCTGGCGGAGAACCATCAGATCGCGTCGCTGTCCCGCTCGCCGGTGCGGATGCGGACGGCGCCCTCGATGTTGGAGATGAAGATCTTGCCATCGCCGATGCGGCCGGTCTGCGCGGCGGCGCAGATCGCTTCGACCACGCGGTCGGCCAGCGCGTCGTCAACGACCACTTCCAACTTCACCTTGGGCAGGAAATCGACGACATATTCAGCGCCGCGATAGAGTTCGGTATGGCCCTTCTGGCGGCCAAAGCCCTTGGCTTCGGTCACGGTGATGCCAGACACGCCCACTTCGTGGAGTGCTTCCTTCACCTCGTCCAGCTTGAACGGCTTGATGATCGCTTCGATCTTTTTCATCACTCGTAATCCCAACCCATGACGCCCGACAGGATACGGTCGATCCGCATCCCTCTCTCCCGTGCGAGAGACGAACATCATGCCCCCCTTGGCCTGCGTCGTCCCTCTTTTTCTTCAATTACCGTGCCAAATGGCGAATCGCCTGCATATGCTTTCGGCGATGCCGCAATCTTTGTCCATATTGCCCGGATTCAGGGCAATTTCCTGTGGCGCTGCCCGTTTTTTAAGCAGCAAAAGACTGGCTCACAGATAGGGCGGCGCGTCCAGGCCAGCGGGGCTTTTGGTGAAAATCTCGCAGCCGGTTTCGGTGATGCCGATACTATGTTCGAACTGGGCCGACAGGGTGCGGTCGCGCGTCACCGCCGTCCAGCCATCGTCCAGCATCTTCACGCCCGCCTTGCCGATGTTGATCATCGGTTCGATGGTAAAGAACATGCCGGGCTTCAATTCGGGGCCAGTGCCGGGGCGACCGACATGGACCACCTCCGGGCTGTCATGAAAGACGCGGCCTAGGCCATGGCCGCAAAAGTCGCGGACCACGCCATAGCGGTGCTTTTCGGCATGGCGCTGGATCACCGCGCCGATGTCGCCGAGATGATTGCCGGGCTTGGCCTGTTCGATGCCCAGCATCAGACATTCATAGGTCACCTCGACCAGGCGGCGCGCCTTGATCGGCGCTTCGCCCGCGATGAACATGCGGCTGGTGTCGCCATGCCAGCCATCGACCAGGGGGGTGACGTCGATATTGACGATGTCACCATCTTTCAGCCGATAGTCGCCGGGGATGCCGTGGCAGATGACATTGTTGATCGATGTGCAGCAACTATGGGTATAGCCGCGATAGCCCAGCGTCGCGGGCACGCCGCCGCCGTCGAGCGTCATGCGCCGGACGATATCGTCCAGTTCGCCGGTCGTGACGCCCGGCACGACATGCGGCACCAGCGCGTCGAGTATCTCGGCGGCGAGCCGTCCGGCCTTGCGCATGCCAGCAAAACCGGCTGCGTCATAGAGTTTGATCGCAGTCGAGCGGGAGATCGGCGCGTCCGCCGTCATCGTCATATATTCGGTCATGGCATGACTATAGGGGCAGATGCGCGATAATGCGAGAGGGCGGCTAGGCAGCGCGACCAGCGCAGGCTATGCAGCCGCCATGGCCGATACCACCCGCATCTGGACCGCAGCGCTGATCGTGATCGGCGACGAGATATTGTCTGGCCGGACCCAGGACAAGAATGTGGCGCAGATCGCGCTGTGGCTCAACGTCCAGGGCATCCGCCTGCGCGAAGTGCGGGTCGTCGCCGACGATCAGGACGCGATCGTCGAGGCGGTCAACATATTACGGGTACGCAACGATTATCTTTTCACCACCGGCGGCATCGGCCCGACTCATGACGACATCACGGTCGATGCGATCGCGGCGGCGCTGGGCGTGGCGGTGGAAATCCACCCGCAGGCGCGGGCGATGCTGGCGGGCTATTATGAGACACGCGGCGGGCTGACCGACGCGCGGCTGCGCATGGCGCGGGTGCCTGCGGGCGCGAGCCTGATCGAAAATCGCATGTCGGGTGCGCCCGGCATCCGGCATGGCAATATCTTCATCATGGCAGGCGTGCCGCACATCACCGCCGGGATGCTCGACAAGCTGACCGGGACGCTGGAGGGTGGCTTGCCTGTCCAGTCGGCGACGGTGGGCTGCTGGGTCGCGGAAAGCGAGATTGCCGACCTGCTGGGCACGACCGAGCGCGCGCATGAGGGCTGCCAGATCGGCAGTTACCCCTTCTTTCGTGAAGGCCGCACCGGCGCGAATTTCGTGGTGCGATCGACCGATACCGAACGGCTCGATGCGTGCGTTACGGCATTGTCCGAAGGCCTGGAAGCGGGCGGTTGGCCCGTGACGGCCGGGGGCATCTGACACCCCCCGCCGCCGGTCAGCGTTCGCGTGGCCGGTTCAGGTGCGAGATCACCCCGCGCAGCGTCCGCACCTCCAGATGATTCCAGCCCGGCTTGGTCAGCAGGTTGCGCAGCGTCAGCTTGGTCGCGGGCGCGCGGTCTGGCGGGAAGAAATAGCCGACCTTTTCGAGCAACGTGGTGAACTGGTCGATCATGCCTTCCAACTCCTCCTGCGGCGCGGGTACGCCAAGGTCGGTGATGGTGGGCTGGGCTAGGTTCGCCTGCTTCGACCATTCATAGGCGCACAGGATGACCGCTTGCGCGAGGTTCAGCGAGCCGAATTCCGGGTTGATCGGGACGGTCAGGATTTTGCGGGCGAGGGCGACATCCTCTGTTTCCAGGCCAGAGCGTTCGGGGCCGAAAATATAGGCGCAGCGGCCTTGCGCGGCGTGGATTTCGCGGGCGGCTTCTTCGGGCGTCACGACAGGCTTGGTGACGCCGCGCTTGCGGACCGTGGTCGCGTACACATGGGCGCAGTCGGCCACCGCATCGGCGAGCGTTTCGTAGACTTGGGCCTGATCCAGGATGAAATCCGCACCCGCCGCCGATGGGCCTGCGTCGGGATTGGGCCAGCCATCGCGGGGCGTGACAAGGCGCATCTCGGTCAGCCCGAAATTCAGCATCGCGCGCGCGGCCTTGCCGATATTCTCGCCCAGTTGGGGACGGACGAGGACGATGACGGGGGGTGGGGGTGCATGTTCTATCATATTACCGTTCGTCCTGAGTAGGGGCTGAGCTTGTCGAAGCCCCGTATCGAAGGATTTGCGCGCCGCGAGCCGGATGGCGTCCCAGTCCCCGGCGATCAGCCCTTCCTTTTTCTTGCGCGACCAGCCTTTGATCTGCTGTTCGGCGGAAAGCGCTTCATCTCGTGTGCCGAAATCCTGGCTCCAGACCAGGGCGACCGGGCGACGGCTCTGCGTGTATCCCGGAATTTCGCCTGACTGGTGCTGCGCGACGCGCTGCTCCAGATTGTCCGTGTGGCCGAGATAATAGCTGCCATCGGCGCAATGCAGCATGTAGGTGTGGAACGTCATTGCGCGGTCCTTCGATACGCCATTTGGCCTTCGGTCGTCTTCGACTCCGACTTCGCTCAATGGCTACTCAGGACGAACGGATGTGGGAAGCGTTCGAACCGAACGGAGGGAGTGTGTGGTCAGGGCGAACGGAGGCAGGAGCGTGTTCACCCGCCCACTTCCTTCACCGTTCCGGCGAAATCCTCGAAATCCTTCGCATCCGTGAAGTCCTTATAGACGCTGGCGAAGCGGATATAGGCGACGCTGTCGAGGCGTTTGAGGCCTTCCATCACCATTTCACCGATGGCGCGGGCGGGGACTTCGGTGTCGCCGCTGGTTTCGAGCTGGCGCTGGATGCCGGAGATGAGTTTCTCGATGCGGCTGGGGTCGATCGGGCGCTTGCGGCAGGCGATGCCGATCGAGCGGGCGAGCTTGTCGCGCTCGAACGCTTCCTTGCGGCCCTCGCTCTTGACCACCCAGATGTCGCGGAGTTGGATGCGCTCGAAGGTGGTGAAGCGCGCGGCGCACGCTTCACACTGGCGGCGACGGCGGATGGCGGCACCATCTTCCGTCGGCCGGCTGTCCTTCACCTGGCTGTCTTCATGGGAACAGAAGGGGCAGCGCATGGACTCTTCAACTCCGTTCGTCCTGAGTAGCCATTGAGCGAAGTCGAAATGGCGTATCGAAGGACAGGTTCTGCAAGACCCTTCGATACGGGTCTTCGACAAGCTCAGCCCCTACTCAGGACGAACGGGTTAAAGCAAGTTACCTTCAATAAATCGGAAACCGCCCGGTCAGTGCCAGCACCTTTTCGCGCACATGGGCTTCGACCTGGCCGTCGCCGTCATCGCCATTGCGCTTGAGGCCTTCCACGACCTCGGCAATCAACTGGCCGATCTCGCGGAACTCGGCCTCGCCGAAACCGCGCGTCGTGCCAGCGGGCGTGCCCAGACGCACGCCCGACGTCACAAACGGGCTGGCGGTGTCGAACGGCACGTTATTCTTGTTGCAGGTGATGTAGGCGCGATCCAGCGCCTTTTCGGCGGCCTTGCCGGTGGTGTTCTTCGCGCGCAGATCGACCAGCATCAGATGATTGTCGGTGCCGCCCGACACGATCGACAAGCCAGCGTCGGCCAGCGTCGCGGCCAGCGTCTTGGCATTGGCGACGATCTGGTGCGCATAAGCCTTGAATTCCGGCGTCAGCGCTTCCTTGAACGCCACGGCCTTGGCGGCGATGATGTGCATCAGCGGGCCGCCCTGCAGGCCGGGGAAGATGGCGCTGTTGAACTTCTTGGCCAGCGCCTCGTCATTGCACAGGATGATGCCCGAACGGGGACCACGCAGCGACTTGTGGGTCGTGGTGGTGGTGACATGGGCATGGGGGATGGGCGAGGGATGCGCGCCGCCCGCGACCAGGCCGGAGAAATGCGACATGTCGGCGAGCAGATAAGCGCCCACTTCGTCGGCGATTTCGCGGAAGCGTTCGAAATCCCAGTGGCGCGAATAGGCAGTGCCGCCGCAGATGATGAGCTTGGGCTTGCTCTCGCGCGCGATGCGGGCGACCTCGTCCATGTCGATCAGATGATCGTCGGCACGCACGCCATAGGCGACGGGGTTGAACCATTTGCCCGACATGTTGACCGGCGACCCATGGGTCAGATGGCCGCCCGACGACAGGTCGAGGCCCATGAAGGTGTCGCCCGGCTGGAGCAGTGCCAGGAACACGGCCTGGTTCATCTGGCTGCCGCTATTGGGCTGGACGTTGGCGAATTTCGCGCCGAACAGCGCCTTCGCCCGTTCGATCGCCAGCGTTTCGACGACGTCGGCATATTCGCAGCCGCCATAATAGCGCTTGCCCGGATAGCCTTCGGCATATTTGTTGGTGAAGATCGAGCCTGCGGCTTCCAGCACGGCTTTGGACGCGATATTTTCGGACGCGATCAGTTCGATCTTGTCCTGCTGGCGCTTCAGTTCGTTTTCGATCGCGCCGAAGATTTTGGGGTCCGCGCTGCTAAGCGATTCGCTGAAGAAGCCGTCCTGACGGATGGCCGGGCTGAGGGTGTCGATGCTCATCGAAATATCCTTTCAGAGCGCGGGCTGGGATAGTTTGTCGACGCGGCCGGCATGGCGGCCTCCGCCAAATTCAGTGGTTAGGAAGGCGATGACGCAGGCCTTGGCCATGTCCACGCCGGTCAGGCGCGCACCCATGGCCAGCACATTGGCGTCATTATGTTCGCGCGACAGGGCCGCCGACAACGGTTCGCCGACCAGCGCGCAGCGGCAGGCCGGGTTGCGATTGACCGCGATCGAAATGCCGATGCCCGACCCGCACAGCGCAATGCCGCGATCCGCCGCGCCAGTGGCCACCGCTGTCGCGAGTTTGTAACCATAATCGGGATAATCGACGCGGTCGGCGGTCGCCGGGCCGAGGTCATCGACTTCATGCCCTTCATCGCGCAGCCATTGCGCCAGTTCCGCCTTCAATTCGACGGCGGCATGGTCGGATGCGATGGCGATCTTCATCTGCGGTGCGTCCCTTCACCGATGGGGTGATTCGTTCCCGCGCCTCTTAGGGGCAGAAGCGGTAGATTGCCACCTTGGTCCGCCGCCCTTATGGGCAGAGCCATGACAGGCACGATCCTCTCCATCCTGATGCTGGCAGGGCTGCTGCTGACCGGCGGTGGCCTATATGTGATGTTCCGCTTGCGCGACCGCAAGCGCGGCGCGCTGATGATCATCGCGGGGCTGGTGATGTTCGGCAATGTCGCGATCACGGCGATACCGGGGCCGGAATTGCCGGGGCTGGAACGGCGCTGAGCCGCAGCGCCAGCGTCGCCAGCAGATCGGTCTGCGTCACCAGTCCGAGCAGGCGATGATCGGTGTCGACCACCACCGCAGCATGGCGCGCGCCGCTGCTGAACGGACCGATCAGGCGCGCGACCGGCGTATCGGCATGGACGAAGAGCGGCCGGTGGGCGACGTCGGCGACAAGTACGCCGTCCTGCAACAAGTCGCGCGTATTGATCATCCCCTGCACCCGGCCAACATCGTCCAGCACCGGCAGCGACAGGAGATTGCGCGCCTGCATCAGCGTGCGGGCCTCTGCCACCGTCTGACCGGCGGCGATATGCAGCACATCGCGCGCCATGATCTCATCGCACCGCATCGCGCCATGCCTGCGTTCGGCCGCGCGCAACTGGGCATCGGCCAGCAAGGGGCGCAGGTCCGCCTCGTCCACGTCCAGCCGTGCGCCAAAGCCATGGAGCGCGTCGGCAATATCCTGCGCGCTGGGGGCGGCGCGTAGCAGGGGGGCGGGATCGTTCGTGGCGTGGGGCGACGGTGCCTTGGGCGGTACATGGGGATAGTTTTGGCCGACCATGCGGTGGAACAGCATCGCCACGATCAAGAGCAGCAGCGTGTTCGCGCCCACCGGCGTTAGGGCGAACAGATAGCCGGTATCGTTTCCGGCCAGCACGGCCGAGAGCGCGACTGCGCCGCCAGGCGGGTGGAGGCAGCGCAGCAGCGACATGATCGCGATCGCCCCGCCGACCGCCACGGCCGCCGCCATGGTCGGGTTGGGGATCATGTGGGCGATGGCGATGCCGACCAGCGCGGAGATGATGTTGCCGCCCAGCACCGGCCAGGGTTGCGCCAACGGACTGGCGGGCACCGCGAACAACAGCACCGCCGACGCGCCCATGGGGGCCACCAGCAGCGGATGGGCCAGGCCATTGCCGAGCATCAGGCCGCATAGCAGCCCGGTGATCGCGATCCCGCCGATCGCGCCGCTTGCGGCCTTGATCCGGTCGAGAAAGCTGGGACCGGGCGGGGCGGGTATGAAGCTGCTATAATAGCGGCTCCAGACCATGCGGGGCTTGGGTTCGGGGGTGTCGGACATGATCGCTGCGCTAACGGGCGGAAGCCAAGGATGCCACGCCGAATAATCAGGCCCGTTGAAAGTCTGGCTTTGCCTTTGCCCAAATAAAAAGGGGCCACCTTGCGGCAGCCCCTTTTTCTGTTTCGCGGGCGTTGCCCCTCAGCGGATCGGCGAATCCGGGGACAGGCGCATGTCGAGATAATTGTCGACCGACTTCATCAGCTGGTCGAGTTCATGTTCGAAGAAGTGATTGGCACCCCGGATTTCATCATGGTGGATGGTGATGCCCTTTTGCGTGCGCAACTTGTCGACCAGTTTCTGGACGGCGCTGGCGGTCACGACTTCATCGGACGTTCCCTGCACGATGATGCCCGATGAGGGGCAGGGGGCGAGGAAAGAGAAGTCGTACATGTTGGCAGGCGGGGCGACCGAGATGAAGCCACGAATTTCCGGGCGGCGCATCAGCAATTGCATGCCGATCCAGGCACCGAAGGAGAAGCCCGCAATCCAGGTGGTCTGCGCTTCGGGGTGGAAGCTCTGGACCCAGTCGAGCGCGGCGGCTGCGTCGGAGAGTTCGCCGATGCCATTGTCGAACGTTCCCTGGCTGCGGCCGACGCCCCGGAAATTGAAGCGCAGCACGGCAAAGCCGCGCTTCACGAA
Source organism: Sphingobium sp. D43FB (assembly GCF_002312805.1). Classification (GTDB taxonomy): domain Bacteria; phylum Pseudomonadota; class Alphaproteobacteria; order Sphingomonadales; family Sphingomonadaceae; genus Sphingobium. The sequence goes on along the minus strand of NZ_NMUA01000026.1, from coordinate 25,830 downwards.
GGTCTTGTAGAGCGCCTGGGTGATGCGGTCGTTCATGGTGCCGCCGCCCTGCGGATGCGGGTGCAGGATCATGGCGACCGGCGCACGCGGGCGGGGCGGGGGGCTGAAACGGCCTTCGAGACGGCCTTCGGGTCCGGTAAAGATTACGTCGGGCATGGCACCTGTTATCGTTCTGGGCCACTCGGCCCGGATGGGCAGGGCGGCAAATGGAGTCGCGTCGGGCACGCCAAGGGATGTGCTGGCGCAGCGCGGCAGACCGCCTATATAGAAGCCGCCGCCATTTCCGCAATCAATGAGTAGCCCCCTTGGCCGCCGACCGTCTCTATCTCGATCATGCCGCGACGACACCGATGCTGGCCCAGGCCCAGGCGGCGATGGTCGCCGCCATGGGCAGCTGGGCCAACCCGTCCAGCCCCCATGCCGACGGCCGCGCCGCGCGCGCCGCGCTGGAGGACGCCCGCGCCCGGATCGCGGCGGCGCTGGGCTGGGACGGGCATGTCATTTTCACGTCGGGGGCGAGCGAGGCGATCGCGATCGGGCTTGGCCGGGCGAAGGCGGGGCGGGTCGTGACGTCGGCGGTGGAGCATGATGCGGTCCTGCGGGTGACGAAGGGGGCCGGGCGGCTGGCGGTGGATGGGGATGGTCGCGTCCATATGCTTCGTCATTCCCGCGAAGGCGGGAACCCATCTCCCAGCCTCGCCACGGATATAGCCGGGGAGATGGATCCCCGCCTGCGCGGGGATGACGGGGGGGCAACAGTTTTCGCCATCCAGCACGTCAATAATGAAACCGGCGTCATCCAGCCGTTGGACGAATTTGCACGGGATAGCGCGATCCTGTTCGCCGATTGTGCGCAGAGCGCGGGCAAGTTGCCGCTACCCGATGCCGACATGATCGCGATCAGCGGGCATAAATTCGGTGGTCCGCCGGGCATCGGCGCGCTGCTGATCCGCGATCTGGCGCTCATTGAGGCGAGCGGCGGGCAGGAGCAGGGCTATCGCGCGGGGACAGAGAATCTGCCTGCGATCCTGGCGATGGCCGCAGCGCTGGAGGCGCGGGCAGACTGGTTGCCGGGTGCTGCGATCCTGCGCGCGCGGCTCGATGCGGGGATCAAGGCAGCGGGTGGCGTGATCGTCGCGCGTGATGCGCCGCGTATCCCGGCCATCGCCAGCTACCGGATGCCGGGCCTATCGGCGCGCGCGCAACTCATTCAGTTTGATATGGCGGGCATTTCGGTGTCTGCGGGCAGCGCCTGTTCGTCGGGGTCGCTCAAGACCAGCCATGTGCTGCACGCCATGGGCTGGGACGAGGCGGTGGCGAGCGAGGTGGTGCGGGTGAGTTTCGGGCCGCAGACGCGTGATAGCGATGTCGATCGCTTCCTGGCCGCCTGGACGGCGATGGCGACGCGGGCGCGGCGATGATCTATCTCGATTATCAGGCGACGACGCCGCTGGCCCCCGAAGCCTATGAGGCGATGGTCCCGCTGCTGCGCGACCAGTTCGCCAATCCGCACAGCGCACATCGGCCGGGGCGGATGGCGGCGGCGCAGGTCGAGGTGGCGCGCGAGGCGATCGGCGCGCTGTTGCCGTCGGGCGGGCGGTTGCTGTTCACGTCGGGCGCGACCGAGGCGCTCAACATCGCCATTCAGGGTGCGCCCAAGGGCGATATCGTCACGATCGCGACCGAACATGCGGCGGTGCTGGATACGGTGGAGGCCTTGGCGCGCGCGGGGCGGACGGTGACGGTGCTGCCGGTCGGCGCGGATGGTGTCGTGGACTTGGAAGCGGCCGCGCAGGCGATACGGCCCGGCGTGGCGCTGGTGGCAGTGATGCTGGTCAATAATGAGATCGGCGTGATCCAGCCCGTCGCGCCTCTAGCGCAGTTGGCGCATCAGGCGGGCGCGTTGCTGCTGTGCGACGCGGTGCAGGGCTATGGCCGGGTGCCGATCCCCGACACCTGCGACATGGTGGCGATCAGCGCGCACAAGATCCATGGGCCAAAGGGGGTGGGTGCCTTGTGGCTACGCGACGGGATCAGTCTCGCGCCGCTTATCCATGGCGGCGGGCAGGAAGGCGGGTTGCGCTCCGGCACGCTCTCGCCTGCGCTGTGCGCGGGATTCGGGGTTGCCGCGCGATTGATGCGCGAACGGGCGGAGGCGGACCGCGCGCACATTGAATCGCTGTCCGACCTTGCCCGCACCCTGTTCGCTGACTGGACGATCAATGGCAGCATGACGGCGCGCTATCCGGGCAATCTCAACCTGCGCCGCGCCGGAATCGACGGCGCGCGATTGTTGTCGGATTGCCGCAATATCGCTTTTTCGCTCGGCAGCGCTTGCGCAAGCGGGTCCGGCAGGCCTAGCCATGTGTTGCGCGCACTGGGCCTGACAGACGCACAGGCGCGTGGATCGGTGCGGATCGGCTTTGGCCGCTATACGACACCGGCCGAACTGGAGAGCGCTGCGGAGGCATTGAACAAGGCAGCAGCCGCACAAGCGGCGCTGTAAAAAAAGGGAGCGTCGCACCATCATGACCAGGGTTACCTTCATCAGCGCTGACGGGGAACGGCGACAGGAGGTCGATGCCCCGGCGGGATCGGTGCTGCTCGACATCGCACAGGCGGCGGGCCAGCCGCTCGAAGGGACGTGCGAGGGGCAGATGGCCTGTTCCACTTGCCATGTCATCGTCGAAGCCACCGATTTTCCGCGCCTGGGCCGCGCCAGCGAGGATGAGGAGGATATGCTCGACCTCGCCGCATCCGCCACGCGCACCAGCCGCTTGTCGTGCCAGATCATCCTCGCCGATGGGCTGGACCAACTCACCGTGCGTATTCCGCCCGAATCCTATAATATGCAGGGTATGTGAAGCCAATGAAACGCCTGTCCGCGCTTGCCATGCTGCTGCTGATCGCCGCGCCGTCCAGCGCCGCCGACAAGCAGAACGAGACCAAGGAGCCGGTGCCGACCGGACGGCTTGATTCGCTGCTGCCGCCTGCGCCGCGCTATCTGGTGCCGCAATCGGCGCTGGCGCAGGTGCGCAATCCCAAAGAGATCGAGCAGGAAACCGGCGGGCGGCTGGGCGTTGCGCTGGTCGACAAGCAGGGCGCGCTCTTGCTGGGCTTCAACCGCGATGAGCCGTTCGCGATGTGCTCGACCTTCAAGGGGCCGCTGGCGGCGGCGGTGCTGATCGGCGCTAAGGGTGGTAAATTCGGGCTGGAGGGGGAGATATCCTTCAGCAAGGACGATATTCTCGATTATGCGCCGGTGGTGAAGGCGAACCGCAAGCGCGGCCGGATGAGCATGGCCGAACTGGCGCAGGCGGCGGTCGAGGTGAGCGACAATAGTGCGGCGAACCTGCTGCTGCCGATGCTGGGCGGGCCGCAGGGGCTGACCGCCTTCATGCGCGCGCATGGCGACAGCGTGACCCGGCTGGACCGCAACGAGCCGGAGTTGAACGAAAACGCCGAGGGCGATCCGCGCGATACAACCACGCCCGCCGCCATGGCCGGATTGATGGGGCGGCTGCTGTTCCGCGACATGCAGGGCGAGAGCGCCGAGCGGCTGCGCGGCTGGCTCAACGCCAGCAGCACGGGCGACAAGCGGATCAAGGCGGGCCTGCCGGAAGGCTGGACGTCTGGCAGCAAGACCGGCAGCTGCGGCACCGCTTATAATGACGTGGCGCTGGTCAAGTCGCCGGCGGGCGATGAATATATATTGGCGGTCTATCTCGATCGGCCGACGGTCGATGCCAAGAAGGCCGAGGCGGCGATTGCGGAGACGGCGCGGGCTGCGCTGGAATTTGTCGGGCAGGCGCAAAAGAGCGGGCTGGAATAGGAGTATTCCACCGTTCCGTTCGTGTCGAGCGAAGTCGAGACACGCTTGCGCCAAGGTCGCCGCTTCTCGACTTCGCTCGAAGCGAACGGCTTTGGTTGCCCCTTGCCATCCTGTCACCCTTTCGCCATATGCGCCGCGGGAGTCGGGCGGACGTGATCGTCGCGAACCGGGTCAGGTCCTGACGGAAGCAGCCACAGTGATTTCGTCACGGGTCGTTCCGGCTCCCACCTTCCAGCCATCATCCCGCTTCGACAATGGCGGCCCGAACGGCTAGACCAGACCGATGTCCGATTCCCAGCAGCCCTATCGCGTCCTCGCGCGCAAGTATCGACCGCGCAGCTTTCATGAGCTGATCGGGCAGGATGCGATGGTCCAGACGCTGGGCAATGCGATCCGGCGCGGGCGGCTGGCCCATGCCTTTTTGATGACGGGCGTGCGCGGGGTCGGCAAGACATCGACCGCGCGGCTCATTGCCAAGGCGCTCAACTGCATCGGCGCGGACGGGCAGGGCGGGCCGACGATCGACCCGTGCGGGGTCTGCGAACCTTGCACCGCGATTGCCGAGGGACGGCATATCGACGTGGTCGAGATGGACGCGGCCAGCCATACCGGCGTCGATGACGTGCGCGAGATTATCGAGGCGGTGCGCTACGCCGCCGTCTCCGCGCGCTACAAGATCTACATCATCGACGAAGTGCATATGCTGTCTAAAAACGCCTTCAACGCGCTGTTGAAGACGCTGGAGGAGCCGCCTGCCCATGTGAAATTCCTGTTCGCGACGACTGAAGTGAACAAGGTGCCGGTTACTGTCCTGTCGCGCTGCCAGCGGTTCGACCTGCGGCGCATTCCGGCCGAATTGCTGGCCAGCCATTTCGCTCATGTGGTGGAGGCCGAAAAGGTCGCGGCCGAGCCGGACGCGCTGTCGCTGATCGCGCAGGCAGCCGAAGGGTCGGCGCGCGATGGCCTCTCCATTCTCGACCAGGCGATCGCCCATGCGGAGATGGGAGAGGGTGAGCCGGTCGTCACGGCGGCGCAGGTGCGCGATATGCTCGGCCTGTCGGATCGCGGTGCGGTGCGCCGTCTGCTGGGGCTGTTGCTGGCGGGCGATACCGCCGCGCTGCTGGCCGCCGTGCGTGACCAATATGCGCTGGGTGTCGAGCCGCTGGCGCTGATGCGCGGGCTGATGGAACTGGTCCATGCCGTGACATTGGTGAAGGCGGGGCGTGATATTGCCAGCCCCGGCCAGTCCGCCGAGGAACGCGATGCGCTGGCCGACTGGGCCGCGCAGATCGGCTTCGCGCCGCTGCATCGGTTGTGGCAGTTGCTGGTCAAGGGCCATGACGAGGTGGCGAGCGCCATCCTGCCGATCGAAAGCTGTGAAATGGCGCTGCTGCGGGTGATGCATGCCGCGACCATGCCCGATCCGGGCGAGATTGCGCGGATGTTGCGCGAGGGCGGGCCTGTTGCTGCGGCGGTGCCGGGCGCGGTGGCTGCGACGCTAGGTGCTGGTCCTGCCGCGCAATTGCCAGCGATTTTTCCCGACCTGATCGAGGCCTTCTGGCAGCGGGGCAAGGGGCAGTTGGCGCAGGAACTGCATGATAGCGTCGCGCTGGTACGCTATGCGCCGCCTGAAATGGACTATCGGGCGGCACCCTCGCTATCGGCGGATTTTGCCGCGCGGATCGCGCCTGCGCTTAAGGAGGTGACGGGTGTTGCCTGGCGCGTGGCGCAGAGCGATGGCGAGGCGCAGCCCACATTATTAGCGCAGGAGCAGGCCGCGCAGGCCAATGCCCGCGCCACTATTCTCGAAACCCCGGTGGTGAAGGCGGCGATGGCGGCCTTTCCCGATGCGGAGCTGGATGACCGGCTCGAACAATGGAGTGTAGGACAATGAAGGATCTGAACGAAATCCTGGGCATGGCGAGCCGTGTGCAGGAAGAATTGCAGCGTGCGCAGGACAATCTCGACAAGCTGGAAGTCGAAGGCGCGGCGGGCGGTGGGCTCGTCAAGGTCAAGGCGTCGGCCAAGGGCCGCATCCTGGGCGTGTCGATCGACGACAGCCTGCTCGCCCCGTCGGAAAAGCAGATGCTCGAAGACCTAGTGACCGCCGCGTTCAACGACGCGCGCAAGAAGGCGGACGAGGTCAGCAATGCCGAAATGGGCAAGATGACGGCTGGCCTGCCCTTGCCCCCCGGCTTCAAACTGCCGTTCTGAGCGCGGATGTGCGCGAAGAGCCCTATAATAACCCTGGGTTCATCGTGACCGCATTATGACATCCCCTGATTGATTGACGCGATAGGCATCCCCATAAAGGCGATGAACCGTAGGACAGGCCCCATTTGGCCCGGAGTGTGAATGACTGTGCAATATCCCCTTCTGCCGCTGCGTGACATCGTCGTCTTTCCGCAGATGATCGTCCCGCTCTTTGTCGGTCGCGACAAGAGCGTCTCCGCGCTGGAAGCGGCGATGGAAGGCAATAAGGAAATCTTCCTGGTGTCGCAGCTCGACCCGGCCGAGGATGATCCGGGTCAGGATTCGCTCTATGATACGGGCGTCGTGGCGGTGGTGCTGCAATTGCTCAAGCTGCCCGATGGCACGGTGCGCGTGCTGGTCGAAGGCAAGCATCGCGCGCGGCTGACGACGATGGCGGAGACCGGCACGCATCTGGTCGCCGATGTCGAAGCGATCGAGGATATTGCTGCCGAAGGGCCGGAAGCTGCCGCGCTGATGCGCTCGGTCGCCGAACAGTTCGAAAATTACGCCAAGCTCAACAAGAAGCTGCCCGCCGAAACGCCGGTGCAATTGCGCGAGATCGAGGATGCCGGGCGGCTGGCCGATGCCGTGTCCGCCAACATCAACGTCAAGGTGTCCGACAAGCAATCGCTGCTGGTCGAGGCTGATCCGGTCAAGCGGCTGGAGATGGTGTTCGCTTTCATGGAAGGCGAACTGGGCGTGCTGCAGGTCGAAAAGAAGATCCGTGGCCGCGTGAAGCGCCAGATGGAAAAGACCCAGCGCGAATATTATCTCAACGAGCAGTTGAAGGCGATCCAGCGCGAGCTGGGCAATGGCGAGGGCGAGGAAGGCGATGAACTGGCCGAACTGGCCGAGAAGATCGCCAAGACCAAGCTTTCCAAGGAAGCACGGGCGAAGGCCACTGCGGAGTTGAAGAAGCTCAAGGGCATGCAGCCCATGTCGGCCGAAGCGACCGTGGTGCGCAACTATCTCGACGTGCTGCTGGGCCTGCCATGGGGCAAGAAGGGCAAGGTCAAGAATGACCTTAAGCGTGCGCAGGATGTCCTTGATGAGGATCATTTCGCGCTCGACAAGGTCAAGGACCGGATCATCGAATATCTCGCGGTGCAGGCGCGCACCAATAAGCTCAAAGGCCCGATCCTGTGCCTCGTCGGCCCGCCGGGCGTGGGCAAGACCTCGCTTGGCCGTTCGATCGCCAAGGCGACCGGGCGCGAATTCGTACGCCAGTCGCTGGGCGGCGTGCGGGACGAGGCGGAAATTCGCGGTCACCGCCGCACCTATATCGGCTCGCTGCCGGGCAAGATCGTGACGAACTTGAAAAAGGCGGGGACGATGAACCCGCTGTTCCTGCTCGATGAGATCGACAAGCTCGGCCAGGATTTCCGAGGCGATCCGGCATCCGCACTGCTCGAAGTGCTGGACCCCGAACAGAATAGCAAATTCCAGGACCATTATCTGGAGATCGACGTCGATCTTTCGGATATCATGTTCGTGACGACCGCTAATTCCTTGAATTTGCCGCAGGCCTTGCTGGACCGGATGGAGATCATCCGGCTGGAAGGCTATACCGAGGACGAGAAGGTCGAGATTGCGCAGCGGCATCTGATCGCCAAGCAGATCGACGCCCATGGCCTGAAGGAAGGCGAGTTCGAAGTGACCGAGGCGGCCGTTCGCGACCTCATCCGCTACTATACCCGCGAGGCGGGCGTCCGCACGCTGGAGCGCGAAGTCGCGCGGCTGGCGCGCAAGGCGCTGCGCAAGATCCTTGAAGGCGTCTATGAGAAGGTCGTCATCACGCCGGACACGCTCGCCGACTATGCCGGGGTGCGTAAATATCGCCATGGCGTCGGTGAAGAAGAACATCAGATCGGCGCGGTCACGGGTCTGGCCTGGACCGAGGTGGGCGGTGAATTGCTGACGATCGAGGCGGTGACTGTGCCCGGCAAGGGCATGATCAAGACGACCGGCAAGCTCGGCGACGTGATGACCGAATCGATCCAGGCGGCCTTCTCCTATGTGAAGGCGCGCTCGCCGGGCTATGGCATCAAGCCCAGCATCTTCAATCGCAAGGACATCCACATCCATCTGCCCGAGGGCGCCGTGCCCAAGGATGGGCCATCGGCGGGCATCGGCATGGTGACCTGCATCGTGTCGACGCTGACCGGCATTCCGGTCCACAAGGACGTCGCGATGACCGGCGAGGTGACTTTGCGCGGTCGCGTCCTGCCGATCGGCGGCTTGAAGGAAAAGCTGCTGGCGGCGCTGCGCGGTGGCATCAAGACAGTGCTGATCCCGCAGGAAAATGAGAAAGACCTAGCGGAAATTCCGGCCAACATCCGTGACGGGCTGGAAATCGTGCCGGTGAGCCATGTGGACGAAGTGCTGGCGCGCGCCTTGATGTCGGTGCCCGAAGCGATCGCCTGGACCGAAGAGGATGACCTGGCCGCGCAGCCGAGCAATGGCCAGGGGCGCGATGGGGACGCTACGCTGCGGCATTGACCGACGGGCCGATAGGGCAAAAGCGACGGGTTTCCGGCATTTTCATGCTGCATTGCGAAATTGCATGCGATCCGGGAACTTCGTCGCTTTCCCTTTGACAGCCACTCAAAGCTGCGCCTTATTGCCGCCTTTACGCCGCGATTCCTAAACTAACCAACAGCATCAGGGGGTTCCCAAGGCATGAACAAGCAGGATCTGATCAGCGCGGTTGCCGAGAGCAGCGGCCTTACCAAGAATGACGCGACCAAGGCTGTGGAAGGCGTGTTCGATGCCATCACCGGCGCGCTGAAAAAGGGCGACGAAGTGCGCCTGGTCGGCTTTGGCACTTTCTCCGTCACCCAGCGCAAGGCATCAACCGGCCGCAACCCGCGCACCGGCGAAACGATGACTATCAAGGCATCGACCCAGCCCAAGTTCAAGGCCGGCAAGGGCCTCAAGGATTCGGTCAACTGACGGTCCGGGCATCGGCACAAGATGCATATGCCCGCGTCGAACGATCTTAAGGGCGTCGCGGCCTGAATAGCTCCATATTATGTGATGACGGGAATCGACCCGCGCGCATGGACGGAAGACAATGGGGTGGGTGCTGGATTAGCACCCGCCCCATTTTGTCAGAGGTGGTCGCCACATCCTGTTCGAACGAGGCGATGCGGTTTTGTTCGAGGGGGATCGGCATCCCGTCGAAACTGATATGCGCACCTGGCGACGACACGCGGCAGGCGACCCATGCGTCATTTGACGTAGAGGGGGGATAGGCTGGGGTTGCCATAACCCGGTGGTGCCTAGTGAAAGGGTCTTGCGCTGATGCGCCGTCTGTCTGCTTCGCTGCGGGGATTTTTCGCCCGCGATCCGTTCATCCTGTTCCTGGCGGTGTCGGGCGTCATCTTCGCGCTCTACTGGGCGGTGACTGCGCGGCGCGAGACGATCGACGTGCCCTTGTCTGTCCAGAAAAGCCTGTCCGACGATTATGAGATGATGGCGGGCAAGAAGCCGGATGTGGAGGCGCGCGCCAAGCTGATCCATGATTATGTCGCCGACGAATTGCTGTTCCGCGAAGCGGTGGAGCGGGGCATGCACATGACGGACAAGACGACCAAGCAGCGGCTGATCGACCGGGTGCGCTTCATGATTGCGGGCGCGCCAGCCGAGCCGAGCGAGGACCAGTTGATGGGCTATTATGCGGCGCATCGCGACCTCTACCGGGCCGAACCGCGCCTGTCGGTGGACCATGTCTTCTTTGAACAGAGGCCGGCTGATGCCCCCGCCTTGCTGGCGCAGTTGCAAGCGGGCGGCACCGTGAAGGGGGATGATTTCTGGATGGGGCATGATCTGCCCGATTATGGCGTGTCGATGCTGCGCGGCATGTTCGGCCAGCCTTTCCTCGACACGCTGAACAAGACGCCGACGGGCCAGTGGATCGGCCCGCTGCAATCCACGCGCGGCTGGCATTTCGCGCGGGTGCGCGATCGTGGACCGGCCGCGATGCTCGCCTATCCCGCGGTGCGCGATCAGGTGAAACAGGATTTTCTGGCCGAGCAGAGCGGCGCGCTGGTCGAGAAGGAAGTGCAGAAGCTGGAGGATGGCTATCGCGTGCGGGTGGAGCAATAAAATGCTGCGTTGGCTCCTGCTGCTGCTGGCGTTCGTCGCCGTGCCCGCGCAGGCCGATGTGTTCCGCGTCGGCGACTATGCGATCCAGCCGGGCATGGAGCCGGGCAGCTTTGACCTTAGCGCGTCCATCCCGTCCGTTCTGGCCAGCAACGATCCCCTGGGCCTGCCCGAAGGCTGTCGCGAGACGGCGCGTGAGCGGATGAACGAGGCGACCGTTACCCGCTATGCGATCAGCATCGATTGCGACCGGGCGGTCACGGCCGAGGATGCGATCATTACGCCGTGGGCCGTCGATGGCGGCACGTTCCTGTCGACCGCCACCGGAACGCGGGTGCAGCAGGCGTTGCAGCCAACGGGCGATGCGCTGTCATTGCCGATTGGTGCGGTGGCGGCACGGCAGCGAGCGCTGCCGGAAATCGCGGTCGAATATACCTGGCAGGGGATCGTCCACATATTGGGCGGGTGGGACCATCTGGGCTTTGTCCTGTGCCTCTGCCTGTTGGCGCGCGGACGTTATTTGTTGGCGCTGGTGACGACCTTCACCATCGGTCATTCGCTCAGCCTGGCGCTGGCCTTCTTCGACATCGTCAAAGTGCCGGTGCCGCCGGTGGAAGCGGTGATTGCGCTGTCGATCGCCTTCATGGCGCGCGAGGCGATCCGGGCACGGGCGGATGACATGGCCGATCCGCACCGCCGCCGTCGTCAGCTTGCCGTGGTCGCGGGCTTCGGGCTGCTCCATGGCCTGGGCTTTGCCACCGTGCTGCGTGAACTGGGTGTTGCGCCGGATGAACGGCTGTCGGGCCTGCTTTTCTTCAATGGCGGGGTCGAACTGGGGCAGTTGATCTTCGTTGGCTGCGTGCTGGGCGTCATGAAACTGGCGTCGATCTTCGACCGGGATCAATGGGTGCGGCAGGCGGCGCTGTATGGCGCGGGGATCGTTGGCTGTTTTTGGATGATCGAGCGGGTGGCGGGCTTCACCCTGGGGACGGCATGACGCTGGAAGCGCAGGCCCGCGCGGCGCTGGCGCGGGGCGACCTGGCGCAGGCGGCGCAGGCGGCGCAGCAATTGGCGATGACGCGGCCGAACGATCCGGCGGGCTTTTTCCTGCTGGGGCTGGCCGCGGCGGAGGCGGGGCAGGTGGCCAAGGCGCTGCCGATGCTGGAATATGCGGTGGCGCGCGGGCCGGAGGCGGAGCATCTGGCCCAATATGCGCGGTTGCTGATCCTGCTGCGGCGCGATGGCGAAGCGGGACAGGCGGCGCGGCAGGCTTGGGCGATGGGGCAGGGCGATGCGCGCACGTTCGACACGATCGGTTGCGTGCTGGCGCGGCTGGGCGATCATGCGGCATCGCTGGCGCCCTTCGAGGCGGCGGTGGCGGGCGAGCCGGACAATCTGGATTATCGCTATAATTTGGCCGCGGCCTGCGGTTTCACTGGTCGGGTCGAGGCGGCGGCCAGCCATTATGAGGTCATCCTAGCCGCTGACCCCGGCAATGCGCGCGCGCATTATGGGCTGAGCCTGTTGTCGCGCCAGACCGAAGCGGCCAATCCTGTGCCCCGGCTGGAAGCGGCGCTGGCGCGGGCGGATCGGCCGGAAGATGCGTTGCGCATCCGCTATGCACTGGCCAAAAGCCACGAGGATATGGGCCATGCCACCGAAGCCTTCGCGCACCTGTCGGCGGCTAACGCCGCGCATAAGCGGGCGATCGGCTATGATTTTGCGCAGGATGCCGCGATCTTCGATGCGATCGAGCAGTTGTTTGCCGATGGTTCGCCGTCCGCTTGGGGAACTGGACTGGAGAGCGAGGACGCACCGATCTTCGTGACCGGTATGCCCCGCACCGGCACCACATTGGTTGATCGTATCCTCTCTTCGCATCCGCTGGTCGGATCGGCGGGCGAGTTGCAGGCGATGCCGCTGGCGGTCAAGCAGATGGCAGGCACGCGGTCGCGGCTAGTGATCGACCCGGAGACGATTGCGGCGAGCGCGGCGGCCGATCCGCTGGCGATCGGGCAGGCCTATATGGCGCGGGCGAACCATCATCGGCCGGAGGGCAAGGCGCGCTTCATCGACAAATTGCCCGCGAATTTCCTCTATATCGGCCATATTCTCCACGCCCTGCCGCAAGCGAAGATCGTCTGTCTGCGTCGGCATCCGATGGATACGATCTGGAGCAATTATAAAAATCTGTTCGCCAGCCAGTCGACCTATTATGCCTATAGCTATGACCTGATGGACATTGCGCACTATTATGCGCGCTTCGACCGGTTGATGGCATTGTGGGACAGGCTGTTTCCCGGCCGGGTGCTGCAACTCTCCTATGAAGCGCTGGTGGCGGATCAGGAGGGGCAGACGCGTCGCCTGCTCGATCATGCCGGGCTGGAATGGGATGCGGCTTGCCTGTCGTTCCACGAAAATGAGGCGGCGGTCGCCACCCCCAGCGCGGCGCAGGTGCGCCAGCCGCTCAATGCCGATGCGGTTGCGCGGTGGAAGCGGCATGAAACCGCGCTGGCTCCCGCGCGGGACTGGCTGGCGGCGCAGGGAATATCAGTCAATTAGAGGCGGCGGGCGATCGCGCCTGCGGCCCAGCCCATGCCGACCGCAAGGGCGATCGCAACCAGGCCGTAGAGGAACGACCAGTTTTCCGCCGCGCTGGCCATGAACTGTTCGAATCCCGACTTGCGCACCGTAATGTCGCGCACGGCCGCCGCGACGACCCGGCCATCCTGCACCAGGAAGGTTTCAGCGGTGTAATCGCCGACGATCACCCGCGCGGACAGCGGCAGGCGGGCGCGATACAGCACGCCGTCGCTGATTTCGACTGCGCCGGGACGTTCGACGAACAGACCGGCACGGTCGCGCAAATCGACCAATCCTGCCTGGAACCGGTCCATCTCGGCACTGTCGTTTAGCGATGAGGGCGAAAGTTGCAGCTTGTCGACACCCAGTTCGTAGATGGCCGCCGTGCGTTCATCTACGATCTGGTCGATCGGGCGGGAGGAGGCCATGGCGTAGAAAGTGGGGGCGGATTCGAAGCGGGCGCTATCGGCATTGACCCACATGCCCGCGATCTGCTGCTTTTCGCGCATCAGGATGGACTGGTCCGGTCCTTTGAGAACGACCACGATGTCGGCGGGCTTTTCCGGCCGGACGCCGCCGGGATAGACGATCGCGCCGAACAGCAGCAGGTTCGCGCCGGTGAAGCTATATTGGATGATGACTTCGCGCTGGGAGACGTCGGGCACTAGCTGCGGTTCGTCGGCAGCGGCCAGCATCATTGCGGCGGGCAGCAGCAGGGCTAAGGCGCGGCTGCGCATCAGCGCACCTCAATCGTGAAAATCTCGTCCGGCCGCCACACCAGCCCCAGCGTCATGCGGGCCGCGACCAGCAGCACGATCGCGGCGAGCAAGACACGCAGATATTCCGGCCGCATCGTCATCGACAACCGGGTGCCGACCTGCGCGCCGGTCACGCTGCCGATCAGGAGCAACATAGCCAGCACCAGATCGACGGCCTTGGTGGTCATGGCGTGCATCATCGTGGTGGCCATGGTGACGAACAAAATCTGGAACAGCGACGTGCCGACCACGGACTGGGTGGTCATGCCGAGTAGATAGAGCATCGCAGGCACCAGGATGAAGCCGCCACCGACGCCCAGCAACATGGTCAATATGCCGGTCGCCATGCCCAGCAACAGCGGCGCAAGCGGCGAAATGTAGAGGCCTGAACCATAGAAGCGCCAGCGCATCGGCAGTGCCGCGACCAACGGATGATGCCGCCGTTTGCGCGCCGGGGCACGCTTGCCGGTCTTGAGCGCGACCAGCGCCTGGATCGATTCCTTGGCCATCAACAGGCCGATGCCGCCCAGCATCAGGACGTAAAGGAGCCCGATCACCGTATCGATCTGCCCCAGATATTGCAGCAGGCGAAAGATCAGCACGCCGAGGCCCGCACCGACCACGCCGCCCGCGATCAAGACGCCACCCATGCGGAAATCCACGGTGCCGCGCGCAATATGGGTGACTACGCCAGAGACCGAAGCACCGGTCACCTGCGAGGCGGCGGACGCGGCGGCGACGGTTGGGGGGATGCCGTAGAAAATCAGCAGCGGCGTCGTCAGAAAGCCGCCGCCCACGCCGAACATGCCCGACAGCAGGCCTACGACCCCGCCGAGGCCAATGATGACCAATGCGTTGACCGAAAGATTGGCGATGGGCAGATAAAGATCCATGGCCCCCCACGGGTAGAACTAAAGGACGGAGATATAAAGCCGTTGTGGCGCTCCGCCGTCAAAAATCCGCGCCAAGCGTGAGGGCAAGGCCCGACGCGGGGGCGGCGCGCCCGGCTATCCGTTCCCGCCACTCGATCGATAGCCGCGCGGCGACGGGTTGAAGCGGAAGACGGACCTGTATCTCCGGGCCGATGTCGAGCCGCTCTACGCCCGGCTGCGCGCCCCCCGATATAGCCGCGCCGACCCGCATGGCCGTGTTTTGGACAGGAGTGAGCAACGATAATTTGCCATCGATGAAAGCGTCGCGCTGACGAAAGCCGACGATGCCGGTCTGGGCATAGGCTTGGGCCTCCATGCCCAGGGCGACCGGCGTTGGACCAAAGCCGCCGACGGCCATCACCGCCATGGCGTCGCGCGCGCCTGCGCCAAGGGCGATGCGTCGTTCGATTGCGACGTTGACGGGGAGGGGGGTGAAGGGTTGGAGGGAGATGCCGATGGCAGCCTCCGGGGCGGCGGGACTGTCCAAGGCGCTGCTGGCGCGAGCATAGGCCGTGGCACGGTGGCGAGCGGCAGGGTTCAGGACATAATCCAGCCGCGCGCCGACCTGCGAGCCGCCCAGACGCCCTGTCCTCGCAAGGTCGGTTTGCGACATGCCGCCACCGCGCCAAAGCATCCAACTGCTGCCATGCCAGCGATCTGCCCGGTTTGGAGGGCCGGGTGCGGGGATCGGTAGAGGAGAGGGAAAGGCGTAGGGGGCTTCAGTAGGACCATCCGAGATGGCGGCTGGAGCCGGTGCGCTGCTGTGGGGTGTCGGATCAAGCGCTACATCGACCATATTCCTTGCTATTCGCGCGCCGCTAACCCTGAGAGCGGCTGGTTTGATGGCGACGGCGCGGGGTATAACGGCCTTTCTTGTCGGCGGCTTCGCGCTGAATTGTTGGGGCACGATCGCCGCTGTCGCAGGACGGCCGCGAACCAGTGGTAAGGGGTTGAGCGGTGACGGCCCGGACTGTGCGGCGATGCGTATGGCGACCCAGGCGATCATCAGCAGCGCCAGGAAGCGCAGAGGTTGACCGCTTTTGTCGTTGGTCACGGATCGGCCGAGAGATTGGGGAAATGATGTTGCGTCTTGTCCCAGGATAGCGGTTTGCCCAAAAGCGATCGGGCATAGAGCGAGATGGCGCGCTGGGTCGCCATGATGGCGATGAGGTTGGCGAGAAAGGTGCGCGGGATCGCGGCCAGTCCATAGCGCCAGCCATAGGCATGGCCGACGAACATAGCGCGCATCAGGGCCCGCCATATCATCAGGGCGAAGTTGAGCCGGAGCAGCGCATCAACGGCGGGCGAGGGGGGGCGATGATAGTCTGGCTGGAACTGGTCCACGATCCACAATAGCGGCCATAGCAAGAAGGCGGTATAGGCCGCACATAGTATGAGGGCGGCGATCGCCGCCCGCCGATCCCGCACCCGCATCCATAATTCCGCGGTACCGCCGCGCCAGCCCATGCGGTCCCACCCCGCCAGCGAAATGCCGACGATCCAGCGCGCCTTCTGCTTGATCGCTGCCTCCATCGTGTCAGGGAAATATTCGCGGGTCGCGACCAGATTGCCGTGCGCATCGCGAATACGCACGAACACGCCATGGCCGCCGCCGTCGCGTATGCGCAATCCCGCTTCATAATCTTCCGTCAGGGACGAAGGGTCGAATGGCCCATGCGCAGGATTGTCGGCCAAAGCAGCCAGCGCATCGCGTTCGAAGGCGCAGGCGACCCCGGCCGATGGGACTGACGCGCCGAGCGCTTCGCGCACGGTCAGATATTTGCCGTGGCTCTCGGCAAATTCATCGCAATAATGGTTGGCGATGGCGCGGGAGAACCAGGAGCCCTCGCCTGGCAAGGGCAGGACGGGTAACTGGACCAGCTGAAACCGATCGATCATGAAATCGAACAGGCGAATTTCGTCGGGGTGGACGACATCTTCCGCGTCATGAAGAACGACCGCCTTGTAGCGGCGTCCTAGCCGCGCTTCATCGGCCAGCATCGCGCGCCAGAGGACGTTGAGGCAGTCCGCCTTCGTACTGGGGCCGGGCAGCGGATTGATGCCGACCACCACGCGCGGGTCGCCCTCGGCCACAGCGGCGATGGCGTCGATCGTATCGGGATCATTGGGATAGGTGCCGACGAAGATACGATAGTCGGCGTTGCCCCAGCAACCGAGCGCATGGGCCAGCATCGGACCGATCACCTCGACTTCCTTCCAG
Source organism: Sphingobium sp. D43FB (assembly GCF_002312805.1). Lineage (GTDB taxonomy): Bacteria > Pseudomonadota > Alphaproteobacteria > Sphingomonadales > Sphingomonadaceae > Sphingobium. Next base: position 9,147 of record NZ_NMUA01000026.1, on the reverse strand, counting down.
GCCGGGATGAAGACGGCGATCCTGCCCGGATTTGCCGAAGCGGGAAGCGTTGCCGTCGTCATGCGAGGATAGCGGGCGTAGATGACAAGATCGCGCCAAAGCCGACGCGACAGGAACAGAAGGTCGATGAGCAAGTCGTCAATCCCGCCTATGGCGAGGCCGACGACGGCGAATAGCAGGATTTCATGATGCAGGGTCGCAAGGAAAGCGACCGCCATGTCCCCCAATTTTCCGCCCTTCCCCTGCAAGCGTGATGCAGAATGCCATTGGCGCAGGGGGATGCCAACCCTTTTTACTGTGCGTATCCGGGATGTTATCCCTTACCATCATGGCTGTCTTGCAATCGCGCCTGTTTGGCCGATGGTTGAATGGGCCAGGTCGCCTGTCAATTGCGTCGAATGGCGTGTCGATACTCTACCGCTTACTTCGCGATCATCGCCGATCGTGATATAAGCTGAGTCGCTGCTTCTGCCTATTCCTTGCCAGCGCAGCCAATCGACCAGTCTCATGCGAAGAGAGGACGGCGACATGACTAGGGAGACGGATATCAATTATTTGCTGCATCGGCAGCAGATGTCCCTGATCCGGGCGCAAAGCTGCCCGTCGCATCAGGCGCGTATCGCTTATGAAAATCTGGCGCGCGGTTATATCGACCAGGTGGACGCCTATCGACGGCGTAATGAAAGCATGACCGGCCGGGCGCACTGAGGCTTATCGTCGTTTGAGCAGCCGCTCGATCACGAGATGATAGTCTTCATCGTCGCGGCAGTCCTGTTCCAGAACGGCCTTGATACGGTGAAGTTCGGTTTCGGTCAGATGTTCGATGCCGATGAAATCGTTGCGCGCGTTGTCGATGGCGCGGATCAGTTCGTCTAGCTTCGCCTGTATGGCTGAACCATCGCGATTTTGCGCATTCTGGATCAGGAATACCATCAGGAAGGTGATGATGGTGGTTCCGGTATTGATGACCAGCTGCCACGTATCGGAATAGCCGAAAAGCGGGCCGGTCGTCAGCCAAATCAGGATGGTGGTGCTGGCCAGGATGAAGGCCAACGGCTGGCCGGTCCATCCGGCGACGCGATGGGAAAGCCGGGTGAATATCCTGTCCATCTGCTTATGCTCCCCTATGGCGCGCGATGACCATTGCGCCTGTCAACGCCTGTTGCCATCAGCGGCGGATGACCGCCATCCTCTTTCGCCCCTTGACCGTCGCGCTGTGCCTTCTGCTGCCCGCCTGCGCCAGCCTTTCGCCCGAATCACGGCTGCGCGCCGGATTGGTCGAAGCCGGTTTGGCGCCCAAGCTGGCGGGGTGCATGGCGGAAGAGATGGCTGACAGGCTCAGCCTCACACAGTTGCGCCGCCTGCAATCGCTGGCATCGGTCCGCAAGTCGCACATCGGGACGCTTGGCGTCGATCAATGGCTGCATAAGGTGCGCGCGCTCGGCGATGCGGAGATATTTTTGGTGACCAGCAAGGCGGCGGTGCGCTGCACTTTTTAGCACCAATTTCGCAATAATTCGGCCAGGGGCTTCGCAAAGGTTTTGCAATTTTGCAAAGTCGTCTTGCGAAATCACTCTGGCCATCAAAACAGGCCTGTGCTTTATCCGTCGTATCACGGTTCGACGGAAAAGGACGGCAAGCCCCATGAATATTCATGAATATCAAGCCAAGGAATTGCTCGCGAAATATGGCGCGCCGATCGCGGCTGGCTACCCCGCTTTCTCGGTCGAAGAAGCCGTCGAAGCTGCCAAGAAGCTGCCCGGACCGCTCTATGTCGTGAAGTCGCAAATCCATGCCGGTGGCCGCGGTAAGGGCAAGTTCAAGGAACTGGCTCCCGAAGCCAAGGGCGGCGTGCGTCTTGCCTTCAACCTGGACGAGGTCAAGGCCCACTCGACCGACATGCTGGGCAATACGCTGGTGACGATCCAGACCGGTGATGCCGGCAAGCAGGTCAACCGTCTCTACATCACCGACGGCGCCGACATCGACAAGGAATTCTACCTTGCCTTGCTGGTCGATCGCGGCAGCAGCGAAGTCGCGTTCGTCGTATCGACCGAAGGCGGCATGGACATCGAAGAGGTCGCCCACTCGACGCCTGAAAAGATTCACAGCTTCTCGGTTGATCCCGCCACCGGCTTCATGCCGCATCATGGTCGTTCGATCGCCGCTGCGCTGGGTCTGACCGGTGACCTCGCCAAGCAGGCATCCAAGGTCGCCTCGTCGCTTTATGCCGCGTTCCTGGATACCGACGCCGAGCAGATCGAAGTCAATCCGCTGGCGCTGACCAAGCAGGGCAATTTGCTGGTGCTGGACGCCAAGGTCGGTTTCGATGGTAACGCCATGTTCCGTCACAAGGACATCGCGGAATTGCGCGACCTGACCGAGGAAGATGCGGCGGAAGTTGAAGCGTCCAAATATGACCTCGCCTACATCAAGCTGGACGGCAATATCGGCTGCATGGTCAACGGCGCTGGCCTCGCCATGGCGACGATGGACATCATCAAGCTGAATGGCGAATTCCCGGCCAACTTCCTGGACGTTGGCGGCGGCGCCACGACCGAGAAGGTGACGGCGGCGTTCAAGATCATCCTGCAGGATCCGGCCGTGAAGGGCATCCTGGTCAACATCTTCGGCGGCATCATGAAGTGCGACATCATCGCCGATGGTATCGTTGCAGCGGCCAAGGAAGTGAACCTGTCGGTTCCGCTGGTGGTTCGCCTGGAAGGCACCAATGTCCAGCAGGGCAAGGATATTCTCGCGGCTTCGGGCCTGGCGATCGTCCCCGCGGACGACCTGGGCGATGCGGCACGCAAGATCGTGGCGGAAGTGAGGAAGGCAGCCTGAGGCCGCTTTCAACCTGAACTGACACCATTTGGGTGCGGGTAGTCCGGTGACGGGCTGCCCGCGCCCGTGTTGGCGTTTATAATGGAGGATGTTGAAATGAAGATCCTTGTGCCCGTGAAGCGGGTGATTGATTATAATGTGAAGCCGCGCGTGAAGGCGGACGGCACGGGCGTCGATCTGGCGAACGTCAAGATGAGCATGAACCCGTTTGACGAGATCGCGGTCGAAGAAGCCATCCGCCTGAAGGAAAAGGGCGTGGCGACCGAAGTGATCGCCGTGTCCATCGGCGTCGCCAAGGCGCAGGAAACGCTGCGGACATCGCTCGCCATGGGTGCCGACCGCGCGATCCTGATCCAGACCGATGAAGAGGTCGAGCCGCTGGCCGTCGCGAAGCTGCTCGCCAAGGTACAGGAAGAGGAAGGCGCTGGCCTTATCATCCTGGGCAAGCAGGCGATCGACGATGACAGCAACCAGACCGGCCAGATGCTGGCGGCGCTGCTGAACCTGCCCCAAGGCACGTTCGCGTCGAAGGTCGAGGTCGAAGGCGACAGCGTGTCGGTGACGCGTGAAGTCGATGGCGGGCTGGAGACGGTGAAGCTGTCGACCCCGGCGATTATCACCACCGACCTGCGCCTGAACGAGCCGCGCTATGCGTCGCTGCCCAACATCATGAAGGCCAAGTCCAAGCCGCTCGCGCAGAAGACGCCAGCCGATTATGGCGTGGATATCGGCGCACGGTTGGAGACGCTGAAGGTGGTCGAACCGCCCAAGCGCACCGCCGGCGTCAAGGTCGCCGACGTCGATGAACTGGTTGCCAAGCTCAAGGCCATGGGAGTTGCCGCATGAAGACGCTTGTATGGGTTGAACATGAGGGCGGCGCGGTCAAGGACGCGACGCTTTCCGCCATCACCGCCGCTGCCAAGCTCGGCGAAGTGCATCTGCTGGTCGCTGGCGAAGGCGTCGATGGCGTTGCCGCCGCCGCTGCGCAGATTGCGGGCGTGGGCAAGGTGCATGTCGCCGACGATGCCGCCTATGGCCATGCGCTTGCCGAAAATATCGCGCCGTTGGTCGTTGAACTGATGGGGCATCATGATGCCTTCATCGCGCCTGCCACCAGCAACGGCAAGAATATCGCGCCCCGCGTCGCGGCTCTGCTCGACGTGATGCAGATCAGCGATATCCTGTCGGTCGAGAGCGAAGACACGTTCACGCGGCCAATCTATGCGGGCAATGCGATTGCTACGGTCAAGAGCAAGGATGCCAAGAAGGTCATCACCGTTCGCGGTACGGCTTTCGAAAAGGCGGCTCGTGAGGGCGGTTCGGGGACGGTGGAAGCGGTGACGTCGACCGGGGACAAGGGGCTGTCGTCCTTTGTCGGGGCGGAGATCGCCAAGCTGGAGCGGCCGGAACTGACCAGCGCCAAGATCATCGTGTCGGGTGGCCGGGCGCTCAAGGACGGGCCTACCTTCGAGGAAGTCATCTATCCGCTGGCCGACAAGCTCGGCGCTGCGGTCGGGGCGAGCCGGGCGGCTGTCGATGCGGGCTATGTGCCCAACGACTATCAGGTCGGGCAGACCGGCAAGATCGTCGCGCCGGAAGTCTATGTTGCAGTCGGTATTTCCGGGGCGATCCAGCATTTGGCGGGGATGAAGGACAGCAAGACCATCATCGCCATCAACAAGGATGAGGATGCGCCGATCTTCCAGGTGGCGGACATCGGTCTGGTGGGCGATCTGTTCAAGATCGTGCCGGAGCTGACCAGCAAGCTGTAAGAACTGGGCAAGACACAGGAAAGGGCGCGGACCATGTGGTTCGCGCCCTTTTTTTGTTCGTCGTCGGCGGGGTTATTCGCAGTTGACGTCGTTCTTGTCGATGGCTCGACCGGCCAGAGCGCCAGCGCCGCCGCCCAGGATGGTGCCGAGCGTCTTGGAGCCGCCGGGAGCGATGACGTTGCCGAGGACGCCGCCAGCCAGGGCACCGACGATGGTGCCGGTGGTGCCGTCGTCGCGCTTGCAATAATAGCGGCCGTCGCGGTCGCGGTAGATTTGGTCATTGTCGCGCAGTGGGCGGCGCTGACCGCGGGGCGGGCCGCGACGGTCGCTGGGACGGTCGTAGCCGTAGCCGCCGCCGCCGTAATTGTCGGTGGCGCAGGCTGCGAGGGGCAGCATGCTGAGGATCGCAGCGGCGAGGATGGGTTTGCGCATGGGGTGGCTCCTTCTTTGGGATGGCCGGGCAGACGGGGATGCCGCCCGTCCGAGCCGCTAGAGGGAGCGGCGGCTCAGGACGGACGGCGACCGGCGGCGAACGGGGGGTGAGCGGCCGCCGGTATCTGAAAAAAATCAGTTGAAGTTGGTCGCCGATGCCACCGAAGGGCTGGTCATGGCAGGGGTCGTCGGGCGCAGCGTGGTGTCGCTCTTGTCGGCCAGTTCCGCCTTGGCTTCGCCATAGCGGGCGACGATGTCGTCCTTGAACTGGGTCAGCTTGCCGTCGTCATACAGCTTCTTGCCGACATAACCTGCGATGGCGCCGAAAATCAGGGTGCGGATCATGATATACTCCTTGGGGATGGGGTTCGCCAGTCATAACCGGCGGCGGCCCCAGGAGTTCCGCAACGATGTGGATTGTCAGGCGGCGTCGAGCGCTTCCGGAGCGGTCTTGTCGCGGCGGGCGCGGCCCGCGTCGGTCAGATCCTGGCGGCCGGCCATGGCGAGCCATGCGGCTTCAGCGCGCAGGCAGCGGTCGCGGACATTGTTGAGGGTGGCGGCGTCGGCGTCAGTGCGCGCCTTGGCAGCGAGGGTGCGGTAATCAGGGGCGGCCATGTCGGGTCTCCTCTTGGGGAAAGGGAAAGTGGGGCGGGCGCGGCGCTCTTTTGCAAAGCGCCGCGCCCGATCCGAAGGCCGTCTATATTACTCGGCGTGCGAGATATTCACCGCAGCCATCTTGCCGCGCTTGTCCTGCTCCAGGTCATAGGACACGCGGTCCTTTTCACGCAGGGTAGCCAGGCCAGCACGCTCAACGGCGCTGATGTGAACGAACGCGTCCGCGCCGCCATTGTCGGGGGCGATGAAGCCATAGCCCTTGTCGGCGTTGAAGAACTTGACGACGCCAGTGATGCTGCTCATAAATTATTCCTTCTTTGCTGTCGGCGAACCCCGTGTGGACGCGCCGTGTTGCTAAGGGGCAGGGAAAGAAGGAAGTAAGGTGCCGCAAAGCGCCAAAAACCGTCGATTTGCGACTGTAGCCTCCCCTATGTAGGGCAAGGCGCAGCAAATAGCAAATGGCGTGCGCGCGGCCGACCCGATGCCCCTTTCTTGCGATCGCAAATACTGCCCGTTCAGCCCCAAACGCCGCGCGTTCAGCCAGAAGCGGCGGTCTGGGCGGTGCCGAAATAGGCGTCGCGGGCGCGGGCGGCGGCTTCCTCATAGGGGCGGCGATCGGCGGCGATGCGGGCGTTGACGGCGTCTTCCTCGTCCGGCGTCAGGTCACGCTCATAGGCGTCGATCTCATAGATGCTGTCGCTTTCCTCGCCAACGAAGCCGGGCGGAGGGGGATAATCGGTGCGCCATTGTTCCAGAAATTCATCCCACCAGATGCCGCGCAGATGGGTGACGGCCTCTTCGGGCGGCAGGGTGGTGAGGTCCAGCTCCGGTTCGCGGGGCGGATCGGGCGGAAGTTCACACCGTTCCTGGAAGGCGGAAAAGGGCGGATAAGCGGACTTGGCGGTGCCGGTCATCAGCGTCATGCGCGCGGCGACGAAGAGCGCGGCGGAGGCACCGGGCGACAGGGCGGTGGCGGCGGTTTCGACCGCTTCGGGCGTGGCGGGGCTGGTACCGTCGAGAAGGCGGGCGTCGTCCATGTCGCGCGCCATCGTTTCGGCACCGGGGCGGGGCAGGCCGAGCCGGTCGGCCTCCGCCTGCGCTTCGTCGGCCGGGCAGAGCATGTCGAGATAGGCGGCGAAATCCTGCGCGACGACGCGGGCGAGCGCGGCTTCGCTGCCCGGTGTCGGGCAGTCGGCCATGCGATCGAGCCGGGCGAGCATCGACATGGCGAGGCGATTGTCGTGGCGGTGGCGGGTGACTTCGAAATTATCCTCTTGCCTGCGGATGGTTTCGGTCTGGCCGACAATGGCGCGGGCCATCAGATCATCGGCGAGGCGCGCGCGGGCGATGAGGATGGCCGCGTCCCAGCCCAGGCGAAAGGCCGCGCCGTCCTGACGAATGCGCAGATTATAGGCCGAGCGGGCGGTGATGCGGACCGCTTCGCAGGCGAGGCGGATGACGCCGGTGGCGGCGAGGGTTTCAAGAAAGCGGCGTTGGCGCGCGGGGGACCAGCCATCGGCGCGGGTTTCGGGCGACGGGGTAAGGGTGGGGAAGTGGTACGACATGAGTGCGCGCGCCTCCAGCTGTGGGGTTTGCGGCAAGGGTAGGCAGAAAGGGGGGATGTAGGAAAGAACAAAATGGGAACAGTCCTGCCATTCCGCCCATACGGGCCTGCAAAGCGCGATTTCCTGTGCTTCGGTGCTCACGGACATTAAGTCCGCTGCGCTCCAATGCTCGCAAATCACGCCTTTCGTCTCCGTCTGGACGAAATGGCAGGCCTGTTCCGGCGGCGCGTTTTACCAGTTGCCGCCAATGTCCTTGATAGCTTTGAGCAATGCCTTCTTGCTTTCGGTGCGGCGGGTGCCGCTGTTGCGCGGCATGTCGGCATCGGTAATGCCAAGTTCTGCGCGACGGCGTGCGACATCACGCCCGAACGCATCGAGCGAAATGGCCGGTCGGCTAGACTTATAGGTCCGAAACGCCAAAGTCATTCCCCGTTTCTTCGCGAATGCGCCTTTCCATATAATGGAGGTCGAGGTCTTTAGAAAGGGCGAACAAGGTGCGGGCCTGCTCCAGCATTTCCGGGGCGGAGCCGGACGCATATTGGCCCATGCGATCGGCAATCAGGTCTTCCGGGGCGATGGTCAGGAACTGGTCGCCATTGGCTGCGTCGAACAGGCGGACGCGGTCGAGATCGGCCAAGCCATCGAGCAGGATCGAGCCGACGAATTCGAAGCCGAGTTGCAGGTCGGGATGAATCCATCCCCTCGTCATCATGCCGGGACCGCTTGGGCGAATGAAGCCATGGGCCTGCAAGGCAGCCTCAAAGGCGTCTTGCCGGCTGACTATGTCGAAGTCGCCCGTGGCAATCGCACCGCTGGAATAGAGTTCGGCCGCCGCCCCGCCGACCAATATGGGCGGACGAATGCCTTGCGCATCCATATGCTGGCTGACAGCGGCGAAGATTCCCAGCGCGGCGGTGAAGGCGGGGCGATAGGGAGTCATGCCGATCATGTGCGGTTCTTATGCCGGTCGAGTATGGCCTGCATCCGTGCCATTACGATGTCGTGCGGAATGCCGGGAGCCGGATTGGCGAGAGCCGCTTCTACCTGTGCGCGGAGCCAAGCGTCATATTCGGCGGGGTCTTCCGGCGACCTGAGGTGGGGTGGCGGGTCGAAGTCGGCTTCAGTGAAGGCGTCGTCGTCGGGCATTGGACGATTGTAGCAGTTTGCGCATGTATCTGATAGTTTCCTCGTCATGACTCTCGCAGGCTTTCCTCGTATCGCTATAGATCCTGCCGTGTGCGGCGGGCGGCCGATTATTGCCGGAACGCGAGTGCGGGTGAGCGATATATTGGACATGCTGGCGGGTGGGGCGGATGTCGCCGAGATCGTCGAGGATTTCCCGTATTTGAGCGTGGATGATGTGCGGGCGGCGCTGGGCTATGCAGCGGCCATGACCAGCCATAGCGTCGTGCTTGCCGAATGAAATTCTTGGTCGATGCGCACTTGTCGTATCTTCCACTCATCATCCTAAAGTTCTAGCCTGGATAATATACTCGAATGGTGTAGCGCTCCTTCGCTTCCGACGTAAGCCGAAAGCTGTTTCAACAGAAAACACCGGAGCGAACGCCGCCAGAGCTTGCCAAGCAGTAGACACCAGCGGCAAACCCATGGCCATACCATGCAAAGCTGCGCCAGTGCCTGCTAAAATTGACGGATTCGTAGCGAGTTCATTCCATTGAAACTTCACTTCAACGCTAGCGAGTCTTTTTAGAAAATTTGCTTCTCTTGAAACGGAGGCGTGCTCTGCAAGTGCTTGATGAAATTTCTCAAACGCTACTGTTTCAGCAAGGCCTGCGCGGCGACTGACAGGATGCGAGCGTAGCGACAATCAAGATGAGAATCGGTTGTTGGGGTGTCGGTGAAGGGCGGAGGGCGTAGCCCGAAGCCCGTAGCCGAGACCCCAACAACCGATGGCCCTT
>NZ_NMUA01000265.1 GCF_002312805.1 Sphingobium sp. D43FB | reverse complement strand
TAAACGAGCTTGCCGCTACCCTTGGACCGATGGTTGTAGGTTGAAGGGGAGCCCTGGGTCACGCGCAGATCGACCACGCGAAAGATGGGCTCAACCATGTAGGCTGAGCCCGTGGCGCGCTGGCAGAAATGACAGTGGCAGGTTGTGACCCGGAGCGGATCAGCCAGCGTTTTATAACGCACGACACCGCAGAGGCATCCGCCTTCGTGAACGCTCATACCGGCCTCCCTGTTGGACAGGCTGCAACGCCCAAGTTTGCGCAACAATGGTAGCCAGCGGTGGTAGGAAAAGCACCGGAAACCTACGCTGGCCTTCACAGGGCGGGATCGCCTGTCCCGGTTTCCCCGAAATCTAGTATCTGGACGCCTCCAGAAACCCCCTCGTCATGA
>NZ_NMUA01000264.1 GCF_002312805.1 Sphingobium sp. D43FB | reverse complement strand
GCTCAGCAATGCGAGAAAAATAACGAGAGATACCGCCATAATTTTGCAGGCAAAATATTTGGTGATCAAATGCAACGCGCATTTTTATTTTCCGGCTCGTGAAAAATAAGATCTTAATTGACTAAGAGATTGAGAGCGTACCGTATCAAACTCATGAGTGCCATATGTTGTATCGGCATAGATACGCAGTGGAATTATATCAGTGTGTTTCTCCACTGAAGCCTCCGCGTATCAAAGCGAAAGATAAACAAACGAAGCGCGATGAGTAAGTAGGTAACTCCTAGAGAAAGTAACATCGTGATGATGTTGTTAAGGTGAAGAGCGTCAAATAGCGTTTTCAGGGCAGTTAATGAAAGGAAAGAAATCAGTAAGGGCATGAATATTGCCTC
>NZ_NMUA01000263.1 GCF_002312805.1 Sphingobium sp. D43FB | reverse complement strand
TCGGATTTGAGGTTGAGCAGAAACAGCACGCCCAACGTGCAGCCCACCGCCATGCAAGGCAGCAGGCGTACCAGTTCGGACTTGACCACCGACTGCCGGGAAGGCAGCAGATTGCCGAACGCGGCGATGAAATCCAGCATCACCAGCAGCGGGATGATGCGCGACAACGGCATGAAATTGATCAGAATCGGCCCGGCCACCAGCGCCGTTCCGAAACCGGCAATGCCGAACACTATATAAGCAGCAAGCACGCCCAGCTCGATCAGCAGCCAGTCGAAAGGCGTCAAGCCCAGCTGCATGAATGTGGCGATGATGTCGATATTGCCCATTGCACTCTTCTTCCTTAAAGATCTGCGCGACGCGAACTTTAGCAAACGGCACGAGTTATC
>NZ_NMUA01000262.1 GCF_002312805.1 Sphingobium sp. D43FB | reverse complement strand
TGCACATCCAACACTCAAAAACAGCGTTCGCGGGCAAGCCTTTCTCCAACGGTGTTGCAGACCGCGGTTGCCCTCTACAATGCGCGCCTTGCCCGGGAGCCTTCATGTCCACTTTGTTCAGCGACTGGCGCCACCGCACGACCCATAAACGGGTCTGGTCGCTGGCGGCGCCGATGATTCTTTCCAATATTTCCGTGCCATTGGTGGCGCTGGTCGACAGCGCCGTAATCGGCCATCTGCCCCATGCCCATCAATTGGGTGCCGTGGCGGTGGGCGCGACGTTGTATACATTTTTGGCCTGGACCATGGGTTTCCTGCGCATGGGCACCACCGGCTTTGCCTCGCAAGCGGCCGGGCGCGGCGACGGCGCGGCGTTGCGGCAGATTCTGG
>NZ_NMUA01000261.1 GCF_002312805.1 Sphingobium sp. D43FB | reverse complement strand
AGCTGGCGATCAGCTGGATGCATATTCCACAACTGAATGGTCAGGATCAGCAACTGACACTCACGGTTGGGGAAAACGGCCACTATACACTGGAAGGTGAAGAGTTCACCGTCAATGGTATGGTCGGCCAGCGTCTGGAAAAAGATGGCGTTGCGCTGACTATCGCGGACATTAAGGCCAAACCAGGAACACAGTTTGTCCTGAGCCAGCGTACCGAACTGGAAGCGATTAACGCATTGCAGGAAACCTTTACCGTTAGCGAACGCAGTAAAGAAAGCGGGATGCTGGAACTTACCATGACTGGTGATGATCCCCAGTTGATTACTCGTATTCTGAACAGCATCGCTAACAACTATTTGCAACAGAATATCGCTCGCCAGGCGGCGCAGG
>NZ_NMUA01000260.1 GCF_002312805.1 Sphingobium sp. D43FB | reverse complement strand
CAAGCATCAGGCCCATGCGATTGAGCGCGTGGACAAGGCTGATCAGATTCGCGTAAGTGACCTGATGCACGGCGGCCCAGGCAGGGCGGTTGATCAGAAAGCCCCCATTCGCCGTTCGCTCAATCATCGTTCGCACAATCTGATTCGACCGGCTGCGATGGATCAGCGTCAACGCGTCGTCCGACCTTTCAATGGTGAACATGCCCTGGCGGAACAGCAGCTGATTGATTTGCTCAGACGATCGTTGAATGACCGGAGTCGGCATCTGCAAGCTGATGTCGGCATACAGGGTGTCGAAATCACCGCGCATTTGAGCGCCGGCCTCCGAAACATCACGGCCGACCTCGATGCCATGGTCGATGCCCAGGTGCATAGGCTGGTCTGGGCCCAC
>NZ_NMUA01000259.1 GCF_002312805.1 Sphingobium sp. D43FB | reverse complement strand
AATGGCACCGAGCAACCGTAAACAAGCGGAGCTGCCTGCCAGTGCTGAATTTATCAATAACCCGGTAGGCACCGCCTGTGGTTTTGCCGTGCAGCTTAATCGTTGCCTGATGTTCTTTACTCCCGGCGTACCGTCAGAATTTAAGGTGATGGTCGAGCACGAAATCCTGCCGCGCCTGCGCGAGCGTTTTTCTTTACCGCAGCCGCCGGTTTGTCTGCGTTTGACTACTTTTGGTCGTTCGGAAAGCGATCTGGCACAAAGCCTGGACACTCTACAACTGCCGCCGGGCGTAACAATGGGCTATCGCTCCTCAATGCCTATCATCGAACTGAAACTCACCGGACCGGCAAGCGAGCAACAGGCGATGGAAAAACTGTGGCTGGATGTTAAA
>NZ_NMUA01000258.1 GCF_002312805.1 Sphingobium sp. D43FB | reverse complement strand
GGCCAGACCCGCAAGCGTTGTTCCGGGTATTCCAGGCAGCCACCGTCGTGCAGGCGGAAATGCTGCTTATACAGTGGCGAAGCAATCACCAGCTCGCCCTTGATGTTGCCGATCAGCCCGCGACCAATGACATTGACCCCCGATTGCGGGTCGCAATTATCCACGGCGTAGAGGGTTTTGCCCTCGGCGTCCGGCAGGTAGAACAGCGCGACTTGCTCGCCGTCCAGCCATACCCCCACCCCGGAGTTACGCACCAGGTCTTGCTTGTTGCACACCGGGCGCCATTCGTGGGTATTTGACTGGCTCATGAGAGTGCCTCCTCGGTAACAGGGATCAGGTTGAGTTCGGCGGCTGTTGCCGGGCGGCGCTGGCCGCGTTCCTTGACGAAGTGG
>NZ_NMUA01000257.1 GCF_002312805.1 Sphingobium sp. D43FB | reverse complement strand
ATGGTCGCCTGCTGCGCCCGGCTATGGTCGTGGTCAGCAAGGCACCATCGCCTGTTCAGCCATCAATTGACGAGCAGGCTTGAAATCAGCTGTCTGGCCCCCATTTATAGGCCAAGCGTTTAAGAGCTACCGCAATGTGTAAGCGCAGTTGCGGCAACCCAATCAAAGTTTCGGGAGAGTCAAAAGATGGGCAGAATTATCGGTATCGACCTGGGGACCACCAACTCCTGCGTCTCCATTCTGGAAAACGGTAACGTCAAGGTTATCGAGAACGCCGAAGGCACGCGTACCACGCCTTCGATCATTGCTTACGCCAACGACGGCGAAATCCTCGTCGGTCAGTCGGCCAAGCGTCAGGCAGTGACCAATCCGCACAACACCCTGTACGCGGTG
>NZ_NMUA01000256.1 GCF_002312805.1 Sphingobium sp. D43FB | reverse complement strand
CCCGCTTGGGCTTGGACCAATCCGCTGGGATGCCGCCCTCCCGGATGGTGGCTTTCGCCTCAATGGTGAGCTTCTGGCGCGGTGCTGCAATCAGGGTGGCGTCGATGATCTGCCCGCCCATGGTCCGGACGAGGTTGTCCACTGAGCGGGTGGAGATGCCACCGACATAAGCTTCCTGGGTCACCGCCGTGAGTGCCTTCTTCGCCAGCCTCCTGGACCCCAGGAAGGCTGGGAAGTAGCTGCCCTTCCTGAGTTTTGGAATTCGCAGCTCCACCGTCCCAGTCCGCGTTTGCCAGTTCCGCTCCCGATAGCCATTGCGCTGTACCAGCCGGTCCGGGGAGCGCTCGCCAGGGGCGGCGCCTGTTGGCTTGCCCTCCTCCAGCTCCATCAGCC
>NZ_NMUA01000025.1 GCF_002312805.1 Sphingobium sp. D43FB | reverse complement strand
CGGCGAGGGACAAGAGGTGCGGTTTGCGGATGCCGGGGGCGGCGTCGAAATCGAAGGTGGCGAAGGTCTTGCCTGCGGGCAAGCCGGACTGGTCGCGATGGCGCTGGATGCGCCGGGAGGAGCGATCAGCCATCTCGATCTCGAGAAGCGAGGCCAGCAGGTTGGCGGCCGGCCAGCCATCGCGATCGGCGGTGTCGGTGAGGCGCTTCCAGTTGCGGTTGATGCTCGGCAGGCGCAAGGCCTTCAGCAGGGTAGGCAGTACGGCGGCGGCCTGATCCTTGGTGCGGGTCATCAGTGCACCTCCCCGCTGGCGATCAGGCTGTTGTAGCTGTGCAGATCGGGTGGCGGGATAGCGACATCGCGCTGCGATCTTGCGGTTGGCAGGAACTCGTCCCTGAGCGCATCGACATCGGGCAAGCGCCCGCTGTCGAGAGCCTCATCGATCCGCCGGGCCAGCACGTCGACACAGTCGCCCCTGGCGGCGATATCGAGCAGCGCGACGGCATCGCGGCAGGCCTGCCGTCCATCGAGTTGGGCATCGAAGGCTTGCCAGGCCCGCCGGTAGGCGTGATCGGGGAAGAGGGCTTCGCGGTAGACGAGGTTGCGCAGTGCACCGGGCTTGCGGCGCAGGTTACCGATCATGTGCCGGAAATCGATGCTATGCCCCCGGTGGGGATGACTGATCCGCACACGCGGCGTGGACATTACCCTGTCCGGACCGAGGAAGAGCTCGATGCGATCGTCAAAGAGATGCGCGTTGAGGCGCCGTCCGACGAGGCGGGAAGGCACCGAATAGGTAACCCGATCGATGGCGACGGTGCCGTTGCGGGTGACATCGACGGTGACCATGGCGAAATCGGTGGTTCGCCTTGCGGGCAGCGCCTTGAGTACCCTGCGTTCTGCATCGATGCGCGCAGCATGCCGCCGGTTCTGTCTGGCGACCTGCGCCTCAACGAACTCGCGCCAGGCCTCGATGCTGACGAAATCGCGGCTGCCCCGCCGGCGTAAGGCCTGATCGAGCCGTCGCTTGAGATGGGCATGGGGACCTTCGATCGATCCGTTCTCGTGCGCCTCGCCGCGGTTGTTGCGGGTAGCAAGCATGCCGTAATGACGACACAGCTCGTAATAGCTTCGGGTGAAATCCCGCTGCGCATCGGCGTCGAGGTTTTTGTAGGCGGCTGACAGGGAATCGCTGCGGTGTTCGGCCGGCGCACCGCCCAGCTTCCACAACGCATCCTGCAGGTGCTCCGAAAGGGCGGCAAAGCTCTCCCCGCCCAGCACGACAGCCGCATGCTCCCAGCCACTCGCCGCCAAGCGGAAGTGGTAGAGGCGATAGGCCAGGGTCTCGCCGGCAACGGTGACCTTGAGACTGTCGCATACCGTGAAATCCGACAGGCCCTGCCGACCGGGCTCATGATGCTGCGGGAAGAAGATCTCCTTCTCGCCGCCGTGCAGTGCCCGCCAGCGTGCGATCCGGCGTTCCAGTGTTCGTCGTATCGCATCGGGAACAGCATCCTCGCCGAACTCGTCCTGGAGCGTCTCGAAGACCGTGACGGCAATGATACCGTCGATCTGGAGCAACTCCTCTATACATGGCCAGAATGGCTCGAGCGGATCGGCGCGGGTGCGCCAGTGGCGCTCCTTCTTCTTCTGGGACGGAAGCTGCGGATCGTTCTCGATCCGGCGTGCGCTGCGTTCGCTGATACCGGCCTTGGCAGCCGCGACGGCCTGGGTGTGTTGGCGACGATGGGTCATGAAGAGAAATACCTGTTGATCGGAAATGTGGTGGCCCGGCATCGCAAAGCCATCGCTCGTTGTTCGATGAGTGTTCCGATACCACCGCCCGCCACAGCCCCGATCAGCACCCCGAAAGAAGGGGAAAAAGATCGCCATCGGTTGTCTGGTCCGCTCTCCGGTCGGGGCTACGCCCCTCCCTACGATCAGACCAGACAACCGATCCTACCGGCCATCATAGTCGCCGCTCAACCGGCCATCGTAGTTGTCGCCGCGCAACAATCTCTTCGTAGGAACCGAACACCCGGTTCGACAGCCAATTGTCACGCATGAATTGCCAGATGTTTTCCTGCGGATTGAGTTCGGGGCTTTTCGAAGGGATTGGCACGATAGAGATATTGGACGGAAGTATGAGTTTTGGGGTCAGGTGCCAACCGGCTTGGTCCATGAGGAGTACCGCGTGAGCGCCGGGCGCATCCGCCGCTTCCTGATCCATGTCCTACCACGCGGCTTCTATCGCATCCGGCATTATGGCCTGCTCGCCAGTTCGACGCACAAGGAAGCTATGGCGCTCGCCCGCAGGCTGCTGGGCGTTGCTGCGCCGATCGAGGAATCCGAACCCAACGAGCCGCCCGATCATCGCCCGCCATGCCCATGTTGCGGCGGGCATATGACTATCGTCGAAACCTTCGCCCGCTGGTGCCAACCGCGCGCACCACCAACGCCAGCCTCACACGCCCGGAGACACGCGCCATGATCCGGCATGGCTCGCTCTACATGACGGTCACGCTCATAGCGTCCTGGCCGACGACCGGGCGCATGCCCATCCCGGAAAGCGGGCGCAGGACACGCTGATCCGTAAAACCACCGCTGCTAGCGGCCTAACGCGGCCCGAAATCACGCCGTTCCGCCCGATAGTCGCACTTCCGGCCCGGCAACGTCTACCCGCCAGAACCATCCCAAAGCCTATTTACCCATAGAGCAGCGCGTGGGGCCCGCGGGTTCCTGCACTGGAGGCTTTCGTACGCAAGCGCCTGAAACCCTTCACAACAACTTTCGCCGTTAGACGCTGCGGGCGCTAATGACCGCTCCTGCCGTAACCAGCCATTGCTGTCCCATTAAGCCCTCCCGCTGCAGCGCGCCAAATGTTTCGATGCAAGCGCATTCTGTTGCAGTTAGTTCAGACTGCCAGGCGCTTTCTGTGCTTTTCGATTGCAGCAATGACCTCACCCGAGAAGGGGAGATGCGTCTTTTCCTGCTCCCAAAGCCCGTCAAACCGCTCTACTGTTTCCTTCGCTGTCGAGATAACCAGATGCGACGGCAGCCGCGCTTTGTCGGCGATCGTCTCCAGTTCGCGGTAGGTGAAGGACTCCCATTCGCGGGACCGATGAAATTTGAGGGCGGCATCCTCCTCAGGGATATAGGCGACGGTCGAGAGAAGATCATATGCTGGCGCCAAGATAGGTCGGCGCTGATCGGGATAGGTCAGTGACCAGTTCTTCAGATGCATGTCACCATTGCCGATCAGCACGGAGTAGGTGAGCCGGCGGATGAATTCGACCGAGCTTGCCTCATCGGCTTCGATCGCGAGCACCGACAAAATTTGGCGGTAGCTCGCGTTCTCATATTTGTCGTCGGCATAGACGCCGTAGACTTGCGCGAAATCCTCGATGTGGACGGGTCCGGCATCGGTCCGGTCGAAACGGCGTATGGCATATGCCGACACCCCGTATCGGGTGATCCCGTCGGGCAATCCGTCGATTGTTTCGAGCGGCAGAAGATCGATGTCGGGGACATCGATCCCGAGCTTGGAGGCCAAGCTCATGGCGGCGAATTCGTTTTCCGGAACGTCGGGATGACGGGCTGACGGCAGTTTGACGATCCAGTCGCCGCCCGTGCCGCTCACCGGAATGGTGAGGCCACCATTCTTGCCCCTGTTCTTCAGGGCTGAAAATTTGAGTTGAACGCCGGCGAGTGAGAAGCGCAGTGCGCGCTTGGCTTCAGCTGCAACGCCTTCTTCGTTTGCGTCTTCAGGCTGCACGTCACGCGCCTCGACGGGCACGGCCTTGACCGCGCCTGGCAAGTCTCCGCCAAGCTGCGCGAGAAGGAGATATTCGCGCACGGACTTAACGCCTGCGCGCCGCGCAAGATAATCACGCAGGGTTCCTTCGGGCAAAAGGTTCGAGAAGAACGGCTCGATCTGTGTTTGATAGGCGCGAGGCGCATTGATGATCGCGCCATATTGGTCACGATAGGCAAGCGAAAGCGTCGGGCGCTCTTCGTCGGCGAGGTAGGCCTCGTCGAACGTGAAGATGCTACGATCGCCATCGAGGCGCGCGAGCGTCCCGATGCGGCGATCATGCAGAAGTATGTCGAGAGCGGCTGCGTCAATCATGCGTCATCCTCCTCCAGCCGGTAAGCGGGAAGCTGGCGTGCGGCCTCGATCAACGGCGCATGACGCACCTGAATGTTGCGGAAATGCCGGAGAGCCGAAGTCGCCTCCTCAATGCGTTTGGCGAGAGCCGCCGCCCCGCCCTGCGCCTCGATGATCGTCTTCAACCGTTTTGCTGGCTGCAAGGCCTCGTCGAGGGCTTTGAGTTGAGCTGCATCGAATTGCAGTCTGGGAATGCTCCGGATCGCATTCTGGAAGCCTTCAACCTGGGAGAGGTCTGGGAAGTTTGCTTTGATCCGTTCTGCGATTTGCGCCTGTTCGTTCAGTAGGCTCACTGCGCGGCTTGTTTCGACGGTCGCGCCATGTGCTCGCACCGCTCCCTCGACGGCAGGCAAAGCCTTGCGCGGCACGAGCGTGATCTCAAGGTCGAGCGCGCGCGCGATCTCGACAAGGCTTGAAAGTTTGAGATCAACCGTGCCTTTTTCGATTTTGGAGATATGGCTTTGGGGCAAGCCAACGCGCTGCCCCAGCTCCTTCTGGGTCAGTGCCTTTGCGATACGTGCCTCACGGATACTCGCCGCTATCTCTTCAATTCCCGCGCTCATTTATCTATCCTGGCATATATTTTGTAACTATGATGTGCTTGAGCATATCAAATAACGCGATGGACTCAATCGGAAATATGTCCAAGCATATTCATGGTGAACATTATATGTTTCAGCATATACATCTTGCCGTTTCGCACGGATATTGCCCCGCCTGACCAATGGTCCGGAAAGAAATAAAAGCCGTTCGAAACGACTTGGCTCCCGACTCGGCGGAAATGGTAGCGCGGGGCTAAAAACGCTTTAGGAGTGACCGTTTTCTGTTGAGTTGCACTGAGAAGTGACCCGGGAGGGTTATAAGTTTTCACTGAGAATTGACCCATGTTTTCCTCGCCCCTGGCTGACAGTCAGGAGGCATCGGAGTGATCGACATGGACTGTCAATCGGCGTGCAAACGGGACCCCCCTGTCAGGATGGCGGAACGTTGATGTAGCGGGCTTCCTTGCGCTGCGCGCGGCGTAGGGAGGGCGCAGCCCGACCGGAGGCGCGCGCAGCGCAAGGCATCTTCTAATCGACCACCGCTGGGCCGGATCAGCTCCGGTTTTTGAAGCGCCAGCTGTCATTGCCGGTCTCGACGATGTCGCAATGATGGGTGACGCGGTCGCGCGCGGACAACTTCGGCAGCTCACCGACCAGCTTGGCGGCCGTCGCGGAGAACTCCTGCATTTCGGCATATTCGCCAGCGTTGGCGATCTTCCCGTCCGCGACCGCCTCGGGATAATCGACCGCGATATAGTCGAGGAGCCGCAACGCCGTTTGTGCGGGTGCGGTTTGAGCCACCGCAGGCGTGGCGAGCGACATGATTCTAAGGTCGGCGACGGTCAGCAACCCGAGCGTGAGCGGGTAATGCGTGTCGAGATTGCGGCGCATTAGCGAGGATAAGCTGCAAATCAGTCAGTTGAGTCACGAAACGAAGCCGCGTGCTGGCCCGTGCGTGGCGATCCGATGATTATCCATCCGAACGCCCTCGTTTGCGCCGTCCGCCCGGAACGATTATATTTCAAATGGACTTGAACTGTTAGGCGACAGATGGACGAAAATCAAGCACTCGTTGCTTTGCCGCCTTTTCCAACCAAACCCGCCTGCGGATCGACCGGTTACTTGTGGTGGTGGGTGCGGACGAACGGTCTGCCGGAGCGATCGGCGAGGCGCTGGGCGATACGTCCCCATAGCGCCTGTCGTTTCACCTCAATCAGCTTCAGCAATCCGGCTTGATCGAAAGCCGGCGCGAGGCCCGGTCGATTGTCTACAGTGCCATTTTTAACGGCGTTGTCCGATCTTGTGGCGTTCCATGCGCGATTGCTGCGAAGTGCATTCCTGCCGCGACACCATGATATGGCTGTACGCATCTGCCTTCTCCTGCGACAAGCCCTCGCTCGATCGCTGGCGGAGCATCGCAAGTCGGGCAAGCGGAGCGATGCATAGGGCCAGATTTTTGGCTGCGTACCATCGAAACCGATGCAAGCACTTCGCATTCGAATCTGGCTATGGCACGCCAGTGCGTTCATGCTTTCTCTTCAAGCGCATTTTCTAGCGGTCCTGAACCTCGGGCTCACGATCTGTATTTGCAAGTTCCTGCTTCACAAAGCCCGGGACAAGGTAAGCGAGACTGTTGCTCCCTGGGTTTGCTTGCGCGTTTCCTTCCCAGAATAATCGCCGGCCCGGTTGGGATTGAAGAAACTCCGCAAGCGATCGCTGTTGTCTCCCGTGACCGCGCTGGCGCGCAAGGTCGTCTTGAACCCCGGCACAGCCATCGTCTCGACGAACACGTCCCACACCGGTCTTTCCCGCCAGAACAGGCGTTCGCCGGTATAGAAAATCTCGGCCTCTTGCGCGGATTCATAGCTGAAACCCCACGACGACCGCAGGCGGGGCAGATCGTGGCGAAACTCGGCCTCGAAACTGGTCGAGGGCAGATCGTCCATCGCCCGGGCCTCGCCCGTCAATGGATCGCGGAACCGGGAATCGCGAAGCGTGCCTGACACCGTAATCCGCGCCCCCTTGAGCAGGCTGTGCAAGGGCAAGGTTGCTTTGCCGGTGATGCCCCATTGCCGGGCATCGCCAATCGTGCCGAGCGCCTCAGCGTTCTGCCCGGGCAAGATCAAATTCCATTTGGGGCAAGCACTTCAACTATATTGTTGACATTGTCAAGTATTCTGGCGAAATTGGTGGCATGAACGACGCCATTGCCTCCATTCGCAGTTTCAACCGCTTCTACACGCAACTGGCCGGGGTGCTCGATGCGCGCTTCCTAGGCAGCGAGGCGACACTTCCCGAGGCGCGGCTGCTGTTCGAGATTGCTGTCAATGAACCGGGAAGCGCCAATGCGCTGCAGGCGAGCCTGGGTATGGACGCAGGCTATGTCAGTCGCATCCTCACGCGTTTCGAGAAGCGTGGCTGGATCATCCGGGATCGCGGCACCGACGCCCGGACTCGTCCGATCCGGCTGACCGAGGCGGGTCGAGATGCATTCGCGCTGCTTGATGCACGCCAGCGCGATGCCGTGGCGGGCATGATCGCGCGGCTCGATCCCGTCGCACAGACCGACTTGGTAGATGCGCTGGCCAGAGCCCGCCTCCTGCTCGACCCCACGACCACATCGGGCTTCTCCATCCGCCCGTTCCGGACCGGTGACATGGGCCGGATCGCCGCTCGGCAGTCCATTCTCTACGCCGACAGCCATGGCTGGGGACGCGGCCTGGAGGTGGTGGAAGGCGAGGTTACGACCGCGTTCCTGCATAATTTCAAGCCAGGGCGTGAGCAATGCTGGGTGGCAGAAATTGACGGCGTCATGGCCGGATCAATCTTCCTGACCGACGAAGGCGGCGGTAACGCGCGGCTGCGCCTTCTCTATGTCGAGCCGTTCGCGCGCGGACGACGCATCGGCGACGCGCTGGTCACGACTTGCATCGGCTTCGCGCGGGACAAGGGCTATGCCACGCTGACACTCTGGACGCAGGCGGTGCTGGAGACCGCGCGCCGGCTTTATACCCGGCACGGGTTCGAGCGGATCGAAACCGCCGTCCATCACGATTTCGGCGAACCGGTCACCGGGGAACGATGGCAGCTTCGCCTCGCGCCACCGTCGGGGCGCGAGACTGCGCAAGAGGCCCTGGAAACATGATCGGCAACGTCACCACTAGGCTCGCCACACCGGCAGACCTCGTCGCGCTCAATGATCTCATGACATTGGCGATTGATCGACTTCAGACCGCCTTCCTGTCGCACGAACAAGTGTTGGCGAGCCGTGCGATCATGGGGCTCGATACCCAGCTTATCCACGATCAAACCTATTTCATGGTTGAGGAGGACGGCGTACTTGCTGGCTGCGGCGGGTGGAGCCGACGTGCGACGCTTTATGGCGGTGACCACAGCGCTTCGCGTGATGCAGCGTTGCTTGATCCGCTTCGGGATGCAGCGCGAGTCCGGGCGATGTACACCCATCCGAATTTCGTCCGGCGCGGCGTAGGAAGGCGCATCCTTGACCTGTGCGAAAAGGCGGCCGCCGCCGAACGCTTTGACCGGGTGGAACTGATGGCGACGCTGAGCGGACAGCCGCTCTATGCGGCATGCGGATACAGCGTGATCGAACCGGCTACAGTGGACGTGGACGGGGTGTCGGTGCCGCTCATTCGCATGGGCAAACATTTGAGCGATTAACCCGCGACGATATGCAGCATGCGGCAGTCACCACCCTGCTCCACTCTTCGGCACCTATCCACGCATGTCGCCCATGCAGCTCACGCTCCAGTCGTCGAACATAACGATGCTTGCACATCCAACTCTCGATAGGATGACCGCAATGGGGCTGGTCGGCATGGCCAGGGCGTTTGACGAACTTGCTGCCAACACCGAAGCAGATAGTCTGACCCATCCTGAATGGCTGGCCCTCCTGCTCGATCGCGAATGGGGCTTCCGCCATGATCGCAAGCTCTCCGCCAGGTTACGGTTCGCGAAGTTGCGGCATCAGGCATCCCCGGAGGATATTGATTATCGAAGCGCTCGCGGGCTGGATCGCGCATTACTGGTAAAGCTGGTCGCAGGAGACTGGATCGGCGCGCACGACAATCTGGTGATCACCGGGCCCACCGGCGTCGGCAAAAGCTGGCTCGCCTGCGTGCTCGGGCACAAGGCCTGTCGAGACGATCGCTCAGTGCTCTATCAACGTGTTCCGAAGCTGTTCGCCAGCCTCGCGCTCGCGCGGGGCGATGGTCGGCACGAACGGTTCCTGCGCAAGCTCGGCAGTGTTCAACTCCTGGTCCTGGACGACTGGGGCCTTGAACCACTCGACGCGCTCGCCCGCCACGATCTGCTCGAAATCCTGGAAAAACGCTATGGACGTCGCTCAACCATCGTGACCAGTCAGCTTCCCGTGACCAGTTGGCATCAGGTGATCGCGGACCCCACATACGCCGACGCGATCCTCGACCGCCTGGTTCACAATGCACATCGCCTTGACCTCGATGGCGACAGCATGCGGCGCTCAAAAGGCAATCGGCCCGCTTGACGTAGGCTTCAAACGAAACAACAACAATCATTGCCGACAAGGCCCCGTTTCGGGGGCGACATCATCCCGGAGTTAAGGGGCGCGATCATCTCGGAAGCGAGGGGCGGCTTCGTCGGAATTAGCAGACTTTGGGGTGGGCTGGGCCTCCTGAGCCTCGGCTGGACCGCCGCTTACCAGTAGGGATTTCGATAACAAGAATGTCGAAGCCGCCGCGATGTTTACCGACACGCAGTTGAGGATACCCAAGGCGCCCGCCAATGCGAGGATTTCCCTACGCGCAGACATGTCGACCGGCGGTTCGCGCGATGCAACTACAATCAAGACATTCCGTCCATTTTTCCATGCGCAACTTTATGAGACCATCATGGGCTATCTGACGCCGGCCAACAGCGTCGATGCGGGGATCCGCTTGTTGGCTGATCCCGGCCCCAAGCTCACTCTTCAGGCCTATGCCCGGCGCTTCTGGCGCTATGCCATGCGGGATGTGATATATGGAAGAGGCTTTGCATCGCTGACTGGAACCGGAAATTACGACTCTAATGCCGTAGGTGATCTAATCGCCGCGAGCGGTAGAATACAGTTCAACGAGCATCTCAGTTTCACATTGAACGGCGGAATATTTTCGTCGTCGGCAGACGCGGCAGGATCAGGATTGCGAAACACGAAAACGCTCACCCCCGAGATGCTTTATATGTTTAAGTACGTACCGAGTATTTGGGTGGCATGGAACATACGAGGTCGACAATTTTGCTGGTGCCGTGCTGACCGATATTTCGTGCTGAACGATTTATTTTTCAGATATCTGCCGATTCTTAGAGCCTGTCTTGAATCTCATGCGTAACGAGCGATGCGTCGGATTAGGACATTGGCAGCGGCGGCATAGAGAAGCGCGGTTGCGGATTTGACGGTCCGCTCGAAGTCTTTGGCTAGGCGGCGATTGCGGTTGATCCATGCGAAGGTGCGTTCGACGACCCATCGTCTGGGATGGACGACGAAGCCGGTCTGATCAGCGAATTTACGGACGATTTCGATCGTAATGGAGGTGGCGCCCCGGACGCGATCGCTGTTGTAGGCGCTGTCGGCATAGGTGCGCTCGACGAAGGGATGCCGCTGGCGAGACTGCTGGAGCAAGGGCACCGCACCGTCGCGGTCTTGCACATCGGCAGAATGGACCAGCATCATAAGGGTGCGACCATCGGTATCCACCATTGCATGGCGTTTGCGTCCCATGGTCTTCTTGCCTGCGTCGTAACCGCGAGGTCCGCCTGCTTCGGTCGTCTTCACGCTCTGGCTGTCGATGACTGCGGCCGATGGCGCTGGTTCTCGCCCAGTCCGGATGCGATCGATCTGCACGAGATGATGATTGAGGCTTTCGAATACCCCATCGTCGCGCAAGGTGCAGAACCATCGGTAGACCGTGCGCCATGGCGGAAAACTGTCGGGCAAAAGCCGCCAAGGACATCCTGCCCGTAGCAGATAGAAAATGGCTTCGACGATCTCGCGCATCGGCCAGCATCGCCGTCGTCCGCGCT
Source organism: Sphingobium sp. D43FB (assembly GCF_002312805.1). Classification (GTDB taxonomy): domain Bacteria; phylum Pseudomonadota; class Alphaproteobacteria; order Sphingomonadales; family Sphingomonadaceae; genus Sphingobium. The sequence continues at coordinate 54,355 of NZ_NMUA01000025.1, read as the reverse complement.
GGCACGGCGCAGGCAAATATGGTTCAATCAAATGCCATTCTGCGTCGGTAAGATCGCTTCCATAGCGAAGCTGTGCGCGGCTATGATGCCCGCGGGCGGTCGGGTTCCACATGATGGCTTCCAAGGTTGGTGTCGCAACCCCTCGGAATCATATCGAAACCCGATCGTCCACCATTACGAGACCGTTCTGACACAGACTCTTACACTGGATGCGAACGGCGGCAAAGTCCCAGAACGCGGCGATCGATATGAACGAACCCGACGAACCGGCATACTCAGCAGCAGTAGATCAAAAAACCCCTTTCTTTCCCCGAGCGCGAACGGTGCCTCGTCCAAAAATCTTCCGTTCGGCTCTGATAGATTTGCCGGTCCGCTCTTCCTGTCAGTGGCCACGAGTAGATACAAAAAGGTCCGGCAGCGTGCTGGTGGCTAGATTTACTTTGGCGCGAGCAACGCCAGAACTGCGAAGCTGGTGAGCCAGTGCTCTCCCATATAATCACCAGCCACATGCCGCAGCGCTGCCTCAAGATGTTCGTTCGCCAAAAGCATCAGCGCCTTTTGCGTTTCCTCATCGTCAAGCGCATCTGCGATAACGCGCAGACACCAGGCCCGGCTGAGATTGAGACCATCGAGATGAGCGATCTTTCCGTCGGTGCGGTCGGAAACGAGCACGGGGCGGCATTCGTTCTCAAGCCAGCCATTGGCAATCACCAGGGCTCGGAACCAGGGAGCGAAAGTCCGCTTCGAACGAGTCTCGGTCATCAATAGTGCCGCAGTGAGAACGGGCGAGAGAAATTCGTCGCCACCCGGCTCCCAACCGCGATAATCGGCACGGTTGCCAAAGGCTCGCTCTGCCCACGCGTCGATCAAGGTCACCATTGCCTCGTCGCGACCCAACGCCCAACGTCGTGCTAGGATCAGCGCAAAAGCCGTATTGAAATGCGTGCCCACGGTAATCGGGTAAGTCAGTATCCGAAGGTAATCGCAAAGGCGCGCCGCGAAAGCCAGCGCCAAGGGTTCAATACGGACAGACCATTCGCGATCATCGTGCCGTTCAGCCTCAAGATGCAGGTATAGCAGCCAACTCCATCCGTAGGGCCTCTCGAAGCCGCGCGACATCGGCCGGTCGAGATAGGCCAGTTCGACCGCAAGCTTGGCAACCGTAAAGGTTTCGTCAGCTAGCGCTTCGATTGGCCCAGCTTCGGCCATGCCGGGATATTGCCGCCTTAACGTCAGTAAGGTCCACCATCCGTGCACGCAGCTGTGCCAGTCAAAGCTGCCGAAGAAAACCGGGTGGGCCATGCGCGGGGCCCGGACGTCCTGGTCGCTCTCGAAGACATGGTCGTCCTTGTAGGGATAGGGCCGCGTCACGTGGCCAAGCGCTATCCTTGCGAAATTACGGGCAATATCTTCGGTCAGTTCCACAACAGGAAAGCCCCTACATAAATGATGACAATATTGCAGACCAGCAGCGGAAGAGCGGTCCCGATCTGTTGGCGGATCACCCCATGCTGATCTTTCAGCGCAAGCAGCGCGGCGGGAACGATGTTGAAGTTAGCCGCCATCGGGGTCAACAGCGTTCCGCAGAAGCCGGCGAGCATGCCAACTGCGCCGATCACCGCCGGGTTGCCGCCATATTGCTGGACCAGTAACGGAATTCCGATCGCAGCTGCCATGACCGGAAAGGCAGCAAAGGCATTCCCCATGATCACCGTGAACAACGCCATGCCCAGCGCAAAAACGGCCACTGTCAGAAAAACGCTACCGGCAGGTATGATATCACCGGCAAGGCCACCAATGATTTCGCCAACGCCCGCCAGGGCGAACACCGCTCCGAGCGCCGCCAACATCTGCGGCAGGATCGCCGCCCAGCCGATCGAGTCGAGCAGCCGCCGCCCCTCCTCGGCCGGAGCCAGAAGCGGCGGGCGCAGCCAAGCGATCGCCAGCGCCAGCGCCGCCACCACACCCAAGCCGAACAGGATCAGCGTTTCGCGCCGCGCCTCGAACAATCCGGTCTCGCCAAAAGGCGTGTAATTGTAGAGCAACGTCCCCGCGACAGCGGTCAGCGGTACCACCAGGGCTGGCAGGAACAACCGGTTGCCGAGCCGCTCCGAAAGCAGCTGCCGTTCCTGGGGCGTCGTCGTCGCCGGATCGCTCCGCGTCAATCCGCCACCCCCCGCAATCGCCACCATCGCCAGCACCAATAGTCCGTTCATGAGATCGGAGACATGACTGCCCAGCAGGAAGCTGGCGGCCAGCAGCGCCCAGAACCCGGCATTGCCCCAGCGCCGATCACGCACGCTGAGCAGCGCCCAAAGCGCGAAGGCCGCGCCCGCCAGCGCATAAAGCCATTCGTAGGTGATCATGGGCGTGCCCTCCCCAAGCGGCGGTCGAAAGCGAGGATGCGGCCCCCGTGGATAACAAAGGCGCAGATTGCAGTGGGGATTGCCCAGATGGAAAGCTGCAACGGGGTCATGGGGTAGCCCGCGCTCTCGAACACGCCCTGGATCAACAGGATCGAGGCAATCGCGAAAAAAATGTCTTCGCCAAAAAACAGGCCCACATTGTCGGTCGCAGCTGCCATGGCCTTGATCTTGTCGCAGTCCTCCTCAGATAGATCGCCATGGTTCTTGACCGCCGCCGCCTCCGCCATCGGGGCCACCAAGGGACGCACGGCCTGCGGATGCCCGCCAATATCCTTCATGCCGAGCGCTGAGGTGAGTTGGCGAAAGGCGAGGTAAGCGACCAGCAGTCGGCCCATGGTCGCGCCACGCATTGCTTCGATGACCGCGCGGGCGCGTTGCTGCAGGCCGTGCCGTTCAAGCAGGCCGATCACCGGCAGAATGATCCATGTGACAGTGATGTAGCGATTGTCATTAAAGGCTTTGCCCAGCGCTTGTATCACAGCAACGAGATCGAGCCCGGCGAGCACACCTGTCGCCAGCGCCGCGCCCACCACCACCATCAGCGGATTGAACCGCAACGCAAAACCAATAACGACGATCGCAATTCCAAGGAGTGGCCAATAGCTCATTGAGACACCTTCCCAAATCCACCGCCACCGGGGGTTAGAATTACAAAACAATCACCCGGTTGCATGTGCGCAGACGCTGTTGCCCCCAACGGCTCACGCGATCCGTCCGCCCTCTCCACCCAGTTCCGGCCAGCCAGTGCATCTTCGCCTCCGCATATCCCGCTTGGCGCAATCCGGCGGCGATTGGCGAGTATGTTGGCACGCATTGGTTCGAGGAAGGTCACGCGCCGTTCGACACCGTCGCCGCCGCAATGCAAACCCGTCCCGCCCGAACCATGGCGGATTGCGAACCGCTCGATCCGCACGGGCAGCCGCGTTTCGAGGATCTCCGGGTCGGTAAGACGGCTGTTGGTCATATGCGTCTGCACAGCGCTCGTCCCGTCATGATCGGGCCCCGCGCCCGAACCGCCGCAGATTGTCTCGTAATATTGGTGATATTCATTACCGAACGTGAAGTTGTTCATCGTCCCCTGGCTCGGCGCAAGGCGTCGGCAAGCGGCGAACAGTGCATCGGTGACCACCTGACTGGTTTCGACATTCCCGGCGACCACGGCTGCGCCGGGCTTCGGGTTCAGCATCGAGCCTTCTGGCACAATCAGTTCGACCGGGCGCAGGCAGCCATCGTTCATTGGAATGGCATCGTCGATCAGCGAGCGCAGCACGTAGAGCGCGGCAGCACGGGTGATCGCGCGCGGCGCATTGAAATTGTCCGGCAACTGGTTGCTGGTGCCTGTGAAGTCGAACACCGCCGAGCGGCTTGCGCGGTCGATGCGGATGGCGACCTTCACTGTCGCGCCATTGTCCATTTCATAGGCAAAGCTGCCATCTTCAAGCCGATCGAGCAGCCGCCGCACGCTTTCTTCGGCATTGGCCAGAACATGATCCATATAGGCCGCCATCACGTCTGGACCGAGATCCATTGCTGCGCCCCGCAGCAGCCCCGCACCGCGCGTGCAGGCGGCGAGCTGGGCGCGCAGATCGGAGAGGTTGCGGTCAGGATTGCGGGCGGGAAATGTCGCTGCTGCCAGCAATTTGCGCATTGCCGCTTCGCAAAACTGCCCTTCGTCAACCAGCAAGCCATTGTCGATCAGGACACCCTCTTCCTCGATCGTCCGGCTTTCCGGCGGCATGGATCCGGGCGCGATCCCGCCAATATCGGCATGGTGCCCGCGCGCTGCAACAAAAGCATCGGGTTCGCTCGCCTCTTCGCTGTAGAACACGGGCACGATCACCGTGATATCGGGTAGGTGCGTGCCGCCACGATAGGGATCATTGAGCACATAAGCATCGCCGCGCCGAAACCCGCGCCCGTCGCGCCCGCTCCCACGCGCATCGATCACCCGCACAATGCTGTCGCCCATGCTGCCAAGATGCACCGGAATGTGCGGCGCGTTGGCGATCAACGCCCCGCTGCGATCGAAAAGTGCGCAGGAAAAATCAAGCCGTTCCTTGATGTTGACCGAGGTCGCGGTGGATTGCAGCACCACCCCCATTTCCTCGGCGATGGCCATGAACAGGTTGTTGAAAATCTCGAGCCGGACCGGATCGACATCCGTTCCCGCCGCGCGCTCACGCCTCAGCGGCACGCTGCGGGTCAGGATCAGGCTTCCTTCATCGGCCAATCGCGCCTGCCAGCCTTCCTCGACCACGGTCGTCGACCCCGGGTCGATGACCAGCAGCGGCCCGGACTCGCATTTGCCAACATCGAAGGCGCGGCGCGACAGAATCTTCCAAGCGCCAGGTACCAGGGCATCACCATCAACCAACGTCTCGGGCAGATCGACCGATGCTGACAGCCCACCCGCCTGCCCGCTCGCCTCGACACTCAGGGCCTCCACCATGATTGCCGCCTGCGCCTCGGAATCGCCGAAGCGCTGGCGGTGCAGTTTGCGGAAGGCTCCATCCATAGCCTCTGGATCGGCGCAAGCTATGGCTAGCTGACTGTCACTGCCAGCAAAGCGCAGCCTTGCGCGGCTGTCGATCCGGATCGCGTCGGCAGCGATGCCCTGATCAAGGAGCTCCTGCCGCGCCTGTTCCTCAAGCGCAGCCAGGTCACGAGCGAAGCTTTCGTCCAGCGGCCGCACGAGACTGACCTCGCGGATGGCCTTCACCGGCGCGAGGCCTATGCCATAGGCCGAGAGCATCCCTGCAAGCGGATGGACCAACACCGTCTCCATCCCTAGCGCATCGGCGACCTTGCAGGCATGCTGTCCGCCCGCTCCGCCAAAGCAAGCAAGCGCATAGGTCGTCACATCGTGCCCGCGCGCGACCGAGATCTTGCGGATGGCGTTGGCCATATTGTCGACCGCGATGGCAAGGAAGCCCTCGGCGATCTCTTCAAGCGGCCTTGGTTCGGGGAGCATTGCGGCAACTTCTTCCAGCCGCCCTCGTGCCGCCACCGGATCAAGCGGGGCATCGCCCTGTGGACCGAACACGGCCGGGAAGAACGCAGGATCGAGGCGACCTAGGAAAAGATTACAGTCGGTGACGGTCAGCGGTCCGCCCTTGCGGTAGCAGGCAGGGCCAGGGTCCGCCCCGGCGCTTTCCGGCCCGACCCTGAAGCGAGCCCCATCAAAGCGGCAGATCGACCCGCCGCCCGCCGCGACTGTATTGATCTGCATCATCGGTGCCGCGACCCGCACCCCCGCAACCACGCTGTCGCCGGTCAGTTCATATTCGCCGGCATAATGTGCAACATCGGTGCTCGTGCCGCCCATGTCGAAGCCAATCAGCCGGGTATGGCCTAGTGGTGCGCTCGCTGCGACCATGCCGACCACGCCGCCTGCTGGGCCGGACAGGATCGCATCCTTGCCGTGAAACGCCCCCACTTCCGCCAGCCCGCCGTTCGACTGCATGAAACGCAGGCTCCCGGTCGCGGGGAGGCTAGCCTCGAGCGCATCGGTGTAGCGCCGCAGAACCGGCGATAGATAGGCATCGACCACCGTCGTATCGCCGCGCGGGATTAGACGGATCAGCGGTGCCACCTCGTGACTGACGCTAACTTGCGTAAACCCGATATCGCGCGCGATCTGCGCGATCCGCGCCTCGTGGTCCCGGTATTTCCACCCGTGCATCAGGATAATCGCAAGAGCATCGAAGCCTTCGGCTCGGAGGGCGTCGAGTTCCTTCCGAACCTGCATGTCATCGAGCTGTTGCAGGACTTTGCCATCAACCCCAACCCGCTCGTCGATCTCAACCACCCGGGCAGGCAGTTGCTCGGGTAACATAATGTGACGGGCAAAAATATCGGGCCGCGCCTGCGTGGCGATCCGCAATGCATCGCCGAAGCCGCGCGTGATGGCCAGCCCCAGCCGTTCCCCCTTACGTTCGAGCAGCGCATTGGTCGCCACCGTCGTGCCGATACGAAGCTCAGCAATCGGTCCTTCGCCATGGCGCAGCATCAGGCGCCGCACGCCTTCGCTGGCGGCATCAGAATAAGATCCGGGGTTCTGCGACAGCAGTTTGTCGGTCACCAGGTCCCCTTCAGGGGTCGTCGCAACGATATCGGTGAAAGTACCGCCACGATCTACCGCAAAGCGCCAGGCCTTCATTCTGCTACTCTTTCTCAAACATGGCCTACGAAATAGGCCGCTGCCATCAGCTTTGTCCAGACTTGGGGCGTCTAGTGGATGTCCGCTTCAGGTGTCGCAATTGCCGGAATCGGCCTTAAAAATCGCCAAAGTCACGAGACTTGCCGTTCGGCAAACGGCCCAGAAGGCGTCACACAAGTCGATGTGGCTTTGCATCGCACGCGCGGGCAAGGCGGGCGTGGAATTAGGTGCAAGACAAGGAGCAGCGGCAGACGTCAAAGAGTTGACGATCGGTGGAGGGCAAATGGGGGTATTCTACCTCGCTTTCCCATCCGCATCCGGCTAGCTTTGTTTTCAATAAGAAGACGGCTGGCCAGCCTGCCAGTTCATTCGAGAAGCGACGGAGCACCTGATGCGGGCCCTTATCCTTTCATTGCTGCTATCGAGCGGTGCCGCAGCAGCAGGTGCGGCGCAAACGCCTCGTCCTGAGGACATTGTCAAGGCCGAGCCCGTTTCGCTCGCGCCCACACAAGATGGCAAACTCGACATCACCCGTTTCCTGCTTGTACGGAGCCCGCGCGGTGCAGTCCTCTCCGCGGACGGGACCCACATTGCCTGGATCAGCGACATCACCGGTTCGCCCCAGATCTGGACGATGCCGGTAAGCGGCGGCTTTCCAGACCAACTCACCTACGGATCGGGCGTAGACTGGCTTGAGCCCGGCCCCTCCGGGCATTGGCTGTACGGCGCTGATACCGATGGAGACGAGCGCGTTGGCATGCACCTGCTCACCATCGACGGAAACAAAGAGCGGACAATCGTTGAGAAATCGCCAGCGTTCCGCAGCTTTGGTGCTTGGAGCCGCGACAGGCGCCGCTTCGCCTATTCCTCGACCGAGCGCAACGGTACCGACTTCGACATCTATGTGACGGACGTCGAGACCGGCCAAAGTCGGCGCGTTTATGATGGAAAGGGCGGTTTCTACGCCGCCGCATGGCAGCCAGGTGGTGATTTGATCGCGGTTAGCGAGACCCGCGGGGGTGGTAATAACCTTCACCTGCTCAACGCCGCAACCGGCGAGATGGCAAACGTTTTCGAGCCGAAGACTATCGCTGAATACAGCTCTATCGCATGGAAGCCCGATGGCAGCGGTTTCTATCTTTCGACCAACCAATCCTCAGACTATCACGAGATCGCTTTTTATGATGTAGGCCGGGGTCGGCTCCAAACGATCATCAAGCCAGGCTTCGATATCGGTCAGATCGCGCTCAGCCCCGATGGCTGCTATCTGGTCTGGACCACGATCGAGACTGGGTTCAGCCGTCTGCACGCGCGCGACTTAAGCACCGGCCACGACATCCCTGTGCCAAAACTGCCCTCAGGCACTATGTTTGTCCATTTCGCTGGCGAGCGGCCATTGCTCCTGATCAGCGCGAACAGCCCGACCAGGGCGGGCGAAGTGCTTTCGTGGGATCTGTCCGCAAAGGATGTCGCCGCCCGTGTTCTGGTGCCGACCGATGCGCCCGGGCTCGACCTGTCGCAGATGGTGGTCCCAGAGCCAGTCCGCTTCGCCGCGCGTGACGGGGCACCGCTCACGGGGCTCCTGTATTTGCCGACGACATCGCCCGACGGCCGCAAGCCGCCAGTGTTCATGCGTATCCATGGCGGCCCCAGTGCTTATGCTACGCCAGGCTTTTCGGCGGACATCCAATATTATGTCGCCCGCGGAATTGCGGTACTCGACTTCAACTATCGTGGTTCGACGGGCCAAGGGAAGACGTTCGAGCAGTTGAATGACCGTGAGAAGAAGGTCGACGAGGTCGGAGATCTGGCCGACGCGGCGGAATGGTTGCGCAAGTCGGGTCAGGTCGATGGTACCCGTATCGCGGTCGGTGGCGGCTCTTATGGCGGCTATCTCACCAACCAGGCGCTTGGCACATATCCCAACATGTTCGTGGCCGGCGTTTCTATCGTGGGTGTATCGGACTGGGTAACAGCGCTTGAGCAAGCCAGCCCCGGACTGAAGGCCGCTGACAAGCTTGAATTCGGTGACATCGCAGATCCCAAGGTCCGCGCCTTCTTTGCCAAGCTGTCGCCGATCAATAACGTAGCCAAGATTACCACGCCGATGCTGGTCATGCACGGAGCGAACGACCCGCGGGATCCGGTCGCCGAGAGCGACCGTTTGGTGGAGGGCATTCGAGCAAGTGGTGGAACCGTCACCTATCTGCGCTTCCCGGACGAAGGACATGGTATCGCCCGCCTTGCCAATCGCGTTCACGGGTATCGCCGCATCGCCGCCTTCCTTGAAGATCGCTTCGGTTTGAGTCGCTGATCAGCCAGTGACAATTTTGCGCTGCCGCCGCCAAGCAGAAAAGCGTCTTGCTTGGCTTGGACACGGCGCAGCAGCCTCCTTGCGGCCCGGCGCTCGTTACGATGCAGTCCCCTTACCCTCAACCGCAAGGGTATCTATCCGTTCGGCCACCTTGCGCGGTGCTTGCTCACCATGCTGCTTCATTACTATGGACACCTCCCCCCACAGAAGCTGGTCGTGCGTCATGCCAGGGTGATCCGTTCGACGGCAATCAGGTCAAAACCGTCACGCACGCCGATGATGGCGACGCGTTTGCCCAGCAGAGGCCGCCAGGTCTTGGTGATCTCCAGTCGCCATTCGCCGCCGTCGGCAACACGCAACACCGGATAGAAGTCGCCTTCCAGAAGAATGCCGGTCAGCTCATGGCGCGTTCCTCTCGGCATCAGCGACAATGCCCCCGCGCATAGCGATCCCACCGCAGGACAGTGCCGGACCTGATCATGGCGCAGCTTATGTCGCCCGTGCCTGGCAGCGTACACCATGCCGCCGTGCGACCGCCCCGCGCCGATCCATTCGACACGCAGCGCATGGCCGACGCCGATACAAGAATATGGCCAGTCCGCGCCTTGCCTTTCGCGCCGCCCAGCAAGCGCACCAGCCGGTCTCGTGCATCAATAGCCGATGCTTTGGGACAGGGGTGCCCCTGTTTGCATGTGCCGTCCATCTCGCGGGCGGCGATACCAGCCAACCGCACCTTTGGACCTTCGGCACACCAGATCGGGCCGTCCCCGTCCCAGACATGGGTCGGCGTACAGGCAAAGGCCTGCCCGGATGCCAGAACGACCGCAGATAGGACGGCAAGCATGAGCCTGACTTCAGCCTTCGGCCAGGATGGTCATGACGTTGTCGAGACTGCCTTTGACGACGATATAATTTCCCTTCTCGAAATTGATCGCGCTAGTGCCGTTCTCACCGCGGTAGCGCCGAACGAAACTGACCCGATCGACATTGACGACCACAAAATCGCCGTCGACCGCTTCCAAACGTACAAATCCGTTCATATCTCTTCCCGATCGCTCAAACCGAGACGCTAGCGGGACGGTGCCGGATTGCACAGCCGCTATACCGTCTATTGCTCAAGATCAGGAAAGCAGCAGACTATTCAGCATGGCTGACCCTGTGCATCACGCGGATGTGCCGCAGGCTTTGCGTCACAGGGGCAGCGTCATCTGGCGGATGTCAGGAATATTCGGGGGATGCTCTATAGCTGCAATGACGCTTTGCGCCAATTCCACCGCGGCCTTCTCGCGCAAGCGCTCGTTGGGTGCGGTAAGGGCAACGCGTGCCCAGGCCGGGGCGTGAAGCAGGCTCTGGGCGAGCCAAAGAGAATCAGGGTGAATCATGGTTGCGATCGTAAAGAACATATCAGGAACGATGCAAGAGGCTTGCGATCAAATTGGCGATCGCTAGGCTCCCCGAATGTGCAATCATTATCGAACCGACCCCGACAAGATCCCCAGTTGGCGGGACTATGCGGGGTTCGATATCCGCCAGCCCAACGCCGCGCTCGCGACGGACGTCTGGCCCAAAAAGCCGGGTATGATCGTCCGCAACGATGACGGGGCGATCCGAAGCGATGTCATGTCCGGGGCGTGCCAACCCACGTCAAAGGCAAGAGCGGAAAGATGCTGGAAAAGCGCGTCACCAATGTGCGGAATCTCAGTAGCCCATTCTGGAAGTCGATGCTGGCCAATCCTCTGCAGCGGTGCCTCGTCCCCTTTTCGACATTTGCGGAACCCAAGATCGGGGAAGGGCGCGATGAGTGGTGGTTCAACGTGATCGACCAGCCGATCGCTGCGTTCGCTGGCATATGGCGGCAAAGCGACCATGGTCCGGTCTATGCGTTTCTAACTTGCGAACCCAATGCGCTGGTCGCGCCGCTGCATCCCAAAGCCATGCCGGTCATAGTTGAACCGGCCGACGCGCGAATGGGCGGCCAGATCCGATAGCAAGTCCCCCAACTACACCACCCGCATTGCCGAGGTGCCCGCCGTAAAGGCGAGATGAGTAAGGTTTGCTGCTGGGGGTCCCTTGTCCGATGTGTCTAAATATCGCCCAACCGGCTGATCTCGAGCGATGAACGATACTGGCAGTGAACGGTCAGCGCTACCCACGATTGGGCATGCAGACAGTCCCTCCCCTTCCCGGTCAAGCACCACCCCAGCCCCAGCACCAGCGTCATGATGCAGACCCACGCGACAGAGCCGGAACCACAGCCTTGATCCAAGCGTCCATGGACCATGGCAACTCCCACTGTAATTGACATTCCCCACACTCTTGGTCGCGACGAGGCCATACGGCGCATGGAGAGGGGCGTTGGCAAACTGGCCTCGCACATCCCGGGCGGCGCAGCCACTGTGACCCATTCATGGCCCAGCGCTGAGCGTCTTGCATTGACGGTCGCGACCATGGGCGTCGAAGTGCCTTGCACCGTTGATGCGGAAGACAATCGGCTGCGGGTGACGCTCCATCTTCCCGGCATGGTGAGCCTGATGTCAGGGCCGATCGCCGCCATAGTAGAGAAGCAGGGCGAACGGCTGATGCTGGACGACAAGGCCGACAGGACGATCTAGGTTCGCGCCACGCGGAACGACATACCATCTACAGAAATCCGTCTTTCCCTGGAGAGGAAATGCCGCCAAGGAACAGCCATGCGTATATTCTCCCTTCTTGCCATCCTATTCCTTGCATGCACACCCGCACAGGCTTGGGGTCCTGTCGGCCACCGCATAACCGGTGCCATCGCCGATGGAAATCTGAGCGGCGTCGCACGCGCTCATGTCCGGCTTTTGCTTGGTGCCGAGGATCTGGCCGAGGCGGCGACCTGGCCCGATGACATGAAGTCCGACCCCGCCGAATATTGGCAGAAGAAGGCTGGCCCCTGGCACTATGTGACCGTCAGGCAAGGGAACCGCTATCAAAGCAAGGACGCGCCGCCAGAGGGTGATGCCATGAGCGCGCTGGATGGTTTTACGGCTACGTTGCGCAATCCCAAATCGTCCGTCGAGGACAAGCGGCTGGCCCTCCGCTTCATCGTGCACATCATCGGCGATCTGCATCAGCCATTGCACGCGGGCGGTGGGGATGACCGGGGCGGCAATGATGTCAAAGTAACGTGGTTCGGGCGCGCGACCAACCTTCATTCGGTGTGGGACTCAGCGATGATCGAGCAGCGGTCCTTGTCCTATTCCGAATATACGCAATGGCTGTCGCGCTCGATTTCGCCCGAGCAGCTAATCGAATGGAGCGATCCTGCGCCTTCGGCCTGGATTGCCGAGAGCATCGCGCTCCGCAAGACGATCTACCCCGCCGACCCCAGCATTTCCTGGGACTATGCGTACAAGCATCGATCGGAGATGGACGATCGACTGAAGCGCGGAGGCGTAAGGATCGCGGCCTATCTCAATTGGGTGTTCGAGCCTGGAACTGGCAAAGACCCCGCCGCACGAACTAAATGACATGCCTCGTCACATAGTGTGAATGTGCCGACGCATTCAGCCAGTGGCTATGCCATTTGCGACTTGGCCGTCCGCCTTAAAATTACAATAGAAACTGTAAATGCTAGCGTCGCGACATCACTACACGCCTTCTTCCGGGAACCACGCCAATTCGGCCTTGGTCTCTTGCGGCCAGATTTCGTCTAACGTCATCGGGTCATAGAGGCGACCATTTTTCATCACAGCGCCAATATTCATGGCGTTCGAAATATCAGCCGTCGGGTCTGCGTCCAAGATCAAGAGATCAGCGAACTTGCCCGGTTCCAGACTGCCTACATCGTCGCTATGGCCGATCACCTCGGCCGATCCGATCGTTGCGGCCTTGAGCGTTTCCATTGGCGTCGCGCCGCCCGCGGCGAAAGCCTGCATCTCCCACTGATAGCCCAGACCCTGCATTTCGCCATGGCTGCCAATGCCCACCAAACCGCCCGCGCGCTGGATAGCTACGGCATCGGCAGCGATCAGGCGCCAGCTTTGCGACTCGGGCGGCATCCAGTGGCGATTGCGGAGCTTTTCAGCGACGATGCCAGGCGGCACGAAATGGCGGAATTTCAGGTCGTCCTGCGGGCGTTTGTTGATGATGAAATCGAACAGTGCCGGGGTCGTGCCATAAGCGACCGAGATGGTGGGCGTGTAACTGGTGCGGCTCTGCGCAAAGAGGCGGACAATGTCCTCCCGCAGCGGTGATACCGGGACGCTATGTTCGTTGCCCGAAAAACCATCGATGGCGTGGGTCAGGTTCAGTACCATGTCGCTGGCACCTTCGGTCGTGGGCATCATGCCCAGATCCTTTGCCGCCTCGACCATATATTGGCGCTGCGCGCGGTCGCCGATCATATAGCTCTTGATGTTGCGCGTGCGATAATGGTCGCGATAGCGGGTAAGGACGTCGATCGCGTCCTGCTTGCTGTGGATTTCAGCATTCACGAACACGCCCGGCCCGGTGGACCAAGCGCGCGGGCCGCGCATCATGCCCGCATCGATCATGTCCTGATAGGCGAAGATGTCGGTGGTAAAGGGCTGGACGTCCAACGCCGAGGTAACGCCATAGGCCAGGTTCGCGGCGAAGTCCCAATGACCCCTGTCATGAATGGCGCGGCGGATTTCTAACCAGTGAGCGTGAGTGTCGACAAAGCCGGGGACGATATATTTGCCGCTGACATCGCGGATGGTCGCACCGCTGGGAATGGCGAGCGAGCCGGATGGGCCGACGGCGACGATGCGGTTGTCGGTAATGACAATATCAGCATTGGCGACGACATCCTGCCCGCCCGCCATCGGTAGCACGGTCGCGCCGCGCAGCACGATGCTGCCCCGGGGCACATCGCGCGGCAGATCGACCGGCAGGGTGAAGCTTTGCGCCTGTGCCTCAGCCCCCTGAGCGGAGGCAGACAGCGCCTGTTCGATCGGCAGGCGCTGGAACGTCGCGCCGACCGACCAGGTGATGGTAGCGCCCTTATCCGCCCAGTCTGTGAAGTCGGCGCCGATCCGGGTCAATTTGTGGCGCGCGACGCTGGCGGCATTCAGGTCGATCGTCGGCGGCTCCGCGCCGTTGGCGGGCGGGACGTCGATCAGGTAGATTTGCGCAAAGGATTTGACGAGCGCGTGTCTGCCGTCGGGGCTGAGGCGCACCTCGTCCACCGGTGCGGGTCCCGGGAAATATTGCCCCAGCCCGGGCGCCAGCACGCGCAGTTCCACTTGCGGATCGCCGCCGGACAGCGGCACCGTGCTGACCCCCACCGGACTGTAGAAAAGGAGGCGACCGTCATCGCCGAAATGGAGCAGCCGGGCACCCGTGGCATGAGTGACGAGTGTGGCAGGGCCACCCCGCGCGTCCATGCGGATAATGTCGGTTGGGCGTGACGGGTCGATTTCTGACACGGCGCGCAGGCGATCATAGTGGTTGGCGCGCAAAGCCACCACCGTCTTGCCGTCGGGCGTAAAGACTGGCTGGGTATAGAAAGCCGGAAATTGGGTCAGTCGCCGGGGTTTGCCGCCGCTCGTCGGCACGGTCCAGACATGGCCGCCTTGCGTAGCGGTCCAGGTTACATAGACGATGCTTTTGCCGTCCGGGGACCAGCCGGGCTGGAAAGCGTCATCGGCCATGATCTGTCTGGGCGTGGCACCTGCGACGAGGCTTTGCACATAAAGGCCGCCGAGTGCGGTGAAGGCGACTCTCTTGCCATCGGGCGACTGGCGGGGGGCCTGGACGACACGGACACGAACCGGGCCGCCCTCTTCCTTCTGATGGACGCGGGTGAGCGGACCAAGGCCGAGATTGACCGGGGCGGTGAATGGAATGTCCGTTCGTGTCCCGCTCGCGATGTCCAGCCGCGCCAGTTTGCCGCCCACGCTCATCAGAAGCGCCTTGTCGCCCGGCATGAAGGTGAAGCGCGGCAGCAGGTCGGCGTAATAGCCGCCATCCTGGCCGTCGCGATCGATCGGAAAGGCGATCCACTTATCCTCGCCCGTTTCCAGATTGCGTAGGCGCAGGCCGTCCTTCTGTCCCCCATTCGCCGTGGTGCGACTGGCATAGGCGAGCAGCTTGCCGTCATGCGACAGCGCCGGGCGCATTGCGCCGCCGGCCGACTGGATGATGGTTTGTTCCACGCCGGTCTTGAGGTCGCGGCGCGCGATCGACCAGTTGGGCAGGTCGTTCTCAGTCCAGGTATGCCCACGCTTGGTGGCGTAGTAGAGGGTGCGGCCATCGGGCGCGGCGACCGCGCCCATGGCGTTCATCCGGGCATCCCAATTGTCGGGCGATCCCGCCTTGGTGATCTGGATGCCGCTGCCGCCATCCTTGTCATACATGAACAGTTCGAACGCCAGGATCGCATGGACGGTGCGCGACACGGTGACGAAGCGGCCGTCGGGAGACCAGGAGGGAGAGCTGTAGATGGCGACGCTGCTGTCGCTGGACAGTTGCTTGAGGCCCGTGCCGTCGGCGTTGGCGATCCACAGGTTGGTGACGCCCGACCGGTCGGAGATGAAGGCGAACTGCTTGCCGTCGGGCGAAAAGACCGGATTGCGCTCGAACGCCATGCCGCTGAGCAGAGGCCGTGCCGTGCCACCGGCTGCGTCGAGGGCATAGATGTCGCCGAGCAGGTCGAACAGGATCGTCTTGCCGTCGGGGGCCATGTCGGGCTGCATCCAGGTGCCTTCATGCGCGTCATAGGCCAGCGTGCGGGTCGGCTGGAGGCTGAGGCCGCCCTTGTCCTGCGCGTTAAGGGCGGGCGCGATCAGAAGGGCGGCGCCAAGCAGGAGGGAAGCGGCAAAACGCATGGCGGCCTTTCTCGCAGGTCTGGATTGTAAAGAAAATGGGGCCGCCTGCCATGTGGCAAGCGACCCCGGTAGGACGGGTTAGAGGCCCCAGTCGAAGCGCAGGCCGATGGTGCGGGGGCGGATGATCGAGCCCTGCGGCGTGAAGGCATCGTTTGCGAATGGGGCGTTCAACACGCCATATTTGTCGAAGACATTGTTCGCGAACGCCATCAGCCGCACCTTTTCGCCCAGGCCCACCGAAGCGCGCAGGTCGAAGACGTTGAAGTCGCCGCGCCGCGACACATCGTCGAAGCTGGTCGGCGCTGAGGACAAATAGCGATGCGCGACATCGAAGGTCGGCGCGCCGGACACGTCGGCAAAGGTCAGGGTCAGGCTGTTGGCCACCGACCATTTGGACGAACCGGGCAGCGTCGTCCCCTTGGGATAGCCGCCCAGCCCTGCCGCATCGAAAGGATAAGGTAGGAATTCGGTGATCTTGG
The DNA here is from genome assembly GCF_002312805.1 of Sphingobium sp. D43FB. GTDB lineage: Bacteria > Pseudomonadota > Alphaproteobacteria > Sphingomonadales > Sphingomonadaceae > Sphingobium. Next base: position 38,159 of record NZ_NMUA01000025.1, on the reverse strand, counting down.
CGTCCTGGTAGGTCACGTTGCTGCTGAAGCGGACCAGGCGGTTGAGGTTCACCGTGCCAGAAAATTCGACGCCCTTAACCCGTGCGCCGCCGGCATTGACGACATAGGAGAAGTAGGATGGTGCCGGGCCGAATAGACGTGCCTGGATATTATCCCAGTCGATCTGGAAACCGGTCAGGTCGATGGCGAAACGGCCGTCGGGAGTCTGCGCCTTGATGCCCGCTTCGTAATTCTTGACCGTGTCGCTTTCATAGGAGGCGGGGATGGTCGGCAGCAGGCCCGCATTGGGGTTGATGCCGCCGACGCGGAAGCCTTCCGAATAGGTCGCATAGGCCATCACGTCCTTGGTCGGGCGGAAGGCGACCGTCACCTTAGGGGTGAAGCCGTCTTCCTTCTGGTTCACGCTGCCGGTGCTGTCGGTCGGCGTATAGCCGCCCGGATAGCCGCCCAGCGCGCCGGCCTGGTTCAGCACGTCGGCTTTCGCGGTGGTGTCGAAATAGCGGCCGCCCACGGTGATTTCGAACTGTTCGATCGGCTTGAACGACAATTCGCCGAACACGCCGAAATCCTCGTTCGTGCTGTTGGTGTAATAGCCGTAGAGGCGATCGCCCGGCGTCAGCTGCGCGCCGCTGAAGCCCCCGAACAGGCCAGGATTGGCGTCGATGAAATCCGCCGCGCCCGCCTGAATGATCTGGTCGTAGCTGGTCTTCTTCGCCTGCATGTAGCTTATGCCGACCAGCCATTTGAATGGCCCTTCGCCCGCCGAAGCCAAGCGCGCCTCCACCGTCTTGATGAGCGCATCCGCGTCGCCCAGCGAATAGGCCGCGCCGTCGCCGGTCGTCACGCCCGTCACATAGGGAGAGGGATAAGAGAAGATGGTGGTGTTGTTCTTCTTGGTGATCGATCCCAGCACCGTCAGGTTGGCGATGTCGCCCACTTCCTGGTCGAGACGCAGGCTGCTCATCCAGAAATCGGTATCCTGCGTTTCGGCGCGCGGCAGATTGCGGACATAGGGGTTGGGCAGGTCGAGATAGGTCTGGTCGTCCAGCTTGCTGTCTTGATAATTGGACAGGAACGTGACCTTGGTCGTTTCACCCAGATGCGCGACGATCGATCCGCGAAGACCCCGGCTGCGGAAATCGTTGGAGCCGTTGACGCCGATGCCCGGATTGTCGAGATAGCCGGCGTCCGAGCGCTGGAAAGCGACCAGGCGCAAAGCGAGTTGATCCTGCACCAGGGGGATGTTGATCATCGCCTTGGCGGCATAGTTGAGTTCGCCGCTGGCATTCTTCGTCGTACCGATCAGGCCGGACGCCGCGGCGTCGATCTTCGACGCATCGGCGACATTGGCAACATAGTTGACCAGACCGCCGAGCGTAGACGAACCGAACAATGTACCCTGCGGCCCGCGCAGCACTTCGACGCGCTGGAGGTCGAACGTGTCGATGTCGGGAATGCCGATCGGGAAACCCGGCTCCACGATGGGCACTTCGTTGAGATAATAGCCGACCGTGGTCTGGCCCTGCTCATGATAGGTGGTAGCGGCAACGCCGCGGATGACGACTTCGGAAATGCCGGGTTGATAGTCGTTGAAGACGACGCCAGGCAGGCGCGTGATATAGTCCGACAGGCTGTTGGCGTTCATCGCCTTGAGCTGTTCGCCAGTCACGGCGCTGATCGGCATCGCGACCTGGCGGATATCTTCGTTGCGCTTGCCCGCCGTCACGATGATGGCGTCGCTATCTTCGGCAGGCGCCTGCGCCAGGACGGGCGCGGCGAACAGGGTCGCTACCGCCAATGCGGCCATGCTGACCGACTTTATGGGCATAATCGTCTTCATGTCTTGTCCCCTTATGCTGGGCCGGGGCGCCGTGTTCGGTCCCCCCCGCCCGGTGATGAAATCGCGTCAGGCGCTAAAGCGTTCGGCGCCGTTCACGATGGTCTTGAGTATCTTCGTCGCGCCGGTCTTGGCCGGGTCGATGGCGAACAGGTCGGCGTCCATGACCACGAAGTCGGCCAGCATCCCCGGCGCGATCCGACCCAGGCGATCATCCTGGAATCCGGCAAAGGCGTTGGTCACGGTATAGGCGCGGAGCGCCTGCGCCATGGTCAGCTTCTGGTCCGGCAGCCAGCCACTCGGATTGGCACCGTCGATCGTCTGGCGAAGCACGGCGGCGGCAACGCCCGTCAGCGGATCGAGCGGCGCGACGGGCCAGTCGGAGCCGAACGCGACCTTCGCGCCGGCGTCGAGCAGCGATTTGAAGGCATAGGTCCCCTTCAACCGTTCCGCGCCGACGCGCTGGATCGCCCAGCGGCCATCGTCAATCGCATGATAGGGCTGCATTGCGGCGATCACCTGCTGTTTGGCGAAACGCGGTATCGCAGCGGCTGAAAGATGTTGGGCATGTTCGATGCGGAAGCGACGGTCGCGCGGGCCGTTATTGGCAGCGGCGGTGGCAAAGATGTCGAGCGCTTCGTCATTGGCCCGGTCACCGATCGCGTGGATGGTGATCTGGAAACCTGCGGCATCGGCGTCGTTGGTCCATTGCTGGACGTCCGCCATCTTGTGCAGCGGCATCCCGCTATTGCCCGGCGCATCGTCATAGGGCTGGTAGAACATCGCAGTGCGCGATCCGAGCGACCCGTCATGTTGCAGCTTCAGCCCGCCCCAGCGCAGCCAGTCGTCGCCGCGGCCTTCGACATCGACCAGCGCCTTGACCTTCGCCCAATCCTGCAACGGCAGGAAGGAATAGAAGCGCATGTCCGTTTCGCCCTTGGCGCGCAGGCGGCGCAGCGCGTCATGGGTCACCCAGTCCAGTTCAGTGGTGTGGACCTGGGTCACGCCCTTCGACAGGCCGTGGGCGATGCCCTTGCGCACGGATGCTTCGCGGTCCGCGTCGGTGAGCGCTGGGATGGCGCGCTTGGCGAGGTCCATCGCGGCGTCTTTCAGGATGCCGGTGGGGTTGCCGTCCTTGTCGCGCACGATGACGCCGCCGGGGACGTTGGGCGTGTTGCGATCAATCCCGGCGGCTTTCAGCGCGGCGCTGTTGAGCGCCAGCATATGCAGGTCGAGCCGCTGCACGGCGACCGGGGTGTCGGGCGTCACCGGGTCTATCCAGCTGCGGTCGGGCAGTTCCCCGCCCCATAGTTCCGCGTCCCAGCTGCCGCCCTGGACCCACTGGCCAGGCTTCAGGCTGCGCGCCGCTTCGCCAACGATACGAGCAAATTCCTGTGGACTTTTCGCTTCGCGCAGATTGGGTTGGGTGAGGAGGTCGGAGCCGATCAGGAAATGGGTGTGGCAATCGATGAAGCCAGGCATGACGAAGGCACCGCCCAGATCGACGACGCGCGTGGCCTTGCTGCTGTGCGCCTTGACCGCCGCGCTGCCCAGCGCTGCTATCCGACCGCCTGCGATGCCGATGGAGGACAGTGCCGGCGCCCCCTGCCCGGTCCAGACCGTGGCGTTGACATAGGCGGTGTCGAGCGACTGCCCCTTCGCCCAACCGCGCCCGGCCAGCAACGCCAGCGCGACGCTCCCTCCGCCCCCGACCAGCAGATTGCGACGGCTGATGCTCATGCCTTTGTCTCCTCTTCTAGGCGCTCTTCATTGTAGAGCCGCATCCAGTCGCGCAGCGGGCCGTGCGCCATGTTGCCGACGATCTCGTTGATGCCTGCCTTCGATTCGTCACGGCCCAGTTTGAACCGGCCGTCGATCGTGCGGACATAGGCGCGAAAGGCGATGATGTGCGGGAGCATGGCGGGCAAGCGCGCTTCGGCGTCACGCACTCGCCACGGTGCCGCACGGCCCTGCTCCATCCGCTCGGTCAGCCGCTCGATTGATTCGCCCGTTTCTTCGGGCACGAAGACGACATCGACCTGGACAGTTGCAGCGGCATAGTTCCAGGTCGGCACCCAGGTCGGATTACTGAGCAATTCTGGGGAGATATAGGCCTGCGGGCCATTGACCAGCACCAATGCGGACGGTTGTTGGCGCAGCAGCGCGACCTGCGGGTTGGCGATCGCCATATGGCCGAGCAGCGCGACCAGCGATCCGTCCGCATCGCATTCCGCCAGCAGCGGTAGCGGGCTCGCCCCGAATCCGGCTGCTCCTGCCGACACCAGCCAGCAAAGCGGGTTCTGGTCGATCAGGGTAACGACATCGTCGGGGTCACGCGGCGGATATTTCATGAGGATGACAATGAGTCGCAATGGACCAGCCAGAAACATCCAATTTGATAAAGTGAAGGGGTCCAAGCCGATTTTTAGCTTTTGGTGCAGTCCTGCAACGCCTGGAGCACGGCGCGGGCCTCCCCCTCGTCCAGGCTAGCAAAGCCCAGGCGCAGGCCGCGTTCAGCGCTGTCGTCGGCGGCATAGCTGTGCGAGGACGCGAAGCTGAGGCCGAGAGCGGGCGCGCGCGCCTCGATCCGATCGAGTGCGGCGAGATCGCGAAAGCGCAGCCAGAAGGCAAGGCCACCGTCGGGCACGCGATAGTCAATCAAGTCGCCCAGCGTCGCGTCCAGGCTGCGGGCGAAAGCATCGCGCCGGGCGGCATAGATTTGCGCGGTCTTGCGGATGTGGCGGCGTACCTCCCCGCTCTGCAGCAGATGCGCAGCGACCAGTTCGGTGATGCTGTTGCCCATGCCGTCGATCAGCGAAATCTGATAGGCGAGCGCGTCGATCACCTGCGGCGCGGCAGCGATGTAACCGATGCGCAGCGCTGGCACGAGCAGCTTCGACATCGACCCGGCATAGATGACCCGCGCGGGCGCATAGCTGGCCATGGGTAGCAGCGGTTGCGCGCCGAAGTGAAATTCATGGTCATAGTCATCCTCGATCACCGCGAAGCCGAATTGGCGCGCCAGCTCGAGCAGGCGCAGGCGCCGGTCGGGTCGCATCGAGACTGTGGTCGGGAATTGGTGGTGCGGCGTGACGAAGATCGCGCGCACGCGATGTTTGCGACAGGCGCGTTCGACGTCAGCGACATCGACGCCATCCTCATCCAGCCCCACGGTCACGATTTCAGCTCCGCAGGCGCGGAAGGCGGCGACGGCGGGTTCGTAGGTGAGCCGCTCGACTAGCACCGCGTCGCCCGGCCGGATCAGGATGCGGGCAGTCAGGAACACGCCCATCTGGCTGCCGCGGGTGATGCAGATATGGTCGGGGCTGACCATCAGGCCGCGCTGGCGCCGCAGCATGTCGGCGATCGCGCTTCGCAGGTCGGGAGATCCGCGCGGGTCGCGATAGGACAGGCTATTGGTGCGGGCGGCATCCTCAGCCGCCTTGCGATAGGCGCGCGCGAGCAGGTCGGCGGGGAGCAGGCGACCGTCCGGCACGCCTTCGTCCAGCTTGCGCCAATGGCCGACCGGGACAGCGATCGGCCGGTCCGGCGCCGCGAGAAACGGATATTCGGTGTCGTCCGGGGCGATGGTCGTTGCGACAGGAAGATGTGGCGTGGTGGCCGTCTCGCCGCGTGGCAGTGACGTCGATACCCGGGTGCCGCGCGTACCTGCGCTCGCCAGCCAGCCTTGCGCGATCAATTCCTCATAGGCAGTGACGATCGTCTTGCGATTGACCTCCAGCGCTTCGGCCAGGTCGCGGCTGCTAGGCAGATAGTCGCCCGGCTGCAGACGGCCGCGCTCAATCTCATGCACTAGACCATGTGCGATCTGCATGTAGCGCGGGCTATCTGGCGCGATCTTGACGCGCTCCTTTAGCAACAAAGTCCAGGGACGAAGCATCAATAGACCATGACGGTCATAGCTGTTGAAATCCAGCATCGGTTTGGCACTAATCGCGCCGACGGGTGGCAGGCTCCTTCTGGCCGGTAACGCTGTGCTTAGCTACTGGATGACGCCGAAGCGATGTGCACGGAACGGGACCAAGCGCGAAGGGTTGATGCGACAGACCGGCAGGAGATGATCATGGCTGCACGACCCTATTGGAAAGGCCAGATCAGGCTTGCACTCGTCTCCATCCCCGTCGAAATCTATTCCGCGACCCGGAGCGGCGCGACGATCGCCTTCAACCAGATCCATGAACCTTCGGGCAAGCGCATCAAATATGATAAGATCGTGCCCGGCATCGGGCCGATCGACCTCGACGACATCGTCAAGGGCTTTGAATATGCCAAGGGCGAATATGTACTGCTGGACGAGAAGGAGATCGAAGGCGTCAAGCTGGAGAGCACGAAGACGCTGGAATTGACCCAATTTGTCGATGCGCACGACATCGACATGATCTATTTCGAAAAACCCTATTATGTGGTGCCCGCCGACGACTTGGCCGAGGAAGCCTTCATCGTGCTGCGGGAAGCACTGCGGCGCAGCCGGAAGGTCGGCCTTGGCCAACTGGCGATGCGCGGCCGGGAATATGTCGTCAGCATCAAGGCGTGCGGGCGCGGTATGGTGATGGAGACGTTGCGCTACGCCGATGAAGTCAACAAGGCCGCAAGCTATTTCCGCGAGATCGGCGATGGCGAGCCGGATGAAGAATTGCTCGATCTCGCCACGACTTTGATCGACAAAAAGACGGGCAAATTTGACGCGAGCGATTTTCACGATCGCTATGTCGAGGCGCTCAAAGAGCTCATCGAACATAAGAAGAAAGGCAAGACGCTCAACATCGACAATGTCGATGACGCCAGCACCGATCCACGCGGCAACAATGTCGTTGACCTGATGGCGGCGCTGAAAAAATCCATCGGTCCGGCCAGCAAGGCCAAAGCCCAGGCAAAGAAGCCGACGGGCAAGGCCACGGCCAGGAGTGATGCGAAGTCGGCCGACAAGACACCAGCAAAAGCGCCGGCCAAGAAGCGGGCGTGAGCAGTCCGTTTCCGATGCTTTGCGTGTCATGACCGACGCGCCCAACGATCAGACGCTGCGCGAAATGGCCGCTCATCGTGGTTTCAAGCTGGTGAAGTCGCGCAGACGCAAGATCGGTGCGGGCGACTATGGCAAATATGGGCTGACCGATGGGAGCGGGAAACCCTTGCTCGGCGTCAGTGACGAAGGGCTGACCGCCTCGCTGGAGGATATCGAGATTTTTTTGCGCAAGAGCGCGACAAGCACGTGGAAGGCATCAGCCGACGCGATGCCTTCGCGTCGGGCATCACCACGAAGAGCGAAGGCGACGGCTCATCAGATGGTCGAGCCTGCCGTTAGGCCGCGCTCGAAGCGGTCCACAGGGCAAACGCCAAGGTCCGCACCGAAGATAGCGGTCAAGCCCACACCCATGCCCACATCGGTACCGCTGCGCATCCGCACCGCCAGGTCAGCGGATGCGGCAGGCGTGGTGGCACTGCTGCGCCAGCTCGATAAGGTCACTCTCGACAAACGCGGGGTCGTGAAAAATCTTGAGCGGGTCAAAAAGGCCGGCGGCGGCACGCTTTTAGCTGTTTTGGAGGGGATCATCGGTTGTTGCAGCTGGGCTTTGATCCCGACGCTTCAATATGGTCTGATCGGGCGCATCACGGTGTTAATAGTGGATGAAGGCCATCGCCGCGAAGGTATCGCGACCGCCCTGCTGGATGCTACGACAAAGGGGCTGCGCGATACAGGATGCGCGCGGATTGAAGTGATGAGCGATATCGCCATCAACAACGCGCATAATTTTTTCCGCGCTTCGAGGTTCGAGCAGACCAGCTACCGCTTCGCCCGGGCCATCGATGCAAAGGCGTGACCCATTTGCGATACCCCCGGAACGAGTTGGCGCATTTGCGGACTGAGGGGGAAAGGGACGGATCGAACCGGCATGGCCAAGGCGTAGGACAAATCTCCGAAGGATAGCCTGGCGCTCTATCGGGCGAAGCACGATTTTGCGCACACGGCCGAGCCTGCCGGTGCGGAGTTTCCGACGACCGGCAATGGCTTTGTCGTCCAGAAGCATGCCGAGTCGCGGCTGCATTATGATTTCCGGCTGGAGCTGGACGGCGTGCGGGTCAGCTGGGCCGTCACTCGCGGGCCGAGCGCCAATCCCGACGACAAGCCCCTGGCGGTGCGGACCCAGGATCACCCGCTTGTTTATGCCCGATTCGAAGGTCTGATCCCCAGAGGCGAATATGGCGGCGGCACCGTCATGCTGTGGGACAATGGCACATGGGAAGCGATAGCGGGTAAAGACCCGCGCAAGACGCTGCCCGAAGGGCATGTCCATTTTGTTCTCCATGGCCGCCGGATGCAGGGCGAATGGATCTTATTCCGGCTCAAGCCACGCGGGAAGGAGCGCGGCGAAAACTGGATATTTCGCAAGGTCAATGACGCCTTCGCCGGTGGGTCGGGCGATCTGGTCAGCCACCATCTTACCAGCATCGACAGCGGCCGCACGATAGAGGAAATTGCCGCTGGCAAAGCCGCTTCCCAGCGCAAAGCCGCAAAGGCCAGGGTTACTGCACGTGGAAAAGCAAAGGACGACGCCCCGCCGCCGTTTCAGCTTGGCTGAGAGGAACTGCGCACGCTGGACGGCCCAGACCATTGGCATATCGGGGATGCTTGCGAGATGGTCAAACGCGCGGCTTCCAAGGATCTGGCACATTGGAGTGGAGCCGATCAGATCCTGCCCGATCTTTAGTCTGCTGCGGTCAACGACGTCGACCGTCGGTGAACCGGGGCGTTGCCAAGCCTAATGCAGGAACTCGTGGACGGGGTGGTTCGTAATTTGACGTTCAGCCTCCGGAGCGACCGTGGAAATGGCCGCCCGCCATTCATCAGCAAGGAGCCCTCATGGCCGATCGCCTCACTCTCCAAGATCCACGCAATCAATATCCCAAGCCGCCTTTCCCCAAGCAGCCCCAGCCAGCCCCCGGCATAGCGACGCAGATGGACCCGACACCGGACCATGGTGAACAAAGCTATGTGGGGTCGAGCAAGCTCAAAGGACGCAAAGCACTCGTTACGGGTGGCGATTCCGGCATTGGTCGGGCAGCGGCCATCGCTTACGCACGGGAAGGTGCCGATGTCGCCATTGCCTATCTGCCCAGCGAAGAGAGCGATGCGCAGGCCGTCATCGCCTTGATCGAAGCGGAGGGGCGCAAAGCCGTCGCGCTGCCCGGCGACGTGACAGATGAAGCCTGGTGCCGCCAGTTGGTCGATGATGCGGTCGACGGTCTCGGCGGGCTGGACATATTGGTCATCAACGCGGGCCGCCAGCAGTTTCGGGACGATGTGCAGGCGCTCAGTTCCGCCGATTTCGACCGTACGATGAAGACAAACCTCTATGCGCTCCACTGGATCGCGCAGGCGGCGGAGCCGCATCTCCCCGCCGGTGCGTCGGTCATCACGACTGCATCGATCCAGGCCTATGATCCATCGGCCATCCTCCTCGACTATGCGACGACCAAGGCGGGGATCGTGGCCTATACCAAGGCGCTGGCCAAGCAGCTGATCGAGAAAGGCATCCGCGCCAATGTCGTAGCACCCGGCCCCTTCTGGACGGTCCTGCAATCCACTGGCGGCCAGCCGGAGGAGAAGGTCACGAAATTTGGCGAGCAAAGCCAGTTCGGCCGCCCCGGCCAGCCCGTCGAGATTGCGCCGATCTATGTGCTACTTGCATCGCAGGAAGGTAGCTATATAACTGGCGAGGTCTATGGCGTGACGGGCGGTGGAGGTATCGCCTAAGCAGCGCTGGGTTGCGGCCATATTCTGGCAGCCGAATGATCACTGACACGAGCCGTGGGTGTTAACCGAAAATCTCTGTCTTCGACCCTTCCGCGACATTCAGACGCAGGCTTTTCGCCCCTAACTGCGGGAGGTCCAGCTTCTGTCAGGTGTCGGCGAACTCCAGCAGTTTCTAGTTGGCTGCGGAATGAAGTTTCCTGCCGAAACGGGGCTGCGTTGACAAAATGATTTCAGCCAGAGGCGTGAGCCAGCGAGGTTGAGGGCGCACGCTGCTTGACCACTGAATGCATTTGCTCAATCCTGCAGGGGTGAACGAAATCATCATCGATCCGGCCCCTTCCCGTTCCGGCCCCTCTGCGGTGCTCCCGGCGCGCCCCGAAGCGATCCGTCTAGATGCCGCGACGACGGCGGTCATCGTCGTGGATATGCAGAACGCCTATGCCAGCGAGGGCGGCTATGTGGACGAGGCTGGCTTCGATATCGGCCCGGCGGCTGGGGTGATTCCAAAGATTGCCGAAGTCGTCGATATCGCGCGCGCAGCCGGCATGCCGGTGGTGTTCCTGCAGAATGGCTGGGATCCGGACTATGTCGAGGCAGGTACGCCTCTCTCGCCAAACTGGCACAAATCCAATGCGCTCAAGACCATGCGGGCGCGACCCGAGCTAGCGGGGAAGTTCCTGGCGCGGGGTGGATGGGACTATGAGCTTGTGGATGGCCTGCATGTGCAGGAGAGCGACCTTCGCGTGCACAAGCCGCGCTATTCCGCCTTTTTCAACTCGCAGCTCGATTCCGTGCTGCGGGCACGCGGCATCCGTACGCTGATCTTCACCGGAATCGCCACCAATGTCTGTGTCGAATCGACCCTGCGCGATGGTTTCCACCTCGAATATTTCGGTGTGATGCTGGAGGACGCCGTGCATCATCTGGGGCCGGACTTCATCCGAGAAGCCAGCCTCTACAATGTCGAGAAGTTTTTTGGCTGGGTGAGTAGCGTCGTCGATTTCACAAACGCTGTCGGCCAACTGCCTCCGAAGGACTCCTGATGCCTTTCGAACCGATCAATCCGCCCCAGTTCCCGACACCGATAGCTCCTTATTCGGCCGGAGCGAGGGCCGGCAACACAGTCTACATCTCGGGCGTACTGGCGCTTGGAGAGGGTGGCGCGGTGCTGCATATCGGCGATGCCGCCGCGCAGACGCGTCATGTGCTCGACGTCATCAAAATCACGATCGAGGCTGCGGGCGGCACGATGGCGGACATCGCCATGAACCACATCTTCCTTACCGACCTTGATGACTATGCCGCCTTCAATGCGGTCTATGCCGAATATTTTCCGGGCGACAAACCTGCGCGCTACTGCATCAAGTGCGAACTGGTGAAGCCGGAATGCCTGGTCGAGATCGCCTCGGTCGCCCATCTTGGCTAAGGCGGCAGGGCTTTATTACGAAATCCATGGGAGCGCGGATGCGCCGCCGCTGATATTGTCGAGCGGCCTTGGCGGTTCGGCAACCTACTGGGTGCCGAACCTGCCAGCGCTGGCTGCGCATTTCCGCGTTATCGCTTATGACCATCGCGGCACTGGTCGCAGTGACCGCGTGCTCGCCGAATCCCTATCGATCGAGGACATGGCAAGCGACATGATCGCGCTGATGGATGCCCTCGGCATCGTACGTGCCCATTGCATTGGCCATGCGCTGGGTGGGGCGATTGGCGTCGAAACCACCATCAGCACAGGACGGATCGACCGGCTGGTCGTCATCAACGGCTGGCGCTCCCTCTCGCCCCATACTCGGCGCTGTTTCGCCGCCCGCCTCGCATTGCTGCATGGCGCTGGCGAGCGGGCCTTTCTCGAAGCGCAGCCGCTTTTCCTCTATCCGCCCGACTGGATCGCTGCCCACGACAAAGATCTGACGGCTGACATCGAACACCATCTCGCGGCCTTCCCGGGCGTCGAGACGACGGCCAAGCGCATCGCCGCGGTGCAGGCTTATGCGCCCGACCCGGCGGGACTGGCGACGCTTGAAAAGCTGTTCGTAATCGCCGCCCGTGATGATTTCCTCGTGCCATTGGCTACCGCGCTCGATCTCGCTCAGCCGGTCGCGCACGCCCGGACCGCCACATTCGATTGGGGCGGTCATGCGTGCAACGTGACCGATCCCGACAATTTCAACCGCGTCGTTCTCGAATTCCTCAGGAGTTGAAGTCCATGCAGGTCGGCGTTTTCATCCCCATCAACAATAATGGCTGGCTCATCAGCGAAAGCGCGCCGCAATATCTGCCGAGCTTCGATCTCAACAAGGAGATCGCCCTGCGCGCCGAGCAATACGGGCTCGATTTCCTGCTATCGATGATCAAACTGCGCGGTTTTGGTGGCAAGAAGCAATTCTGGGAATATGGCTTGGAAAGCTTCACGCTGATGGCGGGACTCGCTGCGGTGACAGAGAAGATCAAGATCTTTGCCACCTGCCCGACGCTTATCATCCCGCCCGCCTTCGCCGCGCGGATGGCCAATACCATCGACAGCATAAGCCATGGTCGTTTCGGGCTCAACCTGATCACCGGCTGGCAACCTCCAGAATATACCCAGATGGGCCTGTGGCCAGGCGACGAGCATTTTCGCAATCGCTACGACGTACTCGACGAATATGCCCGCATATTGCGCGAGTTGTGGGAAAGCGGGCGCTCCGACTTCAAGGGCCGATATTATCAGATGGACGATTGCCTCGTCCGGCCCCAACCGCAAGCGGACATGAAGATCATCTGCGCGGGTTCGTCCGATGCGGGACTAGCGTTTTCGGCCAAGTGGGCCGACTACGCCTTCTGCCTTGGCAAGGGCGTCAACACGCCGACGGCTTTCGCTTCCAATAACGACCGGCTGGCGAAGTTCACCGCGCAGACAGGGCGCGACGTCTCGGTCTTCGTCCTAGTCATGGTGATCGCCGCTGAGACAGACCAGGAAGCCATGGCTAAATGGCGGTGCTATAATGACGGCGTCGATCTTGATGCTATAGCGTGGCTGGCCGATCAGGGTGCCAGGGACACGGTCAACACCGACACCAACGTCCGCCAACTGGCCGCGCCGGAAGGTGCCGTGAACATCAACATGGGCACATTGATCGGAAGCTACGAAAGTGTAGCACGCATGCTGGACGACATGGCCCAAGTGCCGAACACCGGCGGCGTGCTGCTGACCTTCGACGATTTCATAGAAGGCGTCGAAGCGTTCGGAACGCGCATACAGCCGCTGATGAAGAGCCGGGCCAGTATAGCGCGACTTTGAACGGGTTTGTAAATGGAACTTGGCGTTCCAGATGCTTCTATACCGCCGCATTAGGGAACAGATCCGGTTGTGCCGAAAAAAATGGCGCGTCGCCGCCGCTACCGAAGACGACCCTTGCCAGTCACTCAGCCCAAGAATATCGCTCCCCAAGTGAAGACCGTCAGCTATTTCGGGAGCAGTCGATCTCTTCTCACCGTTCACGTGTTGCAGTCCAAACGTGCGCATGTGTTGAAGCTGCCTTTTGGGCGTCATGAAAGCCGCCTTTAAGGCAGCAGGCCATCTTGACCATGTCGACCGGCTTGTCTGTGTTGTACCGCAAGAAGTTCGGAAATCCGCTTAGGCGACAACAGCGGATCCATTTCGTTTGACCCAACAATGAGATTGCGGGCCCAACCGAATCCATTTTTGCGAGACGTACCTCTGGGCGAAAGCACTCGTGCATGAAGCGCTGGAGCATCGCCCAACGGACCGCGACCAGTATCCGGCCAGCAGGATGGGCGAACCGTCCGACATCGCGGCTACCGTTCTGTCTCTGGCTTCAAAGGGCGCGGGCTCAATAACTGCATAGCAGATTACCGTTGACGGCGGCATGACCCCCAAGATGATCTACCCCCACTGAAGATTTGCCATATCCAGCATCTTCAATCTCGATCGTCAGCGTGCTGGATGTCGATCATGTGTGCAGCATCCTCCGGCGTCCCAAGAATCAATGGATGCCGCCATTGCGCCATCTGCGCCAATTGCTCGCCAAAGCTGACGAATGATGACCATTCTCTATCGTCTTTCTGAAACACCGAAGAGCCCGATGCGCGCGCAAGGGCTATCCCCCCCGCGACATCCCAGATGTTGGGCGTCGCGAACCGGGCGACTTGTAGAAGGCCTGCCGCCACGAAAGCACATTCGATCGCGGCCGATCCTGTCTTGCGCCCGTCCCATGGCCCGGCGCCCGACTGGCCATGAGGATCGCCCGCAAGTCGTTTGCGAACCGCGGGGTTGGGCATGCATGAGACCTGTTCGCCTTCAAACCGCAAACCAGCGCCGCCGCCGCAATGGTAGATGCCTGGCGTCAGCAAATGACTTGTGCTGCACCATAATGCGCCGGCGACCGGAACGCCGCGATACAAGACGCCGACCGATGACGCGAACAGCGGGAAGCCGTTGATGAAGTTGCTTGTCCCGTCGATCGGATCGACCGCCCAGACAAAATCGCTGTCCAGTCCCGGCTGGACGGCCATTTCTTCGCCGATAATGCCATGGTCGGGAAAATGGTCTGCAAGATGGCGGCGGATCATCGCTTCCACGCGGCTGTCGACTTCGCTCACCGGATCGCGCAACAAGGCTATGGCATCATCATCGCCTTTGTATTGCACGGCCAGACGGCTGCCGAGCGTGGCCAGGATTTCGCGGCCGCCAATCGCGGCGAGTTCCACTGCAACGGCTTCCATCCTGGCAAGAAGATCGGGCGTCGGCACTTGTTCAGCAGCCGCCATCGTCTTCTCCTCCTGCGCCAACCGGCACCAATATCGTCACCGGCTCGTCGTCCAACCGTATCTCGACCGTCCATGCATCGTTTGGCATCTCGACCGGGCGATCGTCGATCCGGGGACACAGGCCGCTGGACTGAAGCGTGACGACGCAGCCGGTTTCCAAACGCGCCGGTGGCGGACCCGAGAAATGTTCGGCCCACTGCATCATGGCGTCGCGATCGGATTCCCCGACGAGAAGGATATCGAGAACACTATCCTGTGTATCTGCCCTTGGCGCGAACGGTAGCCGGGGGCCGATGGCACCGATGTTGAGAACCTCTACAAGCAGCCATGGCCCGTCAAAACGCCGGCCGTCGATATCTACGGCGCAGTTGACGGGCGTTGCCGTGCCAAGCGCCTCTCGAAAAGCCGCCCGGCCATTTTCGCGCTTTTCCTCAGGGGTGTCGGGTGCCTCGTCGACCAGTTCGATGGATTGATTAAGTGCGCCAAGGCCCACGGCTTCAAGAAAGCCTCGCTTGCCGAACGGGCCGGTGACCCTGCCCACGGTCAGCGTCTTTTCGCGGATGTCGCCAAGGCCGCCGATGACGGCATCGGCCGATTGGCGAATGCCGAGCGCCCTGGCGATATTATTCGACCCGCCCATCGGGAGGATGGCTATGGGCAAAGACCTGTCGGGCATTTCGATGGCGACAGAGGCAACCGTCCCGTCGCCGCCAGCGGCGATTGCCATCTCCATGCCGATCATCCCGGATCGAATATCATCCCTGCCATGTTCGCAATAGCGGATGGCAAAACCTGCCTCTTCAAGTTGGCTCATCAACGAAGTGAGCGGCGTAGGCTTGGTTCCCGCATTGGGGCTATGGACGAGCAGCGCCTTCACCTGCAATATCCACCGCTCAGCTCAAATCTGGCCATTACCGCGTGCCTCATATTTCAGCCCCGAATTCTTCCAGAGCGGCGGTCACGACCTCGACCTTTGCTTCATCCTGCAAATCGATAGAGACTGTGATCCCGCCAGCAAGCGGGACATCGTCCCGCTCTGCCTGATCTAGCGTCTCGCTATCAGCGCCTCCGATCAGGTTACCAGCACTGTTTTCCGGTCCAGAAGCCGCCACGAAAATATCGGTTCGTTCGATACCGATTTCCTGAACCAGCCGTTCCACGGCCATATCTGCCTGGTCTCGGCTATCGAATGTACCTGTCAATGTCATGCTCATGGTGATCCTTTCATCAGTGCCTGGAATCGGCGTGATCGGCGTCTAGATAATCTTCAGGTTTTACCGTGCTGACGGAGGAATGATCTCCAACATCTTTCAGCGAATTGCCGCCGCGTTTGCGAGGATCGGGATCATCGGCATTGGATTGGACGTCGCCGCCAAGCCCACGACAGGCAGGTCGTCCGATTGGCCCTTGCCAAGGTCGCGACCATTTTGGTTTCCAAGCATAATGTCGATCCTTCCGCAAAGCAGGGGCCGGAGGTGATGCCCGGTGCTGTATGAAGCGCTGATCGCGCGATCGGTTGCATTTCTTCTCGCACCTTTCTCGCAGGAACCACATGCGGTGCGGGAAGTTATAAATGGAACATATCAAGAACAGCGAGGCAGTCATGACCGACCATTTCCACAATCCCAAACTCGACGAGCACCCGGCTTCGAACGCCGAAAAGGATCCTGCCGATTGGGTATCGGGTGACGAACCTATGACTGGCGCGCAGGCTTCCTATCTATCGACCTTATGCGAAGAGGCGGGTGTAGAACTACCTAACGGTGACCTGACGAAAGCCGACGCATCGCGGCAGATCGATGAGATGAAAGCGAAGCTTGGGAAAGATTGAAGGTGTTACGTTCGAACCATTTGCGATCGTTCATGACGGCAGTCATGTTGTGACCAACGCTTGCTGAGTATCCAGCCGAGCCTGCCATTTCATCACGACCGAACTAACTGACCTAATGTCGATCAATTAGATTTCCGACCGACAATTGGACCCATCCGACGTTCAGGCGTTGTCCGCTCATAACGCGGTGCAGCCTCCGAGCGGTCGAATGAAATAACCAAGAGCGTGCGGAAGCCCGGTCGTGCCCGCACCGTGCAATAGGAAAGATAGACATGGTCAATAGATTCGCGATCATCACCGGTGCCTCCACCGGCATCGGCTTCGAACTAGCCTCCATCGCTGCGGAAAACGGGTATGACTTGCTGGTCGTGGCCGATGAACCGTTGATCGACGCCGCTGCGCAGGATTTCAAGCGGCATGGCGTAGACGTTATTTCGGTGGAGGCCGATCTTTCCACACTGCAAGGCGTGGACACGCTCCTCGCCGCGGCCAATGGCCGACAGGTCGATCTGCTATGTGCCAACGCCGGGCGCGGTCTTGGTCACGGTTTTCTTGATCAGGATGTAAGCGACTGGCGGCGGGTGGTGGATACCAACATCACGGGCACGCTGTACCTGCTTCAAAAAGTCTTGAAAGCCATGGTCGCGCGTGACGACGGCAAGGTGCTGATTACCGGATCGATAGCGGGCTTCATTCCAGGCAGCTTTCAAGCGGTCTATAATGGCAGCAAGGCTTTCGTGGACAGCTTTGCCGATGCGATTCGTAACGAGATAAAGGACAGCAAGGGAGTCACCGTAACGACCCTGATGCCAGGACCGGTCGAGACGGAATTTTTCGACCGTGCGGACATGCTCGATACCAGTGTCGGATCATCTAACAGCAAGAGCGATCCCGCCGACGTCGCGCGCGATGGCTGGAATGCGCTGATGAAGGGCGAGGCGCATATCGTGTCCGGTTGGAAGAACAAGGTGCAGGCTGCTGTAGCGCATGTGACGCCTGCAGCGATCTTGGCGGAACAGCATCGCAAAATGGCGAAGCCAGGGTCGGCTGACGAAGAATGAAAAGTCCATGCTGACCGATCGTCCGGGCCAATCGTTGATCCCAACATGCTGACGCGTCGCACTCTGTCTAATGGCATGAAACAGTCAATCCGCCATCAGGTGGTTAGTATGTTCAACGACAGTGGCAAGGGTGAAACCCCGGTATCAAGAAGTGCCGACGCGCTTTTTGACATCGGGTCGGTGGCATGGCGGGTGCATGGCGACGTGGCGTCCATGATGGTTGGCGGGATCAGCAGTCTGCTGATGCAGATGCTGCACCCTTCCGTCCTCGCTGGCGTCTGGGATCATTCCAATTTTCGGGCGGACATGCACGGCCGCCTGCGCCGGACCGCCCGTTTTATCGCGGTCACGACCTACGCTGATCGGGAATTGGCGCAGGCGAGCATGGCGCGTGTTCGTCGAGTGCATGACCAGATCAGCGGAACCTTGCCCGACGGCACGGCCTATCATGCCAATGATCCGCGCCTTCTCGCTTGGGTCCATGTCACCGAAGCGACCAGTTTCCTCGATGCCTGGATCCGCTATGGCGAACCGACCATGTCTACTGCCGACCAGGATCAGTATTTCGCGGAAATGGCGCTGATCGGCCGTGCGATGGGCGCTGCCCCGGTGCCGACATCGCGACCCGAGGCGGGGGCACTGATCGAAGAGATGCGTCCGCAATTGCGCGTGGATGATCGCACCCGGACGGTAGCACGCCTGATCATGAGCAGTAGCGCGACCAGTCTGGCGGCAGAAGTGCCAAGACGGCTGGCGGTGCAGGCGGCAGTGGACCTGCTTCCGCAATGGGCGCGCACGATGCACAGGATGAACCTGTCCCCGTTGGAGCGCCCCATCGTTCGGGCAGGAACGTTCGGCATTGCACAGACACTGCGCTGGGCATTTAGATGACGAAGGCTGGCCACAAAAGGCAGCGGTTGATCGTGGCGACTACGAAACCGCTGCGGGCCTGCGGGACCGTATCAGCCTGCTGCGCAACGCGCCTGCGGGAACACAGGCTACTGATTTCGATCCTGCCGGGCTCGTTCGCCCGACGCCGGGCACCATGGCCTAGAGACGAACCGCCGGCGCGTATGGACTCCGCCCGCCTGGTCGCCGCCCAAGAAACCCGATCCCATGACGACTGGGCGATCGCGGCGGAGAGGCTCGCGCGAAGACCAACTATGATGCTGATCGTGCACGCAACCAAAGCGACGTGCCGCGCATTCCCGCATCATTCTCCCGCTCCCATTCTGGAGACGTTCCTTGTCCAGCGCATCGTCGGCATCTTGGCCCCTGCTTCCACCGCCCCCTGCCGTTCTTCTGTCCTTCCCGGTCGCGTTGTTCACCACCGCGCTGTTTACTGACATCACCTATCTCCAGACGGCCGAGGTTCAATGGACGAATTTTTCATCCTGGCTCATCGTCGGGGCGCTCGTGTTCGGCGGGGCTGCACTGGCGTGGAGCATGATGCTGGCGACCAGGTGGCGCGCGGCACGTCTCTACACGCTGTTGCTTGCGTTTGCGTGGATAGCGGGCCTGGTCAATGCGTTTCAGCACAGCCGCGATGCATGGAGTTCGGTTGGGACGACCGGGCTGATACTGTCGATCCTAAGCACGGCGCTCGCCATCGCCGCAGGCTGGGTTGCGCACGGCGCCGCGCGGGGGATGGCCCAATGACCCATTATCTCCGCACATTTGGCGCGACTGCCGTCATTCTTGCCCTCGCCGCCTGTGGCACCAGCGAGCCCGGCATAGACCAGACCGGCGCTACCCCCGACTTGCCCGCCCAACGCGAGACGCTCATTCCACCGATCAAGATTGCCACGCCACAAGGATGGAATGGCGAAAAGCCGCTCGCCCCTAAAGGCTTTGCCGTGACCGCGCTCGCTACCAATCTCAAAGTGCCGCGCCAGACGCTCGTCCTGCCCAATGGCGATATCCTCGTCGCGGAAGGATCGGGCGGTGCGGACGCGCCGCTGCTTCGGCCCAAAGATGTAATCGCGGGCTATATTAAGAGCAGGGGCAAGACGCCGGTCAAAGGCGGCAACCGCATCACCTTGCTGCGCGACGCCGATGGCGATGGAAGGGCCGAGGTCAAGACGATCTTGATCGACGGGCTGAACGCGCCTTATGGGTTGGCATTCGTGGAGGGCAACCTTTACGTCGCGGATCAGGACGCGCTGCTGCGCTTTCCCTACAAGGATGGCGACACCCGCATCGCTACACCGGCGCAGGAGGTGACGAAGCTGCCTTCGCGCATCAACCATCATTGGACCAAGTCGCTTACCGCCAGCGCTGATGGGATGAAACTCTATGTCGGTATTGGCTCGAACAGCAATGTGGGCGAGCGCGGCATGGCGGTCGAGGAGGACCGGGCCGTCATCTGGGAAATCGATCGCGCGACCGGCGCGCGGCGCACCTATGCCAGCGGCCTCCGCAACCCGACGGCGCTCGCCGTCAATCCACAGACCCGCGCGCTCTGGTCGGTCGTCAATGAGCGTGACGAACTGGGTCCCCAATTGGTGCCCGATTATCTGACGTCGGTGCGGCCGGGTGGCTTCTATGGCTGGCCCTACAGCTATTGGGGAAGCAACGTCGATCCGCGGGTGCATCCGCAAAATCCAAAAATGGTCGCAAAGGCGCTGCGCCCCGATTATGCGCTAGGCTCTCATGTCGCAGCCTTGGGTTTGAGCTTCGTGACCGGCGCGGGGGTCGGGCCATTCACGCAGGGTGCGTTCGTCGGCGAGCATGGCAGTTGGAACCGGCAGGACCCATCGGGCTACAAGGTGGTGTGGATACCTTTCGTCAATGGCCGTCCGGCAGGCAAGCCGGTCGATTTCCTGACTGGCTTCTTGAAGGACGGACATGCACGGGGACGGCCAGTCGGTGTCACTTACGACCCGATACGTCGCAGCGTAATCGTCGCCGACGACGTGTCGAATACAGTGTGGCGAGTTGCGCCCGATCGCCCGGCATCAGCGCAATGACATCGCCTTTGCAGTGGCGCGGACCGGTGGAACTCACGACTAACCCCGAATGGCAGCAACTCGCCATTTACGCGGCAGGTGCTGCCGTCCTGCTGATCCTATTGTTCAACATTCCCTTTATCGGACGGATATTGCGTGCGCTGTTTTCGACGGTATTGCTGGCCTTCTGCCTGTTCATCTTGTTCCAACAAGCGCCGTTCGATCCTACGCTTGCTAGAGTAAAATCGAGGCTCGGCCTCGACGACCAGATTGTCTCTGGCAAAGATGTGCGCATCGCGATGAGCCGGGACGGTCATTTCTGGGCGCGGGTCAACATCAATGGCGTGGAACGGCGTATGCTGGTCGACAGTGGCGCGACCATCACCGCGATATCCCAGGCCACCGCGGATAGCGCGTCAGTGGAGCGCACCGCCAATATGATGCCCGTTGTTATGCAGACAGCCAACGGCGCGGTTCACGTGGAAACCGGCTCGATCGACCGATTACACATAGGGTCCATCCAGGCGCGCAATCTCAAGGTGGTCATCTCGCCGGCGCTTGGACCCGTTGACATATTAGGAATGAACTTCCTGTCGCAGCTTGCCAGCTGGCGTGTGGAAGGCCGAACATTGATCCTCGTGCCATCAATCGTATCAGAAGAATCCTAACGGAAAGCTTTCGCCAAGACCTCAGTACTCATCACCTTTGTGACGTTATAACGCGTTCAAGTGGCCGATCCGGGTTATGACGCATCCATAAGTTTGTTGATTATGTTGGGAGTGGCGGCGCCTTATCGCACGCCTATGGCGCTTAAAGGCGGATGGTTTCTATTTCGCTGATCACTTGGTGCCGGAAGCAAGGATCGGCTAACACTAGAAAGCCCCGCTGGAAACGGTGGATTGACCCCGGGTGTCGGCCAGTCCAACTTATTCTACGTCGACGCGCTGAAAGCCCGTTAGTGACACAAGCAGATGCTTACGTATCAGCACCATAGTCCCGACAATTCGGCGCTATGGGAAGATTCTGCGAACATTGGAAGAACGGGGCGATTCGTGGTGATGCCAATCGCGTTCGGCTACGCGATGATTGAACATCCCCACGCGCCCGGAGCCTTGCGTCTCTGCCTCTGGTAATGATCGCTAACGCGGCTTGAAGCCTCGCGCAGAAGTGCGTTGAAGGTTTCCACCTGACTTTATAATAGCGCCGGATTGGTTTCTTCAATCGCTTGGCGCTCGGCAACTGCGCCTAGCAGCAGCATGTATAAAAGTAGATCGTCAGGATTTTTGGGCCGCAATGAATTATCGTCATTCCTTCCATGCTGGCAATAGCGCCGACGTTGTGAAGCACTGCCTGCTTATCGCCCTCATTCGGGCATTGCAGCAAAAACCGGGCGCGCTGACCCTGATCGACACCCATGCCGGCTGCGGGCTATACGACCTTTACGGCGAGGAGGCCCGCCGGACCGGCGAGTCGACCCAGGGCGTTTTGCAGGCCCTTGCCGACCCGAACCCCTTGCTGGACAACTACCGCGCCGTCGTACAGGCTGTAAATACCGGAGCCGAGCCGCGCTTCTATCCCGGCTCGCCCCGGATTCTGGCACAGCTTCTGCGCCCACAGGATTTCCTAATCCTCAACGAAAAACATCCCGAAGACGCCCACACATTGCGCGGCGTGATGCGCGGCACATGCGCGGCTGTGCATGAGCGCGACGCCTATGAGCTGTGGCTGGCGATGCTGCCACCCCGCACGCCTCGCGGCGTGGTGCTAATCGACCCGCCGTTCGAGCAGACGGATGAACGCGCAAGGATTACGGCCACCCTCGCTGCCGCTCACCGCAAATGGGGGCATGGTGTGACAGTGATCTGGTATCCGCTGAAAGACCGAGCCGCGCATTGGCGCTGGAGGGAGCAGATGCGCAAGCTCGGTATCCCGAAATTGCTGCGGGTGGAGCATTGGTTGTACGATGGCGATCAGCCCGGCATCTATAACGGTGCGGGCCTTTATATCGCCAACCCGCCCTACGCCTTCACGCAGGCACTGCCGCTTCTGCTGGAAACCTTGCGCGCCGCGCTGGCGCCGAAGGGACATAAAGGCGAGATCACAACCGATTGGGTGGGCGCTTAGCTCTCATCGCCCCCTTCTCCCAACGTTGGAATTGTTGCGCCGCAGGTCGCAAGTAAAGCTTCTCGCGCGCTTCGCTCGTTGCCGGAGGTTGGCTGGCGAACATCGTTTCCTGTGCCCTAAGTTTTCCAGCAGCGCTGGCAGGCCTGCTTTCTCGGGAAGGCAATCAGATTGCCCGAGACACTGGGAACGGTAACCAAGTCCCACCACCCCGCCTTCCGCCCTCGACTGTCAATCGGCGTACAAACGGGACCCCTTATCGGCGCGCAAAAGGGACCCCCTGTCAGGATGGCGGAGCGTTGATGTGACGGGCTTCCTTGCGCTGCGCGCGGCGTAGGTAGGGCGTAGCCCGACCGGAGGCGCGCGCAGCGCAAAACATCTTCTAATTGATCGGTGCTGGGGGGGATCAGCTGCGGTTTTTGAAGCGCCAGCTGTCATTGCCGGTCTCGACGATGTCGCAATGATGGGTGACGCGGTCGAGGAGCGCGGTGGTCATCTTGGGATCGCCGAACACGGTGGGCCACTCGCCAAAGGCGAGGTTGGTGGTGATGATGACGCTGGTCTGCTCATAGAGTTTGCTGATCAGGTGGAACAGCAGCTGGCCGCCTGATCGGGCGAACGGCAGATAGCCCAGTTCATCGAGCACGATCAGATCGAGACGGGATAGCTGGGCGGCGAGAGCGCCACTCTTGCCGATCCTGGCCTCCTCTTCGAGGCGGGTCACCAGATCGACCGTGTTGAAGTAGCGGCCTCGGGCGCCGGAGCGCACAACGTTGGCGGTGATGGCGATGGCCAGATGGGTCTTGCCGGTGCCTGTTCCGCCGACCAGGACGATATTGCGCCGTGCGGGCAGGAACGCGCCGCTGTGCAATGAACGCACAAGCCCCTCGTTGATCGGGGTACCCTCGAACCGGAAGGCATCGATGTCCTTTACGACTGGCAGCTTGGCAGCGGCCATCCGGTATCGGATCGACGCGGCATGACGATGCGTCGCCTCCGCTCGCAGGAGGTCGGTCAGTATCTCCATGGTGGTGCGCTGGCGCTGAAGGCCGGTGGTGACGGCATCGTCGAACGCGCCCGCCATGCCCTTGAGTCCAAGCCCGCGCATGGCCTCGATCATATCATGCCGCTGCATCGAAGGTCCTCAGCTGGTCGTAACGGGCACAGTCGGCAATCGGGGGATGGCGCAGAGCGCTATCCTCGGAGGTGATGATCGTCAGCGGACGCGGGGGTTCCCGGCGTCGTGCCAGGATGTTGAGGATCAGGTCGTCGCTCGCCGTGCCCGTCGCCAGTGCCTCACGCACAGCGGCTTCGACAGGCTCCAGGCCATCGGTCAGTACGGCCGACAACACACGGACGAACCGGCGATCGGCATCGTCGCCATTACCCAGCTTGCGGCGCAGGCGGGCAAGCGCCGGTGGCAGATCCCAGTCCTGGAAGGGGGCACCGTTCCGCAGCGCGCCAGGCTTGCGGGCCAGCACTGGCAGATAATGCCAGGGGTCATAGATCGTGCGGTTGCGCCCAAAGTAGCGAGGATGTTCAGCGACAACCTCTTCGCCGCAGCGAACGACGATGCGATCGGCATAGGCGCGGACCTGCACCGTGCGTCGTGCCACCGTCGATAGCACCGAGTAGCGATTGCGGTCGAAGCTGATCAGGCAGGTGCCGGTCACAGCATGCTCGCTCTCATTGAAGCCGTCGAACGGTCCCAGCATCGGCTGCAGCGCAGATCGTTCGATCTCCAGCATCTGCGCCACGGTCAGCTCTCCCTGTTCGGGATGGGGCTGCCGTTCCGCCCAGCGCCGACACTCGGCCTCCAGCCAGCCATTGAGCTCTTCGAGACTGGCGAACCGCAACCGGGGCTGGAAGAAGCGACCCCGGATCGTCTGCACCTGGTTCTCGACCTGACCCTTCTCCCATCCCGCCGCAGGCGAGCAGGCCGTGGGCTCGACCATATAATGGTCGGTCATGATCAGGAACCGCCGGTTGAAGACGCGTTCCTTGCCGGTGAACACGCTCGTCACAGCCGTCTTCATATTATCGTAGATGCCGCGCCCTGGCACGCCGCCGAAGAAAGCAAAGCCGCGCGCATGCGCGTCGAACAACATCTCCTGGCTCTCACGAGGATAAGCCCGGACATAGACCGCGCGTGAGGCACACAGTCGCATATGCGCGACCTTCACCCGCATCGGTGCCCCGGCGATCTCAACATCTTCATGGCTCCAGTCGAACTGGTAGGCCTCGCCTGGCCTGAACATCAGCGGGATGAAGGCCGTGACACCATCGCCGGCATCTTTGCGCCGTTCCAACTTCCATCGCGCCGTGTAGCGCCGCACGGCATCGTAGGATCCCTCAAAGCCTTCGCGCACCAGCAGGTCATGGATCCGCGTCATCCGCAGCCGGTCACGCCTGCCGCGCAGCTCGTTCTCTTCCAGCAGCGTGTTCAGGCGCTCCTGAAACGGACCGATCCTGGGCAGCGGCTGAACCTTGCGCTGATAATCAAAGGCACCCTCCGGCGCTCGGACCGCTTTGCGGATGACCTTCCGCGACACATGCAGATCCCGTGCGATCGCCTTGATCGCCTTGCCTCCGGCATACTCGCGCCGGATCCGTAAAACTGTCTCCAAAACCAACATCCCGATCTCGCCGCCTGAAAATCCAGCCGGCTGCTTAAACCATCGAAATGAGGGGTCCCTTTTAGACGCCGATCACCCCGCTAACGGGGTCCTTTTTGCACGCCGATCCACAGTCTTTGTGCTCATGTCACTTCTGTCTCGCATACTGTCGGTTTCGGCTAGCGCCGCTAAGCGGCGTTCACCCTATACCTTCTCAAGCAAGAAGCTTTCGGGTCACAGCTACCAAATCAGAAGGAAACGGAAATGTACATGAAGCTCGCAACCGCCATCGCAGCCGCGTTCGTCGCGTACGGCACCGTCGCAGCAACAACGCAGGCCACACAGGGCGTCACGCGCACCGACCTGCAGCGCCACGACCTGTCGATCGAGGGCCGCGAGACGGTTCAGGCGCGGATCGACATCGAGCCGGGGGTTACTGCACCGTGGCACCGCCATCCCGGCGAGGAGGTGATCTACGTCATTGAAGGCGTCCTGGAGTATCAGCTTGAGGGCAGGAGCCCGGTAGCCCTGAAGGCAGGTCAAGTGCTGTTCGTTCCTTCTGGCGTTGCGCACAAAGCTCACAACCCCGGCACCACGAACGGCGCCGAATTGGCGACGTACATCGTCGAAAAGGGCAAGCCGCTCGTCGTGCCCGCGCCGCATGTTGAAAAGCACTGACAATGCCCTGGGCCAGTGTCCGCTTTCTGGCATCGCGCCGAGGGCAGACACATCCAGTCCAGCATACAACGATACCGCGCGGTCCCGCCGGTGGGCGGCAGGTTGAGCCGATGGCTCAGCATCAGCCAACGACCGCTATTGGGTTTGCGAGAGTCGCGCCGGGACGGCGACAATTGGGGGGCGTTGCTGCCGGGCAGGTCCCCGCCCGCGGAACGACGGGTTCGGGCACCAGCCGTCGTTCGCGGCGCTCCGCTAAAGGGCGTATTTGGTCGCGTTCTGCCAGAATAGCTGCCGGTCCGCACCTGGGGAGCGAAATTGTGGGGCTGAGTGGCAAGAAAGGGTCGACACCTGTAGTCTGGGGATTCGCAGAAACTTGAGAAGCGCGGCACTGAGAAGTTGCAGCCGTCAAAACTTCTCAGGACCGCCATACAGACCGCCGACCGTTCGGTCTGACGCCACTTCAAGAGAGACGCGATACCAGAATATTTTGAGACAATCTCACTTTACAACATGCAATATATGAGTATTTCGGAGGCAAGTTGCCAAAGGGTCGCTCATGCAAATGAAGATTATGCGATATGGGGCATCCTCTTCCCCGTCGCCGAAATGCGCTTTCGACAATGCCGCCGCCATATTCCTCGACTGGGATGGCTGTGTGATGATCGGCAACACTCTGATCCCGGCGGCGCGCACGCTGTTGGAGCGGCATGCGGATCGCGTCGTCATTCTGTCCAACAATTCGACGCACTTGCCCGAAGATTTCACGCGCATATTGAACCAGGCGAATGTCCATATCCCGCCGGATCGGATCATCCTTGCCGGTGCGGAGGCAGTACGCTTGGCCATGCAAGACCAACCGGCGCGAACCTTGCTGCTCGGAACGACGCGGATCAAAGCCTATGCCCGGCAGATGGGGCTGACACTTGTGCGGGACGAGCCGGATCAAATCCTGCTGACGCGCGACACGCGCTTTACCTATGCCAAATTATGCCGCGCAGCGAACGCGCTGCAGCGAGGTGTGAAGCTGATCGTCGCCAATATCGATGCCACGCATCCCGGACCCGATGGCCATATTGTGCCGGAAACCGGGGCGATGCTCGCCGCCTTGCTAGCCTGTGTACCAACTGCCCCGATGGTAACGGTCGGCAAACCCGGCCCCCTCCTGTTCGCGCGCGCTTGTGAAGTCGCTGGCGTGGCCGCGCATGACGCCGTGATGATCGGCGACAATCCCGAAACGGACGGAAAGGGCGCGACCGATTATGGCATCTACCCGATACTCATCGGGCCGGATGCCGGGCTGACGCTGGACGATATCGTCAACTGGTAGGC
The DNA here is from genome assembly GCF_002312805.1 of Sphingobium sp. D43FB. Classification (GTDB taxonomy): domain Bacteria; phylum Pseudomonadota; class Alphaproteobacteria; order Sphingomonadales; family Sphingomonadaceae; genus Sphingobium. Next base: position 11,195 of record NZ_NMUA01000025.1, on the reverse strand, counting down.
GGTACTGCGGCTTAAAAGCGCTTGATCGACAGCACGTCGAACGTCTGGCGCAGCGTCTCGGTCGAGCGTTCATAATCCGCCAGCGCCAAGGCCGCGATCAGCGCATCTACTACGCAGAGTTGCGCGATCCGGCTCGTCATCGCCTCGGTGCGAAAACTCGTCTCCCGCGCCATGGTGAACAGGACCAGGTCGGCATAGGCGTGAATCGGCGAGCGGGCGAAATTGGTGATGACGATGGTTTTCGCGCCCGCCTCCCTCGCCAGCCGCGTGGCGGCCACCGTCTCATGCGTGGCGCCGCTGTGCGATATGGTCAGCACGACGACATCGGGGTCACATCGCGATGCACAGATCGCCTGCACATGGCTATCGACCACCACCCGTGCGTCAAGGCCGATGCGCAGCATGCGATAATGCGTGTCTTCGGCGATCGGTGCGGACGAGCCGATGCCATAGACTTCCACGCGCTTGGCCGCGCGGATCATGTCGACCGCACGGGACAGCGCGGCGGGGTCCAGCACCGACAGCGAATCGCGCAAGGCCTGAATCCCGGAATGAAATACCTTCCGGCAGATCGTGTCCATGTCGTCATCGCGCGTGACGTCCTCGTGGATGAACTGCACCGGTTGCACGATTTCCTGGGCCAAGCTGAGTTTCATCTGCTGGAAGCCGGACAGGCCGATGCCACGACAGAAATTGATGATGCTGCCTTCGCTCACGCCCGTCTCTTCGGACAATTCGGTCACTGACATGCCGACGATCTTTTCGGGCTGGGCGAGGATATAATCGGCGATCCGGCTCGCCCCCTTCGCCATGCCCGGCTGGGCCACGCGGATGCGATTGAGCGTGTTGTCGATGGGACCATTGTCGGTGGTCGGAAGGGCACGGCGTTTGGGGGTGGAGGCTGTCATGAGAGTCCTGAATGGCGAGCGCGGGCGCACGCCACCTCTAACAGCATTTCGTCGCCCTGCAAAATTGAGTGTAGTTTAATCGGGTTCAATGCTGCGTCCGGTCTCGTCGCAGCAAGCTCAATTTTAATGCGACATCAAATTGAGTAATGTTCATTCAACTGTCACATCGGACTCCTACTTGACCCCTGCAAGCGGTTGACGCGCTGCAGCATCGAGTCGGTTCCACGACATGCTGTTGCCCCGGCAACCCGAACATTTTTGGGGGTATCGTCATGGTGAAACATTCACGTCCTTACGGCCGATCGAAATTCGGCGCGGTGCATCTTGGCCTGTTGCTGGGGGCCAGCCTGCTGCCGACGATGGCCATCGCCCAGGCACCCGCCGCTGCTGAAGCCACCGCCGAAGCCGAGGCTGCTGCTTCATCGATCATCGTGACCGGCCAGCGCGTCGAAGCGACCAAAGTGGCGGCCGATGCCATCGCCTTTGGCAACAATATCCAGATCGTCAGTTCCGAAGCGATCGCCGCGAGCGGTGCCAGCAACTTTGCCGAACTCGCCCAATTCCTCATCAAGGGCGCCAATATCGGCTATTCGCCGGACGAGGGCGAATATACCATTCGCCTCGACGGCGGCGGCGATCGCGACACGCTCGTCGTCCTTGATGGCGTGCCGCTGTACGATCGTGGCCCGGCGCTGGAAGATATTTGGGGATCGACGACGATCGACCCGCACATGATCGAACGGGTCGAAGTATTCCGCGGCGGCAACAGCCTGTTCTTCGGATCGAATGGCGGCATCGGCGTCATCAGCCTGGTCACCAAGCGCCCCGACGGCACCAACAAGGTGGAACTGGGCGCAAGCTATGGCGAGTTCAATTCGCGCGAATTGTGGGGCAATGCCAAATTCGCGCTGGATGCCGAAGGACGGCATAGTGTCATGGTCTATGGCAGCAGCCAGCAGACCGACGGCCCGCGCATCTTCGCGCCGGAAAGCTATGTCGACAACGTCGCCAAGGCTGGTGGCATCCAGAAATATCCGCTCAACCGCAACAATATCGGCATCAAATATCTCTGGAAGATCGACGACGACACGAATTTCCGGCTCAACGGCCAATATACCCAGATCGAATTTCAGGATCCGTTCCCGGACAATGAAACCTTCTCGCCGAACCGGGTCCGCTACCCGATCATCGATTTTTCTATCGACCGGCGCTGGTCGGATGCGATCTACACCGAACTGACCGGCTATTGGAGCAACCCACGGCTCAACAATACCGAAACCTTCGCCGAAACCTGCACCAATCGCGCAGGGTGTGTCGATGTGAAGGGCCAGCCGATCCGCTTCGGCGACGCCACGGGCCGGTCGACCCCCTATCCCAACAAGGGGTTCGGCGCGGACTCCAAGGTTGGCGGCTTTCAGGAGCGGGGTCTCAATTTCCGCAACACCTTCACCTTCCCCAAGCTGGTGGAGTTCGTCGCGGGGGTGCAGGTCGTATCCTACAAGGATGACTCTGATCCGGTCTTTCCGGTCGGCGATGCCTCGACCACGATCACGGGTCTGTATCTCGACGCGCGGCCGGTCATCCCCTTCAGCCCGGATACCAAGGTTTCACTCGCCATCCGCACTGATTTCGCCAAGAGCTTCGATTCCAAGACCATCTGGAAATTCGGCTTCCGCCAGCCGATCGGGCCCTTCTACATCCGCGGCAACGGCGGCACATCCTACAGCCTGCCGCGCACCAACGAACTTTTCTCGGTCAGTCCGACCCAGGTCGGCAATCCCAACCTGCAGACCGAAACGACAGAAACCTACAATGGCGCGGTCGGGTTCAGCAAAGCCTTCGGAGGCGTGCAGATCAATGCCGAGGTTGGCGCGTTCCGCACCGACATCAGCAACCGTATCCAGGGCACGTCCGGCCTGACCCCCAACACATGGTTCAACAACAGCGCCGTCACCGAAATTCGGGGCATCACCGCGGACATGGATTTCATCCTGGGCAAGCAGTTCACGGCCAACATCAACTACACCAAGCAACAGGCGCGCCTCGCTGGTACCGATCTTCAGATCAACGAGACGCCGGAATATATGATCACCGGCAATGTCGCCTGGCACAGCGCGAATGACCGGTTCCACGTCACCTTGCTACCGCGCTATCAGGGGCCGGAATATGCGACCGGCGGCGGCAATGTTCGCCAACCCGATGGCAGCATGGCCGCCCGGTTCCGCAACAATTTCGGCAATTATTTCGTCATGAACGGGTCGATCGCCTATTGGGCGGGCGACGAGCGGCAGCATCGCTTCCAGCTTCGCGTCGTCAACATCACCAACACCAAATATGCCGAACGCTATGGCTACGGTAATATGCGCTTCAGTTCGGCCTTCCTGCGCGGCGAAATTGCGGCCAACAGCGACGCCTATTTCTACGGCTATGAGTTCGAGGGCAAGCCCCGCGCCGTCTACGCCTCCTTCACCACCAGCTTCTGATCGCCCATATGACAGCCCATTCACCGTCATGTCACAGCCCCGACCTATTCCGTCCGCCGCTCCTATGGAGCGGGATAGGAAGGATGTGCATATGAAACGGTGGATGATCGCGGCGATCTTGGTGCTGATGGCGGGCGGGGTGGGCCTGTTCTGGGCGACCCGGCAAAGCCAGAAGACGCAAGCCTTGCACGTTCTGCTCATTCCCGCCGATGGCGGCACGGAAAGCGGGACGCTGGCGGACTACCAGCCGATTTTCAACGCCGTGTCCCGTAACACGGGCCTGACCTTCGACCTGAAGGTCGCACAATCCTACGGCGCGGTGGTCGAGGGAATGTGCAACGGCGCGGCCGACATCGCCTTTGTCGGCCCCGTCACCTATTTGCAGGCGAAGGATCGCGGTTGCGCCGAATTGCTAGCGGTCGCTGTCAAATCGGGCGCCTCGGTCTATTATGCCGGGCTATTCGCACACAAGGACGCCGCCATCGCCACCGCCGCCGACGTGCGGGGCAAGCGCGTCGCCTTTGGCGACGTCAATTCGACATCGTCCTTCATTTTCCCGATGACCATGTTGATGGATGCGGGGATCGATCCGGCCAAGGATCTGAAAGAGGTCCGCCTGACCGGCAGCCATGCCAGCAGCCTCGCCGCCTTGTTGCAGGGGCAGGTCGACGTCGCCGCGCTCTCCTTCGAAAGCTATGAAAAGGCGGTGCGGGAGAATGTGCCGGGCGTTCGCGATGTGAAGATCATCGCGCGCAGCGATCCTATTCCCTATCCGCCCCTGGTCGTGAACAGCAAATTGCCGGTCGCGACCCGCAACCAACTGCAATCGGCATTCCAGAATATCGCCCATGAACCCGGCATCACGCCAGAGATGATCCGGGGCTATGGCGGGGGCCAGGTCGATGGTTATGACGCCCATTTCCCCGCCGCCAAATTCACCCCCGCCGCGCAGAAGATGGCGATGGTCAGCGATGCGCTGAAGGCGGAAATGCTCAAGAAATCGGCGCAGCGGTGATGGATATTCGTTTCGATGCCACCACCGTCCACTATGCCGACGGCACATGCGCGCTGGATGGTGTGTCCTTCACAGTGCCTGCGGGGCAATTTTGCGTCGTGCTGGGCCATTCGGGTGCCGGAAAGTCCACACTGCTGCGCACCGTCAATGGCTTGTCCGCCATAACCGGCGGTCGTGTGGTGGTGGGCGGCAAGCCGGTCAATCGCAAGACCCTGCCCTTCTTGCGTCGCCGCATCGGCATGGTCCACCAACATTATGGCCTGACCGCCAGGGCCAGCGTCGCCACCAATGTTATGGCGGGCGCGGTGCCCGCCATGCCCTTCTGGCGGGCGATGTCGGGCTTTTATACACCGGCGTTGCAGGACAAGGCCTGTGCCCTCATCGCGGCTGTCGGCCTGGACGAAGCGCATCTTGCCCGCCGTGCCGATCGTCTGTCGGGCGGCCAGCAACAGCGCGTCGGCATCGCGCGCGCTTTCATGCTGGACCCGGCCATCATCCTGGCCGACGAACCGGTCGCCAGCCTCGATCCCCGGCTAAGCCGCGAGGTGCTGGATCTGTTGCGGACACAGGCGCGCGAACGTGGCGCGACCGTGCTGTGCAGCCTGCATCAGGTGGATCTGGCGCGCGATTATGCCGACCGGATCGTCGCCTTGCAGGGTGGCCGGGTCGTTTTCGACGGGCCGCCCGCCATGTTCGACGACTATGACGCCAAGCGCATCTATGCAAAGCAGGATGCGGCCGCCCCGGTCCAGGCGGTGCTGGCATGACCGCGCAGGCACACAGCCGCTGGTCCTACCCGCGCCCCTATGGCAGCGGCACCATCCTGGCGCTGATCGGCGCGGCCCTGCTGCTCTGGTACACCGGCCAGCGCGTCGAAATCGGGCGGATGGTCATGATGACCACCCAGGCCGTTGCCGTGCAATTCGGCCTTGCCGAGCGATCGCAGGTCGCCGACGGCCTTGGCAACGCCATCGGCCAGCTCGTCCCGATCCAGCTTTCCGAGAGGCAGGAAGTCAGCCGGATCGAGGGTTTCAATCCGACCGACCTGCCATTCCTGTCCCATGTCGAGGTCGTCGAACGCCGTGCCGAAACGATCAATCCGCAAACGATGCGGATGGAAAGCCGTCCGGTCCGCACGACTTATCTCGTGCAACCGCTGGGCTATGTCTGGCTGGTCGCGGCCAAGATGCTGGAGACGCTGGAAATCGCGCTCTGGGGTACCATCGTCGCCATCCTCATCGGCTTTCCGCTGGCGTTGCTGAGCGCGCGCAACATGATGCGCTTTGCGGCCATCCGCATGATGGCGCGCGGCATCATCGGCTTTTGCCGGGCGATTCCCGAACTGGTCAGCGCCCTGTTTCTCGTCATCGCCTATGGCTTCGGCCCGATCGCGGGCATATTGGCGCTCGGCCTCTATGGCGCGGGGTTCCTTGGCAAATTCTATGCCGACGATGCCGAAAATGCCGACCCCCGGCCGCAGGAAGCCCTGACCGCCATCGGCGCGGGCAAGATGCTGATGTGGCGCTATGCCATCCTGCCCCAGGTGCTGCCCCAATATATCGCCTACACCCTCTATATCCTCGACCGGAATGTCCGCATGGCGACCGTCATCGGACTGGTGGGGGCAGGCGGCATCGGTCAGGAACTCAAGGGCCGCTACGACATGTATGAATATGGCCATGTCGGCACGATCCTGATCGCCATCTTCATCGTCGTCCTGCTGCTGGATCGCAGCGCCGGGCGACTGCGCAAATCCCTTTTGTAACCCCCATCCTATCGATCGGAGCGGCCATGTCCCTGAAGAACAGACGCGATTTCCTCAAGACCGCCAGCGTGGCGGGGACCATGGCGGCCATGCCGGGCAGCATCGGGCGGGCGCTGGCCATCGGGCCCAAGCGCGTGACCGGCACGATCAAGGACGTGAAGCATATCGTCATCCTGATGCAGGAAAACCGGTCGTTCGATCATTATTTCGGCACGCTCAAAGGGGTGCGGGGTTTTGGCGATCGCCATCCCATCCCGCTGCCCGACAATCGCCCGGTCTGGTGGCAATCCAACGGCGCGCGCGATCTGCCGCCCTTCCATCTGGATACCGAGCGGACCAACGCGCTCAAGGTGCCGGGCACGCCGCATAGCTTTTCGGACGCACAGGCCGCGTGGAATCAGGGCAAATTCGGCCTGTGGCCCAAATATAAGACCGATTATTCGATGGGCTATTACAAGCGGCAGGATATCCCCTTCCAGTTCGCGCTCGCCGAAGCCTTCACCATTTGCGACGCCTATCATTGTTCGGTCACCAGCGGCACCGACCCCAATCGCATCGTCTTCTGGTCCGGCTCCAGCTTCGATCCCGCCATCGCCGCCAAGGGCGTGAATTGCCGGGACACGCATTCGGAACCCAACAACCTGCGCTGCTGGATCAAGGGCGCACTGCCCGAGCCTGGCTATACCTATGCCGGCAATGCGCTGGAATGGGCGACCATCCCCGAAGTGCTGGAGGCCGCCGGGGTCGACTGGCGCATCTATCAAGACCCTAACGACAATTGGACCGGCGCGATGCACGGTGGCCTCGCCTTCAAGGGGTTCCGCGATGCCAAGCCGGATTCCACCCTCTACCAGCGCGGCATGAGCGAGTTTTCGCTCGAACAATTCGCCAAGGATGTGAAGGACGGCACGCTGCCCGCCGTGTCCTGGATCTTGCCGCCCAAGGAGCGATCGGAACATCCCGGCGCGTCGACCCCGATCGAAGGCGCGGCCTTCACGGCCGAAGTTCTGGACGCGCTCACCGCCAACCCGGAGTTGTGGAGCCAGACCGTCTTTTTCCAGACGTTCGACGAAAATGACGGGTTGTTCGACCATGTGCCGCCGCCCGCGCCGCCGTCCTATAATCGCGATGGCACGATGGCGGGCAAGGCGACGCTCGACCTGGCGGGCGAATATTTCGACGATCATGAGGATAAATATACGTCGCGCGATGACGATGTGAGCGGCACGACACGGCCCTGGGGGCTTGGCCCGCGCGTGCCCATGTATGTCGTTTCGCCATGGAGCCGGGGCGGCTGGGTCAACAGCGAGATATTCGATCACACCTCGGTCGGCCAGTTTCTCGAAAAGCGTTTCGGTGTCACGATCCCCGGCATCAGCCCATGGCATCGCGCCGTCTGTGGCGACATGACCAGTTGCTTCGATTTCAGCCAGAGCAGCGACGCCACTTTCCCCGACTTGCCCGATGTCAGCGCCGCCAGCACAATCCTGGCCGAGCATCTGACCCGTCCCAAGGCGCTGCCGCCCCGCGCGCCGCAGGATATGGTTCAGGAAGCGGGCATCCGCCGCTCGCGCGCCCTGCCCTACATCCTCCACGTCGATGCCGTCGCGACGAAGGCCGCACTCACTCTGACATTCACCAATGAAGGACGGGCCGGTGCCGTCTTCCATGTCTATGACAGGCACAGACTGAATCAGATCCCGCGCCGCTACACGGTGGAAGCAGGCAAATCTCTACACGATCAATGGACGGCCGACGACCAAGGTCGCTTCGACCTCATCGTGCTTGGCCCCAACGGTTTCGTGCGGGGCTTCACCGGCGATCTGCAGCAAGCCGCCGCCGCACCGGTCCTCACCGCCCGTTATGATGCGGCGGGCAAGGCCATGCGCCTGCGCCTAGCCTGCGATGGATCGACTCCCGCGCGCGTCACATTGGGCAAGGACGCCTATGGGGTTCAGGCCGACCGGGCGATCATGGTGATCGGGGGCAGCAGCACCAACGAACGCTGGCCAGTGGCGAAGAGCGAAGACTGGTATGATCTGACCGTCGCCATGGCAGGAATGGACATCCGCCTGGCTGGGCGCGTCGAAAGCGGACGTCACGGCATCAGCGACCCGCTCATGCGGGCCTGAAGCTGACGAAAGGTAAGGAAAAAGAGGCTGGCCGAGACATCGGCCAGTCCCTTTTTCCTTACCGACCTAAAGGTCGGAGGTGCGCATCTCGATCCCGCTCGAAACGGTCGACTTGGGATCATATTGATCAGCGACCACGCTTGGGCAATGGTCCCGTTCTTGTCATCCAGCTCGAACCGGCAATAGTTCCGCGGACAAAAGTCATCGGCGGTTTCCTACCTGCCTTTGACGCTCGGTACTCGCAATTCCGCTGACCGCTATTTCCCGATGCGTCTCAGATTTGCGGACGGTCTTCCTTGGAAGTGGTCTGAGCCCCGACTATCCTCCACCTATGAGTGGAGCCGGAGGCGCTGTTGATGCCTTGCTTGGGCGTGATGGCAACGGCTGATCGGGCCGCCATCTCTGCCGGGGTCATGTTCCCCAGGCTCGAGCGCGGCCGGGACGTGCAAGCATTTGGAGCATGCTTGCCATCCGCTTTTTTCTGCTTCGCGCGATGATTGGGGCAGTTCAGAATAGGGAGTCATACGCGCCGATCCTGCTGTTCGGTTGCATGCTCATGGTCCTTGCGTTGCTGCGGTTGATCAGACGTTGGAGGGATTTGGGGTATTCAAATTAGAAAAGCAGACAGGCTGCGAGATGGGTCGATTAAACGAGTTGCGTGCTTTGCCTCAGCAAAGGGGTGCGTGAGGAGGCAGCTTGCAGCCTAGTTTGCGGTTGCCCCCTTTGAAGGTTCCGCCTGAAAACCGGCCAGGATGTCGGGATAGCGGTCCAGAATCGCGCTGGCGACCCCGTTGGTCCAACCGAATCCATCCTGCAGCGGATATTCGCCGCCGCCGCCGGGCCGCCGCTCCTCTACATCATATTTTTCCAGCATCTTGCCGGTTTGGGCATAGGCTGCCGCAACCGTGCCCATCCAGCGGCCAGCGATATCGCGTGCGAGCGCTGTTTCGCCATTGCGGGCCAGGCCATCGATCGCCACCCATTGCAGCGGTGCCCAGCCATTGGGGCTGTCCCACTGCTGACCGGTACGGATGGGCGTGGTGCGAAGACCTCCGCTGGCGAGCAGCGTCGTGCGGACGGTGGCCGAAATGGCCTTCACCTGGTCCGGCGAGGCCGCCCCCACGAGCAGCGGATAGAGGGTGGCGGCCGAAACGATGGCGGTCGGCTTTCTGGCTATGCGGTCCCAGTCCGCATAGCGACCCTCGTGCCCGACCCAGAGATAGCGGTTGATCGCTGCCTTTCGGCGCTTGGCCATCGCGGCATAATCCCCCGCGCAAACGGTGTCATTCGCTGCGCGGCAACGCGCCTCGATCCGCTGTTCCATTGCCAGCATCAGGCTGTTGAGGTCGACTGGCACGATGCTGGTGGTGTGGATGGTCGAAATCTTCTGCGGGTCGGCGAACCAGCGTGCGCTGAAGTCCCAGCCGCTCTCGGCGCCGGCACGAGATCAAGCTATGGCGCGGCGATCTGGATGAGAAGTTTCCGTCAATCAGGATGAGAACTGATCGTCGCGGTTTTCAAGTGGTGCCTGCTTTGATTGACGCTGGCAAGCGCTACTCGCAGGTTTGATTGTCGCTGCGCGACATTTCCTCGTTGGACTTGGTTGTCGCGAAGGTCGGTGGCCGACCAGCGCGTGATTGTCGCTGGATCGCCGAGCGACGGCGGTAGCTCTCGACATTCATCTCGAAGATTGTCGCGTGGTGAACGAGGCGATCCACGGCGGCGAGCGTCATGGCGGGATCGGGGAAGACCCGATTCCATTCACCAAAAGGCTGGTTGGCGGTGATGAGGGTGGAACGCCGTTCGTACCGTGCGCTGATCAACTCGAACAGGACGGACGTTTCGGCCTGATCCTTGGTCACATATGCAAGGTCGTCGAGGATCAGCAGGTGATATTTGTCGAGTTTGGCTATCGCAGCTTCGAGCGCCAGTTCACGGCGGGCGACCTGGAGTTTCTGGACCAGATCGGAAGTGCGGGTGAACAGGACGCGCCAGCCATTTTCGATCAGCGCGAGGCCGATTGCGGCTGCCAGATGGGTTTTACCCCCACCCGGTGGACCAAAGAAGATGAGGTTTGCGCCTTTTTCGAGCCAGCCATCACCAGAACACAGCGCCGTCACCCGGGCGCGGGAGATCATTGGCACTGCATCGAAGGCGAAGCTGTCGAGAGTCTTGCCGGGTGGCAGGCGGGCTTCGCCCAGATGCCTTTCGATCCGGCGTCTGTCCCGTTCTGCGATCTCATGCTCGGCGAGCGCCGCAAGCAAACGGGCACCAGGCCAGCCTTCCTTGTCTGCCCGCGTGGTAAAGTCGGGCCAGATCAGTTTGATTGCTGGCAGGCGCAGGTCGTTGAGGATGAGGCTCAGACGCTGGGCGTCGATAGCGGGTGCGTTCCGGCTCATGCGGCTTCTCCCGCCAGGAGAACATCATAGGTGACCAGGGGGACCAGTTCCACCACCACGTCGGGAAGCGCCGCCGGATCGGGAGCGAAGCGTATTCGTAAGGCATCCATGTCGGGGAGACGGTTAGCAGCCACGTCGGCTGCCAGGAGTTCCGCGAGTTCGGCCTCGCAGGCTCTTTCGTGCGCCATTGCCAACAGTTCTACCATCTGCCGACAAGCGATCCGTTCAGGCAATGCGGCGATGAGCCGGTCGAAGGTCTGACGATAAGGCTCCCTTGGGAAGAGCTGGTCACGATAAACCAACTTCAGGAGCGCCATGGGTTTGCGCCGCAGGCTATGGATGACGTGCCGATAATCGACCACATGCCCGTGGGAGCCGTTATTGAACGACCGCCCCCGCGGCAATGTCATGAGGTGAGTGCCGCCGATGAACAGATCGAGGCGATCATCGTAAAGCCGAACGCGCAGCCGATGCCCGATCAGCCGTGAGGGCA
>NZ_NMUA01000255.1 GCF_002312805.1 Sphingobium sp. D43FB | reverse complement strand
TGACCGCCACCCCCATCCCCCGCACCCTGCTGCTGACGCAGTGGGGCGAGATGGCGGTGAGCCGGCTGGAGGGGCTGCCCGCGGGCCGCCAGCCAATCGTCACCCGCATCGTCAGCCGCGAGCGGCGCGAGGAGCTGGTGGCCCGGCTGCGCGCCGCCTTCGCACAGGGGCACCGCGCCTATTGGGTGGTGCGCGCCGTGGAGGAGGGCGAGAAGCACGACAAGGCCGCCGCCGAGACCACCTTCGCCGAGCTGGCCGCCATCTTCGGCGACAAGGTCCGCCTCGCCCATGGCGCGCAGAAGCTGGATGTGCGCGAGGCCGCCCTGCACGACTTCGCCGCCGGCCGCGCGCAGCTACTGGTGGCCACCACGGTGGTGGAGGTGGGGGTGGACG
>NZ_NMUA01000254.1 GCF_002312805.1 Sphingobium sp. D43FB | reverse complement strand
GTCAGGTCATCGCGTTTTGAGGAGTAGCTGCATGGCTGATTCAGACGCTAAATCAGTGGCCCATCGCGCTGACAGGCGCAGTGGATAACGGTTGGTCTTTATCCAGGCGACCGCTGAGTAAGGTCAGGGCGGAGGCGACCAACACCACCCGCCCGCACCCCAAAGCAGAACGGTGACGATTGCCAGCCATGGAGTCCCGGCGGTGAACGTCAGCAGGATCAGCACGGCGGCCAGCGCCAGGAAGATGACCTTCAGAGCGCCTACCGGGCCTTTACTGTCAGCGAGCTTGCCGCCCCAGATATTGCCGATCGCGACAGAGGTGCCGTAAACCAGCAGCACCAGGCTGACTGTCGAAGTGCTGAAGCCTGACACTTCCTGAAGGATCGGGGCGAG
>NZ_NMUA01000253.1 GCF_002312805.1 Sphingobium sp. D43FB | reverse complement strand
ATGGGGCTGGCGGTGGAAGATCCGCTGGTAGAGCTCCTGCTGGAATTGCCGGGCCAGGGGCGACCAGTCGCTGCGTACGGTTTCCAGGCCTTTGTAGATCATGTCTTCGCTGCCATCGGCGCGGGTGACCAACCCGGCATAGCGCTTTTTGCTGCCCTCTTCCGCGCCGCGAATGGTCGGCATCAGGAAGCGGCTGAAGTGGGTTTCGTATTGCAGCTCCAGGGCGCTCTGCAGGCCGAACTCACTCTGCAGGCGCTCGCGCCACCAGGTGTTGACGTGCTGCACCAGGTCCAGGCCGATGCGCGTGGCGTCTTCCTGGGAGTGGGCGCTGCCAAGCCAGACGAAGGTGGAATCGGTGTCGCCGTAGATCACTTCATAGCCGCGGGCTTCGAC
>NZ_NMUA01000252.1 GCF_002312805.1 Sphingobium sp. D43FB | reverse complement strand
CGCCTTTGGGCGTGAAGTCCAGAGCGTTTTCCAGCAGATTGGCCAGCGCCTGGCGTAACAGGAAGCGCTCGCCGATCAGTTGCAGGTCGTGGGCGATGTCTTTTTCAATCCGCAGCTGCAGCCGTTCGATACGCACGCTTTGCGCGTTGAGCAGTTCATCGATCAGTTCGTCCAGCGGCACGGCGACCCGTTCTTCCAGCCCTTGACGCTGCTCGACCATCGCCAGATTCAGCAGGCGTTCGATCAACTGCTGCATGCGCGCGCTTTCACCTTCGATATTGGTGATAAAGCGCTGGCGCTGGTCGGCGGGCATGTCGTCCTGCAACAGCTCGGCCGCGCCGCGAATCGCCGCCAGCGGGCTTTTCAATTCATGGGTCAGGGTATGCACATAGCGC
>NZ_NMUA01000251.1 GCF_002312805.1 Sphingobium sp. D43FB | reverse complement strand
TCTTCATCAGAGTTGCCTGAGGAGCAGGTACTTCTGCACTTCCGTATCCCCATGCAGTGTTCAGAAGATAAAGAACACCACCGATAGCAAGACCGGAAGCAACAACACCGATAAGCTCACCGATCTGCTGTTTCTTAGGAGTTGCACCAAGAAGATAACCTGTCTTTAAATCCTGTGAAGTATCACCTGCGATTGCTGCTACGATACAGATTACGGAACCGATAGCAATTGCTGCTTTCATTCCGTCGATACCGGTTTTGCCGGATGCTTTGATAATCATTGTTGCGATCAGAAGAGTAGCGATAGCCATACCTGATACAGGGTTGTTGGAGCTTCCTACAAGACCAACCATACGGGAAGATACAGTTGCAAAGAAGAAGCCGAAGATTACGATG
>NZ_NMUA01000250.1 GCF_002312805.1 Sphingobium sp. D43FB | reverse complement strand
CAGTGGAATCATGGGCGCCGGCACGCCCGGGGCGGACATCGGTACTTTGTCGCGGGCAATCGCCGGGACGATCGGCTCGCTGGAAATGGTGATCTGGTTATCGCCCAGGATCGCCTGGATCAGGAACCAGGTGCCGGTGATGGAAATCACCGCGATAAACCAGATCGACCAGATGCCGCTCAACCGGTGGAAGTCGCCCCAGAAAATCCGCGCACCGTGACGAATGCGCAGCGTTGGCCTGAAAAAACCTTTCCAGAAGCGCTTGTAGACCACGAGGCCCGTGACCAGCGAGGCCAACAGCGGCAAGCCCAGCAGCGAGACCAGGTACCAGCCCCAGCTGTAACCATTGGTGAAAGGCACCAGCCACCAGCCATGCAGGGCACGGGTAAATTGCT
>NZ_NMUA01000249.1 GCF_002312805.1 Sphingobium sp. D43FB | reverse complement strand
ATGCGACGCCGCGTTCAAACAGGGCGCCCGCTTCGACCGCTGGACCCCCGGCAGCGCCGCCGCGCTGCGCGTGACCGAGGCCGAGATCGAGGCCGCCCGCGCCGGCTGCGCCCCTGCCCTGCTGGACGCGCTGGACCTCGCCGCCACCCGCATCGAGCGCTTCCACCAGGCGCAGCTGCCGCGCGACGTGGAGCTGGACGACCCGCTCGGCCTCACCCTCGGCCTGCGCTGGGGGCCGCTGGACGCGGTGGGCATCTACGTGCCCGGCGGCAAGGCGGCCTACCCCTCCTCCGTGCTGATGAACGCCATTCCCGCGCGCGTCGCGGGGGTGCCGCGCATCGCCATGTGCGTCCCCACCCCCGATGGCGTGCTGAACCCGCTGGTCCTGGCCGCGGC
>NZ_NMUA01000248.1 GCF_002312805.1 Sphingobium sp. D43FB | reverse complement strand
AGCCGCTCCTGCAGCAGCCGGTCCAGCCGCTGCCCGGCCACGCGCTCGATCAGCAGCCCCAGCACGTCGGTGGAGATGGAGTAGAAGAACATCGTGCCCGGCTGGAAGGCGAGCGGGATGCCGCCCAGCCGGCGCAGCATCTCGTCGCCGGTGATCGCCTCGCGCCCGGCCTCGATGTTCTGCTCCCGGTAGGCGTCGCGGATGCGTTCCGAGGGCACGGCGTTGGAATAGGCGAAGCCGGAGGTGTGGCGCAGCAGGTCCTGCACCGTGATCGGCCGCTCCAGCGCCACCTCCTCGGGCGGCTGGCCGTCGCGGCGGCGCTCCACCTTCAGGTTGGCCAGTTCCGGCATCCAGCGGGTGATGGGGTCGCTGAGCTTCATCCTCCCCTCCTCCACC
>NZ_NMUA01000247.1 GCF_002312805.1 Sphingobium sp. D43FB | reverse complement strand
CCACCGGGACTTCATGGGTGGCTACCCGAAAAGTCTTTGGGAAAACGCCTATTGGATCGGTGTTCAAGCGCATGGCGACACTACACCGGCAGCGATAGAGCTTGAAATCCAGAAGGTCTTGAGCGCACCGGATACCAGTCGCTGGCTTTGCGATGCGCTGAACAGCGCATTGGATCGTGATTCGACCGACGCAACGAATGACGCCGAGTACCTGTGTGACTTGCTGACGCGGCGGACCAACGCACTCTCACTGGCCAGCGAAGCAAATTGGGGTGAAGAATGATGCCAATTGATCCGATTGATTTGTTAGCCAGGTTGCAATCTTTATACGCAGCGTATCCGGGATTTTTTCAAGGCGCAGCATCCGTTATCGTGGTCGTGCTTGCGTATTTCGCGG
>NZ_NMUA01000246.1 GCF_002312805.1 Sphingobium sp. D43FB | reverse complement strand
GGCGGCGTCTGCATCAGGCGCGCCGACCAAACGGATGGTTCGCACCGACACCGCTCGATAGCCGGACGCTTTGAGTGTCTCGCGCAGATCGCCGCCGAAGCCGATGGGCAGTGCGAGTTTCGACTTCAGCGCCAACGGCGACAGGGCGCGGGATGTGTTGCTGGCGCAGCGCGAGGGTTGGGCGCGGTAGTCGTTGATGGCTTGGGCGAGCTGCCCTTCTCCGCCGGCCTGGGCTGAGCCAGTGAATAGCGCGAACAGGGGAATCAGGCAGAGCAGGAGATAGGAACGAGCGGTTGGGCGCATGGGGCGGCAGCTCTGATGGGACGGCGAGGAAGATGATTCGTGAGCGGGTGAATTATGGCGGGCGTATGACTGTGGTTTTTGGCACAAGTTGCACGAC
>NZ_NMUA01000024.1 GCF_002312805.1 Sphingobium sp. D43FB | reverse complement strand
AGCGCCTGCGGCGGCGGAGTTCGTCTCGTCGTTTGGAATACGCGGCATAACCATGGTGATATCTCATCCGCGCCCTCAAGGCTAAATTACCGGCGGTGCTTTGTCTCACCGTCGTTGGCACGGAGGGCCTGACCTTTTTGAATCCCCCCTACAGCCAGTTTGTGAAGTGGCTGGATCGAGCGATAGATGCGTGGGAAACCGGGGAAACTGAAACAGTAGTGATTCTTGGGCCTGTCAGGACCGATGGTCGAGCCTTCCAACAGCGCGTTGCGGGACGCGCAGATGTGTGTCTGATGGCAGATCGGTTACGGTTTCTCACGTCAACAGGCATCCGGAACCCGATCCCAACTTCATTGATGGTAGTGATTTTCGGAGGAAGCCAGGAGCAGATCAATCACTTCTCCATGCTGGTGCCCGGCGCGTGGCTTCCGCGCGTTCGACAACATTGCTCGTAAAATACGCGGGCATGGCATTCTTCCGGTCCCAGCCGTTCCGGAAAGAGCGTTGAAGTGGATTCCGCTAGTCGGCATGTCGTCACGTCGTCAGACGCATTCGCGATCATGGTCGCGGTAGCAGATATCTGGACTAATTCGTTGAAATATAGATATATTAAATCAAAATTGGCTTATAGCCCTTCTCTGTCGCGAAATAGGACTGACGACTAAGACGACACCGGCGCTCTTTCTGAGAAAACCGCGGTTTTGCGCCGTTTTATGTCACTTTCAGCGTCGTTACCAGCGTCGTCATTCAGGTGCTGATGTCGTCAAAATGACGACACCTCGCGTCGTCAATGTCGTCAGCAGTAGTTCGAATCTGAAGACGCTAAAAGAAGAATAATATTGCAAATGCTCACCGCACTTTCCCAATGTGGATAAATAGATTGGCACTCCAATCGCGGTGGTAGTGAGCAGGTTTGGTGACCTCAATTCCATGATCCAGTATGATTTCATGAAATTGAGGAATCCCTTCGGAAGTCCGGGCCGCCGCGATCGGCTCGGACTTTTTATTTTAAGAAGGGATAATATGGATACCGAAGTTACGATTTTGACTCATGCATTAACCCGTGATGGCGAGTTCGCCAACATGACCAAGACTCATGTGCACACGGTAGACGGTTGGGTGACGCAGAACTATGATCGAGCTCTGACCTTTAATGCGGTTGTCGAGACGATCCAAGACATTGAATGCCTGAGCGAGTTGTTGACGCTCCTAGAGGCGGCACCACACGCTTGTATCGTGCGCGGCCAGCCTACAGGGCCGACCCATCACATCCGTCGTTTGCTTTACGATAATGATCAATCCCCCGCGACGTTGCGCGCCAATCCGGCGGGTCTTCGGTGGGTAATGCTCGACTTTGACAAGGTGCCCGTTGGCTCCCTGGCATTGGAAGACTCAGATGCGCGGCTCGCCTACCTTGTTAGCTTGCTCCCGCCGGAGTTTCACGACGTGAGCTATCATTATCAATGGTCCAGCAGCGCAGGCGTCAGGGGCTGGGATACGCTGTCGTGCCACCTGTGGTTCATGCTTGAGGCTGCCTGGTTTTGCAGCGATTTGCACACTCGTTTTGAGCGCGGTGATTTTCGCGACATCGAAGTGGATGCCGCACCCTTTGTAGCAAATCAGGTCCATTATACTGCCGCGCCTGTGTTCGTCGGTGGCGTCGACCCCATGGAAAAGCACAGGTCGGGATTGGTGCGTAGGTCGAATGACACCGTCCGACTTTCGCCGTGGACAAAACCCGTTTGTCCTCCGCCACCGCCCTCGTGCTACCTCCCGCCTCGGCCGTCGGGCGCGGCATTCGAAGATTTACTCGCTGATATAGGGCCGAATTACCATCGACCAATCCTGCGTGCTGCGGCTCACTATGCTGCGGTAACGCCCGGCGGTGAGTATGATGCCAACTATCTGAGGGACCGCCTCTGTGCAGCGATTCATGCGGGCGCTCAGGGTAAAAACCGAAAATCTGACTATCTCAATCGCAATTACCTGGATCGTGTCATTCACGGTGCGGAAGCCAAGTTCGGGAGGGCTTTCTGATGGAATTTCCTCTCCATCTTCTGCCGGTCAATGCCCGCACCGCGATCGAAGCTCAGGCCGCCCTTGGCAACTATCCGATTGAATCAGTTGGAACTGCGGCATTGGCAATCATGAGCCATGCGTCGCAGGGACTTTATAACGTCGATAGTCTGCAACGTGCCGGGCATGCCTATCCCCTCAGTCAGCTTTTTCTCATTCTCTCACCCTCGGGTGATGCTAAATCGTCGATTTACCGCTCGCTGATGGGCGGCATCGAAACCTGGCAAGTTCGGATGGGCGATCTCCACGCTCAGCAGATGCAAGCATATGAGACTGACAAGCGCCAATGGGAACGCCGTCGTGCTGCCATGGACAAAGATAATGATGTTTCCCCAGAAGATCGTCATCGAATGGAGAGGCAGAAGCCCACTCTACCGCGTCATCCATGGAACACGCCATCGAAAACCACGACCAACGGCATCTTCAAAACCCTCCAGGAGGGGTGGCCAACCTATGGCCTGTTTACAGCCGAGGGCGGTTCGCTTCTCGCTGGACACAGCCTCAAGGCCGAAAACTCTCCAGCGGAATTCGCCAGCGCAATTACCAACCTTTGGGATGGCGACACGATCGATCGCACAACCGGCGATCATATGATGCGCCTGCGGGGACGTCGATTGAGTGGGCTCATCATGGTGCAATCGGCAGTTGCAGGCGATTTTTTGACGAATGTCACGCTCCGCCAGCATGGGATTCACGCTCGATTTCTGATTGTTTCTCCGTGCGCATGGCAGCCGATAGCAACCGATTTCACCGATCCCTCCGAGATGCTGCGTCGTGAACAACTCACCAGCAAATTGCAGGCTTTCTGCAATCGGATCGACGAGATGCTGAGTTACCCGCTAGAGACGCGAGAGGGCGACGATCGTGAATTGGTTCTGGCCACAATGCATTGGTCGGGAAATGCAAAACATCACATGCTGGCGTTTCAAAACCGCGCGTTGGAAATGCGGGTAGAGGAAGAGACGTTTTTCAAACGCACATTCGAACATGCGTGTCGGATGGCTGGAGTGCTTACCGCCTATGAGGGGCATGGCGAGATAACGCTTGAGGCGGCGCAGGCCGCAACGGCGCTGATCGAATTCTATGGGCACCATTGGCGCACCCTGGACGTGCAACACGTCGACGAACGTGATGCTCGCCTCTCGAAATATATCGAACGCGTCCTCAGGTTCCTTCGCACCAAAGGCCCCGCGACGATGCGTGATCTGACGCGGAATCCTCTACAGCGGCTTGATCTGCGGGTGCGCGAAGCGGTGATGGACACGCTGATCCGTGACGATCTTGTCACAGCCGCTGAAGAGACATTGGGGACGGCCAAAACTGTATATTATTCGATCAAGCAGTCCGTTCCGCGCCTTAAGGCGGCATAACAGCACGGGTTGTGGAAGAGGCGGCCTGCGATATTCGACCGCGAGGTTTCATCGCAGGCAGCCCTCCTTGATCGATTGTCCTGGTTTCAGGCGATGAGGTGGACAGTCCAGCCCCATGATCGGCCAATCGCCGCCGCCCGCATCCGGACTGGCCCGACTTCATCGAATATGATGGGTATTCCGACGTCGGATCAGTGGCATGGCATGGCGGCCGCCGCAAACATTTTAGTGGAGAATTGATCGACGAAACATGCGCCCGCGCATCGAAGGAACTGCGCGCCGCGAGAGAGCGTGCCTCTGCGGCCTGATCGCCATCACCGCAGCCCGAGGCGATCCAACTGGTCGACCTGGGCCTGGATCAACCGGCAGCGCCGATCCTCTCTCCATGGTCCGTAGGGATATTGAGTTCTATGGTGGAGGTCCCACCAATCTCGCCAGTCCTGCGTCGGATGGAAATATCTGATCCGTGCCCTGATCGAGATCACCTCGCCGATGTGCCGCTTTACCCCGCGTTCGGTATCGGATTCGCGGATCACAAGATCGCCGACGCGGAGATGGTATAGGTCCATATCCCGCCATACCATCGAATCGAAATATTATCGAGTTTTTAGAAGTGCTTGAGCCTCATCCAACTTCATGAGAGAATCGTCCCATCAAGGTAAAATCTGATGGGATATCTCAACCCCACACGATCCCCATATCAATAGACCCGAATTGCATTTTGAGACCCCGCCATTGGCGCAAGTCTAGGATCAAACGAGACAGGAGGCCCCATGATCATCGGTTATGCCCGCGTGAGTTCGACATCCCAGAGCCTCGACATCCAGCACGAAGCCCTCATGGCCGCTGGGGCGGAAAAGGTCTTCGCGGAGAAGGTGTCGGGCAGATCGACCACCGATCGCGAACAACTCGCCATGGCCATGTCCTTTGCCCGTGAAGGTGACACCCTGATCGTCACCCGGCTCGATCGTCTGGCCCGCAGTGTCGCGGACCTCCACCGTATCATCGAAGTGCTGACTAAGAAGGGTGTGGGCTTCCGTTGCCTGAACCAGCCCGGTGTTGATACCGACACCAGCACTGGACGCCTAATGCTCGCTATGCTCGCTGCCGTGGCCTGTTTCGAGTCAGATATCCGGCATGAGCGCCAGATGGAGGGCGTGCGCAAAGCGCAGGCCGCCGGGAAATATCGTGGTCGCCCTGCCAGCATCGATCCGTCGAAGATCAAGGAACTCAAGGCCGGTGGCATGGGAGCCGCCGCGATCGCCAAGCAGATGGGGATCGGCCGCGCATCGGTCTACCGTGCTCTGGCTGCCTGATCAGCATCCTTCGGGACCCCACCGACATCCCCACACTTCATCGCGACGATCCCCTCCCCACGATCGCCGATCGACCTTATGACATCATCATTGAGACCAGCATGACGACCCCACGCTCCAACCATGAACCAGCGTTAGACCCTAATACTTCCGCTGATGATCTGCACGAGAGCGTGGCGGACATCATGCCGGAGATCGATGAGGCCGTAAGCGACGATATGGGGGAGATGATGGTCGTGGACGCTGGGGCTAGTGATGCGGTTCCTCTTCTGGCACCCACATCCTCCACCCCGGAATTGGCGGAAATCCGTCCAGTCCCCAACGAGGACTCAAATCGCCCTCGGCGCTCTCCTCTTCTGGGCACCATTTGTTCTCAAAGCATTGAAAATGCACGGGGATCGTCCAAAACACGGTCCCCTGAGAGCCTCTGCTACACAAAGCTGTTACACAATAGTGAGCCCGGACCAGCCTCAATCCCGCAGAATTGTGGGAAAAATGGCCGTCGCTCCTTCAGGTCTCCTTGGGCGTCGATGAGGGGCGAGATGCGCCGATCTTTTTGGCCTTTGCTGTAGCTTCGATAAAATGCCGCTCCACTATGCTGGGCTTGTTCAATTGGTCAGCATGCCATTTGTCATACTCGATCTGCGCCTTTGCCTTGGCCGCATCCGCCTTGACCTTACCCGCGTGACTTAGAATATCACGATCGCTTAGCGCCAAGAAATCATCCAACTTGGCGATCCAGTCGCGCATCGTCATCGGCTTTCGGCTCATCGCCTGAAGCTCCGCGAATTCCAGATACGCGGTCACAATCCGATTGAGCGCTTGAATCTCCTCTTCGGACAGATAGTTCTTAGCGACAGTGACGTCAGTCTTGCGTGGCGGGCCGCCCTTGGATTGGTTTGCCCATGAGGTCAGCCCGATATGGTCCTTGGTGGCGCTGACGCGGGCGGAGATAACTTCAGCGGCAGTGTGACCGTGCGCCGCCCAGTGCATCTTGTTTTGCACCGTCTGGAAGAAAAGCTGGGTTGTTTCGGCATGTCCGTCGTAGTCCACGCTGGTGCCGTAGATATCCAATATCTTCTGGTAGAACATCCGCTCCGAAGACCGGATGTCGCGAATGCGGGCCAGCAACTCATCGAAATAGTCGGTCCCCGGTTCCTTGAGGCGGGCGTCATCCATGACGAAACCCTTCACCAGATATTCCGACAGGCTGGTCGCCGCCCAACGCCGGAACTGCAAGCCGCGCGCCGAGCGAACGCGGAAGCCGATCGCGAGGATCATAGACAGGCTGTAATGCAATGTCCGATAGGCCTTGCCGTCAGCGGCAGTTGTCAAGTATTCCTTGACGACTGAATGTTCCTCTAGCTCTCCCTCCTCAAGGATGTGACGGATGTGAAGGCTGACATTCTGCTTCGTCGCTTCGAAAAGCTCAGCAATCTGGGCCTGACTGAGCCAGACCGATCCGTCCCGCGCCCTCAGTTGGACGACCGTTACGCCATCCTCGGTGTTATAGAGGATCATTTCACCCGACATGGTTGAACCTTCTCGTGCGATACCCGGATACCTGATTCATAGACGTCCTCATGATGCGCTCCTCTGTAGAGCAAAGAGAACATCACAGGAACTGCTGATAACCTGTGGCTTCGCCCGGAAGCGGGGTCGTGGCTGGATTTTCACGATCAACGTCCGAGATGAGAGAGGTCAACATCGGCGAAAGTGAGTCTGTTCACAGCTTCCGCCAGCACCTCGACCCGATACCCCCGCCCGTAATTTTCCGAAACCTTTCCATGTGCGGAAGACCCCGTCGTCCATCCCCCAAGGGCCATCGCAAGATCGTGATCGATTCGGGCATGCCTCAGTTCATCCCGGAAACAGTGCCTCAGCGAATGAAAGCAGGTCTTCTCGCGCCGCGCGCCGATGTTGCTGAGAAACTGGGTGAACCATTTGCTGAACGCGACGGCCCTGACGCCCTTGGTGCCGGGATCGATTTCAGCAAAGAGCTTCTCCTCCCCCGCTCGCCGTTTCTGTGCGACGTATGTCATCAGGCCGAGATCGAGAAGGCGCTGATGGATGGGGATCAGCCGTTCACTCGCACCCGTCTTCAGCTGCTTATCCGTGGTGCCCACCAGTGACTCTGTCGTGATCACTATACAGGGCACACCATCGATCATCCGCACATCTGTCGTGTCCAACTGACATATCTCGTTTAATCGCATCCCGCTGTGCAAGGCGATCAGCGGAACCCAATAGCGCGCATTTTGAGGGCGCTCATGACCGGGCGTCGCATAGCCCCGGTCGCCATCTTTGCAGCCCGTATAGAGAGGAGCATGGAAGATGAGACGCAACTGGTCTGGCGAGAATGGATTGCGCTTATCCCTCTTGGCCGTGCTGTCGGCGAAGCGGAGTCCTCTCACGGGGTTACGCTCGGCCAATTCTTCATCGACCGCCCAGTTGAGAAAGCTAGACAGGCTGCTGAGATAGACATTGGCGTTCGCAACACTGATGGGCACGCCCTTCCCGGTCTCCTTCAGGCGGGCTGACGCCTGTTCGGGTGAGAGATCGGGGAAGAGCTTCGTCGCGTTTCGGGGCAGGTAACGCAAGACCTCCATCAGATGACGCATGTGACTGCGAGAGAGGCTTCGGATTTCGGTTTCCGCCCCGATCACGGAAACCGCGAGTTTGCGAACCGTGTCGTAGGTTTCTCGCGTTCGCGCCGTCCAATGATGCGTCGGATCGGAGAGATATCGTTCATAAGCCTCTCCAAGCGTTACGCTGGGACAGGGAGCCTCTTCGCTCTTTGGGGCAGTGATGGCCGGGGGGCCGGGATTGTGAAGATCGTCATCGAACGGTTTGAGGAGCGTGAGGTCGACATCCTTCCCTCCTTTCGACCGGGTATCCTCGAACATCAATTCCAGTCGGGCGGCCGCTGCTGGCAATCGTCGCCGCGCGATCTGAAGACTGTCTGCGTTCAGCGATCGCCATATCTCCGCCCGTCCCATCGCCTCTCGTAGGTCGCGTGGAACTCTGCGTCGCAGGTAAAACCATCCTTGCCGGATTGTCAGGCCAGAAGGGCATTTGTGTAGCAGCTTTGTGTAACAGGAGCGACGGCCATTTTTCCCACAATTCTGCGGGATTGAGGCTGGTCCGGGCTCACTATTGTGTAACAGCTTTGTGTAGCAGAGGCTCTCAGGGGACCGTGTTTTGGACGATCCCCGTGCATTTTCAATGCTTTGAGAACAAATGGTGCCCAGAAGAGGACTCGAACCTCCACGACCTTGCGATCGCCAGCACCTGAAGCTGGTGCGTCTACCAATTCCGCCATCTGGGCACGGGGTAGGAGCGCGCAACTAGCCGCTGCCTCCAAAGCTGTCAACGCATGTTGCGGATTATTTCGTTCGGCTTTGCAAAATCGCGCGCCGGGGGGTGGACGGGTGCCGCGGCGGAGCGGATGACGGCTTCATGACCCACCCCGATTCCACCCCAATCACCCTGTTCGCCCGCCCCAATGGACTGCGTCTCGCCTGCCGCCCGCGTGCGGGGGAAGGGCCGACCATCCTCTTCCTGCCGGGCTATATGTCCGACATGGAGGGCAGCAAGGCGGTCGCGCTCGATCAATGGGCGGCGCGCCAGGGGCGCGCCATGGTGCGGATGGACTATGCCGGCAACGGGTCGAGCGAAGGGCGTTTTGCCGATGGCACGCTGGCCAGTTGGCGCGACGATGTGCTGCTGGTGATGGATCGCCTGATCGAGGGGCCGGTCCTGCTCGTGGGATCGTCGATGGGCGGCTGGCTCGCGCTACTGGTGGCGCTGGCCCGGCCCGACCGGGTCATGGGGATTGTCGGCATCGCGGCCGCGCCCGACTTCACGGACTGGGGCTTTACCGATGCCGACAAGGCGCTGCTGGCGACCGAGGGGCGGATCGAGGAGCCATCGGCCTATAGCGACGATCCTTATGTCACGACGCTGGCCTTTTGGCAGTCGGGCCAGGCGTTGCGGCTATTGGAGGGCGAGATCGGCATTGATTGTCCGGTGCGGCTGCTCCACGGCCAGCAGGACAAGGATGTGCCCTGGTATGTGGCGGTGAAGGCAGCCGCACGGCTACGTTCATCGGATGTGCAGACGCTGCTGATTAAGGACGGCGACCATCGCCTTTCCCGCGACGGCGACATCGCCTTGTTGATCCGCACCGTCGCCAGCCTGTTGGACAGCCACTAATGACGCTTTTCCTGCCCCTGATGCTGTTGGCCCAGGCCTATGATCCTGAGATTGAGGCCGTGATGAATCGCAGCCGCAAGGAGAAGCAAGAAGCCGCCGCCAGCGCAGCCTCTGCGCCGCCGCCCAGCCCGCCCGCGCGGGAAGACGGCAAGATTCCCGTGCCCGCGAAATTCGCCGCGCCTTTCCAGGCCTGTCTCGACCAGGCGCTCGAAGATCCCACGGCCGGGGTCGCCTTTGCCGAAAAATGGCGGATCGACGGCGGGGGCTTCTATGCGCGTCACTGCATGGGCTTTGCCTTTGCGCGCGCCGAGCGCTGGTCGCCCGCGATCATCGCCTTTCAACAGGCCGCCGAAGAGGCCGAGCGCAGCGGCGAGATGGCGCAGAGCGCGCGGCTGTGGGCGCAGGCGGGCAATGCCGCGCTTGCCAGCGGCGATGCCGCCAAGGCACGCGGCGATTTCGACGCGGCGCTGGCACGCGGGCTGCCCGACGGGCTGGAAAAGGGCGAGGTGCATCTTGATCGCGCGCGGGCCTTGGTCGCGCTGGGCGAGACGGAGGCTGCGCGCGATTCGATCGATGTGGCGCTGATTCAGGCACCCAAAGACCCGCTCGGCTGGCTGTTGTCGGCAACGCTGGCGCGCCGGTCGGGCGAAATGAGCCTGGCCCAAGCGCATATCGCGCGCGCGGTACAACTATCGCCTGACGATGCTGCAGTGGCGCTGGAGGAGGGCAATATCGCGATCCTGACCGATCATGAGGATATCGCCCGATCCGCCTGGCAGCGGGCTGCGCGCCTGGCGCCGGACGCCGCAGCGGGCAAGGCGGCGGCGGACAATCTGTCCCGTCTACCTGTGGCCAAGCCTGCGGGCTAAGGCCGTCCAGCAAGACTTTGTCACGGAACCGCTTTCCGGTTCGGTCCGTTCGCTTGGGTATAGCGGGACCACCGAAACGGAGATGAGATGATGACCCCCAATGTGAAGACTGTCGCGGCGATCGGCCTGTTGTTGGCGGGCGCGATGGCGACCACGGCCTGTTCGCGCGGCGCGACGGCAGGCGGATTGATCGGCGGCACCGGTGGCGCAGTCGTCGGCAGCGCGACCGGCCTCGGCACGACCGAAGGCGCGGTCATCGGTGGCGCGGCGGGCGCCGTGATTGGCGACGACCGCCGCGATTAAGCTCCGCTATTTCAGGTAGAAGTCGACGGTCGTGACGACGCGCACCTTCTTATAGGGTGTGTCGCTCGACCCGTCGCCGCCTTCGCCATCGCGCGCATCGATCGAAAAATAGCCCTGCGTGGCGCTCTTGATCCCGCCAACGCCCGAACCTGCATCCTTGGCGAATTGTTCGGCAGCGGCGCGAGCATCCTTGGTGGCGGCGGCCACCATTTGCGGCTTGACGTCGTTCAGCTTGGTGAAGCTGTAGCGCATGCCCGACCCTTCCTGCAGCGTCACGCCGCGTCGAACCAGATCGAACTGTTGAGCGACAGCGCGCTGGGCGCGGGCGATGTCAGTCGTGCGGAGCAACATCCGCTGTGTCACGGTGATATTGTTGACGCCATTGTTGAGATATTGGTTCACCCCGGCGCCAGTCGGGGTCAGCTCGGCAGGCTGGAAGCCCAGGTCCGTGAAATAGGCCTGCAATTCCTTGGTATTATTGTCGATTTCCGCGCGCACGGTCGGCAGGTCGAAGCCAGTCGCCGAATAGCTGATCGACCAGGTGGCAAGGTCCGCCGTCACATCCTTTTCCGCCAGGCCGCGCACCGTGACCGAGCGATCCGCCGCCTTGGCGCGCCGCAATCCGTCTCCCAGAAGATAGCCGCCACCAACGACCCCCAACGCCAGCAGCGCGGCGCTGCCCAACATTATCTTGTCCCGCATGTCCCATGTCATATGCTTGCCTCTTCCCTGCGTTGATGCGCGACCTTATCTTGGAGCATCCTTGCCCTCCCCCAGATGAACCGTTGCTTTATAGCGACAAATGGAGAAAGACTTGCCCAAATTCCTGCATAGCATGATCCGCGTCCGTGACGTCGAAAAGACGATCGCCTTTTTCGACCTGCTGGGATTGATAGAGGTCAAGCGGTTCGACAGCGAACAGGGGCGCTTCACGCTCGTCTATCTCGCCGCGCCGGGCGACGAAGATGCTCAGGTCGAACTGACCTATAACTGGCCGCCCGAGGATGGCAGCCCCGCCGAAATCTATGATGGCGGGCGCAATTTCGGCCATATCGCCTATCAGGTCGAGAATATCTACGAGACGTGTCAGCGCTTCCTGGATGCGGGCGTGACCATCAATCGCCCGCCGCGGGACGGGCATATGGCCTTCGTCCGCACGCCCGATGGCATTTCGGTCGAATTGCTACAGGATGGGCGGCTCGACCCGGCCGAACCTTGGGTGTCGATGCCCAATGTCGGACAATGGTGAGCCCGATGCTGGAGGTTGTCCGCATCCCGGTTCTATCGGACAATTATGTCTGGCTGCTGCATGATCCCAAGAGCCAAGAGACGGTCGTGATCGACCCGGCCGTGGCCGAGCCGGTGCTGAAGGCGGCTGCTGCGCGGGGATGGACCATCGGCCAGATCTGGAACACCCATTGGCATGGCGACCACGTCGGCGGGAATGCGGCGATCAAGGCCGCGACCGGCTGCATCATCACCGGACCCGCGGCCGAAGCGGAGAAGATCGCGACGCTCGATCGCCTGGTCGGTGAAGGCGATAGCGTGCGTATCGGCGATCATGTCGCGACCGTGATGGCGGTCCCGGCCCATACGGCGGGGCATATCGCCTATCATCTGGCCGACGATCGCATGGCGTTCGTCGGCGATACGCTGTTCGCCATGGGCTGCGGCCGATTGTTCGAGGGGACGGCGGCGCAAATGTTCGCCAATCTGCAACGCCTCGCGGACTTGCCGGAGGATACGGCTGTCTATTGCGCGCATGAATATACGCTCTCCAATGGCCGGTTCGCGCTGACGGTGGAGCCGGACAATGCGGCGCTGGTCGAGCGGGTTGCAGCCGTCGAAGCGCTGCGGGCGCGGGACGAAGCGACGGTGCCGACGACGATCGGGCTGGAGCGCGCGACCAATATCTTCATGCGCGCGCGCGACGTGGCGCAATTGGCCGAACGCCGCGCGGCAAAGGACGCGGCCTGACGGTTTTTGCGCTATGGTGCCGTCGTGAGGGTAAAGATCGACAAGGGAGAGTCGCGATGCGCGCATGGATAGGGATGATACCGCTCCTGTTGGCGGGCTGCACCGGCAGCTATACGCCCACACCGCTGACGCAAAAGCAGGCGGCCAAGCTGGAGAAGGCTTTGGAAGGCAAGGTGGCCGGTGAAAAACAAGGCTGCATCAACCGCGAGCCACGGACCAATCTGACCGTCATCAGCAACAATGTGCTGCTCTATCGAGTGAGCAACCGGCTGATCTACAAGAATGAATTGATCGGCAGCTGCAGCGGCCTTGTCTATGGCGACACCTTGATCGTGCGCAGCTTCGGCTCGCAACTGTGCCGTGGCGACATGACCACGACCGCCAACCTGCAAACCGGGATGACCAGCGGCGCCTGCGCGCTAGGCGACTTCATCCCCTATCGCGCGCCGGGTAAATAGCCCGCCGCGATTCACAGGAGGCAGGCAGAAATCAGGGCGTGATCCGTTATTGGCGCGATCAGGCCCGACCCCTGTCACTCAACCCGCAGGCCGATCAGAATTTGAAGATGGTGCCCAGATAGACGGCCTGGCTGTCCTGCCGGTCGTCGGTCATCGGGGTCAGGCGACCCGCGACATTATTATTGTAGCGCACGCCGGCCGTGACGTTCAGGTTGCGCGTCAGCGAGTAGGAGCTGGCGAGATCCAGCGAATAATCCTTCTCCGCGCCGGGGTTGCGCGTCGCGGCGACGGCATCGCGGCGGGTTTCGATCAGCATCTTGGTGCTGAAGCGATCCTTCTTGGCGTCATCCAGCGAGAAATTCTTGGCATCGACCATGGTTTCAACCGGCACCGGATCGAGCGGCTTGCGGCCGAGCGATTCGGGCAGCGCGAACTTGCGCCAGTTCTGCGCACCGTTCAGGCTGAAGGCGACCGGCTTGATGTCGATCGGGTCGATCGTGCGGGCCACGGTGACACGTTCGCCGCTGGCACGGACCATCACGGTGATCGACCGTTCACCGCTCAGCGAACCGCTGGTCGGCGTGAAACGAAAGCCCTGGCGATTGGCGGACGCAGCGATTTTCGCATAAGCGGCGGCCAGTTGCGGGTCTTTGGTCGTGGGAGTGAAGGAGGAGATGCTGCCCAGAGCGCCGAGCGACACGGGTGCGTCGATCTGCATCTGGACGAGCTTGTTGGCCGCGCCGATCGCCGGAGACAGCATGAAGCCGGTCACGGTCAATGCCGCTCCCGCCAATGCCAGATGTCCCCTTTGTACGCGCATGACCCGATTCTCGCCCCTGTTCCTTATTATGTGTAACGCTCTACACGGGGAAAGCCTCCATTGGCTAGGGGGCGGCGGGCTTTTTGTCGGAGCTGTTGCAAGGAACACACAGAGTTTGAAACAGTAGCGATGGCACGGCGAAGCGAGGATCGCAGCGTCCTGATGCAGCGCCCCTTGCCCAACGCTGCATGGCCACTATAGAAGCAGCCTGTTTTTCGTCATTTTCCAAGCTAGGACATGCCTGATGGTCCGCCGTTTTCCCGCCCCTGTTTCCGCCGGCCTGCTGCTGGCCGCGCTTTTGCCGTTGGCCGCCTGCGGTGGCGGGTCCAAGGATCGGCCCAAGGCGGACCTTGCCGCGTCGAAAGTGACGACGATCGGCGTCAACGCCTATCTGTGGCGCGCGGCGCTCGACACGATTTCCTTCATGCCGCTGGTGCAGACCGATTCGAACGGTGGCGTGATCGTGACCGACTGGTACGCCAACCCCAACAGCCCCAATGAGCGGATGAAGCTGACCGTGTCGATCCTCGACCAGGATCTGCGCGCCGACGCGCTGCGCGTCGCGGCCAGCCGCCAGGTGAGCCAGAATGGCCAGTGGCTCGACGCGCCGGTGAAGGCGGCGACCGTGCAGAAGCTGGAAGAGGTGATCCTGACCAAGGCCCGCGACCTGCGCCGCACGTCGATTGGCGGCTGATTCTTCTTCGCTTGGGCGGCGCGCAGGCACCGCCTTTGTTTTTTGACGGTTCGGGGCTGGGCTTGCAAAGGCCCAGCCCCCTCGCATTTGGGTAGGACGTGAACATGCAAAGGCGCTTCAATCCGCTGGAGGCCGACGCCCGCTGGCAGGCGATCTGGGACGAGCAGCAGAGCTTCAAGGCCGACGATATGTCGGACAAGCCGCGCAGCTACGTGCTGGAGATGTTCCCTTATCCGTCGGGCCGCATCCATATCGGCCATGTCCGCAACTATTCGATGGGCGACGTGCTGGCACGGTTCCGCCGGATGACGGGCCATGAAGTGCTGCACCCGATGGGTTGGGACGCCTTTGGCATGCCGGCTGAAAATGCCGCGATGGAGAAAAAGGTCCATCCCGGCAAATGGACCTATGAGAATATCGCCAACATGAAGGCGCAGCTCAAGAAATTGGGCTTTGCGCTGGACTGGAGCCGCGAACTCGCGACCTGCCACCCCGATTATTATGGCCATGAACAGGCGCTGTTCCTGGACATGCTGGAAGCGGGCCTCGTTTATCGCAAGGAAAGCGCGGTCAATTGGGATCCGGTCGACATGACCGTGCTGGCCAATGAGCAGGTGATCGACGGCAAGGGCTGGCGGTCGGGCGCGACGGTCGAGAAGCGCAAGCTGTCGCAATGGTTCCTCAAAATCACCCAGTTCGCCGACGATCTGCTGGAAGGGCTGAAAAGCCTAGACCAGTGGCCCGAAAAGGTGCGGACGATGCAGGAAAACTGGATCGGCAAGTCGGTCGGCCTGCAATTCCATTTCAAGCCGGTTGCGCCCTTCGATCAGGCGATCGAGGTCTATTCGACCCGGCCCGACACGATTTTCGGCGCGAGCTTCGTCGCGATCGCCGCCGACCATCCAGTGGCGCAGCAGGTTGCGGCCGCAAACCCGGACGCGCAGGCCTTCATCGACCTGTGCAAGGCGGGCGGAACGACCGCGGCCGAGTTGGAAACGGCGGAGAAGCTCGGCTTCGACACGGGCCTGACTGTTACGCATCCGTTCGATCCCGACTGGCAGTTGCCCGTGTTCATCGCGAATTTCGTGCTGATGGACTATGGCACCGGCGCGGTGATGGGCGTTCCCGCGCATGACCAGCGCGACCTCGACTTTGCGCGCAAATATATGCTGCCCGTCGAGCGTGTCGTGGCTGCGGAAGGTGACGAAGCCAAGCCGATTCACAACGAAGCCTATGTCGGGCCGGGCAAGTTGGTGAACAGCCGCTTCCTCGACGGCATGAGCGTGGAGGACGCGAAGGCCGCCGTCATCGCCCGCGCGCAATCCGAAGGCTGGGGCGCGGGCAAGACCGTGTTCCGCCTGCGCGACTGGGGCGTGTCCCGCCAACGCTATTGGGGCACGCCGATACCGGTGATCCATTGCGAGACTTGCGGCGCGGTGCCGGTGCCCAAGGCGCAGTTGCCGGTCGTCCTGCCCGACGATGTGACCTTCGACATTCCGGGCAACCCGCTCGATCGCCATCCGACCTGGAAGCATGTCGATTGTCCGAAGTGCGGCAAGGCGGCGGTTCGGGAAACCGATACGCTCGATACGTTCGCGGATTCGAGCTGGTATTTCATCCGCTTCGCCAGCCAGTCCAAGGACAAGCCATTCGACCGCGCGACGGTCGAGAAATGGCTGCCGGTCGGCCAATATATTGGCGGGGTCGAACATGCGATCCTGCACCTGCTCTACGCGCGCTTCTGGACGCGGGCGTTGCAGCATATGGGGCAATTGGGCTTTGCCGAGCCGTTCACCGGCCTGTTCACGCAGGGGATGGTAACGCATGAGACCTATAGCCGGGAGCAGGGCGAGGGGTTGCCGCCGGTCTATTTCGCGCCGGGCGAGATCGAACGGGCCGCCGAGGGCGCGACGCTGATCGCGGACAAGGCACCGGTCGAGGTTGGCCGGGTCGTCAAAATGTCCAAGTCCAAGAAGAATGTCGTCGATCCCGATGACATCATCGCCCAATATGGCGCGGACGCGGTGCGCTGGTTCATGCTGTCGGACAGCCCGCCCGAACGCGACCTGCCCTGGACCGAAAGCGGGATCGAGGGATCGTGGCGGTTCGTCAACCGCTTGTGGCGGCTCTTCGGCCAGATCGAGGCGGGGGCGGAAGGCGCCGACAAGCCGCTCGACCGCAAACTGCACCAGACGATCGACGGGATCGCCAGGGATATAGAGGCGCTGTCCTTCAACAAGGCAGTCGCCAAGATTTACGAACTGGCCAACTCGGTGGAAAAGGCCGCGCCGTCCGCATCGCGCAACGCCGCCATCCGCGCGCTCGCGCTGCTGGTCGCGCCGATGACGCCGCATCTCGCCGAAGAAGCCTGGGCCGATATGGGCGAGACCGGCCTGATCGCCGATGCCGCCTGGCCCACGGTCGATCCGGCTTTGCTGGTCGATGACGAAGTGACGATTGCCTGCCAGGTGATGGGCAAGCTGCGCGACACCATCACCGTGCCCAAGGGGACGGCGAAAGACGAACTGGAGCGGCTGGCGCTCGCGGCTCCGAATGTCATGCGGATATTGGATGGCGCGACGCCTAAGAAGATCATCGTCGTGCCCGATCGTCTGGTGAATCTGGTTATTTAGGTGCAAAATCCGTTCGCCCTGAGCGAAGTCGAAGGGCTTTGCTGAGCGGAGGCGAAGCAGCTTCGCTCCGCTCAGCAAAGGGCTTCGACAAGCTCAGCCCGAACGGATAAGGGTTCTGGTCATGAAGTGTCTCCTCCCCCTTCTCGCCATCCCGCTCCTGCTGACCGGCTGCGGCCTCCGCCCGGTCTATGGCGGGGGATCGCAGGGCGCGGTGGCGCAGGCGTTGGGCAATGTCGATGTCGCGCCGATCGAGGGGCGCGGTGGCTGGCTCGTCCGCAATGCGCTCAACGATCGGCTGGGCGCGATGAGCGGCGGCAGCGGTCCGCGCTATCGTCTGGTGGTGAAGCTGGATGACCAGATCACCGGTTTCGGCCTGCGCGCCGACGCGGCCGTCACCCGCGAACGGCGCACTTTGCGCGCGCGTTACCAGTTGATCGACGAAGCGACTGGCGCGCAAATCCTGGATGACACCGCCGGGTCGGACGCGGGCATCGACGTCACGTCGAGCGAATATGCGACGATCGCAGCCGAAGACACGGCGCTGGAGCGGCTGTCGCAGACGGTGGCGGACCAGATCGTCACCCGGCTGGCGCTGTTTTCACGCAAGGCGGCCAATCCTTGAAGGCCAATCGCGGCCAGATCGAAAAGGCGCTCGACGCACCGCCTGCCGACGTCCGCTTCTTCCTGCTCTACGGTCCCGACGATGCGGGCAGCCAGGCGCTGCTCAAGCGGCTGGAGCGGGCGATGGGGCCGCAGGCCGAACGCATCGACCTCGACGGATCGACCCTGCGCGACGATCCCGCCCGGCTGGCGGATGAGGCCGCGTCCTTTTCCATGTTCGGTGACCGGCGCTGGATTCGCGTCAATGGCATAGGCGAGGAATCGCTGCCCGCCTTGACCGCGCTGCTCGAAAGCCCGGCGGCGGGCAATCCGGTCGTGGCCGTGGCGGGCGCGCTCAAGGCCACGTCCAAGCTGCTCAAGCTGGCGCTCGATCATAAGGCGACGCTGGCCTTCATTTCCTACCAGCCCGACGCGCGCGAGGCCGAGCAGATCGCCATTGCCATCGCCCGCGAAGGCGGCCTGCGCCTCTCGTCGGACCTGGCGCGGCGGATCGTGGCGCTCGCCAATGGCGATCGCGCGCTGATGCAGGGCGAGGTCGAAAAGCTGATCCTCTATCTCGACGCTGCGCCCGACCGGCCGTGCGAAGCGACGGCGGAGGCGCTGGACGCGCTGTCAGCGGACAATCCCGATACGGAGGTCGCGCCGCTGGTAAACGCCGTGCTGGGTGGTGACCTAAAGGCCATGCACCATGAACTCACGCGCCTGCAGGAAACCAGCACGGCAATGGCCTCCGTCATCCGTCCGCTGATGACCCGCGCGATGCTGATCGCCAATATCCGCACCAGTTTCGACGCCAGCGGACGGTTGGAAACGGCGATGGAGGCGGCGGGCAAGGCCGTGTTCTGGAAGGAAAAAGGGCTGGTGTCGCGGCAAGTGCGGCTGTGGGACAGCCATGGCATCGCGCGCGTGATCCAGCGCCTGCTGGAGGCGGAACGCGCTACCCGATCAGGCCGGGGCACCGGCGACCTGCTGGTGCGCCACGAATTGCTGACCATCGCGCGGCAGGCGGCGCGGGAACGATAGGGCGGGTCCGGGCGCTTTGCAGGGCTGAACAGGTCGCGACTTGGTGGTATGACCGGCCCACCGCGTCCGCGCGCAACAAAGGCAGCGCATCATTTCCCTTCCCGCCACGATCCACGCCATCGGCACGGCCGTCCCGGACACCGACATCCACCCGGCCTTTATCGATTGGGCAGGCGAACGGATCGCCGACCCGCGCGAACGGGCTTTGTTCACGCGCATGGCGCAGCGCAGCGGGATCGAACATCGCTGGTCGGTGCTGGATGGCGGCACTGGATCGCCGACCGCGCAAGGCGGCTTTTACGGCGGGTCATGGCCAACCACGGCGCAGCGCATGGCCATCTATGCCGACGCCGCGCCGATGCTGGCCACGCGCGCAGTGGCGGCGCTCGCCGACCAGGTGGCGACCGACGGTATCACTCATTTGGTGGTCGCCAGTTGCACGGGCTTTATTGCGCCTGGGATCGACCAGAAACTGGTGACGATGCTGGGGCTGGACCCGACGGTCGAGCGGCTGATGGTCGGCTATATGGGCTGCTATGCCGCCATCGTCGCGCTGCGATCCGCGCGCCATATCGTGCGATCGGAACCGAATGCGCGCGTGCTGGTGGTGTGCGTGGAACTCAGCAGCCTGCATCTGCAGGACGATGCGCGGGTCGAACCGTTGCTGGCGATGCTGCAATTTGGCGATGGCGCGGCGGCGGCGCTGGTGAGCGCGGCGGCGGGCGGCATCACGCTCGGCCAGCCCTTCGCCATGACCGTGCCCGATACGGAGGCGCTGATCCGCTGGGATTTGGGCGACCATGGTTTCGCCATGCATTTGTCGGGCGAAGTGCCCGGCGCGATCGCGCAGGCGCTCGCCGGAACGATCACCTTGCCGATTCCGGCGCAAAGCATCGATCTGTGGGCGGTCCATGCCGGGGGCCGTTCGATCCTCGACGCGGTAGCCCGCGCGCTCGATCTCGCCCCCCACGCGCTCGACCATAGCCGCGCCGTGCTGCGCGCCTTTGGCAATATGTCGTCGGCGACGCTGATGTTCGTGCTGGCGCGCATCTTGGCGGGCAATGCGCGCGGGCAGGGGATGGCGCTGGCCTTCGGGCCGGGGCTTGCGGCCGAAGGCCTGACCTTCCACCGGGCGGACGCATGAAGCGATCGCTGGCGCAGGAGCAGATGGATGCGGCCGACCTGCCCGAAGCCGTCTATGCGCGGGTGCTGGCCGATCTCGACCGGGTTAATCGGGTCACGCTGGCGGCGCGGCCGACGCTCCGCTTTCTCGATCGCGCGGTAACCGGCCCGTTCCGGCTGCTCGATGTCGGCTATGGCGATGGCGGCATGCTGCGGCGGATCGCGGCCTGGGCGAAGCGGCGTGGCATTGCCTGCACGCTCGTCGGCATCGACCTCAACCCGCGCAGCCAGGCCGTGGCGCAGGCGCGCACCGACCCGGCGCTGGCCATCGACTATCGCACCGGCGACTATGTCGCGCTGGCGGATGAACCATGGGACATCATTATCTCCAGCCTGGTCACCCACCATATGGAGGATGCGGAGCGGCTGGCGTTCCTGCATTTCATGGAGGATCAGGCGCGCATGGGCTGGTTCGTCAACGACCTGCATCGCCATGGCTTTGCCTATCATGGCTATCCGCTGCTCGCCCGCTTGCTCGGCGTCCATCCGATCGTCCGCGCCGACGGGCGATTGTCGATCGCGCGCAGCTTCGTGCCCGGCGAATGGCGGGCGATGCTGGCGGCGGCGCATATCGGCGATGCGCGCATTGAGCGTGTCTTCCCCTTCCGGCTCTGCGTCGCCCGCCAGCGATGACCCCGCCACTGATCCTCGGCGCAGGCCCGGCAGGCGCAGCGGCGGCGCTGCGGCTCGCACGGCTGGGCGCGGAGCCGCTGCTGATCGATCGGCAACAGGTGCCGGGGGATGCGCTGTGCGGCGGATTCCTGAGTTGGGCGACGATCGCGCAGATCGAGGCGCTGGGCATTGACGCAGCCATGCTCGGCGGTCACCGGATCGACCGGCTGGCGCTGTTCGCGGGCGGGCGGGAGATAGAGCTGCCGCTCCCCGCGCCCGGCATGGGCCTGTCGCGGCATCGACTCGACAGGCTGCTGCGCGCCGCCGCGACCGAGGCGGGGGTGACCTTCCGGCTGGGCCATGCCGTGCGCACGCTGACGCCGACCGCGATCACCCTGGACGATGGGCAGGTGCTCGACTGGGACAGCCTGTTTCTCGCCACCGGCAAGCATGATGTGCGCGGCGCGGCGCGGCCCCGTGACGGCGCAGACCCCGAACTCGGCCTGCGGCTGCGCCTGCCCGCCAGCCCTGCGCGCCAACGCCTGATCGGTGGCCGCATCGAACTCCATTGGGTCGAGGGCGGCTATGTCGGCCTCTTGCTGCAGGAGGATGGCAGCGCCAATCTCTGCATGGCGGTGCGCAAGAGCCGCTTGACTGCAGCGGGCGGCCGTCCGCTCGGCCTGATCGCGGCGCTGGCCGACCGCTCGCTCGCGCTGGCCGATCGGCTGGGGGATGTGCCCGCTGACGCTCGCGTCGATGCGATCGGTGATGTCCCCTATGGCTGGCGCGCAACCACGACCTGGCCGGGCCTCTATCGGCTCGGCGATCAGGCCGCAGTGATTCCCTCGCTGGCGGGGGAGGGGATTGGCATCGCGCTGGCCAGCGCCGCAGAAGCCGTGGCGCAATGGCAGGTGCAGGGGCGCGACGGCGCAGAGCCTTACCAGCGCCATTTCGGGCGGCGAGCGCTGTTGCCCTTGCGCGCGGCGGCGGGTTTTCGCGCGCTGGGGCGCTATCCCGGCCTGCTCCGTGTCCTGAGCGCAACACCGGGGGCCGCGGGTCTCGCCATGCGCCTCACCCGCATCGCGGACGCTTGATCGGCGCGCTCTGCGCACCCATATTGCCGCCATGGAAAAGCTGACTCTGACCGATGCGGAATGGCGCGCGCGCCTTTCGCCTGAACGCTATCATGTGCTGCGCGAAGGCGGCACGGAGCGGGCCTTTACCGGCAATCTCAACGCCAACAAGGTCGATGGCCGCTATTATTGTGCGGGCTGCGGCACCGGATTATTCGATGCCGAGGAAAAATATGACAGCGGTTCCGGCTGGCCCAGTTTCACCGCACCGGTGGATATCGATGCGGTCGAGGAAATCCGCGATGTCAGCCACGGCATGGTCCGCACCGAAGTCCGCTGCGCCAAGTGCGACGGGCATCTGGGCCATGTCTTCCCCGATGGTCCAGGCGTCAACGGCCTGCGCTATTGCATGAACAGCGCCTCGCTCGACTTCAAACCGCGCCAGGACGACTGATCGTTCATCGTCCGTAAAGCGGCGATCGTCATGGAGACGGCCACGGCATTTTTCCCGGCAAAGCGTCTAAATCACGCTGGCCGGGGCCGGGATTAGCGCGTATCCGGGGCGGCACAGATGGCAGGATCAGGCAAGAGCAAGGGCGCGCCCAGCCGCGCGAAGACATGGGCGCTGCGCACGGTGAAGATCGGCGTGGCGGCGGCGGTGGCGGGCCTGTTGGCGATCGTGATTGCGGTGGTCATCGCGCTTCAGTCGCTGCCCGATTATGGCAGCCTCAAATCCTCGCCCAATGGCCAGATGATCCGCGTCCATGCCGCCGATGGCAGTGTAATCGTGTCACTGGGGCCGAGCTTTGGCCGCTGGCTCGACTATGATCAAATCCCGCAGGTCATGATCGACGCGATGGTGTCGACCGAAGACAAGCGCTTTTATCATCATCCCGGCGTCGATCCGGTCGGCATGGCACGCGCGGCCTGGGTCGCGGTCGAAAATCGCGGCACCGGCCGCCGCCTGCAGGGCGCATCGACCATCACCCAGCAGGTGACGCGCAACATCTTCCTCAACAACAGCTATAGTTTCGGCCGCAAGATCCGCGAGATGGTGCTGGCCCTGGCGCTGGAGCGCAAATTCTCGAAGCGGCAGATCCTCGAACTCTACCTCAACAAAGTCTATTTCGGCGGCGGCGCCTATGGCATCGACGCCGCCAGCCGCAAATTTTTCGGCCATCCCGCCACGACGCTCGACCTGCCCGAAGCGGCGATCGTCGCAG
The DNA here is from genome assembly GCF_002312805.1 of Sphingobium sp. D43FB. Taxonomy (GTDB): domain Bacteria; phylum Pseudomonadota; class Alphaproteobacteria; order Sphingomonadales; family Sphingomonadaceae; genus Sphingobium. Next base: position 48,468 of record NZ_NMUA01000024.1, on the reverse strand, counting down.
GGCTGGTGAAAGCGCCGTCTAGCTATTCGCCCACCGCCGATGCCGAAGCCGCGATCGGCCGAGCGGGCGTGGTGCTGGACCTGATGGTGCAGAACGGCGTCATCAGCGCAGCGGACAAGGCGGCGGCCGACATTGCCAATGTCGCGCTCGCGCCCGAACCGCCGCAGAACAGCGTGCGCTATTTCACCGACTGGGCGCTGCCGCAGCTCGATGTGCTGATCGACGAGTCCAACGAACCGCTGGAAGTCTATACCACCATCGACCTCAGCATGCAGAATGCGGCGACGGCGGCGATCAAGGCCAATGTGCCTTCGGGTACGCAGGGCGCTTTGGTCAGCCTGGACCGCGATGGCGCAGTGCGCGCGCTGGTCGGCGGCCTCGATTATGTGACGTCCAATTATAATCGCGCCACCACAGCGACGCGGCAGCCGGGATCGGCGTGGAAGATCTTCGTCTATATGGCCGCGCTTGAGGCGGGCTATACCCCTGATACCGGCGTCACCGACGAGCCGGTCGATATCAACGGGTGGAAGCCGCGCAACAGTTCCGGGCGCTTTTCGGGCGATATCGATATCCGCACCGCCTTCGCCTATTCGATCAACACCGTCGCGGCGAAGCTGGGTGTCGAGGTCGGCTTTCCGACCGTTGCCGACATGGCCCGCCGCTTTGGTGTGACGACGCCGATCAACACCCATCCTTCCATGGTGCTAGGCACATCGGACGTGCGCCTGATCGACATGACCCGCGCCTTCGCCTCGATCGCGCGCAAGGGCATTGCCGTCACCCCCTATGGCATTACCAAGGTAACGACGGCGGACGGCCGACTGCTCTACGAGCATCAGGACGACACCAGCCGCGTGCTGGTCGCCCCCTGGGTCGCGGCCGGCATGACCGACCTGATGCAGACCGCCGTGTCCACCGGCACCGGCAAGGCGGCGCAGATCGGCCGCCCGGTCGCGGGCAAGACCGGCACGACCAGCAGCAACAAGGATGGCTGGTTCTTGGGCTTTTCCAGCGGCATCACGACCGGCGTATGGATGGGGCGCGACGATGCGCGCGCGGTGGGCGTGCTGCAGGGTGGCCGTGCCCCCGCCCGCGCCTTTGCCGATTATATGAAGGTCGCCGTCGCCAAACGCCCCGTGGAACAGTTCGAAACCGAAGTCACCTTGCCCGAATGGCAGTTGGAGCCGGACGAGGAAGCCTATTATGGCACGCCTGATGGCGAGGCCGAGGGCGGCATGATGGTCGATGAGAATGGCTTCCCCGTCGAACGCCCCCGTCCCCCGGCGATGGAAGACGAGGGTGACGAGCAACAGCTTGAGGTGGACCCGGAGGATCGGCAACAGCCGCCCCAGCAGATCGACCAGCAATGGATCGACAATGTGCTGGGCCGCGACCGTGATCGTCAGCGCCAGCCACCCCCGCGTCCCAACCCTTATCCTTGAGGCGCGCGCCTAAGGGCGGACGTCGTTGGCCGCCAACTGCGTCTTGTCGAGCGCGCTCGCATCGGGCAGCAGGAAGTCCACTTTGCCCCGGCCGAAGTCGATCGCGACCCGGTCGAACAGCCGCAACGCACTGATGCCCAGCAACAGCGCCGGCTTGTCCGCCATGCCCAGTTCCGCAAAAGGGCTGGCATCGACGAACAGCACCGGCACGTCGATCAAATTGACCCGGCCCATCCGTACCGCCTTGATCCGCCCCACTTCGCCGGTCAGCGTCCCGCCGGTCACGCTGGTCAGCGACGCGGTGAGCAATTCAGGCGCGCGCTTCTTGGCGATCAGTTTGTTGCGCAGCGCCATATTGCCGATGCTGAAATTGGTGCCGGTGTCGAGCATGATGGCCACGCGCATGCCGTTGACGTTGGAATCGAGCAGGATCAACTGACCGCGCTTGCGCCGCGCCTCCACCACGATCGTATCGGGATCGACCTTGGCGCTGCGGCGCGCGTTGCTGCTGGCGATGGCCATCTGTCCGCTGCGGAAATCCAGCGTCACCCGCTTGGCGTGCAGGCTGTCCAGCCCCAGCAGGCCCGGCGCGCCCAGATGCTCGCCCTCCAGCACCGGGGCTTCGATATCGTCGATCGTGCCGCCCGCAAAGCCGAGGCGCGGCACCGCCACCGTCGTCGCTTCCGACCGGCCGGTCATGCTGATGATGGTGACATTGGTGCGCGCGGGCAGGGCCAGTTGCTCCGCCAGGTCGCGCGCGATCACGGTGCGTTGCGACCCGGTATCGATGATGAAGTTCCACGGCCCCTTGCCATCGATATGGATGGGGATGGTCACCCGCGCATCGAGCGAGGGGCCGGTGCGGACGACGGCGGGCGGAATGTCGGGGTCAAGCGCGGGGACGTCCTGCGCGGCCAGCGGCATCCAGGCCGTCGCCAGCCCGATCGCCAATCCCGCGAAGCGCACGGCGCAAAGCCCTGCGCGGTGCCGTCTCATGTCCGCATCCTTTCCGCTTATCTTATGCTCCCGCTATAGCATGAATCCCGGTCATCGCGCCAGCGCCACCCTTGGCCCCGAATCGCCGCCGCGCCGCGCTTTCCGCACCCGTCTGGCGCACTCCCGCCTTGACTTGGCGGGCCGCGCCTCGCTAAATGCGCGCACGATCGACCTTGCCTGTTCGCGGCAAGCGTCTGGCAGCGTCCTGCTCGCCTGTTTCTCGCCGTTTCCGGCGCCTGTCTCCCTCTCGTCATCGGACCGACTCGCAATGCATCTCAAGGACCTTAAGAAAACAGCGCCCGCCGACCTCGTGCAGCTTGCCGAGGAACTGGGCGTCGAGGGTGCGTCGACCCTGCGCAAACAGGATCTGATGTTCGCGATCCTCAAGGCCGAGGCGGAAAATGGCGAGCAGATCATGGGTGAAGGCACGATCGAAGTGCTGCCCGATGGCTTTGGTTTCCTGCGCAGCCCGGAAGCCAACTTCCTGGCCGGTCCCGACGACATCTATGTTTCGCCTAACCAGGTCCGCCGCTTCGGCCTGCGCACCGGCGATACGGTGGACGGCGAAATCCGCGCGCCCAAGGATGGCGAGCGTTATTTCGCTTTGGTGAAGCTCAACACCGTCAATTTCGACGATCCCGATGTGGTCCGTCATCGCGTCAATTTCGACAATCTGACGCCGCTCTATCCCGAATCCAAACTGACGCTCGATCCGGGCGATCCGACCCAGAAGGACAAGTCGGCGCGCGTCATCGACATCGTCTCGCCCCAGGGCAAGGGCCAGCGCACGCTGATCGTCGCCCCACCCCGCGTCGGCAAGACGGTGATGCTGCAGAATATCGCCAAGGCCATTACCGACAATCATCCCGAAGTGTTCCTGATCGTCCTGCTGATCGACGAACGGCCGGAAGAAGTCACCGACATGCAGCGCAGCGTGAAGGGCGAGGTCGTGTCCTCCACCTTCGACGAGCCTGCCACCCGCCACGTCCAGGTCGCTGAAATGGTGATCGAAAAGGCCAAGCGCCTGGTCGAGCATAAGAAGGATGTCGTCATCCTGCTCGATTCCATCACCCGCCTCGGCCGCGCCTACAACACCGTCGTCCCCTCGTCGGGCAAGGTGCTGACCGGCGGCGTGGACGCCAATGCGCTCCAGCGACCCAAGCGCTTCTTCGGTGCCGCGCGCAATATCGAGGAAGGCGGTTCGCTCTCCATCATCGCCACTGCGCTGATCGACACCGGCAGCCGCATGGACGAAGTCATCTTCGAAGAATTCAAGGGCACCGGCAACTCGGAAATCGTGCTGGATCGCAAGGTCGCCGACAAGCGCATCTTCCCGGCGCTGGATGTCGGCAAGTCGGGCACCCGCAAGGAAGAATTGCTGGTGGACAAGGGCACGCTCAGCAAGATGTGGGTGCTGCGTCGCATCCTGATGCAGATGGGCACGATCGATGCGATGGAATTCCTGCTCGACAAGATGAAGGATTCCAAGACCAACGAGAATTTCTTCGATTCGATGAACCAGTGACGGCGTGAAGGGGACTAGACGGACATGACCGACATTTGGGGCCATATCGTCACGGATTTTGCCGGGCTATTTTCTGGCAGTGGATCGGCCTGGCTGGCTTTTGGTCAGGTGATCCTGATCGACATCGTGCTGGCGGGCGATAACGCGATCGTCATCGGCGCGCTGGCCGCCGGCCTGCCCGCTGATCAGCGCAAGAAGGTGATCCTGATCGGGATCATCGCCGCGCTGGTGCTGCGCATCGGCTTTGCGCTGGTGGTGACGCAGTTGCTGCAGCTGATCGGCCTGGTGTTCGCGGGCGGCGTCCTGCTGTTCTGGGTCGCCTGGAAAATGTATCGCGAAATCGGCCATGGCGGCGAAAGCGCCGGGTCGCCGGAAATTGAAGGCGACGAACATTCTGGCATGAAGCCCGCCAAGAGCTTCGCCGCCGCCGCTTGGGCGGTCGCCGTGGCTGACGTGTCGATGAGCCTCGACAATGTGCTGGCCGTCGCTGGTGCGGCACGCGATCATCCGGGCATCCTGATGGTCGGGCTGGTGATTGCCGTCGGCCTGATGGGTATCGCTGCCAACATCATCGCCAAATATATCGAGCGCTATCGCTGGATCGCCTGGGTTGGCCTGCTGGTCATCCTCTATGTTGCCAGCACGATGATCTATACCGGGATCACCGATCAGGAAGTCGGGTTGCTGCAGCTGTTCCGATAAGTTGCTGATCTGACCTAAAAAGGGGGGCGAAACCATCATGGTTTCGCCCCCCTTTTTTGTGTCTGCTGGCCACCCCGATCAGGGTAGCAGGATCGTCGCGCCGGTCGTCTGCCGTGCCTCCAGTGCCCGGTGCGCCTCGGCTGCATCGGCAAGCGCGAAGCGCTGACCGATCACCGCCCGCACCACGCCGCGCTGCATCCGGTCGAACAAACGGTCGGCCGTATGCGCCAGCGCCTCCGCCGTTGCGACATAGTCGAACAGCGTCGGCCGCGTGACATAGAGCGATCCGCCCTTGCTCAAGTTCAGCAGACTGATCGGCGGCACCGCGCCCGACGCATTGCCATAGCTCACCATCAGCCCACGGCGCTTAAGGCTGGCAAGCGAAGCCGCCCAACTATCCTTGCCGACGCCGTCATAGACGACATCGACGCCCTGACCACCGGTCAGGTCGCGAACGGCCGCGGCCAGATCGGCGAACGGACCATGGAGGCTATGGTCGGCATCGACCAGCGCGGCCTTCTCCGCCGACCCGCAATGGGCGATGACCACCACGCCCTTGTCGCGCAGCCACGGCACGAGAACCGATCCGACTCCGCCCGCCGCTGCGTGGACGAGAGCAACCTGACCTGCCGCCAGATTGATCGTGTCTTCGGCGAGGTAACAGGCGGTCATGCCCTTGAGCATCATCGCGGCGGCATCCTCGCTCGACACGCCATCGGGGATCTTCACTGCGCGCTCGGCCGCGACGATGCGGTGGCTGGCATAGGCACCCAGTCCATGCGCGCAGCCGACCTTGTCGCCGACGGCAAAACCCGACACGCCCGGCCCGACCGCAACGACATGGCCTGCCCCCTCCGACCCCAAGGGGGTGGGGAGGGGGGCAGGGTAGAGGCCGGTGCGATAATAGGTGTCGATGAAATTCAGCCCGATCGCCTCCTGCGCGATCAGCAGCTCGCCGTCATCCGGCACGCCCGGATCGAAATCCTCGCGCGCGATCACCTCCGGCCCGCCATGGCTGCGGGCCACCATCCGCCAGGCATCGACCATCAGGCGAGATGCTCGGCGAAGAAATCGGCGGTGCGCTGGTCGGCCAGCTCAGCCGCTTCCTCGTCGCGTCGGCTGCCCATCTCGGCGGCGAACCCGTGGTCCAGTCCGTCATAGTCATGCAGGACAATATGGCGGTTCGACTCCAGCCCGTCATGCATCGCCTTCTGCGCGTCCGGCAGGACGAAATGATCGGCGGTCGGAATGTGGAGCATGACGGGCTTCCCGATCGCCTTCGCTTCGCCCAGCAAGCCGTCGATCCCGACGCCATAATAGGACACGAACGCATCGCCATCGGTACGGCACGCCGCCATGAACGCCAGCCGCCCGCCCAGGCAATAGCCGACCAGCCCGACCTTGCCGCCATCCACCGCCGCACGCGCCGCCTTAACCGTCGCTTCGATGTCGCGGATCGCCTGATCCTGATTGAGCTTCTGCATATGGCCGAGCGCAGCCTGGAATTCCTCCGGCACATCGGCGTCCAGTTCGACATGCGGCGTCTCGCGCCAGAACAGGTCGGGGGCATAAGCGACATAGCCTGCCTTCGCCCAATTATCGCATTTGCGGCGGATGCCTTCGTTCACGCCGAAAATTTCCTGGATGACGATGATCGCCGCCTTGGCCTCATCGCCTTCCGGTCGTGCCACATAGGCGTCGAACCGGGCACCGCCCTCCAGCGTCTCGATCGGGGTAAAGCCTGTCATGTCGCATTCCTTTTCGCGGTTGGCCATTAGGCGGCTGGCCCGCATATTGGCGCATCGCGGTAGGCGCGCAACCATCGACCGACGCAAAAAATTTGCCACCATGTGCCTGTTTGCGGCATGACGGGAAACAGACGATAGAAGAACCAGAAGGGCCAGGATTATGAAGGTAACGGTCGATGTGGATTGCAGCCCAGCCGAGGCGCGCGCCTTTCTCGGCCTGCCCGACGTGACGCCCATCCACGACAAATATATCCGCACCGTCCTCGACAGTTTCGAAGGGGTCGGCAATGTCGAGCAGATGGAAACCCTGTTCAAGAGCTTCTCGCCGATGGGCGATGCGGGCGTGCGCCTGTTCCAGCAGATGATGAATATCGGCCTGTCCGGCATGGGCGGGACGGGCGACAAGAAATAGGATCGTCGCCACGCCGATGACCGACACGATTTTCGCCCTGTCCAGCGGCGCGCCGCCCGCCGGGATTGCGGTGGTGCGAGTCAGCGGGCCGCACGCCCGCGCGGCGCTGGAAAGTCTTGCCCAGCGCGTCCCGCCGCCGCGTCAGGCCAGCCTCGCCTTACTTACCGACCCGCAGGATGGCGCGCCCCTAGATCGCACGCTCATCCTCTGGTTCCCTGGCCCCGGCACGGTGACCGGCGAGGATCTGGTCGAACTTCATTGCCATGGCGGCCGCGCTGTCGTTGCGGCGGTGGAGGCGGTGCTGGCCGCGATGCCAGGGCTGCGCATGGCCGAAGCGGGCGAGTTCACCCGCCGCGCCTTTCTCAATGGTCGGATGGATCTCAATGCGGTCGAGGGCCTGTCGGACTTGCTCGCCGCCGAGACCCAGCAGCAACGCCGTGCTGCGTTGATGATGGCCGAGGGACATTTTTCCCGCCGGGTCGAAGGCTGGCGGCGCGATCTGCTCGACCTGTCGGCCATGGCCGAGGCCGCGCTCGATTTCTCCGACGAGGATGATGTGCCCGATGCTGCGATCGAGCAGCGGATCGGTGTGGGCATCGCGGCGCTTGCGGAAGACATTGGCACCGCATTGGCCGCGCCGTCGGCTGAGCGGTTGCGCGACGGCATCCGCGTCGTACTGGCGGGGCCACCCAATGCAGGCAAGTCGACCCTGCTCAATGCGCTGGTCGGGCGCGACGCCGCAATCGTGTCCGACATTGCCGGAACGACGCGCGACCGCATCGAAGTGCCTGCGGCAATCGGCGGCACCGCCTTCCTCTTCACCGACACCGCCGGTCTGCACGAGGGGACTGGGGACGCGATCGAGGCGATCGGCATGGATCGCGCGCGTGCGGCGCTCGACGCAGCGGACATCATCCTATGGCTGGGCGATGCGGCTGACCTGCCGCGCGCTGATGCGCTGTTGATCGCCGCCCAATGCGATCGCGATCCGACCCGACCCGGCCTGCAATTGTCCGCGCGAACAGGGGAGGGGATGGACAGCCTCGTCACCACCCTGCTGGATCGCGCCGCGCAACTCTTGCCGGGCGAGGGCGATTATGCCCTCCACGCCCGCCAGCGTGCGCGGGTCGGCGAATTGCTCGCCCATGTCGACGCCGCACGGCGCAGCGATGACCTGCTCGTCATCGCCGAAGAGCTGCGGCAGGTCCGCCGCGCGATCGATGCGCTCACCGGACAGGCGGGGACCGAGGACATGCTCGACCGTCTCTTTTCGGGCTTCTGCATCGGCAAATAGCGCGATGTTCCACGTGGAACGCTTTTGACCGCGATGGCCTGCATCTGCTACAGGCCACCCATGCAAACTCGCTATGATGTGATTGTGGTCGGCGGCGGCCATGCCGGGTGCGAAGCGGCGGCGGCCGCTGCGCGCAAAGGCGCGCGCGTCGCGCTGCTGACGTTCGACCGTACTACCGTGGGCGCCATGTCCTGCAACCCGGCGATCGGCGGGTTGGGCAAGGGCCATCTCGTGCGCGAAGTCGATGCGCTGGATGGCCTGATCGGCCGCGCCGCAGACCAGGCCGCGATCCACTATCGGATGCTCAACAGCAGCAAGGGCGCCGCGGTCCAGGGGCCGCGCATCCAGGCCGACCGCAAACGCTATCGCGCCGCTATCCATCAGATGCTTGATGCGCAAGAATGTCTGACAATCGTAGAGGGCGAGGCGGCAGGGCTGCTTCTGCAAGATGGTCTGATCGCTGGTCTGTCCCTTGCCGATGGGCGCGTGCTGGAGGCCGCGTCAGTCGTACTGGCGACCGGCACCTTCCTCGGCGGCAAGCTGTTCCGCGGCGATGAACGCGAAACGGGTGGTCGCGTCGGCGAACGAGCCGCGACCAGCCTGGGCATCCAACTGCGCGATCTCGCTCTCCCCATCGGTCGCCTCAAGACCGGCACGCCACCCCGCATCGACGGCCGCACGATCGATTGGGCGCGGCTGGAAGCGCAGCCTTCGGACAGTGACGGCTGGACCATGTCGCCTTTGTCCAACGGTCGCCCACTGCCCCAACTCGCCTGCGCCATCACCCGCACCAATGCGCGCACCCATCAGATCATCCGCGATGGCCTCGGCCGGTCGCCTTTGTTCAGCGGCGCGATCGAAGGACGTGGACCGCGCTATTGCCCGTCGATCGAAGACAAGATCCAGCGCTTCGGCGACCGCGATGGGCATCAGATTTTTCTGGAACCCGAAGGGCTGGACGACCCACTCGTCTATCCCAATGGCATCAGCACCTCGCTCCCGACCGATGTTCAGGTCGCTATGATCCGGTCAATGGCCGGCTTGGAACGCGCCGACATCGTCGTGCCCGGCTATGCCGTCGAATATGACCATATCGATCCGCGCGCGCTCGACGCCACATTGGAGGTCCGCGCCATCCCCGGCCTCTTTTGCGCCGGGCAAATAAACGGCACGACCGGCTATGAGGAGGCAGCCGCTCAGGGTTTGATCGCGGGCGTCAACGCCGCCGCCCGCGCACGCGGCGAAGCGGCCATGATCCTCGACCGCGCCAGCAGCTATATCGGCGTGATGATCGATGACCTCACATTGCAGGGTGTAACCGAACCCTATCGCATGTTGACCGCGCGCGCCGAATATCGCCTGCGCCTGCGCGCCGACAATGCGGAAACGCGCCTTGGCGCGATCGGCATCGCGCATGGCATCATCGGCCCCGTCCGCTATGCGCGTTTGGCCGAGCGCGATGCCCTGCGCGCCGAGATAGAGACTGAACTCGCGCAGCCCATCGGTGCCACGACCATGGCCCGCGCGGGCGCGTCGGTGCGGCAGGATGGCATACGCCGCAGCCTGTTCGAATGGGCGCGCTTCCCCGAAGTCGATCGGGCCTTGATCCTGTCGCTCGCCCCCCGCCTCGCCGCAGCGCCCGCTAACCTGCGCGCAGAGATATTGGAGGACGCCCATTACGCCCCCTATCTCCACCGCCAGGATGCGGAGATCGCCGACCTGCGCCGCAACGAGCGCGTCTTCATCCCCGCCGATTTCGACTTCGCCAGTATCGGCGGCCTGTCCACCGAGATGATCGAACGCCTGGACGCCGCGCGTCCCGATACGCTCGCCGCAGCAGGCCGCATCCGGGGCGTTACCCCTGCGGCCCTCGCCGCCATTCTCGTGCATGTCCGCAAGGTTGCAGCATGACGGAGGATGAAGCCCGCGCCTGGCTGACGGGCCAATTCGATGTTTCACGTGAAACAATGGCGCGTCTGGAACGCTTCGTTGCGATCCTGCTGGATGCGATGGGCGAACAGAATCTCATCGCCGAATCGACCCGCCCCCATGTCTGGGCGCGGCATATCGTGGACTCTGCGCAGCTCCTCACCCGCGCCCAATCGGCGGGGGAGGGCGCATGGATCGACCTCGGATCGGGAGCCGGGTTGCCCGGTATCGTCGTTGCCTGCCTGTCCGACCGACCCATGTTGATGGTCGAATCCCGGCGCAAACGCATCGATTTTCTGAACGAAGCCATCGCCGCATTGGACCTGCCCAACGCCACGGTCTTCGGCGGCCGGGTCGAGATGGTGCCGCCTTGCGCCGCCGCCGTCATCAGCGCGCGCGCTTATGCACCACTCCCGCGCCTGCTCGAATCCGCCGCGCATCTTTCCGACAAAAATACGCTATGGGTGCTGCCTAAGGGACGAAATGCGCAGAATGAACTGGAGGCGACGCGCCCATCATGGCAGGGTGTGTTTCACGTGGAACCGAGCGTGACGGACGCCGATAGCGCCATCATCGTCGCGCACGCCGTCAAACCCGTCGCCAGAAGGAAAGGTCGCGCATGATCTGTATCGCTATCGCCAATCAGAAGGGCGGCGTGGGCAAGACCACGACGGCGATCAACCTCGCCACCGGTCTCGCCGCCACCGGCCTGCGCGTGCTGCTGCTTGATCTCGATCCGCAGGGCAATGCCTCCACCGGCTTGGGCGTCGGCCAGTCCGAACGGGCGCGGTCGAGCTATGATCTGCTTGTCGGCAATTGCGCGCTGGAGGACACGATCGTCACGACCCGCGTGCCCAAGCTCGACCTCGTCCCCGCGACCCAGGATCTGTCGGGCTGCGAGATCGAACTGATCGAATATGAACAGCGTACCCACCGGCTCGAACGGGTGCTGGCCGAAGCCCCTCCGGGCCGTTGGGACATTTGCCTGATCGATTGCCCACCGTCGCTTGGCCTGCTGACGATCAACGCGATGGTCGCGGCGCAATCCTTGCTCGTCCCGTTGCAATGCGAATTTTTCGCGCTCGAAGGGCTGTCGCAATTGCTCCAGACGGTCGAGCGCATTCGCGGACGCTTCAATCCCGGCCTGTCGATCATGGGGGTTGCGCTGACCATGTATGACCGGCGCAACCGGCTGACCGATCAGGTCGCCGACGATGTCCGCGCCTGCCTTGGTGATCTGGTGTTCACCACCGTCATCCCGCGCAATGTGCGCCTGTCCGAAGCGCCCAGCCATGGCGTTCCGGCCTTGATTTACGACTTCCGCTGCTCAGGATCGGAAGCCTATATGCGGCTCGCGCGCGAATTGATCGCGCGCCTGCCCCGACAGGAGGTTGCCGCTTGAGCGACGAAACGACCGACAAGCCCAAAACTGTGAAGCGGCCGCACGGCCTGGGGCGCGGCTTGTCCGCGCTGCTCGGCGACGTTGCGCGCGAAGAGCCGGTTGCGCCCGCCGCTTCGCCGTCCAGCAAGGCGGTGCAGAACATTGAAGTGTCGCTCATTCAGCCGCATCCTGAACAGCCGCGTCGCCATTTCGACGAAGGCGCGTTGCAGGAGCTGGCCGACAGCATCGCCAAGCGCGGCGTGATCCAGCCGATCATTGTCCGCCCGCATGGCGGCGGCTTTCAGATCGTCGCGGGCGAACGTCGCTGGCGCGCGGCGCAAAGGGCGCAGCTCCACCGCATCCCCGCCATCGTCCGCGATTTTGACGAGCAGGAAACGCTCGAAATCGCGCTGATCGAAAATATCCAGCGCGAGGATCTCAACCCGATCGAAGAGGCCGAAGCCTATCGCAAACTGATCGGCGACTTCCAGCACACGCAGGACGCCCTAGGTCGCATCGTCGGCAAATCGCGCAGCCACATCGCCAATCTCATGCGCCTGCTCGACCTGCCCGCTTCGGTGCAGCAGCAGGTGATGGAGCAGAAGATCAGCATGGGCCATGCCCGCGCGCTGATCGGCGTGCCCGATTGTGAGACGCTGGCGCGGCAGGTCGAAGACAAGGGTTTGTCGGTCCGCGATACCGAACAATTGGTCCGCCGCATGAAGACCGGCGACGACACGCCTGCCGCGCGTCGCACCGGTGCCGCCGCCGAACCGGACGCGGACATTGCCTCGCTGGAACAGCATCTGGCCGACATATTGGGGCTGAAAGTCGACATCCGACATGAAGGCAATGGCGGCGGCACGCTGACCCTGCGCTATTCGACCCTCGATCAGTTGGACATGCTCTGCCAACGCCTGTCGGGCGAACGGATTTAAGCGGGCAGGACGCGAAAAACCGGGCCACGCCGCTGGCCTTTTCCCGGCCGTCTCCCTAGCTTGGGGGGATGGCCGACATGCACGCTTCCCCCGCTTCTCCTTCCGTCATTCGTCGTTCGGATTATCGCCCGCCCGACTGGCTGGTGCCCGATATCGAGCTGGATTTCGACCTCGATCCCGCATGCACCCGCGTCCGCGCGACGCTCATGGTCACGCGCAATGGCGGTCATGACCGGCCCTTGCGGCTCGACGGCGATGGCCTCATTCCGTTGGAGGTGCGCATCGATGGCGAACTCGCCACGTCCGACCTATGGCATATGGAAGCCGGCTCCTTGTCCGTGTCGCTGTCCGGTTCGGCGCACAGTGTCGAAACGCTGGTCGAGATGGCCCCGGAATCGAACAGCAAATTAATGGGCCTCTATGCCAGCGGCGGGTTGCTTTGCACCCAATGCGAGGCGGAGGGCTTTCGCCGCATCACCTTCTTCCCCGATCGCCCGGACATATTGTCGCGCTATGATGTGACACTGCGCGCCGACAAGGCGCGCTTTCCCATATTGCTCTCCAACGGCGATCCGGTGGAGCAGGGCGAGGGTGACGCTGGACAGCATTGGGCACGCTGGGTCGATCCCTTCCCCAAGCCCTGTTACCTGTTCGCGCTGGTCGCTGCCGACCTGGCCTGCAATGCCGACAGCTTCGTGACGATGAGCGGCCGGGAAGTGCAATTGGGCATCTGGGTGCGTGAGGCGGACCTGCCACGCACCGGCCATGCCATGCAGGCGCTCAAAAACTCCATGGCATGGGACGAGCGCGTCTACGGCCGCGAATATGATCTCGATGTGTTCAACATCGTCGCCGTGGCCGATTTCAACTTCGGCGCAATGGAGAATAAAGGCCTCAACATCTTTAATTCACGCTATATTTTGGCCGATCCCGAAACCGCGACGGATATCGATTATGATGGCGTGGAAGGCGTTGTGGCGCATGAATATTTCCACAACTGGTCGGGCAATCGCGTCACCTGCCGCGACTGGTTCCAGCTCAGTCTCAAGGAAGGCTTCACCGTCTTTCGCGACCAGAATTTCTCGGCCGACATGGGCAGCCATGCGGTCAAGCGGATCGAAGATGTGCGCATCTTGCGCGCCGCCCAATTTCAGGAGGACTCTGGCCCGCTCGCGCATCCCGTGCGGCCCGAATCCTATATGGAAATCAGTAACTTCTACACCGCGACCATTTATAATAAGGGCGCGGAGCTGATCCGCATGATTGCCCTGATGCTGGGGCCGGAACGCTTCCGCGCGGGCGCTGATCTTTATTTCGATCGCCATGACGGCCAAGCCGCCACCTGCGAGGATTTCGTCCTGGCGATGGAAGAGGGCGGGGAGATCGACCTCAGCCAATTCCGTCGCTGGTATGAGCAGGCCGGAACCCCGCACGTCCGCGCCACGCTCGACCATGATCCGGTGACCCGGATGGTGAACCTGCATCTGCACCAGTCGCTCGCCCCCACGCCCGACCAGCCGGACAAGGCCCCAATGGCGATCCCACTGCGCGTCGCCCTGTTCGATCCCGCCACCAGCACCCATCATGGCGATGAACTGCTGCTACTCACCGAGCCGCAGCAAAGCTTCACCTTCCCCGACTTCACGACCGCGCCGATCCTGTCGATCAATCGCGGCTTCTCCGCTCCCGTGATCGTCGACACCAACCGCAGCCAAGACGATCTCGCCTTCCTGTCCGCCCATGATGATGATCCATTCGCCCGCTATGAGGCGATGCAACAGTTGATGGTCAACATATTGGTCGGCCGCATCACCGGTCAGCCCATGGACGACGGCCCTGTGATCGCCGCGTTCCGTCAGGTCATCACCGACCCCATGCTTGATCCCGCCTTCGTCGCCGAAGCCATCCGCCTGCCCAGCGAAGCCTATCTCGGCGATCAGATGGCGCAGGTCGATCCCGACGCGATCCACGCCGCGCGCGAAGCCTTGCAACAGCGGATCGGCGCAGAATTGGAGCCGGACTGGCGCGCGATCCATGCCCGCACCAAAGCCACCGAATTTTCCATGTCCGCCGCCGCCAAGGGTGCGCGCAAGCTACGCAACAGCGCGCTTGGCTATCTCGTTGCCTCAGGTGCGATGGACGGCCCCGCAACCGCCTTCGTCCAGTTTGACCACGCCCATAATATGACCGAGCGGCAAGCGGCCCTCGCCGTCCTCGCCAATGGCGACAGCGCCGAGCGCGTGGCGGCGCTCGACATCTTCTACAACCGTTATGGCGCCGACGCGCTGACGCTCGACAAATGGTTCCAGACCCAGGCCTTCGCCGTCCATCCCGACACGGTCGATCTGGTCGAGGAACTGGGGCGGCACAAGGACTTCACCCTCACCAATCCCAACCGCGTCCGCGCGCTCTATGGCGCCTTCACCGGCAATCAGTGGGCGTTCCACCACATATCCGGCAAGGGCTATAGGTTGGTGGCGGACTGCATCATTGCGCTGGACCGATTGAATCCGCAAACGGCGGCACGCCTCGTGCCGCCACTCGGCCGCTGGAAGCGCTTCGACGCAACCCGCGGCGCGCTGATGCGAGGCGAACTGGAGCGCATATTGGCGCAGCCCGGCCTGTCCAAGGACGTGACCGAGCAGGCCGGTAAAATTCTGGATTAGAGTAGATTACTCCGTTCGCGCGACGCAAACGGAGCAGCAATCAGTCCTTCATCGCCGCGACCCAGGCGGCCACGTCGCTCGCGACCTTGTTGGCGGCACTGTTGAGCGGCGTACCAACAGTCGCAGCTTCAATCTTCCCACCCACCGGCTGGCTGGCGGTGAAACGCTGCCGCGCCAGCGCGACCCCATTGGGCGTCGTCAGCACGGCGTCATAGGTCACCACCGCATTATTCCCCGGCGCATCAAGCCCAAAGGCAATCAACTCGCCCGACAGCCGCTGCCCGCCATCACCCGAAAACTGCCCCGAATCGAGCACAACCCGGTCCGTCGTCGCCGAAATCGTCTCGGCCAACAAGCGCCGGAACAGATGGCGCGGTGTATCGGCCCATTGCACGTCAGTCACATAGGCGACCGACGTCGGACTGGTCTGCACCGGGATACGTATCGTATCCAGCATCTTGGGTGCGTCGGGATCGGACACGATCAATGTGCGCCCAGCGCCAGCACGCTGCGCCGTGCCCGTCGGCACCTTCTGCACCGCATCCAACGTCAACAGCCGTTCGGGCACCTTCCCGCCGATCGAGACGCAGCCCGACAGCAGGACGGCGGCGGTCAGCGCCGCAAGGGCGCCCGTGGGTTTGGCATGGAACATGGTCCGCATCTCTCTCATCATGGCTTATAGTCCGGCAGCTTGGGCGATCCGACCAGCGAACCAGCGCCCTGCTGGTCCAGTTTCTCGGCAACGCCGCGGAAGGCGCGCGACATTTCGCGCAGGTCGCGCACCAGCTGGTTCACTTCCGGCATGGTCTGGGTGCTGAACGCCTCCACGCCCGGCCGCGCCGCGCCGATGGTCTTGTCCAGCGTATCGATGCTGCGCGTCGCCGACTGCACGCTCTTGCGCAGATCGGCCATCAATGGCTTGCCTTCTTCGTTCAGCATCGCGTCGGTCGTCGCGGCCAGCTTGCCGATCTGCTCGACGGCAACGCCGGTGCGCTGCACTGCGATACGCGCTTCGGCCAGGGTTGCGGCGATCTCCGGGCTACGGTCGGCCAAAGCCCCCGACACCCGCTCGACATTGGCCAATATGCCCGCGATCGACTGCTGATTCTTGTCGCTCAGCACTTCGGTCAGCCGCTCCGTCAGCGTGGACAAGCGCTCCAGCAATTGCGGCGCGCTATTGAGCAATTCGCCCAGTGCCCCCGGCTTGGTCGGGATCACGGGCACGCCATCGGGGCATACCGCCTGGGGATTTTCCGCCGGACAAATGATCGGCGGCGCGCCCTTGACCGCGCCGTCCAGCACCACTTCGCTCACCCCGGTAAAGCCGACGCCCGCAATGCTCGCGGTCGTGCCCTGCAGCACCGGCGTCCCGTCCTTCACCGTAATGCGCACCCGCACGAAGCTTGGATCGCGCTTCCACAGGTCGATCGATTCCACCTGACCGGAGGGGACGCCCGCATAGTTGACGCTCGAACCCTTGGCCAAGCCGCTGACCGACTGTTTGAAGAAAATATCATATTGCTTGTTCTGCCCGTCGGATATGCGGGAGAACCAGAAGGCCGCGATGATGATCGCCGCCAGCAGCAGCAGCGTGACCGTGCCCACCAGCACATGGTTGGAGCGGGTTTCCATATCCTATTGCCTTCCGTCCGGCGGGGTCTGAGCCGCCTTGTTCTTTTCCCGCGATACTGCCGCCGTCGCCGCACGGCCACGCGGCCCATTGAAATATTCCTGGATCCACGGATGGTCGAGCGCCAGCAGCTCATCGATCGTGCCGACCGCGATCACCTTCTTATCCGCCAGCACCGCCACCCGATCACAAATCGAATAGAGCGTATCGAGATCATGGGTGATGAGGAAGACGGTAAGACCCAAAGTCTCCTGCAATTTGCGGGTCTGCTCGTCGAACGCCGCCGCGCCGATCGGATCAAGGCCAGCGGTCGGCTCATCGAGGAACAGCAGGTCCGGGTCCAGCGCCAGCGCGCGGGCCAGGCCAGCGCGCTTCTTCATGCCGCCCGACAATTCCGACGGATATTTCGGCCCCGCCTCGGCGGGCAGGCCGGTCATGCGGATCTTGTAGGCCGCAATCTCGTCACGCAATTGCGCCCCGATATTGGGATAATATTCGCGGATCGGCACTTCGATATTTTCCGCCACGGTCAGCGTCGAAAACAGCGCACCGCCCTGGAACAACACGCCCCACCGCTTGCGGATCGCCAGCGCATCATCGTCCAGCCGCCCGACCATCGATTCGCCAAAGACATGGATTTCGCCCTCGTTCGGCGTCTGAAGGCCGATGATCGCGCGCATCAGCACCGACTTGCCGGTGCCCGATCCGCCGACCACGCCCAATATCTCGCCCTTGCGCACATCAAGGTCGAGGCCATCATGGATGACCTGGTCGCCAAAGGCATTACGAATGCCGCGCACCGAAATGGCGATGTCGGACTCTTCGACCGCTTGGGCGAGCCGCTGCTCTTCGGCCTGGCGCTGTTCGTCTTCGGTCATCAGTTCCACCCTACCCAGGTGAAGAACACCGCGAAGAAAGCATCGATGACGATGACGAGGAAGATCGCCTGCACGACGGCGGCGGTGGTGCGCAGCCCCACTTCCTCCGCATTGCCCTTGACCTGCATCCCCTGAAAACAGCCGGAAATGGCGATGATGAGGCCAAACACAGGTGCCTTGATCAGCCCGACCCACAGGTCGGTGATCGGCACGACTTCGCGCAACCGCTGGAAAAAGGTGATAGGCGGAATATCGAGCGCGATCGCGCACAGGAAAGCGCCGCCCAGCACTGACAGAATCGACGCATAAAAGCCAAGCAGCGGCATCATGATGATGACGGCCAGCGTGCGCGGCAGGACGAGCGCTTCCATCGGCGACACGCCGATGGTCCGCATCGCGTCGATTTCCTCGGTCAACTTCATCGTGCCCAATTGCGCGGCAAAGGCTGAGCCGGAGCGGCCAGCGACCATGATCGCGGTCATCAATACGCCCAACTCACGGAAGGTCAGGCGACCGACCAGGTTGATCGTCAGCATCTCCATGCCGAACTGACGCAACTGCACCGATCCCTGCTGGGCGATGACGATGCCGATCAGGAAGCTCATCAGGCCGATGATGCCCAGCGCGGACACGCCCACGACCTCGAAACGCTGCACCACTGCATTGACGCGGAAGCGGCTGGGATGGCGGATCAGGCTCCAGGCCGCGACCAGTGTCGCGCCGAAAAAGCCCAGCAGTCCCAACATGGTCGACCCGGCGGTGCTGACCGCCTCGCCGATCTGGCCGACGACGCGGCGCAGGGCCGGAACGCTGTCTGGGTGGATCGAAACCGGATCGTCCAGCGCGCCGACCGTATCGATCAGCCGCTGCGCATCCGGGTGCGCGCCGCTGATCTGACTGCCCAGCCGCTTGGCGGTGCGATGCACCGTCCACGCGCCGATCGTGTCCATATGATCGACGTCGGACAGGTCGATCGTCCCGACCGGACCCTGCACGGCATCCAGCCGGTCGGGCAGGTCATGCAGCGATGCGATCGCCAGCGAACCGGACAGCCGCAGCACGCTGCCGCCGTCGCTTTGTTCTTCGGCCAGTGAAGCGGCTTTATTCATGCGATGGGATTAGTGGTCCAATATCGGTTGCACGGCAAGCCGAAACGGCCCATCCGCAAGTCCGAACGAAGGGCAGCGGCAAAAGTTTCGGATACGGCATGACGCATCGGTTGGCGATTTACGACATGGACCGCACGGTGACGTTCAGCGGCACCTATACCGGCTTCCTCATCCATGTGGCGCGGGCGATGGCCCCGTGGCGGCTGATCCTGCTGCCCTGCGTCGTGCTGCTGATGCTGGCCTATGTGCTCAAACTGCTGTCGCGCCAGCGGCTCAAGGAACTCAATCAGGCGCTGATGATCGGGGTCCATGTGGAACGCGCCCGGTTGATGCCCCATGTCGAAAGCTATGCCGACAAGGTGCTGGCGACCAATCTGCGCGCCGATGCCGTGGCGCAGATCGCGCGCGACCGCGCCGATGGCTATCGCCTCGTTCTCGCTACGGCCTCCTACCGCCTCTATGTCGAACCGATCGCCCGGCGGCTGGGTTTCGACGCGGTGATCGCGACCGACCATCTCTCGCAGGATCTGCGCTATGTCCGCGCCAAGATTGCCGGCGAAAATTGCTACGACACCGGCAAGCTGCGAATGATCAAGGCCTGGATGGCGGCGCAGGCGATCGACCGGACCCAGACCCATATCCGCGCCTATTCCGACCATGTGTCGGACGCGCCGATGCTGGAATTCGCCGATGTCCCCATCGCCTCCAACCCGCACAAGCCGCTGGCCAAACTGGCGGCGGTGCGCGGCTGGACGCGGGTCGACTGGAATTAGACATAGACATGCGTTCGTTGCGAGCGAAGTCGAGAAACGCGCGAACCGCACCGATATGTCGGTCTAACGCATCGCCGATCGTGCCAGCGCGTCGCAATCCGCATCGCTGGCGCGTGGCACCTTGTCGCCGCCGATGGCATCGCCGATCATCTTGAGGATGCCCTTGGCCGATCGCGCTTCCTTGGGCACCTGAATATCGGGCGCCTTGATCGTGCCGCGGATCGGCACCGTGCCTTTCAGCCGCAACAGGCTCCCCTGTTTGGGCTGCCCGCTCAGCGTTAGCGTCAGCGTCTCGTCCGACAGGCGGATCGTGCCGGTGGCGCGCGTCTGTGCGCGGGATGTGTCGATCAGCACCGGGTTGGTCCGCGCGACCCCGCCCTTGACGTCGAACCGCGCGACCATGCAGCGCAGGACCGCCATCTTGTCTTTGTCGAGCGTCAGCCCCTTGCCGACATCCTGCCCCATCAACGCCGCCGTGCGCGCGGGGATCGATCCGTCGCGTGCGACCAGCGCGATCGTGCCCGATGATTGCCCCACCGCCTGGCGGATGGTGCGCCCCGGCCCATTGAGCGCGATCCGCCCTACCAGCCCGCCGTCGATCCGCGTTTCGGGAAAGAAATCGAGCAATCGCGCCGATCGCAGATCAAGCGCCAGATCGAGTCGCGGCCCGCCGTCACGCTGATCCACCGTCAACCGCCCGCCCAGCACGCCGCGCATCAGGTCCATCCGCAACGGCTCGACCACCAGCCGACTGCGCTCCAGCGTCAACACGCCCTTGAGCGACCGGAACGGGCTGGACCCAGGCCATAACAGCCGGTCGGCCTGTATCTCCAGCCGCCCATCGGTGCGCGCCATCTTGCGCAGGTCGATCGCGGTGTCGGGGATCAGCCGGTCGCCCAGCCGCGCACGCTTGGCCAATGCCTTGCGTCGGCCTTCATCCGACGACAGATCGTTGAAATCCAGCTGCGCCGCGCGGATAGCGCCATCGATCCGGGTACGGCCTTCGCGCTTGCGCACGGTGGCATGGCCCGCAATCTCGGACCGCCCGATCGTGCCTTTGAGCGATTCGATGATCCAGTCGGGCCGCTCGCGCACAACCTGCGCCGTCAGTAGCACGGGCTGGGTGCCGGGCAGGCCCGCCTCGATGATCGCGTCCAGCACCCGCAGGTCGATCGCATGGCCCGTCACCTTGCCGCGCAAATGGCCGATGTCGAGCGGGCCATCCATGGTGCCATCGAACGTCATGCCCACGGCATCGCCCGCAATCTGTGCGCGGAATGGCCAGCGAGTCCTTGGTTTATGACCCAGTATCGGCGCGCCGCTGGCGGTGACCGTGACGGGATAGCCGCGCACATCGCCTTTGCCGGACAGGCGCAGCCCCTTGCCATCCACGGCCAGCGCCGCGTCCACCGACCGGCCGCGCTTGTCGTCGCGATAGGCGATGCGGCTGTCGCTGACGGTCAGGCTGCGCAACGCCGGACGTCGGCCCTTGCGCTCATCGCCACCGCTCCGCTCCCCGCTCCAGCTTTCCCGTCCATCGGCCGCGCGATAGAAGTTCAAGCGCGCGCGGCGCAGGTCCAGCGTCTCGACCACCGGCCCGCCGGTCAGCAGCGCCAGCGCCGAAAAGCCGACCCGCGCCTCGCCGATCCGGGCAAGATCGCCATCGCCCTTCGCCCAATCGGGTTGCGGCACGCGCATATCGGTCAGGCGGACGACGGGATGGAAGGACAGGCTATCCTCGCGCGTCATGGTCCCGATCGTGACGGGCTTGCCGATCCGCGCCGACAATCGTGCCTCGATCCGATCCTTGAACATCCCCCAGGGGAAGGCCGCCAGCAGCAGTGTCGCAACGACCAGCAATGCCACCAGCCCGGCCCCAATGCCTATGGCCCATCGCGCTCCCCGCTTTGCGTTCACCGACACCCCCCAAGTCCCCCATCATTGTGTCGCGCTCAACGCACAACTCGTCTTAGGGTTCAGCCGCGCACCGGCGAGATCAGCGGCCTGCCTGCGAAATGCGCCGTCAGATTGGCGAGCAGCATCTGCGCCATATGCGCCACCGCCTCATGCGTGGCCCCGCCGGTATGCGGGGTCAGCACGACATTGGGCACATCGACCCAGCGCTTGGGGTCGGTCGGTTCGGGATCATAGACGTCGATCGCCGCACCGCCCAGCCGCCCGGATATGAGCGCCGCGATCAGCGCCGCCTCATCCACCAACTGCCCCCGCGCGACATTGACCAGCAATCCCTCCGGCCCCAGCGCATCCAGGATATCGGCCGAAATCATGCCGCGATTGCTCTCATCCGCCCGCGCCGCGACCAACAATATGTCGCTCTCCCGCGCCAGCGCGTCCAGACTGGCGGCGCACGGCCAGGGGAGGGCAGGCTTCTCGCGCGGTCCCCACCAACGGACCTGCATCCGCATCGCCTGCGCCCGTTCCGCCACCGCAACGCCGATCGAGCCCATGCCGATGATACCGAGCTTCGCCCCGCCCATCGACCGGGTCCGCGTCTTGGCCTCCATCGTCCATTTGCCTGCCCGCAAATGCCGGTCGCCGCCCACGATCCAGCGCCGATGTGCGATCATCAGGCCGATCGCATGGTCGGCGACATCCTGCGCATTGGCGTCACCCGCATGAGTCACCGCAATGCCGCGCTCCCGCGCTAGCGCCAGGTCCACTCCGTCATAGCCGACAGTGAAGCAGGCGATCAGCGACAGGCGCGGCATCGCGTCGACCAGCGCCCGCTCCAGCACGAACTCACCCGCCCAGATCACCGCATCCACCCGCGCCAACGCCGCCGCGTCGGGTTCTTCCCACAGCGCCATGACGTCATAATCCTGCGCCAGCAGCGGCACGACCGGGGCCAGCAAAGGCTGCCCCACCAAGAGAACCGGTCGCGTCATGGCTTACCCGATCGCCCGCAGCGCTTGCGCAAAGTCGGCGATCAGGTCGTCGGCATCCTCGCAGCCGATCGAGATGCGCACCATATTGTCGCCAATCCCCAACGCCGCCTTGCGCGCGGTCGGCACCGACAAATGGGTCATCGCGGCGGGATGGCTCGCCAGCGTCTCGGTCCCGCCCAGGCTAACCGCCAGCTTGGCGATCTTGAGCGCATCGAGAAAAGCGAACGCCTCCGCCTCGCCGCCCTTCAGATAGAGCGAGAAGGTCGATCCTGCCCCGGTGCAATGCCGCTCGTAAATGTCGCGCTGCCGCTCGGTTTCGGGAAAGCCCAGATAGACGATCTTCTCCACCTGCGGCTGGTCGCGCAGCCAGGCGCACACCTTGGCCGCATTCTCGCCCGCCCGGCTCATCCGCAATTCCAGCGTCTCCAGACTGCGCATCAGCATCCACGCCGAATGCGGGTCCAAAATCGTGCCGATCGTATTGCGCATCAACCTTATGGTCGTGATCAGCGCCGTGGACCCCAGCACCCCGCCCGCGACCAGATCGCTATGCCCGCCAGCATATTTGGTCAGGCTGTAGATCACCAGATCCGCGCCATGGGCCAACGGCTTCAACCATAACGGCCCCAAAAATGTATTGTCGATTGCGATCGGCGGCACATGGTCTTCGCCCGCAAAGGCCAAGTCGCGCCGCGCAACCACCGCTTCGATATCAACCAGCACATTGGTCGGATTGGCCGGGCTTTCGAGATAGATCATCGCCACGCGACCCAGCCCCTTGGCCTTCTCGATCACCGCGCCAATCTCGTCGGCGCTCGCGCCAGCGGGAAAATCGAGCCACTGCACCCCGAACTTGCCCAATATCCGCCCGATCAACGATTCGGTCGCGGCATAGAGCGGCGCGCTATGAACGATCACGTCGCCCGGCTGCACCATCGCCAGCAGGGTGGTGGCGATCGCCGACATGCCGCTGGAAAAGAGCAGCGCATCCTCGGCCTCTTCCCACACCGACAACCGATCCTCGGCAATTTCCTGATTGGGACCATTGAAGCGCGAATAGACGAGGCCTTCCGATCCGCCCGGCCTGATGCCCGTCACCCCCTCGAAATGCCGCTTGCCCGCCGCCGCGCTCTCGAACGCAAATGTGGAGGTCAGGAAGATCGGCGGCTTCAACGATCCTTCGGACAGGGTGGGGTCATAGCCATGCCCCATCATCAGCGTCGCGGGCTTCAACTTGCGCCCGTCAATCTCCATGATCGGCGGCTTGGGACGGCGGCGGTTGGACTCGACACCCGTCAGATCGGCTTCGGTTTCGCCAGACATATCATATCTCCTGCATGATGCGGCATCTGCTGCGCCGCTCTTGATGGCGCGATGGTAACGCAGGGACAGGTCGGACGGCCAGAGGGCAGCGACATAAAATTTTACCGACGTGGACTTAAATTACGCGATCGCGCCGTGCAGATCATCGGCGAATATCCATGCGGGGAGCCGCGGAGCGCGCGCACGGTCGGCTATGCCCTCCGCGTCTCTGCGTCTCCGCGCGAACCCTTCTTCCCGCCCATGTCGTGACAGGCTGGGGCCGACTCCCTACATCCACCCCATGGATGCCCTCCCCCCCGTGCTGGAAGACTGGTTCGCCGCCCGCAGCTGGGCGCCACGTTCGCACCAGCGCGCCATGCTCGCCGCCGCGCGCCGGGGCGATCATGCGCTGCTCGTCGCCCCGACCGGGGCGGGCAAGACGCTGGCGGGTTTCCTGCCGACCCTGGCCGACCTGATCGACCGCCCGACCGACCGGCTCCACACCCTCTATGTCTCGCCGCTCAAAGCGCTGGCGGTAGACGTCCGCCGCAATCTCCTGACCCCGATTGAGGAGATGGCGCTCCCCATCCGCGTCGAAACCCGCACTGGCGACACGCCCTCGGACCGCAAGGCGCGCCAGCGCGTCAAGCCGCCCCACATCCTCCTCACGACCCCCGAATCGCTCTCGCTGCTGCTCAGCTATCCCGATGCCGCGCTGATGTTCGCCGACCTGCAAACCGTCATCGTCGATGAAGTCCACGCCTTCGCCACGCAGAAACGCGGTGATCTGCTCAGCCTGTCGATGGCGAGGCTGCAGACGATCAACCCCGCCCTGCGCCGCGTCGCTTTGTCCGCCACCGTGGCGGACGTAGACGCCTATCGCGCCTGGCTCGCGCCCGATGGCGATATCGACACGGTCGCCGCCGTGTTGGGGGAGGCGGGCGCGGAGCCGAACGTCACCATCCTCATCCCCGAAGGCCGCGTTCCCTGGTCGGGCCATTCGGGCAAATATGCCGCCAATCAGGTGATGGCCGAAATCGCCGCGCATCAAACCACGCTCGTCTTCTGCAACACGCGCGGCCTCGCCGAACTCATCTTTCAGGAACTCTGGTCAGCGAACGACGCCAACCTGCCGATCGCCATCCACCATGGTAGCTTGTCAATCGAAGCCCGGCGCAAGGTCGAAAGCGCGATGGCCGATGGCAAACTCCGCGCGTTGGTCGCCACCGCTTCGCTCGACCTCGGCGTCGATTGGGGCAATGTCGATTGCGTCATCCAGATGGGCGCACCCAAGGGCTCCTCGCGCCTGCTCCAGCGGATCGGCCGCGCCAACCATCGGCTCGATCAGGCCAGCGAGGCGATCCTCATCCCCGGCAACCGCTTCGAATATCTCGAAGCCCGCGCCGCGCTGGATGCGGTGGAGGCGGGCGAACGCGATGCCGATGATTTCCGCGTCGGCAGCCTCGATGTGCTGGCACAACATATCATGGGCCTCGCCTGCGCCGGTCCCTTCCACGAAGCCGCGATGCTCGCCGAAATCCAGTCCGCCACCCCCTATAGCGCGCTGACACCCGACGCTTTCGCCTCCGTCCTGCATTTCATCGAAGGCGGCGGCTACGCCCTGCGCGCCTATGACCGGTTCAAGCGGTTGGCGCAGGATGCGGACGGCACCTGGCGCGTCGCCCATCCCCGCTTCATCCAGCAGCATCGCCTCAACGCCGGGATCATTGTCGATCAACCCGCGCTTGCCGTTCGCTTCGCCAATGGTCGCAAACTCGGCACGGTGGAGGAGGGCTTCGCCGCCCAGCTTACGCCCGGCGACAGTTTCTTCTTCTCCGGCATGGCGCTGGAAGTGGTCAAGATGGACACCACCGACTTGGTCGTCCGCGCCACCTCCAAACAAGCGCGCATCCCCAGTTGGGGCGGCAGCCGCATGGCCATGTCCACGCGCCTCGCCGACCGGGTGCGTGCCTTCCTCGCCAGCCCTGATCAGTGGCATCGCTTCCCGTCCGACGTGCGCGAATGGCTGGACATGCAGAAACTCCGCTCCGTCCTGCCGCAACCGGGCCAACTGCTGATCGAAACCTTCCCGCACGAAGGCCGCCACTATCTTATCTGCTACAGTTTCGAAGGCTGGAACGCGCATCAGTCGCTTGGCATGTTGCTCACCCGCCGGATGGAGAGCCAGGGCCTCATGCCCTTGGGCTTCGTCGCCAATGATTATGCGCTGGCAGTCTATGGCCTCAAGCCCGTCACCGACCCGCAAAGCCTCTTTTCCGCCGACATACTCGACCATGAATTTGTCGATTGGGTCGAACAGTCGAGCCTGCTCAAGCGCGCCTTTCGCGACGTCGCGGTCATCTCCGGCCTGATCGAGCGTCAGCATCCCGGCAAGCGCAAGACCGGACGGCAGGTGACTTTCTCCACCGACCTCATCTACGACGTGCTGCGCAAATATCAGCCCGACCATCTGTTGATCAAGGCGGCCTGGGCCGACGCCCGCGCGCGTATGACCGATGTCGGGCGGCTGGGCGACCTGATCGACCGGGCGGCGACCACGATGCTGCATGTCACGCTCGACCGGGTCAGCCCGCTCGCGGTGCCGGTCCTCATCCTCATCGGCCGCGAGCAGGTCGCGCAAAGCGCTGCCGAGGATGCGTTGCTGATCGAAGCCGAAGCACTGGTGACGTTGGCGATGCGCGCCGATTGAGCATTGCTGCGGCAATGATCGAAAATCCCACTATCTGAAAGCTAGATAAGCCGTTTCTCTTGCGGACCTTACGGGTCCATCCATCGTTTCCCAGTCCGAGGGGTGTCGATCGTCACGATCGACAAAACAACAGAGGAACCTGATTATGTCGAATTCACCGATTTCGGCCGCGCCCTTGCGCGGCTTGACCCTGGCTGCCGTCAGCCTGTCCGCGCTTGTCGGCGCACAGGCCCTGGCCCAGACCAGCACGCAGGTCGCTCCGCGCATGGCCACCGTCACCTTGCCCGCCGATGCCGGGCAGACCATGACCGTCCCGGCCGAAGCCGCGCCCGCGACCGTCCCCAACCTGACGCGCGACAATGGCGCGCCGATCGGTGCCAACCGCAACAGCAAGACCGCAGGCGACCTTGGCCCGGTATTGCTCGAAGACACCACGCTGATTGAAAAGCTCGCCCGCTTCGATCGCGAACGCATCCCAGAGCGCGTCGTCCACGCCCGCGGCACCGGCGCCCACGGCGTATTCCGCGCCACCGCCGACATGAGCGACCTGACCCGCGCCTCGCTTTTCACATCGGGCAAGGAAACCCCGGTCTTCGTGCGCTTCTCCTCCGTCATCCACCCGTCGGGCAGCCCCGAAGGCCTGCGCGACCCACGCGGCTTCGCCACCAAATTCTACACCGATCAGGGCAATTGGGATCTGGTCGGCAACAACCTGCCGATCTTCTTCATCCGCGACGCCATGCAGTTCCCGGACATGGTCCACAGCCTCAAGCCTTCGCCGGTCACCAACAAGCAAGACCCGAACCGCTATTTTGACTTCTTCTCGAACACGCCTGAATCCACCAATATGCTGACCCAGCTTTATTCGAACCTGGGCAC
Source organism: Sphingobium sp. D43FB (assembly GCF_002312805.1). Taxonomy (GTDB): domain Bacteria; phylum Pseudomonadota; class Alphaproteobacteria; order Sphingomonadales; family Sphingomonadaceae; genus Sphingobium. The sequence continues at coordinate 21,245 of NZ_NMUA01000024.1, read as the reverse complement.
GCCATCTTCCTACCGCACCATGGACGGCAATGGCGTCCACGCCTTCAAGCTGGTGAACGCGCAGGGCAAGGTGACCTTCGCCAAGTTCCGCTGGATCAGCCGCCAGGGCGTCAAGAATCTGACCGGGAAGGATGCGGGCGCGGCCCAGTTCAACTTCCTGACTGACGATCTCTATCGTGAAGTCGGTAAGGGCAATTTCCCGACCTGGGATCTGCTGGTGCAGACCATGACCCCCGAACAATTTGCAGGCCTCGACTATAATCCGTTCGACGATACCAAGGAATGGCTCGACGTGCCCTTCCGCAAGATCGGCGAGATGACGCTCAACAAGATGCCGGCCAATTATTTCGAATTCACCGAACAGTCGGCCTTTGCGCCGTCCAACATGGTGCCCGGTATCGAAGCCTCGCCCGACCGTATGCTCCAGGGCCGCCTGTTCAGCTATGCCGACACGCAGCGCTATCGCGTCGGCGCGAACGTCCTGCAACTGCCGGTCAACAAGCCGCTGGCGCCGGTGGTCAATAATTCGCAGGACGGCGTGATGGACGCGACCGGCTCGACCTCGAACGTCAATTATTTCCCGGCGATGGTGCAGAAGCAGGCAGCGGCCGAATTTGGCCAGTCGACCTACGAAATCAACGCGACGGTCGATACCAAGCCGATCGAAAAGACCAATAATTTCGCGCAGGCTGGCATTTTCTATCGCGCACTGTCGGCCAAGGACAAGGCCGACCTGATCGCCAACCTCGCGGGCGATTTGGGCCAGGTCACCTCCGACCGCACTCGCACGATGATGGTCAGCTATTTCTACCAGGCCGACAAGGATTACGGCACCCGCATCGCCAAGGCGGTCAACGTGCCCATGGCGGAAGTGACCAAGGCGGTCTCCGAATATGAAGCCGCCTACCCGCAACAACGCCTGACCGTGCGTTAAAACACCGTTCGCCCTGAGCCTGTCGAAGGGCCCTTCCTTCTTTCCCTATGTAAAGAAGGGAGGGGCTTCGACAGGCTCAGCCCGAACGGATATCTTCTACAATAAGGCTGACTAGCGATGCTCTCCCTCCTCCTGGCCACAGCGCTGGCCGCCGCAACGCCCGCGCCCGACGCACTCCCCCCCCCCGAACGCCGCCAGCAACTCTTGTTCGACGCCGCCCGACTCGGCCGTACCGACATGATCGAACCCCTCGTGAAGGCAGGCGTCGATCTCAACGCCACCGACGCCCGCGGATTCACCCCGCTCATCCTCGCGGCCTATAATGGTCAGGCGGACACGCTCGACGCGCTGATCGCCGTTGGTGCGGACCCCTGCAAGCCCGACGAATCGCAGGGCAACACCGCGCAAATGGGCGTCGCCTTCAAGGGCAATGACGCGATCGCCGCGCGGCTGCTGACCGCAGGCTGCGACGTCAACGCCCGCAACAAGGCGGGGCAAACCGCGCTGATGATGGCCGCGCTCTTCGGCCGCAGCGCTCAGGTCGCGATGCTGGTGAAAGCCGGGGCTGATCCCGCGCTGGCTGACGCCTCCGGCCGCACCGCCAAGGCCGTCGCACAGGGCCAGGGCAATGACGCGATGGTCAAACAGCTCGACGCCAGGCCATAACCCCCATTTGGCGGGAATAGCGTACAAAGCCTGTTCCACGTGAAACAGAAGATGGCGCTATTTCAGCATCTTCCGATCAACCAAAGCGGACATGGGGCGACACCGGACGGGGCGGCGAACCACCCCCGTCCAACGTCATTTTCGCAAACCAATGTCCGCTTCGCTGTCCGCTTTAGACGTCCAGATTGGCGACGTTCAGCGCATTATCCTGAATGAACTCGCGCCGCGGTTCGACGACTTCGCCCATCAGGCGGCTGAAAATCTCGTCGGCAATATCCGCCTGCTCGACCTCGACCCGCAGCATCGACCGGTTGTCGGGGTCCAGCGTGGTTTCCCACAGCTGCTCGGCATTCATCTCGCCCAGCCCCTTGTAGCGCTGGATCGCCAGCCCCTTGCGCCCGGCCGCCAAAATCGCTTCCAGCAATTCGCTCGGCCGCGTCACCAGCGTCATGCCCTTGGCCGGTGCCGCAGGCAGGTCGTCGTCGCCCGCTTCCTCGGCCGCCATCGCCGCCTTGGCCGTCACCAGCCGGGCAGGGGTCAGATAGCTTTGCGATTCTTCGCTCGCCAATGTGTGCAACTTGCGCGCCTCGGCCGACCCGACGAAGCCATGTTCGATGACATGATGGTCGGTCACGCCGCGCCACAGCCGTTCGAAATGGAAACCGCCTTCTTCGGCGATCCGGCCGGTCCATTTGCCCTCGGCATCCTGCGCGCCCATCCAGGCAACGGCAGCGGCCAGTCGGGTTGCCTGCTCGTCCTGCGACAATTCGGGGTCGAGCGCCCCGGTCAGGCTCAGCGCCTCGATGATCGCCGGGTCATAACGGCGGGGGACGTAGCGCATCACCGCGCGCATCCGCCGCGCATGATCGACCAGGCTCTTGAGGTCATTGCCGGTCCGCGTGCCGGCTGGTCCCTCCAGCACCATCGATTCGACACCATTATCGACCAGATATTGCTCCAGCGCGGTATCGTTCTTCAGATAGAGTTCGCTGCGGCCCCGCGTCGCCTTATAGAGCGGCGGCTGGGCGATATAGAGGTGCCCGCCCTCGATGATCTGCGGCATCTGGCGATAGAAGAAGGTCAGCAACAGCGTGCGGATATGCGCGCCATCGACGTCCGCGTCGGTCATGATGACGATCTTGTGGTAGCGCAGCTTTTCCAGGTTGAAATCGTCGCGAATGCCCGTGCCCATCGCCTGAATGAGCGTGCCGACTTCCTTGGACGACAACATCTTGTCGAAGCGCGCTCGCTCGACGTTCAGGATCTTGCCCTTCAGCGGCAGGATCGCCTGATTATGCCGGTTGCGGCCTTGCTTTGCCGAACCGCCAGCCGAATCGCCCTCGACCAGGAATAGTTCGGACTTGGCCGGGTCGCGCTCCTGACAATCGGCCAGCTTGCCGGGCAGGCTGGCGATATCCAACACGCCCTTGCGCCGGGTCAGCTCGCGCGCCTTCTTGGCGGCCTCGCGCGCGGCGGCGGCGTCGATCACCTTCTGGATGATCATCTTGCCGTGGGCGGGATTTTCCTCCAGCCACTCGGCCATCTTGTCGGCCATCAGGCTTTCCAATGGCTGGCGCACTTCGGAACTGACCAGCTTGTCCTTGGTCTGCGACGAGAATTTGGGATCGGGCAGCTTGACCGAGACGATCGCGGTTAGCCCTTCGCGCATATCCTCGCCGGTCAGGCTCACCTTCTCCTTCTTCAACATGCCCGACTTTTCGGCATAATTGTTGAGGGTGCGGGTCAGCGCGGCGCGGAACGCCGCCAAATGGGTGCCGCCGTCGCGCTGCGGGATATTATTGGTGAAGCACAGCACATTTTCATAATAGCTGTCGTTCCACTCCAGCGCGACTTCGATGGTCACATTGTCACGCGTGCCCGAAATGGCGATCGGCTCCGGCATCATCGCCGATTTGTTGCGATCGAGATAGCTGACGAAGGCCGCGATGCCGCCTTCATAATAGAGTTCGACCGTCTTGCTCTCCTCATGACGCGCATCCGTCAGGAACAGGCGCACGCCGCTGTTGAGGAACGCCAACTCGCGATAGCGATGCTCCAGCTTGTCGAAATCATAGTCGGTGACATTTTTGAACGTGTCGGTCGAGAACATGAAGGTGACCTTCGTGCCCTTCTGCCCCGGCGCGGCCGGACCCAGCACCTTGAGCGGCGCTTCGGCATCGCCATGGCGGAACCGCATCCAATGTTCCTGGCCGTCGCGCCAGATGTTCAGCTCCAGCCAGTCGGACAGCGCGTTCACCACGGACACGCCCACGCCATGCAGGCCGCCCGATACCTTATAGGCATTGTCGTCCGACGTATTCTCGAACTTACCCCCGGCGTGCAGCTGGGTCATGATGACCTCGGCCGCCGACACGCCTTCTTCGGTATGGATGCCGGTCGGGATGCCACGACCATTGTCCATCACGCTGACCGATCCATCGGGGTTCAGCGTGATGTCGATCCGGTCGCAATGTCCGGCCAGCGCCTCGTCGATCGCATTGTCGCTCACCTCGAACACCATATGGTGCAGGCCGCTGCCATCATCGGTATCGCCGATATACATGCCCGGCCGCTTGCGGACCGCGTCCAGACCTTTCAGCACCTTGATGCTGTCGGCGCCATATTCGTTGCTGTTCGGGGAGTTTACGGGTTCTTCGCTCATAGCCCAGCCTATAGGGAAAGGCGGGCTGAAACTAAAGCGAAACATGGGCCCTTCCCCCCACCAGCCTGCCGGTCTATCCCGTCTCCATGGTCCGAACCCTTGCCCTCATCCTGATGCTCACCGCCTGCTCCGACAGCCGCGAGGTGCTGGACGAACTGCCCAACAGCTCACTCGCCGATGCGCCGCGCCCGGAGGTTTCCGAAACCCGCATGGATACGCCATCCGCTCGGCCCGTGACGATCGGCGAAGACGGGCCACGGCTCGACGCCTGTGGTGGCCTTGGCCAGGTAAGCCGCAGCGGGGCAGGGGGGCTTCCCCTGCTCGCCGCGCCGTTCGCCGATGCCAAGGTGATCGCCCAACTGCCCGAAGGCCAGCGCGCCTATATCTGCACCCGCAGCCTCGACCAGAAATGGCTGGGCGTCGTCGTGCAGCCCGCACCCGCGCAAGAGGGCGAACCGGCGGGCGATTGCGGCGTGTCGTCGCCCGTGGACCGCAAACAACCCTATGACGGCCCCTGCGTCAGCGGCTGGCTCGCCAGCCCCTATATGCGGTTGATCGGCGGGTAGGATCGGGTTCACGCGGAGGCGCGAAGACGCGGAGAGGGTGGGCCGTAAAGCGGCAAATCCATCTCTCTACCGTACCAAGCCACGAGCGGCAGCAGACGGCAGGTCTGGCTCGCCCCAATATCCCTCCGCGTCCCCGCGCCTCCGCGTGAACCCATTCACTCGACTCCGGTAAACACCAGCTTCTGCACCCGCCGCCCTGTATTGACCTCGGTCGTATAGATATTGCCTTCGCTATCGGTATCGATGCTGTGCAGCCAGGTGAACTGTCCCGCCTGCCGCCCGATCCGCCCGACCGCCCCCAACACTTCATGCGTCTTGCGCAGCAAAATCCACACCCGCCCGTTCATCATGTCGGCGACATAGAGATAGGTCTGCTCCGGGTCAGGCGAGAAGGCGATGTCGGTCACCGTATGCGTGCCCCCGGTTTCCGGGGCGATGGCGAGATCGCGGACGAAAGTCAGCGCCCCGTCCTTGCCGCGCTTGAACAATTGCGCCCGGTTGTTGTTGCGGTCGCACACATAGACATGCCCATCCTTCGTCGGCACCACGCAATGCACGATGTCGCCAAAGATGTCGGACTTGGGATTGGCCACCTTGCTGGGATCGACCGCATGGCTCTGGTCGAAGGCCCCTTGACGGGTCGGCGCGATCGGCGGCTTGCCATAGGCGCCCCAGCGCCCCTTATAACCGTTGGTCTTCGCGTCGAAGCCGATCACCCGCCGGTTCACATAGCCATCGGACACCAGCACCATGCCATCGACCTGATGCACGTCGGACGGATTGCCGAGCCGGTCGGTCGAATCATTGCCCTTGGTCTCGCCCCGTTGGCCAAAGGCGCGCAAGAATGTGCCGTCCGCGCTATAGTTCAGCACGACATGATCGTCCTTGCCATTGCCGCCGAACCAGACCGTGTTGGCCTGATCGATGAATATGCCATGCAGGCTGGCGGGCCACTGGCTGACACCATCGACCGTGGGCGCGCTCGCCGCGCCGCCCCAGCCGCCCATATACGTGCCATCCTTGGCGAACCGCACCACCGGCGGCGCAGGCTTGCAGCAGACCGCGATCGGCGGCGTCTGCGCCAAGCCCGTGTCGGTGCCGGTCAGCGAATGGGGCCGATGCACGACCCAGACCGAATCGTCTGGCCCCACCGCGACGCCGCTCACTTGCCCCAGCAAAAGGTCGTCCGGCATCGTCGGCCAGGCGGCATCCACCTTGAAACGCGGCATTTTGGTGCCAGCCGGTGCAATCTGCTCGAACGCCAGCGGCGACAGGGCAGGCGGGGAGGGCGCAGCGGCACCCAACATCAGAAGAAGGGCGCAGGCAAGGACGGGGCGCATGGGGTCAGGCTCCTGGGATCAACGGGTTGGCGGGATCATGCCCATCTGATCCGACAGGTCAACGGCGCAGGCAGGTTCGCTGCAACTGGCCTTTCCCATCAGGGCCATTGCGCGGTAAATGGCATGGCATTGCTCCCCAAATGGAACGCTAGGCCATGTCCACTTCGCACCTTCGCCCGCCCTCGCTGCTGCGCCTGCTCGGCGCGTGGCGCGCACTGGATAGCGCCCAGCCCGCCTATCGCCAGCTTGCGCAGGCCTTGCGGATGCTGGTGCTGGACGGCCGGATCGGCCTCAACGTCCGCCTGCCCGGCGAGCGGGAATTGGCCGCCGCGCTCGGACTCAGCCGGACCACCATCGCCGCCGCCTTCGATCGGCTGCGCGACGAAGGCTATCTTGAAAGTCGCCAGGGGTCAGGCAGCGTCACGCGCCTGCCACCCGGCGACGCGCCCGCACCACCAGCCGACGACGACATCGCCAGCGGCGGCAACCTCCTGAACTGGACCCATGCCGCGCTCCCCGCCGCGCCCGGCGTGGCGCGCGCCTATGCCGCCGCGCTCGACGCGCTGCCCGCGCATCTGGGCGACCTTGGCTATGATCCGCTTGGCCTTCCCGTTCTGCGCCGTGCGATCGCCGCCGATTATGAACGGCGCGGTTGCCCGACCAGCCCGGACCAGATCATCGTCACCAACGGCGCGCAGCAGGGCTTTTCGCTGCTGCTCCACTGGCTCGCCGGGCCGGGCGACCGCGTCGTCATCGATCATCCGACCTATCATAATGCGATCCAGGCGTTGCAGCGGGCCCATGTCGTGCCGGTGCCCGTGGGCCTCCCCACCCAGGGCTGGGATATCGACGCGATGGACGCCGCCTTCCGCCAGACGGCCCCCCGCTTTGCCTATATCATCGCCGATTTCCACAATCCCACCGGGCGCAGCATGGACCCGGCCACGCGCCGCGCGCTGGTCGCGGTCGCCGCGCGCAGCCACACGCCGCTGGTGATCGACGAGACGATGGCGGCGATGGGCCTCGATTTCACCGCCCCGCCGCCGGTCGCGCTGCACGATCCGTCGGGGCGGCAGGTCATCACCATGGGTTCGGCCAGCAAAATCTATTGGGGCGGCCTGCGCACCGGCTGGATTCGCGCCGACCCGCAGACGATCGCCGCGCTCGCCCGCCTGCGCACGACGACCGACATGGCCAGCCCCGTCCTCGAACAGCTCGCCGTCGCGCATCTGCTGGATGCGGGCGAGGGGCTTGGCAGCCGCGCCGCGATGCTGCGCGACCGGCGCGACCATCTGCTTGGCCTGATCGACCGGCATCTGCCCCATTGGCGGGTCGAAGCGCCTGCGGGCGGCCTGTCGCTCTGGGCGCAACTCCCCCGCGCCGAAGCCACCGCACTCGCGGCGCTAGCCGAAAATCTGGGCGTGCGCGTCGCGCCGGGACCGCGCTTCGGCGTCAGCGGCGCGTTCGAACGCTTCCTGCGGCTGCCCTTCACTCTGTCCGAAGAGCAACTCGCGACCGGCATCGAACGCCTCGCCGAAGCCGACGCCCGCCTCCACGCCCGCCTGCCCAGAAGCCGCGATTCGCTCGCGCTCGCGCTGGAAGCAGACCGATTGATTTGAGGGGGTAACGAGTAGATGCCCCTTCTTCCCGGCGGGGAGAAGGATACGCAGCCTTGGTGCCGCAGGCACTTAGGCGAAGTTGGATGAGGGGGCTCGACGCTGCCACTTGTCTGCCACAAAAAAGGCCGCGCAGGTCACCCCGCGCGGCCTCTTAATTCGCTCAAACCTTACAGCCTCAGCCTGCCTTCGCCGCCTGATAGCGGGCGATGGCTTCCAGCGTGATCTGCTTGGCGTCTTCCGCGCCGCCCCAGGTGCCGATGCGGACCCACTTGGTCTTTTCCAAGTCCTTATAGTGGGTGAAGAAATGCTCGATCTGCTCCATCACGATGCCGGGCAGGTCGTCCTTCTCGCTGATGTCGGCATAATAAGGGAAGGTCTTGTTGTCGGGGACGCACACCAGCTTTTCGTCGCCGCCGGCCTCGTCTTCCAGATTCAGCACCGCGATCGGGCGCGCGCGCACGACCGAACCGGGGACGAAGGGCGAGCGCGCGATGACGAGCGCGTCGAGCGGATCGCCATCGGGCGACAGCGTGTGCGGCACGAAGCCATAATTGGCGGGGTAACGCATCGGCGTATGCAAAATGCGGTCCACGAACAGCGCGCCCGACGCCTTGTCGAATTCATATTTCACCGGCTCGCCGCCGACCGGCACTTCGATGATGACGTTCAGGCTGTTTGGCGGATCGTCGCCCACCGGGATCAGTTCGATATTCATGGAAACGCCTTTTGCTACGATGATGCGCTACGGGTGATTATGTTCTCGGCTTGAGCAGTCGGTCGAGACTGCCTTCACCCTCTCCTGTCTTTTCGAGGCGCGGATAGCGCAGCCCGCCCGAATAATCGAGTGACAATGTGCGGTAATATTTATCCTGCTTTAGGATGATCTGGATCGGCTGCTTGGCCTTGATTGCCGCCTTCCACACGTCGCTGGAAAATTCGTCGCCATTGACCGCCACGATCTTGGCACCGATCACCAGCCCGGCCTTGAACGCCGCACTGTCCCAGATGACGGCGCTGATATCGCCGTCATTCTTGACGATCGCGCCCAGGCCAAAGCTCTGGTCGACCATCTTGTTCGCGCCCTCGGCGGCCTTGGTGATGGCGTTCGGTTCGTCGCCATAGACCAGCTTATAGCCGCCCAGGATGAAGCCGCCCTTGGGCGTTTCCTTGGTCGGGCTGTCGACATAGGTGCGGAAGAAACCGGCCCAGTCATAAGGCGCGATGCCGTTGAGCGTATCGATCACATCCTGGCGATTATAGACGAGCTGGCCCCAGTCGCCCGGCTTCACGCCGAAGAACGCCTTGGCGAAATCGTCCAGCCCCTTGGTGCCGCGCGTCGCCTTCGAAATGATCGCATCGGCCTCCAGCCAGATCATCAGCCCTTCATTATAATAATCCTCCGACCGCTGCCAACTGGCCCAGCCCTTGGGCCGCCGCGCGGAGATGATCGGATCATGGGTGGTGTCTTCCATCGGCCGCCATTGCCGCCCGACATTGGTATCGAGCTTGGCCGCGATCTGGGCATAGGCGTCCAGCGTTTCCTGCTTGGTGAACATCCCCGACCGGGCACCCAGCACATAGCCCCAGAACTGCGTCTGCCCTTCATAGACCCACAGCAGATTATCCTGCATCGGCGTGCGGAAATCGGGGGTCCACAGCAAATCGGGGCGGCGGAACTTGCCGTCCCAGCTATGGGTGAATTCATGCGGCAACAGGTTGCGGTCCAGCAGCGCCTCGCCCGACTCCCATTTCTTGAAATAGCCCGGCTCGACCTGGTTTTCCGAGGAGCGATGATGCTCCAGGCCGATACCGCCCATCTCGTCGGTCAGCGCCAGCAGGAAATCATAATGGTCGAAATGATAGCTGCCGAACAGCGCGCCCGCTTCATCGACCAGCTTCTTATGCTTGGCCATCTGTTCGGGCTTATAGTCCAACTCGTCGGCATCGTCGGCGACGATGTTGAGCGTCACATTCTTGCCCAGGTCCACCGCCTTGAAATAGCGGCCCGCAAAGACCGGCGAATCCTGCAACGCCTCATAATCGATCGTCTCATAGGCAACGCGGTTGCCGCTCTTGGTCCCGCGCAGCGCGGTCGCCGCCTGCCAGCCTGCCGGATAGGTAACGGTCGCCTGCACCGGGATCTGCCGCGTATAATAGCCCGCCGGATAGAGTGAGACGCTTTCCCATTGGATGTTCAGCATCTTGGGCGTGATGACGACGCGGCCCTGATTGGGCTGGGTCGCGGACAGGAACTGGAATTGCGCCACGACTTCGCGCGCGCCCTGCGGCACGTCGATGATGAAGCCGAAGACGTTGAGCGGATCGCGCTTCCACGCCACCGGCTGGCCATTGGCGGTGATGGTCAGCCCCGTCAGCTTCTCGATCTGCCCGCGCGGCGCGTGATTGCCGGGCAACCAGGCAGGCATCAACAGCGTCATCGGACCGCTGGCCGCAACGGGAATCGTTTCCTTCACGCGAAAAATGCGCTGGGTCGTGTCGCTCGCATCGACCTCCAGCTTGATGGTGCCACCGGGATAGGGCACGTCTTTTGGGGCAGGGGTCGCGTCATCGACGGGCAGGGCGGTCGGCTTGGACCGGATCGCCTCCTGCGCGAAAAGGGGGCTGACAATCGCGGTCGAAAGGCCCGTTGTCAGGAAAAGGGCGGCAGCAAGGCTGCGGATCATGAACATCTCCGAAAATGCAGTCTGGGCCGGACGGCCCTCATGCCCGCACAATGGCGTCGCTACGCGGGCGCGTCCACCCCTTGATGCAGGCGCGCAAAAAGCGCGTTTCCTTGGGGGCCAATTGCGGTTAAAGGCCCATCCCCATGGCTAAAATCGAAACGCCGCGTCCGGTACGCGGCACGCAGGACATGCTGGGCGGCACCACGGAAGCGTTCCAGGAACGCTTCGCGCATGTGGTCGCGACCTTCGACCGGGTGCGCAAACTCTACGGCTTTCAACGCGTCGAAGTGCCGGTGTTCGAATCCACCGCCGTCTTCGCCCGCTCGCTGGGCGAAAGCACCGACGTCGTGTCCAAGGAAATGTACACGTTCGACGATCGCGGCGGCGACAGCATCACCCTGCGCCCCGAATTTACCGCCGGGATCAGCCGCGCCTATATCACCGAGGGCTGGCAGCAATATGCGCCGCTTAAAGTGGCGACCCACGGCCCGCTATTCCGCTACGAACGCCCGCAAAAGGGCCGTTTCCGCCAGTTCCACCAGCTCGACGCCGAAATCATCGGCGCGGCCGAGCCGGGCGCGGACGTGGAATTGCTGGTCATGGCCGACCAGTTGCTCAAGGAATTGGGCATCGATGACGGCGTGACGCTGACGCTCAACACGCTGGGCGATGCCGCCAGCCGCGACGCCTGGCGCGGCGCGCTGATCGCGCATTTCGAGGCGCATCGCGGGGAGTTGTCGGAAGACAGCGTCGATCGCCTGCAGCGCAACCCACTCCGCATACTCGACAGCAAAGACCCGCGCGACCGCCCCGTTGCCGACAGCGCGCCCGACATCGACGCCTATCTGACCGACGAAGCCCGCAGCTTCTTTGACAAGGTGACGAGCGGCCTGGATGCCGCTGGCGTCGCCTGGGAACGCAACGCGCGCCTCGTGCGCGGCCTCGATTATTATCGCCACACCGCGTTCGAATTCGTCACCGATCGCCTGGGCGCGCAGGGCACGGTGCTGGGCGGCGGGCGCTATGACGGCCTGATCGAAAATCTGGGCGGTCCTGCGACGCCAGCGGTCGGCTGGGCGGCGGGGATCGAGCGGCTGGCGATGCTTGTGGATGCGCCGGAGATTGAGAAGCCAACAGTCGCCATCATCCCGATGGGGGAAGCCGCCGAAGTGAAGGCCACCGGCATCATCGCTGATCTGCGGCGCGCTGGTATCGCCTGCGACATGGGTTTTCGCGGCAATATGAAAAAGCGGATGCAGCGTGCGAATGCTTCCGGGGCGTTATTTGCGGCTATCCTGGGTGATGATGAAATCGCCCAAGGGGTAATGGCGCTCAAAAATCTGCGGTCGGGTGAGCAGCAGGAAGTGCCACTGACTTCTCCATATGAACTGTTGAAGATGCTGCTGGTTGGTGAAGGCATGGCGCGAAATCCAGCGCTGCTTGAAGGCGTGAAGGCAACGGCCGACTAATGCCCTTCACCGCCAATCGCGCCTCCCCACCTTCGTTCGCCCTGAGCTTGTCGAAGGGCCGTTTTTCTGCTGCCTGCAAGAAAGGACGGGGCTTCGACAAGCTCAGCCCGAACGGATTTAGGGGCAACACTTAATGCACATCTCGCCTGAACGCATCGCGCAGATCGAGGCGCGCCGGGATGAGGTGCAGGCGTCGATGACGCGCGCCGACCTTGCCCCCGATGCGTTCGTGCGCCTGTCGAAGGAATATGCCGAGATTGAGCCGGTCGCCCGCGCCGCGCATGAAGTGCGCCGCCTGCGGCAGGAACTGGCCGCGCTCGATTATATGGCGGGCGGGGTCGACGCCGATGCCGACCCGTTGATGCGCGAAATGGCGCAGGAGGAAATGCAGCTCCTCAAAAGCCAGCTGCCCCAGGCCGAACGCGCGCTGGCGCTGCAACTGCTGCCCCGCGATTCCGCCGATGCCCGCCCCGCCATGCTGGAAATCCGCGCCGGAACCGGCGGCGACGAAGCCGCGCTGTTCGCCGGCGACCTCTTCCGCATGTATCAGCGCTATGCCGATACGCAGGGCTGGAAGATGGAGCAGATGACGGCCAACGCGTCCGAAGCGGGTGGTTTCAAGGAAATCGTCGCCTCCATCACCGGCACCGGCGTCTTCGCCAAGCTCAAGTTCGAAAGCGGCGTCCACCGCGTCCAGCGCGTCCCCGTCACCGAAAGCGGCGGGCGCATCCACACCAGCGCCGCGACCGTCGCCGTCCTCCCCGAACCGGAGGAAGTCGATGTCCAGATCGCTGACGGCGACCTCAAGATCGACATTTACCGCGCTAGCGGAGCAGGCGGCCAGCACGTCAACACCACCGACTCCGCCGTCCGCATCACCCATTTGCCCAGCGGCCTCGTCGTGATTCAGCAGGACGAACGCTCGCAGCACAAGAATAAGGCGAAGGCGATGCAGGTGCTGCGCGCGCGCCTCTACGAAGCCGAACGGCAACGCACCCAGAGCGAACAGGCCGGCGCGCGCAAGGCGATGGTCGGGTCGGGCGACCGCTCAGAACGCATCCGCACCTATAATTTCCCGCAAGGCCGCGTCACTGATCACCGCATCAACCTGACGCTGCACCGCCTGCCCGAAATTCTCGAAGGGCCGGGCCTTGCCGAAGTCATCGACGCGCTGATCGCCGAAGACGAAGCCGCACGGCTGGCGCAACTGGACGGGGTGGGGTGAGCATCGCGCCTGCGCTGCGCGAGGCTACGGCCCGTTTGAGCGCGACCAGCGACACAGCGCGGCTCGACGCCGAATTGCTGATGGCCCATGCGCTGGGCCTCTCGCGCGCCGACATGCTGCTGCGCCAGCGCGACCTGGCGGTCCCCGCCGCCTTCGCCGCATTGCTCGACCGCCGCCTGAACGGCGAACCGATCGCCTATATCAGCGGCATGCGTGATTTCTGGACGATCAGCCTGACCGTCACGCCCGACGTGCTGATCCCGCGCCCCGACAGCGAAACGCTGATCGACGCGGCGGTCGCGCATTTCGCGGGGCGCGCGCCTGCGTCCGTTCTCGACCTTGGTACCGGCTCCGGCGCGCTCCTGCTCGCGGCCCTGAGCGAATGGCCCATTGCGCAGGGCTTGGGGATCGACACCTCGCCCGGCGCGCTTGCCGTCGCGCAGGGCAATGCCGCGCGGCTGGGCCTGGCGACGCGCGCGCAATTCCGCCTCGGTGATTGGGGGCAGGGGGTGGACGGCCCGTTCGACCTCCTCCTCATCAACCCGCCCTATATCGCGCGCGACGCAGCGCTGGCGGGCGATGTGCTGCGTGAACCGGGCAGCGCGCTGTTTGCGGGCAGCGATGGCCTGGACGATTATCGCCGCATCGCACCCGACCTGCCGCGCCTGATCGCGCCGGGCGGCATGGCCGCGATCGAGATTGGTCATGACCAGCGCCTTGCCGTTACGGCGCTGCTGGAGGGCGTCGGCCTTGCCGTGCGGCCGCTGCGCGATCTGGCCGGGCTGGACCGCTGCCTGGTCGCCACCCGATGATTAACGATGATAAAGCCGAATTTGCTTGGTTTATCCCATGAAAGCCATTACATCGACGTCAGGAACAGCACGCTCCGGCGACATGACCCTTTTAGGTCATTGATGGAAAAGCTGTTTTCTAGCTCCTTAAAGTCATGATGGCGCTGCTGCGCGGCACCTCTGGCATTGGACGGCATAAGCCAGATAATGGCCTATGTCCTGCGGAGCTATATCCGGCCCGATGAGCGGGTCGCGCTTGGGGATGGCGACGGAACAGTGTTTTCAGCCAAGGTTATGACAGCGAACACAAGGATCATATCTTGATCAACAACCGGCAGGCCGGTCGCCGCAATCGCGGCCGGAATAATAACGGACGTCCCAACACCAACAATCGGGGCGGGGGTGGCGACAGCGGCAACCGCATCGACAATCGCGCCCGTGGCAATGCGACCCAGCTTCTTGAAAAATACAAGAATATGGCGCGCGATGCCCAGATGTCGGGTGATCGGGTCAATGCCGAATATTATCTCCAATTTGCTGACCATTATTTCCGCGTCCTGGCCGACAATCGCGCCCGGCAGGAAGAACAGCAGCAGGGCCAGCCCCAGCGCCAGCGTCGCCCCGACGAGAATTTCGACGAGGATGGCGATGATTTCGAGGGCGTCGCCGACGGTGTCGACGAATTCCGCACCGACAATTCGTCCTACGACCGCACGCCGCGCGAACAGCCCGGTTTCGATCGCGCCCCGCGTGAGCAGAATGACCGTAACGATCGCAATGACCGTAACGACCGTGCCCCGCGCGAGCAGGGCGACCGGCCCCAGCGCGATTATGCCGATCGCGGACAACGCGACCAGGGCGACCGTCCGCAACGCGATCAGGCCGACCGCGCACCCCGCGAGTTCGGCGATCGTGCCCCGCGCGACCAGAATCGCCGCCAGGACGAACCGCGCGAGGATCGCAATGCCCGTCGCGACCGTCCGCGGCGCGATCGCCCCGTCGCCGCCGAATCGCAGGCTCCGGTAGAGCAGGCCGCGCCCGCGCCGCAGCCCGTCGTCGAACAGGCACCCGCGCCGCAGCCCGAAGCCGAAGCGCCGCGTCCCCGCCGTGGTCGCCCGCGCAAGGTCGTGCCCGAAGCCGAACAGGCAAACGAAAGCCTCGACCTGACCGTGCTGCCGCCCGCCATCGGTCGCGCCGACAATGACGGTGAAGTCGAAGCGCCCAAGAAGCGCACCCGCCGCACCCGTCCCGCGACGGAAGCGGCCGAATAACGCCGCACAGCGGTTCTACCGGACAAAAAATGGGATGGCGCAGCCGATGCACCATCCCCTTTTTCATGCCCGCTTTCCAAGCCCGTCGCGATCCGGCACAAGGCACTGGCGTTCCGACCGGAGAGATGCCGCCATGCCCCGCTTGTTCCTGCTTGCGCCCCTGCTCGCTCTCCTGCCCGCTGCCGCGCTGGCGCTGGACGCGACAAACCCGACCGCCGCCTCGGCGCAGGGCGACGTGGCCGTCACCATCTACAATAATAATCTCGCGCTGGTGCAGGATGTGCGCCAACTCGCCATCCCCGCCGGGATCAGCCGCATCGAATTTCCCGATGTGTCGGCGCAGATCCGGCCTGAAACCCTGTCCTTCGCCGCCGATGGCGCATCGATCGTCGAACAAAATTTCGACTTCGACCTGCTGTCCCCCGGCAAACTGATGGAAAAGGCGATCGGCCGCACCGTCACCATCGTCCGCACCAACCCCGCCACTGGCGCGGAACAGCGCGAACAGGCCAAGGTGCTGAGCGTCCAGGGCGGCGTGGTGCTGCAAATCGGCCAGCGGATCGAAATTTTGCGTGACGATGGCCTGCCGGTGCGCGTCATCTTCGACGAGGTGCCCGCCAATCTGCGCGCGCGCCCGACCCTGTCGGTGACGGTGGACAGCGCCCGCGCCGGCACCCGCGCGGCCTCGCTGCGCTATCTGACGCCGGGGCTTGGCTGGGCGGCGGATTATGTCGCGCTGTTCGATGCGAAGGCCGGGCGGATCGACGTGCAGGGCTGGGTCACGCTCACCAACACCAGCGGCACCAGCTATGACAATGCCCGCACGCTGCTGGTCGCGGGCAGCGTCGGCCAAAGCCAGGGCGGCTATCGCCCGCAACGTGCCACCGCCCTTCGCCGCGCCGGAACCGAAACCGCGCCGCGCGAGCAATTGGGCGATTTCTACCTCTACCCCATCGCCGCCCGCACCCGAATCGCCGATCGCCAGACCAAGCAGGTCAGTTTCCTCGACGTACAGGGCGTGCCCGCCCGCGCGGGCTATGCCTATCGCAACGGCTGGCTCGCCAGCAGCGAAGAGCCGCAAAGCGTCCGCAGCGTCGTGCATTTCTCGACCGCACGGGCAGGCGGCCTTGGCGACGCGCTACCCGCCGGAACGGTGCGCTTCTATATGAAGGATGCCGGCGGCGCGCCGCAGTTCATCGGCGAAAATCAGGTCGATCATACGCCGATGGGCAGCGATCTGGCGCTCGCCACCGGCGACGCCTTCGACGTGAAGGTCAAGCCCGTCGTGGAACAGCGCGAGCGTGTCTCGAACAGCAAATGGCGCAGTCATATGCGCTACGACCTCAGCAATGCGAAGGATCAGCCGGTCACGATCGAACTGACCCAGTCGGGCCTCGACTTCGCCTTTGACGATACCCGCATCGTCAGCGAAAGCCTGCCGTCGCAGCGGATCGACAGCAATAGCGCGCGCTGGCAGGTGACGGTGCCCGCCAACGGCACCACCAGCCTCACCGCCATTTTCGAAACCCGCTACTGACGGCCCGCGCATGCGCCGCTGGCTGATCCTGCTGCTGCTCGTCATGACGGGCGCGCCCGCGTCTGCGCAGACGCTTATCGTCTCGCCCGGCGCGCACTCCCGCTCGGTCACCGTCTATCGCGACCCCGAACGCGGCGAGGGGAGTATCAACGCCCGCTTCCCCACCGGCTTCGCGCTCGTCACCGAACAGCGGCGCATCACCCTCCCACCCGGCGATTCGACCATCCGCTTCGAGGGCGTGGCGGACGGCATGATCGCGGTCAGCGCGGCGGTGACCGGCCTGCCCGGCGGCGTCATCCAGAAAAATCGCGACGCTCGGCTGCTGTCGCCCGCCAGCCTGACGCTCGGCGCGCTGGGCAAGGCGGTGCATCTGCGCCGTACCGACCCCGCGACCGGCAAGGTGGTGGAGCAGGACGCCATCGTCCGCTCCACGCCCGACCAGGCGCTCGTCATCGAAAGCGCGGACGGGGTAGAGGCGTTGCGCTGTTCGGGCCTGCCCGAAACGCTGATCCATGACAGCGTGCCGTCCGACCTGTCCGTCACCCCCACCTTGTCGATCGACACGCAGAGCGATCGAGCGACGCAGGCCGATGTGACGCTCACCTATCTCACGACCGGCTTCGATTGGGCTGCCGACTATGTCGCGCGAATCGCGCCGGACGGGCGCACGCTCGACCTGTTCGCCTGGCTGACGGTCGCCAACGGCAACAGCGTCGCCTTCCCCGATGCCCGATTGCTGGCGATTGCGGGACGACTCAACCGCACATCGGATTATGCCGATCTCGGACGCGCGCCGGACACGCCCCCGCTTTACCTGAGCTGCTGGCCCGAACCGAGTTATGACGGGGAGGATGACGAGATGGTATATGGCATGGCTCCCCCGCCACCACCACCCCCGCCGATGATGGCGGCCCAGGAAATCATGGTGACGGGTCGCCGCGTCGCAACGCAGGAGGAACTGGGCGACCTCAAATTGTATCGTGTGCCCATGGCGGTCGATCTCAACCCCAGCAGCCAAAAGCAGGTCGCCCTCCTGCACCAGCGGGCGATTGCCTTCACCATCCTCTACACCGCGCGGTTGTCGGCGCAGGGCGAGGCCAGCGAGGGCGGCCCGCTCACCCGCACGCTGCGCTTCACCAACCGGGGCGAAAGCGGGGCAGGGGTGCCGCTCCCGTCCGGCGGCCTGTCGCTGTTCGCGATGCGCGGGGGCGAATCGCTGTTGCTGGCGCAGGCGCGAATGCGTGACCAGGCGATCGGCGACAAGGTAGAGATCGCCGCAGGTCAAAGCCCGCACTTGCGCTACGAACGCTCCTTCGATGACAAAACGCAGCGATACGGTCTTCGGCTGATCAATAGCGGCACCGAACCGCTGGTCGCGGAAATCATCGTGCAGGATGACGAAGCCAACCGACTCGTCGGATCACGTCCGCGTCTCGTCCGTCGCGATGGGGCTTGGCTATGGGCGGTCACCGTGCCCGCGCAGGGAACGGCCCAACTCGACTACCGCCTGCGGACGCCCCGCTGATGATCAGGTCGCGGGCAAGGGGCGCGGCCGGTGATTCTCATCCAGCGCGACGAAGGTGAACAGGCCGCTGGTCAAATCGACCTGCTCCTGCTCCGCCCCGCGCGTCGCCACCACCTCGATGCGGATGGCGAGCGAGGTCCGCCCGCGCCGCTCCTCATGGGCATAGACCGACACGACATCGCCCAGCAAAATCGGCGTGATGAACTTCATGCTCTCGATCGCGACCGTGGCCACGGCCCCCTGCGCGATTCGATGCGCGACGATGCCGCCTGCAATATCCATCTGGCTCAGCACCCAGCCGCCGAAAATATGGCCGTTGGCGTTGATGTCGGCGATGCGTGGCATGACCCGCAACACCACATCGTCGCGCTTGTCAGTCATCCAGCGGCACCTCGTCCTTCAACCGGTCCATCACCTGCTCGTCATGGCCGGTGCCATGCGACAGGAAGGCGAGCGCCATCAGCCCCGTGCCCAGCATGAAGGTCAGCCACACCCCCAATATGGTCGCGATGATCATATGGATCGGCATGGTTTCCGACCGATAATAGAGAAAGAGCAGCGCCAGCGCGGTGCAGGCCGCCCCGCCCAGCGCCATCCACGCCATGATGCGGCGAAACCGGGTCCAGGCCACGGCGGCGATCTGCGGATCATCGAGCGCTTGCTTGCGTGTCATCCCTTTTCTTTGGCCCGCGAAAGTGGGATCATCAAGCGCCTGAACCAAATTATAGGGCAGAAGGAGAGCAGCCATGACGATTGCAGCGATTTTGCGGGGCAAGGGGGGCGATGTCGTCCAGGTGCGGTCCACCGATACGGTGTTGTCCGCTGTCCAGTTGCTCGCCGATCGGCGAATCGGCTGCGTGCCTGTGGTCGATGATGGCGAAGTGGTCGGCATCTTTTCCGAACGCGACCTGGTCTATCGCGTGGCGACCGATGGCGCAGCGGCGCTCGACCATCCGGTGGGCGACCTGATGACCTCGCCCGCCATCACCGTGGATGACAAGATGCAGGTGATCCATGGCCTCTCGCTGATGACCAAGCGGCGCATTCGCCATCTGCCGGTGGTGGTCGATGGCCAGTTGGTCGGCCTGATTTCGATCGGCGATCTGGTGAAATTCCGCATCGATAGCATCGAATCGGAAGCCAGCGCGCTGCGCGATTATATCCAGACGGCTTGAAACAGGCGGCTGCCCCCTCGGTTCAGGCCGGTGCCTGGGCTGGGGGCGCACGCCGCACCACCAGCGCGACCAGTTCCATCACCGTGGCGCGCGAACACAGCATCAACGCGGCAAGAAACGCGATGCCGCCCGTCGGCACTAGGATCGCGAGCCGGATTGGCGCGGCCAGCGGCGGCAGCAGAAAATCAACCGCCATCACGACACCCGCCATCAACACCGAACAGCCCAGCGCCGGCGCGGCCGCGTGGACCAGATCGATGAGGCGCAACCCCATCGGCGCGCCCGCCAGCCGCGCGGTGATTGCGGTCAGAATCGGAAAGGCACCCAGCCAGGCCCACGCCAGCCCGATCGCACCGAATTTGATGCCGATCAGAAAAGATACCGGCATCAGCACCGCACCGACCGCCGCGACTCGCGCCGTGGTGCCGGGCCGACCCAGCGCATTGCTCACCGGCGCGAACATCACTTGCACCGTCATGAATGGCATGGCGAGCGCGAGAATCGCCACGAACGGGGCCATCTCCAACCACTTCACGCCGAACAATGTCTCGACCAGCGGCTCGGCCGTCACCGCCATGCCCAGATAGACCGGACAGGAAATCAGCAACAGCAACCGCACCGCCTTGCAGAAGGACCAAGCGACGCGCGACGGGTCTTTCTGCATCCGCGCATAAGCGGGGAAGGCGACATCGTTGAGCGGCGGGATGAATTTGCTGACGAAGATCTGCGTCAGGAACAAAGCTTCGGCATAAAGGCCAAGCTGATGCGGCTCCAGCACCCGCCCGCCGATGAAGATATCCGCCTGACTCTGCGCGATCCAGAACAGCTGGCCACCCAGCAGCGACGCGCCATAGGTCACCATCGCCCCGGTCCCGCGAAAATCGAAACTGGGAATCGGCCGGAAACCCGTCGCCACTATATAGCCCAGCCCCTTGATCCAGAATCCCGCGATCGGCGCAAACACCAGCGTCCACACCCCCCAGTCGGACAGCGCCCCATAGAGCGCGACGGCCGCCGAGGCGAAGGCCGCGATCAGATTGACCAAGGCAGGCCGTTTGAAATCCAGCGCCCGTCCCATGATGGCTTCGGGAATGGAGATGAAGGGTGTGGATAGATAGAGCAGCGCCTGCACCCGCAGCAGGTCCGCGACCATCGGCTGGTCATAATAGTCCGCCGCGATCGGCGCGATCGCCAGTTGCAGCGCGGCCAGTGCGCCATTGAGCAGCAGCATGATGCCGAATGCCTGCCGCAACCGGTGGGGCGTGACCGAATCGGATTGGACCAACGCGCTCACCAGGCCATAGCCATTCAAGAAGGTCGCGAAGTTCAGGATCACCTGCGTCATGGCGAACAGACCATAGTCCGCCGGATCGAGCAGGCGGATGACGGCCAGGGTCACGACCCAGCTCATCATCTGCGAGACGATCTGGCTGCCCGAACGCCAGAAGATCGCGCTTCTTATGCGCGCGCCGAATCCCGCGTCATTCGCGTCGGCATCCTGCAAACTCATTCTCTTTGTCACCCTTGGCCATGGTCGCCGTCGAACGTGGTGTAGCCCTTAACCTGCAAAAATTTCTGAAACAAAAATGCAAAAAGCGTTTGACGGGTCAGGCCTCCCCGCTTAGAGGCGTGTTCACCGGACGGGGCGCTGCCTTATGGAAGCGCTCTGGAAGGTTGCCACTATGGCGGGACGCTGGTTCACCTGGACCGTAAGGATCAGGTGGGCTTGGTTGTCCGGTTTTTAGTTTGGCTGGTTCTTTGACATTGTTGGTTTAGATGAA
>NZ_NMUA01000245.1 GCF_002312805.1 Sphingobium sp. D43FB | reverse complement strand
GAGAGCATGCATTGTGAATTTACTGACAGTGAGTACTGATCTCATCAGTATTTTTTTATTCACGACACTGTTTCTGTTTTTTGCCCGTAAGGTGGCAAAAAAAGTCGGTTTAGTGGATAAACCAAACTTCCGCAAACGTCACCAGGGATTGATACCTCTCGTTGGGGGGATTTCGGTTTACGCAGGGATTTGCTTCACGTTCGGAATTGTCGATTACTATATTCCGCATGCATCTCTCTATCTCGCTTGTGCCGGTGTGCTTGTTTTCATTGGCGCGCTGGATGACCGTTTTGATATCAGCGTAAAAATCCGTGCCACCATACAGGCCGCTGTTGGCATTGTTATGATGGTGTTCGGCAAGCTTTATCTCAGTAGCCTGGGTTATATCTTTGGCTCCTGG
>NZ_NMUA01000244.1 GCF_002312805.1 Sphingobium sp. D43FB | reverse complement strand
GCGGCGACTTGGCGTCCAGCGCGGTGCCGGGGTTCTGGCTGGTGATCTCGCCGCGGACGGTGGCCAGGTCCTGCACCGGCGGGTTGGCGCCGCGGTGGCCGCGGTCCAGCTTGAAGGTGCGGCCGCCCAGCGCCAGCGCCAGCAGCTGGTGGCCAAGGCAGATGCCGAACACCGGCGTGCCGGCATCCAGCACGCCGCGGATGGCAGGCACCGCGTAGGCGCCCGTCGCCGCCGGGTCGCCGGGGCCGTTGGAGAGGAACACGCCATCCGGCTTGTGGGAGAGGATGTCCTCGGCGGTGGCGGTGGCGGGCAGCACGGTCACCTCGCAGCCGGCATCGGCCAGGCAGCGCAGGGTGTTGCGTTTGGCGCCGTAATCGACGGCCCCCACCTTGTGCTTGGGC
>NZ_NMUA01000243.1 GCF_002312805.1 Sphingobium sp. D43FB | reverse complement strand
GGTAGAGCGAGGCATAGCTGATCTGGGCGATGCGGCCCTGGATGAAGGTGCCGCCGCCCAGCAGCCCGCGCCGGCCCAGGCTGCCGAAGGCGTTGTAATGGCCGATGGCGACCAGCGCCCCGCGATGCTGGTAGGAGAATTCCGGCAGGGGCCTGCCTTCCAGCAGGGCGGGAATGGCGCGCGCCAGGTGCTTCGCCTGCTGCTGCGCCACCTGCGCCGTGGCGCCGAGCGGGCGCTCTTGGCCGGGCAGGGTGAGGGCGGCGCAATCGCCCATGGCGAAGATGGCGTCGTCCCGCGTGGTCTGCAGCGTCGGGCGCACCACGAGCTGGGCGTTGCGCTGGCTTTCCAGCCCGTCCAGCTCGTGCAGGAAGGCGGGCGCGGCCACGCCGGCCGCCCAGACC
>NZ_NMUA01000242.1 GCF_002312805.1 Sphingobium sp. D43FB | reverse complement strand
CGCGGATATCCTCGTTTACACGCGGTCCGTCGCGGGCGGGCAATTGGTTCGGAATAGGGCCTCGGGCCAGAGTCGGCTCCTGTCGCTGTTGAAACGCTTTGGGTGAGTCTTATGGTGCAGCAGTCACGCTGCTGCAACCATTGCCTGCTCTTTCAGATCGGGAGGCGTTGCCTCCGCCGCAAGGGTGGCCACGGCCTCCTGCAGCGTCAGCGTCACCTGCTCGCGCCCGGGCAGGCGGCGCAGCACCACCTTGCCCTCCTCCGCCTCGCGCCGGCCGATCACGGCCAGCACGGGCACGCGCTGGTCGATATGGTCGACGACCTTGCGGTTGATCTTCTCATTGCGCAGATCCAGCTCCACCGCAAGGCCGGCCTTCTGCAGCGCAGCCGCAACCTCGCGGGC
>NZ_NMUA01000241.1 GCF_002312805.1 Sphingobium sp. D43FB | reverse complement strand
GGACCGCGCGTCTGACCCACCACCCGGCACGACCGTCATATGGAGAGGAATGACGCGACTCGCCGATCTCGTTGAGGGAGCTCGAATCTCGAGGCACCCAGCAGGCACTTGTGGGTAAGAGCAAGCCTCACCGGAACGATACGATTGCCCACCTCGATATCCGCTTTGTAAGAGCGGGCCTATGGTCTGAATTCGCGCGATACAGAAAGGCCCCGCGGGCCATTGGCTTGCGGGGTTCTGCGTTCATATTGCTATGGTGAGGTTATTATACTGCTATGGTTGCGGGAGTAGGATTTGAACCTACGACCTTCAGGTTATGAGCCTGACGAGCTACCGGGCTGCTCCATCCCGCGACACGTGGTTGCCCCTTGGTTTTGGGGTAACGCAAAAAAGGCGGCTTTGG
>NZ_NMUA01000240.1 GCF_002312805.1 Sphingobium sp. D43FB | reverse complement strand
GGTCATCCGCTAACTTTTCAACGGTAGTCGGTTCGGTCCTCCAGTTAGTGTTACCCAACCTTCAACCTGCCCATGGATAGATCGCCCGGTTTCGGGTCTATTCCCAGCGACTAGACGCCCTATTAAGACTCGCTTTCGCTACGCCTCCCCTATTCGGTTAAGCTCGCCACTGAAAATAAGTCGCTGACCCATTATACAAAAGGTACGCAGTCACCCAACAAAGTGGGCTCCCACTGCTTGTACGCATACGGTTTCAGGATCTATTTCACTCCCCTCTCCGGGGTTCTTTTCGCCTTTCCCTCACGGTACTAGTTCACTATCGGTCAGTCAGTAGTATTTAGCCTTGGAGGATGGTCCCCCCATATTCAGACAAAGTTTCTCGTGCTCCGTCCTACTCGATTTC
>NZ_NMUA01000239.1 GCF_002312805.1 Sphingobium sp. D43FB | reverse complement strand
CGGCCGACCTGCTGCGGCAGATCGGCATGAATGTGGAGCTGGCCGAGACCGACTGGGGCACGGTGGTGCAGCGCCGCGTCAGCCGCGAGCCGGTGGAGAAGGGCGGCTGGAGCATCTTCCACACCTATGGCTCGGCCATGGCCTATGGCCACCCGGGCGTGGCCTCGCTGGTGAAGGGTACCGGCGCGTCGGGCTGGTTCGGCTGGTATGAGAGCCCGCGCATGGAGGCGATGATCCAGTCCTGGCTGGAAGCGCCGGACGAGGCCTCCCGCAAATCCCTGGCCGGCCAGATCAACGCCCTGGCGCAGGACGATGTGGCCACCATCCCGCTCGGCCAGTTCGTCGCCCGCACCGCCTACCGCAACAATCTGAGCGGCTTCGTGTAGGGCATGCTGCCCTGCAC
>NZ_NMUA01000238.1 GCF_002312805.1 Sphingobium sp. D43FB | reverse complement strand
GAAAACTATATGATAAAATAGTGCTTTATAGTATAATTATTACAAAAATAGGTTGGGTGTGTTTGAAAAATCATTCCCGCAAATTGTGACGCACATCTTGCGTAAAGCATTTTTCAAACCCGCTCCGATGAAAGAGGAATTTTCATGACATACAGTAAAAAGAGGGCTCTGTCATATGGAGTGATTTTGATAAGTGTGTTGCTGGCTTATTTCTGCAGGCAGGCGAGACCGGAAAATGTTTTTATGAGAAATCTGGCAGATCAGTGCCGTAACTGTATTTATCTGGGAATGTACTGTGCCTGGGTGATTTATCTGGAAAAGCATGTAGTACATAGAAAAACGCGCAGATGCCTGACTGCAATTGGCTGTCTGATGGTATTCTGGTTCTTTGTGCGGACAGTGA
>NZ_NMUA01000237.1 GCF_002312805.1 Sphingobium sp. D43FB | reverse complement strand
GGGATATGCTTTTTGGCGCTGGCAATAGTGGCGTAACGCGCCTCGTGCGAGCCGCTTTGCGCTTTGCTATTGAACAGTTCTTCAATCTCCGCCAGCAACTGCTCATTGTCCGCACCCGATTTACCATTGATGACAATCATCAGGTCGCCGTTTTTCGCCTGTTCCAGCTCCGGCGTCAGCAGTCCTAAATTTTTCAGCACACCTTTGTTCATTTCGGTCGCCATCGCCACAAATGCCTGCTCGACGCCGTCGAGTTTATTTGCACGCGTGGAGATAGACATCAGCGAGACAGAATCAAAATAGGTATTCGGTTTAATGACTATTTTAACTGACATAATTCCCTCCGTAGGTTTGGCTCAGCGCACAACCATCGGCCATGCCATACAGCATGTCGCAGCCGGAACT
>NZ_NMUA01000236.1 GCF_002312805.1 Sphingobium sp. D43FB | reverse complement strand
AGTAACTGTCAGAGTTCCTCCCCGGCTGTCCGCGGGAATTTCCCCGTCACAGTCCAGCTTGGATTTCATCTGGGTATTTCTGGGAAATGCCGAATTCTCATACTGATACAGAATTTCATCATTCAGCCGTATCTCAGGTTCATGCTGTGCACCTTTGGTTGTTATGGTTTTTCCTGCGTCTTCTTCTGTAATTTTGTCATTATAGAGCACCAGCTTCTTCTGCCCGTCTGCTTTTATTACTGCCGGAAGGGAAATCTCTGTTTTTTCCCCGTTTTCAATATAGTACCAGCCTGACGATAACGTTCTGAACTGTTCCATCGTCTGTGTCTTTCCACCCTTGGCTACTACCCCAAGGACAGCTGCAAATACAGTCAGCACTATGATAAACAGAAACATTTCCAGTTCC
>NZ_NMUA01000023.1 GCF_002312805.1 Sphingobium sp. D43FB | reverse complement strand
GCCCGCTGCTCCACCACCATACGAACCGCCCGCTCGCGGACTTCAGGTGAAAATTTGTTGGTTGTCTTGCTCATAACGGATGCTCCTTCTCACAAGTTGGAGCCTCCTGGAAACCCGGGGCGCTTCAATGCGGGTCACAGGATCGCTCGACGTGCAGACTTCGGTTTGAAGCGAGCACATCGAATCCCCGGCCAGTGGCGCACAGAGCCCTTCGTTGCGCGAAATCGTGGTGACCGTGGGTTCGTCCACTTGGGACAGCCAATACTGGCCGGTCGCGAGTACGATGCCGGAATGATAATAGCCGGGGCTGATGCCCTGGGCTTCCGCCGTGCATTTCACTTCGACCGCGCTGTGGCCGAGGCTACGGCAGCTCGAGGCGGGCGTGTAGCCGAACGGGTCGAAATTATCGCAATACTCGATCGCGCGGCTTTCCCAGCAGACCCCCGAGGCGATCTCGTCGTCGAACGCGGTACGCGCCGGATAGACCCCGCCATCGTTCGGCATCGTGCTCATCCGGCCAGCGTAATAAGTATAGATCGATCGGGTTTCGGTGCGCACATCGAGATTGACGGTGCAGGTGCGCGCCTCGGTCGTGACCTTGCTGCCCGTGTTGCAGCTGGTCTCGTAATAACCGTCGCTACCGGCCGGTGGCGGCAAGGGCGTGCAGGAGCCGGACGTACCACTGAACTCCTCGCCGGCGAGGAAGGTCGAAGGATCGTTCTCGACCGACGTCGCGCGCGATGTCGCCGCGAGGATCTCGGCGTTGCTGAATGTCGGCCGGCTCCCATCGGCATCGGTGGTGATCCGATACTGCTCGTTGGTGGACTTCACCGACGCCGCGTCGGATTCCATACGGCCGGGGTTGTCGAAATAGGCGCCCTCAGGAAGCGAGGTTCCCGAATATCCGGGTACAGCTTCCGCGCGGGCATTGTCCGTCGGCACCAGGGTACTGTCCTGCCGCTTTTCGTTTCCGAGCGTCCTCCCCTCCTCGCGCGCTTCCTCGACCGTCATCTGCGCGGCCGCCGGCGCGGCGAGCGCGAGCATTGCAACGAGCGCGGCAAGGGCAGCGCTAAGCTTCACGGCGCTGGCTTCTTCAGGTTTGCGAGACCAACGGCGGCAACCCGCGCTCCCGGCCCGTTCCCGTCCGCAAAGGAGGTGAGCGCATACTCGACCGTCACATTGCCGATCATCCGATCATGCGGCGGTACGTTGGTGCGGCAGGAGAAGCCCGCGCAAAGATCGAAGTCCGAGGAGACCGCGACATAGGTGGGGACGGCCTGGACATCGAACGCCCGGAACAGGCGCGGGTCGATGCCGATGTTGGCGAAGTCGTCCTGGCGCTCGACGATCTTGCCCAGCGCTTGTGAGAACTCCTTCATAGAGTTGTTGGGGAAACCACGGAAGACCACCACCCCGCCCGCGCGCGCCGTGTCCTGGATGAGCTGCCGCAACGCCTTGGGCGGCATCGACAGGCTGGCAAAGGCAATGAGTTGCGGCGCCTCGCCGCCGCCGGCAGTCGCGTTCGACGCCGCGCCTTGCACGATCTCGTCGAAATCGATCGGCCCCGCCGGTCCCTTGGGAAGGTCCGTGGTCGCGACGCGCTGCATGTTTTGCATGCCGTCCTCGCGAACGGTGCTCGCGTCTTCGCGGAAGGCGTCCCCGCGATCCTTGACCTGGTCGACGAACGCCTGGGCTTCCGCCTGCAGGTCCGCGGAGCGCTGCTTGATCGCCTGCACATCCAATCCGTCGATGGTCTGGGCAAGGAGAACCGAAACGCTGGCGAAGGCGATGATGCCGGCTGAACTCCAGGCGAGAAGTCGCATCATGCCCTCCTAAAGCACGCAGCAGTTGCGCTTGCGCCAGACGAGGTAGCCCATGTCCTCGCCGCCGGCGGGATAGGCGCGCCCCGCGTCAGGCGGCATGGTCGACGCGCCGATCGCCGAGCAGGCGAAGCGGCCATTCACCGTCGGAATGGGGTTGGTCATCTGGAACCGATATTGCTGCTTGCGCATGATCGGCATCAGGTACTTCTTGCAGAGTCCAGCCGAGCCCATCGTGCCCCAGGCAAGCGCCTGGCGATGCATCTTGTAAGCGAAGCGCGACAGCGCGAGCCGCGAGGACTGGACATGGCCGATGGAGGCGGGGATGTTTCCGTTCAGAGGATACATCCCGCCCTGACAGCCGGCACACCAGAACAGCTGGTCGAGGGGGAGGTTCACCGTTCCGGCAATGCAGTCGCCGGCACAGGCCGCCTTCGCGATCGGATTGGCGAAGACGATCGCCTCGGGGTTGATCAGCGCGGCGAGCGAGTCATCCTGCCAGAGCGGGTCGACCTCGGTCATGTAGGCTATGTCGAACGAGGCCTGCTCGAAGCAGACGAAATCGGTCAGGATCTCCATCCAGTAGAGGAGCGGATAGACATACCAGTGCACATGCCACTTGGCGGTGCTCTGCGACCGGCCGCCCACCATCGAGGGACCCGCGAGATAGCCCTGTCCGATATCAAAGCCCGGGGCGATGCGCATACCGCCCAGATTGGGGAAGCACCACGGCTTCATCGTCACGTCGGCAAGGCGCGCGGGCTCCCAGAAGCCGACCGAAATGCCGATGCGCGGTATCGGATCTGCGCAGGCACAGATCGGCGAGGCCGGATTGTTGGTATCAGGTCGCCCGCTCGGCCATATCTTGAGGCCGCCCACGGACAGCGGGAAGAGGCACGACCAGCAGACATCCGTGATCGGATTGACGAACTTGCCGTTACAGGTTGGTCCGGCCGCCTGGGCCGCCTGCGGCAAGGCGACGGTGCCAAACGCCAGCAGCAGGGCAGTCACGATGAAGCGAAGCGCGAGCATCATCGGCCCTCTCCCAATGTCGCCAGATATATCGTGTCGGCACGGTGCTTGCGGCGCAGGTAAATGAGCGTCGCGAGCAGGGTCGCGACGAGCAGGACCGCGATCATGCAGGGCGCCGCGCGGCCCATCAGCGCGCGCAAGGGAGCAAGACCTGCGATGCTCGCTGCGAGCGCGAGGCAGAGGACCTGCCAGACGAGGCGCAGTCGTCTGAGGCCAGCGGTCTCGGGCGCCGCCATCGGCGTGCGAAGCATGTCCAGCCACAACGGCATCATCCCGGACTCCCCGGCTTGATGACCATCTCGGAGATCCGCATCACCTTGCCCGCCTGGGTCACGACAGCCGGCGTGTGCTCGATGCCGAAGGTTCCGGTGAGCTTGCCTTCCTGGTCGAAGTAGAAGCGGCGCTTCTTCGCGGTCATCTGCTCGATCGGCGATCCATTGACGAAGATAATCTTGGCCTTGAGATCGGCGTATCGGGCAGTCGCCCAGGCCAGCTCTGCCGCATTGTCGCCGTCGATGAAGACCAGATCCTGCCGCACCGCGACGAAGTCGAGCGGATTGATCTTCTGCCCGGCCGCCGCGATCAGATTGCCCTTCTGGTCGCGGATATCGCGCTCGATCGCGACGGTTGGATCGTAGTCCCAGCTCCTGCCCACCCGCGCGGGTGTGATCCCTTCGACGGGCGTGGGCCTGCGAACCTTGGCCTCCACCCGCTTGGCGAACACCTCGTTCATCCGCGCCAGTTCGCCGCTCGCCTCCGCGCGGCGCAGCCGGGCCTCGATGGTCGCCAAAAGGTCCGGCTCGGTTATCGGGAAAGCCTGGCCTGCCTGCCCATAGTCCCGCGCCTCGCTGCGCATGGGTCCGACCAGCAATACGGCCGCGGCGAGCGCCAGCACAGCGGTGCCTCCCCCCAGAACCGTCCTCACAGCACCGGCTCCCCGGTCCCGATGATCTGCCGCGCGCAGACGAAGCCGATCTCGGCATAGCGGCTGTCGAATCCGTCCTGGTGGGGCGTGGCCGCAAAGAAGCAGCCCGGCGGCACCCGCCCCGTCGCCCCTGGCGTCAGCGGCTCGCCAAGCCGCGTGACAGCCTTCATCCGCGCAACCCGGGCGCCATTGATCATGACATCGGGGCCATCATGACCAACGACATCCCCGGGCAGACCGAAGACGATCTTGCCGAACATCTCCGGCCGCTCACCGAAATGGCGGCGCAGCAGCGCGCTCGCCGGCGGATCGAAGAAGACATAGTCGCCCTTCCCCGGCATGTGACCGCGACTGATGAGGAACGCCCAGTTGGGGAGCGAGTCCGAAGTATTGATCAGGAAAAGGTGGCCCTCCCGCCAGTCGCTGATCGTCCCCAGGGTCACGCTTCCGGCGACGAACGTGCCGAACAGGAGCCAGAGCCGTGGGTTCGGCCGCCACCGGCGCTTGGGCACGTCATTGACCGCCGCTGCCATCGGGACCTCCGAAGGTTGAGACGGATGCCGCCGGCGGCGCATATTGCGGACCAACTGCGGGTTCCATCGCCTGCGGCATCGGGCCCGCCGCCATCGGGTCGACAAAGCCCATCGGGGGCACGGGCTGCGCCGGTATGGCGGCTTGTGGCTGCGCTGCCATCATCGCCTGCTGCTCGAGCTGCTCGAGCTCGGCGGCGGAAGCCTGCCGGGGACGCGCCACGCCGGACGCATAGACAGCTTCCTTCAGCTTGTCGGTGATATCGGGCACGTTCTTCGTCAGGACGGCTTCGCCGACGAGTACGATCTGACCACTGGCACTCCGACGCTGCAGTTCGGTATCGAGCGAGGCCATGAACCTGCGCATCTCCGCTTCGACCTGCGGGGGCGGGGACGCGGAGCGCGCCTGCGCCTGAACATATTCGCCGACGAGCGACGAGAGACGCGCCGACACGATGCGGTCCTGCTTGGGCATGACGAGCGCCCTGGTCACCCACATGCCCCAGACCAGAGCCGCGAGTACGACGAGACCCGTCAGGATCTGCGGCCGCGTGAAGCCGGCAAAGATCGTGCGCCGTCGCCGGGAAGGGGGCGGCGCAGCCGGCGACGGCAGATCGAGTTCCGGCTGTTCAGCCATGGTCGTGACCCCCCCTGGGCAGGGCCGGCGGCAGGATCCTGTGACGCCGCAGGACGATCAGTCCGGCGGCCAGGATGAGATGCGCGACGACGAAGATGTGCTTGAACGAAGCGACCCGATCAGGGCTCGCGGCGACATACCGGCTCGACAGGTTGTTGAGCTGGTGCATGAGCCCGTCGAACGAGAACCCGCCGAGGGCGAGGAAGAACAGTGCGAAAAGGCCCCATGTCAGCAGCAGCGTCATTGCGGTGAAGCCGGCGAGGTGCAGGTAAAAATAGAGGATCGAGCGCGCATCCGGCAGCCGCGGGCGAGTGGCTGGTGAGATATCGGGCGGTGAGGTGGTGCTCGCCATAGCTCACTCCGCCGCCTCGGCCAGGCCGGAGTCGGGATGCGCCGCCCATTTCTCGGGATTGTCGGGAAAGGCGATCCGCTCGATCGCCTCGTCCATGCTGAACCCCTGCGCCACGAGCCCTTCAATCGCCGCATAGACGGCCGGGCTCGAGGAATAGACGGCGGCCGAGAAGGGATCGAGCACGAGGCGGCCGACCGCCAGCGTTTCGGGGCCCTTGATCAAAATGTCCGAATATTCCCGGCCGTTGATCTTCAGCGAGCGGAGCAAAGCATCGGTGTAATCGTCCATCTCGAAGCGGTCGTGCTTCTTGAAATCCGCGATCGTCTCGGGCTTCTGCTGGAGGATGACGAACCAGTCCGAGTTCTCGAGCGCAGCGATCGAGCCTGCCGACTTGTAGTAGTCGTTGAGCGACTGGGTCGCGGTGACTAGCGAAGCGCCATATTTGCGGCAGGTTCGCGCATAGGTCTCGATGAAGTCCGCCATCGCGCCGCCGCGCAGCATCTGCCAAGCTTCATCGAGAAGCAGCGCCTTGGGTATCGAGCGATCCACCTTGCGCATCATCTGCTGCGACATGAACATGATCGCCGTGAGCACGACACTTCTGAGCTCTTCCCGCGACGACAGGTCCGACAGCTCGAACACGGTGAGTTGGGCGGAGAGCTCGAAGGACACCTCGCCCTGGAAGAAACGGCCATAGGTGCCGCCGGACGAGAAAGGCCGCATCGCGATGCCGAGATCCATTGCCAGCCCGTTACCGGTCGCATCGAGGGCGGCGATCACATCGTCGATCGATCCTTGCCGCCCCTTCGCCTCCCAGACGCTGTTCACCGCGCCGTCGATGAGGCCGCGCTCGGTGTCGTTCAGCCGGTCGATGTGCCGCGACATCTGGTTTACGATGGCCTTGAGCATGGCCATGCAGTCGAGGAGATAGTCCTCATCGGTTCGGGCGAGGTCCTCGTCGATCATGCTGAACGGGTTGAGGCAGAACCCGGAGGCTATCGTAAACTCGACGAAGGCCCCGCCCTGCAGCTTCGCGGAATGCTCGAAGGAGCGGCCGTCGTCGATCACGACCACACGCGCGCCGGCACCGCAGAGCGAAGCGCAAAGCTCCTGCAGGGTCACAGACTTGCCAGAGCCCGACTTGCCGAAGACCGCGACATTGTGGTTGCCTGCGGCATTCTCGAACGGAGACCAGAAGAAGGGCTGCCCGCGACGGCCGATCAGCATGAGGTGGGGAATCTGGCTGCCGAGGAACTCGCCTTGGATCGGCGCGAGATTGGCCGCGGTCGTCGTCAGCAGCGTGCGCATGCGCTTCATGCGGTCGAGGTCTCTCGACAGGCCATTCGCCATTGTCATGGGCATCGCGCACAGCAGGCCCATGATCTGCAGATACCGGTCATCGAGCAGATCCCAGCCCGCCGCACGGTAGACCGACTTCAGCACCCGCTCGTTGGTGTCGCCCTTCCCCTTGGGCGAGAAGGACGTCACGCTAAAGAAGACGCGGACGAGCTTGCGGCCCTGCCGAAGTTCATCGTTCACATAGCGCCATTCCTGCGACTGGTCGCGCAGTTGGGGCAGAAAGCGCGCGGACTTGGAATCGGCAAGGCTCGTCGTCCGCATGAACTTGAAACCGGCTTTGTTCGTCAATGCCTGCGGGTCGGGAAACTCGATGCACAGATTGGTCGCGACCGGACAGGGCATCCTGAGCTTGTCGGTGAACATGTCGCCAATCAGACGTGCGACGTCCCACGGGGCCCACCGGGTCGGAAGGTTCCGGACGGAGAAGGAGCGGACGTCGAAGACGTCGGGCAGAATCTCCCCAATCTCTGGCGCTTCGTTCACCGTGGCTCCCGTCGGCCGGAACCGCTCAGTCCGCAGCAGCATCCGGTCAGGCTCGATGTGCAACTCCACATCCCGCCGGATGGCCTGGTCGGCTATTGAATCGAGCGGATTGTAGTTCACCACATCCTCGCCCGCCGCCGTTGTCGGCGACGTGATGTCATCAATCCAGGCGATGAGGTCGGTCGGGTCCATCTTGCGGGCCGACACGTTGATCGACGCCAGGGCCGAGATGAGGCCATCCATCACCGCCGTGATCTCCTCGACCGAGACACTCGACGTCTCGGGAGTCGAGTAGGAGATCGCCACACGGTGGTTGCGCAAGGAGAAGGGCGCGTCCGCCGACAGCGACCGCCACACGCCATCGGTCAGGAAATCGACCCGGTGCTTGGCCATTCGTTCGTAGACGCCGCGGGCCGCGTAGCGCGGCAGATACCATTTCGACAGCCGTTCCCCCACCCGGGGGCTCATCCAATGGTGGAACTGGAGGCAGCCCGGTGCAGGGATGGCTTCCGAGAGAAACTGGGTGAGAATCTCGCCGGTCCGCTGATCGGCGCCGATCAGCGGCGACGCCTCGACAACGAAGCCTCGCGACGCACTGTTGTAGAAGATCCCGGTCTTGGCGTCGTAGCTGCGGTAAGGCAGCCAGTGCGCCAGCATGGGCACTCCCAGCTCCGGCCGGCCGGTATCCGGACGCTTGGCGTCGCCGAGGATGCCGGACATCAGGTTCTCGATGAAGCCGCCCTCGCTGCCCATGTCAGTTTTCCTCCGAAATGGCAGCGGGGAAGTTCGTAGCCTTGACCGTGCCGCCCTTCGCCGGTGCCGGCTCGGCGCCCGTTTGCGCCGCCGCATCACGCGCCCCCTTGGCGACGCCGGCCGCGACGCCCTGATAGACAGGATCGGCCTTGACGCGATCGACGGCAGCCACGCCCGCAGCGGAAGGCGTGGCCTTTCTGTCCGCAACCGCATCTCGGGCCTGCGCGCCACCGCTCGCGGGTCTCCCCGAGACAGCGGCAGGTATTGAGGTAATGGCCGCGCCGGGAGCAGGCGGAACCGCGCCGCCCTTCGCCGCGGACGACGGGTCCTGCGGTTTGGGCGCCAGGCGCGCGGCGACATCCGCCTTGATCGCGCTCACCGGGTCCGCGCTGCGCGCGCGGGCGGCGGCGACCGCGGCGGGATCCGGAAGATGGGGATCGATCGCGGCGAGGCCGCCGGGCGGGTCGGCGCGATCGACGGCGTCGGCGAAGGACTCGAACGGATCGGACAGTGCGGCGCTCGAACGGCCAGGCGTCGGCATCGCCTGCAGGATGGCCTGCTGCCATTCGCCGCTCGCAACGACGGCGTGAACGGCGCTGACCTCATGGAGGCGGCCCCGCTCGTCAATATAGGGTTGCAACACGATGCGCAGCACCTTCTCGCGGGTGCGGGCCGGATCGCTCGCCGCAAGACGGGCCGGTTGCGAAATAGAAGCGCGATTAACCCGTCCGGTCGCCCGCTGGTCGTAGCCACCCGCAGGCAATGCCTCGCCCTCGGCTGCATCGCCGGAGATCATCGCCAGGGCGCGATCGTCGATGTTGGAGCTCGGCGCGCAGATCCCGTCAGGGGCCGAGCACGAAAAGCTGCCCTTCACGTTGCCGCCGAAAGTCGCACAGCCAGTGAGGATCATGAGGCTCGCCAGGGCGACGGACGCGGTGAGCCGGCGGCGGCGGTGGTCGAGCGCGCTCACGACTGCGTCTCCCGGAGCCACTGCTCGAGGAAGGCGCGCGGCCGATAGCCCTCGAGGACGGCGCCATCGCTGCGCACGATCACTGGCGTGCCATTGAGGCCGTGCCGGTGCGCGAACGCCTCGTTCGCATCGAGCCCGGAGGTGTTGCAGGCGGGTCCCGCCTTCAGCGGTTCCCCGGCATAGGCGGCGTGCAGCGCCGCTTCGCGGTTCTTCGCGCAATAGACGCGATCGGCGACATCACGACTGCCCAGCACCGATATTGGGCGCTCGATGACCCTGAGGTTCATGTCCTTGAGAACGGCGGTGAGCGCGCGGCAATAGCCGCAGCGAAAGTCGGTGAAGACAGTCACCGTTTGCCCCGCCGGATTGCCCCAGACGATGGCGCCGTCCTGCGAAAGGCCCGACAAGGACAGCTTGCGCGCCTTGGCGGGCGTCGCAGGCAGCGCCTGCCGGGTGGGCGCGGCGGCGAGGCGTTGCGGCGCGTCCTCCTCGCCGCCTGCCGCGCCGGCGTTCGCCCGGGCGGCCGAACCGACCAGCATGTCGGGATTCATCTCGAGCAGGCGCGCGGCGGTGATGTCCTGGCGCGTCTGCATGTCATAGACGCGCCCGATCACAAGATAGCGAGCCCCACTATCGACATAGAAGAGATTGTCGCCGGCGGTGATCTCGCACAGCCCACCGACCTTGCCGCAGTCGATCGCGCTGATGGCGGTCTTGGGGAGGCGCGTCTTCAGCAGCGCCCGGACCCGGTCCTCCGGACTGCTCGTGTCGGCGGCAAGCGCGATGCCGGCGATACTGAGACCGACCACGGTCGCGGCCATGAGCCGCGACGGCCGCGAGAGGACACGCAAACGATCAATTGCGGACATACACACCCTCCAGGAAGACGATTTCGACATCCACGCCAGTCGGCATCTCAATGACCGGCTGATATTGCTCGGCGCGCTCGATCAGATATTTCGAGACCATGTCGCCCGTTTGCGCGATGCCCTCGCCGAAGCCGCCTTCCAGGATCTCCCCGGTCGACAGTTTGTCGCGCTGCCCGTTGGTGGTGATGTTGGTGCCCTGGAAGACGCTGTTCGCATTCGCTGAAAAACCGCGGCCGAACCCGCCCGCCAGCCCGGCGAGAAATGCCTGGGTTACGAGCGAGCCTTCGCGCGACACGACGCGTCCCCGGACGCCGGTCTTGCCGCCGAACGCGATGAAGCCCTTGACCTCCGAGACGGCATAGCGACCGCCCGGCTGCGGGCAGGTCATCTTCTGCAGCTTTACGTAGACCTTCTCGCTCGACAGGTCGCCCCGGGCGGCGCCGTTGACGAGGCAGCCCTCGATCTTCGTCGTGAGCAGCCGGCCATTCTGGTAGACCGAGCGGGCCGGTCCCGTGACGCGCAGGACGACGGGGAGCGGATCGGTCTGGCTGTTGACGCCGGCGCTGGCATCGACGCCCACGATAACCTTCGCGCGGGCGAAGCTGTTGGGCGGCAGGTAGTTGACGCTGTCGGTATAGACGGTGCTGCCTTTGGCGACGCGCGTGGCAGTGCCGGTATCGGCACTCGAGAAATTGACGAGCTTGACCTCGCTCGCCGACCGCATCGGCCCAGGAACCGCCCCGCCGCCGGCGCCATCGGGCCGCTGATAGGCCTGCGGTCCGCCCGGGCCATAGAGCGCGGCCGGGCCGGGCGCGGCAGGCGCCGGAGCCCTGCGCTCAGTGACCTGGCGTCGCAGTTGCTCGTTTTCGGTCTGGTAGGCGGACAGGACCCGCTGCCCGTCGGTCTGCATCGCCTGGTTCTGGCCCTTGAGCGTCTCTACCTGGGCCGTCAGCATCTCGAGCCGCCGGTTCTGCCCGTCGATCGACTTCAGCTGGTTTTCCGTCGACTGGAAGCGGTTCTCCGAGAGCGCCATCCACTCCTGCTGGGAGAGGTTGCGGTTGACGAGATCCTTGGTCGAAACGGTGACCTCGGTCACGCCGTCCTCGCCAAGCTTCTCGCTGTCCTCGTTGCTGCTGAAGATCCAGAACGAGGATACGATCAGTCCGGCCCCCGCCGCGCCCGCCAGGAGCAGCCGCTGCTTTCTGCGCACGGCCTCGTTTCCAGCCAGGTCGCCGGAGAGAGGCGAGACGCCTTCGTCGGATCCTCCATCGAGCGGGGGGCGCTTGCGATTCAAGAAGTCGGAAAGGGCCATGTCCTCACCTTTGCGTCTGAGAGTGGGGGCCGTTCTGAGAGACGAGGTAGGCCGTCGTGACCTTGCCCGGAGAGAGCTTGTTTTCCGCGACCGACACAGCGAGCGCGCTCGCCGGCGCCACCATGGCTTCGGTGAGCTCGACGAGCTGGTCGCCCTTGTTCTCGATGCGCAGCACCTTGCCGGTAAGGTCCGGCCCGCGATATTCCGCGATCATCTGGACCTTGAGCGTTCCGACATAGACTGGCCGCAAGACGCGTTGCCGCATCTCGTAGCCGTCGGCGACGGCATTGGAGTACATCGCCTGGACCAGCTCGACAGCGGCGTCCCTGGGCGCGAGCTTCTGGGCCGGCCCGTTCTCGGCGGCCTTCTCGTTGGCAATCGCCGGGTTCGAGACGAAGACCTGAGCGGCCTGCTCGCCGCTGATCCGGCATACGAACTTGTAGACGTAGCCGCGCTTGCTCGTGGCGAAAAAAGACAAAGCCGGCCGCGCAAATCCATCGGGCACCGAAAGATAAATGTCCCCGCGAACGGGCTCGTTGACGACCGAGAAATCGTCCATCGGATTACCGGTCGAGATCTTCGAGACCGACGCAAACTCGTCCTCGACGAGGCTGATGCGCGTCAGGTCCTTGGCCGACGCCATGCAGTCCACCTGGGCGCTGTCCGAGGCCATGACCGTCTGGTCCGCCCAGGCGGGATCGGCCACCAGTAGCACCGCCAGCGCGACAAGCCCCGCCCCGAGACCGCGGCTCAGAAGGCAATCGATACGCGATAGGAAGGCGGTACCGGCAGCCGCGCTGCCAATTGCGTAGACCGACATCATTTGTCCTTCCCCTCTTCGGTCGTCACCATTCCGAAGCCGATCAACTTCAGCGAGAGACCGGAATATTCCCAATCGTACCGGAAGGTCCGACGCTCGTTGGAGATCACCTTGTTCCCGACGATCGTGTGCAGGCTGCCCGTGACCTCCGAGCGAAGGTTCCTGGTGTCGAGTTCCATCTTTTCGATCGTAAAGAACTGGGAGATCGACGATCCACGCTGCTCGTTGACGATCTTGAGCAGGTCCGCCTTGATCTTGCCCTGCATCCGCGACGACGTGATATCGAGCACCGCGTTCATCCAGTATTCGAGGTTCTGCGGGCTGCGATCGAGGGTCAGCACGACCGTATCGCGCGTAATCATCTCGAGATATTCGCGGCTCACACCGGCCGAACTCACCGTGACGGGAGAGCGCAGAATCGGCTGAAGAACCACCTCCCGGTCCCGCGATACCGTGAAGATCAGGAGCAGTATCGTCAGCGCGCAGAGCGCGGCCGCGACGATCGCCAGGATATTCCGCTGCCGGAGAACCCGCTGGCTGTGCGAATGGCTGTACGAAAGTTCCATATCACCCCGCCATCAATCGAAGGTATGAGGGTGGCGTGGCTCTCAGGCCGGTGAACCCGGCCGGGAGATACCAATAGGCCAAGTGGAGAAGCCACGACGTCGCCCGGCCTGCCTTAGCTTTTCTGAGACCCCACCAGCCTGCACCCGAAAGCGCCACGCCGATGAGGATGTGCTGAGACAGGATCCCCCAGGCGAAGGGTATGACCATCGCCAGGAACTCATCCAGGGTCCACAGCCCGATCAGCTCGGGATCATCCAGATGCGTTGGGATGACGTACTTGTCCACGGCCATTGCACCACCCTCTCCTTGGATCGGCCGAAGCTGCTACTTCGCCCGATCGCCGGGACTGTCAGATCGTCGCCGTCACGGTCGAGGTGACGATCGGAATGCCGGTGCCGGCGCCGACACCCACACCGACTGGGATGGCGATCTGGCCCATCGAGAAGCGGCCGGAGGCCAGCGCCACGATGCCGCCGGCGAGGCTGAGCACGGTGATGATCTTGCCGCCCGACCCCTCGAGGAAATCGGTGAACTTGGTGAGCGCAGTATCGAAGGTAGTGTCGGCGCCGGCGAACGCTGGCGCCGCGAACCAGATACAAGCGAACAGGAGCACCGCGAGGACGAGAATCACCAGCTCCGCGCGCCCGCTCTCTTTGAAGACAGAGTGCATGATGGGGTTTCCTTCACATGGAGACGCGACGGATCCGCGCCCATTGAAAAGCTGGACCATCGGCTCCAGGGGCGGCAACCGAGCGCGCGATCGGCCGCCGCGAATCGCGAAGTTTTTTCCATTTCCTTGATTGATCGGGGTAATACTGGGGCGGGGCGCCCCGATAGGCGGGGCATCGTGCCCCGGATTATGGGGCGCGCTGGCCGAGGTTGCAGGGCATCGTGCCCCGCAATTGCGGACTGGCCTCTTTCACGATAGATTCGCGGCGGCAATCTTGTCAGATATTAACCATTGGCCGTTCATTATCTCGTCAAGGCGGCCGACCATAATCGGGCTCTAATGAACCAGAGCAATTCAGGACGTGGGCACTATGGGCGCTGACTCACGAGGTTATACACTTGATATCTCCGAACCCCTCTTCCGGCTTACGACCGAGAGCCTTCGGCTTCATTCCAATGAGACGAAGCGCTATCAAACTCTCGAAGATCTCGTGAACAGCCGGGTTCCGGGAATAGAAAAGATCGATGATGAGGATGCGAAAAACCTAAAGCAGCATCTCGTCACGCTCCCGACCGACGGCGCAATTCGCATTCACTTGTCCATTACGGAAACAAGCGCGGAAAACCTCGAGCGTATTCAGCAACTTCTCGAAAAAAGACTCGCGACAGATATCTCGGTCAGCGATGCCCTGTCCGCTCTCC
The DNA here is from genome assembly GCF_002312805.1 of Sphingobium sp. D43FB. Lineage (GTDB taxonomy): Bacteria > Pseudomonadota > Alphaproteobacteria > Sphingomonadales > Sphingomonadaceae > Sphingobium. Next base: position 59,415 of record NZ_NMUA01000023.1, on the reverse strand, counting down.
TTTTCGATTATCTCGTCGAGCAAAAGACAGCGCGCGTGATAGCGAAACTCGAACTGGACGAGTTCGATCAACCCCGTACCAACGGATCAGCGAACGGCGTTCATAGCTAAAAACGCTGGTTGCCAGCACGTTAGCTATTCGTTGCGGACAGATTTCGTCCTAACCGAGGCTTGCATTGGCTATTCTGCTATGATTGTCTCACCCCATCCGTGCCGCGCTGGGGGATCAATATGCCATCTCTTGCCAAGGTAGGGGCGTAAGTTGTGGAGGTCGCGGGAGGCGACGAGCTTGAGGGGGATTATGTCCCCCTGATCCTCCAGGCTATGGCCGAAAAGAACACCACGCAGCGTAAGCTGGCGCCTTTAACCGGCATCAGCAAATCGAGGCTGGGTGTCTTATTGCATAGGGACCCCGAGAAGCGGGCGACTATGACGCTTCCCGAGTTCGAACGCATATTACATGCGCTCGGCATGAATCTGGTTCACGCATATGTCTGCCTGAAAGCCTTCAAGGACCTCGATACCTATTACCGCCGATGCTATTCTACCGCGGTTTTCATGCTCTGCGATATCTGCGTGGGCACACCCCAAAAGATGATCGGAGTGCTCGAGGAACTCGGCGGCATCGATGGAACCGAGATCAGGCTGAACTGGAGTCCGGCGTTGCAGAATGCCTTGATCAAGAAGGTCACCGAAGAGGTCGAGGCAATCCATGAGCGCAGAAACCGCCTTACCAACGGCGGCGATTTCGACCTCTAGCCGGATCCTCCGCGATGGACATCGACCAAGAACTGGCCGGGCTAGAACGTCGACACAGCGGCTCTCCTACCGCTGGTGGGACGCGGCTGAGCATAAGTGACTGTCGCGGGCGAAACGATGGTCGCTTGGCGCCCGACACCACTCAGCCGCGACCAGTTGAGCAGGACATTCTCAACATAGGCCTGGGTCTCGGCGATCTGCGGAACACGGCCATTGCGTACTCGCCCGGGCCCAGCATTGTATGCCGCGAGGGCCAAGTGGTAGTGGCCAAAGCGATCGAGCTGCTCGCGCAGATACTTCGCGCCGCCCCGCAGATTGCCTTCGACACTGTAGCGATTGACGCCGAGCGAAACCGCCGTCGCCGGCATGAGCTGGGTCAGTCCGAAAGCGTTCTTGGGCGAATAGACATTGGGCTGGTAGCGGCTCTCGCGAATGATCATGGCGTCGAACAAGCCGACCGGGATCCCGTATTCGCAGGCGATATTGCTCATCATCCCGAAGTAGCCGGCGCGGCGAAACTCTGCATCCGATCTCAGAAATCCCGTCGGCCGGTAATCAGGAAGCGAGCAGCCTGGTACATAGCGGGCGGCGGTCGACGCGTAGATGGCTCCCCCGCGCATCCAGAGCGGTACGGGAATGGGCGAAACCGAATTGGCGGAACCTACCATGGGAGAAACGGACGGCTGCGCCACGCCGACATAGGCAAAGGGATCGCCATCCGCGGCGTCTTGCGCTGGGGGAACAGCAGTAAAGCTGGCACCCATCTGATGCTCGACCCACCGCCGGCTGAGATCGTGAACCCGGAACTGCAAGGAGAGCTCGGGGACCTCGCGGGCTGGCGCCTTCTCGGGCAACGGGGCGACGCCCATCGCGATAAGCTGCACGCTGCGGGCGGATCTGGCGGGTGGGGATGCGCCCACCGCACCGGCTCCCAACACCGCCGCCAGAACCCCGACGCCAACCAAAGTCGATCGCATGAAGACCTCCCAATTCTGCGTTGGGGAAAGTGGAGATCAGCCGAGCCTCGCTTGTCAATCCATGGAGACGGCGAGAACGCCGCCCCAGCCAGCGGGTCAGCGCAGCCACCATGTGGTTGATCGCGCGCCACAGCAATGGGTGCGGCGCGGGCCGAATTCCGCTCCCCGCGCCCGTCCGGGATGCGCTCGTGCGCTGGTATGTCGACGCGGGTTCGCGGGGCGACGAAGAGGCCAGCATCATGCTGGTCCAGCAAGCGCGGATCGGCGAAAAATGGATTGCCTGCGATTGCCTGCCCGCCGGGGAAGCACCGCCGATCCTGACGCCTGCCTTTCTGTCGGAGGCCGAAACCTATTATCTGCGACGTCTCACGAGCACCAACAGGCCCGAGCATCAGCCCGATTGCCCGTTCTTCCGCGATCAGGCCACGAACCGCATTACTGAGGTGCGGACGCAGGAGAGCCCGGCAGATCCGCCCACAGGCTATTTCGAGGTCTTGCGGCCCGCGCCGGAAAAACTCGCGCAGCGTCCGGTGGAGGAAAGCACCGACGACCGGACCCGGCAGGCATCGGTTCCGCGGCTTGCGCGCCTTCTGTGGCGGCTTCTCAACCTTTCCGGGCTCAACCGCTACCCGCCTTTGTCCGAAGAGGCGGCCGAGCGCTCGATCAGCGACGAATTCAGGGTGCTGTCGGCCGCTGCCGGAAAAGTCGAGATCGCGCCAGGCATCGAGCTCGGCAGGGCATTCTGGACGCATGCGCAGGCGCTCCACAGCAAACGCGTATACGCGCGCCTGCGCGATTTGGCCCAAATCTGGCCGCGCGGCCACGCCCCCCAGGCTTTCCTTGCCCTGTTTGCCCACGAGTTCCGCGGCTCCACGATCCACGTCGCAGGGGGCGATCCCGTCGTGCTCGCCAACCGCGTCCAGTCGCCATCGATCCGCAGCAACCCGATCAAGGGTCCGTACCTCGCAATCGTCGTCGCTGGCGAATATCCCGAAGCCCATGGTTACGCGCCGCTTCGCGGCTATGCCCAGCCCATCTACTCGGGCAAGCGGTTCATCCCTGTCGATTCCGAATTCGAGCGCAGCGTGCTGCGTGAACTCATCAAACTGCGATGGTCTTTCGAACGCAGCGGAATCGACCTTGCCCTTGAGAAACCTGTGTTCGACACCCTTACGCCAGTTGGCTCCTGCCGCCCTGATTTCATCCTGGAAGCCCGATCCCGGGATTCCGGCGAGATCAGGACGATCATCGTGGAGGCCATGGGATCCACCGATGACGTCTATCTGGCGACCAAAGCAGTCACTCACCCGCGGATGGCACAGATCGCCCCCGTTGTCTGTGTGTCTCCCGCCGACGTGGATCAGCAACGCGTCGCATCCATCGTCCGTCGCGCTTTTGGCGCCTAGCTCCAGCTCATCGATGCGGCGAAGAGCATGACGACACCGAGCGTCACCGGCATGGACGTCAAATAGAGCTTCTGCCAGCGCCACCATGTTCTCGGCACGAACAGAACGGCCGATCGCAAGGAAGTGACGGTGGCCCAGCTTCGCTCGCGGTACAGCTCGACCATCGTCGTCGCGCAGGAGAGAGCCAGGGCAATCGCGCAGCACAAGCCTGCGGCGAGATAAAGCGCCAACCAGTTCGCCAGTTCAATTGCTGTCAGCTGTTGCATCGCGGATAACCATATAACCGACAATCACCAACAAAGCTTCACCGGCCTGCGCGGTTCCGAAAATAGGATACCAAAAGCCAGGTCCCGCGATCCTTACCGAGCGCGACGATCACATTATCCATACTCTCGGGAAACTGAACATCCCAAGGGCCAGCACCACATCAAGATCCGGGCTTGCGCTGCCGCAACTCTTTTGCGAATTGATCGCAACAAGCTTATTGACAATGTTGTTCGAGACGAGATTTCACCAATTGGATGGCGTGCAGCATGGGCCTATCCTCGTAATCATACAGTCAATCACACGCAGGAAAGCGAATATCGCTATGCCAAAACAAGGAATATAATTAATCTAGAAGGTTTCACCTCCATTATGGGTGTTGTTTTAGACGAGGGTCAATCCCGCCAAGGGGCACAGAGTTCGGAATTCAAGATTCGGAAACTACTTATTGAGCGACATCAAAAAGTCGAAGCTAGGTGGCGCTCGCCCCGCGCCGTTCCTGCCCCTTCTTGATGGACAGCATCATGCACGCCTCGGTTCTTGTCATACTGTATGAGGGTCACGAGACGCTCGAGGTTTACCAAAGTGAGATCGATGCGCAGAAAGGCCTCCTGCGCTTCGTGGACCAGTGGTGGTCCAATCGCTTCGGCTCGCTTCTCCCGCCCCTGAACGAGGCGAAGCGGATCAACGCTTTTTTCAAGGAGGAGGGCATCTACCTCGTGGCCAAGGCGGACCTTTCGGAAATGAGCCGGCAGATCGACGACGGGGAACAGGAGCGGAGCGGGCCCAAGGGCTCCCGTTTGCGATGAGCCGTTCGTAACCTTCCCTTTCAGCATGCGAGGAGCAGAGCCCGGTGTTCGAATGCCTCATTCTTGGAGACAGTACCGGGTTGGGGACCGCCCGCGCCATAAACGCGCGGTACGCCGCCCAGTGCGACGTGCTGGCCGCTGAGCGAGCGAGCGCGCACCAGATCCTACGCTGGCGCTTACCCATAAAGCGATATGGCGCATCAATCTTTGCAATCGGGTCCAACGATGCCGCGACGCCGCGCCTTGCCGAAGAACTGCGAGCCATCCGCGCGCGGATCGCCACGCGCCGTGTGATCTGGCTGCTCCCCTACAATCGACACCGCGCCTACATCGTGAGTTCTGTCGCCGCGACCTATGCCGATGAAACCCTCGATTTGCTGCGCTTCCCCTCGCGCGACCGCGTGCACCCTTCAAGCTATGGCCTGGTAGCGAAGACGCTGCTCCAATCAGACTGACGGTCGGCCTCCACAATGATACCAGTTCGTCTACATGGTGAGCCGGGTCAAAGTGGATTTTGAGCGGGAATCGTTGACTGGTGCGCGAGGCGCTATGGCTTCCCTGATTTTGTTCTGCCCGGCATCGGCTCCTGTGGACCCAGCGCTTCGCCGATGATGTGGAGGATGCTGTTCCGCTCGATGGTCTTCCTGAATAACTGCGCCATCGGGGACTCGGTCGCACGGCGCTCCAGATCGGCGACGTGAAGCCGCCGCTGATCCACCCATTCGTCCCGCCGTTCGAGATGGCCGATCACGGCTTCATTCAGCCGACCCATCGGAACGGTAATGCCGGGGCAAACCTTCGCCACCTGCCGCGCTATCCCGCGCGGCGTCTCGCGCTCGAACCGCCGCTTGTCCCGACGAACACGGATGATCCGGCCATCGTCCTTGCGGCGCGGCAGGAAAAGCCGATGGCGGATTTCCTTTAATGGTCGCGTTATCCGTTCGCCGCGATACACCGCGATGCCGAAGGCGTAGAGGTCGTCGTCGGCGATGCGCGTTATGCTCGCCAGCCCGAAGCAGGCCGGTTCAATGCACGGGTCTTCGTTCCCACGACTGCGCCAGTATCCACCAGACCACGCCAAGGCCAAGCGCCAGCATTGCCGTGAGAATGACTGCGTAGAAGGCCGCGCTGTCCTTCGGCGGACCATGCAGCAGATGATCGAGGGTGGGAACGAGCAGCGACAGGACGAGACCGCAGAAAGCCCCCCATGCGGCAGCCAGGGGTGCGGGGCCGAACCGTCGCTGCACGAGTGTCGCTCCCAGCATGGCGGCCGCGACGGCAATCTCGTCGAAGGCAAGCGGCACCAGGCGGGGATCGCCCCACCAGCGTGCGATCTCGCCCAGGGCGAGCAGCGCCGCGACGAGGATGGTGAGAACACGAACAGTCTTCATCGTCGATCAGCCTTCATAGACGCAGGCCCGGGCAGCATCGAACGAGACGCCGGTCTGCGTTCCCGCCGCCGGCGGCTTCCCGACCGTGCGGACAGTGATGGTGTGGCCGTTCGCCGCAACCGTGACCGTATGGAACGCGCCGGCGAAGCCTGTCTTTATGGCGGTCGCAGGGGGACCGTCACCATCGAGGCGGAAGTCTTCCGGCCGCACCATGACCCGCGCCGGCCCGTCCGGCAGTGCAGGGGCGGGCGCGGTGCCGAAATCGGTGATCGCGACGCCGCTGGCGACCCGTGCGGGCAGGACCACGGCATCGCCCAGCAGCCGTGCCGCCTCGACGGAAACCGGATGGCGGTAGCAGTCCTCGGCGCTGCCGGTCTGGAGGATGCGGCCCGACGTCATCAGGATCAGGTCATCGGCCATCAGCATCGCTTCCTCCGGATCGTGCGTGACGATAAGGACGGCCGCGCCGGCCGCGCGCAGATCGGCGAGCACGGATTGGCGCACGGCGGCGCGCAGGTGCCCGTCGAGCCCGGAGAAGGGCTCGTCGAGCAGCAACACCGCCGGCTCCCTTGCCAGCGCCCGCGCGATGGCGACCCGTTGCTGCTCGCCGCCCGAAAGCATGTGCGGCCATGCCTCTGCCAGCTGCTCGACATGAAACCGCGCGAGCAGATCCTTGGCGCGCTCACGCCGGGCGGCTGGCTTCATGCCGGTCAGGCCGAACGCGACGTTGTCCGCCACATCGAGATGCGGAAACAGGGCGAAGTCCTGGAACACCAGCCCGATGCTGCGATGCTCGGGCGGCAACGTCAGGCCGGGTGCGGAAACCATCCCGCCGCCAAGTGCGACCTCGCCCGCATCCACTGGCTCCAGCCCCGCGATGATCCGCAGTAGCGTGCTCTTCCCGCAGCCGGAAGGCCCCAGCAGGCAGGCGATACGGCCGGCATGCAGATCGAGGCTTGCGCCTTCGACGACCGCGCGATCGTCGTAGCAGCGCGAGACGCCGCGAATGGAAAGGATGGAGGAAGCCATGATCCCCCGATTAGGTGCCCGGCCGCGACAGGGCAATCTTGCGCGTCAGCCAGATCACCGCCGGCAGCGACAGCCCGATGATCAGGATCGAGGGAGGGCCGGCCTGTCCCAGCCGCTCGTCGAGCGCGTAGTTGTTGGCGACGACCGCGAGCGTATCGAAATCGAACGGACGCAAGATCAGGGTCGCCGGCAGTTCCTTTAGGACGTCGATGAAGACGATCAGTCCGGCCGTCAGCATGGCGCCCCGCGCCACCGGCAACTCGACGGACAGCGCCGCGCCGGTTTCGCTACGCCCCAGACTGCGCGCTGCATGGATCATCGAAGGGGTCACGCGGGTCAACCCGGCGTCGATCGGCTCCAGCCCCGCCGCCATCAGCCGCGCGGCATAGGCGTAGATGAGCAGCGCAATGGCGATGACATGGCCCGAGCCGGGCATCAGATTCCAAATGAGACCCGCAGGCGCCAGGAGGCCGATCGCCATGACCGCCCCCGGCGTTGCATAGCCCAGGCTGGCCAGCCGCGCCGCCATCGGCAGCCGCCGCGTGCCGAGCGCCAGCATGGTCGCAAGCAGGACGGTGACGATCGCCCCCGCAAGGCCGAGCGCCAGGCTTCTGCCTCCGGCAAGCGCCAGCCGCATCCAGTCCGGCTGCGCGTCGAGCGCGCTCCACAGCAGCCAGCCGACCGGCAGCAGCATGGCGGCGACCAGCAGCAGCAGGCAGAAGCCCGTTGCTAGCCATGCAGTTCCGCCGGAAAGCGGCTTGGCGGTCAGACTGCGCCAGCGCGCGTTTCCGCCTTCATGCATGCGTCCGCTGCGTCCGCGACGTTCGATCCACAGCAACAGGGCGGCGGCGGCGAGCAGGGGCAGCGCGAAGCGCGCGGCGCTGACCGTCGAGCCATAGACCGACCAGGCCCGCACGATCCCCGTGGTCAGCGTCTGCACGCTGAGGAACTGCACCGCGCCGTAATCCGCCAGCGTCTCCATCACCGCCAGCGCCATGCCCGCCGCCAGCGCGGGCCGCGCCATCGGCATGGCTACGCGGCGAAACGCCTGCCAGCCGTCACAGCCGAGCATCCGGGCCGCTTCCAGCACATTCACCGACTGGTTGAGAAAGGCCGCGCGCATGGCCAGATAGACATAAGGATAGAAAGCGCAGGACAACACGAAAACAGCGCCGCCGGTGCTGCGCATGCCGAACGGAAGATCGAGGCCCAGCGCGCCCCGCATCCAGACGCGCAGCGGGCCGGCTACGTCGAGCAGGTCGGCGTATGCGTAGGCGAGCGCGAAGGCCGGCGCCGCGAGCGGCAGCGCCAGCGCCCAGGCGAAGATGTCGCGTCCCGGAAAGCGATGCATGACGACAAGCCATGCGGCGAGCGAGCCAACGACCCCGGTGGCGAGACCCACCAACAGCGCCAGCCAGGCGGAAGTGGCCGCGTAGCGCAAGATGTCGCGCGCCGCGATGTCGGCAGTTGCGCCGAACAGCCCGGCCAGGATGACGCCACCCAGCGGCAGCGCCGCGGCCAGTCCGGCGAGGCCGGCGAGCGCTGCGAGAACAGAAATCCGCGGGCGGAACCGCGCCGGCGGCGCCGCTAGCGCCACCCCGCCGCGCTCATCAGCGTCTGTGCCTCGGGCTGCCGCGCTGCGAAGGCGGTGACGCTCATCGGATTGGCGGTGAAGCCGGCATAGGCGTCGACCGGCGGCGGCGGCGCAACGTCCGGGGAAGCGGGGAATTCGTTGTTGTTACTCGCGATGTGCCGCTGCGTGTCGGCGGCGGCGAAGAATTCGAGCAGGCGAACGGCGTTAGTCTTGTTGGGGGCGTTGACGGCGACCCCGCCGCCCGAGATGTTGACGTGCGCGCCCGCGCCGGCGAGGCTCGGGAAAGCGAGCTTGACGCGGTCGGTGACCTTGCGGTCCGCGTCGTCGCCGTTCGCCATCCGGATATAGTAATAGCTGTTGGTCAGGGCGACCTCGCAGACACCTGCACCGACGGCGCGGATCTGGTCGCGGTCGCCTCCTTCGGGCGGGCGGGCCATGTTGGCGACGATCCCGCCGACCCATTCACTGGCCCTGTCGGGCCCGAGCGCCTCGATCATCGCGCCGACCAGCGACAAATTATAGATGCTGTCGGCAGAGCGGACGCAGAGCTTGCCCTTGAAGCGCGGACCGGCGAGCTTCGCATAATCGTCGATCTCCTCGGGGCGGACCTTGGCGCTGTCATAAGCGACGACGCGCGCGCGCCGCATGAAGCCGTACCAGTTACCGCCGGGCTCGCGCAGATTCTCGGGAATCCGCGTGTTCAGGGTTTCCGACGCGACCGGCTGGAACAGTCCCGCCTGCTGTGCGCGCCAGAGCGCGCCGGCATCGGCCGTGACGAACAGATCAGCGGGGCTGTTCGCGCCCTCGCTCTTCATCCGGGCAATCAGCTGATCGGCATTGCCCTCGATGCGATTGATGGTGATGCCGGTCTCTTTGGTGAACCGCTCGTAGAGCGGCAGATCGCTGTCATAGTGGCGTGCCGTGTAAAGATTCACCTCTTGCTTCCCGGCCTCCTCCCTGCCGCCCGAGCAGGCGGTTAGGAAAAGACTTCCTAGCAAAGCGGCTATGATCGAACGCGGCACCACAAGCATATCCCTCTCGACAATGGTCCGTCAGGTGACGCGAACCTACAGATATCGGAGCGCTTCTCAATCCTTTCGGTCTGGACCTGCCTGGTCCGCACCGCGCCAGCCACGATCTTTGATTATGCTAACTGTTGCCGTTGTCATCATCGTAAATGCGATCACGCGTTCCGGGATGGGCAGATCAGGCTGCTCAATGCATAGAGACCGTCCTTGCCTCTACCCTATGCCTTCCCATCCGCGTGTGAGCGGACAAAGGATTTTGCGCGCCGTTGCTCCAGCGTGACAGTTTCGCGAAACAAAGACGCCACTAAATCAGACGCCAGTTGTGTCCCGCCAGAGTCATAAACGCTAGCTAGCCGTATGGGACAATCAATCCATGGCGGTGACAAATGATTCTCCGTCACCGCCATGGATGCGCGCCGCGGTAAGTGTGCTGACCCCCATGCCGTCGCCGATGAAAATGATGACATTGCGGGCGCGGCCTTCATTGGGCTTCTGCTCCTTCAGCTACCGGAGCTCCTCCCGTCCCGCCTCGAAATAGCCCTCGCTGGTGGTGACGGGCTGCGCGGGGGCGACCGTCGGGAAGATAAGCATGCCCGCAGCGGCGAGCGAGCAAAGTTTGACGAGTGACAATGGACGGGCTCCCCTTCGATGCATCCCCTCCCAGAGGTTCATGACAACAGGGCGACAATGGGGACCGCCACGGCCCCTTTGCTTTCAGAACGCTTCCCGCAAACCCCGAGATTGTCATTGAGTTTTCACGAACTGCCTCTAAATTTCCGCATGTGCGGGCTCGCGGAAACGCGCGCATTGCTGTCCGCAATGCTGAGGGATGATGATTATGACATCGCCGCGCTGGCCGCGCGCCCGCTGGTGGTGCCCGATGCGATCACTGCGCTTCGTTTGATCGATGTGCTGCGCGAAACCGGCGAACGCTTCGCCGTGGTGGTCGATGGCGGCGGCAATATCGATGGCGTCGTCACCACGACCGACATCTTCGCCGCTATAGCAGGCGATATCGCCGAGGATGAGGATGACAGCGCCATAGAGCGTATCGACGAAGCAACCCTGGAGGTGGAGGCCAAGGTGACGTTGCTCGAACTGGCCGAAGCTCTGGGTCGTGAGGAGATCGCAGCGGCTGGCCGTTATACCTCGCTTGCCGGCTTCCTGCTGTTCGAACTCGGCAGGATACCCGATGAGGGCGAGACGATCGAGCGCGGCGGCCTTGCATTCACGATCAAGTCCACCAAGCCCAGCCGCATCGAGCGGGTGCTTGTCCGCGATCTTCAGATCACGCAGGCGTGAGCGAGAGCCAGCCTTTACCGGTAGACTGCTGATCGATGGACAATCTCGCGCATACGTTGGTCGGTGCCGCGCTGGGCATGGCCGGGCTGAAGCGGAAAACCGGGCTTGGCCTCGCCACGCTGATGATCGCGGCGAACCTGCCCGATATCGATGCGCTGGGCCTGCTGTTCGGCGAGAACCTTGCCTGGCGGCGCGGCTGGACGCATGGGCCGATAGCGCTCCTGGTGCTTCCCTTGCTGCTGGCTGCGGCTATCGTGGCGTTCGACCGCTGGCAGGCGCAGCGTGGCCGGCGTCCAACGGATCGTCTGCCGGTTCGGATCGGATGGGTGCTGGCGCTCGCCTATATTGGTATCCTTTCGCATCCGCTGCTCGATTTCCTCAACACCTACGGCATCCGCTGCCTGATGCCGTTCTCGGATCGCTGGTTCTACGGCGACGCGCTCTTCATCATCGACCTGTGGATTTGGATCGTGCTCGGCATCGGCATCTGGCTGTCCCGCCGCCGGGAACGGCGGCAACAGGCCGGCGCCGGGCTTCCGGCCCTGACCGTCCTGCTGCTGGCGGCATGCTACAGCCTTGCGATGGGAGCGGCGGGCCGCGCAGCCGAGCATTATGCCGCCCGCGACATCGCGGCGCTGGGTCTCGGCCAGCCGTCGCGGGTGCTGGCGAGCCCGGTTCCGATCGATCCTTTCCGCAGGCGGATCCTGTTCGAGGTCGAGGATGCCTATGGGTTCGGTGATTTCCGCTGGCTTCCGGCGCCGCGCATCACGCTCGAGCCTGGGCTCATCCCGACCGGCATGGACGACCCGGTCATCGCCCTTGCGGTGCGGCAGGAGAAGTCGGTGGCGGATTTCCTCTATTGGTCCCGCTATCCGTTCGCTTCGGTTCGCCGCGACGCCGACGGGGCGGAGGTCGTCATCGGCGACGCACGCTATAATCGCCGGCCCGACGACGGCGGGTTCAGCGTTCGCGCTGTGATACCCGGCACAGGGCCAGCGCCCGGCCAACTGCCCAGAGGCCAGGCGTCAGCATCGCCGCGAGAATGACAGCGTAGAAGACCGCGCTGTCCTTCGGCGGACCATGCAGCAGATGATCGAGGGTGGGAACGAGCAGCGACAGGACAAGGCCACAATAGCATCCCCATGCGGCGGCAAGCGGCGCGGGGCCGAGCCGCCTTGACGCCAGCGCGGCTCCCAGCAGCGCGGCCGCGACAACGCACTCGTCGAGCGCGAGCGGCACAAGACGCGGATTGCCCCACCAGCGCGCTATCTCACCCAGCGCCAGCAACATCGCGACGAGGATAGTAAGGAAGCGAAGTGCTTTCATGGTCCATCAGGCTCCATAGACCCGCGCTCAGGCGGAATCGAACGATACGGCTGTCTTTCTCGCCTATCGCACATTTGCCCGTTTGGATGAGGAAACCTCAGGCTTGTTGAGATTAGGCATCAGCGGCTATCCCAGATATTGCCGATCGACGCTTCAGGATAATGCTGATCAGAACCAGATCCCCTTTGGACTGCCGCTGCCTGGTCATCGCACTGCTGCCCGGCCGCGGCGAACTCTGGCTCACCGTGGCGGGAAGCCTGTTGCTGGTCATCGGCCACACGATGTTGTTGGGCCAGCCAGCCGGAAGGGCATGGAACCGCCCGCGCCGCCATTGTTAGCTCGCGCCTTGTGGAGGTTTGACGCGCGGGCGTGATAGCGCTGCGCACGCCGGCGAACGACATCGCCGCGACGATCCGCCATCCCGGCGTCTGGCCGGTCTCGCCTGTCGAGGCGTTGCCGTATCGGTTCCATCGTCGCGTCGAGAGAAGATTAGGACTGCGACGATTGCCGCTGTATCAACGATCCGGTAACTCGCGGGCAGGCTCACACTTGCCGTGCTGCAAGCCCCCGCCGCAACCGCCTAATCGCATGAGCGGCGCTGGAACGATCCGCTTCGCCCTCTGGGATGGCCGGGAACTAAGCCGTGTCAGGAATGCTACGTAGAGCGCAGCATCAACGCTCGGGCGTACAAGCCATGGGAAAGGAGAGCCAGTAATCGCGCGCACCGGATCAGCCTTCCGCCCGTGGCGGCCTGCCCTGGCTCTGCTCGGCTTGATCTTCGGCGTGCTGCTGCTGTGGACGTCGCCGGGTTCGGCGCAGGCCGGACGCACGGCGCCGGTGTTGTTCATCGAAGGCGCCATCGGCCCGGCGACCTCCGACTATATCGTCCGCGGCCTCGAGCGCGCCGCCACCGATCGCGCGCCGATCGTCGTCATCCAGATGGACACGCCGGGCGGTCTCGACAGCTCCATGCGCGAAATCATCCAGGAGATCCTGCGCTCTCCGGTCCCGGTGGTGACCTATGTGAGTCCGAGCGGCGGCCGTGCTGCCAGCGCCGGGACCTATATCCTCTATGCCAGCCATATCGCCGCGATGGCGCCGGGCACCAATCTTGGCGCGGCCACGCCCGTCCAGATTGGTGGCGGCGGAAACCCGCTTTCCGCGCCGCCGGACAATGCGGAAAAGGGCAAGGAAGCAGCGCCCAAATCGGAAGATGCAAGCGAAGCGAAGGCGCGCAACGACGCCATTGCCTATATCCGTTCGCTCGCGGAGCTCAGGGGACGCAACGCGGACTGGGCGGAAGCTGCTGTGAAAACCGCCGCGAGCTTGTCAGCCAGCGCGGCCCGCAAGCAGAACGTCATCGATCTTGTCGCCCGCGACCGCGCCGATCTTCTCGCCCAGATCGACGGGCGGACGGTGACCGCCGGAGGACGCGAGGTCAGGCTCGCGACGCGCGGCCTCACCCTGGTTGATGCGCCGCCGAACTGGCGTACCCAGTTTCTCAGCGCGATCACCAATCCCAACATCGCCCTGATCCTGATGATGATCGGCATCTATGGCCTGATGTTCGAGTTCATGAATCCTGGCGCGCTCTATCCCGGGACGATCGGCGCGATCTGCCTGCTCACCGGCTTCTATGCCTTTGCCGCCCTGCCGGTGAATTACGCCGGATTTGCGCTCATCCTGCTCGGTATAGGGCTGATGGTGGCGGAAGCCTTCTCACCGTCATTCGGGATATTGGGCATCGGCGGGCTGGTAGCGTTCATGCTCGGCGGCGCGATCCTGATCGATACCGATGTGCCCCAGTTCCAGATCAGCTGGCCAGCCATAGGCGCGGTCGCGATCACCAGCCTGGCGATGACGGTTGTGTTCGCGCGCCTGGCATTCACTTCGCAGCGACGAAAGATCGTCAGCGGCCGGGAAGAGCTGATCGGCGCGGCGGGAACGGTCCTCGACTGGAACAACGGCAGAGGCCATGTCTTCGTGCATGGTGAGCGCTGGCAGGCGGCGAGCGACGGCGACATGACCGCCGACACGCCGGTGCGTGTGACAAATCTCGACGGCCTGACGCTCGACGTGACGCGCATCGAAACGGTGCCCATCGATAATTCAATGCAACCCGAGGAGAAGTAGGATGAACATGCTGGGCAGCCTGGCTTATTACATTCCGGCGATTATCCTGATCCTCCTGTTCCTGACGGCGGCGATCAAGGTCCTGCGCGAATATGAGCGCGGCCTCATCTTCACTCTCGGCCGCTTCACCGCCGTCAAGGGCCCCGGCCTCATCCTGCTCGTCCCCTATGTCCAGCAGATGGTCCGCATGGATCTGAGGACCATCGTGCTCGACGTGCCAACGCAGGACGTGATTTCGCGCGACAACGTCTCCGTCCGTGTCAGCGCGGTGATCTATTTCCGGGTGATCGATCCGGAACGGGCTACCATCCAGGTCGAGAATTTCATGCAAGCGACCAGCGAGCTGGCCCAGACCACGCTGCGCTCGGTCCTCGGCAAGCATGAGCTGGACGACATGCTGGCCGAACGCGACAAGCTCAACGCCGACATCCAGAAGATCCTCGACGCGCAGACCGACGCCTGGGGGATCAAGGTCGCCAACGTCGAGATCAAGCATGTCGACATCGATGAATCGATGGTCCGCGCCATTGCCCGCCAGGCCGAGGCGGAGCGCGAACGACGCGCCAAGATCATCAATGCCGAAGGCGAGCAGCAAGCGGCGCAGAAACTCCTCGAAGCCGCGGAAATCCTCGGCCAGCGCCCCGAGGCCATGCAGTTGCGCTATCTGTCCACGCTGAACGTGATCGCCAACGAGCGCAGCTCGACGATCGTCTTTCCCTTCCCGATGGACTTGAAGGATTTCCTGAACGCCGTCCCGCGTGGAGTTCGGAGTGACGACTAAGGCCGCGATGACCGTGTTTGAGCAGAATTCCATTTTGCTCGCAGATTGAGCGTCATGGTATGCCCGGCTTGTGCGCGTTTGGCGCATCATGGCGAGCCCATCGACTGGTCTATGGCCCATTGCGGCGACATCCCTGCCCGGCGGCTATGTTGCGCTTCCCGCCGGAGAGGCGGCGATCGCACTGAGCTATGGCTTGCAGCTTCGGCTGCTGGCTCAGCATCCGGCCCGATATCCAGTATATCCTCAAGCCCGGCGCGTTCAGCTATCGCCGACCCCCGAATGCCCTCGCGCTTGGCGGGCAAACCAAGACGCAGTTCTGAAGGACCAGTCCGTTTCCCGGGCGGTTCCATGCCCATCCGGCTAGCCGGCCCAACAACCAGGAGCATGGGTACTGAACCCTGTTGCCGGGCAGGGAATGCCGCCGTTGATTATTTCTCTCAAGAAACGTGGGTGTCACCAACAGCGACCCTTCAATCTGTTATGGTTGACTGATTCGCACGATTGGTAAGGGATCTGCCTTGGGGGAATATCGGAAGCTGTGGTGGACGTTGATCGCGGTCCTCGTGGTTACGTTTAGCATCCTGGGTTTTTACGGCACCGAATTTTACCGCAAGGCACCGCCGATCCCCGAACAGGTCGTATCGGCCGGCGGCGAAGTGCTGATGACCCGCGACGATATCCTCGACGGACAGACGGCATGGCAAAGCACCGGGGGCATGCAGATCGGGTCGATCTGGGGGCATGGCGCCTATCAGGCGCCCGACTGGTCGGCCGACTGGCTGCATCGCGAACTGCTCGCATGGCTCGATCTCACGGCGCGGGAAACCGAGGGCAAGCCGTTTGACGCCCTCGATCCCGGAGAGCAGGCAAAGCTCACCTATTGGCTGAAGCAGGAATATCGCCGCAACACCTACGACCCCGACACCAGCACCCTGACCGTTTCCGACCGGCGCGCGCGTGCCATGGCCGAAGTGGCGGATTATTATCAGCGACTCTACGGCAACGACCCGGCGCTGCAACAGCGGCGCGACAATTACGCCATGAAGGAAAACACGCTGCCCGACCCAGGACGGCGGGAGGACCTGACCCATTTCTTTTTCTGGACCGCCTGGGCCACCGCCACCGAGCGGCCGGGGACAGATGCGACCTATACCAACAACTGGCCGCCCGAGCCGCTGATCGGCAATCACCCCACCCCCGAAAATATCATGTGGTCGCTGGCCTGCGTCATCATCCTGATCGCCGGGCTTGGCGCGTTGATCTGGGGCTGGGCATTCTTGCGCAGCCACGAGCCTGACCCACAAGCCCCGGCGCACGACCCGATCCTGTCGCTCGGGGTGACGCCGTCGCAAAAGGCGGTCGGGAAATATCTGTTCGTCGTCATGGCGCTGTTCGTGTTTCAGGTGTTTCTCGGCGGCCTGACCGCCCACTACACCATCGAGGGGCAGGGTTTTTACGGCCTCGACCTGTCGTGGCTCCCCTATTCTCTCAGCCGTACATGGCACGTCCAGAGCGCCATATTATGGATCGCCACCGCGTTTCTGGCGGCGGGGCTGTTCCTTGCGCCAGTCCTCAACGGCGGCAAGGACCCAAAATATCAGGCGCTTGGCGTCCATATTCTGTTCGCGGCGCTGATTATTGTCGTCGTCGGTTCCTATGCCGGCAATTTCTTCGCCATCGCGCAGATCATGCCGCCCGAACTGAATTTCTGGTTTGGCCATCAGGGCTATGAATATCTCGATCTCGGCCGATTCTGGCAGATCGCGCTGTTCATCGGCATATTGTTCTGGTTGCTGCTGATGTTGCGCGCCATGATCCCGGCAATGCGCGGCGGCGGCGACAAGAATCTCATTGGGCTGCTGTGCCTGTCGGTCGTCGCCATCGGGCTGTTCTACGGCTCTGGCCTGTTTTACGGCGAACGCACCCACATCACCATCATGGAATATTGGCGCTGGTGGGTGGTGCATCTGTGGGTCGAGGGCATCTTCGAAGTCTTCGCAACCACCGCATTGGCTTTCATCTTTTCTTCCATGGGGCTGGTCTCGCGCCGCATGGCAACGGTCGCGGCTTTGGCGTCAGCGTCGCTGTTCATGGTTGGCGGCGTGCCCGGCACCTTCCACCACCTGTATTTTTCCGGCACCACCACCCCGGTGATGGCGGTCGGCGCGGCGTTCAGCGCGCTCGAGGTCGTGCCGCTGATCGTGCTCGGCTATGAGGCGTGGGAGCATTGGAGCTACAAGGATCGCGCGCCGTGGATGCAGCGGGTGAAATGGCCGCTGATGTGCTTTGTGGCGGTGGCGTTCTGGAACATGCTCGGCGCCGGCGTCTTCGGCTTCATGATCAATACGCCGGTGGCGCTGTTCTATCTACAGGGCCTAAACACCACCGCCGTCCATGCCCATGCCGCCTTGTTCGGCGTCTATGGCTTCCTGTCGCTGGGCTTCGTGCTTCTGATCCTGCGCTATCTGCGGTCCGACATCCTGTTCAACGAACGGTTGATGAAAACCGGCTTCTGGAGCCTGAACGCCGGTCTGGTGCTGATGATCTTCACCAGCCTGCTGCCGGTCGGGCTATTCCAGTTCCAGGCAAGCACCAGCGTCGGCATGTGGTATGCGCGCAGCGACACCTTCCTGCAGCAGCCCTTCCTCGAAACCTTGCGCTGGATCCGGACGTTCGGCGATGTCGTGTTCATCATCGGCGCTGTGGCGATCGCCTGGCAGGTGGTGGTGCTGGGCCTGTGGCGAAAAGGCGCGCGTGTATGACAAAGGGCGCGAGGGTTTCAGGGGAGCTTGCGGCTGTTTCCGGGCGGCGCAGTCTGGGCGCTCATCGTAATCGTGCCGTGGCTGGACGCTGTCGAGCGCAATGGTGTTGCCCGTCTGGCACCAACATGAACTGCTATTCGGCTATCCCGGCGCGAACGGTTCCTGAATGCGGCGATTCTCCGGAACCAGGCTTCCGCTACATGTTTCCGGTTGTGCCGCCCTCGCCGGATATTCGCTCGATGATCGGGCAGTCTGGCCGGTCGTCGCCGTGGCAGCGTTCGGCCAGTTCCAGCAGCGTCCGGCGCAGCGCCTGAAGCGCCTCGGCCTTACGCCCCAGTTCCTCGGCGCGGGCGATCGCCCGCGCTTTCACCTCGGCGCTGGCGCGCTGGCTGTTGCTCCATAGCCCAAGGAGACCGCGGATATCCTCGATCGGAAAGCCGAGATCACGGGCATTGGCGATGAACCGCAGGCGGTGAACATCGGTATCGGCATAATCGCGATAGCCGCTGTCCCGACGTAGCGGCGCCGGGATC
The DNA here is from genome assembly GCF_002312805.1 of Sphingobium sp. D43FB. GTDB lineage: Bacteria > Pseudomonadota > Alphaproteobacteria > Sphingomonadales > Sphingomonadaceae > Sphingobium. The sequence continues at coordinate 41,322 of NZ_NMUA01000023.1, read as the reverse complement.
AGGCCGATCTTCTCATAATGGCGGATCATCCGCTGCGAGACGCCGCTCGCCTTCGAGGCCGCACCGATATTCACAACCGTACCCGATTGAGGCGCAGCGCATTGGTCACGACGCTGACCGACGACAGCGCCATCGCCGCCGCCGCGATCATCGGCGAGAGCAGGATGCCAAAGACCGGATAGAGCAGCCCCGCCGCGATCGGCACGCCAGCGGCATTGTAGACGAACGCGAAGAACAGGTTCTGCCGGATATTGGACATCGTCGCCTGGCTGAGCTGGCGGGCACGAACGATCCCGATGAGATCACCCTTGAGCAAGGTCACGCCCGCGCTTTCCATGGCGACGTCGGTGCCCGGCCCCATCGCGATGCCGACATCGGCTGTCGCCAGCGCCGGCGCATCATTGACCCCGTCACCCGCCATTGCGACGATCCGCCCTTCCTGTTTCAGCCGCGCGACGACAGCCGCTTTCTGATCGGGCAGCACATCGGCCTCGACGGCATCGATGCCGAGCTGACGCGCAACCGCTTCGGCCGTTGTGCGATTGTCGCCGGTCAGCATCACCACCTTGATGCCATCGGCGCGCAGGGCGGCCAGCGCTTCGGCCGTCGTCTGCTTGATCGGATCGGCAATGGCGAAGATCCCGGCGGCCTTGCTGTCCACGCCCATGAAAATCGCGGTCGCGCCGTCCGCGCGAAGCTGGTCGGCCTGCGCGGCGAGGGACGAGGTGTCGATCCCGGCCTCACTTAGGAAGCGGGCATTGCCCAACGTAATCCGCTTGCCTTCGACCATACCCAGCGCGCCCTTGCCCGTCGGCGAATCGAAGTCGCTGACGGGTGGTATGTCGATGTTCCGGTCCATCGCCGCGTTAACGATCGCCAGCGCCAGAGGATGTTCCGACGCACGTTCGACACCGGCGGCAATCCGCAACAGCTCCTCATTCTCAAATCCGTCCGCCGCGATGATCCGGGTAACGGCGGGCTTCCCCTCGGTCAGCGTCCCGGTCTTGTCGACCACCAGCGTGTCTACTTTCTCCATATGCTCCAAAGCCTCGGCATTCTTGATGAGGACGCCGAGTCCCGCACCGCGCCCGACACCGACCATGATCGACATCGGCGTCGCCAGCCCCAGCGCACAGGGACAGGCGATGATCAGCACCGCTACCGCCGCGACCAGTCCGTGCGCCAGGCGTGGCTCTGGTCCCCAGATGCCCCAGGCGACGAAAGCGACAACCGCGACCGCCAGCACCGCCGGCACGAACCAGCCGGCGACCTGATCGGCCATGCGCTGGATCGGGGCGCGGGAGCGCTGCGCGTCGGCGACCATCTGGACAATGCGCGCCAGCATGGTGTCGCGCCCGATCTTGTCGGCACGGATCACCAGCGCGCCGCTCTGGTTCATCGTCCCGCCGATCACCACGTCGGCGACCGTTTTGGTGACCGGCATGGATTCGCCCGTCACCATCGATTCATCGAGCGCCGAGCGACCTTCCTCGACCACGCCATCGACCGGCACCTTCTCGCCCGGCCGCACCCGCAGCCGGTCGCCGACCGCAATCAGATCGAGCGAGACTTCCTCTTCGCTGCCATCCCCGGTGATACGCCGCGCGGTTTTCGGCGCGAGGTTGAGCAGCGCCTTGATCGCGCCGGAGGTCCGCTCGCGCGCGCGCAGTTCGAGGACCTGCCCGAGCAGCACCAGAGTGGTGATCACGGCCGCCGCTTCGAAATAGACGGCGACCGACCCATCGGCGGCCCGGAAAGCGGCGGGGAAAATGCCGGGCGCCAGTGCCGCAACGACGCTATAGCCCCACGCGACACCCGTCCCCATCGCAATCAGCGTGAACATGTTGAGATTGCGCGTCTTCAGCGAGGCCCAGCCGCGCTCGAAAAATGGCCAGCCCGCCCACAGCACCACCGGCGTCGCCAGCGCAAATTGAATCCAGGTCGACAGCTTCTGCGGCACGAGATGATGCAGCGCCGGAAAGAGATGACTGCCCATTTCAAGGACGAAGACGGGGAGAGTCAGCGCCAGTGCGATCCAGAACCGACGCGACATGTCGATCAGTTCGGCGCTGGGTCCAGCGTCGGCGGTGACCAGTTCCGGCTCCAGCCCCATGCCGCAGATGGGGCAGGGGCCAGGATGGTCCTGCCGGATCTCGGGGTGCATCGGGCAGGTCCAGATCGTCCCCGACGGGGCATCCGCGACCTGATCGGCAGACTTCCTCATGTAATATTCCGGATCGGCGACGAACTTCTCTCGGCAGCTGGCGCTGCAAAAATGATAATCATGGCCGGCATGGGTTGCATGATGCGCAGTCTTCTGTGGATCGACGGTCATGCCGCAAACCGGATCGACAACCGAGCCCACGGAATAGTCCTTGCCGCGCTCCCCATGGCTTCCACAACAGCCATGGGTCGCGGAATGCGCGCTATGTTTCGACTCGGCCATAAACTGTCTCCTTCAAGCGCCTGTCAATCTCGAGCTTGACACAATGTCAGAGTCAATAGCGACTGACCTTGACAAGGCGTCAGACGCGATAGTCGCATCGACGCGAAGGCGCCGTGCGCCCTACTTAAAACCTTCCAGTTCCTGACCTTGTTGAATTCCGCTCTTTTCGACCAGGGCTGGCAAGCGATCGTCAATCCGGTCCGCGAGCGCCTCGACATGGGATGCGACTTAAAGCAGCCATTCAATAGGTAATCTCGACAGCACACTGATACCCCAGCGTTGGAACTGGCTGGTTCCCGGTTCGGTCACATGTACGCGCACGCCGCCCGATGTGCGTTCCAGCCAGTTGAGCTGGCCACCCTCCGCGAGAACAACTTCATAGGCATCTGCCGGGATTTCCACCTGAAATGCGCGGGAGACCGTGGCCGCCAGCACCGGGCTTTCGATCACGAAGCCCAATTCGGTATTGAGGTGCATCGATCGCGGATCGAAGTTGAACGAGCCGATAAACAGCCTTTCGTCATCCACCGAAAAAGTCTTGGCATGCAGCGTCGAGCCGCTGGAGCGCAGCACCGGGCCTTCGCTGCCGGCGCCGCTGCCCGACCCGGTGGCGATCAACTTGCGCCTGACGCGCTGGCCGTCGGCGCGGTCCGGGCCGCGCATCTCGAAAAGCCGGACGCCGGCTTTGAGCAGGGCCTTGCGGCGTTCCGCATAACCTGCATGCACCACCCACACATCCGTCGCTTCGAAGGCGTTGGTGAAAATGGCCACATCGACGCCCCGCGCGGCGAGTGCGGAGAAAGCATCGACACCTGCCTGGCCAGGCACGAAATAGCCCGAGACCAGCCTGACCTCCCGTTGCGGATCGCCCACCGCCTCGCGCAGGGCCGGAGCCAGCAGCCCCTCCTTTGGGGCCTTGCCGATACCCTTGGCGGGATCGTCGCTGACCATGCGCACGGGCGCCCATTCCAGCTGCAGGGTCCCCGCCAGGGTCTGGTCGATAAAGGGCAGCGACCGGATCGCCTCGACATAGGCGCGGGCGGCGGGCTCGCGCCCGGCCAGCGACGCCTGCCGCGAAAGCCCGCCCAGTTCGTCGACCGGAACGGCCGGGAGGATGCGGTCGGCGGGATAGGCGGAGCGGCTCGACCAGTAGCGATCGAAATCGCTGGACGCATGCTCGACGATGGGACCGACAGCGAGCACATCGAGATCGACAAACAGCGCATCATCGCGCGCACCGAAATATTCATCGCCGATATTGCGGCCGCCGATGATCGTCGCCTGATTGTCCGCGGTGAAGCTCTTGTTGTGCATGCGCCGGTTCAGGCGCGGGAAATCGGCGAGATAGCCAAGCATCTTCGGACGCCGCAGCACGAAGGGATTGAACAGGCGGATTTCGACATTGGGATGCCGGTCCAGCGCCGCCAGAACGGCATCCATTCCGGCGATGCCGTTATCGTCCAGCAGCATCCGCACCCGCACCCCGCGGTCCGCGGCCTCGCGCACCGCTTTCAGCATCAATGTGCCCGACAGGTCTCCGTGCCAGATATAATATTGGATATCGAGGCTACGCACGGCGGCGCGCGCCAGCAGGATGCGGGCGGCGAAGGCCTCTCGACCATCTTTCAGCATATGCAGGCCGGAATGACCTGCCTCGCCCGGGGACAAGCGCGCGATGCCGCGACCAAGCGGTGTGGCGGCGGTATCGGTGAAATGCGTCGACGATGTCCGGGGCTCAAGCGCGGGCAGCGGATAGAGCAAGCGGATCGCGATACCCGCCGCCAGCAGCAGGACGGCCAGCGCGCCCAGACACTGAAGGATCAGCACCAAATATCTGCGACGACGGGGAGGCTGAATCAGACGCGCCCCAATTTTCGTAGCCCAAGCGCCAGAACGATAAGGAAGACGCCACGAAACAGGAAGCTGACGCCGACGACGACGGCGAGAAATACCAATCCTGTGCCCGGCCCGCTGAACAGCAACAGCCCGCCGAGGACAACGTCCACAGCCCCCAGAAGCAGCCGCCAGAGGCGGTCATGCGCCACCCTGACCGCACTCACGATCTGGAAGATTCCGCTGACCAGAAGCCATGCGCCGATCAGCAGAACCAATGACAGCGCACCGGCAAAGGGATTGAAGATGGTGACTACGCCAACGAGAACGCCCAGAAGTCCGAGCAACAGTTCGATCCAGCGCGCTCGGGACGCGAGAGACGACAGCCCGGCCGCCATCGCCGCGACGCCATAGACGACAAGCATCACGCCGAGCAGGATGCCGGTCGCCAACCCCGTAGCCAGCGGATTGATGAGAGCGAACAGACCGATCACAATCACGATCAGGCCATAGGCGAGGATCCAGCCCCAGCCTGTTGCAGGCTTTTTACCATGGCCGGAATGCGTTGCTTGTCCGTTTGAACTGGCATTCGTCATAAGATTGGCTCCTTGCCTGCGCCTCGACGACCATTGACTGGTTAAGACCTGTTTCGTGAAAGTATCGATATATTCTGACACGAGCAGTCATGAGTTTCATCGATGTGCTTTATGAATGCCACCGATATGCCCGCCCCGATTGGATAATACTGCGCCGCACGCCCGGACCCTACGCCCAAGAGGCCTGAGAGAGTGTCAGGAGCGCCCCGCTGGCCGTCGGGAGATCGACCGCGATGCGCCCGGACACCGCTGCGAGGGCCTCGACGGCGGGCTTGCCGCGAGGCCTTGCCGTCGGTCGATCCGTCAAAGGTCTGGCCGGCCCAGATCACGCCCTCCGTCGCGTGAAAGCAGGTGCGAGAAGACGGCGGAGTTCGCCTCCCCTCGCCTCGGTCGCAATGGCCACGCTCGCCGGTTCGGACTTGCTCTTGTTGAGGAGGACGATCCGTTCCGACCCGTCCGGCCCCCGCAGGCGCCAGCCCTTGACGGACGGTCGGATCTTGTAGCGCAACAGGCCGGCGACGCCCTCTTCGGCAAAGTACTCCTGCCATTGCCAGATCAGCCGGCCTATGACTCAGGTCCTCGAATTGAACACGGGACAACGCGTATAAGGCTGTCCTGCTCGGCCACCGGCGGCGACTCTTGCGCCCAAACAGAGATTCGGCCGATGATCGGCTTCGGCTTTCATCACATTGAAGGGAGATAGGATGAAGCGCGTTCGTAGCCGGTTGTGGCTCTTGGCTATGCTCGTACTGCTCCCTTTACTCGTTGCCTCTCCGGCTTATGCGCTGGAAACAGGGTCTCTCATCGACCTGACCCGTCATCCGGTAGGCTATCTGGCGCTGCTGATCTTTTTCGTCGCTTACGGGTTTGTGGCCATCGAGAAGGCCACCCACATGCGCAAGTCGAAACCGGTGATGCTGGCGGCAGGCATCATCTGGGCGCTGCTTGGCATCGTCTATGCTTCGCGTGGCGAGAGCGCGGCGCTCGAGGCTGCGGCCAAGCATGTGATCCTCGATTATGGCGAACTGATGCTGTTCCTCATAGTGGCGATCACCTATGTAAACACGATGCGGGAGCGGCGTGTCTTCGACGCGCTGAGATCCACGCTCGTCAGCCGGAACCTCAGCTATCGGCAACTTTTCTGGCTCATTGGCGGGCTTGCATTCGTTTTCGGTCCCATCATCGACAACCTCACCACCGCGCTGGTGCTGGGCGCCGTGGTGGTAGCCGTCGGGGTGGGCAGCTACCAATTCATCGTGATGGGCTGCATCATCGTCGTCGTAGCGGCCAATGCGGGCGGCGTCTTCTCGCCGTTCGGCGACATCACCTCGCTGATGGTATGGCAAAAAGGCAAGTTGCAGTTTCTGGAATTCTTCAATCTCTTCCTCCCCTCGCTCGTGAACTTCCTCGTGCCGGCCGCCTTCATGCATTTCAGCGTACCGAAAGGAGCGCCGGAACCGGTGAACGAAACCACGCGGTTGAAGTCCGGAGGAGTCGTGGTGATCCTGCTGTTCCTCGCAACGATCGCAACGGCCGTCCTTTTCAAGAGCGTCATCGGACTGCCGCCCGCGATGGGAATGATGCTGGGCCTCGGCTATCTGCAGATGTACGCCTACGCTCTGCAGACGATCGGCCGCCGCCGCGGCGACGAAACGATCGCATTCGACTCCTTTCGGGTCATGCGCCACGTCGAGTGGGATACGCTCCTGTTCTTTTTCGGCATCATCTTCGCCGTCGGGGGACTTGGTGTCGCTGGCTATCTCGCGCTGGCGTCGAACTATCTCTACGGCGATTTGGGGCCGACCACCGCCAACATCACGATCGGCGTGCTCGGCGCCGCCTTCGACAACATCCCGCTGATGTTCGCCGTACTCGCCATGAACCCGGACATGTCGAGCGGCCAGTGGATGCTCGTCACCCTCAGCACGGGCGTTGGCGGCAGCCTGGTGTCGATCGGCAGCGCGGCCGGCATCGTGCTGATGGGGATAGTGCGCAACCACTATACGTTCATGAACCACCTTCGATGGTCCTGGGCCATCGCCCTGGGCTATGTGGCGAGCATCATGACCCATCTGTGGGTCAACGCCGCACACATGTAGCCCTCGGGAGCGACGAGAAGAACATCGCGGCCTGGCGCGAGGATCGACCCCTCGACCGACCGTTCCGGGATCGCCAAGGCGCTCGACGATCGGGTCTCCTAGTGGGAACGCGCCTTCCGCGCCGGGGTTTCCCCCTAACGGAGGAACCGGCATGGATGACGATCTCGACGATCTGTCGCGCGAAGAGTTGATCGCGCTGGCGCGGCAGATGCGCAGGCGCCAGCCAGTGCTATCAGGGACACAGCCAGCAGGGGCGGCCACGATGCGGATTTGAGTAGTGCTCAATCCCTGTGTTCACGCGAACCGTAGGATCGATCGATGAACGGCGGCTTGGAGTAGCGGACAATACGTAATGCTGCGTCGCGACAAGCAGGTCATGAACAGGCATCCCGGAGGATCCATGACCGATAGCAGCGTTTCCACGACGGCACCCGACCCGCTCGACGGCATTGCCCAGATGCTCGATCGCGCTTCGGCGGGAGCGGTCGCGCAGATGACGCACGGCCTCTCGCCGGTCACGATGATGCAGGCCTTGCTGGACTGGAGCGCCCATCTTGCCATCTCGCCGGGCAAGCAGCTTCAACTGGCGAGCAAAGCGGGTCGCAAGTTCGGCCGCATTGCCGATTACACGGCGCGGCGTATCGGGCGAAATGTCGCAACGCCGGCCATCGAGCCGTTGCCCCAGGACAGGCGATTTGCCGATCCGGCCTGGAAGCGAATGCCGTTCGACCTGATGTCGCAGGCGTTTCTTCTCCAGCAACAATGGTGGCATGCGGCGACCACCGGCATTGGTGGAATGTCCAGACATCATGAGGAGATGGTCAATTTCGCGGCGCGGCAGTTTCTCGACATCTTCGCGCCATCCAACTTCCTCGCGACCAATCCGGTCCTGCAGGGCAGGATCATCGAAACGGGAGGCAAATGCCTGGCCGACGGCGCCATGCATTGGGTTGAAGATGCGCAGCGTCTCGCGCGAGGCGAGCCGCCGGTTGGCGCAGAGAAGTTCCAGGTCGGCGAGCAGGTCGCCATCACCCCCGGCAAGGTGGTGTTCCGCAACGCGCTGATCGAGTTGATCCAATATAGCCCGACGACCGGGACGGTGCATCCCGAGCCGGTGCTGATCGTGCCGGCGTGGATCATGAAATACTATATCCTCGACCTGTCACCCGAGAATTCGCTCATCCGCTGGCTGGTGAGCGAGGGGTACACGGTCTTCGCCATTTCCTGGCACAACCCCGGCAGCGCCGACCGCGATCTCGATATGGATGCCTATCGGCGCCTGGGACCGATGGCGGCGCTGGACGCCATCACTGCGATCACTGGCACTGAGAAAGTGCATGGGCTGGGCTATTGCCTGGGCGGTACGCTGCTGGCGATCACAGCCGCGGCGATGGCGCGCGATGGCGACGAACGGCTGGCATCGCTTACCCTTCTCGCTGCGCAGACCGAGTTCAGTGAACCTGGCGAGCTCGGCCTCTTTATCGACGACGCGCAGCTCAACCTGCTCGAGAACATGATGTGGGGTCGGGGCTATCTGGACAGCACGCAGATGGGCGGCGCCTTTCAGATCCTTCGGTCCAACGACCTCATCTGGTCGCGCATCCTGGGAACCTACCTGATGGGAGAGCGCGAGCCGATGACGGACCTGATGGCCTGGAACGCCGATGGGACACGGATGCCCTATGCGATGCATAGCCAGTATCTGCGACGACTGTTCCTGAGCGACGATCTGGCGGAAGGCCGGTTCAAGGTCGATGGGCGCACCATCAGCCTCGCTGCGCTGCGCCAGCCATGCTTCGTGGTGGGAACCGAGCGCGATCATGTCGCGCCCTGGCGTTCGGTCCACAAACTTCACGGCCTGACTGGCGCCGAGATCCGTTTCGTGCTGACTAGCGGCGGTCACAATGCCGGCATCGTTTCCGAACCGGGGCATCCGCGCCGTCGATATCATGTCGCGACGCGGGCGCAGGACGCACCCGCGCTCGATCCGGACGCCTGGCTCGAGCAGGCGGAACCACATGATGGCTCGTGGTGGATCGAGTGGGCCGCATGGCTGGGCGATCATTCGGGCGAACGAAAGGCGCCGCCTTCGATGGGCAATGCGCAAGCAGATTGTCCCGTCCTGTGCGATGCCCCCGGCCATTATGTGCTGGAGCGCTGAGCCGTGAGCATCGTGGACATGATCGAGAACCGCATCTTCGACGAGATCGCCGTGGGAGAAACGGCGAGCGTCACGCGCGTGCTGGGAGAGCGGGATATCCAGCTCTTTGCTCTCGTTTCGGGCGACGTCAATCCGGCCCATCTCGACGCAGAATTTGCGGCCGGCGAGCTGTTCGGGCGGGTGATCGCCCATGGCCTGTGGGGCGGCGGCCTGATCTCCGCCGTGCTGGGCACGCAGCTTCCGGGTCCGGGCACCATCTATCTCACCCAAAACCTGCGCTTTCACCGGCCGGTGAGTCTTGGCGACACGATCATCGCCTCGGTCACGGTGCGCGAGAAGCGGGACCATACTATCGTCCTGTTCGACTGCCGCTGCGTCAATCAGAGCGGCGAGGAAGTGATCAGCGGCGAAGCCGAGGTGAAGGCGCCGACCGAGAAGGTCCGGCGACCGCGCATGGCCTTGCCTGACGTCAGAATCTCGGATCATGACGGCTATCGCCGGTTGATCGAGCAGACAAGCGGCGGCGAGCCGGCGACGACTGCGGTCGTTCATCCGTGCAGCGTGTCGGCGATTCTGGCGGCCGTCGAGGCCGCCGAAGCCGGCCTGATCGTGCCCATCCTCGTCGGCCCCCAGGCCCGTGTTCGCAAAGCGGCCGAAGAGGCCGGTAAGGACATCGCCGCCTTTCGCATCGTCGACGTCCCCCACAGCCACGCCGCAGCAGCCCGATCGGTCGAATTGGTCCGCGCGGGCGAAGCGCGGCTGTTGATGAAAGGATCGTTGCACACCGACGAGTTGATGGGGGCGGTGGTGTCTTCGGCGACGGGCCTGCGGACGGAGCGGCGGCTTAGCCATGCCTATGTCATGGATGTGCCCGGCCACCCCACCCCGCTCATCATTACCGACGCCGCGATCAATATCGAGCCGAGTCTGGAGGACAAGGCCGATATCATCCGCAATGCCATCGATCTGGCCCATGTCATCGGGATCGCGTGCCCCAAGGTCGCGATACTCTCCGCCGTGGAGACGGTGAACCCGGCAATCCGCTCAACGATCGATGCGGCCGCGCTCTGCAAGATGGCCGATCGCGGGCAAATAAGCGGCGGCGTCCTCGACGGGCCGCTCGCCTTCGACAATGCGATCAGCGAGAAGGCCGCCAAGGAGAAGGGCATCGTCTCGCCCGTCGCGGGTCGCGCCGAGATCCTCGTGGTTCCCAATCTGGAGGCTGGCAACATGCTGGCCAAGCAGCTCACTTTCCTGGGCGGCGCGGACGCCGCTGGCGTCGTGCTTGGCGCGCGCGTTCCGATCATTCTGACGAGCCGATCCGACTCGCTTCGTACCAGCCTCGCATCCTGTGCGGTGGCGGTGCTGCTCGCACGGGCCGCGCCCAAGGCCGCGCCGGGACTCGTGCCAGGACTTGGGCCAGGACTCGGAGCGAACCCACGATGAAGGCAATCGTCAGCCTCAACGCCGGCTCGTCCAGCATCAAGTTCGCGCTCTACCGGCTTGTCGACGACGCCCTGACGTTCGACGCCGGCGGCAAGATCGAAGAGATCGGCTCGCGACCGCGACTCAAAGCCCGCAATGCCGATGGCGAGATCATCCTGGAGCGGGACTGGCCGGCGGATAGCGCCATCTCGCATGCGCATCTGCTCGAGGATCTGTTCGGCTGGGCGGCGACGCAGCTTGGCGATCGTCAGATCGTCGCGATCGGCCATCGGATCGTCCATGGCGGAGTGCGGTTCGCCGCGCCGCGGATCGTCGATGACGCCCTGCTTGGCGCGCTGGAGACGTTGATCCCGCTGGCGCCGCTGCATCAGCCCCATAATCTGGCGGCGGTGCGCGCGCTACGTGCCCTGGCGCCCGACCTTCCGCAGATCGCCTGCTTCGACACAGCGTTTCACCATGACTTGCCGGCGCTTGCCACCCGCCTGCCACTCCCGCGTTCTTTCCATGAGGAGGGCGTGAGACGATACGGCTTTCATGGCCTTTCCTACGAACATATCGCCAGGCGGCTTCGGGATATCGATCCTCTGTACGCTGGCGGCCGCGTCATCGCCGCGCATCTTGGAAATGGGGCCAGTCTGTGTGCGATGAACGGGGGCGCGAGCGTCGATACCACCATGGGATTCACCGCGCTCGACGGACTGATGATGGGCACGCGAACGGGCGCGCTCGATCCCGGCGTCATCCTGTACCTGCAAACACACCAGGGTATGAGCGTCGCAGAGGTCGAGACGCTGCTCTACAAGCAGTCAGGCCTGCTGGGCGTCTCGGGCGTTTCCAGCGACATGCGCACGCTCCACGCGAGCGCCGCGCCGGAAGCCGGCGAGGCGATCGATCTGTTTGTGCGGCAGGCCGCCAGACAGGCGGCGAGCCTCATTCCTTCGCTCGGCGGTCTCGACGGCCTGGTGTTCACGGCGGGCATCGGGGAGAATGATCCGGTCATCCGCGCGCGGATTTGCGACTGTCTTGCCTGGACGGGATTGATGCTCGATCCCGATGCCAATCGCCGCAATGATCCGCTCATCAGCACGCCAGGCAGCAAGGTTGCCGTCCGTGTCATTCCCACTGACGAGGAAGCGGTCATCGCCGGCCATGTCATGACCTTGCTCAAGCCCGATGGAAGGCCAGATGGATGGATCGCCTCATGAAGCCGCTTGTCGACCTGGCGGGAAAGCGCGGGCTGGTGGTCGGCATCGCCAATGAGAGCAGCATTGCGGCCGGCTGCGCCGCGGCCTTTGCCCAGTGCGGCGCGCGGCTCGCCGCCACCTATCTCAACGAAACGTCGAAGCCCTATGTCGCGCCGGTCGTGGAGCGGCTCGGCGTCGAATGGCTGGCGCCCTGCGACGTGCGCGAGCCGGGCCAACTGGAGGCGCTGTTCGAACGGGTGAAGGCCGAATGGGGCGGGCTTGACTTCCTCCTCCACTCGATCGCTTTCGCGCCGCGCGAGGACCTGCACGGGCGCGTCGTCGACTGCTCGGCCGATGGGTTCGCGCTGGCGATGGACGTTTCGTGCCACAGCTTCCTGCGCATGGCGAAGCTCGCCGAGCCGCTCATGGGCGATGGCGGCTGCCTGTTGTGCGTCACCTTCTATGGCTCCGAACGGGTGGTGGAGAACTACAATCTCATGGGGCCGGTGAAGGCCGCGCTTGAGAGCGCGACGCGCTATGTCGCGGCCGAACTCGGTCCCAAGGGCATCCGCGCCCATGCGATCTCGCCGGGTCCGATCGCGACGCGCGCCGCGAGCGGTATCGAGCGATTCGACGAACTCCTCGAGAAGGCCGCTGCGACCGCGCCTGCCGGGCAACGCGTCGATATCGCGGATGTCGGCGCGCTCGCCGCGTTCCTCGTCAGCGACGCGGCCCGCAGGATCACGGGCACGATCATTCCGGTGGATGGCGGACAGCACCTGCTGGCCTAAGCCGTGGAGCTTTTCCAAGATAGAAGCGTGTCGCGGTCACCGCGATCGCACGCTGCTATTTACGGCCCTGCTGGGCGGGCTTCGAACCATCGTCGGCCCTCTTGGGCACGGGCCATGGTGTGGCTGGCGTCGCCAGTACCAGCCAGGGCTTCATGAGGGTTTCGAATGCGGCGTTCGGATCGACGCTGACCGCGTTGCCCAAATTCTTGCGCCAGTCGCCGACCGCTTCCTCGACCTGCGCGGCGGCCGCAACGCGCACGGTTTCGACTTCGCTGAACAGATCCTGCAAGTGGGAGTTGAATTTATTGACCGACACGCCCTCCTTGCCGGACAGGCCCGTGGTCAGAGCGGCCCGTGTTTCGTCGGCAACTTCCGATGCCCCGCGCCCGCTCAGCTCGAGCAGCTTCCGGCCGCTTTCCCGCCACGTCTCGGTGAGTTTGAGGCCAAGGCGAATATTTGCCTGCGCGAGAGCAAAGATAGTCTCAAGGGGCTGGACCATGTGGGTCACTCCTGAAGTTGGCTTGTCGTGTCGGATAATTGAAGCCTAACGCGCGACGAATGACGCGCCATCGGGATTATTACGTAACTCGCGCATGCACCGCGCTCGCAGGGCCGTCAGATGTCCATCCGGATCGATTCGACGCCGCGCTTGAAACGGGGGCATCGGACCGTGTCCGCCCGTCGCGCAGGGCCGCAAGACGCCGTTGATAGGCCGTTACGAGCTGGGCGTGGCAAATCCGGGCCTCGGCGCAGCGTGTGGCCCGACCCTGCGCCCGGTGAAACAAGACGCGCTTGAGATAGTAGGGAACGTCAGCCTCAGTCACGTCGCTACCTTTCTCAACAAGGGTGAGGCAGGCCGCTCGCACACGCATTACGCAATTATCCGTAGGCGCACCTCCGGCCTTAGTAACATCCCGTATATTCGGCAGGTGTCCGACATCTATCCTGTCTGGAGGATCCACGGAAAATCGGCAGAATTGGTGAAACCGGAAACATCATCGGCATGGCACGCCTCTACGGGTGAAGACGTCATCTCCAGTCTGGACAGCGATCCCGCCGGCCTCAGCCAGATCGAAGTCGAGAAACGGCTGCGGATCCACGGACCCAACACACTGCCCGTCGCCGCCGCTGTCCATCCGCTGCTGCGCTTCCTGGCGCAGTTCAACAACGCCTTGATCTATTTCCTCCTCGCGGCCGCTTTCGCCGCCGCCTTGCTCGGCCATCTCGTCGATGCTTCTGTGATTGTGGCCGTGGTGCTGGTCAACGCGATTGTCGGGTTCGTCCAGGAAGGCAGGGCGGAGCACGCGCTGGGCGCGATCCGCGATATGATCGCGCCCCAGGCGACGGTTTTGCGCGACGGCGCACGACGCGCGGTCGCGGTGCCCGACCTTGTCCCGGGCGACATCGTCATGCTGGAGGCAGGCGACCGGGTGCCGGCCGACCTGCGGTTGCTGCGGGCCCGCGGCCTGCTGATCGATGAAGCACCGCTAACGGGTGAGTCCGTGGCGGTGGAGAAGGACGTCGAGCCGGTGGACACCGCCGCAGGGATTGCCGACCAGCGCAACATGGCCTTCTCGGGCACGCTGGTCGCGGCGGGACGGGCGAGCGGCGTGGTCGCGGCAACGGGCGTCCAGACCCAGATCGGACGCATCAGCAGCCTTTTGCAGGCCATCGATAATGTCTCCACGCCGCTGCTGCGCCAGATCAACCGCTTCGCGCGGCGCTTCACCTGGCTGGTCATGGCGGGAGCGGTCCTGTTGTTCGGCTTCGCCGTGCTGGTCCGCGAGTTCCACTGGGTCGATGCGCTGATCGCCGTTGTCGCGCTGGCAGTCGGGATCGTTCCGGAAGGTCTGCCAGCGGTCATTACCATAACACTTGCCATCGGCGTGCAGCGCATGGCCGTGCGTAACGCCGTCATCCGCCGCCTGCCCGCCGTCGAGACGCTCGGCGCAACCTCGGTGATCTGTTCCGACAAGACGGGCACCCTGACGCGCAACGAGATGATGGTGCGACGGGTCTTGATCGAGCGCGACGAAATCCTCGTCGGCGGATCGGGCTATGCACCCGAAGGTGGCCTGACCAGCGAGGGCGCCGACGACGACGCATCGGCGATCGCTGCGGCAAGCGCGATCATCCGCTGCGGGCTGCTGTGCAACGATGCCGCGCTCCGCAAGGATGCCGCGCAATGGAAAGTCGACGGCGATCCCATGGAAGGCGCACTCGTCGCGCTGGCCATGAAGGCTGGCTTCAACCCCGATCATCTGCGCGGCGAATGGCAACGGATCGATGAGATCCCGTTCGACCCCGCCTATCGCTTCATGGCGACGCTTCATGCCGATCCGGCGGGCGGGGCGGTCATCTTCGTCAAGGGCGCCCCCGAAGCGGTCATGGCGATCACGGGCGTTGATCCAGCACTTTGGGAGCAGCGAATTGGCGCGGCGGCCGAGCATGGCGAACGGTTGCTCGGCTTCGCGATGAAGCGGCTGGAGGGTCGAAAGGAGCGCCTGTCATTCGATGACCTGAGCTGCGGCGGCGAGTTTCTCGGCATGATGGGCTTCATCGACCCCCCGCGCGAGGAAGCGAAGGCCGCGATCGCCGAATGCCGTTCCGCCGGGATCGCGGTCAAGATGATCACCGGCGATCATCTCGCGACCGCCCTGAGCATCGCGCGCCAGCTGCGGCTCAGCGAAGCGCCGCGCGGCATGACCGGCGCCGAGCTCGAACTTCTGTCCGACGATGGGCTGGCCGAGCGGGTTCTCGACGTCGATGTCTTCGCCCGCACCAGCCCCGAGCATAAACTGCGCATCGTCCGCGCCTTGCAATCGCACGGACTGATCGTCGCGATGACAGGTGATGGCGTGAACGACGCGCCATCGCTCAAACAGGCCGATGTCGGGACGGCGATGGGCCACAAGGGAACGGAGGCGGCCAAGGAAGCCGCCCAGATGGTGCTACTCGACGACAATTTCGCGTCGATCGTCGCCGCCGTTCGGGAAGGACGCACGGTTTACGACAATATCCGCAAGGTGATCACCTGGACCTTGCCGAGCAACGGCGGGGAGACGGTCGCCGTCGTCCTCGCGATCCTCATCGGCTTCACGCTGCCGATGACCGCGACGCAGATCCTGTGGATCAACCTCATCCTTGCTGTCACGCTGGGCCTGGTTCTCGCGTTCGAGCCCAGCGAACCGGGGACGATGACGCGCCGGCCACGGTCGGCCAATGCCCCCCTGCTCTCCCCATTCCTGCTGTGGCGCGTGCTGCTGGTGTCCGTCCTGCTGGCCGCGATCTCGCTCGGCCTGTTCTTCCATACGATCGGACAGGGCCGCGATCTCGAAACCGCGCGCACCATGGTGGTCAACATGCTGGTGGTGGCTGAGATATTCTATCTCTTCAATGTGCGCTATCTGCACATGCGCTCGATGACCTGGCGGGGCGCGCTGGGCACGCCGGCCGTGCTCGCTGCGATCGTCATCGTGATCATCGCGCAGTTGCTCTACACTTATGCCCCATTCATGCAGGCGATCTTCGAGAGCCGTCCACTGCGGCTTGCCGACGGCGCCCTCATCGTCGGCCTGGGCGTCGTGCTCTTCTTGTTCCTCGAAGCTGAAAAGCTGCTGATGCGCCGCCTGGGCTGGTTCGAGGAACTGTTGTGACCAGCAACATCCTCTCACTGGAAAACGCGAAAGGAAGCCCCATGACAGAAGCCGCAACCCCACCACGCAAGATCCTGCTGGCGACCGACCTGAGCTGCCGCTGCGACCGGGCCCTTGATCGTGCGGTCCAGCTCGCCAAGGAATGGAAGGCGGAACTGATTGCGGCCTTTGTCGTCGACCCCGTTGAGACCAGGCAGTTCCGGTTCGATAACACGCCACCTTCCTGGCGGCGTGCGCCAAGCCCTGTCGAGCGGATGCGATGGCGCCTCAAGCGCGATCTTGGCAGCGTCGCCGATTTCATTCGGGTCGTCGTCGAGGAAGGCGACCCGGCCGAAACGCTGCTGTCGATCGCGGCCCGCGAAGGCTGCGACCTGATCGTGACGGGCATCGCGCGCGACGAAACGCTGGGGCGGATGATCCTGGGCAATACGGTCAACCGGCTTGTGCGCGGCTCGCCGGCGCCGGTTCTGGTCGTCCATGATCGCGTGGTCAGGCCCTACAGGACCATCGTCGTGGCGACGGACTTCTCCGAAGCGTCTTTACAGGCGCTCCTGGTCACTTCGTCATTGTTCCCGGCGCGCAATCTAACCCTGTTCCATGCCTATGACGTGCCCTTCTCGGGCTATCTCGACGACGGGGATTATAGCAGAAGTCTGCGGGGAATGGAGAAGGAGCTGGAACAGAAGGTCCTGACCGACGAACGCCTGGACCCAGGCCTGCGCGGCCGGACCGATGTCGTCATCGCCCATGGCACGCCCGAACGGCTTCTCAACGATTATATCGAGGACCAGCATGTCGACCTGACCGTGATCGGCAGTCATGGCCGTGGCGCGCTGTTCGACGCCCTGATCGGCAGCACCGCCCGAAGCCTGATCGAAAACCTCCAGGGTGACCTGCTCGTCGTCCACTATCGGCCCGGCAAGGGCTGAGCGTGCGGCGGCGATCCAAGCCGGGCTCATCTCCTGCCAATGTCTGACGATGATTGAAAACTATTCGCCGGACGGTGCCGGCCGGCGGACGAGCGGACCCGTCCGCGCGGCCTTCTCATGATTATACCGGCTGGCTGATTACCGGCAGCGCCATCTGACTCAGACCGATCATCAGGTCGAACATCGTGCGTTTCCACTGCTTTGGCGAGAGAGCCCTTTGACTTTGTGAAGCGAGCACCCTCCCCATTCGGGTGAAACGGAAGTATTGCCACCGCAGAGTGCAAAGACCCTGCGCTTGTCAGTTCCTCCTCGGAGCACAGCTTTCCAGACGAACATAGGCTGCCAAGTGAGAGGCCGACGCCGCGATGCTGTTGTGATCACTCGTCGAGGGGGCGATGAGGTCTGCCTCAGAGGAAAGACTCACATCAGGGCCGGTTCTAACGGCCGCCGCGTTAGGTCGATGAAGAGACAACCCGGTTTAGTATAAATTAACATAAGGGAATTTGGTATGAGCGGGTGGCTGGTAAGCATAACGTATGAAAGCAATGCAGGATTGCCAACTCTGGAAGCATTATTTGCGACATGGACGGCCGATCCGGAAGAGGCGCTTCGCGAGGTCGCCGCCTTTGAGCCTCGTGGGTCACAGATACTGCCGCGCCTGATCGTCGAGCTTCCCGAAAGTGCCTTGCGTGGGCTCAAACTTTTACCAGGGCAGACTGGTCTTCTTCAGGCCGGCACAACGAGGTACTAGCGCGATCCTCGACCCTTGCACGAAGCCGGAAGGGGTCCTTGAATAGGCTGCGGGCCAATAATGCCGCCGAGGCCTAGGTTACGAGCGCTGTTACATGTTTCAAGTGAAGCTGTCTGGCACCGCGCTCACGACACTTCGCGGAGAGGGACGATCACTGTTCGCTGCTAGCACAATCTATACACAGCGCGGCTTCGGGTCTGGCTTCTAGACGTGCCGCAGCGATGGCCGAGCCGCAGCGTACGCACTCGCCATATGTGCCCTTGGCAATTCGTTCCAAAGCGCGGCTGACCGACGCCACTTCGCGTTCTATCAGCGAGGCTTGGCCTTCGAGCGCGGCATCGTCTTCGACCTCGACCGCCTGCTCGGATGAATCCGGGTTGAGCGGCTCCCCCAGATCGCACTCAATCCGATCCTGTCTGCCAAGAAGCTCGGCGAGTTGCTCTTCGAGCTGGGCCTTGACGGTGGCTGTGTCGATCATCGGGATAGTCCTTCTCACGCGCCCTGTGCGCCATGAGACGCGACGACGACGCAAACTGTAACAGGCGGGGCGCTCAGAGTGCTTGCTTCCGACGCTCATATGCCGAGCGCAGCTCATTGCCGAGGGTTTGAAGGGTCGATTTGATATTATTACCGCTCTCATGGATCCGAGCCTGGGATACGAAATGCTTCCACTTCGTTTCGAGTTCATCCCATTCCTGCTGGGCCTCCATCGCGCCCAGACGGACCTGGACCTTGGCCTCGTCGCGCAGCTTGGCAAGGTCTGCTTTCAGTTCCTCAAATGCGATCATCGCGTGTCTCCTTGGTCAGCATAGAGCTGCCTCCCGGGAAAGGGCGAGGCAGCCCCGCGTTACCGGACAGCGGCCGGGCTTGCGCTACGTAATGCACCGAATGGTTGAGTGTTGGTCGAAGCCCGAACAGCGAGCACATGCTTCGGCATCCACTTTTCGAGAGTATCAGCGTTTTGGGGCCTTCGGCCGTTGCAGTCGAACCTCGGCAAGCAGGGTGCCCAGATGCTTCTCGGCTTCCGCGGCCTGGCTTTCTGGATAGGCAGCGGTCATGCGACCGCTCCAATAGCCATAGTCGACCGTGGTCAGGCTGAAATGCCAGGGCTGGCCGTCGCGCAGGCCGCTGAACGTGCCGCGATATGCGTTGAGGCGCGGCTGGGTCGGGATTTTCGTGGGCCCTTCCGAGAGCAGGGTCGGTGCGGAAAAATGGGACATGGTTCTCTGGCGCATGATCGCAAAGTGATCATGCGCAGACATATCGTCGATGTGGACCACTGCGATCCGCACCACGATGCGGTCCGAGCCGGACCCAAGCGGCCGGTCATAACCAATGGCGATATATTCGCCGCTGGGGTCGAACGCACGTTCACGCAGGCGCTTGAAGCCTGCGAATTCCGCCGGGAAGCGAAGGCCGCTGGCAACATGGACCAGGGTCGTGCCGCCCTGCGCAAGAATGAAGCCATCGGGGATTTCCGCAGGTGCCGTCTCGACTGCGGGGGCTTGCACCGAGGCCAGGGCAGGCGAAGCTAAAAGCAGGCCCAGAGCGGCCAGCGGAGAGAGGGCTGAAGATGTGGTCACGGTTGGTCCTGTCCGCGCAAAAGTGAAGCAATGGAACTTAAGACCTCGCTATTCAGGCGCGGGGTTCCACGGAATTGGGAACAATACGTAGCGTTGTGAAAGGGCGCCGATTATCGGAAAACAAATGGGGCGGATGCGGCGTGGTCGGGAGTAAGGCGAAGGTGGATGGGGTGCTTGTCGGAACCATTCGCTCCTACCTCCCCGGAGTGCTTATCGTTGACCAGACGACAATTGTATGCGTTCGGGGTGCTTACCTTCCTGACTTGGTGCCGTGGAAGAAGAGGCGCAAATCAAGGGCGTGGCCTGATCGGTTTCCTTGCGGCGTTTCGTTTCTTACACGCAGGAGCCCCCTGTGGCCTTGCGGTCGACGCAGCGAAAGTGGCGATCTTTGCCGCTTCCTTGCTGTCCGCAATCCTTGGCGTTGGACTGTTGTGGTGGGCGGGAGGCCGGAACGCCAGCACACGGTAGTAGATAGCCCTTCAAGGCCGACAGTCGCGCACCGGAACTTCGGACACGGGCGCCAGTTACTCTTCTGCCGCCCATGACGGCGCGCCCACCAAGGAGGCCAGCATGAGCATCACCGGAAAAGTCGCGTTAGTCACCGGAGCGGGTCAGGGTATCGGCCGTGCCATCGCTCTTCGATTGGCGAAAGATGGTGCTAACATCGTGATCGCCGACCTCAACGAAGACGAAGCAAGGGCCGTCGCCGAGGAGGTGAGAGCCATCGGTCGCAAGGCGACGAGCTTTCGGGCCGACGTCTCAATCCGCGACGAGGTCTATGCCGCGATCGATCATGCGGAGAAGGAGCTCGGTGGGTTCGACATTATTGTCAACAATGCGGGCATCGCCAATGTCCAGCCGCTCTCGGAGGTGACGCCCGAAGAGGTCGACCGGATCCTGAAGATCAATGTGCAAGGCGTCCTGTGGGGAATCCAGGCGGCCGCGAAGAAGTTCAAGGAGCGAAGAGTCAAGGGCAAGATCATCAGCGCCTCGTCGATCGCCGGCCATGAGGGGTTCGCTATGCTCGGGATATATTCGGCGACGAAATTCGCTGTCAGGGCGCTTACCCAAGCGGCCGCGAAAGAGTTCGCCAGCGACGGTATTACCGTCAACGCATATTGCCCCGGCGTCGTCGGAACCGACATGTGGGTCGAGATCGATAAGAGGTTCGCGGAGCTGACGGGAGCGGAGGTGGGCGCGACGTACAAGAAGTATGTCGATGGCATCGCTCTCGGGCGTGCAGAGACGCCGGAGGACGTGGCCGCATTCGTGTCCTATCTGGCAGGCCCCGATTCCGATTACATGACGGGGCAGGCGCCGCTGATCGATGGCGGTATGGTCTATAGATGAGAACTCCAATTTGGCTGAAAGCGCTTATTTCGGATTGAGCAATCACCGCCTCTCGAAGCGGTATCGGACCGACCCACTGCGCACGACCCGGAACCGGTTCCGTGTGTCGGCGCTGACCGGGTTGCTCAGGGGCAGCACCCGCCAGCGCGAGGGCTCGAATACGAACGGCACGTACAGAATCCTGAAGCGCCGCTTGCGCTCGAGGCTGGCGCTACCGGCAACCTCAAGTTCCCGTGCGGTGAGCTCGAATTCACCACCGTCGTCGAGCGCCGACTTCACCTCATAGAGATATTCGTGCCGGGCAGTCTCGACGCGGAAATCATAGCCGAGGCTGTCATCCCCTTCGCTGCCGGTACAGAACGACATGCGGTTCGAAGAGACCCAGCAGTCATCGGTCATCTCCCTGGGATGGCGGCGCCGAAGATATTCGCGCGCGAGCCATTCGCTCGCCATGCCCATTGCCCGGCGAACAGCGTCCGGTGGCTGGTTGCGCCAATCCTGACCCTTGCCGCCGCCCGGGCCGGTGCGCCGACGCTCGCCGGAGGATTGCTCCTGGATGGCAAGCCGCGGAGCCCGGCTCCGGGCGAACCAATCGGATCCCTCCGCAATGGCCGCATCCGCAAGCTGCTCGAAGAGCGCGGCAAAATCGTCGCCGCCGGTATCGAGCGGCTTGCCGCCGAACTTTATCGTGCGCTTCTCGGCCTCGGCCTTGCGCTTCGCCTCCCGGGCCTCGCGTTCCTCGTGCTGCAGGTCGGCATCACTGAGGCCCAGATCCTCGATGACGTCCGTCTGCGGCATGTCGCGCGGCCATGCTTCCACTTGCAGCAGCAAGGCGGGAAGTGATTTTGCCCTGATTCCCTCGAAGTCAATGAGCCCCTTGTCGTGGAGGGCGCGGACGACCGGCTGCGGGTCCGCCGTGTCCATGAGCGGTGGCCTGCCAAGGTTATTCTTCCGGCACCAAGCACGGATCAGGCTCGCGAGCCTCGCGTGGTTCGACGCGATGAGCTTCCGGTTGGCGACAACGACGGTTTCGAAATCGGGCAGTGCGATCGAGCTATCGTCGGGACCGAGGCGGGCTTCGGCCGCGGCGGATGCGATTCCAGAGACGAAGTCGCGGTCGATCGTCTCGCGCTCGATCGGCCATGCCGGGTCGAACGCGATGAATTCGAGCTTCCGCAGCGTGACATATTCGGCGATCTCGCGACCCGCGCGCCAGTCGCTGGCGAACCGACGGCGAACGCGATCGACAAGAGCCGTCGTGAGCTCGGTCATGAACACGCCGAAGAGGCGCCGGAAATCCGCCTCGCTGTTGAGGGGCGGATAGCCCAGCTCGGCAAGCGTCCTGCCATATCCTAGGAAATCGAAGCCCATCCGCCGCCGTATCAGGGCTTGGTCGTCGGTGTCGTCGACAGCCGATAGGGCGCTGTCGGCAGTTTCCGTGCCCAGCTCGGTCGTGAGCCAGTCGCGCAGCTTCAAGGCCGGACCAAGCCTGTCGTGGCGCTGCACGAGGCTTTCGGCAGCATCCCGCCCCCGGATGAAGAAGACGATCGGCAGCACGGCGCGCACCCGGCGCTCCACGCCGCCACGCGTCGCTGCAAAATGGTCGCGGACAACCCCAATGTCACGGCGGATGGCCCGGGCCAGCATATCCTCGCTGGGCGCGATCGACGCATCCGAATATCCCTCGCGCAGCAGTCGGCCGAGCATGGGCTCGAGCGTGTTCCGCCGCGATCCCACAAGTTTGGTGATCGCGGGCGCTGCCTCGATCAGCAGATCGACGCTGACCGGCTCATGGCCGGTGACCAGGAGCGTCGGGGTGCGTGCATGCGGGACCGCCTGCACGCGATCGTCGCCATGGGCGGTGATTTCCTGGCCCTCAATGAGGAGCGCGAATCGGGCGCATCGCCGCAGCCGGATCTGACGGAGACGCCGGTCGAGTTCCTCGGTCGGCAGCGTGCGCAGCTCCAGCGCGTCACCGAGATATTCGTGCGCGAGAATCGCGACGTCGCTCAGCCACGCAAGGCTCCCGGTCGCGAGGTTTGGGTCGGTCGCCCTGGGTTGAAATATCTCGCTGTCGACTTGGAGCTGGACGTCGCCGGAATCGGCGAGCCTTGGAGCAAAGCCGCCAGTCGCAGCCAGCAATTCGTGGATAGCAGCGCCGCCTGTCTCGCCGACGTCCAGGACAGCCTCGCCCCGGTCGGCAAGCGCGCGCGCCGCGAAACCCTGCCGCTCGGTGGTGACATGGACCACGCGCGGCGCGCCCTGGTCTGGTGCGAGCAGTTCAAGCCCACCCGCGCGCTCGACAACCAGTTGGAGCGATTTCGGAAGCGCCTGCCGACGCTCGGCGACGTCACTCCAGGCGCGGCGGAGCTGTTCGCGAAGGTCGCGGCGCTCAGCTGCCGACAGGTCGGATAACGCGGTCGCCAGCGAAGCGAGACGCGCGGGAGCGGACTCGGGCGTTGCCCAGTCACGCAGCCCGACCCGGGCATCGAACAGCAGCGCTGGAAGAGCGGCGCGGCTGCCAGGCTCCGCCGAGAAGCGCGGGACGAACCTCGGCGGAATCTGGCGTACGACCGTGGTTGACCAGCTCTGGCGAGGCGATTCGAAGACGATCTCGTCGCGGCGAAGACTCGCGGGCCATTGGCCCTCGCGAAGAAAGACTTGGAGCGGCGTCGGCAGTTCTATCCTCTGGTTGCCACGCCAATGGTCGATGCTGAAGGTGAGATGGGCTTCGCCATGCTCCCGAAGATAGGCGACCACTAGATCGGAAAAAGCCTCGCGTGCGGGAACGGGCAGCGATGCGTGTTCCAGCTGCCCTGGCAGGCGCCACACCTCACCTCGCAAATGGTATTCGGTCTGCGGATAGGAGAAGGACTCCTGCCGCGCGTGTGCGGTCCAATGGGCATCGAGCCCCAGCTTCGGCTGGCCAGAAAACAGGAAGCTATTCCAATGGTTCGACGGCGTGCCGGTGCGACGCGTGACGCCGGCGATCGGCAGCAAGCCATCGCGAACGCCGAGCACGCCAAGGAAGCGGAGCCAATCCTCCCGCCGGTCGTCCGATCCGGCGCGTGGCCAGTCGGCGAAACTCACGACCAGGTTGCCCTTCTGCTCGTTGGCATCGGCCGAGTGGGGGGCCGCCTCGTGCAGGTATAGCTCGAGCGTCCGACCTAGCGTGCTCCAAGATGTCGAGAGGGAGGCTTCGGAAGCCGCGAACCAGCCCGCGAGGCAAGGGACGAACAACCCCGCCGCGCGGAGCCCGTCCTCGACCGCCTTGCCACCGGTGTTCCGCCAGACGCGATACGCCCAGACCAGTGCCTCGCGACGCTGGATGTCGGTCGCGGAGCCGCCAAGGGCTCCCTTGAGGCCATTGAGTGCCTCCAGCGGATCATAGCGCCGCAGCAATCCTGCCTTCTCGAACGCGCGAAGCGTGCCTTCGGAGATTTCGACCGAATGGCCGAGGAAGCGGAACTTGCGGGAGAGCGAGGAAGGCGGGCTCGGCGGCCCCTCGCTGCGCTTGCCCTTCTCCTTGCCGATGCGATGGAACACGGGCGGGGCGCCATCCAGGCCCTTCGCGGTCGCGGCCAGCAGCTTGTCGTCATTGTCTGGGAACAGCTTCTTGCCTTCGAGTGACGAAAGCCGAAGGGACGCGGCTGTGTAGACTGCGGCAACGTCGTCATAGAAGTCCCGCCACCGGCGCGGCGATTGCCTGCCCTTCACCGCGAGATGCTGGGCGATGGTCGCGACCCAATAGGCTAGCGTGTCCTCGGTCGGCGACAACGGCATCGAGACGGCGGCGGCAAGGACGCGAATGCGCGCGAGGCGCCCGTCACCGATCGAGGCGGGGACGATCGCGGCATGCGCGACGGTGGCGAGCTTAGCCGGCGTCAGCTGGTGCGTGCGGACATCGGGCCAGGAGTAAAGCTCGGTGAAGCTGACCCACTGCGCGGGGCCACCCGAGACCACCGGCCAGATTGCGGCTTTCGCCAGGGGCCGCTTGAGCGCCGTGAAGGCCTCGATGACCTTGGGCATATGGGGCCCGGACCACGCGGCAAGATCGATGACAGCATTCTCTGGCAACCCGAGCCCGCCGTCGACGATCGCCACGGCAGCCTGCACGGCAGTCCTCGCCGCGGCCTCGAGCAGGTATTTGTTGAGCGGCAGGTCCGGCTTGATCGAACGCCGGTCGATATCGGCGAAGAAGGGCGCGTCGATATGTCCCGCCATCGGCGATACGGCGCGATCGTCCATCGGCAGGAAGTTGAACAACCTCGGGGCAGCGAGCATCGGCGCGTCGATCGGCACCGCGACCGACACGACGGCGTCGCCTTTCCAGGAAAGCCAGCGCTTCAAGGGCGGCGCTGCCGTGATGCTGCTGCGGACGGCATCGAGCACCGCTGGCTTCGGCAGGACCTGACGGACGACGAGGAAGGCATTGGTGCCATCGAGGGTCACCCGTTCCATACGGAGGCCTTGGGGAAGCGTCGCCTCGATCGGCACGACCCGGCGCGTCAGGCGCTTGTGTTCGGGCGGTTGCCCGGCTGCGATTACCGCCGTGTCGAGCGACGACAATCGATCGAGGAAAAGCAGGACGGGGGCCGGTGCATTGAGCAGTCCGGCGACCTGCTTGCGCGCAAGCTCGACAGCCTCGGACGTAGCGAGCGGAAGGGCGACGACGGTCGCATAGCCTTCCGCGGCAAGCCGGCGCACCTCCGCAGATTGCTCGCGGACGGTGATCGGGACGAGATACCGCGGTACGTTCGCCGCGACCTTCGCCGCCACCGCGGACGATGCATCGAGGTCAATGAGCCGGGCTTCGATCTCGTCGACCGTCGCGAAGCGGAAGCAGTAGCCATCGAACCCGGCGGACGATGCGCCCTCACTGGCGGAGAAGACATGGACATCATCGGTCAGCGCCTCGACGCTGCGAAAACCAAGGCCCTTGTTGCCGATGCCTTCCCCGATCTCCTTATCGCTCGTTCCGATGTTGCGGATCGCGTCTAGGTTGGAGACGGTGAATGCGCGGCCCTTGTTCGCGACGAGGAGTTCGCCGCGCCCCGGAGCGTCGATGACAAGGCGGATCGCGATCTCGCCGTCATCTCCCGGGGCATGCGCGTCATGCGCGTTCTGGAGCAGCTCGAAAAGAACGCGGTCCCCATATTGGGTTCCGATGACGTCGTTGAGGCTTTTCAGGCTCTCGTAGATCTTGAGCTTGCGACGGTGGGCGTCGAGCACGTGCTCCAGTTGTGAAAGCGTCAGGGCTTCTATCGCGTCGGCGGCGGCCGACAGGGTGGGAATGACGATAGCCTCGCCAGTTACTTCTATGAGGGTGTCTTCCACGTCAGCCATGTCGTTACGTCTATCGCGCACGGCCGGTGGTCAAGCGTGATCACTCCCTGCCGGGCTCGTAGCGCTGGCTGCTTGGCCCTATTGGCGGCGCGGACCTTGGCGTCGGTGATGCATTGTCGGTCTCCTGGAAAGTACCACGATTTTCGACCGCACGTGCCACGAAAACGTACTTCCGATTCGACGGAAGGCCATGGACGGCCGAGGCCGAACCGGTCAGCTAAACGACGGTAATCAGGAGGGAAAAGTCAATCCCAGCGGTCCTCTGCGGACCCCGTGGACAGGCCGTTGGCGGGCCACGCCCGATGAAGATGGGCACTATGTCTACGCTGTAGCACTACGATAGTGACTGGAATGATGGGGCTAAGTTCGAATCGATCCGAGGTCCGCACCGGATATATAACGAATACGTAAGCCGCTCTTACTATACTAGTGACGCCGATCAACGCCATCGGCCGCCTCCTGTCGCCGTAGTCGGACTTTGGTGCGTCGCGTTCGGCATTTGCTCGTGCTTCTGTCGGGTGACACCCGGAGCCTCGTCACGATAGGCAAGCAGCCGGAGCGCATTGAACACGACCAGCAACGTCGATCCCTCGTGCATGGCGACCGCCGGACCAATGCCAAGCCCCAGGATGGTCGCGGGGACAAGGATGGCGACCACGCCAAGGCTCACAAAAACGTTCTGGCGGATCACCCAGCGCGTGCTCCGGCTGAGTCCTACTGCAAACGGTAGATGAGACAGATCATCTGCCATCAAGGCTACATCAGCCGTCTCTAGCGCGACGTCAGACCCGGCAGCGCCCATGGCGATGCCGACTGTCGCCGTCGCCATTGCAGGCGCGTCGTTTACGCCATCGCCCACCATGGCGACCTTGGTTTCGGCGCGAAGCTTCTTGATCGCGTCAACCTTGTCCTCCGGCATTAGGTCGCCCCACGCCTCGTCGATGCCGACCTCCCTGGCGATCGCTTCGGCGGCGCGCTGGTGGTCGCCGGAGATCATAATCATCCGCTTGATGCCGATGGCGCGCAGTTTATCAAGCGCCTCCCGCGCCGTCTCGCGCGGGGTGTCGAGCAGGCCGATCGCGCCCAAGTCCTTGTTGTCGCGGCGCACGATCATGCTCGTCTGCCCGCCCTCGCGCAGCTTTTCGATTGCTGCCGTCATCTCGGCCGACAGCGGCGGGATGCCGTCAGTGCCGAACATTTCGGCCTTGCCGATAAGAACTTCATCCTCGCCGACGATAGCCGACACGCCGCGACCCGTCAGGCTCTTGAGGTTATCTGCCTGCGGGATCGGCTGTTTCCCGATATGCTCGCGGCCGTCGCGAGCGATGGCCTGTGCGAGCGGATGATCGCTCAGAGATTCGACGGCCACGGCGACCGCCATGAGGTCTTCCTTGGTCACTCCTGGCGCGGTGATGATTTCTTGTATGCGCGGCTCACCCTTGGTCAGCGTGCCGGTCTTGTCGAACGCGATCGCGTCGAGTGAGCCGAGCAGTTCTAGTGGCGCGCCGCCCTTGATGAGGACGCCGCCACGCGCCGCGCGCGCTACGCCGGAGAGGACGGCACTGGGTGTCGCAATCGCTAGCGCGCAGGGGCTCGCTGCGACCAGCACCGCCATGGCGCGGTAGAAGCTGTCACGGAAAGGCTCGTCCACCACCACCCAAGCAAACAGCAGCAGAAAGGCCAGCACCAGCACCGCTGGCACGAAGAAGCGCTCGAAACGGTCCGTGAACCGCTGTGTCGGCGATTTCTGTGTCTCGGCCTCGCTGACCAGCTTCACCACCTTGGCAAGCGTGCTTTCCGTGGACAGGCGGGTGACTTCGATCTCGACAAGCCCGCTGCCGTTGATGGTGCCAGCGAACACGCGGCTTGCGGCATCGACGCCATCAGGATTCTGGCGGGCCGCTGCATCATCCTGCACAGGCTGCTTGTCGACCGGCATGCTTTCGCCGGTGACGGGGGCCTGGTTGATCGCGGTGATGCCCTTGACGATGAAGCCGTCGGCGGCGACGCGTTCATCGGGCTTCACGATGACGATATCGCCGAGCTTGAGGTTCTCGACCGGAACCTCGCTCGTCCCGCCATCGC
Organism: Sphingobium sp. D43FB; assembly: GCF_002312805.1. Classification (GTDB taxonomy): domain Bacteria; phylum Pseudomonadota; class Alphaproteobacteria; order Sphingomonadales; family Sphingomonadaceae; genus Sphingobium. The sequence continues at coordinate 13,066 of NZ_NMUA01000023.1, read as the reverse complement.
CCCGACGCACCATCGCTGTACGCGGGGCGAGCTTCGCGAGCGCCTCGATGGCCCGCTTGGCCCTTCCCATGGCATAATGTTCGAGCGAATGGCCGAGGCTGAACAGGAACAGCAGCAACGCGCCTTCCGCCCAAGCGCCCAGCGCCGCCGCGCCGGCGGCCGCCACCAGCATCAGCGTGTCGATCTCAAATCGCTTCAGGCGGAGATTCTCGATCGCCTCGCGCAGCGTATAGAAGCCGCCGAACACATAGGCGGCGATGTAGAGCGCGAGCGGCAGCCATGAGGCCGCACCGACGACCAGCTTTTCGATCGCAAAGCCAAGTCCAAGCGCCGCGCCGGACGCGAGCGCGAAGATCAGCTCTGTATTTGGCCCGAGCAGGCCGCCATGGGCGTGATCGTGTTCATGCTTCTCGCCGGGGGCATGGTCATGATCCTTCGCATGGTCATGCTCTGGCGCGGCCGACGCGAGCCTGGCGGCCTTGTCGTCGATCGGCCTCGCGCCAGCGCCGCGCAACGCCTTCAGGATCGCCTCTTGCGACGTGGCGGATCGATCGAACTCGACCCGCACCAAGCCCGACACATTGGCCTCCGCTTCAAGCACGCCGGGAAGCGCGCGCAGCCGAGCGCCCAGCGTGCGGGCGCGGCGCTGATGCGTAATCCCGTCCACCTGCCAGATTGCGTGCCCGAAGCGATCGGCGATTTCAGCGCCCGCAGCGTGCGCCAGCTCGCGGATGCGCGAGAGCGTCACTACTTCGGGATCGAAGTGAACACAGAGTGTTGCGGGCGCGACGGCGGCCGCCGCCACCACATGGGCTTGTTCGACGCCGGCACGGCCTTCCAGCGAGCCGACGAGCCTTGTGACACACGCGTCGGCCGCGTCCGTAACCTCGGGGAGGAGGACAGGAATATCGAGACGGAGTTTTTCGATCATGGCTGGATTGACCTTTCGCTGGTGTCCGGTGCGGCGAACGGCAAAGCCGCCCGCCGCTGAACACAGTGCATCCCCACTGCGGGGATGAGGCGATCGCTGATGTTCACAGTGGAGCCTCAGCAAGATCGGGCGTCGGCGCGTCTGGCCGCTTGTCCGGCGCTGGGATTTCCGTCTCCCTACGCCCATAGCGGGCGTAGAGCGTCGGCAGCACGAACAGCGTCAGCAGGGTCGCCGAGATGAGGCCACCGATAACAACGGTTGCCAGCGGCTTTTGCACTTCTGCGCCCGCCCCCGATGCGATCGCCATGGGCACGAAGCCGAATGACGCAACCAGCGCCGTCATGACCACGGGGCGTAACCGCATCATCGCGCCTTCATGGGCTGCTTTGGCCCGGTCCATACCTCGGGCCATCAGTTCCTGGATCGACGTTACCATGACGAGACCGTTCAGGACCGCGATACCGGACAGGGCGATGAACCCGACCGCCGCCGAGATCGAGAAGGGCATGCCGCGCAGGAACAGCGCGAGCACGCCCCCCACCAGCGCCAACGGTACGCCGGTGAACACGATCGCGGCGTCCCGCACGCTTCCAAGCGCCCAGTAGAGCAACAGCAGGATCAGCACGAAGCAGCCCGGCACAACCAGCATCAGCCGCTCGGTCGCAGATTGCAGGTTCTCGAACTGGCCGCCCCAATCGAGATATTGCCCGGCGGGCAGGCGCACCTCGCTTGCGATAGCAGCCTGCGCGTCCGCAACCACGCTCGCCACGTCGCGGCCGCGCACGTTCGCCTGCACGACGACACGCCGCTTGCCGTTTTCGCGGCTGATCTGGTTGGGACCATCGGTGACGCCGATGTCGGCGACGCTTTGCAAGGGCACAAACCCGCCGTTCGGTAGCGGCACCGGCATCTGGCCGAGGGTTTGCAGATTGGCGCGCGCCGCATCCGACAGGCGGATGGTGATGGCAAAGCGCCGATCGCCCTCGAAGATCATGCCGGCGTCCCGCCCGCCGATCGCGGCCGAGATGGTGTCCTGCACGGTTTGCGCGGTGATGCCGAGCCTCGACATGATGTCGCGACGCGGCTGAATGTCGAGCATCGGCAGGCCTTCGGTTTGCTCCACCCGAACGTCTGCGGCCCCTTCCGTCTTGCGAAGGACGGCCGCGATCTGATTGGCGGTAGCGTTCATCGCGTTGGTGTCGTCGCCGAACACCTTCACCGCGATGTCGCCGCGTACCCCCGCGATCAGCTCGTTGAAGCGCATCTGGATTGGTTGGGTGATTTCGAAAGCGCCACCGGGCATGCCTTCCAGCACCTTTTCGACTTTCGCCACCAGTTCGGCCTTGGGCAGGCTCTTGTCGGGCCATTCGTCCCTGGGCTTCATGATGATGAAAGTGTCGGAGATGTTTGGCGGCATGGGGTCGGAAGCAAGCTCCGCCGTGCCGGTCTTGGAGAAGACAAATCGGACTTCGGGCAGCTTCCCAACCTCACGCTCTATCCGCGATTGCATTGCCTGGCTCTGATCGACCGAGGTTCCCGGCACGCGCAGAACCTGCGCGGTTAGATCGCCTTCGTCGAGTTGGGGCAGAAACTCCTGTCCCAGGAACGAGAAGGTCAGGATGGCGGCGAGGAACGCGCCAGCACCGACGCCTATGGTGAGCGTCGGCCGCTTCATCGCGCGGTCAAGGCCCGGCTCATACTTGCGCTTGAGCCAGGACATGATCCGGCCTTCCTTCTCCTCGACCGGCTTCGATAGCCAGATGGCGAGCATGGCCGGCACGAAGGTCAGTGAGAGGACGAAGGCGCAGACGAGCGCGATGATGACCGTCAGCGCCATCGGCGTGAAGGTCTTGCCCTCGACGCCGGTGAGCATGAGGAGCGGCACATAGACGAGGATGATGATCGCCTGCCCGAACACGGACGGGCGGATCATCTCGCGCGCGGCCTGAGTAACGACCGACAGGCGTTCCTCAAGCGCGAGCGTGCGACCATAGTGATGTTGTCTTTCGGCGATCCGCCGTAGCGCGTTTTCGACGATGATGACCGCGCCATCGACGATCAGACCGAAGTCCAACGCGCCGAGGCTCATCAGATTGGCCGAGACGCCGCCCTTGAGCATACCGAAGCTGGTCATGGCCATGGTGATCGGGATCACCAACGCCGCGATCAGCGCGGCCCGGAAATTACCGAGCAGCACGAAAAGCACGACGATGACGAGCAGCGCGCCTTCGGTGAGGTTCTTCGCCACCGTCTTGATCGTCGAATTGACGAGCGCGGTGCGGTCGAGCACCGGCTGTATGGCGACATCGGTCGGCAGTGAGGCGTTGATTTCGTCAAGTCGCTCCGAGACTGCCGAGGCGACGGTGCGGCTGTTCTCGCCAATGCGCATGACGGCGGTTCCGACCACGACCTCCTTGCCGTTCTCGGACGCTGAGCCGAAGCGGATCGCTTGGCCGAGGCGCACTTGCGCCACCTGATCGAGCCGGATCGGCGTGCCTTCGCGGGCTGCGATGATGGTGCCGGCCAGCTCACCGACATTGCGGATGCGCGCGTCGGAGCGGACGGCGAGGCCTTCGCCGCCACGATCGACGACGCCGGCGCCGACACCGACGTTATTTTCCTCAAGCGCGCGGGCGAGATCGGTCAGGTTCATCCCCAAGGCGGCGAGCCGCTGGAGATCGGGGATCACCTGAAACTGCTTCACATAGCCGCCGATGGTATCGACGCCGGCAAGGCCCGGCGTATTCTTGAGCAGCGGTGCGACGATCCAGTCTTGCGTGGTGCGCAGATAGGTCGCCTGATCGGCTTCGCCAACGAGCCGGTCGCCTTCTGGCGTGATGTAGCTGCCATCGGGCTGTATGCCGGGTTCACCCGGCTTATGTTTGTCCTCCTTGCGATGCTGGAAATGGACGGTCCACATATAGACCTCGCCAAGACCCGTCGCGATCGGCCCCATGGTGGGGACTACTCCATCGGGGAGGCTTTCTTCTGCAACGCGCAGCCGTTCCGCGACCTGCTGGCGCGCGAAGTAAATGTCGGTCGAATCCGTGAAGACGGCCGTGACTTGAGCGAACCCGTTGCGGCTTAGGGAGCGGGTGTATTCAAGGCCGGGAACCCCGGCGATCGCGGTTTCGATCGGGAAGGCAATTTGTTTTTCGACCAGCTCGGGTGAAAGAGCCGGCGCGCTGATGTTTACCTGCACCTGATTGTTGGTGATGTCGGGAACGGCGTCGATCGGCAGGCGAGAAAGCGCCCAGCCTCCGATGACAGTGGCGATGAGCGTCATGAGCAGGATAAACCAGCGACGCTCGACGGAAAATGTGACGATGCGGTCAATCATGATCAGTGCCCATGCTCCGCTTCGCCTTTGCCTAGCTCAGCCTTGAGGGTGAAGCTGTTGGGGCCGGCGAGCTGTTCGTCGCCCTTGAGTCCCGAGGTCACGACCACATTGTCGCCGCTCGGGCTTCCGAGCGTGACAGGGGTCGCCTTGAAGCCATGATCGGTGCGCACGAACACTGTGGACCGGCCTTCGACCGTCTGCACCGCGCTTTGCGGCACAAGCAGCGACGCCGGGCCGCCGCCCGCAAGCTGGATCGAGGCCGTAACCGGCTCGCCGACGCGCCATTGGCCCGAACGGTTGTCGATGACCGCGATCACGCTGGCGAGCCGCGTGGTTTCGTCGAGGATCGGGGAGACGAAATCGACCCGCGCCACCGATCGCCGATCGCCCGAAACGATCTCGATTTGAGAACCGGGCCGCACCTTGCCGGCATCAGCCGGCGACAGCGCGAATGTGACCGCGACCCGTCCGAGGTTGGCGACGCGGAACAGTTCCGCGTCGGCCGCGACCGTCTGGCCGAGCGTCACGCTGCGCGCGACGACCTGGCCCGACAGGGGGGCGCTGATCGCGATGCGATTGAGCGCCCCGCCGCTACCGCCGGCGGCCGACACTTGCTGCTGCGCGAGGCGCAACGCGATGCGCGCTTCGGTCGCCGCCGTGCGGGCCGCAATCAGATCCTGTTCGGCCGAGACGCGCTCGTTGAACAGGCGTTGCTCGCGCCGAAGGTTGGTTTCGGCCAGAGCCAGCCTCGCGCGCGCTGCCTCGATTTCAGCGTTGAGCGATGCGGCCTCACGGCTTTCTATGATGGCGAGCGTCTGTCCGCGCCCGACCGACTGGCCGAGGTTGCGGGTGAGCGACACCACACGGCCGCCAATCGCGGCGGAAACGACCTGCATCCCTTGCGGATCGCCTTCGATCGTCGCGGGGAGAGTTAGCGAGCCGCCGCCGCTCCGGATCACGCGCACAAGCTCGATCCCGGCTTTGCGAATCTGATCCGCGCTAAGGTCGATCCCGCCTTCTTCTTCGGCGTGGCCGCCCTTTTCAGGCGCGGCACCATTTTCGGCCGTAGCGCCGTTCTGTGAGTTGTCGGCTGCTTGCTCGCCGCCGGAGCATCCGGCCATAAGGAGTGCGGCGAGTGTCAGCGGCAAGGCCGCCATGTAACGGGTTTTCATTATCATTCCCCCTGTGTGACCGGCGCGCGGGCGGTAAGCCGCTCAAGCTGCGCCTGGGCGATGTGGTAGGAGAGCAGCGCGTCGATCGCCGCCGCCCGCGTCGCAGCGAGCGTCCGTTCGGCATCGAGTAAGTCGAGCTGGCCGAACTTGCCCTCGCGATACCCGATGCGCGCGATGCGCGCGGCTTCTTCGGCCGCTGCAAGCGCGGGGCCGCTAGCGGCCGCCGCACTGGTCGCTGCATTGGCGGCATCCGCTTGGGCGCGCGCGATTGCCTGATCCACATCAAGCGCGGTGACGCGCCGCTGCGCATCGGCACGCTGCCGCTCAGCGGTCGCTTGCGACAGCGCCGCCCGTCCGTTGTTGAACAGCGGGATCGGGATCGACAGGCTGAAGATCGCCGCCGTGTCGTTGGTCTGCTCAAACCGGCGAGCGCCGGCCCCAAGCGTCAGATCGGGAACGCGCTGGGAGCGGGCAAGGCGCACGCCGGCATCGGCGATGGCAAGGTCGGCATTGGTGGCCGCCATCACGAGCGTTCCAGCGCTTTCAATTGGCCGAAGCGGGCCATAAGCGGTCGGGATATTGCCGAACCAGCCCACATCGAGCGGTCCCGAGATCGGCTGACCGATGATGCGAGACAGACTGAAACGCGCGACTTCGACGGCGCGCTCTTCCCGCACCAGCGCGGCGTCGGCGTTGATCCGCGCGACGTCGGCGCGTTGCACTTCGATCGGCGACGCGCGGCCCGCCTGCACACGGACCTGGGCGGCTCGCAGCGCTTCGTTCGCTATGCGGGCCTGATCGCGGGCGGTCAAAAGCCGACGCTCCGCACCGCCCGCCTCGGCATAGGCGCGTATGACACTGAGCCGGAGATCGGCTTGCGCGATCGCGGCCAGTATTGTCGCTCGATCGGTCCGCGCATCCGCGACCGCGATCCGCGCCGATCGCTTGCCGCCGAGTTCGATCGGCAGTGTGAGCGATGTCGTCGTTTCGAGGCTCTGTGTGCTTCTATACTGGCCGGAGCCGGCGACGTTCTCAGCCTCGACGGTAACACTGGGGTTGGGCCGCAGCCCCGCAACCCGACGTCCGGCTTCGGCCGCGCGGACGTCCGCCGAGGCCGCCTCAAGGGATGGCGATACGACGCCCGCAAGTTCGAGCGCGCGGTCAACGGTGAAAGCCGGACCGGCTAGGCCCGGCGACGAGCTTTGGGGCTGTGTCGGGCCGGCTTCAGCCGGCGGCGCGGTTTGAGCCTGCGCGATACTCGCGCAAGCGGTCGCGGCCAGCAGAGCCGCGAGAAATCGGTGCATGATAGAAAGACTCCTGACAATTCCGAGGGAGCCCCGAGGACGGGGCTAGGCTGGAATCGTCAGGCCCATGGAGGGCGGTAAGCCGGATCGGTCGAGGTGGAAACGCGATCCTTCGCATTCGGAAGCAAGCGCGGCGCAGTGCGCAGATGCACTTGGGTGGCGAACCCTTCCTTCACTGGCTCACCGACTTGGTGGCCGTGGCAACCGCCGTGATGGTGCGGCACCGCCTTTCCATCGTCAGACGGAACCTGATCGCGGTCGCCATCGGCGTGGCCGATGCCCGCCGCGATATCCGAGTCAAGGCAACCGATGGGTTCGGCGGCGTGCGCGACCGTGCCAGCCATCAACGACAGCGAGATCAAGCACATCAAAGCCAAGGCCAGCAAGCGTCCCATCGGACGCCCTATAGCACGTCGACAAGTTCAGAAAAGGATTCCCTTTGCTGATTTGGCATTTGACGAGGCGTTATATCATACACCTAAAATTGATGGAAAGTTGTTGAGGGTTTGGGTGCAGTCTGCCGCGACAGTTATGATTTACACCGGCCTCCTCCTGAACACCCTACTATGATGTCTCTGCTGGAGAACTAGCCTACCATCTGTGAGAAGCCGTGCCACTTCGATTATTACACGCCTGTTCCTTCGTGACCGAAGTGACCAATTGCCGCGACGATGGCGAACCACGCCTAGACCCGCACCACCCAGCTCTACGATCGCCGGCCCGACGACGTGACGCTGGACGAGGTTGAGCGGGTGCTAATTTAAGCGCGCCGCCATCAGGCCGCAGCTCGATGTTCCTTTCGGGCCGCAGTCCACACCTCGCGCGCCGCATCGGCGTTCATCAGCGCGATAGTTAGGCCAACGATGATATCGGGCCAAGCAGAGCGCCAAAGGAAGGCCGTCGCGGCCCCGGCTGCTATGATCGCGACGTTGGCGAGCGCGTCATTGCGCGCGGACAGGAACGCCGCCTTGGTGCGCTGCTCGCTGAGATCAGAGCCTCGACTACCATGCTCATTATCTTCGTGTCACACGACGTCGAGGACGCGGCGCGAAGCGCTAATCATATCTGCTACCTGCGCGCTGGCGTCAGTGCCGAGGAGGGGCCAACGCCATCCCTCCTCGGCAATCCCAAGAGTCAGCTATCCAGATGGCTCACTGGAAGTATCTGAATATCTTCTATCGCCGTATAGCGACCAGAGTTCCCAATTCGGATACCGCCCTTCTCCAACGCTAGGTCAAGTGACGAACGTATATTCGAGCCAGCTTGGCTGGTATCGGCATCGGGCTAGGCTTTGAGCCGATTCATTCCAGATTTCTTTCGGCCGCGCCTAAACCCCCTTTGTTCTTGCTTAGCGTTGCCTAGCGTACTTTCCACGCTATGCCTTCAAGACAACCAACAACGTCCCGCCACCAGCCCGACCGGCAAACGGTTCAGCGCACAACAAGCACCGGGATCTCGCTGTGTGCCAGCACCTCTGACGTCTTGCTTCCGAGCATCAGACGCCCCAGTCCCCTCCGCCCGTGCGAGGCCATGACGATGAGACCGCAATTACGCTCACGCGCGGCGGCAATGATCGCCTCGGCCACTTGAGCATCTGGAACATGAAGGGTCTCGGCCGACACGCCAAGACGTTCGGCGGTTTGCCTGACGCTAGCGAGAATCCCGTCGGCCGCCTTTTTCTGACCATCGGAATATTCAGCCAACACCGTGTCGCTCCAGGAAAGATCGTAGCCGACTCCGCTGGAGTAGACCGGGAACCGCTCGGTCACGGTGACCACGGTAGCCTCGATCCCTAGTGCCTTTGCAAGGGCAATGCCATGATCAACGCCCTTTTGCCCGACTTCCGATCCGTCTGTTGAGATGAGTATGCGATTGTACATGAGCGCTCCTCTGCCAATAATTTATTGCCACAAGAGCGATTAGGTCGTCCACATATCGCCTTCTCGTCAAGCCGCGTCGGATATCCCGCACGAGCACCGCAGCCGAACGCGGCTTTCACGGCTCTTTACCTCCGGCCCGGCCACGAGCATTCCCTATGAGGCGTCGGCATGCTGTTGCATTTTCTCCGGCGCGGATCACGACCTTGCTGAAACGCATGCCGATAGTGTCGCGGTCGAGGTAAAACGCCACCTGCTGGCGGTTTCATAGCTTCAGGTCCTCAGAGCAGACGTTCCGTTTCCACCCAAGATCACCACCCCTCCCAGTGACCAACAAACAGGTCAGACCGTCCGAAAACTCACGGGCGCTGTCGCCAATTATAAGATTCGATCAGTGATAAAGAAGATAGTAAAGGATCATTACGCGTTTTTCCAAGGTTACAACATGATATTGCGCCATTCTGGCAGCTAGCGGAGTTTTCGGACAGTCTGAGATGTTTGCCGTCAGGCGTCGTCTTATCGGTCGCCGGGCCTTAGCGTATATCTAGGTCCGTTCTATGTAACGACCCCGTATCGCCTTGACGCACACGCTCGAGTGCCCGCGCTAGGTTCGGCGATCCCGGCTGCACCCCCGCTCGCCTTGTCTTCGAGGATCGCCGTGCAGCCTTCGGCGCGCAGCGCGCTGAGCTGGGCCGCTGTGTCCTGTTCGTCGGTCGAGACGCGCGCGTAGCCGATTATGGCCATTCGTCACATTCCATCACACGGGGTCATCCGTTCGGTTGCTCCCGTATTCTGAGATCGAACCCTCATTTCCGATTTCATTTGGCCAGCATTGTGATTTCAGATAGACGCTAATTCCCTTTCATCGAGTCGATGGCTCTGTTTCAGTCAGACATGCTACCCCGCCATTCCACCCAGCGCATCCTGGAAGCCCTGCAGGACACGAGAGTTGTTCTGCTTGCTGGCCCCCGCCAGGCAGGCAAAACAACGCTCGCCCGCTCGCTCTCCGAAAAAGGCCGCACCTATCTGACGCTCGATGACGCCACAACCCTGTCGGCCGCCCGCGCTGACCCGGCTGGCCTCGTGCGCGATCTCGATCAGGCCATCATAGACGAGGTTCAGCGGGCTCCCGATCTCCTCCTGGCGATCAAGGAGAGCGTCGATCGGGATCCCCGGCCCGGGCGCTTCCTGCTCACCGGATCCGCAAATCTGATGACGCTACCCCGCATAGCGGACTCGCTCGCCGGGAGGATGGAGATTATCCGCCTGCTACCCCTTGCCCAATCGGAGATCCTCGCGCAGCCCCCGCCGCGCTTCCTGGCCTCGCTGTTCGCGAGCCGAACGCCGGTTTCCGGAACGCTGCGGATCGGCGGGGACCTCGTCGACCTCGTCCTTGCTGGCGGCTATCCGGAAGCCATTGGCCGCAAAAGCTGGCTCCGCCGCCAGGATTGGTACGAAAACTACGTCGACGCCATCGTCGAACGCGACGTCCGCGACGTCGCCAATATCGACCAGCTTGAACGTATGCCCCGTCTCTTGCGCGCCCTGGCCGTCCATTCCGGGCAACTGGTCAACCACGCCGGCGTTGGCGCGAGCCTTGGCCTCAATCATGTCACCACACAAAAATACACGGCGATCTTCGAACAACTCTTTCTCGTGCGCAGCTTGCCCCCTTGGCACAACAATGCCCTCAAACGGCTGATAAAAAAACCCAAGCTGCATTTCCTCGACTCAGGTCTTCTTGCCGCGCTGCGAGGCATCACGCCTGAGAAACTTGCTGCGGACCGCTCGCATTTCGGTGCCATACTGGAAACCTTCGTCTATTCGGAAGTCCTCAAGGCTACGCACTGGTCCGATGACCGCTTCTCCTTGAGCCACTTCCGCGACAAGGAGCTGGACGAGGTCGACATCGTCATCGAGAACCGGGCCGGGCAGGTCGTCGGGTTAGAAATTAAGGCTGCGGCGACGGTGCGAGCCGGCGATTTCGCCGGCTTGCGCAAGCTTGCGGCCGCCACGGGCGACAGGTTCGCCTTCGGTGCTGTGCTCTACGACCATAACCAGGCGATTGGCTTCGGAGATAATCTCGCCGCTCTACCCCTCTCCTGCCTCTGGGGATGAGACCGCCATGCGTGCCGCCATCCGGGCGCTCGCCCCGCTTTTCGGCGCAAGCTTCGCGCCGTAGCGCAGCACGGTCCTGGGATCGCGCCAGCGATAGGCCTGCATGATCGCCGGCAGCCCCTCCCCTACGGCAAAATTGTCCTGCGCCACCCCGACCCGGATCGAGTGCGACGAGACCGCCGTCACCCACCGCTCGAGCTCGGCGTCGCTCATCTCGCCCAGCAGCTTTTTCGCATGGGCGGCGCGAATGAGCCGTTTATAGATCAACGTGATGCTGTTGGGATGGAGCGCGGCGCTGCCGATCGCGGCGACCGACCCGTCAAAATGGGTCTCGACCCGGCGGAACAGGGGACCTTTTCGGATATCGGCCTTGTCGCGCCAGCGCGCGATCGCCGCCATCGTCACCGGCGACAGATAGGCCCAAGCCCCCTCCCCCGCCTGATCGGTCTTCGACGAAGGAATGAACAGCGTCCCCGCCCCTTGCGCATCCTTCTCGATATGCTGAACAAGGATCGCCACCAGTTCCGACCGCCGGCAGCCGGCGTCATAGGCGACGCGCAGCAGCGCCGCGTCGCGCAGGCCGAGCTCGTCGCGGCGGCAGGCCTTGAGCAGATGGGCGAGGCACACGCCCGAGGCCGGACTGTCGAAATCAGCGATATCGCCCTTGAACCGGATCGCGCGCGCCTGGCGCTGGCGCACGCCGAGGCTCTTGCGCGCCGCCTTCTTCTCGAGCTTGACCAGCGGCGCATCGGTCGGGTCGGCAAGCCCCGCCATGCGATAGGCCCACCCGACATGCACAAGATAGCGTTCGATCGTCGCCATCGCGCGCTGCTTTTCGTCCGATGGATCGATGCCGGCCAGCGTCCGCACCCAGGCGGCGACCAACGCGGGCGTCGCCTCGGCCGCCGCCACGCGGCGCTTGCGGCACCACAGCCCCCACAAAGTCAGGTCCGAGCGGAAAGCGCGGCGGGTATTGGCCGACCAGCCCCGCAGCGCCGCGTCGAGGAGGGCTTCGTCGATCGGGGTCGCGGCGCCGACCAGGGCGCGCACATCGCCGACCAGATCGGCGGGATCGGCCGAGAGACGGGCCAGCGCGTGACCCCCGGTGACGGCCCCGCGGGTCATGGTGCGAAGCGGAGAACCATGTGGACCGCGACCATGCCCCCGCCATGATCCACGTCCCGCTCCTGCGTGTAGCCGAGGCGCTCGTAGAGCCCGATATTCGCCGCCATCAGCGTGTTGGTAGTGAGCCGCGTTCCCTGAAGGCCCGCGGTGCGCGCGACCGCCTCGGCATGGCGCATCAGACGGATCCCCAGCCCCTCGCGCTGCCGGTCGGGGTCGACCGCGACATTGATGATCAAAAGCTCAGCGTCCTCCGGCACGGTCTCGATCAGCGCGACAAGTGTCCCCCTGTCGACGAGCAGGTCGAAGCGATGGTCGCGAACGGCGCGATCGTAATCGGCGGTGACAGGGCGCGGCGGCCGCGGTGTCACCGCGAGCCACGGCGCATAGGCGCGCTGCACCAGCGCCCGGATCTCGGGAACGTCCGCGGAAATGGCGCGGCGGAGAGTCGGTTCGTTCATGGTGCCCAGCGATAACCGACGCGTCTTTGAATGTATATACTAGTGATAAGCATCCATTATCAACACTATGTCTAACAGCATACTTTACTGAGATGTGGTTTCAGTTCATTGTTGGGTGTGAACAGTGCGTCCTCCCCTGCCCGTTACGGCCCCGATTATACCCCGAAAATGGTCGCCGCCATAGCGGCTTGTACAGGCGCGATTTCGCGCCTGTATGCCCGTATGTGCGTGAGTTCTGTGGCTTCCGCATGGACGCGGCGCGCGGCGTGGTCGGGCTATGCGCGCGCGCTCCAGCTGCAGTCGGCAGAAATCGACGAGATCGACGTATTTTCCTGGGGCTGCGGGCTCCAGATCCCGGGTCGGCCGCTCCGTTCGACAAACCTCGACCTGTTTGACAGCTTCGAGGCCTGGCGTGAAGAGCTGGCCAAACCCGACCCGCTTGCCTGGCGCGACGCGCTGCCCACCTTAATCAGCGAGCCCGCAGCTGCTATCGAGCACCCTGCCCTCATCCGCGCGCTCGACCAGGTTCGCCAACACGCCCGGGCCGACGGCAGTATCCTGCCCTGGCTCGGCCTGCCCTTCGCGCTGCGTGACATCGGCCTCACGTCCACCCCTATAGCGCGACGATCTGGGTGAGAGGTCAGCGACTATCAGGATGAGAACAGATTGTCGCGGCGGGTTCATGGTGCCGGGTTAGATTGTCGCTGGCAAGGGCGATTCTTCGCTCTGATTGTCGCTGAT
>NZ_NMUA01000235.1 GCF_002312805.1 Sphingobium sp. D43FB | reverse complement strand
TTGTTGTTCGGTTATTCCATTCTTCTTACGGAAGATTTCACGGCTATTGGCTGGCTGCTGGCTATATTTACGATCAGGATAAATCCCCGGTGGCAGAATATGAAAACGCTCCGCTTCAGTCTGATAATGTTTCTGGAAATCGGCGATTTGCTTATCTGTCAGCATCAGCAGCTGTGTCGGCTTGCCCTGTTCGAAGGTTGCCCGCTCAAAGGCGGCATAATGGCGATAACGTGACGTCAGGCGATAGAAAAAGCCTTTTTCCTGCGCTACTTTCTCGGCATAACAAACATCAGCGGCATAATAAACGTCCAGCCCCGGCATTTTGTTGAATCCAACGACTTTATCGACGGGATGTTCGCGTAAATGTTTTTGCACCCAGGCAAAATACTCCGCATTGCGCCCGTGA
>NZ_NMUA01000234.1 GCF_002312805.1 Sphingobium sp. D43FB | reverse complement strand
TATCCGCGTACACGCGCCGCAGGCGTGGGTCGAGCAGATCACCTCAGCACTGGTTCGGACTCGGGAGCTTTACCCGGCCTGAGGATGCGACATGCCGTGTCGCACCACCATGGAACACTCGCAGGCCATATACCTCCAGCATTAGGGATAGTCATTTGATGGCCACCAAGGCCCGCAGTAAAAAAAAGCCAGTGCGTAGCAAGCCTTCTACCGTCATGCCATCACGCTCGTTCGACGTGCTGGTGCTGGCGACCATGAGCGCCGGCAAGACTTCGTTCATCAATGCGCTGATCGGCCAGGAGTTGCTCCATGCGGCCAATGAGGCCACGACGGCATGCCTCACCCGTGTCGAGCACCGGTCGCGCGCCAAGGCGTTTGGTGGCGTCACCTACTGCCATGCCGAGCG
>NZ_NMUA01000233.1 GCF_002312805.1 Sphingobium sp. D43FB | reverse complement strand
AGCGGCATAGTCGGGATATTGGATTGCCAACGGCGACAATGGACTTGCCTGATTGTTGCTAAACGCCGTGTACAGCGCACTTAACTCAGACAAAAGTATGCCTAGCGACCAGCCATCCGAGATGATGTGGTGTTGTGTGAGTAGCAATACATGCTCATCTGCAGATGAGGCGGCAGGTACCCGGATCAGGCAAGCCCGGATAAGCGGCCCTCTAGTAAGATCAAAGGGCGCCCGAGCCTCTTCGGTACAAAGCCTTCCAAGTTCTACTCCTGCACCCGATCCCTTGATCGGTTCGTCATGGAGATCAATCCGGCGCAATGGCAAACCGTGTTCGCAGGCCAGCAGATGCACTTCGGCCTCTCCCTCTTTGGTGACAAACACAGAGCGTAATGCCTCATGGCGCGACC
>NZ_NMUA01000232.1 GCF_002312805.1 Sphingobium sp. D43FB | reverse complement strand
GCAAACTCCTGTCCCCCGGCATCAAATTCACGATCGGCACATCCTCCGGCACCAGGATCTTCTGCTGCCCGCCCTTGTAGTTGACGGTCAACATCCGGCCATTGCTGACCACCAGATCGCCCACGCTGCCATTGGTCATGCTGCTGCCCTTGACCAGATCGAACGGCCGATGCCCGTCGCCGCTGCCCGCCAGTTCCGGTGGAAAAACGTGGACTTCCAGCGCCTTCAAGGTGCCTTCGTCTTGCGGAATGGCCGCCGATCCAACGTAGCTGCCGGGTTTGATGTCTTCGATATTGGCCAGGGTAACGGCGCGGACTTTGGTGTCGTTGGTCAGGTTGATTACCACGTTTTCGCCAGTGTTGACGTGGACTTTCAAGACGTCGGGGCTGACCCCAGTGATCTCGCCG
>NZ_NMUA01000231.1 GCF_002312805.1 Sphingobium sp. D43FB | reverse complement strand
GTTTCATCCATTTCTGTAGATTCTTTCGTGCGTCATCGATGCCCATCAAACAGGGCATCAACTCGGCGAGCAGGGTTTCATCGGCGCTGCGGTGACTGAAATCGCTGCTGATCGCCGCAATCAGCGCTTCGCGCTCGGCGCTGAGCAGGTCGCGCAGGGTGTTGAGCCATTGCCGACGCTGGCCGGCGGTCGGCATGGGGTTGGCGGCGAACGCCTTGCGCTGCAGCGCGAGCAGTTCGCTGAGCGGCTGCTGCGTTGCGGGCTTCCAGGCGGGTTCGGCGGACATGCGCGGCTTCCTTTATCGACGTTGTGCTTTGGTTCTAGAGTAGATGCTCTAGAAAGTCAATTTGTACCTCGGGCAAGAAAATCACCCGCCCGGCGAGGCAGCGATCGGGCAGCACTTGCGT
>NZ_NMUA01000230.1 GCF_002312805.1 Sphingobium sp. D43FB | reverse complement strand
AACCCCCTGGAGGTTATTGATCTCCAGGGGTAAATCTCGACTTTTGCCGGATATCTGTTTTATCGTTTCACAGATTTCGTTGCAGAATATGCGCTGTACTTATCCGGTGCTGCCTTGGTAGAGTATGCGCGGATCCTGTATTTGTAGGTGGTTCCTTTTTTCTTGTTCTTATCTGTATAACTTAAGGTATTTGCACTTACTGTTTTAACTTTTACCCATTTTTTCTTGTCATAACGATAGATTACATATTTCTGGGCGTTTGCTACTTTTTTCCAGGTAAGCTTCAGAGCTTTGGAACCGGATTTCTTTACTGTCAGGGACGGTTTGGACAGTACCAGCGGTACCAGAACTGATTTGGTCTTGGAATAGGAGCTGTATTTCGGATCTGTTGCTGCGGAATATGCACG
>NZ_NMUA01000229.1 GCF_002312805.1 Sphingobium sp. D43FB | reverse complement strand
GGAAGAGGAAGGTCTTGTTGGCCGAGCCGCCGCCCTTGAGCACGAACATCATGTGGAACTCGTCCGCATGGTGGTCGCCGGGGGAGGCGTAGATGTCGAACTGGACGGGGAGGTTGTTGCCGGTGTTCACCTCCTCGAACATCGAGAGCGGCGCCATCTGCGAGTAGCGCAGGTTGGTCTCGGTGTAGGTGCGGTGCACGCCGTAGGAGAGCGCCTCCTCCTCGTCGCCCTCGACCCAGACGCGCTGGCCCTTCTTGCCGAAGACGATGGCGGTGCCGGTGTCCTGGCACATCGGCAGCACGCCGCCGGCCGAGATGGAGGCGTTCTTCAGCAGGTCGAGCGCCACGAAGCGGTCATTGGCGCTGGCCTCGGGGTCCTTCAGGATCTTGGCGAGCTGCTCCAGGTGGC
>NZ_NMUA01000228.1 GCF_002312805.1 Sphingobium sp. D43FB | reverse complement strand
GTCTTACTTTGTGATCAAGCTATCATCTGATCTCTTTCCTGAAACATTAGGTGCTAAATGTTATATTGTGCGGTGTTGCGTTTGAGCATGGTACTGAGGATGCAGAAAAGTGCCTCGATTTCCTGGCAGTGACTTGCATATTGTGAAAGTTGGGTTCTTGCTCACTGAGGGGTTTGACCTATATTCATTAGCGAATGCTATACAGCCATTACGATCCGCTAATCATGTAGCAGGCTTTCAGCTTTGTGAATGGCAAATCCTCAGTTTAGAAGGGGGCACGCTTAACGCAAGCAGCGGCATAGCTACCGAAACTACTCGGCTGGACCATGCGCAGTTATTTAATGTGTTGATACTGTGTACCGCCGAGAATATACATTCCGATACGGATTACGATGTTATCAGGCAGCGGC
>NZ_NMUA01000227.1 GCF_002312805.1 Sphingobium sp. D43FB | reverse complement strand
AAAAGCTGCAGGCCTATGGCCTGCGTCCATCGATGAGCGGCAAGGGAAATTGCTACGACAATGCGTCCGTCGAGACCTTCTTCAAATCCCTGAAGGCCGAACTCATCTGGCGGCAGAGCTGGCCGACGCGGCGTCAGGCAGAAGCCGCCATCTTCCAGTACATCAATGGCTTCTACAACACCCGTCGTCGCCATTCATATCTGGGCGGCATCAGCCCGCTCGCGTTCGAAGCCAAGGTGGCATAATGAGATAGGTGACCGGCACAAAACCGTTACAAGTCCACATGCTGCAAAATGCCCTTCCAGGATCTTGTCTTCGCTCACGTTCTCGTTCGAGAGGAACCGGTAGGCGGCCTTAGTATTCGACCAGTCCTGAAAAGCCGTCGGCAGAGATTGCCCAGGGCGCTGTTC
>NZ_NMUA01000226.1 GCF_002312805.1 Sphingobium sp. D43FB | reverse complement strand
CGAGGCCGTCCATGACGTTGCGCTGCGGTATCGCGTACAAGGCCCGCACCGCAGCAGCGCGTCGATCCAGATCCGGATCCATGGCCGAGCAATTACTGGTGCAACTGGTCAGCTGGTTGTAGGCCACTTCCATGCTGAACGAAGGTTCGTCGGACATGAAGTTGCGCGGCATAGTCCAGATCATCGACACGTTGGCATGCGCTGAATTACCGATGGCATAAAACGCGTGGTTGTTGTTGTCCGCCTCTTGGGCTCCAACTTCCACCGGCAGGCTGGTCAACGGCGTGTCGCGACGTACGGAGATCTCTCCGGCGTAGTTGATCGTATCCACTGTAGTGGTGGCACTGATACCGAACGCCTTGATGTCCTCGGGGTACACCCATTGGTATGTTCCGAACCCGGCACCTGTG
>NZ_NMUA01000022.1 GCF_002312805.1 Sphingobium sp. D43FB | reverse complement strand
ACCCGAAAAGCCCATCAATCCGAATGCGGTGAAACAAACGCCAGCGATGCCGGTCGTCCGCGCAATACAGCCAGCCGCAGCAAATGCCCAGAGCGGGCCCGAAACCGAGCGTCGTGAATAAGAGAGGTTAGGTCGGCGTCTTGCGCAGCATGACCATGAATTCATTGGTCTGTTCCAGCGGATGCTGGATATTCGTCACCTCGAGATTGACGATCCCGCTGCTGCGAAGATCATCGATCAACTGGCAGAATGTGTCCGATGTAAATACCCAGCAATGGGCGTCTGTATAGGAACTGGATTTTCTTTCAGCCAGATCCAAAGCGTGCGCCAAACTGAAGCGGGGCTGAAAAAGCGCCGGATTTTTTCCTGCCCATATCTCGGCGGCATTCACCTTCTGATGATAATAGAAATGGTCGGCCAATTGCCACATGCTGGGGATGACGAGTTTTTCCTGATAGGCTCGCACGAATTCGGTCGCCCGGCTGATCTGCCGGAAAAAATCAAATGTGTATCTCTTGTCGGGAATGGCGAGGAATATCTGGCCTCGCGGCGTCAGCAACGCACTTAATTCTTCGAACCACCGACACATATCGGGTATATGTTCGATCACATGACTGGCGCAAACCAGATCGAATTTATCGCCGATCGCTTTTGATAGTTCGTTGCTTTTTATGATGTAATCGACATCGACGATTTTTGAAATATCGCGGTTCGGACTGGTCTTGGACAGTTCGATCAGTTCCGCCTTGCTGTGCCAATCGACATATTTGACGTTATCCCCATCCTCCTTGCGGAACATGGGATTGTCGAACGCACCTAATTCGAGAAACCGGCCATCTAGGAAAGAGGAATTTTCTGCAAATGCCCGGCGTTTTCGCGCAATCGAGCTTAATCCGCCCATAGCGTTTCCCTTCGCTCGTCATCTATCCGTGCTCAGCTACTTCACCGTCTTGGTCACACATGATCAATAGGATAACAACTAATTTCTCGGCGGTGTACCTACATGTCGGGTGCCAGTGAGAGACTTATTGACTGATCCCTAGGAGCGAGCCATCATTAGACTGCCCGTTGAGCGCTCGGCTACGTTCAATGCTGACCCGGCTTGCTCGACGTTCCCGCCGCTGACGGGTTGATCAGCGCCGCGCCGCTTGGCAGCGCCGTGCCGCCCATGTCGAGCTTCTTGGCCTGCTCCGTGGCGACGCGCACCGGATCGTCGCGTTCCTTGATCGCGGCCTTGGTCTCTGCGTCCATGTCCGCATCCTCCGCACCGTCGCCGCCACGGGTCCAGCCCAGGATGATCGACATGCGCCGGTTGCGCGGGTCATAGCTGTCGCCCTTGATGAAGGGTTCGCGGTCGGCGACGCCCTCGATCCGGGCGAAGCGGGCGTTGCCGATGCCGCTGTCGGCCAGCGCCTTGCGCGTCGATTCGGCGCGGCTGGATGACAGCAGCCAATTGTTCATCGTCCGTCCCGCTGCATAGGGCAGACCATCGGTATGGCCGCGCACGATCAGCAGGTTGGGCATGGTCTGCAGCGCGGTGGCGACTTCGCCGATCAGCGCGCGGGCCTGCGGCACCAGCCGGTCGGTGCCCATCGCGAACATCGCAAAATCGGCTTCATCGATCAGGTCGATGCGCAATCCCTCGCGCGTCTCGGTGAACCGCACATGTTTGCGCAGCTTTTCCAATCCCTTGCGCATCATCTGCGCTTCCAGTTTTTTCTTGATAGATTCGAACTTCTGCCGGTCGGCCGCGCGCATCGCCTTGCCGCCCTGGTCCTTGGTGCCGCTCGCGTCCCTGGGTATGGTGATTGACAAATTGCCTTGGCCGCCGGTGGTCGGATAATTTTCCTTGCCCATGATGGAGTCGCCACCCATCAGCCCGGTGGAGCCAGCCGACGCCATCTTGAGTTCGACCAGTGTCGGCGTGAAATAGTCGGCTAGCGCCTTGCGCTGCTTTTCCGTGGTCGCGCCCAGCAGCCACATCAGCAGGAAAAACGCCATCATCGCGGTTACGAAATCGGCATAGGCGACCTTCCATGCACCGCCATGATGACCGCCATGGCCCTCCACGATGATCTTCTTGACGATGATCGGCCGTGGTTCGGGCTCGTTCGCGCCGCGTTTCTTGTCCCCCGCCACGGCTTATTTGCCCCGCATGCCGTCGAACACTTCGGCAAAGGCCGGCTGGTTCGCATGGGGCAGGCTGGAGCGCGCGGCCTCGATCACCAGCGGCTGCGGGTGACCGTGGAGCGAGGCGACGATGATCTGCTTGACGACATGATAGATCGCCCCGTCCGCCTCAATCACGCTGCGGCACCGATTGGCGAAGGGATTGACCATGCCATAGGCCAGCAACACGCCCAGGAAGGTGCCAACCAGCGCCGAACCGATCATCGCGCCCAAAATCGCGGGCGGCTGGTCGATCGATCCCATCGTCTTCACCACGCCCAGCACGGCTGCGACGATGCCGAGCGCGGGCAGGGCGTCGGCCAGGCCCTGCAGATTGTCGGCGGGCTTGATCGCTTCATGATGATGGGTCTTGAGGCTGTTATCCATCACATCCTCGACCGCATGCGGATCGAGCGTGCCCGACGAGACCACCACCAGACGCAGCGTGTCGCTGATCAGGTGGATCAGCGTCTTGTCCTTCATCAGGCGCGGATATTCGGTGAAGATGGTGGAACTGGCCGGATCTTCGATATGCGGTTCCAGTGCAACCGGCCCTTCGACCCGCAACGTCTTCATCAGCTTGCTGACGAGGAAGATGCAGTCGAGGAAATCCTGTTTCTTATATTGCGGCCCTTTGAAGACTTTGGCCAGGCCGCCGCCCAGCGCCTTGAGGTCGGCGCCCGAATTGCCGATGATCAGCGCGCCCACGGCCGCGCCGCCGATGATCATCATTTCATGGGGCAGGGCGTGCAGCACCGGGCCGATATCGCCGCCGGTGATGATGAACCCGCCAAATACCATGACCAACAGGACGACAAGGCCGATGACTGCTAACATGGTAATCCCCGAAAAATATGCCCTGGGGCATCGACCCCATCAAAGGGTCCGTCACTTGGTTAATACGGACTGGTTAGCGGCAGCTTTAGGACAGCCGTTTTTTTAGCCGATCAGGTCGAACAGCGTCTGCTTGTTGATCCGGGCAAAGGCGGACTGTGCCGCCTCCAGCTGCAGCAATTGCGCCGATACGTTGGAAATGACCTCGCTCAAATTGGTCGACTCCAGGCTCGCGCGCCGCTCGGTATAATCAAGGCCGATATCGGTCAGCCGCGTGCCGATGACATCCAGCCGGTCGCTGCGCACGCCCTGCCGCGCCTGTTCGACGACGATGTGGCTCTGCCCCGTCTTCACCGCGTCGAGCGCACTCGCCAAGGCCGCATCGTCGCTGCCTTCCAGCGCGGTCATGGCCTGGCTCAATATGTCGTCGATCGACATCGGCGTGCCATCGACATCGATGCCCTCGGACACCTCCTGCCGGGTGGCGACGACTGCCAGGTTCATGCCCCGGCTGACCGGCACCAACACGCTCTGCCCCTCGTCGAAGACCGGCGTGCCCTGATAATCCTTCTGGTCGAACAATTCGCCGATCGTCGTGCGGATCGTCGACATTTCCTCCAATATCGCGGCGCGGCTGGTGTCGTTGAGCGACCCGTTGCGCGCCGACGTCACCAACACCTGCGCGCGTTGCAACAGGGTGTCCACTTCGGCCAGATTGGCTTCGGCATTGGTGGCGCGGGTCGTGCCATAGCTGATATTGGCCTGCCAGGCGGCCTGTTGCGACTGGGCGCGGGCGATGTCCGACACCTGGACCCAGGCGAGCGCATTGTCCGACGCCTTGTTCAACGTTTTGCCGGTCGACACCGCCGTCTGCCCCTCGACGATGCTTTTCGACAGGGATTGTTGCCGCCGGATTTCGGCGAGCATGATCTTGTGCGTAATGCCTACCATGGTTCAGCCCTTTGCCGGTCAGATGATCTGGAGGATCGCATCGATGGTTTCCTTCGCCATCTGCAATATCTTGGCGCTGCCCGAATAGGCTTGTTGGATGCGCAACAGGTCGGCCGCTTCCATGTCGAGGTCGACCCCGCTCACCGCCTCGCGCGCTGCCACCGCCTGGTCGTTGCGGCCCTGCGCCGTGGTGTTTTCCGCCTTGGTCGCGCCCAGCAGATTGGCCTGGGTAGCGATCAGCGCGGTCCAGCCTTGTTCCACGCTGCCATTGCCGCGCAGGGTCGAGGATACCGTCAGCAGATTGCCGTTGAGCGTCCCGTCACCAGACCGCAGCGCCAGGTCGTCGGGCGCAAGCGCCAGTGCGGTGACGCTGGCCGCGCTGCCGCCAAAGGCCAGCAGAGGTGCGCCAGCCGCGCCGCCATCGGTAACACCCTGCGCATGCCAGTCATTGATGTTGGTCACAAATTGTTCGGCCAACGTATCGAGATCGTCCGCGCGGTCGGCGGCCGTGTCGGCAGCGGAAAACAGGCCGCCCAGCGTGCCATTGGCTGGGGCGGACAGCGCCGTTCCGTCGCTCAGGCTGAGCGACAGGCGGCCATCGTCATCGGCGGCGAGCGACAGGCTAGTCGCGCTATTGCCGGTCACCAGCGTCTGCCCGCCATAGCTGACTTCGGCCACGCCCCGCGCGCCGAAGCTGATATCGACGTTCAGCGTTTCGTTCAGATCCTGCAACGCCGCGTCGCGGCTGTCGAGCAACTGGGCATAGGCGGACGTGCCTGGCTGCGCGCGCAGCAGGCTGTTGTTGATGTCGGCCAGCGCGGCCAGCGACGCATTGGCGCTGCCCACCACCGATTGCCCTTCGGCCTCGATCCCCTTGGACACGGCATCCAGATCGGCGGCGGTCTGGCGGAAAGCGTCGGCGACGCGGCCGATACTGTCCAGCGTCGTAACGCGCAGCGACGTGTCGCCCGGTGCGGCGGCCAGCTTGTCCATATTCTCGAACATGCCGGTCATCAGCTGGCCGATGCCGGTGCTGCCATCGTTCAGCGCGATCTCGGTATCGCCCTGCCAACGCAGCCGTGCGGCCGAACTGGCGAGGTTCATCGTGGTCAGGCGGACGGTGGCGTCGAGATAGGGGTCGGCCCCGCGATCCACGCTCATCACCTGGACGCCGCCGAAATTGGCGCGTGCGGTATAATAGGCCATCGTCGCGGTGGATGCGCCGGACTCGCCGGTCGTCACGCTGCGCCTAGTATAGCCTTCCGTGCTGGCATTGGCGATATTCTCCGCGATCGCCGCCATGGCGGTGCGATAGGCACGAGTGCCGGACGCGCCGATGATGAATAGGTCGCTCATTCGCCCGTGGCCGGGGCAGCGGGGGCGACCCGTTCGCCGAACTGCCGGATCAGCAATTGGGCGATGCCCATGCTGTTGCTGCCCGCCAGCGCATCGGCGGTGCGGGAATCGGCCATCGACTGGAATTGCTCGGTTGCGCTCGAATCGCTGATCCCTTCGGCCAGGCTCGCAGAGCGCATCGCGCCGATCATCTGGCGCAGGAAGATTGCCTCGAACTGCTGCGCTGCCTTTTCCAGCGCGGCCTTGTTCGCGGCACCTGCACCCGATGGTGCCGTGGCGGCGGGGGTCGTTGTCACCTGCATCATAGCACCACCAGTTCCGCCTTCATTGCGCCCGCCTGTTTCAAGGCTTCGAGGATGGCGACCATGTCCGCCGGGGAAGCCCCGATCGCATTGACCGCCTTCACTATATCGGCCAGCGACGCCCCACCTTTAAAATTGACCATCGGTTTCTTTTCTTCGTCGATGCTGATGGCGCTCTGCTGCTCGACCGCCGTCTCGCCTCGGCTGAAGGGTGCGGGCTGGACGATGCGCGGCGCTTCGTTGACGCTTACGGTCAATTTGCCATGCGCGACGGCGGCCGGATGGATGCGGACCGCGCCATTGATGACCACGGTGCCGGTGCGCGCGTTGACGATCACCTTGGCGGCGGCATCGGCAGGGGAAATCTCGATATTCTCGATCATGCCCATCATCAAAATGCGGTCTTCTGCGCCCGGAATGGCGTCGATCGCGACCGACACGGCATCCATGGCGCGCGCGCGCCGATCGCCAAAGGCGCGGTTGATGCCATCCGCCACGCGCAGCGCGGTGGTGAGGTCGGCTTCGGCCAGGTTGAAGGTCAGGGTCGGCGCGGTGTCGAAACCTGTCGCGACCGCGCGCTCCACCGTCGCCCCGCCGGGGATGCGCCCGGCCGAGGGGATGTTGACCGACACCTGGCTGCCATCCGCGCCGGATACGCCCAGGCCTCCGACCGCCAAATTGCCCTGCGACATGGCATAGATTTCATTGTCCGCACCGCGCAACGGCGTCATGATCAGCGTGCCGCCGCGCAGCGACTTGGCCTTGCCCAGCGCCGAAACCGTCACGTCGAGCCGCTGGCCGGGCTTGGCAAAAGCAGGCAGATCCGCCGTCACCAGCACAGCCGCCGCATTTTTAAGCGCGGGGTTGATGCCCTGTGGCAAGGTCAGGCCAAAACGCGACACCACGCCCTTCATGCCCTCGGTCGCATATTGCAGGCTATCGTCGCCCGTACCCGCCAGGCCCACGACGATGCCGTAGCCGGTGAGCTGGTTCGGCCGGATGCCCTGGAACGTCCCCAGATCCTTGACCCGCTCGGCCTGCGCCGGGGTCGCTATCAGCGCGACGGTCATGGCCATGGCGACGACCGCGTGACGCACCAGATCGCGACCCAAAGAAACAACGGAAGACAGAAGACTGGCGAAGGAGGCCATAGGGCGTATCCGTTCCATCAGAAGGGGCTGATCATCGAGAAGAAGCTCTGCAACCAGCCTTGCTTGCTGGCGCGGGCGATCTCGCCCTTGCCGGTGTAGATGATCTTGGCATCGGCCACGCGGGTCGAGGCGATGCGGTTGTCCGGGCTGATGTCCGCCTGGCGGACGAGGCCGCTGATCTGGATGAACTCGTCGCCGCGATTGAGCGTCAGCGCCTTCTCGCCCTTCACCAGCATCGTGCCGTTGGGATAGACCGCCGCGATCGTCACGGTGATCTCGCCCGACAGAGCATTGGACTGGGTCGCCCCGCCCTGGCCCGCAAAATTATTCTGGCCGCCCATCGCCACGTCGCTCGCGGAGAAGAGCTTGGACAACACGCCGGTCGTTGGCGGCGTCAGGCCGATATTGCCGTTGCGGCTGGTATCGGCGCTGTTGCTCTTGGTCGCCTGCGTTCGTTCGACCAGGACGATGGTGATGATGTCGCCGACCGTCGTGGCGCGCGCGCCGCTGGTCAGCGGCGTATAGCCGACCGACGTCTGGAAGATCGATCCATTGGCTTGCAGCACGGGCGGTTGCGCGACGATGGCTGGCGCATAATGCGCCCGTTCGGCATCGCGCTTCTTGCCCGCCAGGGCAGGAGAGGCGGCGAAAGCCACCAGCGTTGCCGCCGATACGATAAACATGGCCGTTCGCCCTGAGCGAAGTCGAAGGGCTCGGCCGACCGACAGGGAGGCCACTTCGCGCTGCTCAGTGGAGGGCTTCGACGGGCTCAGCCCGAACGGGTTTTGATTGGCATACATCATATCAGATCACATATTCTGATTGACGTATTGGAGCATTTCATCGGTCGCCTTGATCATCTTGCTGTTGACCTCATAGGCGCGCTGCGTCTCGATCATCTCGACCAGCTCCTCCACGATATTGACGTTGGACGTTTCCAGGCTGCCCGATCGGATCGAACCGCGCCCTTCCAGCCCCGCGACGCCAACCTGCGGCACGCCACTGGCGGCGCTTTCGGTGAGCAGGTTGCCGCCGATCGACTGCAGCCCCGACGCATTCATGAAGGTCGCCAGTTCGATCTGGCCAAGCTGCGTGGGTTCCGCCTCGCCCTGCAACGTCGCCGATACCGTGCCGTCATTGCCGACCGTGACCGACGTCGCACCTTCGGGCACGGTGATCTGCGGGATCAGCGGCAGGCCGTCGCTGGTGACGACGTTGCCCTCGGCAGTGACGCTGAAATTGCCCGCGCGGGTATAGGCAATGGAGCCGTCGGGGCGCTGGATCTGGAAGAAGCCGGAGCCTTCGATCGCCATGTCCAGCGCATTGCCGGTCTGGCTCAGCGTGCCCTGCGTATTGATCTTGCTCGTGCCCTGCAGCGAGACACCCGAACCCAGGTTCAGGCCGGTCGCGAACTTGTTTTCGCTGTCCGAATTGGCGCCCGCCGCGATCATCTGCTGATAGGCAAGCGTTTCGAAATCGGCGCGGTCGCGCTTGAAGCCAGTGGTGTTGACGTTCGCCAGATTGTTGGCGATCACGCGCATCTTCGTGTTCTGCGCGTCAAGGCCGGTGCGGGCGACATGAAGGGCGGCGTTGCTCATCGTTCATTTCTCCGTGCGGCATCCCTTGGAAGGGAGCTTATGCGTCAGACACAGCAAGATGCGTGCCAATATTAACCATATCCCTCAGCTATCGAGCCGCATCAGCGACGCGCCGCCATCGTCCAGCTGCTTGGCGGTATCGATCAGCTTCACCTGCGTTTCGAACGCGCGGCTCGCCTCGATCATCTGCACCAGCGCCTTGGTCGCATTGACGTTCGATCCCTCGATCGATCCGGCGGTAACCGACGCCAGAGGGTCTTGCGGCAGCGTGCCGCCATTCACCTCGCGGAACAGGCCATCGGTGCCCTTGGCGATGCCAGAGCCGACCGGGCTGACCAGTTTGAGCGCATCGACCAGCTGCGGATTGGCCGGGTCGCCGCCCTGCGGCACGCCCCAGATGCTGCCATCCTGCGCGATCGACACGCTGTCGAGCTGGGGCAGGGTGATGGGACCGCCAGCCCCCAGCACCGGCAAGCCGTCGCCGGTGGTTAGCAGACCACTGTCAGAGATTTTGAGGTCGCCCCGACGGGTATAGGCTTCGCTGCCGTCCGTGCCCTGCACGGCCAGCAGCGCGTCGCCGTTCATCGCCACGTCGAGCGGATTGCCCGTCGCGGTGACGGCCCCGCCCTCCATGCTGGCGGCGATGACCTGTTCGGACGCCTGCGCCCGCGTGTCGAACGTGTCGCCCTGGAGCCAGCGCGTCTCGGCATTGGCAATCTCTGCGCGAAAGCCGACGGTGTTGGCGTTGGCGAGGTTGTTCGCGATCGACGCCTGCCGCGCCATCGCGCCGCGCATTGCCGTAAGTGCCGTGTTGACGAGCCGGTCCATGGACGAAGCCTTCTACCGTTGGATGCTTAGGTACGCATGTTGACGATGGTGGTGGTCAGCGTGTTCGCCGTCTCGATCGCCTTGCTGTTCGCCTGGAAATTGCGCTGCGCGGAAATCAGCGCCACCAGTTCCTCGGTGATGTCGACGTTCGAGCGTTCCAGCGACCCGCTGTTGACCGCGCCGAACATCCCTTCATTGGCGGTGCCCAGGATGGGCGTGCCGCTCGCGACGGTCGAAGACCAATGGGCATCGCCTTCCTGGCGCAAGCCTTCCTGGCTGTTGAACGACGCCATGGCGACCTGGCCCAGATAGGCGGTGCTGCCATCGGCATAGATGGCCGACACCAGGCCGTTCTTGGCGACGCCGACGCTGGTCAACTGCGCGCCGCCATCGGCACCCAGATAGGTGGTCGGGATCTGGAGATCGGTCAGATCGGCGGGGCTGCTCGCCGACGTCGGCGGCGTGGTCAGCGCGCCGGTGGCCGGATCGACGCTGAACACCTGGATGCGCGCGCCGGTCGTATCGACGGCATAGCGGTTGTCATCGACCGAAAAGGCACCGTTGCGCGTATAGCTGACGGTGCCGTCGGGCGCCTTGACGGTAAAATAGCCTTCGCCAGTGATGGCGAGGTCCAGCGTCTTGTCGGTGGTTTCGATCGTCCCTTGCGTGAACTGCTGGGCGATGCCCTGCACGCGCACGCCCTGGCCCGCAACCTGGCTGGTCGTCTGCATCGGCGCGGCAGCGAAAATGTCGCCGAACTGCACCTTGCTCTTCTTGAAGGCGGTCGAATTGACGTTGGCAACATTGTTGGAAATGGTGGCCAGATCGGTCTGGGCGCCCTTGAGGCCGGACAGCGAGATATAGAAGGACATGGCGTTGCTCCCTGGGTGAAAAGGAAAGAAGAAAAAGGGGGTGAGATTACATCAGGCTGATGGCGTCGGACGGGCTGTAGCTGCCGAGCGCGGTAATGAGTTTGGATGATGATCCGTCGGCGGGGGACTGGACCGCGGCGATGGTGGCCCAGGTCGCGACCTTGCTGGGCGTCGCGCCATTGACCTTCACTTGCAGCGCGGAACTGGCGATCGTGTCGCCCGCATCATTCTTGCCATCCCAATAGAAGGTGACGTCGCCGGCGGCCTGCGTGCCAAGGTCGATGGTCTTGACGACATTGCCGCTGCCATCGATCAGGTCGACGCTCGCGCCGTCTGTCGCTTCAGGCAGGGTGATCTGTCCCGCATAAAGCCCGCTCGCGTCAGGCGCGGCGATATTGCTCTGCACCAGCATCGACTTGCCGATCCAGCTTGCCGCATCGCCCAGCCGGGTGCCGCCCATATCGGCGGCCAGCCCCTTGAGCGTCGCGTTCATTTCGGCGATGCCGCTCGAATTGGTGATGGTCGCCATCTGCGACACCATTTCGGCATTGTTGACCGGTTCGAACGGATCTTGCGTCTGCATCTGCGCGGTGAGCAGGCGCAGGAAATCGGCCTGGCCCATTTCCGACTTGCCGGTGCCGACATTGGCATTGGCGTTATAGACGGACAGCCCGGCTGCGTCGGTGGCCGTTGAAATCGTGCTCATTTGCCGATCCTTATGGTTTCGAGCATCAGGGATTTGGCAGTGTTCAGCACCTGCACATTATTCTGGTACATGCGCGCGGTCTCGATCATGTCGACCAGCTCCGCATTACTATCCACCGCCGCTTCCCACACATCGCCATTGGCGTCGGCCAGCGGGTGGTTGGGGTCATGCCGCTTGGTCGGCTCGGCCTTGGTGGTGACGATGTCGGAAACCTTGACGCTCGCCATGCCGGGGCTGTCGGTGACCGATGTGAAGACCGGCTTGATCGCGCGATAGGCGTCCGCCGCACTGCCGGTAACATTGCCCGCATTGGCCATGTTGGACGCGGTGGCGTTCAACCGGACCAGCTGCGCGCTCATGGCGCGCCCTGCAATGTCGAATATGTTCATGGGACCAGAGCCACTCATGCTCATTCTCCCCTGAGCGCACGGTTGATGGTGTTGATGCGACCCTCAAGGAAGGAGAGGGTGGTGCGATATTTGACCGCATTTTCGGCAAACAGCGTCTGTTCGGTGCTGAGTTCGACGGTATTGCCGTCGAGGCTGGGCTGCAGCGGCACGCGATAGCCCATGGCGTCATCGACCGCCTTGGACACGTCGGCGGCATTGCTGCCCGCCTGCGTCGTCGCCTTTTGCAGCGCGGCGTCGAAATCGATGTCGCGCGCCTTGTAGCCGGGGGTCGATGCGTTGGCGATGTTGGACGCCAACAGGGACAGCCGCTGCGAGCGAAGCGCCAGCGCCTTTCCATGAATGCCGAACAAACCGTCTTCCACTGATCCTGCCCTTTTTGCCTGCTGGCCCTAAAAGTTTCGTTTCCCCCGCCGTTCTGACCCCTGATGGCGTCCATTGCGGGTGATCCAGCCTGAATTCAGCAAGAGCCGTGCCATTTTGCGTGGGTGACGCAACGGCAAGGCGGAAATGCCCGGAAATCCGGGCTTTTGCGGGGGAAGGCGGCAAGGGCGGCAAAAAATTGCCGGGCTGCGGCAGCATCTTGCCGTCGCGCTACGGGCCTATGGGGACAGGCATATATGATCACTATTATAGGCCATTTATTCGATCCCGTGACGCTGCTCGCAATAATTGCAGGCATCCTGCTGGTCGCTCTGTTTCAGAATGGCGCGGGTGCCTTGGGGCGGGCGTTGCTGGCGCTGCGTGCGCTGGTCACGGCCGACCCCGCGCGCGACCGCGACGCTGCCCGTGCGACCATGCTCAAAATCGATCAGGTGGCGCAATTGCGCGGGCTTGCTTGCGCCGATCGCGTCAAGACCGCCTCGCCCTTCCTGACCGACGCCGCGCGCAAGCTCGCCAATTGCGACCGCACCGACCAGTTCGAACTTTGGGCAGGCCAGGCGCTTGCCGACCGGGCGCAGCGCCATGGCGCGGTGCATAAGGCCTGGCTGTCGATCGCCGATGCCGCGCCCGCCCTTGGCATGGCGGGCACCATCATCGGCCTCGTCGGCATGTTCGCGGCGATGGACGATCCCGCCGCGCTGGGTCCGGCCATGGCGCTGGCGCTGCTGACCACCTTTTACGGCGTGGTGATCGCCAATGTCGTCGCCGCGCCGATCGCTGCGCGCCTCATCGACCTGTCCGAACAGGAACTTGCCTGGCAACGCGAAGCGGTAACCCGAATGCTGGCGATCGCGCGGCGCGAAAATGCGCCGATCCGGCGCGGCGCGATACGCGAAGTCGCATGATAGGCACGGCCTCCGCCATCGCCCGGCGCAATCGCTGGGCCGTCAGCTTTGCCGATCTGCTGCTGTTGCTGCTCGCCTTCTTCGTGCTGTTGCAGGCCAGCGGCGCGCGGCGCGATGTCGTGCTGGCGGGCGTCGCCCAGCAATTTGGCGGCCGAGCGATGCGGCCGGGCGTGGAATTGCGCGCGGCCGATCTGTTCGAGCCGGGCGAAGCCTTGCTCACGCGGCAGGGCCAGGCGCGCCTGTCCGCCATTGCCCGCCGCTTTGCGCGCGAGCCTGGCGGCGTCGAGATACGCAGTCGCGGCTCCGACCGCGCCCGCCAGCGCTTCGATGATTGGGATCTGGCCGCCGCTCGCCTTGGCGCCGTCGCCCGCGCGCTGAAACTGGATGGCATCGCGCAGGATCGGCTGCTGATCCGCGGCCTCGACCAGTCCGACGGCAAAAGCGGGCAGGGGCAGGTGATCCGCATCGCGCCGGGGCTGCCGGACGCGCGTTAACCAACTTGGCACGGATATTGCTGAAAATCCCGACATAGAACCGCCGACCTTGTCAGGAGACATGCCGTGCCTCGCGCTTATCCGTTCCTTCTCGCCAATGCCGCGCTGCTTGTCGCCGCGCCCGTGCAGGCGCAGCAGCGGTTCGAAAATCTCGATCGCATCGACAGCCTCGTCGCGATGTCGGTGGGTGCCAATCTGGGCGAACCGGGTGGGCCGATGGCCCCGGTGGATCGCCGCTTGAAACTGGCCGCCTGCCCGACGATGCCCAAGGTCGAAGGCCCGGTGTTCGGTGCGGCAATGGTCAAATGCGAATCGCTTGGCTGGCGCATCCGCGTGCCGCTCGTTGCAGGCGCATCGGCCGCCGCATCGGGACCAGTGCCACGCGCCGCCAGCCGCTTCACACCCGCCGCCCGCGCCACGCCCCAGGAAAACGTCGTGCGCAAGGGCGATCCGGTGCAATTGATCGCTGGCAACGCGCTCTTCAACGTCTCGCGCGGTATGATCGCGGACGAAGATGGCGCCGTCGGCGACACGATCCGCGTCCGCGAAGACAAGCGCGCCGCCCCCATTTTGGCCCAGGTCGTGGAAATGGGCCTTGTGCGTGTTCCGGGGTTTAAGGATTTTTGAACTTGTCCGTTATACGCCTATAGGGACGAGTGAAGGATTGAAGCCAATGATCAAATCTGTCGGCCAAAGCATCAGTGCTGCCATAGAGGCGACCCGCCTGCGCGAAGGGGGCAAGACGCGCGCGTCTTCGACCACCGGTTCAGCGACGGCGTCACCCGCGTCGACTTCTGCCAGCCCCGCTGCCCGCATGGCGGCAGAAGGCGCACCGGTCGATATGGACCGCATCGCCGCGATCAAGGCCGCGATCGCTTCGGGCAATTATCCGGTCGATGCCGCCGCGATCGCTGATCGCATGGTCGCGCTCGACCTGTCTGCTGCGGGGTAACGATCATGCCGCTGGGGCTCGCCGCGCTGGATGACCTGTTCGAAGCGTTCGAGGATCTGCGCGATGTGCTGGACGGCACCGATGCCGTCGCCATCGAACTGGCGAGCAACCGCGTCAGCCGGGCCGCCGCCGCCGTGCGCGGTGTCGGTGCATGGCGCTCCGAACCGATCGTGATCGAACGGCTGAACGCCATGCTGCCCTTGCTCGAAAGCGCCCGCGTGCGTGTCAGCCTGCTCGCCGACCATGCGAATCAACGGCTTGCCATGCTTGCCGCCCATGGATCGACCCACGCGCCGCTCACCTACGGCCGCTAAACTTTATTTCCTGTTTTCCCTAAAACGGCACCGAAAGGTGCCGTTTTGCGTTGCGGGTCAAATTTCCTGACGCCGCGTTAACCAAATCTTGGCACAAGCCTTGCTCTAATGATCCCCGCAATGATTGGGGAATAGGGTCAAGTGTCGGCTTTCGCAGACATCACTACCGGGGCGACATCGACAGGCAATCGCGTGACAAACGCGATCGCCATGGCGAGCCGCCGCACCGGTGTCGACTTTTCCTATCTGCTGGGTCAGGCGAAGATCGAAAGCAGCCTTAATCCCACCGCGCGCGCGACCACATCTTCGGCGACCGGCCTCTATCAATTCATCGACCAGAGCTGGCTCGCCGTCATCGACAAGCATGGCAGCGACTATGGGCTTGGCTGGGCATCCGACGCGATCAGCCAGGGCAGCAACGGCCGCTTCTATGTTTCGAACCCGGAACTGCGCCAGCAGATACTCGACCTGCGCAAACACCCTGAAACCGCCTCCGTCATGGCCGCGCAACATGCCGCCGACAACAAGGCCTATCTCGAACAGAAGCTCGGCCGCGAAGCCGAACCCGTCGATCTCTATCTCGCCCATTTTCTGGGCGTCGGCGGCGCGAGCAAATTCCTGTCGGTCCATGATCGGGCACCCGGCGCCACCGCCGCCTCGCTCTTTCCCGCCGCGGCGCGCGCCAACCGGTCGATCTTCTATGACCGGTCAGGCAGCGCGCGCAGCTTCGCCGACATTCGCGACCGTTTCGCCGCGAAGCTCGAAAAAAGCTCCGGCAGCCTCGGCGGCGAGATGCAATATGCCGCCGCCGCGCTGCCATCGGGTGCCAAGACGGTCCAGCCCGCCGATTATGTGCGGATCGAGACCCAGCGCCTTAGCGAACAGGTCGATGTCGGCATCCGGCCCCAGCCACAGACCGCGCGCCTCGCCTATCTCATGCTCGCCACCCTCGGAAGGTAACGGCTCCTCATGACTCCCACCCAAGTCAAAGCGAAGATCTGGATGAGCGCCGTCCAGGGGGCGGTGCTGCCCTTTGCGACGCTGATGGTCGTGCTGTTCATGATGGTGCCCGTCCCGGCGGTGATGCTCGACATCGGCTTCATCACCAATATCATGATCAGCCTCGCGGTGTTGATGGTGGCGCTGAACGCCGCCAAGCCGCTCGATTTCTCCAGCTTTCCGACCGTCCTGCTGTTCGCCACGCTGCTGCGCCTGGCGCTCAACGTCGCCTCCACCCGCGTCGTGCTGGTGTCGGGCCATGAAGGCTCGGACGCAGCCGGACAGGTGATCGAGGCGTTCGGCCATTTCCTGATCGGCGGCGACTATGTCGTCGGCATCTTCGTCTTCGCCATCCTGATGATCATCAACCTGGTCGTCATCACCAAGGGCGCGGGCCGCGTGTCCGAAGTGTCGGCGCGCTTCACGCTGGACGCCTTGCCCGGCAAGCAGATGGCGATTGACGCCGACCTCAATGCAGGTCTGATGACGCCCGAAGAAGCCAAGCTGCGCCGCGTCGAAGTCGCGACCGAGGCCGACTTCTATGGCTCGATGGATGGTGCCAGTAAATTTGTGAAGGGCGACGCGGTCGCGGGCATCCTGATCCTCGTCATCAACATCATCGGCGGCATCATCCTGGGCGTCGTCAGTCATGGCCTCGCCATCGGCGAAGCGGCCCAGACCTATATCATCCTCGCGATCGGCGACGCGCTGGTGGCGCAGATCCCCGCGCTGCTGCTGTCGATCGCCGCCGCCTCCATCGTCACCCGCGTCAAGAGCGAGCAGGATCTGGGCGGCCAGATTGCGGGGCAATTCGGGTCGGGCCGCGCCTGGGTGCCGGTCGCCGCGATCCTTGGTTTCCTCGGTGTCCTGCCCGGCATGCCGCATCTCATCATCCTGTCCGCCGCCGCGGTGGCGGGCGGCATCGCTTGGCACTTGCGCAAGGCCAGCCAGGCGAAAGCCGCTGAACCCGCCCCCGTCGCCCCCGCGCCGAATCCGGCCGTGATCGAATGGGATGACGTGTCGGACGGCGCGATCCTCGGCCTCGAAATCGGCTATGGCCTCATTGCCCTGGTCGACGAACGCAAGGGCGCGCCGCTGATGGCGCGGATCACCGGCATCCGCCGCCAATTGTCCAAGGAACTGGGCTTCGTCGTGCCGATGGTGCGGGTGAAGGACAATCTGGCGCTCGAACCCAATCAATATCGCATCACCATTGCCGGTGTCGTGGTGGGGGAAGATGAAATCTGGCCCGACGACCTGCTCGCGCTCGACAGCGGCGCGCTCGAACATGTGGTCGTCGGTCGCCCGACCAAAGACCCGACCTTCGGCCTCGATGCCGTCTGGATTTCGCAGGCCAAGCGCAGCGAAGCGGTCATCGCGGGCTATACCGTGGTCGATCCGCCGACCGTGGTGGCAACCCACCTCAACCAGCTCATCGCCATGAACGCCGCCGAAATGTTCGGCCTCGACGAAGCGCGCAAGCTGCTCGACACGCTCAAGGACGCCGCGCCGCAACTGGTCGAAGGCCTGACGCCCGCCACGCTCAGCCTCACCCAGATCAGCGCGCTCTGCCGCGCACTCCTCTCCGAAGGCATCGCGCTCAAGGATTTCCGCCGCATCTGCGAGGCGATGGTCGACGCCGCCCGGCCCGACATGAACCACGAACAATTGGTCGAGGCTGTGCGCCAGCGAATCGGCGCGCTCATCATTCAGGGGCTGGTTCCCGTCAAGATGCCGCTGCCGGTCATCACGCTGGATGGCGATCTCGAAGCGATGCTGGCGCAGGCCATGCGCGTGGCGGGCGACGCTCGCCACCCCATCGAACCCGCGCTCGCCAACCGCATCGTCGAAGCAGTGGTCCAGGCCGCCCGGCCGCTGCTGGGGCAGGCGCGCAACTTCGCCATCGTCACCTCGCCGCTGGCCAGGCGGGCGCTGGCGCGCTTGTTCAAGCCGCATCTGCCCGAAACGCCGGTCCTGTCCTTCCTCGAAATTCCGGATGGCAAGGGCGTCGAAGTGGTCGCGGTCGTGGGCGGCGAACAGCGCCCCATGCCCCGCCACGATCCGGCACCCCGCCACGAGCAAGCGCGCGAACGAGTCGCCTGAAAGGAGGCTGAGCCATGTATATGAACAAGATCGCGGCCGGCGCCCATACTTACGCGAAGCCCGGCGAGAACAGCCCGGAGCGGCTCGCCCGCCAATATATGCCGCTGGTGCGCAAGATCGCCTGGCATGTCCATGGCCGCGTTTCGAGCGCGATCGAGGTGGAGGATCTGCTCCAGATCGGCATGCTCGCGCTGGTCGAGGCCGCCAACAGTTTCGAAGATCGCGGCTTCGGCTTTGCCGCCTATGCCCAATTGCGCGTGCGCGGCGCGATGATCGACCATCTGCGGCGGCAGGCGACCATCTGCCGTTCCGCCATGGCCAAGCGCAAGCAACTCGCCGCCTGCCGCAATGGTCTTGAACAGACGCTTGGACGGCTGCCGACCGAAGCGGAAATGTCCGCCGAAATGGGCCTCGACCCGTCCGACTATCGCGAACTCGCCGACAGCGTCGAAATGGTCCAGCACACCAGCATGGACGAGGTCTATTCGGACCAGTCCATGTGGTTCGCCGATGTCGAGGACCGCGCCGACGACGTCATGGAACGCGAATCGCTCAAGAAAGCGCTTGCCGCCTGCATCGGCGAACTGCCCCAGCGCGAGGCGCTGGTGCTGCAACTCTATTTCGTCGAAGAACTCAATCTGGAGGAAATCGGCCACACGCTGGACATCGGCGCGGCGCGCGTCTGCCAGATCAAGAAGGCCGCGCTCGACAAGCTGCGTGAGAAACTGCGCGACTGGGACTGACCCTATTCGTCGTTCGCTGCCAGTCGTCCGACCCGCCGTTCCTCGCCATTGGGCCAGCGGAACCGCAACGGCCGATAGCTTTGCGTGCGCCACCATGGATCGGCGACCTGGAACAGCCCGCTCGCTTCGGCCCTGCGCCCCAGATCTTTGCGCGCGGTAACCGCCGCCAGCACGGGCGCCAGGAACAGCCCCGCCGTCACCGGAATGATCCAGCCGATGCCGCTGTCCGCCTGCACCGCGAGCGCCAGTAGCAGCGCGCCCAGCAAGATATGCCATTTGAACAGCCAGATCGCGCTGCCGATCGCCATGCCGTCACGGTCGCGGGTCTGCCCGTTCCAGCTGCTCTTGCGGCCCATCAATATGCCGAACAGATTGATCGTCTGGGTCAGCATCGCCACCGGTGCCATCAGGATCGACAGGATGATGTCCACGATCACGCCGCGCGTCATCCGCGCCGCGCCGCCAAAGCCGATCCGCCGCGCCGGGTCGAGCAAGGCCCACAGCATGGCCAGCAGCTTGGGGCCAAACAACAGGAAAGCCGTCACCGCCAGCAATCCGCCCGATGGCAGCACATCGGTGGGCGGCCACACCCCGCTCGCCCCGCCGCCCAGCACCACAAGCATCAGCGTCAGCCACATGGGCGACGTGCAATAGGCGGTCGCACCCACCAGCAACTGGAACCGGCTGACCGGATGCAGCCCCGCAATCCGTACGAGCAACGGCACATGCTGGATATTACCCTGACACCAGCGCCGGTCGCGGGTGAAGAGGTCGGGCATGGACGGCGGAAATTCCTCGAAACTATCGTCGGCCGTGACCATATGCACGTCCCAGCCACGCCGTCGCAACAGCGCCGCCTCCAGCATGTCATGGCTCATGATATGCCCGCCGAACGGAGCACGACCGGGCAGTTCGGGCAAGCCGCAACTTTGCGCGAAGGCCTTGACCCGGACGATGGCATTATGGCCCCAGAACATCCCTTCGGACCCGGCCCACCAGATCATGCCCGCTGCCGAGATCGGCCCGAACAGGCGGCTCGCAAATTGCTGCCAGCGCGCGAATAGCGTCGCCGCACCCATCACGGCCGGCACGGTCTGAATCAAGCCGACCTGCGGATGCCGCTCCATGTCGGAGGCGAGCCGCGCCATGGTCTGGCCGCTGACGATACTGTCGGCGTCCAGCACGATCATATAATCATAACCGCCGCCGAACCGCTCGACCCATTCGGCGATATTGCCGGGCTTCCGCCCGATATTGCGCGCACGGCGGCGATAATGAACGGGGCGGGAGAAAGACCCGCGCATTTCCAGATAGGCCGCCCGCTCCGTCTCGCCGCTCTGCACGTTGGAATCGGACAGGATGAAGAATTCGAACCGCTCGCGCCCCATCACCTGCGCCAGCGATCGCTCCATGATCGACAACCGCCCCAGAACGCCCAGAAAATCCTCGTTACACACCGGCAGCAGGATCGCGGTCTTGCCCTGCAACGGCTGCGACGCGCGCAGCGGGCGCGGCGTCACGCTACGCCCCTTGCCCACCGTCAGCAGCAGGAAGCCGATGATCGCGGTGGCACAGCCGAACGCGATCCAGGCGAACAGCGGAATGAACAGGGCGAGATAGATGCCCTCCAGCAAGGAAATGCCGTCCAGGCCGATCGAACGGCGCATCTCATGCGCGGCCATGCCAGTCGGGATCAGGGCGAGCAGCACGACCAGCATGCGCCGTGCCCACAGGTCGATATTGAACCGGCGCGGCACGATCAGCGGCGGACGCGCGCTGAAATCCTGCTCCGGCATCGCAATCGGGCTTTCGGGCGGCAGCTGTTCGAAGGCCGGACTCACCGGCACGTCCTCAGCGGCGGCATCGGCCACCGGCACCTGTCCATTGCCCATATCATCCAGACCCATAGCGTTTCACCCAACGGCCTGAACCGTTCGTTACGCCAACGGTTCCGTTCATCCGCCAATGGGGTAATGCACATATTCGCTCACCGCGCGGCCGCTGGCCTGCAATTGCAACCGCACATCCGCCGCGCCGCCGCCGCTGCGCCGCAGGTCCAGCACCGTGCGATACAGGCCTTTGCGCCCCAGAACCGGATAGCCCGCCTGTTTGACCAGCGTGCCGTTGGCGATGTCCACCCACAGGTCGGGCTTGCTACCCTCCGCCACACCGGCGAAATCGACTACCAGCCGCGCGATGTCGGGCTGATCGCCGCGTCCGCGCCAGACATTCTCGACGATTGCCATGCTGGTCGCGGCGGGCGAACGGTCGGCTGTCCAGTCAAGCTTGTAGGAAAGGTCGATCCGCTTGCCCGGCACAGGCGCAGCGGCGGGCGTCCAATAGGCCGCCAGATTGTCGGTATATTCGCTGTCGGTCGGAAAGGCGTAGAGCCGCACCTCGCCCGCGCCCAGCGGCCGGGCGGGCGTGGCCCATAAAGTCGGGCGGCGATCATAAAAAACGCCATCGTCCTGATAATGGTCGAAATCCCGGTCGCGTTGCAGCAGCCCGAACCCCTTGGGATCGCGCTCGGCAAAGGCGCTGACCATCGGCGCTGTGGGATTGACGATCGGGCGGGCATGGGCGGTGCCATCGGCGCTGGCGATCGACAATAGGTCGGAATCATGGATTTCCGGCCGCCAGTCTGTGCCGATCGTCCGGTTGGCCTGATCATACCAGAACATGCTGGTCATCGGCATCAACCCCAGTTCGGGGATGGCACGGCGAGGGAACAGGGCGGCGGTCACGTCCTGCCGCACGCCGTCCTTGTCCAGCCGACTGACGAAGCGGAACGCGCCGGCAATCGACGCCCCATCGAGCAGGGCGAAGATGGTGACGCTGCTCGGCCCCGTCCGCTCCAGCCAGAAATGGGTGAAGCGCGGAAATTCCTCGCGGCCCTGGATGCTGGTATTGATCGCGACCGCCCGCGCCGACAGGCCGAATTGCTTTTGCGGACTGGGCGCACGAAAATAGCTCGCCCCAAGGTAGGACAGCCAGTCGCCGTCGCGCGCGGCATTCATGATGCGGAAACCCGCAAAGCCAGCGCCGCTCGGCAGGGCCGTCACCGGATTGCCCGCCGGCGCATCGAACATGGCCGGATCATAGCGCAGCGGGGTCGCCCGGCCTTGCTCGATGATCGCGATCTCGACCGCCTGCGGCGCGGTGGCGGACAGCGGGAAAAAGCGGATGCCGGTATCGCCCGGCAGGTCGCCCCACAAAGTCCGTTCCTCGCGAAAGCGCGCCTCGTGCAGCGCGGTATAATCGATCTTGGCGGCACCCGGATGGGCTGGCGTTTCGGCAAAGGGCGCGCGCGCCAGCCGCTGCGCCTGGCCGATCAGCCGCTCCCAGGAAAAGGGGGCGGCCTGCGTTTGCGCGTGCAGGGCGCGGGGGAGGAGGAGGGCAGCGCCCGTGGCAGCGATCATCGCGCGCCGGTCAATCTGGGTCATGGTTTCACCATGGCGAGCCTGTCATGCAAAACCAAGCCCCCCATGCTGCATATGCGATGAAGCCCCCGCCCGGGGGGACGGAGGCTTCTGATGCTGGTCGTTCGATCGAAGTTGTGGCTCCCGGCACGGTGGGGACTGTGATGTGCCGGGCGCCTATGGGCGGCTGTCAGGTGACCAGACCTCAGCCGACCAATGGGGTATTGGTTTAGCCGATCAGCTTCAGGACGCCCTGCTGGCTCTGGTTGGCCTGCGCCAGCATCGCGGTCGACGCTTGGCTCAGGATCTGCTGCTTGGCGAGCGCGGTCGTTTCGGCCGAAAAATCGGCGTCTTCGATGCGGCTGCGCGCGTCGGTCAGGTTGGTGATGTTGTTGGTCAGGTTGTTGACCGACGATTCCAGGCGGTTCTGCACGGCACCGAGCGTAGCGCGGGCGGTCGCAACCGTCTGCAGCGCGGTGTCGAAGTCTGCCAGAGTGGCGGCGTCTTCCGCTTCCGTCGCGCTGGCCACGTCGGCCACGTCGATGGCTTCCAGCGTGATGGTCACAGTGTCGGTGTCGTTGGCACCGGCCTGGATCGTCACGGCGTCTGCGGTCGTCGGGAACAGCGCCTTGCCGTTGAATTCGGTCTTGGTCAGGATGTCGTTGATCTGGACGGCCAGCTGATCCTTTTCCGCGTCGATGTTCGCAACGGCTTCGGTGCTGTTGGTGTCGTTGTTCCGCTGCACGGTCAGTTCACGCATACGCTGCAGCATGTTGCTGACTTCGTTCAGCGCGCCTTCCGCGGTCTGCGCCAGGCTGATGCCGTCATTGGCGTTGCGGATGCCCTGGGTCATGCCCTTGATCTGCGACGTCATGGTCGAAGCGATTGCGAGGCCGGCGGCGTCATCCTTGGCGCTGTTGATGCGCTTGCCGGTCGACAGGCGCTCCATTGCGTTGGTCAGGCCTTTGCTGGCCATCGACGAGGCATTGGCGGAGCGGAGAGCGGCGGTGTTGGTTCCGATAACAGTCATGGTGTTCCCTTTCAGTGTCAATCAGGTCGCTGCCATGGAGCGTCTGCGGCCTCGAAAGGGGATAACGGCGGGCAGCGACCGGCCTTTAGCGCCGCTGTCGATTTTTCTGAAAAAGGGCAATTTCCCTGGCTACCACGCGCGCGCGTAGGACAAAGGACGGCGTCTTTGCCGCCTTGCCGGAATAAAATTGCCGGTCGGCGGCAACTGGATGGCAAAGTTAACCATCTGATAACCACATAAATATAGAGCTTGAACCATCGAAGGGGTCTGGGGCGTGCGGGGGCACAAGCCGACCAGTTATTGGGGTTTTGTTCATGTCATCGCTCGACGTGAGCCGTGGAGTCTGCGCGCTCGTTCCGGGTCTGCAGCACTGGCTCGAAAACGCTCTCTTTACCGTGCGCATCGTCGACGCGGCCAGCCCGCGTGAAAAGGACAGCCGCCGCGTGCTGCTGGCCACCGAAATCGGCCATGCGACCCATCGCGACATTCTCATCAATCTGATCGAGGGCGCACCTTCGCTGGTCGCGGCGGCCAATGGCCTGCCCGCCCGCGTCGCTTTCGGTCTTGCCGACATGGGCTTCGCCTTCGCGCTGATCGCCGAACTGGCGCGCCCCGCTGCCGTCCCTGCCGTAGGCGACAGCGGCAGCGTCCGGCTGATGACGCTCGCCGGGCGGGTCGCCCGCAGCGACGCCACGGTCCTGATCCAGGGCGACACCGGCACCGGCAAGGAAGGCATGGCGCGCTTCCTGCACGCCCAGTCGGGCCGGTCGGGCCACGACTTCATCGCCGTCAATTGCGCGGCACTGCCCGAAACCATGATGGAAGCGATGCTGTTCGGCCATCGCAAGGGCAGCTTCACCGGCGCGGCCAATGCGTCCGAAGGCCTGTTCCTCGCGGCTGATGGCGGCACGCTCTTCCTCGACGAAATCGCCGAACTGCCCCTCGCGCTCCAGGCCAAGCTGCTGCGCGCGCTGCAGGAAGGCGAAGTGCTGCCCGTCGGCGCGACCCATGCTGTGCCGGTCAATGTCCGCATCATCGCCGCCTGCAACCGCAACCTGGCGCAGGAATGTGCCGCAGGCCGCTTCCGCGAAGATCTCTACTGGCGTCTCAACGTCATGCCGCTCGAACTGCGCCCGCTCGCCGAGCGGCGCGGCGACATCAGCGCGATCACCGCCGCGATGCTGCTGCGTCATCAGGATGGCGGCAAGGCCGGGTTCGTCTGGCCGACCGCCGCCGCGCTCGACAAGCTCGCCGCCCATGGCTGGCCCGGAAATGCCCGTGAACTCGGCAACATCCTCCAGCGCGCGCTGGTCCTGCGCGATGGCGACCGGATCGAGGCGGATGACCTGCATCTGGCAGGCGCGGCGCAGATGGTGACGCCCTTCCGCGCCACAGCGCCGATCCAGCTGCCCGCCGAACCCATCCGGCTGCGCGACGTCGCGCGCCATTCCAAGCTCGAAGCCATCCGCTGCGCCCTGCGCGAAACGGACGGCCACCGCGCCGCCGCCGCGCGCAAGCTCGGCATCTCGGAACGCACGCTGCGCTATCGGCTCGCCGAAATGCGCGAGCTGGCTGCGGCATAAGGGGGAGGATAGGATATGAACGGCATTTCCCCGACCGACAGCGTGATGGCGATCCGCAACGCCATCCTGCAAAAGAACGCCGCGCTGCGCGACATCGGCTCGACCAATCCGGTCGGCGGTGCAGGCGCGGCCCAGGGCACCGCGCCCGGTGGCTTTACCGAGGCGTTCAGCAGCGCGCTGCAACAGGTCAACGGCCTGCAGGGCAAGGCCGGTGAGGCCGCCGCCGCTTTCGAACGCGGCGAAACCACCGACATCGCCGCGGTCATGCTGGCCAAGCAGCAGGCATCGGTCAGCTTCGAAGCGACCCTTCAGGTCCGCAACAAACTCCTGTCCGCCTACAAGGACATTATGAGCATGCCGGTCTAAATCATGAGCGAGAACGCACTCACCATCGACGGCGGCAAGCCCGCCCTCCCGGCCCCCGCTTCGGCGGCCCGCAACGGCCTCACCGGCATGGCGGCGCTCAAGGCGCGCTTCACCGGCCTCATCCAGCAACCGGCGGTCGCCAAGAG
Organism: Sphingobium sp. D43FB; assembly: GCF_002312805.1. GTDB lineage: Bacteria > Pseudomonadota > Alphaproteobacteria > Sphingomonadales > Sphingomonadaceae > Sphingobium. Next base: position 50,825 of record NZ_NMUA01000022.1, on the reverse strand, counting down.
CCTGCCGCTGCTTGGCATGCTCGGCGTCGTCGCGCTGGCGGGCCTTGCCTGGCTGGCGCTGCGCGAACCACCCCAGCGCGACCTGTTCCGCGCCTTGCCCGACGCCGACAAATCGGCCGTCGCGCAAGTGCTGGAGCAGGCCGGCATCCCCTTCGACTTCGACAAGTCCGGCAGCATGACCGTGGGGGAGGATGATTATTTCAAGGCGAAGATGATGCTCGCCGCCCAGGGCCTGCCCAAGAGCGCGCCCGACGGCAACAGCATGATCGACAGCCTGCCGATGGGCGCCTCGCGCGCCGTCGAGGGCGAAAAGCTGCGCTCCGCCCGCGAAATGGACCTCGCCCGCACGATCGAGGCGATCGACAGCGTCGAAAGCGCCAAGGTTCACCTCGCCGTCGAACCGCCCAGCGTCTTCCTGCGCGACCGCGCCAAGCCGTCTGCCTCCGTGATGTTGCGGCTGGCACAGGGCCGCACGCTCACCGATGCGCAGGTCAGCGCGATCGTGCATCTGGTCGCGTCCTCCATTCCCGACCTCTCGCCCGACCAGATTTCGCTGGTCGATCAGAATGGCCGCCTGCTCAGCAATAATGACGGCGACGCCGCCGATGATCGCCAGCTCTCGATCCAGGGCCGGATCGAGGATCGCTATCGCCAGTCGGTGATCGCGCTGCTCACCCCGATCCTCGGCCAGGGCAATTTCTCCGCCGAAGTCCATGCCGAACTCAATTTCGCCGAGCGGCAGGCAACCCGCGAAACCTTTCCGCAGGACGAAGCGCGGCTGCGCGTCGAACAGGGCACTTGGGCATCCGACCCGCGGGGTCAGGGCACAGGCGGCGAAGCGTCGGGCATCCCCGGTGCGCTCACCAACCAGGCGCCGGTCAACCCGACCGTCACCCAGACCAACCCCAATGGCCAGGCCGTGCAGCAGGGCGAAACCGCTGCGCAGACCCCCGGCACCCCGCCCAATCCGCTGATGAAGACCGAGGAAACCTTCAACCGCAGCTTTGAACTGGGCCGTGAAGTGTCCGTGACCAAGGATGCGATCGGCACCGTCAAGCGCCTGTCGGTCGCCGTGGCGCTCGACACCGGCGCGGACGGCAAGCCGCGCACCGCACAGGAAATCGCTGCGCTCGAAGCCCTGGTCAAGGGCGCGGTCGGCTTCGACCAGACGCGCGGCGACGTGGTCGCGCTCTCCTCGCGCAGCTTCCTCAAGACGCCCGAAACCGTCATCCCCTGGTATGAATCCGACTGGATGAACCCGCTGGTGCGCAACGGCACCGCCCTGCTGGTCGCGCTGCTGCTCGTCTTCGGCATCGGCCGCCCGCTGCTCAAGCGCCGCGCCGCCGCCCAGGCTGCCGCCGCAGAGCAGACCACGCAGGAAGGCCAGCGCATCGGCCGGGAAATCTCGTCCGAACTCACCAAGCAGGTGGTCGAAGCGCCCGATCCCGAACGGCCGGTCACGCTCGACATGATCTCCTCCACCTATGACTATGCCCAGCGCGCCGACCTCATTCGCAACTTCGTGAAGCAGGATCCCGACCGGGCCGCCCTGGTCGTCCGCGACCTCCTCAAGGAGGGGAAGAAGGAAAATGCCTGAGATCGTTCCCGGTCGCCCCGAAGCGCTCAAGGGCAGCGCCGCCGCCGCCGTCCTGCTGATGCTGTTCAACGAGGATGAAGCCGCGCAAATCCTCTCCCGGCTGGAACCGGAGGAAGTGCGCCAGCTTGGCTATGCCATGTATGATGTCGCCGATGTCGATCCCGAAGAGGTCAACGAAGCGCTCGACCATTTCGTCGCCAAGGCCAAGAAGCGCACCACCATCGGCTATGGCGCGACCCGCCATATTCGCGGTGCCATGACCAAGGCGCTGGGCGAGGAACGGGCTGAAACCATCCTGGCGCGCATCACCCCGCCGACCCGCTCCACCCAGCTTGAAATGCTCAAATGGATGGATGCCAAGGAAATCGCCGTGCTGATCGAGGCGGAGCATCCGCAGATCATGGCGATCGTGCTGGCCCATCTGGAGGCACCCGTCGCCGCCGACGTGCTGCAATTGCTGCCGTCCGAATACCAGGAGGAGATCGTCTATCGCATCGCCACCCTGGGGCCGGTGTCGAACGAGGCGCTCGAAGATCTGGAGCAACTGCTGATGCGCGGTCCGGTCGGCAAGCAGGGTGCCGCCTCGCAGCGCGGCGGCACGGTCGAAGCGGCCGCGATCATGAACAATGTCCGCAAGGATAATGAGCAGCGTATCATGAAGGCCGTCGCCAAGCGCGACAAGATGATTGCCCAGACTATCGAGGAGGAGATGTTCGTCTTCGATAATCTGGTGGACATGGACGACAAGAATCTGGGCGCGCTGATGCGGACCATCGACAACACCGTTCTGGTCGTCGCGCTCAAGGGCGTGAACGACATGCTCAAGGGCAAGATTTTCGGCAGCATGTCCGCGAGAGCGGCCCAGGCGATCGCCGACGAGATCGAAGAGCGCGGCCCCATCCGCCTCGCCGAAGTCCTGGAAGCGCAGAAACTGATCATCGCCACCGCCCGCCGCATGGCGGATGCAGGCACCATCATGCTCGGTGGCAAGGGGAATGACTTTGTCTAGGATTTGGGGTGCCGAAGCAGCCCGCGATTTCGCGCCAGTCGCGGTCGCCGGTTTCGTACAAAGCGAGAGCAGCGGTTTCCGCAGCCTCTACACCGCCCATCCCGGCGCGCAGACCGCGACGATCCGCGCCGCCATGGCGGACGCCGAACCCGTGGTCGATCTGGTCGAAGAAGCGCGGATGGAAGCCTTCACGCTCGGTTTCGACGAAGGTTGCCGCATCACCGCCGAAGCCCATGGTGCCGACACGGAAATCCGCGAACGGCTGGCGGAATCGCTGGCCTCGCTCGCGCCCGCGCCCAGCGGCATGCTCTCCACCATGCTCTCCGCTACGGTGGTCCGCCTGGTCGAACAGATTGTCGGCGAGGTCGAGATCGACATCGAACGCCTCGTGCAGCGCTGCGACACCGTCGCCGCCTTCATCGAGGATAATGACGAAAAGGGCGCGCTCCACCTCCATCCCGACGATATCGTCATGCTGGAAGGCGAACAGATCGGCGTGAAGCTGGTGCCCGACAAGGCGATGCAGCGCGGCTGCGTCCGGCTGGAAACCGCCGAAGGCTGGGTCGAGGATGGCCCGGACGTGCGCCTCTCGCGCCTGCGCGCACTGCTCGATGATATGGAGGGCAGGCCTTGATCCGCGCCGCGCTGGCCCAGGCCGAAACCCTGTTCGACCATTTGCAGGTGCAGAACCGCGCGCCGCGCCATGTCGGCCGTCTGGTCAGCCATGATGCGGGGATGCTCGAAGTCACCGGCTTTCGCCGCCCGATCGGCGCGGGCGCGCGGGTGATCGCCAGCGACGGCACGATCGCGCGCGCCGAAGTCGCGGGCTTTCGCGGCGGCCGTACCCTGCTGGTGCCGCTCGACAGCGACGCGCCGCTCGAAAATGGTGCGCGGGTCGAACCTGATAGCCAGGCCAATATGGTGCAGGTGGGCGAAGGGCTGATCGGCCGCGTGGTCGATGCCATGGGCCAGCCGCTAGACCGCAAGGGGCCGATCATCGCGGGCGGCGTCTGGCCCTTGAATGGCGTCAAGGGCAATGTCCTCGATCGCGGCCGCGTCACCGAACCGTTCGATCTCGGCGTCCGCGCCGTCAACGCGCTGCTTACTGCCGGGCGCGGTCAGCGTATCGCCATCATCGCAGGCTCTGGGGTCGGTAAATCCGTGCTGATGGGCCAGATGATCGCCGGGGCCGAAGCCGATATCGTCGTCGTTGGCCTGATTGGCGAGCGCGGCCGCGAAGTCAGCGACTTCCTCGAAACCAAGCTCAAACACACGATGCACAAGAGCATCGTGGTCGCCGTGCCTGCCGATCATCCCCCGGTGCTGCGCCTGCGCGCCGCCGCGCGCGCTACCGCGATCGCCGAATATTTCCGCGCCCGTGGCAAGAAGGTGCTGCTGCTGATCGACAGCCTGACCCGCTGCGCCCATGCCCAGCGCGAAATCGGCCTGGCATTGGGCGAACCGCCCGCGATGAAGGGCTATCCGCCGTCTGCCCTCGCGCTCATTCCCCGCCTGGTCGAACGAGCCGGGGTGGACGCTCGTACCGGCGGTTCGATCACCGCGCTCTACACCGTGCTGGCCGATGGCGACGATACGGACGATCCGATCGTGGACGCGGCCCGCGCCATCGTGGACGGCCATTTCGTCCTGTCGCGGCACCTGTCCGAACAATCCATCTTCCCGGCCATCGACGTCGGCAAATCCCTCTCGCGCGTCATGGCCGATGTGGTGCCGGACGATCATCGCATGGCCGCCGCCACTTATCGTCGCCTCTGGGCTGCTTATGAGGAAAATCGCGATCTCATCCTGATGGGTGCCTATCGCCCCGGCAATGATCCGGTGATCGACGAAGCCGTGCAGCGCCGGCAGGAAATGCTCGACTTCATTCGGCAGGACCAGAAAAGCCGCATCGACCTCGACACCAGCGCCGCTGCGCTGATAGCCGGGTTCGGCGCATGAAGGGGCTGGTATCCCGCCGCCATCGCGTGCTGCGCGTGCGCCATGTCCAACATGCCATGGCCGTCGCCGAAACCGCGCGCGCGCGCGACGAGGCCGATGGCCTGGCCCGCAATATCGAGCGGCTCAACAAGGTTCGCTACGAACTGTTTGAAACCGAAGGCGCCGCCACCGGCGCGTCCTTCGCCGCCATGCAGGAACTTGCCACCCGGCTGGAACAGGCAGGGCGCCAGCTCGACGGCGCGCTCTACGACGCGCGGCGCAAGGTGGAGACCAAGGAAGGCGTGACGCTCGCCGCCAACCGCGAAAAGGAAATCGCCACCCGCCTCAAGGACCGCGCCCGCGCGAACCTTGAAGAATGGCGCGAAAACAAGCTGGCGGCCTTGCCGCGCTATCGCCGCATGCAGCGGACGGGGGATGCCTGACATGACGATGCTCGCCTCTATCAAGGCCTTGCTCTTCCCGACACCCGCCGGTGGGACAGGGAAGGGCGGGGGCGTCGCGCCAATGCCCGGCACCCCCGACTTCGCGCAGCTGCTCGACGCAGCGACCGCCCCGCCGAGCGCGGCAGCGACGACGCCAAGCGCCGTAATTGCAGCGCCCAACGGACCGAGCCTAGCGTCGGGAGCAGCGTCTGCGACGCCCAGCACCCCCATCTCCGTGCCAGGAACACCGGTCTTAGCCGCAGAAGCCGTGCCTGCCACGCCCCACGCCGTGCCCTCGGTTCCAGATGCTACGACGCCTGCGCCTGCCGCTGCGTTTGCGGCGACGCCCGTTCAACCGCCCCGGCCTGAGCAGAGCGGACAGTCTTCATCCGCGCCCGTCCAGCCTGACCAGCCGCAATCCGCGACGCCGACCATGGCACCTAGCCCTATGGTGCCAGCCTGGCCCGGCGTCGCCGCCAAAGATCCGCGCATCACACCGGCACCGGCAGCGACGGACACACCGCCCCAGGAAACGCAAGACGCGCCCGCCGCGCCGCAGCCTGAGGCAGCGCCCGCCGCAGCGCGACCTGCCGCCGCGCCTACACGCCCATCGCCTGTCGATCGATCGCCGATCGAGCAGACGGCGGACAGCCCTTCGATGGTCACGACGCCCGCGTCGCCTGCGATCCAACCGGCCACCGCACCAGACGCCGCCGCGTCCGTTTCGTCCGTCAGGGCGGCCGCGGCGCCAGTCCGCACACCAATAACGGATAGCGAAACGGACAGCGAAACGGACATAGAGTCGGACGTGGCAGCCGGGCCTGAAAACGCCGAACCTTTGTCCGCTTCGCTGTCCGTTTCCGACGCGGCAGCCCCGGCGCAGAACGCGGCAATCCCTCTCGCGACGCCAGTCCAGCCGTCCCTTCAAGCCCCGATCCGATCGGCCGAACCGGTCAGCCAAACCGATGCAGTCCACCCCGCGCAACCGGACGGCGCTGCGCCGTTCGCTGCTACCAGTCCCGATCGGCCATTGCCTAAGGACGCCGTGGCCGAACAGCCCGCCGCCCCGTTGCCGCTGCCAGACCCGACCGTCGCCGCGACCGGCATGGCTGCACCGCCCGCTCTTCCGACCCCTGCGCCGCCCATCGTCGCTGACGCCTCGCCGGTGGATACCGAGGCACCGGCACCCCTAGCAGCGCGCATCACGACGGCTACACTCGCACCCGCGCAACCGACCGTTCCAATGGAGGTTGGTGCCGCCCCAGCCGCACCAGCCGCCCCAGCCGCCCCAGCCGCCCCAGCCGCCCCAGCCGCCGCCGGACCTGCGAAGGTGCAGTCCGTTCCTGTGCCTCCCGCCACACCCCGTTCAACGACGACAGTCAGCGGCCCAAGCCCGGCTCCGGTTGCCAGCCCCGTCGCGTCCACCGCGCCCCAGAGCATCGCGGCCACTGACGTTGCCGCCGCTCCGCTACCGACACTGACCCCCGATGCTCCGCCACCGGTGCAAGGGCCCGTCAAAGCCGAGGCGGTATCGCTGCTGCAACTGGTGCGCGATCATATGACTGGCCGCGCGGCCTCTCCGCAGCCGACGGAAGCCGTGCAGCGCCAGGACACCGATCGGGAGGCTACGGCTCCGCTGTCGAGCATGTCGCGTGCCGACCCTGCAGCCGTGCCGACGCCGATCACGCTCCAACCCGTCGCACTCGCCCCGGTCCTGCCCACGGCACCCGTCGCTGACCTGTCCGCCAGCCTTGGCGCGCAAGTGGTAGATATGGGCGTGTCGGGTCAGTGGATCGACAGCCTGGCCCGCGACATTGCGGGCCTCTCGGCCAATGGCGCGCAGGGCCGGTTTCAGATCAATGCCGACACGCTCGGCCCGATCCAGGTCGATATCCAGCAGGGCGACAAAGGCGCAAGCGTCGCCCTGACCGTCGCTACCGACCTTGCCGAACAGGCGCTGCGCCAGGATGGCGACCGCCTGCGCCTCGATGCAGGGCTTGCTGCCGTGAAGATCAGCGAAGTGAAGATCGAGCGCGCGCCCGCCGCCACGGACGCCACTCGCCCTGATCCGTCGGGACAGAATGCGCCGGGCCAGCAGCATCAGCAGCAGGCAGGCCAGCCCGCCTTTCAGGGGCAGGGCCAGGGCCGCTGGCAGGCGCGCGAAAATATTGGGCAATCGCATAAAGCCGCCGACGATGCGGCCGTTCTTAACCATGCGGAGGCGGGCGACAACACCCGCGACGCCGTTCGCGCGCGCTATGCATGATCGGCCTTGAGCCTGGGGGACAGGAAGAATGAGCGACGAACCAAAGGCGAAGAAGAAAAAGGGCGGGGGCATGAAGATGATCCTGCTGGTCGTCATCGCCATGTTGATCGGCGGCGCGGGCGCAGCGGGTGGCCTCTATGCCGCCGGTTTCTTCAACCCGAAGGATGAAGGGCCAAAGGAAGATCCCAACAAACCCGTTTTGGTGCTGGCCGGCGAAAGCGCCGAGGATATCGCCAAGGCGCATGCCGCGCCGCATGGCGATGCGGCAGCGGCTCATGGCGGCGCGCATGGCAAAGGCATCGATTTGCCGCCGCCTGCCAACCCCACCGCCTATCAGGCGACCTATTTCCAGCTGCAGACGCCCTTCACGTCCAACATGACGGACACCGACGCCTTTGCTCAGATTTCGCTGGCGGTATCGACCTATTATGACCTGCGGGTGATCGACGCGATCAAGACGCACGAGATGGCGATCCGCAGCCAGGTGCTGATGATGCTCGCCCAGCAGCCCGAAGAGATGCTGGCGACGCCCAAGGGCAAGCAGGCGCTCCAAGCGAAGATCAAGGTGATAATAAACGATATTTTAAAGCAAAAAACGGGTTATGGCGGCGTCGATAACGTTTATTTTACCAATTTCGTTATTCAATAGCACCGTCCAGAAGGCCGGGAAGTCCCCCGGTCCGAAGGGCTGGGGACAATCATGGACGACGTACAAACCTACGCCTTCGGGCGGGGGGATTCACAAGCACCGGTGATGCTGTCGGGGCTGGACCGGCTGGGCGACAAGCTCGCCCGGCGCATGCGCACGCTCATCGAACCGATATCGGGCACGCGCCCCCATGTCGCCGCGCACGAGACGCAATTGATGGACATGGGCGCCTGGTCGGCCGCCATGCCTGCCTTTGCCAGCCTGTCCGTCTATCGCCTGCTCCCGCTCAAGGGGCAGGTGCTGCTGCATATGCACGCCGCCATGATCTCGACGTTGGTCGATTGCTTCTATGGCGGTCTTGGCAACCGGCCCTTGCCCTCGCGCGGCGAATTTACCCCCACCGAAGACCGGCTGATCGTCCGCCTGGCCGACGCCATCATCGCGCGCCTCGTCGAGACGTGGAGCGACGTCCTCCCGCTCGATGCCAGCCTCGTCATGCGCGAAACCGGCGTCGGTTTCACCGCCAGCGCCCAGCCCGCCGACCAGATGGTCGTCCAGCGCTTCACCGTCAGCCTGACCCGTGAGCAGGAATGGCCGATCGATCTCGTCTTTCCGCTGTCCGCCCTGCGCGCGGTCGAAGCGCTGATGGGATCGAAGCTGCCCACCGACGACGAGCAATGTGATCCCGTATGGCAGGGGCGCATCGTCCGGCGGATGCGCGACATTCGCCTGCCCGCGCGCACCGTGCTGGCCCGGCCCCATCTTTCCGTCTCCGACCTCATGGAATTGAAGGTCGGCGATGTCATTCCCGTCACGATCGGCCGCTCGCTGCCGCTGATCGTGGGCAACCGCATCGTCGCCCATGGCAGCATCGGCGAACAGGATGGCCGCGCCGCCTTCCAGATTGAAAAACTCGTACAAGGATCCGACCAATGAGCGATATGAGCGAAGCCCCCCGGATGGAGCGCGCCGAAGATCCCGTCAGCCGGATGACGAATAATCGTCATTTCAAGCTGCTGGCGGACATTCCGGTCCGCATGTCGGTGGAGGTCGGATCGACCTCGCTGCGGCTCGCCGAAGTCATGGACCTGGCCGAAGGCAGTATCGTGGAACTGGATCGCCAGGCCGACGATCTGCTCGACATAATGGTCAATGGCGCGCTGATCGCCAAGGGCGAGGTGGTGACGGTCAATGGCCGCTATGGCATCCGCATCGTCGACATCGCGGCGACCGAAACCCGGCTTGCAGGCATCGAACGGCGCGGCTGATCGCACCGCATCGATTTTGCGCTTGCCTTGCGGATCGAAACTGCGGATCGCTTGGGCCAATTAACCATGAAGCGCGGGCGGCTCCATCATGTTCTGGTATTTCGTTAAACTGCTGATCCTCCTGCCGCTGGTCGGTGGCATGGCCTTTGGCGCATTGTGGCTGTGGCGCAAATATCAACCGGGCATGATGGGCCAGCAGGGCGACCGTTCGCTCAAGCTGCTCGAAGCCCTGCCGATGGGCGCGTTTGGCAAGCTCGCGGTGGTCGAGTTCGAGGGCAAGAAGATATTGCTGTCGGTCACGCGCGGCCGGATCGAAAAGATCGCGGAAGGCGACCATGCGCGCCTGCGCTAACCCCGTATCCGTCATCCCCGCGAAGGCGGGGATCCATCTCCCGACGTTTGCCACCAGATGCAAGGCTGGGAGATGGATTCCCGCCTTCGCGGGAATGACGTTGTTGGTTGTGCTGGCGTTGCTCTTTGTCAGCAACCCTGCCTTCGCGCAGGCGGCGCCTGCCGCCCCCGCCGACAATGGCGGCGCGCTAGGCCGCGCCATGGGCCAGATTTCCGGCGACGGCCGGTCGCTCTCGCTCAGCTTGCAAATCCTGATCCTCATGAGCCTGCTGACGGTGTTGCCGTCGCTCGTGCTGATGATGACCAGCTTCACCCGCATCATCATCGTCCTGTCGCTGCTGCGCCAGGCGCTGGGCCTGCAACAGACGCCACCCAATCAGGTGCTGGTCGGCCTCGCGCTTTTCCTGTCGCTGTTCGTGATGCGTCCCGCGATCGACCAGATTAACGGTCTCGCCTTCGATCCCTATGGCAAGGGCCAGATCACGATCGAGGAAGCGGTCGGCCGGTCGGGCAAGGTGCTGCACGGTTTCATGACCAAGCAGACCCGCGAGAGCGACCTCAAACTGTTCGCCAACCTCGCCGAAGCCCCCGCCTTCCGCACGCCCGCCGACATTCCTTTCACCATCCTGCTCCCAGCCTTCGTCACCAGCGAACTCAAGACCGCCTTCCAGATCGGCTTCATGATCTTCCTGCCCTTCCTCATCATCGATCTGGTCGTGGCTTCCACGCTGATGGCGCTCGGCATGATGATGCTGTCCCCGACCATCATCTCGATGCCGTTCAAACTCTTGCTGTTCGTGCTGGTCGATGGCTGGGCGCTGACCATGGGCAGCCTGGCCGGGTCGTTCGCGACATGACCGTGGGTCGTCACCTGTTTCCGTTCGGTTCGAGCGAAGTCGAGAACCGTTCGCGCAATCGCTTCTCGACACGCTCGAAGCGAACGGGGCGGGGGTTCTAATCCCGATGGACAACGCCGATTTCTTCATGGGCCTCGCCCAACAGGCGCTGTGGATCACGGCCCTCGCGGCGGCCCCCATCCTGCTGCCCGCACTGATCGCGGGCCTGATCATCGGCATGGTTCAGGCAGCGACCTCGATCAATGAACAGACGTTGAGCTTCATCCCCAAAATCCTGGTGGTTGGGGCCATGCTCGCCTTGTTCGGCGGATCGATCATGGTGCTGATCGCCGATTTCACCCGCGAGATATTCGATCGCATTCCGGACCTGCTGCAATGATAGCCCCCGGCTTCGCGGGGGTGGAGGCGCAGCTGTGGGTCTGGCTGATCGCGATGATCCGCCCCGGCGCGGCCTTCATCGCCGCGCCCGTCTTCGGCGCGCCCGCCGTGCCGCTCCAGCTTCGCCTGATCCTCGCGCTCGCGCTCGGCCTCGCCGCGCTCAACAGCGTCACCATCACCCTGCCGCAGGATGGCGTCGCCAGTTTCGAAGGCGTGATGATGGTCGCGGGCGAAGTGATGGCAGGCCTTGCGCTCGGCTTTGCCGTCCAGATTGGCTATGCCGCCGCCTTCGTCGCGGGGGAGACGATCGGCAATGCGATGGGCCTCAACTTCGCGGCGATGGTCGATCCCTCGTCTGGCCAATCGACCCAGGTGCTGGGCACCTTCCTCTCCATCCTCGCCACCTTCCTGCTGCTCGGCATGGACGGGCATCTGCTGCTCGCCAGCTTCGTGGTGCAAAGCTATCAGGCCATCCCGCCGGGCGCGGCGATGCTGTCGAACGATACGATCTGGCGGATGATCGAATTTGGCGGCGCATTGCTGGGCGCGGGCGTCACCGTCGCCCTGCCGGTCGCCTTTGCGCTGGTGCTGGTGCAGATTGTCATGGGCATGTTGGCGCGCGCCGCGCCTTCGCTCAACCTGTTCGCCGTCGGCATGCCGGTCGCGATGATGGCGGGCCTCATCCTCCTTGCCATGGCCGTCCCGATCATGGCCGAAGGCATGACCGCCTCGATCAAGGCGGGACTTGAGCAGGCCCGCATGATCGCGGAGGGGCAATAGCCATGGCAGGCGGCAATGAGGGCGGCGAAAAGACCGAGAAACCGACCCAGAAGAAGCTGGATGATGCCGCCAAGAAGGGCGACATTCTCCAGTCGCGCGAACTGGGCACGGCGATGGTGGTCATGGCGGGTATCGGCTGGCTCGCGGTCACCGGTCCATCGCTGATCGACTCCCTGTCCGACATGCTGGTCGAGGCGCTGCGCTTCCGGCGCGAGGACATTACCGATTTCTCCCCGGCCCAACGCGGGCTGGACCTGCTGACCGGCATCGCGCTGCCGGTGGCGGGCGTGATGCTGGCGACCTTCCTGGCCGCGATCGCTGCCCCGGCCTTGCTGGGATCGCTCGGCTTCCGCCCTGGTGCCTTCGCGCCCAAGGCGTCGAAGATGAATCCCGCTTCGGGCCTCAAGCGCATGTTCGGCGCGCAGGGGCTGATCGAATTGATGAAGTCCATCGCCAAGATCGGCCTGCTCGGCGCTATCGGCATCTGGATGGTCTGGGACCGGCTGACCGAAATTACGGGGCTGGGCAAGATGGGTATTGGTCCTGCCATCGCCGACCTTGGCAATATGTTCATCCTCACCTGCCTGGTCATGGCGGGGGGGCTGTTCCTGATCGCGGGAATCGATGTCCCGGCGCAGATCATGCAGCGCGCCAAGCGGCTCGGCATGTCGAAACAGGATGTGAAGGACGAGCATAAGGAAAGCGAAGGCTCGCCTGAACTCAAGGGCCAGATCCGCCGCCGCCAGTTCGAGGTGCTGAACGGATCGACCCGCCAGGCGGTGGCCGAAGCCAGCGTCATCATCACCAACCCGACCCATTTCGCGGTCGCGCTGCGCTACAAGCCGGGCGTGGATGCCGCGCCGGTGGTGGTCGCGCGCGGCAATGATGCGATTGCCGCCGCCATCCGCGAACTGGCGGAGCAGAATGGCGTCACCATCCTGCAATATCCCGACCTCGCCCGCGCCATCTATTTCACGTCGCGCGCCGGGCAGGTCGTCAATGAAGGCCTCTACATGGCCGTCGCCACCGTCCTCGCTTTCGTCTTCCGTGTCGAAAATCGCATGGCGAGTGAAATGGACCGCCCCTTCATCACCGTACCCGACGATCTGCGCTTCGATGCCGATGGTCGCAAATCCTGAACCCCGTGATCCGTGGGCGACGCTGCGCGTGGCCGCGTTCCTGCTCGTTGGCCTTTATGTCCCTTATTATGTGTTGACGCTGTCGGCGGGGCAGGGCGTTTGGCGTGACGGAACCGGACTGGTCGTTGGCCGCGATTTTCTGAATCTGTGGATCGTCGGGCGCGCTGCCTGGGCGGGCGACCCTGCCCGGCTTTACGATCTATCGACCTATGCCAACACCGTCGCGGCGCTTGTCGGGCCGGGCTATCCTGGCCAGCAATGGTCTTATCCGCCCACCACTTTGCTGGTCGGCGCGCCGTTCGGCCTGTTGCCCTACGGTGTCGCGCTGCTGCTGTGGACGCTGATTGGGACAGTCACACTCGCCGCCGCCCTGCGTTTGTGGACGCGTGACGCGCGCTTGATTCTCGTGCTGTTGCTTTGTCCTGCAGCGGTGTTCGGCATGATGTCGGGCCAGTTTGCCGCGCTCGCTGCAGCTATTATCCTGGCTGTGCTGCACTGGCGCGAAAGCCGCCCCTGGTTTGCGGGGATGCTGCTCGGCCTGCTGACGGTGAAGCCGCAATTAGGCTTGCTCTTTCCTCTCATGCTGCTCGCCACCGGCAACTGGCGCGCCATTTGCGCTGCAGGAGCGGTCACGCTTGGCCTCGCTGGGCTGACGGTGTTGCTATGGGGATCGGATATATGGCGCGTCTATCTGGACCAGGGCATTGCGAATCAATCGTTGATCCTGTCTGATCCGGATCATCTGGCCGGGCCATTCATGCCGACTTTATTCATGAACTTGCGGTCGGCTGAATTTGGCAGCGGCGTGGCGGGAGCAGCCCAGGCCGCTCTGTCCCTTCTGGCGACGGCGCTTGTTTGGCTGCGTTTCCATCGGCAGCCCGATGCGGCCGACATAAGTGCCAACGCCTTGTTTCTCGCCTGCGCCGTGGCTGCGACGCCCTATATGCTTTCCTATGACAGCTTGTCGCTGGCGATCATGGCCGCCCTGTTGCTGCCATGCGAACGCGATCGACCGCTGCTGCTTGCGATCTTCTTTCTGCCGCTTGTTCAGATCGTAGCGGGCAGTGCCGGTATTCCCGGCCCGGCCTTGCTACCGCCGCTGCTCGCCTGGCGTTTGTTTGCGCGCGTAAAAAATAACAAAGTGAATTAAAGTTTAGCCGCGCTCGTCCGTATTCTCTTCATGGGGACGCATTAGGATGTGCGTCATGAGCGACTATTTTACCCGTATCGAGTTGCCGCCGGTCGATCGGACCGCGCCACGCGCCATCTCGTCTGCGCAGGCCGTTCAGCCGATTGCAGCAGGGCGATCCGCCCCATCGCCCGACCGCGACGCCCGTGCGTCGATGCCACAGATCGATGTGGCGAGCGTGGACGAGGATGTCGCCAGCGCTGCCGAATATGTCGAAATCCACGCCCGCATCGCCGATATATTGGCCGACCTGGACAGCGGCACGTCGGTCGATGGCGCGGCGCGGTCCATCGACGCGATGCTGGCCCGGCCGATCATCCTGGTGCCGCTGCCCCCTGCCAGCAAGGAAGCGATCGAACATGCCGCCGTGATCGCGCGTCGCATGGTCGATCGTGCCGCCTACAGCCATGCCGCGCAGGCGCATGTTTCGCGCGGCGTCGTCGATCAGATCGTCGCTTCGGCCAACTGATCAGTTCCCTCGCAAATCATTCCTAAAGGTCTTCGCGCTAGCGCCGTTCTCTCCTCTGAAAGGACGACGCAATGGCATCGGTCAGCAGCAGCATTACCACGGCGCTCGGCGTCGGATCGGGTATCGACACCAAGGCGCTGGTTTCCAGCCTGGTCGCTGCCACGCGTGATCCCAAGCAGGAGGTCATCACCAACCGGCAGAGCCTGAACAGCGCGCGCATCTCCGCGCTCGCCTCGGCCTCCAGTTCGATCGACACCTTCGCCGATGCATTGAACAGCCTGCTGGCAGGCACCGGCTATGCCGGGACGCCCGCCTCCAATGATCCCAGCATCGCTACGGTCGGCTTGCTGCCGGGTGGCGTGCCGATGGGTCTGCCCGCCCAGCTAGAAGTCAAGCAACTTGCCTCGGCCCGCACGCTGGCATCGACCCCGGTTGTGGGCGCTACCGCTGCAACGGCCGTGGGGGAGGGGGAGATGACCCTGACCGTGGGCGGCCAGAGCGCGACGATCAGCATCACCGCCGCCAATAACAGCTATTCAGGCCTTGCCGCCGCCATCAACGAGGCGGGCCTGGGCGTTACCGCATCGGTAATCACCGATACGCAGGGGACGCGGCTGGTGATGAAGGGCGCCACCGGCGCGGCCAATGATTTTTCGCTGGCTTCGGTCAGCGGTACGGACTTGGCGAAATTCGCCTGGGAAGGCACGGACAGCGCGACGATGGCGTCGATGGCGACGCCCAAGGATGCGATCATCAGCCTCGATGGCGTGGAGCAGCGCTATGCCAGCAACACGATCGACACGGCGATCGCCCATCTGCGCATCGACCTGAACAAGGCTGTGCCGGGCACGCTGGTCACGCTGGCGTCGACCGAACCGACGACGACCATGCGCGATCTGATGGTCGAATTCGTCGATGCCTATAATACGCTCATGAAGGCGCTCAACACATCGACCAGCACGGGCGCGGATTCCGCCTCGTCCGGTGTCCTGAACGGCGAAGCGTCGATCCGCGACATGAAGCGGCAATTGTCGCAGATGACCTCCACCGCGCTGACCAGCAGCGGCACCTATCGCACCTTGTCGGACATCGGCGTCGCCACCAATCGCGATGGCACGCTCAAGCTCGACACTGACGTCCTCGATAAGGCGATTGCCGCCGATCCGTCGGCGATCACCCAGATGCTCAATCCGGCGGTCGCGACCGCGACCAACCCAGGCCTCGCCGGGATGATGGATGCGGTGCGCGACCGGGTGCAGGTCAAGGACGGTGCGCTGGCGCAGGCGCAGGTAAAATATGAGGCGCTGGCCAAATCCTTGAGTGAACAGCTCGAAAAGCTCGACACGCAGATGACCAGTTACGAAGCGCAGCTCACGACCGTCTATTCCAAGATGGAAACGCGCCTGACGGCGCTCAAGGCTACGCAAAGCTATCTCGAACAGCAGATCGAGATGTGGAACAACAGCGACAGTTAACGGGGACGAACGGGACCATGTTCTACAATCAGGGTTATGCAGGGGCCAGCGCCGCGCGTCGCTATGCAGCGGTGCATTCGGGCAGCCGGACCGAAGGGGCAACGCCGCATGCGTTGGTCAGGATATTGTTCGACGAGCTGCTGTTGGCGCTGGACGCCGCCGCGCTCGCCGAACGGCAGGCCGACCGGATGCAGGTGTCGGACAAGCAGGCGCGTGCCATGTCGATCCTCTTCGCGCTCGAATCGAGCCTGGACCATGACAAGGGCGGCGACGTTGCGCTGGGTCTCGCACAAATTTATCGCGAGGCGCGCCGCCTGTTGCTGGTGGGGGCCAAGGGACGGGTGGCAGAACCGGTCGATCAGGCCCGCGCCATGATCGCGGAGATTGCCGACGCCTGGAACCAGATCGGCTAAGGCCAGCGCGATCGGACTGGCTTAGGTTGCGGGGTTGCACCCCTTCCAAGCCGCCTGTATAGGCGATGCTCGCAGAGGGCGGCCCGGCGGGGTCGCCTTTTTGCGTTATATCTCCTGCGCCCAGGACGCGCAGCATCAAGCCAGAAAGGGAAGGCTCATGTCGATTACGCCGCTCATGCCCGTTTACCCCCGGTGCGATGTCCGTCCGGTGCGAGGCGAAGGCTGCTATCTGATCGGTGAACGCGGCGAACGCTATCTCGATTTCGCGAGCGGCATCGCGGTCAACCTGCTGGGGCACGGCCACCCCAAGCTGGTCAAGACGATCGCCGATCAGGCCGCGACGCTGATGCATGTGTCAAACCTCTACGGCATGCCGCTGGGGGAGAAGCTGGCGCAGAAGCTGGTCGACAACACATTTGCCGACACCGTCTTCTTCACCAATTCAGGCGCGGAAGCGGTCGAGTGCGCGATCAAAACCGCGCGCCGCTATCATTATGCCAATGGCAACGCCCACCGGCATAAGATCATCAGCTTCGACAATGCCTTTCACGGGCGGACGCTGGGGACGATCTCGGCCACCAGCCAGCCCAAGATGCGCGACGGCTTCGAACCGTTGCTGCCCGGCTTTACCGTCGTGCCGTTCAACGATCTCGACGCCGCGCTGGCGCAGATCGATGACAACACCGCCGGTTTCCTGCTGGAGCCGGTGCAGGGCGAAGGCGGTGTGACGCCAGCGACCAAGGCGTTCCTGGTCGGCCTGCGCAAGGCCTGCGACGAGCATGGCCTGTTGCTGATTCTGGATGAGGTCCAGTGCGGCTATGCCCGCACCGGCACCTTCTTCGCGCATGAACAGTTCGGCATCACGCCGGACATCATGGCGGTCGCCAAGGGGATTGGGGCGGGCTTCCCGCTGGGCGCCTGCCTCGCCACCGAGGACGCGGCCAAGGGCATGGTGTTCGGCACCCATGGCACCACCTATGGCGGCAATCCGCTCGCCATGGCAGTGGGCCTGACGGTGATCGAGGAAGTGCTGACCGACGGGTTTCTGGACCATGTCACCGCGATGGGCGCACGTCTGCGCGCCGCGCTGGAACAACTCATCCCCAATCATGACGACATGTTCGAGGATGTGCGCGGCATGGGGCTGATGCTGGGCGTGAAGCTCAAGGACAGCCACGACGCCCGCAGCTTCGTGGGGCATCTTCGCGACCATCATGGCCTGCTGACCGTGTCGGCCGGGCAGAATGTGCTGCGCATCCTGCCGCCCCTCGTCATTGAGGAAAGCCACATCGCCGAAGCCATCGAGAAAATCTCCGCCGGTGCGCGGACATTTGTTGAAGCCAAGGCGGCTTAAGACTGACCTCCGTTCGCCCTGAGCTTGTCGAAGGGCTCCACTTGTCTTTTAGGAAAGTGCAGGGCTTCGACAGGCTCAGCCCGAACGGCTGATGGGTAGTTAATATGACCAAGCATTTTCTGAATCTCTCCGACGCAGGCGGCGACGCCATTGCCGCGATGATCGCGAACGCCATCGACCGGAAGGCCGCACGAGCGTCCTGGCCCAAGGGGCGCGTCGATGCCGATGCACCGCTGGCCGGTCATACACTGGCGATGATCTTCGAGAAGAATTCGACCCGTACCCGCGTATCCTTCGACATGGCGATCCGCCAACTGGGCGGCACGTCGCTGATCCTCGATTCGGCCACGACGCAGCTCGGCCGTGGTGAGACGATCGCCGACACGGCGCGCGTCCTGTCGCGCATGTGCGACGCCATCATGATCCGCACTGACGACCACGCCAAGATCGAGGAAATGGCGCATTATGCGACCGTCCCCGTCATCAACGGCCTGACCGACCTGTCGCACCCCTGCCAGATCGTCGCGGACCTGCTCACCGTGGTCGAACATGGCGTGGCCTTGCCCGGCAGCCAATGGGCGTGGCTTGGCGATGGCAATAATGTGCTGCACTCGATCATCGAGGCGGCGGGGCTGCTCAAGTTCGACGTGCGCGTCGCCGTGCCGGAGGGCTATGAACCCGACGCCTCTTTCGCGGCGGCGGCGCAGGCGCAGGGCGCGCGCATCAGCCTGACCCGCGATGCGGGAGAGGCGGTCGCCGGCGCGGACATCGTCGTAACCGACACCTGGATCTCGATGGGGCAGGCCCATGCCGAGGAAAAGCTGGCCGCGATGATGCCCTATCAAGTGACACCCGCGCTGATGACGGGCGCGAAGCCGCAGGCCAAATTCCTCCATTGCCTGCCCGCGCATCGCGGCGAGGAAGTGACCGCCGACGTCATCGACGGCCCGCAATCGCTGATTTGGGACGAGGCGGAAAACCGCATTCATGCCCAGAAATCGGTGCTGCTCTGGGCCTTGGGGCATCTTGGTTGAGTTTACGGGCGGGCTTCCTATCTAGGCGGCTCGCCCGCATCGTCCGATGCGGCCTTACGCCCCGCGCCATCGCCTGCGGGATCACCGGAGCCTTGATGTGACTATCGCCCCCCATGTCGACCATGCCATCGGCTTCACCATAGCCTCGCGCCACGCGCGCGGTCGCCTCGTGCGGCTTGGGCCGGTGCTGGATGAGGTATTGGCCGCCCATGCCTATCCCCCGGCGATCGAGCGGCTGCTGGCATCGGCGCTGGTGCTGGCGGCGCTGCTCGGCGCAACGCTCAAGCAGGCCGATGGGCAACTCACGATGCAGGCGCAGACCGAACATGGCGTCGTGCGCCTGCTGGTCGCCGATTATAAAAATGGCGATTTGCGCGGCTATGCCAAGTTCGATGCCGACCGGCTTGCTGAACTTGGCCCTGACCCGACCTTGTTCGGCCTGTTCGGCAAGGGCTATCTCGCCATCACCTTCGACCAGTCCGTCACTGGCGAACGCTATCAGGGCATCGTGCCCTTGGACGGCGATTCGCTGGGCGCAGCGGCCGAACATTATTTCTTCCAGTCCGAACAAATCCCCAGCGTGATCCGCATCGCTACCCGGCACGAACCCGGTGAGGGCTGCTACGCCGCCGGATTATTGCTCCAGCATCTGCCCGAAGGCGAAGTCGGCCGCGAACGGCTGCATGTCCGCCATGATCACCCCGAATGGGAGCATGTGCAGGCGCTCGCGGTGACGCTCAAGGATGAGGAACTGACGGACACGTCGCTGCCGTTGAGCGACATCGTCTGGCGGCTGTTCCATGAGGAAGAGGAAGTGCGCGCGACCGACCCCACGCCGCTGGCCAAGGGGTGCCGCTGCGACCTGTCGCATATCCGCGACGTCATCGGCCGCTTCTCGCCCGATGATCGCGCCGAAATGGCCGACGAGCAGGGCATCATCGGCGTCGATTGCTCTTTCTGCTCACGGCTCTTCCCGCTTCGGGTCGACAGCTTCGCCTGACGCGGCGTCGTTACGCTAACGATATTTGTAATTTGGGCAGCGCAGCCGGTTCGCGCTATCAAAATGCCGTAATCCTACGGCATGGCGGACAGGGATGGTTGCGGCCCCGATGGCGCGTGACCCTTGATGGGAACATAGATCATGGGAAAGGCGGTTTGGCGCTCGCTTGCAGCAGCGGTCGCGCTGACGACGGCAGGTTGGGCCGGTGCGGCGGATGCGCCAAAGCTCGCGGCGCTCCAGACGCTGGAACCGGGCGAATGGGAATTGCGCGGCCGGGGCAAGGGCGCGGAGACCCGCAAGCTGTGCGTATCGGACGTGCGCCAATTGCTGCAGATACGCCATGCCCGCGCCTCCTGCCGCAGCTTCGTGGTGAGCGATGAAGTCCAGGCCGCCAGCATCACCTATGATTGCGCGGCGGCGGGCAATGGCCGCACCGACCTGCGCGTCGAAACCGCGCGGCTGATACAGATCAGCTCGCAAGGTGTGGCCGATGGCGCGCCCTTCGTCTTCGTGGCGGAGGGGCGCCGCATTGGCGCCTGCCGCTAAGCGCAGCGCCATGCTTGCGCTGGCGCGATTGGGGCAGTAGCGCGAAACCATGGTTGCCAATCAAGGAAAATTCGCTGTCGTCCTGCTTTCGGGCGGACTGGATTCGATGGTCGCGGGTGCATTGGCGCGCGAGGCGGGCTATCGTCTGCTCGCTTTGTCGATCGATTATAATCAGCGGCATCGCGTGGAACTGCAGGCTGCGTCGCGCGTCGCGAAGTCCTTGAACGCGATGCGTCACATCGTCCTGCCGCTTGATCTGACTGCGTTCGGCGGTTCGGCGCTGACCGCCGATATCGCCGTGCCCAAAAGCGGGGTCGGCGACGACATCCCCATCACCTATGTCCCGGCGCGCAACACCATCTTCCTGTCGCTCACCTTGGGGCTGGCCGAAGTCGCAGGTGCCAGCGACATCTTCATCGGGGTCAACGCGTTGGATTATTCGGGCTATCCCGATTGCCGCCCTGAGTTTATCGACGCCTTCCAGACGATGGCGGCGCTCGCGACCAAGGCGGGAGTGGAAGGTCACCCGATCCGCATCAAAGCACCGCTCCAACATATGAGCAAGGCCGACATCGTGCGGGAGGCCAACAGGCTGGGCCTCGACACCGGGATCAGTTGGTCCTGCTATGACCCGACGCCGGACGGCAAACATTGCGGCCTGTGCGACAGTTGCCGCCTGCGGTCAAAGGGGTATCAGGAAGCGGGCCTGCCCGATCCCACCCTTTACGCCGCGCGGCCCTGAAAGCGCGTGCGATGAGCTATGCGGTCAAGGAAATGTTCCTGACGCTCCAAGGGGAAGGGGTGCAGGCCGGGCGGCGCGCGGTGTTCCTGCGCTTTGCCGGATGCAATTTGTGGAGCGGGCGCGAGCAGGATCGGGCGAGCGCTGTCTGCCGCTTTTGCGATACGGATTTCGTCGGCACCGATGGCGATGGCGGCGGGAAATTCGCCGATGCCGATGCGTTGGCCGATGCCGCGCTGGCCTTTTGGGGCACGGCGGAGGCGGGCCACTATATCGTCCTGACCGGCGGCGAGCCGATGTTGCAGGTCGACGATGCGCTGGTCGACGCGCTCCACGCGCGCGGATTCGCGATCGCGATCGAAAGCAATGGCACGCTGCCCGTCCATCCCGCCATCGATTGGGTCTGTATCAGCCCCAAGGCGGGGAGCGAGGTCGTGCAGACGTCAGGCGATGAGTTGAAGCTCGTCTGGCCGCAACCAGGCGGCGGGCACAGCGTCGCCGATGTCGCGGCGATGGAGCTTTGGGCCTTCACCCATCATCTACTCCAGCCGCTCGATGATCCCCAGGCCCAGGATAATGCCCGCGCCTGTATCGCACTGGTCATGGATCGGCCGCGCTGGCGGCTGACGGTGCAGGCCCATAAATATCTGGGCCTGCGCTGATCCATCCTTAGGGCTTGCCGACGCCGATCTTGTCGTTCCACGCCTGATGGCAGACGGGTTGCAGCACGCCCTTCTTCCAGCATTTGGGATCGAAGGAGGGCAGGGCGGTAACATAATCATAGCCCGGCGTGCCATAATATTGCTCGCCCGCGGCAACCAACGACTTCTTGATCGAAGCCAGACCGCTGCGCGCTACCTCATGCAACTTGCCCCGATCGGCGAAGATCGCCTTGCGCCCGACCTCGGCCGTCGCCAGGCAAAAGCCCTTTTGTGCCTGTACCGTCGAATAGCCCGAATAGATGCGCGTGCCATATTGGTCGGAAGCGGCCTGCCCCGGCCGTCCCTTGCCCACGGTGCGCTGGAAATAGCTCAATATACCGGCCTGCGCCGCATCCAGTTCGGCGTCATGATGCGCGATCATCGCGTTATAATTGCCGATGGCGAGCAATGTGGGTTCGAACTGGCATTGCAGCGCTGCGACATTGAGCGCCGCGCGCAGGTTCCACACCAGCCCGGCCTTGATCTCCGCCTCCGTCGCGCCCGGCAGGCCCAGCGCGGTAGCGGCGGCCGAATCGGTCAAGGGCGGGGCGGACAGATCAGGTGGTGACCAGAAAAATTGGGCGGCGGCGGGTTGCGCCAGCATCGGCGCAACGGCCAGGGCAAGGCCAGTCAGCGCGGTACGGAACGTCATGCAATAAAGGCCTTTTACGAACGGGTGCGATGAATGGGCATCGCCCGAATATGTGTCTAAGCCGACTGTATCAGGGCTGAATGATTGCGCCAGCCCTATTGGTCGGAGAGGACTTCCGCTTCCGCCCCGGCTGGTTCGGCGGCGGGTTGTGCCGCGCTGCTGGCATTGGCAGCCGCGTTGCCGGGCGAGGCGATCGCCGTGCCTTCGCTCTGCACTCCGTCCAGGTCGGTCATGGCGTCGCTGGTGGTGCCATCGACAACTTCCATGTCCTTCATCTCGACCTTGGTCTCGGTCTTGTCCGCGCCGCCGCACGCGGCCAGCGGCAGCAGCGACAGGGTCATGGCGACAAGTATGTGGCGGCGCATCCGGGTCTCCTTGCGATCATCGATGCCCGGCAATCCCCCGCCCGGCGAAAGGCGTGACCCTAGCGACCGACTTCGCATTGCTCAAGTCCCGTGCCGCACCGCGACAAGCGGTTGAGAAAGGCAGGGAAATGCGCCTTGAGCGCGGAGTCGAGCGCGGTCATGGAAGCGTCGCCCCCTAGCGCTGCGATGCTGGTCACGGGATAGTCGCTGATCCCGCATGGCACGATGCCGGTAAAATGGCTGAGGTCAGGATCGACATTGATCGCGAAGCCATGGAGCGTCACCCAGCGGCGTACCCGGATGCCCAGCGCGCCGATCTTGGCCTCCCGCCCTTGCGCGTCATCGGTCCAGATACCGATCCGACCGTCCGCGCGCCGTGCCGCTATGCCCAGATCGCCAAGCGCCGCGATCATCCAGCCTTCGAGATGATGCACGAAATTGCGGACATCCTTGCCGCGTTCGCCGAGGTTAATGTTGAGATAGCCGATCCGTTGCCCCGGCCCATGATAGGTATAGCGGCCGCCGCGCCCGGCATCATAGACCGGGAAGCGCGCGTCGATCAGTTCCGCCGGGTCTGCGCTGGTTCCGGCGGTGTAGAGCGGTGCATGTTCCAGCAGCCACACCCGTTCGCGCGCCTCTCCGCCATGGATCGCAGCGGCGCGCGCCTCCATCTCGGCTAGCGCCGTTGGATAATCGACAGGCGCGGTTTCGGTGCGCCATTCGACGCTGTCGGGGAAGGGAAGGGGGGCCGTCATGACGCTTCCTTGACTTGGAGACTGCGAGCGATCAAGTCTCCGCGATATTTTCGGGAACAGGTCAGGCGTTACAAGATATGGCGACAATGTCGATCGGCAAGGCGTGGCAGGAAGCGGTGGCCTTCGTCGCCCGCGAAGCCACATTGCTGTTTCCCGTCGCGCTGCTGTTCGTGGCGCTGCCTGGCCTTATCCTTCAGGAAATGACGCCACCGGAATTGGCCGCATGGTCGCTCGCGCCCAAGATGGACACGATGCCCGATGTCCCGGCCAGTTATGGCATTGGCCTCATGATCGCCATTGTCCTGATCTGGTTCGGATCGCTCAGCCTGTTTGCGCTCGCGCTGCGCCCCGGCATTTCGGTGGGGGAGGCGCTGCGGCTCAGTCTGAACCGCCTGCCCGTGCTGCTTGGCACCGCGCTGGTGGTGCTGGGGGCATTTTTCGGCCTGCTGATGACGATCATCCTCGTGGCGGTGATCGTCTCGCTGGCATCGAAGGCGGCTGGTGCCTCACTTGGGCTTTTGCTTGGCTTCGTCATGGTCGGCATCGCGCTGTTCGCCAGCGTGCGGCTGATGCTGCTCAATCCGGTCGTTCTGGATAGCGGCGCAGGGGTCAAGGAATCGCTCCGCCGCGCCTGGGCGCTCACGCGCGGGCATTTCTGGCGGCTGCTGGCCTTCATCCTGATCCTGACCTTGCTGTCCGCCATCGTCGCATCGGCGGCGCAGTCGATTTTCGGTTTGCTGGGCAGCTTGCTTGCAGGGCCTGACGGCGCGCGGCTGGCTGGCGGGATTGCCGGGGCGATCGTCTCGACGGTGATCCAGGTCTATATGCTGGTGATGCTCGCGCGCCTTTATCGTCAGGCGACCGCGGGCTGATCCAGCAGCGGTACATGGGGCGCTGCGTCGGGCGGCAATATCCCGGCGAGGCGTGGGTCGGCAAATGTCTCGATTTCGCGCTTATAGGCGACGAACCCCGCCTTGATATAAAAGCCAAGGGCCGCTGGACTGTCGAGCGTGCAGGTGTGGACCCATAGACGTTCGACGCCCTTGCGCCAGGCGAGCGCCTTGGCCTGCGCCATCAGCCATTGCCCATGGCCCTTGCCATTCAGTTGCGGCACCAGCCCGAAAAAGCCCAGTTCGCAATCCGGCATCGAGCGGAAATCCAGTTCGAGCAGTCCCACCTCGATCCCGCGCGGGTCAGTGACGGCATAGACCTCGACCGCCGGATCATGAATGATCGCGGCAAGCGATTCGTCCTTCATCACCAGCCGCGAGAACCAGAGCCATGGCTCCCCCACCCGGCGAAACAGCGCGCGATAGCTGTCGAGTTTGGGCACCTTCCATCGCACGAGTCGCAAGGGTGATGGCGGGATCGGCGCAGGGCGTGGCTTCTGCCGCATCTCCAAATGAGTGACGATCGCCGCCACCATGGCCGGATCGACCGCGATCAGCGCCATGGCGTCAGTTCCAGCTCGCCATCGGCGGCAGGCTCATCAGGATGGCGTCGATATTGCCGCCGGTCTTGAGACCGAACAATGTGCCGCGATCATGCACCAGATTGAATTCGGCATAGCGGCCCCGCCATTCCAGCATCGTGGCATAGTCCGCCTCGGTCCAGGCCTCGTCCATGCGCCGCCGTACGATCGGCGGATAGGCGTCGAGAAAGGCATCGCCGACGGCGCGCGTGAAGGCGAAATTCGCGTCGAACGCCGCATCGTCGGCACATTCGAGATGATCGTAGAAAATGCCGCCGACCCCGCGATGGACGCCGCGATGGGGAATGAAGAAATACTCGTCCGCCCAGTCCTTGAACCGGGGATAATGGTCCGGGTCATGCGCGTCGCACGCGGCCTTGAGCACTTCATGGAAATACGCCGTATCTTCTTCGCGCGGCAATGGAGGGTTGAGGTCTGCCCCGCCGCCGAACCAGCTTTTGGTCGTCACCAGATAGCGCGTATTCATATGCACGGCGGGCACATGCGGATTGGCCATATGCGCGACCAAGCTGATCCCGGTCGCGAAAAAGGCTGGATTCTCCGCCGCGCCATGGATGCTCTGCGCAAAGCCGGGGGCGAACTCGCCGCCCACGGTCGAGATATTGACCCCGACCTTCTCGAAAACCTTGCCTTTCATCACCCCGCGCACGCCACCGCCGCCTTCGCCCGGAGCCTGCCCTTCGGCTTCGCGGTCCCAGGGGGTGTAGGCGAAACTGGCGTCGCTGCTTGCCTCCCGCTCGATCGCTTCGAACGCGGCACAGATCCGGTCCCGGAGCGATTCGAACCAGGCGCGGGCGGCCTGCTGGCGGGAATCGAGGGTGAAGGGAACGATAGGTGTGGGAGCGGGGGTCATTGCGGGAACTTTCCGGTCTGGCGCAGGGCTTCGGCGACGGCGATGCCCGTGGAAACGGCGATGTTCAAGGATCGAAAGCCCGGTGCCATGGGAATCCGCACCCGGATATCGGCCATATCCCGCACGGCATCGGGGACGCCCGCGCTTTCGGAACCCATCAACAAGACATCGTCGCCGCGAAATGCAACGTCGGGCAGCCTCTGCGAGGCATGGCTGCTCATCAGCAGCAGGCGGCGGCCGTTGGCGCGCCGATCCGCATCGAAGGCGTCGAAATTGGCGTGCCGCACGACCTCCGCCGCTGCACCATAGTCCATCGCCGCGCGTTTCAGGCGGGCATCGGAAAAGGCGAATCCGGTCGGCATGATGATGTCCACGGGCACAGCGAAACAGGCCGCCAGACGCAGGATGGCACCGACATTGCCGGCGATTTCGGGCTGATAAAGGGCGATACGCATGAGGGAGCCCATAATGCACTGCGGCAAATTGTCATAGCTTGCGTGACTTTGCTGTTGGCAAAGAGCGCGCACTGGGGTTATCAGGCCCGCGAACCACGCCGGGGGGACGGCGGGGGCCATATCATATGGTTACCCATCACCCTTGATAAACAGGGCCGTTCACGGCATTGCGGCGGGACCAGGGACGTTCTTGCAAGGGTTGAGGTGCATGGCCAGCGTTGAACATACAGACAGCACGGGTCTACCCGGCGAAGATGGGGTCCGCCGTCGCGACTTCATCAATATCGCTGCGGTGAGTTTTGCAGGGGTCGGCGCGGTTGCCGTCGTTCTGCCGCTGATCGACCAGATGAACCCCAGCGCGGACGTGCTGGCGATGGCATCGACGGAAGTTGATCTCTCGGCGATCCAGCCGGGGCAGGCGATCAAGACGACGTTCCGCAGCCAGCCGCTGTTCGTGCGCCAGCTGACGGAAAAGGAAATCGCCGAAGCCGACAAGGTCGATCCTTCCACGCTGCGCGATCCACAGACGCTCGAAGAGCGCACGGTCGATGGCAAGAAGCAGTGGCTGGTGACCATGGGTGTCTGCACCCATCTGGGCTGCGTGCCGCTGGGCGCTGGCGAAGGTGAGAATAAGGGCGAATATGGCGGCTATTTCTGCCCGTGCCATGGTTCGTCCTACGACACCGCCGCGCGCATCCGCAAAGGCCCTGCGCCGACCAACCTGGAAGTGCCGAAGTTCAGCTTCACTTCCGACACCGCCATTCTCGTAGGCTGAGGTAAGAAACGATGAGCTTTCCCTGGGCTGAGCAATATACGCCGAAAAATCCGGTGATGGTGTGGATCGACGAGAAGCTGCCGCTTCCGCGTCTCGCCTATAACGCCGTGGGTGCGGGCTATCCTGTGCCGCGCAACCTTAACTATT
Source organism: Sphingobium sp. D43FB (assembly GCF_002312805.1). Classification (GTDB taxonomy): domain Bacteria; phylum Pseudomonadota; class Alphaproteobacteria; order Sphingomonadales; family Sphingomonadaceae; genus Sphingobium. Next base: position 23,736 of record NZ_NMUA01000022.1, on the reverse strand, counting down.
TCTGGAACTTCGGCGTCCTGGCCGGCCTCGCTTTGATGATTCAGATCATCACCGGCGTCGTCCTGGCGATGCATTATGGCGCCAATGACCTGGTGGCGTTCAGCACCGTCGAACAGACGATGCGCGACGTCAATGCGGGCTGGCTGATGCGCTATGCCCATGCCAACGGGGCCAGCTTCTTCTTCATCGTCGTCTATCTCCACATCTTCCGCGGCCTCTATTTCGGCTCCTACAAGGCACCTCGCGAGATGGTATGGCTGCTTGGCCTCGTCATCTTCCTGCTGATGATGGCGACCGCCTTCATGGGCTACGTGCTGCCCTGGGGTCAGATGTCCTATTGGGGCGCGAAGGTGATCACCGGCCTGTTCGGCGCGATCCCGGTCGTCGGCGAACCGATCCAGACCTGGCTGCTGGGCGGCTTTGCCCCTGGCAACGCCTCGCTCAACCGTTTCTTCTCGCTGCACTTCCTGCTGCCGTTCGTGATTGCCGGGGTCATCATCCTGCATATCTGGGCTCTGCATATTCCCGGTTCCTCGAACCCGACCGGCGTGGAAGTGAAGGGGCCGCAGGACACTGTGCCGTTCCATCCCTATTACACGGCCAAGGACGGCTTCGGCGCGGGCATCTTCCTGATCGCCTTCTGCACCCTGCTGTTCTTCGCACCCAACTTCCTGGGCCACCCGGACAACTATATCGAAGCGAACCCGCTCTCGACGCCCGCGCACATCGTGCCGGAATGGTATTTCTGGCCTTTCTACGCGATCCTGCGCGCCTTCACCGTGGACTTCTTCTTCGTCCCCGCCAAGCTGCTGGGCGTGCTGGCGATGTTCGCATCGATCCTGCTGCTCTTCTTCCTGCCCTGGCTCGACACCTCGCCGGTGCGGTCGGGCAAGTATCGGCCCACTTTCAACAAGTTCTTCTGGATCCTGATCCTCGACGTGTTGATCCTGGGCTATTGCGGCGGTGCGCCGGCTGAAGAGCCTTTCGTGATGATCTCGCAGGTCGCGTCGGCCTATTATTTCGCGCACTTCCTGATCATCCTTCCGCTGATCTCGCGCTTTGAAAAGCCGCTGCCGTTGCCCGGTTCGATCACCGAGGCCGTGCTGGCGAAATATGGCAAGACCGACGGCGCAACCGTCGCGGTCCCGGCCGAATAAGGGGTAGACGTAACATGGTACGCATCGGCGCATTTCTCGTCGGCCTCTTCTTCGCGGGCTGGCTGCTGGTCTCCTTCCTCATGGGGGCGGTGGCCTATGTCTCCGAACCCCCGGTCCCCACTGTGGAAAAGGCGTTTCACGAGCTTCCCAAGCATGTGGCCTTCTCGTTCGACGGACCGCTTGGCCATTATGACAAGCAGCAGTTGCAGCGCGGCTTCCAAGTCTACAAGGAAGTCTGCTCGGCCTGCCACAGCCTCAAGTTCGTGGCATTCCGCGACCTCGAAGCGCTTGGCTATAACGAAGCCGAAGTGAAGGCGATCGCCAAGCAGTGGGCGATCAAGGCTCCCTCGGTCGATCCGGCAACGGGCGAAGCCTCGACCCGTGAGCCGATGCCGGCGGACTATTTCCCCAAGCCCTTCGCGAACAATGTCGCGGCGGCCGCGGCGAACAATAATGCGATCCCGCCAGACCTGTCGCTGATGACCAAGGCTCGCCATCATGGCAGCGCCTATGTCTATTCGCTGCTGACCGGCTATCAGGCGCAACCCGCTGCGCTGCTCAAGGAGTTCCCGGACTCCAAGACGCCAGAGGGGCTGCACTACAACCCCTATTTCGCGAACCTGAACCTTGCCATGGCGCCGCCGCTGACGGCCGAAGGTCAGGTGACCTATAGCGACGGCACCAAGCCGACGGTGGACCAGATGGCGAAGGATGTTTCGGCCTTCCTGACCTGGACCGCCGAACCCAAGCTGGAAAACCGCCGCCGTGCGGGTCTGGCGACGATCATCTTCCTGCTGATCGCCACGGGCCTCGCCTATATGTCCTACCAGAATATCTGGGCGGAGAAGAAGAAGGCGGCCTGACGGACTGGTCCGCAAGAACAAGGATTATGAAGAGGGCGCGGTTTCATCTGGGAACCGCGCCCTCTTTCCTTATGGAGACAGCATGAGCATCGACACGCTGGCGGGCCTCGTCCGCACGATCCCCGATTTTCCCAAACCCGGCATCCAGTTTCGGGACGTCACGACCTTGCTGGCGGATAGCGCAGGGCTGACGGAACTGGTCGAGCGCATGGCGTCGATCGCGCGGCCGCTCGATCCCGACCTGATCGTCGGCATCGAAGCGCGCGGCTTCATCCTGGGTGCAGCGCTCGCCCTGGCATTGGGCAAGGGTTTCGTGCCCGTGCGCAAGGCGGGCAAGCTGCCGGGCAAGACCGTCGGCATCGACTATGTGCTGGAATATGGCACGGATCGGCTGGAACTGCATGAAGGGCAGGTTCCGACCGATACGCGCGTTGTGCTGGTCGATGATCTGATCGCTACCGGCGGTACGGCGCTTGCCGCTGCGCAGTTGTTGCGCGAGCAGGGGGCAAGCGTGTTGATGGCTTTGTTCGCGATCGACCTGCCCGATCTTGGCGGGATGGCGGCGCTGGAAGCCGACGGCATCGCCGCGCAGGCGATCATCGCGTTCGACGGCGACTAAAGGCCTTTAGTAAGCGCCTCCGGCAACAGGTCCACCGCAGCCGCCAGCCGCTCGTCGAGCAATTCCAGCAATTCCATCCAGCCATGGATATGGGCGAGTTCGCCCGGTCCATCGGAAATGCCGCGCAAGCCCATCAGCGGCACGGCAAAGCGGGCACAGGCCCGCGCCACCGCAAAGGTCTCCATATCGACCATATCGGCGTCGATCGCGGCATATTCCTCACCCCCGACGATATTGGAGCCGGTCGAGAGCCGCACAGTGGGCATCGCGAGCGGCGTTGCCAGCGGGACATCAACGGGATGATCGACAAAGGGCGTCACGCCCTTGGTAAAGCCCAAGCGCGAGGCGTCCATGTCACGCCAGGAGACACTCGCGACCTGCACCACCTCGCCCAAGCCGCAGATTCGCGATCCGGCCGAACCGAGACAAACGACCAGATCGGGAAGCGCATTCTGGCGCGCCAGGTCGCTCAGGGCGATTCCGGTCACCAGCGCCGCTTCGACCGGCCCTACGCCCGTCATCAGTGGCGTGAACCGGCTACGCAGATGCGGTCCATATTCCGCGTCTGCCGCCATCACGAACAGCAGGCGCTTGCCCGAAACGATCTCGCAGCCTGCCATCTCTGTTCGCCCCTTGCCCATGCCGCAACGCCCATAGCCTGGCGGAAGCAGCACCGCAAAAGAGAAAGCCCGCCACCTGAAAACAGGTGACGGGCTTTGTCATGGTGGGCGTGGCAAGGATTGAACTTGCGACCCCTGCGATGTCAACACAGTGCTCTACCACTGAGCTACACGCCCACGGGAGTTGGGCCTTTAGCCGGGCGAATCGGATGGCGCAAGCGGGAAAATGCCCGGCCCTGATATTCTTCTGGACAGCGCAGGGGTGGCCCATATGCTGCGGCGCAAACAGGGGGACGCCAAGACTTATGCTGCCATCGCCATCCTCGCCAATTCAGACGACGCCGCGCCTGCCCTGGTACCGGCAGCTTTATGTCCAGGTGCTGATCGCCATCGCGCTGGGTGTGACGATCGGCCATTTCTTCCCTGACGCCGGCGTCCGGCTCAAACCCTTGGGAGAGGCCTTCATCAAGCTGGTGAAGATGATCATCGCGCCGGTCATCTTCCTGACCATCGTCACTGGCATTGCGGGCATGAAGGAGCTGGGGGCGATCGGCCGGGTTGCGGCCAAGGCCTTTGGCTATTTTCTGACCTTTTCGACGCTGGCGCTCGTCGTCGGCCTGATCGTTGCCAATGTCGTGGAACCCGGCGCTGGGCTGAACATCGATCCGGCGACGCTCGATGCTGATCAGGTCGCCGACTATGCCAGCAAGGCGCATGAGAGCAGCTTGACCGGCTTCCTGATGAACATCATTCCGGCGACCATGGTGTCGGCGGTGGCGGACGGTAACATCCTGCAGGTGCTGTTCGTGGCGATCCTGTTCGGCATCGCGCTGACTTTGATCGGCGACAAGGCCGCGCCGCTGATGACCGTGCTCGAATCCGCCAGCCATGCGGTGTTCAAATTGGTGTCGATCCTGATGAAAGCCGCACCGATCGGGGCGTTCGGCGCGATGGCCTTCACCATCGGCGAATATGGGGTCGGCACGCTCGCCAATTTAGCCGGGCTGGTCGCGACCTTCTATCTGACGTCGCTGTTGTTCGTGTTGGTGGTTCTGGGTGGTGTGTGCTGGGCGGTGGGGTTCAATATCCTTCATCTCATCCGCTATTTGAAGGCCGAACTACTCCTCGTTCTTGGGACATCCTCCTCGGAGGCGGCCTTGCCCAGCCTCATCGAGAAAATGGAACGGGCCGGGTGCCGCAAGTCGGTGGTGGGTCTGGTCGTGCCGACCGGATACAGCTTCAACCTCGACGGCACCAATATCTACATGACGCTGGCGGCGCTGTTCATCGCGCAGGCCTGCAATGTCGATATCAGCCTGGAGCAGCAGATCTTGCTGCTGCTGGTGGCAATGATCTCCTCCAAGGGCGCAGCGGGGGTAACCGGGGCAGGCTTCATCACATTGGCGGCAACGCTGTCGATCGTGCCAACGGTGCCGGTCGCGGGCATGACGCTGATCCTGGGCGTCGATCGCTTCATGAGCGAATGCCGTAGTCTCACCAACTTCATCGGCAATGCTGTGGCGACCGTCGTGGTTTCGGCGTGGGAAAAGGGGCTGGACCGCGAGCGGTTCAATGCTGCGATGGCCGGGATCGCGCTCGATCCCACGCCCGACATGGAAGAAGTCGTCCCCGACTAGAGGATCACGTCAGTCCGGTCAGGCTTTCGCTGCTGAACATCCGCTCGACCTCCAGCACCAGGTCGCGCAGGTGGAAGGGCTTGGACAAGACCTTGGCCTGCGGCACAGCCTTGCCCGCGCGCAAGGTGACGGCGGCAAAACCGGTGATGAACATGATTCGCATGTCCGGTGCCACTGATGCGGCATGCTGGGCCAGTTCGATGCCGTCCATTTCCGGCATGACGATATCGGTCAGCAACAGGTCGAACCGGTCGGAGCGGATATGCGGCACCGCCTCTGTCCCCGTCGAGACCGCGACGACCTCATATCCCGACCGTTCCAGCGCGCGGGCCAGATAGACGCGCATGCTCTCATCGTCTTCGGCCAATAATATGCGAACCATCGCCCCCACTCTCATATCCTCCGCGACCCCCACGGGTGGCGCGAAGCCATGATATATGCGACAAGGTGTAAATATTATCCAGCCAAGCCACGATTTTTGCCCGGATCGTTGAAAGGAGCGCCATTGGACGACAGCCCGCCGCGCGCGCCGACGCACAGCGACCCGGCCTTCGATCTTTATGGCCCCGCGTTTCCCGATCGCCCGCTTATCCTGTCCGTGCCCCATGCCGGGCGGCTCTATCCGCCCGCCTTGCTGGCGCAGGCGCGCGTCCGGCCGGAAATGCTGCGGCGGCTGGAGGATCGCTGGGTCGATCTGCTGGTGCATCCCTTGATAGCGCAGGGCTTCACGGTTTTAGTTGCGCGCGCGCCGCGCGCGTTGATTGACCTTAACCGCCATGATCGGGAGGTGGATCCCGCGATGCTGTCTGATCTGCCCCACATGGTGGCCTTGCAGACCAGTGCGAAACTGCGCGGCGGGCTTGGCTTGCTGCCGCGTCGGTTGCCTGGCGCACCGGAATTGTGGCGCGGGCCGATCGGTTGGGCGGAGGTGCAGCGGCGGATCGATATGGTCCACCGGCCCTATCATGCGACGCTCGCGCAGTTGATGGCGGCGGCGCGGGATGCCCATGGTCATGCCATCCTGATCGACCTTCATTCCATGCCGCCGCTACCGCCGCCGTCGCCGGGCTGTCCCGCGCCGGGGTTGGTGCTGGGCGACCGATTCGGCCGCAGCGCGTCGAGCCGATTGACGACGCTGGCGGCGGATGTGGCGGCGGGGCACGACATGCTGGTGGCGATCAATAGCCCCTATGCGGGCGATTATCTGATCGAACGGCATGGGCGACCGGAGCGCGATCTGCATGCGCTGCAGATCGAGATCGACCGGACGCTCTATCTGGATGCGACATTGGACCGGCCGGGGCCGGGGATCGCGCGGATGCGCGTGCTGGTGCAGGCGATTGCCCAGGCGCTGGCGGTAGAACTGCCGCGTGCCGACTATGCGCTGGCGGCCGAATGATCAGCCAATGACGGCGCGCGCACCGGCAACGCTCAGATGGTGCGAATCGAAGTAGAGGGGCTGGCCGTCCCGCGCGATGGCGCAGACGCGCGCGTCGCATAGCCGGGCCACGGGGTCGATCAGCGTCACACCCTGCGCCTGCCAGCGCGTGAAGAGCGCGCGGAGATTGACGATGTGTGCTTCCACTCGCGCCCGCTCAACCCCTTGTGCGCTGTCCAGCATGGCGGCGCGCGCCAGATGGGCGAGGTGACGCGGCACGTCGAAGGGTTGGGGTGGGACCGCGCCGATCAGCACGACTTCCCGCCCTTCGGCCCGGATGGCGGCGATGGTACGGTCGAGTTTCGCCACGAAAGCAGGGTCATCAAATGTACCATTGGCCCAGAAGGCGGCGAGGTAGATGCGGCGTAGTCCTGGATCTGCGTGGATCGCGTCGAAAGCGGCCCGGTTGGCCGCGGCGCAGCGGGCGTCCTTCGCCTCATAACCCAACACAGGCGGGCAACTCGATGTTGTCCGTTCGATCAGCGATTGGCCCTGTGCGCGCGCGTCCTGCGCCAGCACATGCGCCAGTTCGACGCCATGGCTGTCGCCCCATAGCATGGCGTCGGGCCGGACCGTTGCGCCGAGGACGCAGGGGTTGGCACCCCGCATATAGGTGTCGTGGCAGCGCTTGCGGTCAGGGCTGATGTCGTTGCGCCCGGCGATCTGCGCCAGAACGGCGGGTGCGAATCGTGAGGGCCATGGTCCCATCGCCAGCAAAGCAGCCGACAGCGCGCAGAGCAGCGCCATCGCTGTGCCGGTGAAGCGGAAGATGGTGTGGGGCGGCATGTGGGCCGAATCGCGGAAGGGTTGTTCGACGAAGCGCCAGGATAGTGACGCGATGGCCAGCGATGCGGCGAGAACGGCGAGCTGGGTTCCGCCCGAAAGCGGCAGGTCGGTCGCATATTCGGTGAAGACGATCAGCGGCCAGTGCCACAGATAGAGCGAGTAGGAGATCAGGCCGACGCCGACCAGCGGGGGCAGGGCGAGGACGCGGCCTGCACTTGTCCCCGGCGCGCAGTGGAGCAGCGCCATTGCGCCCAGCACAGGGGCGATGGCCGCAACGCCAGGGAATAGCGTGTTGCGGTCGTAGAGGAAGACCGCACTGCCGATCGCCAAGAGGCCAGCCCAAGCGACGGCTTCGCGCTGCCAGCGCGCTCGGATTGCCGGAACGACGCCCAGCGCCAGGAGCGCGCCTGCGAGCAATTCCCAGGCGCGGGTGGGTAGCAGGTAGAAGGCAAAGCCTGTCGTATCGCGTTGCATGACTATGCACAGGGTCAGCGATGCTATTCCGATGGCCGCCACGACGCCTGCGCGCACGCGCGTTCCGAAGCGGGCGAGCAGCATCAGCAGGATCGGGAAGCCGATATAATATTGTTCCTCCACCGCCAGCGACCATGTCTGGAGCAGGGGCTTCACGTCCGCACCGCCAGCGAAATAGCCGGTGTCGGTGAAGAACCACAGGTTGGAGACGAACAGCGTCGCGGCCAGTGCGGATTTGGGTACGCCCTCCAGGTCGCCGGGCAGATAGAGCCAGGCTGCCAGGCCCAGCACGGCGAGGATCATCAGGGCGAGGGCGGGCATGATTCGCCGGAAGCGCCGCTCGTAGAAGCGGAGCAGCGAGAAGCGGCCGTCATCGACGTCGCGGGCGATGATTCCGGTGATCAGATAGCCCGAAATCACGAAGAAGATGTCGACGCCGACATAGCCGCCGGAAAAGCCCGGCACATGGGCGTGGAAGAACAAGACCGGCAGGATGGCGAGCGCGCGCAGGCCGTCTATGTCGCGGCGGTGGGGCCGGGTCATGCGCGCGCCTATCTGTTCTGCCTTTCCATGCATGGCGCGGGCCTACGCCCAAAGCCCTGATATTTGCTTTACCCGATTCGCGGCGAGGACGCGGGACACGATTGCAGTTTACGCAATTGCAGCTTCACCCTTCGCATTTGCGAAGAATACGCCCCGCTGGCACTAAGACTGTGCCTTTCAGGCATCCTCTCCTAAACTTTTCAGGCTGGTCTCACGATCAGCCTTTTTTTTGTCTGCGGCTTGGGCTAGGCATCCCTCGCTGTTGCCGCGCCATATAACATGTTTCTGGAGAGGGGCCGCCGGTAAGACCGGCAGGCGGGGCATAGTTGGGGGATCGAGCGCTTGAGTGCGCTCTCCCCCATTTTCTTTTCATCCTATGCGGTGGCCATCTCGCGGCCATAAGCGACGACCGCTTCCACTTCGGCGCGGTCGCCCAGCACCACACCGACGCGCTGGTGCAGGCTGGTCGCGGGCACGTCCATGATCGGTTGGAACCCGTCGCTCGACGCGCCGCCCGCCTGCTCGATCAGATAGCTCATCGGATTGGCTTCATACATCAGCCGCAGCTTGGCCTTGCCCGGATTGCGATGGTCGTAGGGATAGAGGAAGATCCCGCCGCGCTTGAGGATGCGGTGCACGTCCGCCACCATGGAGGCGGTCCAGCGCATATTATAATCCTGGCCGCATGGCCCTGCGCCACCCATGACGCGCTCTTCGACATAACGGGCCACGGCGGGCGACCATTGGCGGCGGTTTGACATATTGATGGCAAATTCGCACTTGCCCTGCGGCATCTGCATATTGGCGTCGGTCATCACCCAGCTGCCGACTTCGCGGTCGAGCGTGAATTCATAGACGCCGGTGCCGACGCTCAGCACCAGCAAGGTCTGCGGCCCGTAAATGGCATAGCCCGCCGCGACCTGCGCCCGGCCGTCCTGCAGGAAATCCTCCTCCGTCACTTCGCGACCGGCGCAGGCTTCGGGGGCTTTGAGGACCGAGAAGATGGTGCCGACCGACAGGTCGACGTCGATATTGCTGGACCCGTCGATCGGATCGAACAGCAGCAGATATTCGCCCTTGGGATAGCGATTGGGGATGCGGTGGATCGTCTCCATCTCTTCCGACGCCATGGCGGCGAGATGACCGCCCCATTCATTGGCATCGAGCAGCATTTCGTTGGCGATGACGTCCAGCTTCTTCTGGACCTCGCCCTGCACATTTTCGCTGTCCAGGCTGCCCAGCACTTCGCCCAACGCGCCCTTGCTGACGGCATGGCTGATCGTCTTGCACGCGCGCGCCACGGTTTCGATCAGCAGGCGCAGTTCGGCGGGCAGGGCTTCGGCCAAGCGCTGTTGTTCGATCAGGAAACGGGTGAGGGTGGTTCTTGCCATGGGCCGCCTTTCGTAAAGGGCAGGCGCCGCGACAGGACGCCGCGGCGCTTGAAAATCGGAACGCGCCTTCGCTACGGGAGTCGCCCCGTCAAGTCCAGCCGCCGCGTCACTCGCCGCGCGCCCGTGCCGCAGCGTCGGCGCGGCCCACCGCAAGGGCGCGGACCCGTTCTACCCCTTCGGCAAAAGCGCTACCGCGCGCCGCCTGTCCCGCCTGGGCATAGAGGCGTTCCGCGCCGGCATAGTCGCCATCGCGTTCGGCGCAGAGGCCAAGGTTGAACAGGATCGAGGGATGACCCGGCCGGTCGCCGTCCATCGCCGCCCATTCGCCGCAGGCGGCGACCGGATCGCGCTGCGACGATTTGATGCTGTCGCGGAAGCGCTGGGCCATGGCCTTGTCCATCCCGTCGCGTTCTTCGCGCAGGCGGATGCGGTTATTTTCGTGGCGCGGGATGATGTCGTCGGCCAGCCGGTCCGCCGCGGTGCGGACCATGCGATCGATGCTCTGGCGCGGGGTGCGCTTGGACTTGTCCTTGGGGCAGGTGACGATCGTGTCGGTTTGCGTGCGGGTTTCGCTATAGAGGATCTGGCCGTCCGTGACGCGGGCGATCCGCAAGGTCGGGGCGAAGGTTACCGTTTCCTGCAGGCACAGCGCCTCGACCTTCTCCTTCTTCGTGCATTTCTGGTCGGTGCCCTCGGCACAGACTTCGACCTGCCGCTTCACATTGGTTTCGCGCACGCTGGCATCGGCAAGGCCGGTGATGATGCCATCGGCATCGGGGCCGCGCCGCGACAGGGCGATCACGGCATAATAGGGGCGTCCATCCGGCCCGGCGCGGCTTAATTTCTGTTCGATCGCCAGCGCCAGTGCGGTGCCGTCGCGCCCTGCGATGCGATCGACGCCGATGCTGCGCAGCAGGCTGACGGCGCGATAGGGGGCCGGGAAATGGCCGGTCATCGCAAAGACCTCCGCCTCAACCGGCGTACTGGCCGCCATGGCTGCCGCTATGATGGTGAACCCGACGATTGGCCGCATGATATTTCCCCCCTTTTTTGCCCGGCTCTCCTGTAAGCTCGTGCCTGCATGCGATCAAGCGGATGACGGTGCATCTTGATGGGAACCGGTCGCGCGATCGACCGTTCCGGTGGCGTGCCAAATGGCAGCGTGGAAGGATCATCATGGACAGTCTGATTGCCGCTTTTACCGACCCCACCGCCATTGCCGCGCTGATTGCGCTGGTGATCATGGAAGTGGTGCTGGGCATCGACAATCTGGTGTTCATATCGATCCTGACCAACAAACTGCCGGTCGAGCAGCGCCAGAAGGCGCGGCGCATCGGCATCGGCCTGGCGCTCGGCATGCGGTTGGTCTTGCTGTCGATGATCGCCTGGATCGTCGGGCTGACGGCCCCCGTGTTCGATCTTGGCATCAGCGGTCCGCTGAACGAATATGGCGCCCCGACCTTCGAAACCGAATTTTCCTGGCGTGACCTGATCCTGATCGTTGGCGGCTTGTTCCTGATCTGGAAGGCGACCAAGGAAATCCATCACACTGTCGATCCGGCGGGCGGCGACGATGTGCTGGACAAGAAAAGCGTCGCCACCATCACATTCGGCAGCGCGATCGTGCAGATCATCCTGCTCGACATGATCTTCTCGCTCGATTCGATCCTGACCGCGGTTGGCATGACCGACAATCTGGCGATCATGGTGATCGCGGTGCTGGTCGCGGTGACGGCGATGGTGCTGGCGGCCGATCCGCTCGCCAACTTCATCGCGAAGAACCCGACCGTGGTGATGCTGGCGCTCGGCTTCCTGCTGATGATCGGTGCGGTGCTGATCGCCGATGGCTTTGGCGTGCATGTGCCCAAGGGCTATATCTATGCGGCAATGGCGTTCTCGACTCTGGTCGAGTGCCTGAACATCTTTGCGCGGCGCGCGCAGAAGCGGAAGGGCGGGGCGTAAGGTCACGCCTGCTAAGGTCACAGCGGCGAAGTTCACACCGTCGTCCGGTTTTTCGGGGCAATCGTAACGCAGAAGCGGTTGGGAAGACGCGGTGACGCGCCGGTTGGGTAACGGGTGGGTCACAGCGACGCGACAGCGATGCGACGCTGACGCGACGGTTGCGCGCCAGTGCGGCGACGGGGGGGCGGGCTGACTTGGGAGACGTAGAAGGACGGCGCGGGGGTTTCATCTGTTAGGATAGATCAGAGATTATCCTACATTGGAAGGTTGTTGGATGGGGTGGGGACCGGGGGGTCTTGAAGCGACCAGAGTTTGCCATTTGAGACGCGCATGGGCTTGCCTGATTGCGGTCATTGCCCCAGCATCAGCGGATGATCGAGAGCGTCTCACCAAAACTCCGTTGGCTGCACCGTATTGGCTACATTTGCACCGCGCTCATTGTTGTCGAGGTAGTGTGGTTGTCGGTAATGGCTGGCGCTGCATGGTGGAAATCTCAAGAGTATCGCGCCGACCGTCGCTCTGAATCGCGCGTTTACAATGGCACGCTGCTGGAAAACAAATCGGTAAATAATGCAACGAGCGGCGCTATCACTCGACTGGGGGCGCTGCCATCAATTTCAGCTTTGGGATCAAATTCCGTGCGCGTCGGGGTAGATCCAGCATTGCAGGATATTACCTATGCACTGGCTATGCTTAGGCGTGATGGGGTAGCTGAAGGCATAGTAGTCGTGTTTAATCCGCAAGACGACTGGACTGAAAAGCGAACAACCTTTCGTTTTCAAGCGCCGCCCGCCGAATTCGATCAGGTGATGCAACAATTTGACGCCATAACCCAACAGTATGAGGGCGGAGATCGTTCTTGCACGGATGGCGTGTCATACGCATTTGAGCGACGCAACGGGCCTGTAACAAAATCCGGTACGAGTGCGACCGGCTGCGACAAAACCTACGAAGAGGCGGCTAGGCTTTTGCTCACCTTTGCGCGTCAGTTTGCGCCATTACCAAAATCGCTTAGCTAAGGAAGCGAGGTACTGTCTTATTTTAGCCCAAACTATGCCAAAAGCTGACCGTCCCCTAACCACCCATTACCGTCACCCCAGCAAAAGCTGGGGTCTCAGGAGATGGCGCGATGGCGTTGCGACAAGTGCCAAGCCCAACGGTTCCACGCCTCCGCCTGAGATGCCAGCCTGCGCTGGCATGACGGCTAGGATGTTTACCCGCTTTTAACGGCGTATTGGCAGCTGCTCGCAATCCGCTTCCCACCAACCCAGCCAGAAACGCTCCTCCCTGAAAGGTAGGGGGTGGGCTTGCGCGAGGGTGCGTTGGCCCACCCCGCTGCGACTAAGGCGCTGCGCGCCTAGGTCTCGCTGCCCCTCCGCCAAGCCGGCAGGGCGTACAATGTCGCCCGCCTTTTGCCCCAGGGCTTCACTCTTCGCCGAATTTGTCCTCGACCAGGCTTACAAGTTTGCCGAGTGAATCGAGGGCTTCGGGGCCGGTGGCCTTGATGGTGATGCTGTCGCCCATCGCGGCGCCCAGCATCATGAGGCCCATGATCGAGGTGCCGGTGACGTGGCTGCCATCCTTGCTGACGATGATGTCGGCGGGCAGGCCGCTCGCCAGGGTCACGAATTTGGCGCTGGCGCGGGCGTGGAGGCCGCGCTTGTTGCTGATACGCACTTCCTGGCTGATTTCATTCATGTGGTGCTGCCCAACAGTTCCGACGCGACGCTGATATATTTCTGGCCTGCTTCGCGCGCGGCGGCGACGGCGGCGCGCACGTCCATGACTTTGCGCGCGCTTTCCAGGCGGATGAGCATGGGCAGGTTGATTCCTGCGATCACCTCAATCTCGCCGGCCTTCAGCAGCGAGATGGCAAGGTTGGAAGGGGTGCCGCCGAACAGGTCGGTGAGCAGGATGACGCCGCTGCCATCATTGACGCGCGCCACCGCGGTCGCGATGTCCGCGCGGCGCAGTTCCATATCGTCTTCCGGCCCGATGCAGATCGTTTCGATCTGCTGCTGGGGGCCGACGACATGTTCCATCGCGACGACAAATTCGGTCGCGAGCGACCCATGAGTGACGAGTACGAGTCCGATCATCTGCTTTTGCGGCCCACCTGCTTCATGACGTTGCTTTCGGGCCTCCCGGACGACGCTTCTCCAGACTATCCTGCGGCGTCGATTCAATATTGCGGTGCAGGACCGTGGGCGAAAAGCCCGCATCTTGCAAGTAGCGTGCGACACGATCGGCAACATGGACCGAGCGGTGCTTGCCGCCGGTGCAGCCGAAGGCGATGGTGATATAGGCTTTCCCGCCCTCCGCATAGCGCGGCAGCAGGGTGGCGAGCAGATCCTCGATCTTGCTCACCGCCTGCTCATAGGCCGGGTCAGCCGCGATATAGGCGGCGACGTCGGGGTCGAGGCCGGTGCGCGGGCGCAAGGTTTCGTCCCAGTGCGGATTGCGCAGGAAGCGCATGTCGAACATCAGATCGGCATTGCGGGGCACGCCGCGCGAAAAGCCGAAGGAGAGGATGGTCAGCACCGGATCGGACAGCCGCTCGCGCGAAAAGCGGCTGCGGATTTCCTGTTGCAGGGCGTTGCTGGTGAAGCTGGTGGTGTCGATCACCTGAGTCGACCAGCGGCGCAGCGCTTCGGTTAGTTCGCGTTCGCGGGCGATGCCGTCGGCGGCGGGGCGATCGAGCGCGAGCGGGTGGCGGCGGCGGGTTTCGGCGAAGCGGCGCTCCAATTCGCTGTCGGAGCAATCGAGGAACAGGGTTTCGACATCATGGCCATGGCGTTCGCGCAGGGCCTTGATCCGCCGGACGATGGCACCGGCGTCGAAGCCACGGGTGCGTGCGTCGATGCCGAGCGCCAATGGCCGCTCATCCTCGCCCGCATAGCCAGCGGGCAGGGGGGTGTCGAGCAGCCGGTCGAGCAGGACGAGGGGGAGATTGTCCACCACTTCCCAGCCCATATCCTCCAGCGTCTTGAGCGCGGTGGTCTTGCCCGCGCCCGACAGGCCCGACAGCAAGAGGATGGATTTGGGGTGGGAGAGAGTCATGCGATCGGCACCGCGCGCAGCAGCCATTCGACCTTGATCGCGGCGGAGGCTTCGAACGGGGCGACCTTCCAGACCGGGATCGGCAGGCCTGCTATGGTGCGCAGCAGGGGTTCGAGCGGCATGCGGTCGACCTTGTCGAACAGGTCGATCAGCAGGGCGACGGGGACATCATCGACATGGGGCATGGTGACGATGCCCATGCCGCGTATCTCGATCTGGCCCGCAATCCGTTCCGGCGCGCTGGCGAGCAACTGGCCGTCGACGCGTTTGAGCAGCGTATAGTCGTCGCTGATCAGGGTCGCGCCGCGATCGATGAGGCGCAGGGCAAGGTCGGACTTGCCGATGCCGCTTTTGCCGCACAGTAACAGGGCGCGGCCTTCTATGGCCACGCTGGTCGCATGCAGCGTTTCGGAGGACAATGCGCGGGCCATAAGTCGGCGGCCCTTCTACCCTGTGTTGGCAGTCATGCAAACGACATTGGTGGCGCGCGTCCCATGCGGGGACGCGGCGTTATTCGGACGCGATGCCGGGGTCGCGCGCGACCGCCATGGGCAGGCGCAGGATGAAGCGGGCGCCCTGCTGCGCATCCTCGCGGTCGCCGATGCTGATGCGGCCCTGATGTCCCTCCACGATGGAGCGGGCGATGGCGAGGCCAAGCCCGCTATGCTTGCCGAAACTCTCCCCCTCCGGCCGGACGCTGTGGAAACGGCGGAAGACATGCTCGCGCTCGGTGACGGGGACGCCTGGTCCTTCATCCTCGACGCTGACCAGCACCTGATCGTCGGCGACGGTGGCGATGATCTGGACAAGGCCGCCGTCGGGCGAGAAGGAGATGGCATTGTCGATCAGATTGTCGAGGACGCGGACCAGCCGCTGCTCCTCGCCCAGCACCACCGCGACATTCTTGCGCGGGCGGGCGAAGGCGAGGCGGACGCCGCGGGGCACGCCGCGCGCTTCGCGGGCGATGACCATGGTTTCGATCAGCAGGCCAAGGTCGATCGGTTCGAACCGGGTGCGCGACAGTTCGGCATCGACGCGCGAGGCTTCGGCAATGTCGGTGACGAGCCGGTCGAGGCGGCGGACATCATCCTGGGCGATGGCCATCAATTGTGCGCGCAGGTCCGGCCGGTCCACCCGGTCGAGCGCATCGAGCGCGGAGCGGAGCGAGGCAATGGGGTTTTTGAGTTCATGGCTGACATCGGCGGCGAAGGCGTCGGTCGCGTCGATCCGCTGGCGCAGGGCAATGCTCATGTCGGACAGGGCGCGGGCCAGCATGCCGATCTCGTCGCGCCGTTCGGGCAGGCGTGGCACGGTGACTTCGCGCGCGCGGCCGAGGCGAACGCGGACGGCGGCGCGGGCGAGGCGCTGGAGCGGCTGGACGATGGTGCGGGCCAGGAACAGCGAGAGCAGGGTCGAGGCCAGCATGGCGACGGCAAGAACGAGGCCAAGCCGCAGCCGTTCGGCGCGCACGGTGCGGGTGATGTCGCGCGCATTTTCGGTGGCGAGCAGGGCGGTGCCGTCCCGCACGGAGGCGCCCGCCGAGATCATGAAGGTGCGATCGGGCGCGTAGCGGTTCATCGCGGTCGGCTTGCCGGTCTTGCGCGCCAGCAGCAGTTCGGGCCAGGCATTGGCGCGGTCCACCGCCGGTTCGACGAAATCGGGCGGTCGGCTGGCCGAAACGATGCGGTCCACCGCCTTGTCGAGGAAGCGGGCGACATGGCGTTGCCATTCCTCTTCCGACGGCGACCGCAGGCGATAGCGCGGTGCGTCCATGGTGAAGCTGTCGGCGATCAGCCCACCGCCGGGCGCGTAGCGGCGCACCCGGTCGCCGGTCTGGCGGGCATAGGCGGCGATCAGGGCGTCGTGGCGGTCGGCCGGGGCATTTTCCAAGCTGATCGCCAGCAGCTTCAGTTCGCGCGCCGATTGTTCCAGCCGCGAATCGATGATCCGGGTGCGATAGCTGTCGAGATAGAAGAAGCCGCCCGCTAGCAGCGCGAGCGCAAAGACATTGACCGCCAGGATGCGCGGCGTGAGGCTGAGCCGCCCCGACCAGCGCATCGCCATGGGTGCGTCATCCTTCTTCGGAGAAGCGGTAGCCGGCGCCATAGAGTGTGTCGATTGCGTTGAAATCGGAATCCACCTCGCGGAATTTGCGGCGCAGCCGCTTGATATGGCTGTCGATCGTGCGGTCATCGACATAGACGTCGTCCTGATAGGCGGCGTCCATCAACTGGTTGCGGTTCTTGACCACGCCGGGGCGGGCGGCCAGCGTTTCGAGGATCAGAAATTCGGTGACGGTCAGCGTCACGTCCTGCCCGTTCCACTTCACCCGATGGCGCGCCGGGTCCATTTCCAGCCGCCCGCGAATGATGGGATCAGCGACCGGCTGGTCCGGTGTGTCGGGCGCGCCGCGCACTTCGGCCCGGCGCAGGATCGCGCGGATGCGTGCGATCAGCAGCCGCTGCGAGAACGGTTTGGCGATATAATCGTCCGCCCCCATGGCGAGGCCCAGCGCCTCGTCCAGCTCGTCCGCCTTGGACGTCAGGAAGATGACCGGCATCTGCGTCTTTTCCCGCAGGCGGCGCAGCAGTTCCAGACCATCCATGCGCGGCATCTTGATATCGAAGACGGCCAGATCCGCCGGATTGTCCAGCAACGCCTTGAGCGCGCCTTCGGGATCGGAATAGATCCGCGTCATGAAGCCTTCCGACTGAAGCGCGATCGAGACGGAGGTCAGGATATTCTTGTCGTCATCCACCAAGGCGATGGTTGCAGTCATGCGGTTTCCCAGCTGATCCAAGTGGGGCAGAGCGTTAGACCATGCGGCGCGCGCCTGCAAGAAAGCGGGTGACGGCGGCGATGCGGCATAACCGTCGATATTCGGGACAAAGCCTGTGTGACAGGGATTTGACGATTTTGGTCCAACACCCTATTGCCATGTCGGTCTGCGAGGATGACGCCGTGATATAGACAAACGGCGCATAGGGGCGGATCGGTCGCAAAGAACAATATATGTGCGACACGGCATTCATATTCAGGAGCAAAGGCGTGCAGGCCAAATCCTCATTCACCCTGGCAGACCAGGGCATTTCCACCCATGCCACCCAATTCTGGAATATGGGCACCGCCCCGCTGGTCGAAGCGGCCATCCGCAATGGCGAGGGCATATTGTCCAAGGACGGCCCGCTGGTCGTCAAGACCGGAAAGCATACCGGCCGATCGGCCAAGGACAAGTTCATCGTCCGCGATGCCGAGACCGAATCGACGGTCTGGTGGGGCAGCACCAATGTTGCGATGACGCCGGAGCATTTCGCGGCGTTGAAGGCGGACTTCTTCAAGGCGCTGGGCGAAAAGGACACGCTCTATGTCGCCGACCTTTTCGGCGGATCGCAGCCCGAACATCGCGTCAATGTGCGCGTCATCAACGAGCGCGCCTGGCATAATCTGTTCATCCGCACGCTGCTGGTGCGTCCGGGTGCCGAGGAACTAGCCGACTTCGCGCCGGAATATACGATCATCGACCTGCCGACCTTCAAGGCCGACCCGGCCCGCCATGGTTGCCGCAGCGAGACGGTGGTGGCGGTCAACTTCACCGAGAAGCTGATCCTGATCGGCGGCACCGCTTATGCGGGCGAGATGAAGAAGTCGGTGTTCGGCATCCTCAACTATCTGCTGCCGGTCAAGGGCGTGATGCCGATGCATTGTTCGGCCAATATCGGCCCGAACGGCGACACGGCGGTCTTCTTCGGCCTGTCGGGCACGGGCAAGACGACGCTGTCGGCCGATGCGTCGCGCACGCTGATCGGCGATGACGAACATGGCTGGTCGGACACGGCGGTCTTCAATTTCGAGGGCGGCTGCTATGCCAAGATGATCAACCTGTCGGCCGAGGCCGAGCCGGAAATTTTCGCCACCACCAAGCGCTTCGGCACGGTGCTGGAGAATGTCGTGATCGACGCGGAAACGCGCGAGATCGACCTGGACGACAACACGCTGGCGGAAAATAGCCGGGGTTCCTATCCGATCGACTTCATTCCCAACACGTCGGAGAAGAATCTGGGGCCGGTGCCCAAGAACATCATCTTCCTGACCGCCGACGCCTATGGCGTGCTGCCGCCGATCGCGCGGTTGACCCCGGAACAGGCCATGTATCATTTCCTGTCGGGCTATACCGCACGGGTGGCTGGTACCGAGATCGGCGTGACCGAGCCGACCGCGACCTTCTCGACCTGCTTCGGCGCGCCGTTCATGCCGCGTCATCCGTCCGTCTATGGCAATCTGCTCAAGGAACGGATCAACAAGGGCGGCGTCACCTGCTGGCTGGTCAATACCGGCTGGGCGGGCGGCAAGGCGACGATGCCCGGCATCAAGCGCATGCCGATCAAGGTCACCCGCGCGCTGCTCAACGCCGCGCTCGACGGCAGCCTGAACGATGCCGAGTTCCGCATCGATCCCAATTTCGGGTTTGAAGTGCCGGTCGCGGTGGCGGGCGTGGAGCCGACCATCCTTGACCCGCGCGCCATGTGGGCGGACGCCAGCGCCTATGACGAAACCGCCGCCGTGCTGGTCAAGCAGTTCGTCGACAATTTCGCGCAGTTCGAAGAGCATGTCGATGAAGGCGTGCGCAGCGCGGCGCTGACGACGGCGTAACGGCTGCGGCCTGAGCGAAAGCTTTGCAAGAGCCGGAGGGGTGACCTTCCGGCTCTTTTGCTTTTGGCGGCGGGGCGGGGATGCTATGCTGTCGGTCAACATCCAGCGGGAGTAGTGGACATGTTTGGTGATATGATCGGCAAGATGGGCGGACTGGAAGCGGTGGCCGCGCAGATCGGGATGACGCCCGAACAGATGCAGGGCCTGATGACCGAGATCAGCGCCAAGATCGGGTCGGGCGATACCAGCATTTCGGCGCTGGCCGAGGTGGCCGCCGAACATGGCGTGTCGGCCGACAAGCTGCAGGAATTGATGGGATCGTTTGGCGGCCCCGAAGCGATCATGGGTAAGCTGGGCGGGCTGTTCGACCGCGATGGCGACGGCAATCCGATGAACGAACTGGGCGGGATCGCCAAGGGCCTGTTCGGCTGATCGCCTGACGCTGGCGGGGGGTCAGCTATCGGCCCCCCAAGTTTTTTTGGCCTTGCCTTCATGCCGCGATGGCTCCATTCGCGATGCTTATTGTTTGTTGCGAACGATACGCAACTAGCTACGGCAATTGGCGACGCCTGTGCGGGCGGCTTGGCAAGGAAGAAGGTCTTGAACGACGTGACGATCGAAAAGCCGGTACTCGAACCGACCGGTGCCCTCTCGGTGGAAACCGTGCTGTCGGTGCGGCATTGGAACGAGCATCTGTTCAGCTTCCGCATTTCGCGCCCGGCCAGCTTCCGCTTCCGGTCGGGCGAGTTCGTGATGATCGGTCTGAAGGGTGAGAATGGCAAGCCGCTGCTGCGCGCCTATTCGGTCGCCAGCCCCGCCTGGGACGAGGAACTGGAGTTCCTGTCGATCAAGGTGCAAGACGGCCCGCTGACGAGCAAGTTGCAGTTGATCGAGCCGGGCGACCAGATTTACCTCGGCCGCAAGCCGACCGGCACGCTGGTCACCGACGCGCTGTTGCCGGGCAAGCGGTTGTTCATGCTGTCGACCGGCACGGGGCTGGCGCCGTTCCTGAGCCTGGCGCGCGACCCTGACGTTTATGAATTTTACGAGCAGGTGGTCGTCGTCCATTCGGTGCGCCGGGTGAGCGACCTGGCCTTTCATGACGAGCTGGAAGGCAGACTGGCGGAAGATCCGCTGGTCGCCGAACAGGCCGCGACCCAGTTCCATTATGTGCCGACCGTGACGCGCGAGGCTTTCCGCAACACCGTGCGGATCGACAAGCTGGTCGAGAGCGGCGCGCTGTTCGAGGGGCTTGAGGGGCCGGCCAAGTTCGACCCCGAAACCGACCGGATCATGATGTGCGGCAGCATGGAGATGATCAAGCAGTTCGCGGCCTGGTTCGAAGCGAACGGCTTTACCGAAGGGTCGAATGCGGCGCCGGGGCAGTTCGTGATCGAGCGCGCGTTTGTGGGGTAATTGACGGGCCGACGTTGCACTAATCCTCCCCCATAGGGGGAGGGGGACCGCCGCGTAGCGGTGGTGGAGGGGTGTCGCCCTCACGATAGGGCGACACCCCTCCGTCAGGGCTGCGCCCTGCCACCTCCCCTGCCAGGGGAGGATTTTTTGTGGCGTTGGGCGCGCCATCGGGTCGTGGCACACCCTCATCCAACTGCGCCTAACCTCACTGCGTTCGGTAAGGCTGCGTATCCTTCTCCCTGCAGGGAGAAGGTTTATCCTTTCCGTCGCCCCGCGACCCACGCCGCCACATTGCTGGCCAGCACGGTCATCGGCACGCCGCCGCTTTTGACCACTGCGTCGTTGAACAGGCGGAAGTCGAATTTCGGGCCTAGTGCTGTCTTCGCCGTTTCGCGCAGGCGGACGATTTCGCCGTGGCCGACCTTGTAGCCGCAGGCCTGGCCCGGCCAGGCGCAATAGCGATCGACTTCGCCCTGGACTTCTTCGACCGTCGACCCGTTGGTCGTGGCGAACCAGTCGATCGCCTGTTGCCGCGTCCAGCGTTTGGCGTGGAGGCCGGTGTCGACCACCAGGCGGCAGCAGCGATAGGCGATCGACTGGAGATAGCCCAGCCTGCCCGCGACATCGCCGTCATAGGCCCCAAGCTCGTCGCCCAATTGCTCGGCATAGAGCGCCCAGCCCTCGCTATAGGCGTTGAAGGGGAGGAGCGAGCGGATGAGGGGCAGCTTATAGCTATATTCGCCCTGCCAGATATGGCCCGGAATGCCCTCATGATAGGTGAGGGTGGGCAGGCTGTAGCGCGGCCAGCTATTGGTATCGCGCAGGTTGATATAATAGTTGCCGGGCACGCTGCCGTCGATCGACCCCGCGCCCGCATAGGCGCCGGGCATCCCGGCCTCGATCTCCACCGGCACGCGCTTGACGATCAGCTTGGCGGGGACGAGCGTTGCGAAGGCGCGCGGCAGGCGGGTGCGGATGTCGGTCAGGCGGCCTTCGATATAGGCCAATATCTGGGCGCGGCCCTTGTCGTCATCGGGGAAGAGGTGGCGCGGGTCTTTGCCCATCGCGGTCATGCGTTCGCCGACGGTGCCTTTGGTGAGGCCCAATCCTTTGAGCAGCCCGTCCATCTGGCCCTGCAACGCGGCGAGCTGGTCGAGGCCGAGCGCATGGACTTCGTCGGGCGTCATGGTCGTGGTGGTCCCGGCCTTGAGCGCCCAGGCATAATAGGCCTCGCCGTCGGGGAGTTTCCACACGCCCGCATCCATGGTGGCGGTGGCGCGCTGGCGGGTGAGTTCGGCGACCTGGGCAGCGAGCGCGGGGGCGACCTGATCGCGGACGATCTTCGCGGCCTTTGCGCCATAGTCGCCGGGCATTGACGCGGTGCGGCGGGCGAGCGAGGCGACGGGCACCCATTGGTCGATCGGCTGGCGCTGGACCGTCGCCATCTGGCCCAATGTCTTGTCGAGCAGGAAGGCGGGCGCGGTGACGCCGATGCCCGCATCATGGCGCAGCCGTTGCGTTTCGCCCGCGAGATTGGCGGCATAGGCGGACAGCCGGGCGAGATAGGCGTCGGCGTCGGCCGGGGTGTCGATGCCATGGTTGGCGTCGAGAAAGTCGGGCGTTTCGACGAAGCTGCCGGTGTTTTGCGCCACGGCATAGGGGGCGTTGCGGTAGGACCAGTTGCTGTTCATCATCGCCATGTCGCCGAACGGGAAGGCGAAGCCTTCGGCCGCGAGTTCGTGCGCGGCGCGGGCGACCTCGACATCGGTGCGGGTGGCGGGGGAGAGCGGGGCGAGGTCTATGGCGCGCAAGGTGGCGAGGCGGTCGGTGACATGGGCAGCGATCTGCGCCTGGCCAGCGGGGCTTTTGTTGCCGAGGCGGCTTTTGAGCGCGGCGCGGGGGCCGGTGTCGAGGCCAAGGCCGGTGGCGCTTTCCGGGGCATCGGCGAGCATGGCTTCGGCCATGGTGGCGAGCGTGGCTTGCGCGCGGGCGTCGGGCGTGTCGGTCGCGGCGCGGGCGGGGAGGGCCGACAGGGCGAGGACGGAGGAACCGGCGACAAGGAAATCGCGGCGTGTGGCGGTCATGTAGCGTGGCTCCGACAAGGGGGTGGTCAGCGCTTAACTTCGCATATTTCCCGCAGATTTCGACATTTTATTTCGTCGGCCGGATCGATTGTGACAAGGGGCGGCTGTGGCGGGGGGCGGCGTTTGCGCGGTCGCGCGGGCGGCGATGCGGGCATTATGCGGCATCATGGTGCGGCTGCCATCGGTGCAGGCGGACAGGGCGCGCAGCGCGGCGAGCATGACCCGGCGGTCGGGCTTGCTGTAGTGGCCGACGACGCGGCCACCGCGCACCAGCGGTTGCCGCCGGTCGCCCCGGATCAGCGCCACGGCGCGGCCCATCTGGTCGTCCAGCCCCATCTCGATCGCCCAGTCCCAGGCGGCGGCGAAACTTTCCGCCTCCGGCCGCGCCCGCAACAGATAGGCCGAGCGCGGCGAACAGCCAACGCTCCGCGCCGCCTGCGCAACGACGCCGCATCGGGACAAGGCATCGATGAAGGCATGTTGCGCGTCGGGCGTCCAGCCGCGCGCGCGGCGTTGCAGCTGGACGGGGGTGAAGTGGAGCAGGTCAGGCGTGTTTGGCATGACGGGGAGCATGGCATGGGTTGGGGGATGTAGGACAGGGGGAAGTGCGGCGGGCGGCTTGAGGGGGAAAGTGTAGAGACAAACCCTCGCAGCGATCACTTGGCCATGTTCAACAACATGGGTGGGCCTCAAATGCTTGCTTAGCTGTTCCCCGGCGAATGCCGGGGTCCAGTTCCACGCTCTGATCTGGACCCCGGCCTTCGCCGGGGAACAAAATTATGCGCCGTTGGGTATGCATTGGCTAAGCGAGAATAGTTGGGTCAAGTTCACGCAAGCGCGCTTCGATCTGACCCATATATTGATAGATGCTGGTCAAATCAGGCATAAGATGCCGTGTCTCATCCTTACGGCTTTGTTGCGAAATTGCGCCTGGGGGATTCCTCAGGTGAATCGAGTGCTTTAGGGGGCGGCTATGCCCAAGCCAGCCTCACCAAAGTATCGCACGACAAACTGGAGCGCGTATAATGCGGCGCTG
>NZ_NMUA01000225.1 GCF_002312805.1 Sphingobium sp. D43FB | reverse complement strand
GGTTTCCAGCACCTTGCTG
Source organism: Sphingobium sp. D43FB (assembly GCF_002312805.1). GTDB lineage: Bacteria > Pseudomonadota > Alphaproteobacteria > Sphingomonadales > Sphingomonadaceae > Sphingobium. Next base: position 392 of record NZ_NMUA01000225.1, on the reverse strand, counting down.
TGGATAACTTCCTTGGATTCCCCGGCCTGGCGCAGCGGCGAAGCGATGTTTTCAAACACCGTCATGCTCGGGTAGTTGATGAACTGCTGATAAACCATCGACACGTTGCGGTGCCGCACTGCGGTCTGCGTGACATCCTTGCCGTTCATCAGGATTCGTCCGCTGTCCGGCTTGTCCAGCCCCGCCATCAAGCGCATCAGGCTGGTTTTGCCTGACAGGGTGCGGCCCAGCAGAACGTTGAAAGATCCAGGTTCGAAGCTCAAGGATGCGTCGTCGATCCAGGTTTGGCCGTCGACAGCGCGGCTGACGTGCTCCAGCGTGAGTGACATGGCGTGCCCTTTATTGTTGGTTCTTATCAGGGGTGTTGCAGGCAGTCGAAATCTGCATCGAAA
>NZ_NMUA01000224.1 GCF_002312805.1 Sphingobium sp. D43FB | reverse complement strand
ACCGGCGCACTGGACAGCCATTCTGGCGAAGAGGTGATGGCGATCCTGCATCAGCTGCGCGATCGTGGGCATACGGTGATTATCGTCACCCACGATCCGCAGGTCGCTGCTCAGGCCGAGCGGGTGATCGAAATTCGCGACGGCGAAATTGTGCGCAATCCTCCCGCCATTGAAAAAGTGAATGTTACTGGCGGGACGGAACCTGTTGTCAACACGGTGTCTGGCTGGCGGCAGTTTGTCAGCGGTTTTAACGAGGCGCTGACGATGGCATGGCGGGCGCTGGCAGCGAATAAAATGCGTACTTTACTGACCATGCTGGGGATTATTATCGGTATTGCGTCGGTGGTTTCCATTGTCGTGGTGGGTGACGCCGCCAAACAAATGGTGCTGGCGGATATTCGTTCTATTGGTA
>NZ_NMUA01000223.1 GCF_002312805.1 Sphingobium sp. D43FB | reverse complement strand
GATTCATCGATCCGCTTTCTGGCTGCTTCAGCCAGTTCCTGAAGTTTTTCTTTCATATCCATGGTTTCTTTCTCCTTTTTTTAAATAATCATAATTTCCTGTATGTCAGACAGGGCATGTGAGCAATAAAAAAAGCTCCATCCCAGTAAAGGGACGGAGCATAAATTCCGCGGTACCACCCTGCTTCCTGCATCTTTCTGCAGGCTCTCGGTCTGCTTAACGCGCAGCAACGTCATTTCCTACTGTTCTCGCAGAGAAATTTTCAAAAATGAAGCTCCGGTGGGAAATTCAGGAAATATCTGAACCTGAGGAAGCTTCCAGCCGATGACCTCCTCTCTCTGAAGGAAAATAAATCCTTAAAAACACCTTCTAAGCCGTTTTCATATATCGACAGTATTTACTATGCCACAGA
>NZ_NMUA01000222.1 GCF_002312805.1 Sphingobium sp. D43FB | reverse complement strand
CCCGCAACGCCACCGTGTCATGCACACCGGTAATCCACTCGGGCAACAAATCCTGATGGGGCACCAGCCACGTATTGGGACCCGGCCAGGTACTGGCCATGCGGTCCATCCACACATCCGGGAAATCTTCGAAGAGAAAATCAAACTGCCGGATATTGTCGGCAATCAGGATCAGGCCTTTATCCACAGACCGGCCCTTGATCATCAACAGACGATAGACCGCTTCTTCATCCCACGGATCGCAACCCAGGCCCCAGACCGCTTCGGTTGGATAGGCAATTACTGCCCCTGCGCGAACGGCTTGTGCGGCTTGTTGCACGCGCCAACTGTTGACCATGAAAAACTCTCCGGAATAAGGCTCTGCGCAGTTTACCGATCTTCCTTATAAAACCTAGCTCACCCGCGCAAACCAGCG
>NZ_NMUA01000221.1 GCF_002312805.1 Sphingobium sp. D43FB | reverse complement strand
CGCTCAGATCGAGACACTGATCAATGCTGCGCAGAAGGTGATTGGAGGGGATGTGATCTTCAAGGTTGAACGAGTAAAACAGTCGCTCCTGCCCACTCGATAACTGTCCCATCATGCTGCGTGCTTCCCTGCTGGCCGATGCGGAGATTTTGCCGCAGGCCAGACAGGGGAGCTACTTTTTCAACAGAATCGGCCAGAAGCGGCCGCTCCCCCCGAGTCTCCTTTGCAAGAATCGGGCGGTCAGATGAGTGGAAGCTATAGCAAATAGATATATGATCTGCCTACAAAATGAGACTCGATTCAGACCAGCGATTCTTCAATATTCACCGGTGTGACCAGAGGACGGCAGAGTGATAAGTGATTCAGATTTGGCCGAAATGGTTCCTTCCGCGCTAACGGGTGTGACTGTCGGGAT
>NZ_NMUA01000220.1 GCF_002312805.1 Sphingobium sp. D43FB | reverse complement strand
ACCGAAGACACCCCGGCCGCCGGCGGCACCCGCACGGTCGAGATCGACAGCCACACCATCAATTTCGGCCCGCAGCATCCGGCGGCGCATGGCGTGCTGCGCCTGATCCTGGAGATGCAGGGCGAGGTGGTGGAGCGTGCCGACCCGCATATCGGCCTACTGCACCGCGGCACCGAGAAGCTGATCGAGCACAAGACCTACCTCCAGGCGCTGCCCTATTTCGACCGCCTGGACTACGTGGCGCCGATGGCGCAGGAGCATTGCTTCGCCCTGGCCGTCGAGAAGCTTCTCGGCATCGAGGCGCCGATCCGCGCGCAGTACATCCGTGTGCTGTTCGCCGAGATCAGCCGCGTCCTGAACCACATCCTGAACATCACCACCTATGCGCTGGATGTGGGCGCGACGACGCCGAGCC
>NZ_NMUA01000219.1 GCF_002312805.1 Sphingobium sp. D43FB | reverse complement strand
GTCATCCAGCACAACGCACCGAAGATCCACGCAAACCACGCAAACCATGCAGGGAATAAACATCCCAGCACAAACAGTAAGATCGTTTCTGTGCCTTCGGTTAATCCCCCCAGATAGTAAAACGACTTATGTGCATAACCGGGGTTATCAATCTGATGTTTTGCTGCCAGTGCAGCAAAGGCGAGAAAACTGCTGCCCGTGCCGATAAACGCAAACAACAACCAGCCGCCTGCCAGCGCATTTTGCTCCGGTGCAGCAAGAATAAAGCCAAACGGCACCAGCGCGTAAAAGAGAAAATCGAGAGAAATATCAAGAAAGCCGCCCGCGTCGGTAAGCTCTCTGCGCCGCGCCAGCGCACCGTCCAGACCATCAAGCAGCCTGTTCAACAAAATGACGACTAGCGCCGCCAGATACC
>NZ_NMUA01000218.1 GCF_002312805.1 Sphingobium sp. D43FB | reverse complement strand
CCGATCGTTACTTTTTTCAGTTTGGTACAGTCAGAAAATGCCTTATCACTGATGGCAGTGACATTAAATGCATATCCATCCAGTTTTACAGATGCTGGAACCGTTGCACTTGTCAGAGTTTTCTTTTCCGGTGCTGTTACACATACAGTTCCACCCTGATAAGCGGATTTTATGACCTTATATTTCAGTCCTCCTGCTGTATATGTTTTGCCTTTTGCAGGAATAGCTGCAATTTTAAAGGATCCTGTTACAGTTCCCGTGTAATTGCCTTTTCCTTTAACAGTCACTGTCGCTTTTGCTCCGGATTTTTTATTGTTGGAATAAGTCACTGTATAATCGCTTCCGGCTTTCAATCTGCTTCCGTCCAGAGTCACGATCACTGTAGGGCATACTGCTTTTCCTGCATAAATCTGATCTTTG
>NZ_NMUA01000217.1 GCF_002312805.1 Sphingobium sp. D43FB | reverse complement strand
CGCGATGGTGCGTGACATCGAAGACATGGACGCGATCCTCGACCAGTTCCTCGCGTTTATCCGCGATGGTCGTGACGAGTCTGTCGAGGAAGTGGACCTGATTGACCTGGTTCGTGAAGTCGCTGCGCCGTATAACCAGAACGAAGAAAAAGTGCGTCTGCGCCTGGAGCCGATCCAGGCGTTTCCCTTGCGTCGGGTGTCGATGAAGCGGTTGCTGAACAATTTGATCGGCAACGCGTTGCACCATGCTGGCAGCGGGGTTGAGGTGGCGGCTTATGTCTCCGGTGATACCAGCGCGCCGTACGTGGTGCTGAGCGTCATGGACCGTGGGGCAGGGATCGATCCGTCGGAACTGGAGGCGATCTTCAACCCGTTCACCCGGGGTGATCGTGCCAGGGGCGGGAAGGGGACAGGACTTGGA
>NZ_NMUA01000216.1 GCF_002312805.1 Sphingobium sp. D43FB | reverse complement strand
GTTCGGCAGCAGCCCTCCTCAGGCCGTGGCCTCGCGCGCTGATCGGTAGGCCTCCCCGGTGGTCATCATGGCCCAGGCAATGCGTGCCATCTTGTTGGCCAGCGCGACGGCCGCGACCGTTCTTGAGCGTCGTGCCACGAGCCCCTCGATCCAGGCAGCGCCGGCCGTCGCTCTGGCCTTCGGATAGCGGATCACGTTGCGTGCCCCGATGAACAGCAGGTGCCGAAGGTAAGTATCCCCGCGCTTGGTGATGCTGCCCAGCCTGTCCTTGCCACCGCTCGAGTTCTGGCGCGGGGTCAAGCCAAGCCAGGCCGCAAAGTCGCGGCCGGAGCGAAATGCGGTGGCATCCGGCACCGTCGCTGCGATCGCCGTCGCGGTAATCGGACCAATGCCCGGTATGGTTGCGATCAGGCGGCTGACCG
>NZ_NMUA01000021.1 GCF_002312805.1 Sphingobium sp. D43FB | reverse complement strand
GCTGCCAAAATGGCTCGACCACTATAATCGCGTGCATCCGCATCGCGCTCTCGGCTACAGATCGCCAAGAGAGTTTATCGAACGTTCAACCCGTGAGGAACTGTCCGGCCTTTAGGGGGCAACAACACCAGGTCGCACTAAATTGCTGCGTTGCAGTCGCCAGCGAAAGCCAGCACCGTTTCACTGCGTCTTAGAAGGATGCAAACTCGTCGCGCCTCGCGCCGACATCCGCCATGGCGGTGGCTCCTGTCGTGAGCGATCGCGACGCATTTTGCGGGTGTTCGTTACGCATTTTGGTCTGCCTCGGCGTAACGCCCCTTTGCGGTGCACCGCCGATGCGGAACTTAGCGGCCTGTTCCGACAGCGTAGTGACTTCCAAGGTCAGGTTGCGGGCCGCAGCGGAGGTTTGCTCGACCATCGCCGCATTTTGCTGTGTCGCCTGGTCCATCGCACCGACTGCACTACTGACCTCGGTGATCGCTCTCGATTGCGCGTGATTGTCGTCCGCGATTCCGGCAAGCAATGTATGCACCCCGCCGACATCCGCCGAAATGGCTGACAAGGCACCGTCGACCCGCTGCACGCGTTCGACCGCGGTGCTGATGTCGGCCTGCGTCGCGGTCAGCTGAACGCGCGCGCGTCCGGCCTCTTCCTCGGCGCGCATGGCCAGCGCGGACACCAGATCGGCGACCACAGCGAACCCGCGTCCTGCGTCGCCGGCGCGCCCGGCTTCGACCGCGGCGTTCATTGCCAGCACGCGTGTCTGGAAGGCGATCTTGTCGAGCCCCTCGATCACGCTGTCGATGCCCTTGGCGCTTTCGCTGACCCGGGTCATCGCCTGGACCGCTTCCTCGGCGATCGCGCGTCCGCCAGCGACCGTGGTGATCGCGCCGTCCGCGCGCTCGACGGTCTGTCCCGCGGCAACCGCAGTCGCCTTCAGTCGTTGGTCCATCTGCGTAATCGCGGCTGCGGTTTGCTCAAGGCTGGCGGCATTGCCCTCGGTACGCCGCGCTAAGTCCTCGCTGGCCTGCGCTATCTCCTGCGATCCGGTGCGGATCATCATCGTGCCCTGCGCCACCGATCCGATCAACCCGCGCAGGCTATGAACCGCGCTGTTGAAATTGTCCTTGAGCCCGGCAAACGGTGCCTGAAGATCGGCGACAACCTCGGCGGTAAGGTCACCCTGCGCCAGCGCGGTGAGGCCGGTGCCCAGGCTGTCGACGATCAGCGCGGCCTGGGCCTGTTTGGAGGCCTCCGCCGCCTGGAGCTGGTTGCGGAACGCCAGCATCGCCTTCGCCATGTCGCCCAGTTCGTCGCGGCGATCCGCGCCCGTTACCTCAGCGGCAAGGTTGCCCGCGCCGAGCGCGCGCATCGTACCGGCGAGGACGACGATCGGCTGCACGACCCGGCGCTGTGAGAGAACCACGAAGGCCCATATCCCCGCGATGCCGATTGCCAGCGTGACGACGAGCAGGATCATCGCGATCGTGCCGATCCGCGCTGCACTTTCAGCGGATTGCTTTGAGTTCGCCTCGATCGCCTCCGACGCTGCGCCCATCGACTCCTCGAGCACGCGGAACTGGTCGAAGAACCCCGGCAGCATTGCGCGCGCGGCGACCGGGTCGCGCCCGACGCTATCGATGACCTGTGTGGCGGAACGGACATAGGCTTCCATCGGCGCCTCGAGCTTGGAGGTCACTGCGGCGACCTCGGCGTCGCCGGTATAGGCTGAATCGGCCGCGATCCCCTCGCGCAGCGCGACGAGATGCTCGCGGAAATCATTCTGAATCTCGTCGGGCTTGATCGCGCTGCCCGGTTCCGCCGCCTGGAACGTGGCGAGCACGTCGCTGCGAATGGCGTCGTGCATCATGTCCGCGCCCAGATGGTTGGCGAGCAGCGCCGTCGCCTCGGTCTGGCGATGCAGCGCGGCGGTCTGCATCCACGCCGCGCCGATGCCACTCGCGCCGCATAGCAGCATCAGTCCGAACAGGACAGCGCCTGCCATCCGGATCGCTCTGGATAGCGAGATCGCATCGCTGGGACTGGACATCGTCATCGGCATGTTTTGCTCACCTGTTCCGCACTGGGGCACAATTCCAATCCTATAATAGGCGGAACGGAGGTGGTCGGAGGTAATTCGTGAAGATTATAACAGCGCCTCGATTTGCAGGGCTCACGCTTTTGCTGTCCGCCGCTTGGTCCTTCCCAGCGTCGGGCCAATCCGTGTCTACCGAAGCGGCACCCGAACCCCCGGCACGTGCCATCACGATTGCGGGTCGCTATGTCCTGGATCTCATGGGGAACGTCGCCGGGGGCGATGCACGGGGCGCCCGCGTGCTCGGCAATATCGAGGTGACTGCAGATGGCGACCTCGACCGGCTGGTCGGCTGGCGCGGCGCGCGCGCGCATGTGCATCTGCTGAGCAACCATGGGGGATCGATCAACGCGCTGGCGGGGACGTTGCAGGGTGTCGATAATATCGAAGTCGCCGACGGCCGCACAAAGCTGTACGATGCTTGGATCGAACAGGATATTGCTGGCGGCCGTGCCGCGCTGCTGGTCGGTCTGTCCGATCTGAACGTGGATTTCTACCAGAATGACTCGGCCGGGTTGCTGATCGCGCCAGCGTTCGGCATTGGCTCGGAACTGGCGTCGACGGGCCCCAATGGGCCCTCGATCTTTCCCTCGACCGCGTTGACGATGCGGCTGAACGTGGCGATCGCCAACTCAGGCTATGTTCGCGCTGCCGTCGTGAATGCACGAGCGGGTGTTCTGGGCGATACATCGGGGATCGATTTCGGGATGCGCGACGGCGCGCTCCTGATCGCCGAGGCAGGCACGCGCATCAACGGCAAGCTGGCGGTCGGCGCCTGGCACTATACGCGGCAGCAGGACGACTTGTATGCGCGCGACGCCAACGGTGATCCCGTCAAGCGGACTGCGATCGGTGCCTATGTCCTGATCGACCAGCGCGTGTCTGGCGACGACAGCCGAGGTGTCGATCTGTTCTTCCGCGCAGGCGTGTCGGACGGAAAGACGACGCCGTTTCGCGGCGGGTTCCAGGCCGGATTGCTCGCCCGCGGGCTGGTTCCAGGGCGACCGGACGGAATGTTTTCAGTGGGCGTTGCGCAGGGTCTGCTGTCGCGCGGGTTCCGCCGATCGATACGCGATTCGGGTGATCGCGCCGATGCAGCCGAAACGGGGGTGGAAATCACCTACCAGGACCGCTTGGCACCGTTCCTGTCGGTTCAGCCCGACATGCAATATGTCCGCCGCGCCTTCGCCGAGGGCGGGTCTCGGTCCTCGTTCATACTCGGCCTGCGGTTGATCGCGGAATGGCCGGTTCGCTGACCAGCCTGCCGCCAACAGCTTCAAGCGCATCAGTGTCTTGCCCCAATTCTCCTGCCACCGCTGGCATTTATGGCGTGATGGACTAAAGTAGGCGCGGCCCCACATTATCGGGGATCAAGGGCGGTTGCCGACACGAGGATGAACATGCGCTATCTCTTGGCCGCGGCCGCCCTGGGCTTGGGCCAACCCTGTTTCGCCCAGACGGAAGGGCCGCAGCCAGAACCATTCGCGGGCCGACCGTCAGACCGAAGCGAAGCAGGGTGGAGCGTGACGATCGGCCTGGCACCGGTTCTGAGCCCCGCGTGGCAAGGGTCGCGAGACATGGCTTTGTCGATTTTCCCCGACCTGCGGGTCAATTATCAGGACGTGATCTTTGCTTCGATCCCCGAAGGATTGGGATGGAACGCCGTCAACACCAACGGGTGGAAGGCTGGTCCGCTGGCCAAGGTCCGCTTCGGGCGTGATGAAGATCGCGGAGGATCGCCTTTTCTGATCACGGGCGGAAGCGACGGGCTGCGCGGCATGGGCAATGTCGCGGCTGCTGCCGAATTGGGCGGCTTCGTTGAAAAACGCATCGGCCCCTGGCGCGGCCGTTTGGAAGTCCGCCGCGGTTTTGGCGGACATGAGGCCGTGATAGCGGACGGGGCGATATCGTATCAGACGCGCAGCGGACGCACGATCATCAATGTCGGTCCGCGCGCCACGGTCGTCAGCAAACCCTATATGGATAGCTATTTCGGCATCGATCCGATTCAGTCGCAGCGATCCGGGCTTGGTGCCTATTCGCCAAAGGGCGGCTTGCTGTCTTATGGTGTCGTTGGTTCGGCGCTTCGCCCGCTGAACCGGCAAAGCGCCATCACCCTGTTTACCAGCCTCGATCGATTAGGGAGCGAGGCCGGTCATTCGCCGCTCGTCCGCGAGCGCGGGCGGAGAGTGCAGTTCACATTGGGCATCGGTTACGGCTTCCGCTTCAACCTTTGACGGTACCAATTTTCTCACACCGTCGGCACGGTTCCGCCATCGATGACATATTCCGTTCCGGTAATGGTGCCCGCCCGGTCGGACGCGAGGAAAGCGATCAGGCTGGCGACCTCTTGCGGTGTCGATGGCCTTCCGATCGGAATCCCGCCGAGCGAGTCCATGATCATCTTCTTGCCCTGCGCGATGTCGCCGCCATGCTCGGCCGCGAGTCGGGTTGCCAGTTCGACGGCCGATTCCGTTTCGATCCAGCCCGGCGACACCCGCACCACCCGGACGCCCTGGGGCGACACTTGTTTGGACAGGCTCTTGCTATAGGTGGAAAGCGCTGCCTTGGCGGCGGCGTAGGCGGTGGTCGCTTCCGGCAGGGGCAATTCGCGCTGGATGGAGGTGACATGGATCACCACGCCACTGCCGCGGGACAGCATGTCAGGCAGCAGCGCGCGATCGAGCCGGACGGCGGGCATGAGGTTGAGGTCCAGGGCGTTGCGCCATTCTGCATCGCTCAGCGCTTCAAATCCCCCGGCTGGCGCGGAAGACCCGCCCAGCATGTGAACGATGATGTCCACCCCGCCCAGCCGATCGCGCACCGCGCTTGCCAATTCGTTGCAGCCTTCGGCCGTGGTAAGATCAGCAGCAACGAACAGCGCATCCGGGCTGCCCGAAGGCGGGGTGCGCGCCGTCGTGAGAACCTGCGCGCCGAGTTCGCGGAACAGGCCGACCGTCGCCGCGCCCGCGCCACGGGTGCCGGACGTGATCAGCGCGCGCTTCCCCTGCAAGGTCAGAAAAGGCGTCATGCGGTGGGTTCCAATCGGCGAGATATTTGAAAGTTAGCGGGCCTGATCCGGCGATGACCCGCGCTCATGGGATGATTTCAAGGGCAGCGATCTTGTCGCCGTCGAGCGTGAAAAAATAGCGCAGGTCGAGCGGGCTACCGGGGAAGTCGCCTTCGAGATGGCTGGTCACGACCGTCCGCGCGCCATCAGTGGCGATGGCGAACGGCTCTACCGTATAGCGGTAGGTGGTGGAGGATTGCGCCTTCCAGTCCCGGATGGCGTCCTTCCCGCTATGCGTCTTGCCTTCGTCTTTCACCACGGCGTCGTCGGTGAAGCAATGCGCTACCACATGGCCGTCCTTGTTGGCATCGGCCGCGAAATAGGCGGCGATGGGCGGGGGCAGTTGAACCGTCATATCTGGCTTCCTTCCATGCGTTCCGACCTGTCCAGGATAGCAAAGGGGCGGATGATCCGTGTCACCGGCCGCCGTGCATCCAGGGTTGGATCCTGTCACCCAAGTTAGCGGTAGACGCGCGCCATGATAATCGGGATAGATCGGGATGCGCTGTTACGAAAAGCGGGATAATGATGCGGCATGGTCTGATCGAACTCGACGCGGTAATCGCGATCGCGCGCAGGGGGGCCTTCCGGGCGGCGGCGATCGATCTGGGCGTCTCCACCACCGCCCTGAGCAACGCCATCGGGAAGCTCGAACGGCAGCTTGGCGTGCGCTTGTTCAACCGCACCACCCGCAGCGTTTCGCTGACCGATGCGGGACGCGATTTTGTCGGCAAGGTCGGCCCGGCGCTGCAGGATATTCATGAGGCGATGGATGCCGCCCGGTCGCAGCAGGCAACGCCCTCAGGCACGTTGCGCATCAACGCCTTTGCGACGGCCGCGCGGGAGATATTCTCGCCCCTGTTGCTGCACTATCTTCGCCGCTATCCGCAGGTCCATATCGATCTCGTCACGGAAGGGCGGCTCGTCGATATCGTGGCGGATGGATTTGATGCGGGCATTCGCACGGCCGACCTGGTGCCGAGCGACATGATCGCTATTCCGCTCGGTCTGTATCGACGCTATGCCGTCGTTGCGTCACCCGCCTATCTGGCGGCGCATGGGACGCCGCTGGTCCCGCCGGATCTCCTCGCGCATCCATGTCTGCGTGTCCGACTGCCCAACGGCAGCCTGTTTCGCTGGCAATTCGAAAAGGCGGGGCAAGCGGTGCAGATCGATGTCGATGGCCCGATGACGCTGGACGAGGCCAGCCTCGCGCGCATGGCGGTGCTGGACGACGTCGGAATCGGCTTCCTCATGGAGTCCGACATTCGCGAGGACATGAAGGCGGGCCGTCTGGTCCGTGTCCTGGAAGACTGGACGCCGCCGCTCGCGCCGCTGTGCCTCTATTATCCCAACCGACGAAACCCATCCGCCGCCTTCAAGGCCTTCATCGACCTCGCCCGCGATTTCGCCGCGTCGGCAACTTATGTTTCGTGAACATCTGTAATGCCGAGCCAGTCCAATATTTCATCGCGATGTTCATCCAGTCGGGGCGGCATTTGGCCCTCCTGCGCGCCTGGCGTCAGGCGAAAACCGGCACCTGGCGCGCGGATCGCGCCATCCGGCCCGCCGAGGCCATCGAACGACAATAAGGCGTCCGGCCGCGCCAGGGCTGCGGCTTCGTCCACGCGGCGGACCATGCCGCAGGGGATGCCTGCCGCGCTCATGCCCGCTTCCCAATCGGCGGCGTCGCGGGTGGCGATGACCGTTTCCAACTCCGCCTTCATGGCGTCGAAATTCGCGCGTCGCGCCTCCGGCGTGGCAAAGAGCGGATTGCGCAACCAGTCCTCGCGGCCGGTGAAGCGGGCGAGGGCGGCGAACTGGTTGGGCTGCACGACGCCCAGCGACACTTGGCGGCCGTCCCTTGCCGTGAACAGCGATGCGGTCGGCAAGCCGCTATAGCCGGTATTGCCCATGCGCGTCATCGCGCGCCCCGTCACCAGGAAGGGCGTCACCGCCGATGTCATGAACGCCAGGCTGGCGTCGAACATGGACACGTCGATGAAACTGCCGCCGTCACCCTGCATGCGCCGGATCAGCGCAGAGAGGATGGCGAAGGCGGCAGTCTGGCCGGTCAAGGTATCGACGATGGGAAAGCCGACCCGGACAGGCGGATCGCCCTCTTCGCCGCTCAGCATCATCATGCCGCTGGTAGCCTGAACGATATTGTCGATCGCGGGCCAGTCCCGTTGCGGGCTGTCCTGCCCATAGCCCGATACTGAGCAGAAGATGATGTCCGGGTTCAACGCGCGGACGGCATCATAGCCAAGCCCCAGACGATCGATCACACCGGGCCGGAAATTTTCGAGCAGGACGTCGCAGCGCGACACGATACCCTGGGCGATCGCAAGATCGTCGGCTTGTTTCAGATCAAGGGCGATCGATTTCTTTCCCGCATTGGCGGCGATGAACGCTGGGGACATGCCCTCGAACCGTGGATCGACATTGTAGGACCGGAAGCTGTCGCCCTGCGGCGGCTCGATCTTGATCACCTCCGCCCCCATCAGACGCAAAAGATGCGAGGCGTAGGGACCGGCCATGACATGGCTGAAATCGGCGATGCGGATGCCCGCGAGCGGCTTGTTCATGGTTGCTCCGGGAATTGCTTGCGGATGATGGACCAACTGGGGTCTTGGCAAAGGGTGCAGTCTGCACCAACGAACATCGCGGCGGCACCGGCATCCTGCTTCAATTGCCAGTCGAGCCACCCGACAGCGACCCGACCATAATCCCCGCCATTGACGAGCGAAAATGTGCCGCCATGCCCCGTATCCTTGTTCGCGTAGAAGACGGGGACATGCGATAGTCGCGCCACATCGTCGCTCCCATTGGAGTAGGCGATGTCGGATGGCCCGCCCAATATATAGGCAACGGGCGTATGCAGCTTTTTCAAATCATCCTTGGTGATCCAGACACCGCTCAGACCGCCGCCGGGCCGGTTATAGACCCCGCTGTTGAATGCGACGACCGTGTCGATCCTCGGATCAGCGCCTGCGGCCAGCGCCTGCAATCCGCCGCAGCTATGCCCCATCACCGCAATGCGCTGTGCATCGACATGATCGCGATGGATGCCCTGTGTCGCCCAGTCGATCGCCGCCAACATCTGGCTCACCTGCGTTTCGTCGGCCTTGGCCGGTGGCGGCCCCGCAGGTGCGGGCGCATCATCCTCGTTCGGCAAGGCTGTCAGCGGCGGCTGTTCTTCGCGTGGGGCGCCATTGGCGATCACGATATAGCCGTGACTGGCGATTTCGCGCAGGAAATGGCTGGCCGACAGGCCATTGTCGCGGCAGCCGCCATTGCCCCACAGGACCAACGGCAATCGTTCGCGTGGCCATGTGGCGGGACGGTACAGCGTATAGCCGGGCGTGTCGGCAAAGCCTTCCGCGACCGCAGGCCATCGCCCCGTGCCAGCCGGATCGCCGATCCGGCGCGCGACCTTGTCCTGCGTTGGCTGCGCCGATGCGGTGCCGACGATCATCATTGCCATGGCCGCGATCACGATCAAAGGCGTCATATTTTCCCTCCGCACTGTATATCGTCGCGCCCGCGTACTGCTGCGCGCGCCGTTCGGAACGCCTGCATCCCGTCGATGCCAAACCGCGACAGGCTGCGGGCATTGCCTTCGGAATCGCGCAGATACAGCGCGTCGAAGCGCGCCTGTTCCTGTGCGGACATGCCGGAGATCGTCACCTTCTGCGCCTTGGCTTCCTCCAGCCCCTTGACCAGCGCCGCATGGATTTCACGCGACAGCGCATCCTCCCACACTGCTTGCGACTGCGTCAGGATCGCCCGCTCCGCCTCGCTCAGCCGGTTCCATCGTGTCAGCCCTATCGCCCGCGCCGGATAGGCACCCCGCGGGATGGCGAGATTGTTATAATGGCTGGCCACTTCCGCGAAATGCAGCGATTTGAACGTGTCGCCCGGCGCGATCACGCCGTCGATCACCCCCTTGGCCATCGCCGAATAAACATCCGCCATCGGCATGTTGACCGGGTCCGCGCCCAGCGACTCCAGCACCGTGAGCAATTCGGTGGGCGCGCGCAGCCGCAGCCCGCGCAGGTCGGCCAGATTGCGCACCTGCCGGTCGGTCGTGACGATCCCGGCGAGCGAGCCGCCCTGGACCGCTAGCACCTTTAGCCCGTGCAATTCATGGCCGATCTGCGGGTTGGCCGCGGCGATGCAGCGATAGAGTTTCAACTGCGAGTCGATGCTGTCCGCTCCGCTGTAGAAACCGGTCTGGATGCGGATCAGATGGGTGCCGCCGCGCACATAGATGGGCGTGATGAGGCCGACATCGGCCACGCCATGGCGCAATTCCTCCATCGACATGTCCGACGACAGCAGCGCGCCCGACCAGATCGGACGAATGCGGATGCGCCCTTGTGACTTCTGTTCGACAAATTCCATCCATGCCTTGTCCGCCTTGCTGAACGGATGGTTCGGGCTGTAGGGCGTCGCATAAGTCAGTTCCGTCACACCGGGCGGTAGCGGCCGGGCGCAGGCCGTCATCAGGCACAGCGGCACCAACAGGGACAGCAGCGCGCGGAGCGTCATGCCAGCCCCCTTGCTGCCAGAAAGTCGGCAACCATCGCGACCATCGCGTCATGGTTCCAATTGGCCGCATCCACCATGTCCGCGTCGATCGCCAGCACCGGCACGCCCGCCGCTTCCAGTGAAAGCGCCGTCAGTTTCGTGCCCGATTGCGACAGGCGGTTGTCGGGCGGCAGCAGGATGACGCAGGCATCGATGCCGCACCGTTCCGCCTCGCTGGTCATCCACCCGTTCATCCATGGCGGCAGATGCAGCACTTCGTTCATCGAACAGATGCGGCTGGCCAGCGCATCCATCGGCTGGCCCTGCAACTCGCGAATATATTGTGGCCCGGCAAAGGGCATATACATCGACCAGACGAAGACCGCGCCCAGTCGCTCTTCCAGCGCCTGATAAAAGCCCGGATCATGCCACACGCCCGCACCGATCCACATCAGCCTTATGCGTTCATTGTCGGCCGCACCCGCGCCGCTCGCCACCCGTTCCATGACTTCGTCGCGAAAGCGCCTGGCGTGGGCGACGGCCCAGTCCGACCCGCGATGCCATTGCGGAATCATCGTATTGGGCATTTGTTCGGCGATCGACACCGGGCAGGGGCGCGCGCTGCCGATCGCCTGCGCGGCTTCCCAGATATAGCCTTCCTGTTCGTTGATCCGCTCCATCAGGTGATGCAGCTTCGCCTCGTCGAACCGGCGGCCAGTGCGATTTTCCAACAAGCTGATGAGATCGCGCATTTCCGCGACCATCAGCGCGATGCGATCCGGCTCATAGACCCGCCGCCACGCGCTGCGACTATGCTGGAACCAATGGGCCTCCTTATGCTCCCATGCCGGCGCTTCCATCGGGAAAAATTCGCTGCCCAGCGCCTGTGCCCATTGGCCAAAGACATGCTGGATGCAGTCGCAGGTCAGGCGTGCGACCAGCACGGTTGGCTTGGGCAATCCGCCCCAGGGCGCGGTCTTGGGATCATTCGCCAGCGTGCAGGCGAGGCCAAGCGAGCAATATTTGCAGCTGTTTTCAGGATAGCCATGCCGCGCCATCACGTCGAAATAATGGCCGGACAATTGTTTGGCGGAGATATAGGCCGACCACCATTGGTTGGTGATGATGGGGATGTCCATCACATGGAAAATCTCGTGCGGCGTGTCGGCCTGGACGATGGCGAAGGGTTCGCCTTCGTCCACGACCCGCCGTTTGAGGTCCGCGCCAAATTGCTTCTGATACGCGCTGGCGACGGCGGTGCAGGCCAGATCCTTGCGGCTGCGCTGGCCGGTGGCGCGCGGGGCTATTATGTCGTTCATTGAAAAACTCCTGCCGCTTCCAGTTCGGCGATGCGCGCATCATCAAGCCCGCACAGGGTCCGGGCGATGGCATGGGCATGCTCGCCCATGCCAGGCGCGCGGAAGGGTGCGAACCTGTCGCGGGAAAGGGATATGGGGGTCGCGATATGGCCGAACGGTCCCAGGATCGGGTGATCGAGCGTCACCAGCGCGCCGCGTCCGGCCAATTGCGGATCATGATCGATCATATCCTCGCAATCCTGCACCACGCCGCAGGCGATACCGGCCGCTTGAAGGGTAGAGGCGATGGCATGGTCCTCGCGCTGCGCGGTCCATGTCGCGACATCGGGGCCGGTCATAGCGTGCAGGCGCGCACGATCGTCTTCATCGAACAGGCTGATCGCGACCCAGCGGTCTTCGCCGCGTGCCGGAAACACATCCTGGAAGAAGACGCCCGGATCGGCGTTGCCCGACCGTTGCGATCGCTCGCCACGCCGCGCGGCGGACAGGCTATCGCGCATCTGCTGCACGCAGATTTCATACATGGATGCGTCGATATGCGCGCCACGTCCCGTTTCGCGCCGATGCTGGAGCGCGGCCGCCACGGCCCCTGCCATCACGAACGGCACGATCACATCGCCATAGGGCACAGCGCCGGGTATCACCGGGTCGCGCGTCGGATAGCCGGTCAGGAAGGTGCGCCCCGACAACGCGCCACCCGTGCCATCGACGCCCCATTCCTGCGCCAGCGGCCCGGTCTGCCCGAACACGCTGCCCGACACCATCACGATGCCCGGATTGCGTTGGCAAAGCGCGTCATAGTCCAGCCCCAGTTTCTTCATCGTGCCCGGCGAGAAATTCTCGACCACCACGTCCGCCCAGTCGATCAGCGGATCAATGAGTTCGCGCGCCTCCGGCTTCTTCATATTGAGCGACAGGCTGCGCTTGGACGAGTTGAGATGGGCGAACCAGGGCTTGTCGTCCCAATTGCCGGGCTGCGATGCGGACACCTGCACATCCAAACGGGCGAGGTCCGGGCGCGTGCGGCTTTCGATCTTCACGATCTCTGCGCCCAGGTCGCCCAGCGTCTTGGTCGTGATCGACCCGACCAGTGCCCAGGCGAAATCCAGCACCTTCACGCCCGCCAATGGCCCCGGCCGATCGCCCGTATGAACGGCAGGCGCGGTAACCGCCGAACCTGCGCGGATTGCGGCAAATCGTTCCGGCAGGCCCGATGGCGTGTCGAAAAAGCCGCGCGCGGCGAGATGCCGGTCTGCCAGCACATCGGCCGGTTCGTTCGCGACACAGGCATTGATCCCCCGCCGCAGCCCTTCGGTCGCGATCTCCGCCTTGGTGCGCGACCGGAAGAAGGCGTCGATGGCCGCTTCCCACACCACGCGCGTGTCGGCGGGCAGGGTGGAACGATTGTAGCTGAGCCAATCGGTGCCGTGCAGCGGATTGGGCGCTCCGACGGCATCCATCCAGTCGGACAGAGCCTGATTGGCGGGCGCACCCAGTCGCCCGGTCATCAGCGAATGGAAACACCATCCATCGGCCAGCCGCCAGATCGCGCGCACCGTCGCTTGGCCATAGGCAAGCGCGCCGCCCACCCGTTTCAATTTGCGCCGATCGAATTGCCAGCACAATATCCCGTTGAAATTACGGCTGAAGGCTACCTGCTGGATGGATATGTCGACATGCTGCCCCTTGCCATGCGTGCCGCGTGCATAATGGGCGGCCATCGCACCACTCGCCGCGACCATGTCCGCATGGAAGGTGCAGGCATCGCCCGCTTCCTTGACCGGCGGCAGGTCGGGTTCACCCGTCACCCACAGCGCCCCGCCCATGGCCGACGCGACGAACTCGCCACCCTTCCAGCCGGATCGCGGCCCGCCCGACCCGAAGGTGGTGACCGAGACATGCACAGCCGTCTCCGGTATCGCGACGTCTTTCAGGCTTTCCAAGCCCAAGTCGTCGATGACGAAGGACGCGCCTTCGACCGGTCCGCCCAGTTCAGCGCCCAGCGACGCCAGGAAGCGCGCTAGCGGGCGGTCCGCCATGCCGCCCAATGTGGCGACGCGATGGCCTGCAAGCGGGGTCATGCCTTTAACTCCTTCAAAAATTTCGTAATATCCTCTGCCACCCCATCGTTCGCGCGCCAGTCGCGGCGGGTGAGGATGAGCGTCGGTATATTGGCGTCGGCCAGTGCGTCACGCTGCGCGGGCAAGTGCCAGATGCGTGCCTCATCCTCTTCCGCGAACCATAACAGGACCGCCGATGCGCGGACCTGCCGCGCTTGCGCCGATAGGGCGTCGGCATGATCGCGAAAGGCCCGGCTGCCTTGCGCGGCCTCATGCAACTGGCGTGCGATCGCGGCACATGGATCGCCGCTGCCTTCCTCCACGCGAAGGTCGCTGGGATTCTGCCAGCTTTGCGCCAGCGTCGGTCCGGCCGCGCGCCATCCGGCCGCCTCAATCATCGCATGGATGCGGGCATCGGGCGGCGGTGTGCCCCCCAGCAGGCACAATGGCGCGTCGCCACAGACTTGCGGCGCGGCAAGCCGCAGCGCGTTGGTCGCCACGATCCCTTGCTCCAGCGCGTCATCGTCGATGCCGAGGCGTTCGGCCAGTCGTCTGATCGCCTTGCCCATATGCGCGACGCTGCTGGCGCGCTGGATCGTGGCCGTGTCGAAGATCATCGGTTCGGGACCAGCAATCTCGCCCCGCTGCCGCAATTCGCAGATATAATAATAGAGCCGCTGCGCTGCATCGTCACCGCGCGAGAAGAGCACCGCGTCCAGCCCATCCAGCGCGCCATCCGACCAATCCTGCAGGATGGACCGCGTCCAGAGCGGAAATTTGCTTTCCAGCCAGCGATCCGCCGCCGGAAAGGGCCGATCGACATTCCATCCCACCGGGCCGGAACAGGCGCCCGTGGCGGTCAGCACATCTTGCGGTAGGTCGGGGCCGACATAGGCAATCATGGTCATTGTCCAATAACAGTGGGCAGCCACAGCGCCATGGCCGGGAACAGGATGATGAGGAGCAAGTGGATGAGATCACTGCCGAGGAAGGGCAGCACGCCCTTGAATATCCGTCCCAGCGGCACGTCCTTGGCCACCCCCTGGATGACATAGAGGTTCATCCCTAGGGGCGGGTGGACGAAGCCGATCTCCATGGCGCGGGTGATGAAGATGCCGAACCAGATCGGCGACATGCCCACCCCTTCGACGATCGGCAGCAGGATGGGCGTGGTCAGCAGCATCAATGCCAGCCCGTCCAGCACCGATCCCAGCAGCAGCAAAAGCAGCGCGACGACCAGCAGGGTCGGGATGGTGCCCATGTCCATGGCCGACAAGACAGTACCGACCGCTTCGGTCAGCCCGGTCACGCTGATGAAGACCGAAAAGATGATCGCGCCGATGATGACCAGGAAGATGAGGCCCGTCGTCCGCAAGGTTTCGGAAAAGGCGCGGAACAGCACCTCGCGGTTGAGCCGCCCCCGCCATGCGGTAATGGCCAGCGCGCCCGCCGTACCGATAGAGGAGGCTTCCGATGGGCTGAACCAGCCCAGTACGATCCCGCCCAGCACCACGGCCAAGAGCAGCAGCATGTCGGCGATCCGCAACATCGCCCGGCCACGCTCCGCCCAACTCGCCCGCTCGCTCGGCGGCGCGATCGAAGGACGCCAGCGCACGAGCAGCCACACGACCAGGCAATAGAAGAGCATCTGCGAAATGCCGGGAATGAGCGTGGCGGTGAACAGCGTGCCGATCGATTGTTCGGCGATGATGCCATAGACGATCAGCGCGCCCGATGGCGGCAACATCTGGCCCAATGTGCCACCGGCAGCGACGGTGCCGGTCGCCAGCGCATCGCTATAGCCGCGCTGGCGCATTTCGGGCAGCGCGACCAGGCCGATGGTCGCCGCCGTCGCCAGGCTGGAACCATTGATCGACCCGAAACCGGCACATCCGCCGATCGACGCATAAGCCAGGCCGCCGCGTCGATGGCCAATCATCTTGGCGGCGGCATCGAACAGATCCCGACTGGCATTGGCCGCAAAGAAGAGATGCGCCATCAGCATGAACAGCGGCAATGTGCCCAGTTCATAGCGGGTCAGCGTTTCGACCACGACGACGCCGGCCTTGATGAGCGCGCCCTCTGGCCCAAGCGCGACCATCAGGCCGCCGACGCCGACAAGGCCCAGCGAAACGCCGATTGGCACGCCGCACAACAGCATGGCGAACAGGAGGATAAGGCCGATCAGCCCGGTTTCGGGCGTTGCGAGGATCATGGTCGGCGCCCTTCCACCAGTTGGCGGACAAGCAGGGCGATGATGACGACCAGCGTGAGGTTGAGGAAAGCGCGCATCGCCCACCAGGGCACACCGACCAGTTCGCTCACCTCCTGGCTGCCCCACAGGTCCGCCGCCAGCCAGCAGGAGCCGCCCAGTAGCATCAGGTAGAACAGGATCGACAGCACTGTGCAGACCCATTCGGCGACATCGCGGTTGCTGCCGGTCAGCCGATCGAGGATCAGGTGAACGCGCGCATGGTTGCGGCCCAGCGTCGCGGCGACCAGCGCCAGCGATCCGCCGATCAGGACGACGACCTGCACCAGTTCGATCGCGCCCTTGAGCGGCAGGCCGGTGTGCCGACCGATCACCGCCAGCAGATTGAGCGCGGCTGCGACGATCAAGGCGACCCCGCCCGTCCATATCATCATGGTCCTGGCAGCATTCATGCAGTCACCTCTTCGACCCGGCCGTCGTTGCTGATTGTGATCGCCGGTAGCCCGGCAGCGTGCGTGATCTGTTCGACATAGGCGCAAATCTCCGCCGCGCGCGTCGCCGACGCTAGTGTTGGACGACCGGGCGGCTCGACATCGACCGGAATGATGCGGACCCCGATGGTCCGGTCCGCATCCCATGTGACATGGCCCAGAAAGGCATTGACCGCTTCGGGGTGAAAAGGCGCGAGCGGATAGGCCGGGTCGGGTTCGAACCCGAACAAAGTCCGCCGCCGCGCCGCCCATTCCGCCCGCGCCGGATGGTCCTGCGCCGGGCTGAGTGCGCTCGTCACGACGCAGCCATTGCCAAGCCCGTGGAAGATCGGCTTGCCCCGGTAAAATTCGATGCCCCGCACGATATGGGCGTGATGGCCGATGACGACATCCGCGCCCGCGTCGATCGCGGCATGCGACACCGCCCGCTCATAGGGTGCCAACTGGACGGGGGTATGGACGATGCCCTTGTGTAGCGCGACCAGCACGATGTCGGCCTGGTCCCGAACGGCGGCAATGTCGCCCTTGAGCATGGCGCGTGCTTCGTCCGTCACCTTGGCGAGCGCGGCCGCTGGCGCGATCGGCGCGCCGTCGGCGGTCTCGATCCGCAGCCAGGCGCATCCGGCCTTATCCTTGCTCGCCCAGCTCGCGACCGGACCCACGCAATTATAGCTGAGCAGTGCGATCCGATGTCCGCCGCGCGTGACGATGGCCGGTGCGCGTGCTGCGGCGAGAGTCAGCCCCGCGCCGCAATGCGCCACGCCCAGCGCATCCAGTCCCGCTATCGTATCGGCAATGCCTTCCGCGCCGCAATCGGCGATGTGATTGCCCGCCAGGCTCAGCATGGCAAAGCCCGCATCGGCGATGGCGGCCAGATTTTCGGGCGGTGCGCCGGGTGCGGGGACATCGCCTTTCAACTCCGCCCCGCGCTCCGTATGCGGCACCTCCAAATGGCCGATCGCAAGGTCCGCAGCGCGCAGCGCGGGCGCGATCCCGGCCAGCCAATAGGCGCCATCCGGCTCGTCCAGAACCAGATCGCCTGTCAGCACGATCGAGATCGCATCCTGTGTCACGCTGTCATCCGCTCCGCGTCAGAAGGACTTGCGCACGCTGACCGCGAACAGCCGCCCGATCGGGTCACTCGCCGTCGCGTCATAGCCGCCGCCACCATTGCCATTGGGCGCCAGGTTGACATAGGGCGGCGCGATATCGAACATGTTGCGCACCTCCAGCCCCAGCACGAGTCCCTTTTCGAAGAAGCCGTCAGCCTGTTGATCGCCCACCTTCCAGTTCAGCGTCAGATCGACCGGCGTATAGCTTTTTACCGACTGCACCGGCCTCGACAGATTGTTGCGATAGCCCCCGACATGGGTTGCCAGCACTCGCGCGCTGAACGGGCCATGATCCCATGTCACGCTCGCGCGCGCTTTCAGCTTCAACGGGTTGAAGATGATATTGCGCCGATCGACCAGAGGCGCCGCAGGCGTCACGGCGACATTATATTTGGTCAGATAGGTGCCGGATATATTGACCGTCAACGCATCCTTCGCGCCCAGCCGGGTGTTCCAGGTGCCGGTAAAATCGATACCGCGCGTCACCGATACGCCCAGATTCTGGCTGCGCCCGTCGACGAACAGCGTGACGTTCGCCGGATCGCCACCGGGGAAGGAGCCGCCTGCCAGCGCCACGCCCTGCGCCAGCAATTCCTGTACCCGCGCCGCCGCGGCCGCCCCGCGCAGGATGATGTCGGTCCCGGCATATTCCGCTTCATTGCCGAGGATGGTCAGGTTCGACAGATTGGCCAGCACCTGATTTTCATATTTGACGTCCCAATAGGTGATGCCGAAACGCAGGTTGGGCAGAGGATCAAAGTCCGCACCGATCGACCAGGTCGTTGCCGTTTCGGGTTTCAGGTCCAGATTGGGACCGGACAGGGCATAGCCCTGCAGCGGCGCGCCACCCGCCGGATTCTGGTAGCTCTGGCCGAAGATATTGTTGGAATTGCCATAGATTTCCGGGATGGTCGGCGCGCGGAAGGATGTGCCGTAACTGGCGCGCAGCTTGGCCCAGCGCACCGGTTGCCAATTGATGCCGAATTTGGGGTTAGTGGTCGATCCGACGTCGCTATATTTGTCGTGGCGCACCGCTGCGTTCAGTTCCAGCCGCTCGAACCCCGGCGTCGCATTGTCCGCGCCGAAGATGGGGATGTAGAGTTCGCCATAGACCGAATCCACCTTGCGGCCGAAATGGCGGAAGGTGATCGGGTTGGTCGGCGCGCCTCGCGCAGACCCCAGGGCAACGGTGAAATCCTGCCGTTCATAGCCCGTCGCCAGCTTCACCGCGCCGCCGGGCAGGGTGAAGAGCGGTCCGTTGAGCCGGGCCTCATAGGTTTTCAGGCGACCATTGGTGGGGGCGAGGAATATCTGGTTGGCGATCGTCGCCAATAGCGTCTCGCTGGTGCGTCCCAGCCCATAGGGATCGAACGCCGTCGCAGGATCGCTGCTCGCCAGTGCCGCGTTGAGCGCTGCATTGTTGATGCCATGATAGGAACCGGAAAAATCATTGGTCTTGCCATAGCCGAACAAGGCTTCGGCTTCCCAATCATGGGGCAGCTTGGCGCGCACGCCGGGTGTGATCTGCCAGCTTTCGGCCGATCCGAAACTGTCATTGGTCGGCACGTCGTCGCGGAAATTATAATCGAGTGTATAGCTGGTGCCGGTAAAGCCTGCGGGCCGCACGAAAAAGGCATTGGTCTGCGGCACGGTCAGCCGGGCGTTGGAATAGGCCGACTGGCGATAGAAGTTCCGTTTGGAGTAAAAGCCATCATAGAAGACGCTCAGCCAATCGTTAAATTCGAACCGGCCCGTGCTGTTGACCGAGTCATAATTCTGTTCCGGCATCAAATCCTGATTGGCCAGCTCATCGCACCGGTTGATCGTCCCTGCCGCCAGCGATCCCGCATTGGCCTGCGTCACGCCACCTGTCGGAATGGCATAGGTGGTGCCATTGGCATTGATGTTGCCGGGTGCGCAGCGCGCGATCCGGTAATCGCCGCCGCCTGACGCCCGCTGGTCGCTGGTGAAGAAGGACCGATCATCGCCGCTCAGGTTCGATCGTTCGACATGCTCATAGGCGACCATGATCTGTCCGCGGTCGAACACCTTGCCGATGGCCGCGCCGAGCGTCGTTTCATGAAAATCGCCGCGTGAGGCGATGCCCGACCGGGCAAAGACTTCGCCCCCGTCCAGCGACCGGCGCGGGATCAGATTGACCACGCCAGCCACGGCATCCGATCCATAAACGGCCGATGCGCCATCCGCCACGACCTCGATCCGTTCGACCCCCAGAGAAGGCAGGACCGAGGGGTCGATTGACCGGCTGTTGTTGGTCACGCGATGGCCGTCGATGATGACCAGCGTGGCATAGGGGCCGATGCCGCGCAGATTGACCGAGTTGCCATAGGTGATGTTGCCGCTGCCGCCCGATTGGCCGCGTGAATTTTCCGACACGCCAAGGTCAAAGACCTGCGGAATTTCCTTGATCATGCGATCGACCGTGACGGCACTGGACGCTTCCATTTCGGCCCGGCCGAGCGTTGTGACGGTGGAGCCAACGGGGGCCGCGCCGCGCACGCGGCTGCCGGTGACGACGATGTCGGCGGTGCTCGCCTCCTCCTGCGCTGCCGCCACAGCTGATAGACCTACAGCGATCCCGCAGCAGCCGATCTGCAAAGCGGCCCGCAGGCTGATCCCACCTTTACGATTCCTGTTCATGCCATCCTCCCTCGCCGCGTTGCGCGGCCATTATCATTGCGCCGTCGTTCAATCCGCGATCGGCAATTCGATCCACGATGCCCTCGTTCCGCCCCGCTGCACGGTGATGACCGGTGCGGGTTTCTGTTCGATATCCTTGAGGTTGCGCTGGCGCGGGTCTGCACCCGCGATCGTCACGCGCAGCCGCGCCCCTGCCGGCACGACCCGCGACACCGGCGTCAGGTCGATCGCCAGGTCCGCCTGCTGCCCCGGCGGCAATGGCGCGACATCGGCGCGCAAGCCAGAATGCCAGGGCAGGCCCATCGTCTCATAGGGTGGCTTGCCCGTCTTGCGGTGCGACAGGGCCAGTCGCCCGAAGGCGACGACTTCCGTCGTGCCATCGGCGGCCACCTGGTCGAGATAGGCAAAGATATTGGCGTCGGGCTTGTCCGCCGAAACGCGTAACCGCACAACCGGATAGCCGATCAGTTTGGTCGCCTTGGCCAAGGGCGCGCTGGTATAGCTCAGCCCCTTGTCGTCCATCGGCTTGGCCCAGAAGGCGAAATAGTCGGCGGGCGGCAGGTCGTAGCGCACGGTAAACCGGTCCGTACCTGTCTTGCCCGTCTGGGTGCCCAGTTGTCCGTCATTGACTGACCGGGCCGTGCCGCTCCGCCCTGCGTCGAAAAACCAGCGGATCGGCTTGGCGGTCTCGCCCGGTAAGGCGTTGGACCGTACATAGCCGCCCTTGCCGTCCAGCCCCTCGACCCAATAGGTCGCGCGCGGTTCGGCGGCGATGCCATTGGCGACGCCTTTGAGATGATGGTCGAAATAGCGCACGACCCCCCCGGTAAAGTCGAACCCTGGCGGCGGCACGCAATGGCTGCCCGGCCCGGCCAGGAACTTCGATCCCGCCATGTTCGCTGCGCTCAGGATCGACTGGGCGGTTGGCTCGTCCTGCCAGTTGCTCCAGAAATAGGTGGCGATCCCCGCCTGCCGGATCGCATCGAGATAGCGATAGACGCCGACCTCTTCCCAGAAGGCGTTGCCGGTCAGCGGCGACACGCTGTCGCGATACGGCATGCCATACCATAGCGCCGCCATCGGCGTGTTCTTCGCATGTTGCTGCACCGCCGCCTGCAATTGCGCGCCGTCGCGGTCGCCATCGACCGGCAGGCTCGCCAGATCGTCGCTCAGCGGCTCGTCCGGCCGAGTGTTGAATTGTGCCGTGATCCCGCCGCGCCGAACGAAAGCATATTTGTCGAGGTCGGACGCGCCGACGAACACCGCCTTGAGCGACGGCGGCGCGGTGGTGGCGGTGTGAAAGGTGGTGCCGCCCAGATAGGAGCAACCGATCATGCCGACCTTGCCGCTGGAAAAGGGCTGCCGCGCCAGCCATTCGACCAGATCATGGCCGTCACGCGCTTCGGTCCTGTCCTGAAAGCCGTGACGGCGACCAAAGGACGCGCCCTTGCCGCGAATATCCGCGACGGCGACGACATAGCCCGCCTTGATCAGCGATCGTAATGCCAGCCGGTCGTCCAGAGCGACTTCCTTGATCGTGCCATCCTTGTCCCGAAACCGTGCCCGATAAGGGGTGAAGACGAAGATCACCGGCAACTTTTCGGCCGCGACCTTGTCCTTGTCGCTGGGGCGATACAGGTTGACGGCCAGCTTCGTGCCATCGCGCACCGGCACATAGACCGAACTGCGCTGCACATCGGCATAGTCCCTGGCCAGCCCCGGCATGGCGACCCCCAAGGCCGCCAGCATTGCGATCGATCGCGCCGCCTGCATCGCTCTCTCCTATTGTTGACAATTTCATCAGCGATCAGGCGGGCCGATGCAACCAAAAACTCGCTGACAATATTGTTGACAATATTGTCCGATGGCGAGACTATCAGCCTATGGACGGTATGGAAAAACGCGCGCCAACGGGCGTGGAAGTGGCGGACTGGGTCCGCAACCGCATCAGAAACGGGCGTTTTTCGCCGGGACAGCGGCTGGTCGAGGTTGATATCATCCGCCAGACCGGGGCCAGCCGCTCAAAAGTGCGCGAGGCGCTGCAACGTCTAGAAGGGGAAGGCCTTGTCCAGATCGAGGAGTTTCGCGGTGCCTCCGTCAAGAGCACGGGCCTGGAGGAAGTCGCGCAAATCTACCGCGCCCGCATCGCGTTGGAAGGAATCTGCGCCGCGGATTTTGCGCGCCATGCCTCGGACGAAGATAAGCGCCAACTGTGCGCGGTGCAGGACCAGCTGGACCAGTGCGTGATCGATCGCGCGCCCGACCGCTTTGGTCGGCTGAATCTCGAATGGCATCGGATCATCGTGCAGGGGTCTGGTAACAGCGTTATCGCCGAATTGCTCAAGCGGCTGAACGTCCCCATCCACCGGCTATTGTTCGAAAGCTTCTACGACGAAGGCCGCCTGCGCACCGCAAACGCCGATCACAAGAAGATGGTCGCCTTGCTGTTGGCGGGCGATGCGGAAGGCGCCGAAGCCGCCATGCGCAGCCATATCGCCGATGGCTTCGACACGCTTTCAAAGATCGAGAGCGAATTTTACGGCTGATCGGCCACGCTGATGATCTCCTCCGATCAGATGCGTTGCAGATTCGCAGCGAGCTAAGGACGCAGGTCGGTCCACCGCTGAAAGACAGCCAGAGCGTAGGTGGCGCAGCTGGCGCCCGACCGCGACCCAGCGCCGCTCCTCGACATACTGAGTGAGGCGACGAAGGGCGAACGGGTGGTTGGCGCGCGACCGGACTTGCGCGAATCGGGTGGGGTTTGATGGCTTGATCCGCTCTGTCGACGCGGTGACCCTGTCATCACCAGCCACCACGCTCAGGCTGAATATCACGAAGGTCTGATCCTTCGTTCGCGCATAGGCTTCCTGCGAAATACGTGCCGGTGCCCGCTCCGCGACTGCGCCGCCACTATCGACAACGCGCGGACGATAACGCCAAATTCTGGGACCACGGTTTGAAAGCGCTTCGCCCGGCGTAACAGGTCGTCGCTCATATGGCTCATTCTGCCGCAAATTTCCCCTTCCCAAAAATATCCATATATAGAGATCTATGTTCAACATATGGAACTAACGGGTTTGAACGAGGCGGCAGGTCAAGTCGCCCACTGGCTCAACGCCCAGCATTATGTGCATTGATTTGGGGAGGATGGTTGATGAAGTTTTCCAGGAACGGCGCCTTGGTTTCGAGCGCTGCCATGGCCGTGTTTCTGCTTTCCGCCGGGACGGCAACCGCGCAGCAGGAGGCAGCCAGCGATAGCGACATCGTCGTCACCGGCATCCGCAGCAGTCTGCAGGGCGCGTTGAACGCCAAGCGCAATGCGCCGCAGGTGCTGGACGCGATTTCAGCCGAAGATATCGGCAAATTCCCCGACAAAAATATCGGCGAAGCGCTGCAGCGCGTGACCGGCGTGCAGCTTTCGCGCGCCGATGGCGAAGGCGCTGGCGTGACCATCCGCGGTGCCGACCCGTCGCTCAATCGCGTCGAGATCAATGGCACGACCGCTTTGTCCACCACGGTAGGCGGCGGCCGCGATGTCGACTTCCGCGACCTGCCCTCCGAATTCGTCAACCGGCTGGAAGTCGTCAAGTCCGCAACGGCCGACATGACGGAAGGCGGCGTCGGTGGCACCGTGCGCGTCATTACCCGGCGCCCGTTCGACAATGGCGGCAAAACCTATGTCGCCGGATCGGCCCAGGCCATCTATTCCGACATTGCCGACTATATGGACCCGCGCGTTGCCCTGATTGCCAGCGACACCTTTGCCGACGGCAAACTTGGCATATTGGTGTCGGGCACGTTCGAAAACCGCAATGTGGAAAGCCATCAGGCGCGTACCACCGGCTGGGTTCGGTTGGACAGCGACCGGACGACGCCGGGCTTGCAGGCCTATGATTTGAACGAAGACGGCGCGGCCGACTTCTTCCCCGACATTCCCCGTTACGTCATCAACCGCCTCGAAACGCGGCGTTATGCGCTGAACGGCATTCTCGAATGGCGGCCGAGCGATGATCTGACCGCTTATATGGAAGGGAATTGGACCCGGTCCAACCAGTCGGTCACATCGCAATTCCTGCAGACAGGGACCAGTGGCGGATTGGTCGATGTCGCCAATACCGTCATTGGCCCGGACAATACCGTCACCCATCTTGAGATGATCAACAACCCGGCTTTGGCGCAGACCAGCCAGCTGGGCGTATCCTATCGCAACATATTGGGCGACATCCGCCGCACCACCTATAATCTCGCCGTGGGTGCCGATTGGACCAGCGGCAATCTGAAGCTCAGCCCCAAAATCTCCTATTCCAAGGCGCAGGCCTATAATAATGAGATCAACGCGACGGCGGCGGTGACCGGCATGTCCCGCCTGATCGTCGACTATGACAATCCCCAGCAGGCGCCCCAGATCATCCTGCCCAATGATCCGACGACGATCGCCGGGATCAACCAGCTAACCGTGCTGCGTCGCCCGCGTTACGACGATCAGGCGGAAAAAATGGCGAAGCTCGACGCTGAATATACGTTCGACACCGGCTTCCTCACGTCGATCAAGGTGGGTGGTCAATATCGCGACCTGACCGTCAAGAGCCGCTTCTTCAGCCGGACGACAACGCTGAACGGCTTTAGCGATCCTGCGGTGCAGAGCCAGATCAGCGCCATTGTCGCCGGCAATGCGGGCCTTGGCACGTCGCCCTTCTTTAACACCGGAAATCTGGGCTTCGATGGCGGCTATACCGGCTGGCTGAACATGACCCAGGCAGTCGCGGATGCGGTGGGTGTGCCCGACCCGTTCGCGCCCGGCGGCTGCCCCGCCAATGCGGACGGCACATGCCAGGTCTTCACCGACACATGGGAAGTGGGCGAGCGCAACATTGCCGGCTATGCCCAGGCATCATTCGCCTTTGATGTCGGATCGGTCGCGGTCAGCGGCGTTGCCGGTGCGCGTGTCGTCAATACGCAGGTGGATACGTCCGGTTTCCTGCGGACGGCGCAGCCAGGCGGTCAGCCCGCGCTGATCAGCCCGGTTGCCTTCGACAGCAAGAACACCGAGTTCCTGCCATCGATCAACCTCAAAGCCGAGCTGATCCCGAACACGCTGATGGCGCGTTTGACGGCCAGCGAAGTGATGGCCCGTCCCCTGCCACAGCAGCTTGCTCCGCGGTTCACCCTGGATGTCGTGGGCTTGTCGGGTTCACGCGGCAATCCCGCGCTCCAGCCGTTCCGGGCACGCCAATATGATGCGGGTCTGGAATATTATATCAACAAGACGAGCTTTGCCTCGGTCACCTATTTCCGCAAGGAAATCGGTTCCTTCATCCAGAATACGACGGAGCCGTTCACGGACGCCAATGGTGTCACCTATGCGATCACGGTGCCGAGCAACGGAACGCAGAAGGTGACGATCAACGGCATCGAAGCGGGCGCACAGGTCGCGTTCGACTTCATCAACATACCCGTGGTCAAACATATGGGCGTGATCGCGAACTTCACTTACTCGAAGGATAGCGGTTATGAAGGCACCGACTTCTTCACCGGCGATTCCCTGCCGTTTCAGGGCCTGTCGCGCAAAAGCTACAATATTTCGGCCTATTATGAGGATGATGTCTTCAGCATCCGTGGCGCCTATAACTGGCGCTCGAAATATCTGATCACCGCGGTCGGGCGTGGCAATAATCCGGAATTCGGCGAAGCCTATGGCCAGCTGGACGCATCGCTCAACCTCAATCTGATGAAGGATGTCTCGCTGTTCCTGGAAGGCGTCAACTTGCTCGATGCCACGCGCAAGGAGAATGCCAACAGCATCTATCGCCGCACGATCATCGAAACGTTCGGGCGTCGTGTCTATGGCGGTATTCGGTTCAAGCTCTGATCCGCTCCCCCGTGGTTCCCCTTCTAGACCACGGCTCTTGCTGCGGGATCTCCCCCTTCTCCCGATCCCGCAGCATTTCTTCGTTCAGCCTGAACCGGGAATAGCGCCATGTTCAACCGCCGCACGATGCTGATGTCGCTGATGCTGGCACCGGTCGCCGTACGCGCGGATGGCGGACGCACCGTTTCGGGCGATGATTTTCGCGGCGGCCTCGAACAATGGCGGATGGAAGCGATCGGCGATGCCCGCGTCTCGGCGCGGGATGGCATTTTGGACATCGACGCCCCCGCCGGGGTCACGCTCTGGTTTCTGCCCGCCCTCATGGCACCCGTCGCGATCCGTTATGAGGTGCGGGCGGTGGCCCAAGGCGGACCCCATGACGCGGTCAGCGACGTCAACGCCTTCTGGATGGCGACCGACCCCGCCGCACCGGCCGGGTCGGTGCTGGGCCGACGGCGCAGCGGCGCGTTCGAGGATTATGATAGGCTGAAAACCTATTATGTCGGCATCGGCGGCAACCGCAACAGCACGACGCGGATGCGCCGCTATGTCGGCCGGGTGGGCGAACGACCGTTGCTGCCAGACCATGACCGACTGGCAAAGGCAGACATGCTGACACCGAACGCCTGGTTCGCCATTGGCCTGATCGCTGACGGCCATCATATCGCGGTCGAGCGCGATGGCGCGCCCCTGTTCGAGATGGACGACCCCGCCCCCTATCGTCGTGGTCATTTCGGGCTGCGCACCACGCAGAGCCACATTCAGGTCCGCAACCTGACCATCACCCATGGCTGACAAAAGGAGCGGAACGCCGATGAAGACAGGGATCATAGTCAGCCGCCGGGACAGCCTGAGGTTTGGCCTGCTGACCGGCGCTTCGGCGCTCCTGCCTGCCGCTGCACGGGCCGCGAACGCACGCGGCAGCAACGTGCCGCCGACACCCGTGCGCTGGATCGACGATGCCGCGCCGCCGCTTTCGCTGGGCCAGACCTTTGGCGTGCCATGGCCGCAAGGGGCATTGCGCGCTGGAACCGCCCTGTCCGTCAAAGACGCCGAGGGCAAGGCTCTGCCATCGCAGCACTGGCCCTTGGCCAGCTGGCCGGATGGATCGCTCAAATGGACCGCCCATGCGCTGCCCGCCGGAGACACCCCGTCGGCAAGCATGACGGTCGTCCAGGGCAAGCCCGTCGCGCCCCCCGCGCCGGTCCTGTTGCGCGAAACCGCCGACCGGATCATGATCACGGTCGGGTTGGTCCAATGGACGATCGGCAAGTCGGGCAATTCGATCATCCAGTCGGCAAAAGCAGGCGAGCGGACCGTCATGGGATCGCTGGCGCTGATCGCCAGCGTGGACAACGCACCGCAAGGCGGGGAGCGCAGCCATTTCACGGGCAGGATCGACAAGGCGACGGTCGAACAGAAGGGGCCGGTGCGCGCCGTCGTGAAACTGGAAGGGATGCATGAGGGGCAAGGGCGCGCCTGGCTGCCGTTTGTCGTCCGCCTTTATGCCTATGCAGGGGCCGATCATCTGCGGGTCGTGCATAGTTTCATCTTCGACGGCGATCCGGCCAGGGATTTCATCAGCGGCCTCGGCGTGCGGGCGCAAGTACCGATGGATGCTGCCCCGCATGACCGTCATGTGCGGATCAGCACGGGCGCGGACGGATTGTTCAGCGAGGCGGTCCGGCCGCTGACCGGCCTCCGCCGCGATCCGGGTGCGGCCGCGCGCAAGGCGCAGATTGCGGGCCAAGCCGTGGCCATCGACGCCATGGCACCGACGGTTCGCAATCTGCTCGACCGCATCCCGACCTGGGGCGATTTCACGCTGAGCCAGCTCTCCGCCGACGGCTTTGCCATCGCCAAGCGGACCAAGGCCGGGCAGGCGTGGATCGATGCGACATCGGGAACGCGCTCGCAGGGCCTGGGCTATGTTGGATCGCCCACAGGCGGCGTCGCGATCGCGGCGCGCTATTTCTGGCAGCGGCATCCCGCGCAGATCGACATTCGTGGCGCCGACACCGACCAGGCGTCGCTCACCGCCTGGCTCTGGTCCCCCAACGCACAGCCGATGGACATGCGCCCCTATAGGGACGTCATGGGCATGGAAGCCTATGCCGCCCAGAATGAAGGGCTGGACATCACCTATGAGGATTATGAACCCGGCTGGGATGACGCGACCGGCGCGGCCCGGACCAGCGAACTGACCCTCTGGGCCTGCGCGGCGACGCCCGGAGCGGCGCATCTGGCGGCGATGGCGCAGGCCAATGCGACGCCGCCGCAACTGATGGTGACGCCCGAACGCATCCATGCGGCCGACGTGCTGGGCATCTGGAGCCTGCCCGACCGATCCAGCCCGCTGAAGGCGCGGATCGAGGATCAACTGGTCAATCTGGTCGATTTCTATGCCGAAGAGGTCGACCGGCGCGGCTGGTATGGCTTCTGGAACCATGGCGACGTCATGCACACGTATGACGAGGATCGGCACGTCTGGCGCTATGATATCGGCGGCTATGCCTGGGCCAATAGCGAATTATCGCCCGACCTGTGGCTTTGGTATGATGTGCTGCGCAGCGGCCGGGCGCGCGCCTTTCGCCTGGCCGAAGCGATGACCCGCCATACAGGCGAAGTCGATGTCTATCATCTTGGCCGCTTTGCGGGCCTTGGCACGCGACATGGCGTTCAGCATTGGAGCGACAGCTCCAAACAGCCGCGCGTTAGCAACGCTGCCTATCGTCGCATCTTCTATTATCTGACCGGCGACGAACGGGTGGGCGACCTGATGCGCGCTTTGGTTCCCTCGGACCAAGCGCTCACCCATGTCGAGATCGGCCGCAAGGTGCCCGGTGCCGAGCGCAAGACCCTCCCCGAAGGCGTCGTGGATTTCAGCTTCGGTACCGTCTGGGGGTCGCTCGCGGCGGCCTGGCTGACGGAATGGGAACGGACGGGCGACGTGCGGTGGCGGGACCGGCTGGTCGCCGGCATGGATAGTATCGGGCGATTGAAATATGGCTGGCTGGCGGGCAGCGCCCCCTATGATCTCAAATCCGGGCGCTTCATCGGGTCGGGAGACAAAATATCCATCTCGCATCTCAACGCCGTATTCGGGGCGTTTGAAGTGAATGCCGAATTGTTGCAACTGATCGACGTGCCGCGCTATCGGGCGGCATGGCTCGATTATTGCCGCTGGTTCAACGCTTCGCCGCAGGAATGGGACGCGCATTTTTCTCTGCCCTTCGGCAAGCGGAACCTGAAGGAAGGGCATTCCCGCCTGACGGCCTATGTCGCGCGGGAAACCGGCGATGCCGCGCTATCGACACGCGCCGCGCGCGAATTTTTGGGGGGCGAGGCCGGATTGGGGCTGTCGGATGGCGACCCGCGGGTCGCGCATAGCGGCCCCGATTTCGTTCGCCTGACCGTCGAGTGGCCGGGGGTCTCCACTAACGCCGCATCGCAATGGGGATTGGCGGCGATCCAGAATCTGGCACTCATTCCCGACGCACTGGAATGGGCCGCCGCAGAAAAGAGGAATTGAGGATGCGCAAAGCGATGATCGGATGGGCCGCGATGGCGGCAGTTGGCCTCGCCGGGGCCGTGCAGGCAAAGCCGGCCGCCGAATGGATCGACCAGACGACCGGCCACCGTGTCCTGCGGCTGACGCAGCAGCCGGGCAGCGCCAGCCTCTATTTCCATCAGAACAGCTATACGCCCCAGGGCGACAAGATGGTGATATCGACGCCCGACGGCATCGCGGTGATGACGCTGGCCGACTGGACCATCAAGCCGCTGGTCAAGGGCAAGGATCTGCAACTGCTGTTCACCGGGCGCAAGACCCGCACGGCCTATTATGCCAGCCGCAAGCGCGATGACGGGGCGGGCGGCACGACCATCTTCGTGGCGGATATCGACAGCGGCAAGACCCGCAAAATCGCGACGGTCGATGGCGGTTCGATAGGGTCGATCAATGCCGACGAAACGCTGCTGCTTGGCCAATGGGCCGCCAGCGACAAGCCGCTTCAACCCGACGGCACGCAAAAGGCCGGGACGCCGGAGATTAAGCAGACCTTCGGCCAGGCGCATTATGCCGCCAATGGACCGGACGGAAAGCCGCTCAGCTTTGCCGAGGCGAAGGAAGTGCGGCTGAACGAACGGCTGGAAGCGAAGATTCCGATGGAGATCTTCACCATCGACATCCGCACCGGCGAGCGGAAGGTCGTCGTCGCCTCGACGGATTGGCTCAACCATATCCAATTTTCGCCGACCGATCCCGGCCTCATCATGTATTGCCACGAAGGGCCGTGGCACAAGGTCGATCGGATCTGGACGATCCGCACTGACGGCAGTGGCAAGCAGCTGATCCACAAGCGGATCATGAACATGGAAATTGCAGGCCATGAGTTCTTCTCGCCCGATGGCGCCTGGATCTGGTATGATCTGCAGACGCCGCGCGGCGAAGTCTTCTGGCTGGCGGGCTATGAGATCGCCACCGGTCGGCGGCAATGGTATCATGTCGATCGCAACCAATGGTCGGTCCATTATAATCAGGCACCTGACATGCGCCATTTTTCAGGCGATGGCGGCGATAGCGAGATGGTCGCCCATGCGCCCGATGGCAAATATCTCTACCTCTTCACCCCGCGCGCCATACCCGATGTCGCCGGCATTCATGCGGACAACGCTGCGGACCTGATCGCGCCGGGCACGTTCGGGGTCGAAAAGATCGTGGACATGCGCAAGCATGATTATCGGCTGGAACCCAACATCACTTTCACGCCCGACGGCAAATGGATGATCTTCCGCTCCAACATGGACGGCGCACCGCACATCTATGCTGCTGAATTGCGCAAACAGGGCGGATCATAGGGGGGGCAGGCTTCGCCTGAGCTTTAACTCGCCCCACCGATCGCTCCTGGCGTCAGGATGAGCGTCAGGAGAATGAGGGCGATGCCGATATATCCCCAGGCACCCATGCCCTGCCAGGCGATCTTCAGGCTGCTGGCGTCGGATCGCGCCGATCGGGCCAGCCGCATCGCGTAGATCATCGTGCCGGTGACGGCCATCGCCGTCAGCAGTGCGCCGAACAGGAACCAGAGGACTTTGGTCCACAGGCCGCCGAAGGTGCCGAAATGCAGCGGATCGGCCATTTCGGAAATGCGCTGATGCGCGCTCAACGTGCGTCCATCCAGCTGCGCGACGACGCGCGACGTTGCCGGATCGACGACCACTGCATTGGCGCGATCGCGCACCAACCAGGCGGAGGACTGGCCGAGGAAGATGACGCCATTGTCGGGTGTGAAGCGGATTTCCCGAATATCGAGCGCAGGATCGGCGCGGCGCGCGACGGCGACCAGCCGGTCCAGCGCGGCCCCGGTCGGCATCGCACCGGCCGCCACTTGCGGCAATTTGGGCACCTTGGCGTTCCCGCCCAATGTCTCGACCAGATACCAGAGGCCGGTCAGCGTGATCAGCGCCACGAACCACAGGCTCCACAAGCCCATCAGGCGATGTAAGTCGCCCGTTATCCGCCGCCTGTCCCCACCGCGCGGCGCGCGAAAGAAGCCGCGCCACCATTTCTTGTAGGTGACGATGCCCGACACCAAAGAGGCCGCCAGCAACAGGGCGAGCGAACAGACGATCGGTATGCCTATCTTCGTCGGCAGCATCAGGTGGCGATGGGCCTGCCGCAGGAAGCGGTGGACATTGGCCCAGCCATGCCGGCCTGTAACCTCCGCCGTCCACGGATCGACATAGACCCGCTCCGGCGCCCCCTTGCCGCGACTGACCCAGGCCTCGACCGCGAACCAGGGGTCGATCGGCGCATAAAGGGTCTGGAGCCGGGCATCGGGCGCAGCGCGGGCCGCCGCCTGCGCCAACGCCCCCCAGGATGCGACCGGTTCCGACCGGGGCGATACCCGCATGGCGGGCGTCGCCAGCCAGTCGATTTCATGCGCGAACACGGCAAAAGTGCCCGTCGCCAGGATGAAGGTCAGGAAGATCGACAGTTTGAGGCCGATCCAGCTATGCACCACCCACCAAAGCGACCGACCCTTTTTCACGCGCGCCTGATCCATGGTCAGAATTGAAAGCGCAGTTCGGCCAGGAATGTCCGCGGCTCGCCGGGGAAATGCCCGCTCTGCGCCGAAAAGCCCGATGCCGCATAGACCTTGTCGAACATATTATCGACGCGCAGCATCAGTTCGGCAAAGCCAAGCCCCTTGGTGATCGATGCGTCGAAGATCGTATAGGGTTTCACGGTCTGCCCCGACAGGCTGATGCGCTTCGACACATGTTCGCCGCCGACGGCAAAGGCGGCGTCGATCGTCGGCACCTGATAGCGGGTCCAGAAGCCGACCTTATGCTTGGGCGCATTGGCGAAGCGATTGCCGACGGCGTTGGTGATCGCCTGACCCGCGATCGTGCCGGTGATCTTCGTGTCGTTATAGCCATAATTGACCAGCGCGACCCAATTGGCGGTAATGTCGGTCGACAGGTCGATCTCAAACCCCTTGCTTGTCACTTCGCCGATCGGGCGTAGCTGGTCCTGGCCGTTGACGGGCGGCAGGCTGGTATCGGCCTGGAGGATATTCTTGCGGACGATGCGATAGGCGGCCAGATTGGCCTGGAGCCTGCCGTCGAACAGGTCGGTCTTGATGCCGCCTTCGAACTGGTCGCCGGTGACAGGGGCGAAGGGGCCACCAACATCGCCATTCTGGCTGGCGGCCGTCTGCGGCTCGAAACTTTGCGACCAGCTCAGATAGAGGGAGACATCCTTGCGCGGCTTGTAGATCGCGCCGGTGCGGAAGGTGATGTCGTCATCCTCGTAAGAAGCAGCGTTGACCACGCGATCCTCGAACTTGTCGTAGCGCACACCACCGACCAGCATGAAAGCCTCGCTCAGGCTGATCTGGTCCTGCAGATAAGCGCCCTGACGCTTCGTGCGCGTATCGGTCACGGTGAAGGGTAGCTTAGCGGCCCGCGCCACGTCGCGCGCGCTGTTGGTGTAGACGGGATTGCTGAGGCTGAGTGGCGTCACGCCTGCGTCTGTCCGCAGGATGCGCGAATGGAGCACGCTCGTCTCATCATACCAGTCCGCGCCGGTCTGGAACTTATGCTCCATGCCAAGCAGATCGACCCGCGTCGTCAGATTGGCGGAAAAGGACAGGCCATCGACATTGCGGATCTGGTCGCGAAACTCGCGCGCGACCAGATCGTCGCTACCCGCCACCAACCCGCGCGGCTCATGATATTGCTGCGTCTCGGTCGCCTTGAAATAGCGCACCCCCGCGTCGAACGTGACCCGCTCCCCGATCGCGGTCGCATAACGCGCCTGATAGGCCTGCGATTTAAGGTGAAGAAAATCGGTGGGTTCGTTGGCATTCCAGCGAATGTCGGTGCGGAAAGTGCCGTCATCCCTAGTCAATATGCCGCGCAGGCGGTTGGCCTGGAGGTCATTGTCGTAGACCGTCGCCTGCAACGTCAGCTTGCCGCCCTCATTGGTCTTGATCGCCAGGCCACCATCACCGATCAGCGACACATTCTTGGTATTGCGCCGATAGGGGTTCGTCGCCTCGTAAAAGCCGCCTATGCGGTAGGTGACGATCCCGTCCTTGTCGATTGGGCCGGTCGCTTCGGCGGATATGCCGCGACGATCATAATTGCCCGCCGTCGCCACCAGGCGCATGGCGCTGGTATCGCCGGGCACCTTCGACACATAGTTGATGATGCCGCCGGGCGAGCCCGGACCAAAGAAAAGCCCCGCCGGTCCCTTCAACACTTCCACCCGTTCGATATTGAAAAGCTGGGGCACGGAAAAACCGATGAACGGATTGCCGCGCATCCCGTCGTAGAAGGACTGGTCCTGGCGAAAGCCGCGGAAGGTGACGCCTGCATAGCTAAAGAAGCTGACACCCGAAATATTGCGATAGATGTCGGTCGCGTCGCGCGCGCCTTGATCGGCAAACAGATCCTTGTTGATCACCTGCAAGGCCTGCGGAATGTCGAGCGGGTCTTCGGCGCTTTTGCCGACGGTCGTAGTTTCGGTGCGGTAGAGGCGCTGCGCGCGGCCCGTCACGATGATCTGATCGCTATCGGCCATGGCTGCATCGGGTGCCGCCGCAGGAACCTCCTGCGCAGAAGCCACCGACGCCCAAGCCGACAGGGAAACAGACGCAAACAGCGCCGCGCGGAAAATGGACAAGACAAACCCCCATATCGTTCATCGCTAATGATAGTGATTCGCGATAGGGAGTTTAAAGGGTCAGGGCAAGCCGCCACTTCTCAATTTATGATCTTAACCCAACCGGAACAGCGCGCTCGCATGCGGCCTTAGCGAGATGGCGACATGTTTGGCGACCGGCGCGAGGTCGCGGCGCGCCCACAGATCGCGCAGCGTCATGGGCTGCCTCACGCCGATCGTTTCGAGGGGGATGGAAACGTCCCGCGTCTTGGTCCCAAGGTTGAACAGCGCAAGATAGCGCGCCTTCCCGTCCTCGGACGCCGCCGACCAGACCCGCAATCCGTCTTCCAGGAAGTGCGGGCGGTTGTCCTGGCTTGCCTGGTTGACCGCCAGCACTTCGGGGTTGGTCAGCAGCGCCAGCGTGGCCGCATCGAGGTGGCGCAGGTCGCCGCCCATGATCAACGGCGATCGGGTGATCGACCATAAAGTCATCAATGTCTGCTGTTCGTCGGGCGTGAACCGCGACACCCGCTCGCCCAAGGCGATGCGGCCGAGCGGCAGCATGTCCGCATCGGGCCAGGCGCCGGGACCACGAAACGGGGTCCAATTCTCCAGCCGCGTGAACTGCGCTTCCAATTGCGCCCATTCGTCCCAGAAATCATCGGAAATGCGCCACATCTGCGCATGACGGCGGACATGGTCGCCGCGCAACAGCGGTGTCTCGCCGGGGGACAGGCTCAGGATCATCGGCCGCCCGCAGCGGGCAATGGCCGTCGCCGCCGCTTCGATCTCCGGCGCGCGGCTGTCATAGGGACGGCTCATATCGTCCATTTTGATGAAATCGACACCCCATGAAGCGTAGAGTTTGAACAGCCCGTCATAATAGGCCTGCGCGCCGGGCTTCGTCATGTCCACGCCATACATGTCCGGGTTCCACGCGCAGATGGAAGTCGTGTCGGCAATATCCTGCGCGCGGACATTCGTACCCAGGATCGGCAGGTTCAGCTTCACCGCATGGCGCGAAATGCCGCGCATGACATGAATGCCAAATTGCAGCCCCATCGCATGGACCTTGGCGGCAATCGGCGCGAAGCCCGCACCACCCTTGGCCGATGGAAAGCGATTGGGCGCGGGCACCAGCCGCCCATAGGCGTCCAGCGCCGGAACCGGGTTGGCATTATAGGTGTAGCTGCTCGCTTCCGGCTCATACCACTGAATGTCGATCGTGAAGACATTATAGCCCGATGGCAGCAAGGCGTCCCGCATGATCGCAGCGGTCTCCAGCGCCTGATCCTCGGTGATGGTGCCCGCAAAACTGTTCCAGCTGTTCCAACCCATGGGCGGGCGCGGGGCGAGGGGGGAGGCAGGCGGCGGCAGACTGGGTGAGGATGCGGGGGCATTGGCCACCGCCTTTTGCGCAACGCCCGCAAGCGATGCGGCGGTCGCGGCGAACATGGTCCGGCGGGAGATATCCATAATGATGCTGTCCTCTGCCCAATAGAGTTTTGCTCTATTTGTCAGACTAATTGCCGCCCCGCAACCGGGGACGGAAAGGGACAAGGCTGCAATGAAAGACCGCTCTATCGGTCCGGGTCGCTTGCCTGCCAGCACACACGCACAGGCGCATCCCCCGGCCGCCACGGAGGGACGCGCATCATGATCGCGCCGAACAGGTACGACGTCAGATAGCTGGACAGCCAGTTTTGAAGGTTGGGCAGCGGCTGCATGGCAAACCAGGTTGGATCGACAGCGGCGAATTGCCGCACGAACGGGATGATCGCGGCATCGGCGAACCCGCGGGCCGGGCCGCATAGATAAATCGACCCTGCCAACCGTTGTTCGATCTCCAGCAGAAAGGCCAAGCCGCTTGCGCGATGCGTTTCGGCGTGCGTGCCATGACGGTCGGGATATTTGTAGAGATCCAGATCATGTTTGAACGCGCCATCATTGGCCGCCACGAGCGCGGGATCGTTGCGGCTCAGCCAGTCCTCTGGATCATGCTGCGTCAAAGCCCATCGCATGATGTCGATGCTCTGGTCGATGACGGTGCCATTGGGCAAGACCAGCACAGGGACGGTCCCCTTGGGCGAAGCGGCCAACATCGCGTCGGGCTTGGCCGACAGCTTCACCTCGCGCAATTCGACCTCCAGGCCACTCACCGCCAGCGCCAGCCGCGCCCGCATCGCATAAGGACAGCGGCGAAAACTGTAGAGGATCGGTGCTGGCACGCTGCGGTCACTCATGTTGGAGCCAAGGATAGGCACGGCATCACCCCTTCCAATATAGGATTTCATCTGATCTATCCTGATAGATGGACCAGCCCGCCAAAGCACGTCCGATGCACGCCATGGCCACGCATAGCCTGTGTCGCGCCACTGTCGCGTTTTCGTCGCGTCACTGTGACCCAATAGTGGCTTCAGCCTTACCTGGGCGGTACGTCGTCGGGACTATTGACGCACCATTGGGCCTTTTCACCCGACGACATCGTGAACTTCGCGCTGTGACCCATGTGTCGCTACACCGGCGGTGCCTCAGCCGCAGTGAACAGCGCGACCGCCTGTTCCAGCCGGGCGACGGCGCGGGTTTCCAGGTCCGGGGTGAAGCGGGGCAGGGGGATGGCGACGGCGAACGCGCCGACCGCGACCCCATCGACCACCGCCGCCATGCCCAGACCGCAAATGCCCGGCGTATATTCCTCGCGCGTGCGCCCCACGCCCGACGCGCGGATCGCCGCCAACTCGGTGCGCAACGCCTGTTCGTCGGTCACGCTTTGCGGCGTGAACGGCTCCAGTGGCACCTGCGCGAAATAGGCATCGATCTCGTCGTCGCCCAGACTCGCCAGCAACGCCTTGCCCGCCGCCAGGCTGTGCATCGGGATGCGCGTGCCCACGCTGATCGAATAGCGCAGCGACTGTTCCGCCGTCTCGGTGACGATCGCCACCAATTGCCAGCCGTCGCGCACGAAGAAGGAGGCGGTTTCGTTGGTCTGCGTCCGCAGCGATTTGACCAGCGGCCGCACCTTGTCCGCCAGCGACAGGGCGACCCGTGGCGACCCCAGCCGTGCCAGCGCCGGGCCGGGCAGGTAGCGCCGCCCCTCCCGCGCCAGATAATGCCGCTCCACCAATGTCGCGAGCAGATAGGACAGGCTGCTCACCGGAATGGCGAGGCCCGCCGCAATCTCCTGCGCCACCACACCGGCCGGGCGCGCCACGACATATTCGATGATGTCGATGGTCCGCATCGCCGATTTGACGGTGGATGGCGTGGTGGCATTCATGATGGGCGCCCTCCGTTAAAAGGTCAGGCTACCGCGCCGTTCGGCAAAGCGCCATCCCGCCGCGGTCAGGACGAAACGGTCGTGGAACGATCCGACCTTGGGCGCGCCTTCGCCGGTGAACAGCAGCATCGCGCTTTCGCCGACGGCTTGCGTCGGGCTGGTCACGTCGATCACGACGTTGGAACAGACATGCCGCGTCGTCCGCGCCGGTCGGGCGAGGAAGGCGGCGAGGATCGCCGCGCGCCCCCGCGTCCAGTCGTCCGGCGCGGTCGGGCGCGCCATCCGTCCGTCTTCGGCATAGAGATCGGCCACGCCCTGCCAGTCGGCCGCGTCGTTGAGATTGGCGTAGCGAGCAATCAGCCTGGCGCAATCCGCCTCGATCGCGCGGCGCTCCTCTTCGCTCACAGCCGCGCGTCCGCCAGGTCCGCACCGGCACGGAGCGAACGCAGCTTCTTCCACGTCACCGCCGGGTCGATCTTGCCATATCCGGCAAAGGTGCCAAACCCGCAATCGGTGCTGGCGATGACCCGATCCTTGCCGACGATCCCGGCAAAGCGCTCGATCCGCTGGGCGATCAGTTCGGGATGTTCGACATAGTTGGAGCAGGTATCGATCAGGCCGGGGGCCAGGATCTTGTGATCCGGGATGGTCGCGTCGCGCCATACCGCCCATTCATGTTCGTGGCACGGATTGGCGGCTTCGAACAGGACGGTGGCCGGGCGCGCGGGCAGGATGATGTCGATGACTTTTTCCAGCGGAATGTCATGGTCATGCGGGCCTTCATAATTGCCCCAGCAAATATGCATCCGCATCCGTTCGGGCGGAATATTGGCGGTGGCGGCGTTGAGCGCATCGACATTGGCGGACGCGATCTTGAGGAACTCCTCGTCGCTGGCATCCTGATAGCCGGTGTGGCGCGACATCGCCAGATCGGGGCAATCGAGTTGCAGGTCGAAGCCCGCCGCCACGATCGTTTCATATTCCTCGCGCATCGCATCGACCAGATCGGCCAGATAGGCTTCGTGGCTGGGATAATGGCGGTTGACCTGGAAGGCGGTGATCAAGCCGGGCGAAGCCGCATTCATGAAGGCGCGCACGCCCTCGCCATGGGGCGCGAGCGCCGTTTTGAACCGGCGGATATCGTCATGCAGCGGCTCCAACGTCACCAGTCGCACCGGGCCGATGCAGGAGGCGCGGGTAAATTCCTGGGAACCCATGATCCCAGCCAGCTTCTGCCGCAATTCGGGCAGCGGGGCGAGGTCGGCGGCGGGCCTGCGGTCGATATGGCCGCCAAAGCCGGTCAGCCGCTCGATCATATAGGTGGAATAGCCGACCTTGCCCAATTCGCCGTCGCTGACGATGGTGACGCCGGCGTCGATCTGGGCGGTTACCGCGTCTGTAACGGCGGCCTGGACTTGCGTGTCAAAGGCGTGCGCGTCATAGGGTTCACCCTTGTCGCGGGCCAGCAACAGTGGGGTCAGGGCGTCGCCGCGCGGCAGGCTGCCGACATGGGTCGTGGCTATGGGCATGAAAATCCTCCTCCAGTTGAAGGACATTCTGCCACAAATTCATGGATGTGGATATATCGCAAACATGAAAATACGCACCGGGGCGAACCCCGGTGCGTTGCACGGCGATCGGACCATTCAGCCCTCGGTCGGTGCCTTCGCCTTGGTCAGGTCATAGGCGCCCAGACCCGGCTTGTAGCTCTTTTCGTCGATGAACTGGCGGATGCCTTCCTTGCGGCCTTCGCTCTTGTCATGGAAATTGGCCGCTTCCTGCATACGGACCAGATAATCCTCCGCCTCGTCATAGGTCATGGTGCTGACCCGGCGCACCGCATCCTTGGCGAATTTGAGCGCGACCGGGTTCTTGGCCAGCAGCTTGTTGGCGACCTCGCGGGTGCGCTCCTTGAGCTGGTCGAGCGGCACGCTTTCATTGACCAGCCGCATGGCCGACGCCTGCTTGCCGTCGATCAGGTCGCCGGTCAGCGTCAGCCACATGGCGTCGCGCATCGGCAGCAGGTCGACAACCACCTTGGTCACGCCACCGCCGGGCAGGATGCCCCAGTTGATTTCGGACAGGCCGAACTGCGCTTCATCGGCGCAGATGGCGAGGTCGCAGGCAAAGAGCGGGCCGAAACCGCCGCCAAAGCACCAGCCATTGACCATGGCGATGGTGGGCTTTTGATACCAGCGCAGGCGGCGGAACCAGCCATAGCTTTCGCGCTGCGACTTGCGCACGCCGCGCAGGCCGTCGGCTTCGGTCTCACGGAAATATTCCTTCAGGTCCATGCCCGCCGACCAGGCCGTGCCTTTGCCGCTCAGCACCAGCACGCCGACATCGTCACGAAATTCCAACTCGTCCAGAACCTCCATCATGCGCCGGTTCAGCGTCGGGCTCATCGCATTGCGCTTGGCGGGGCGGGCGAAATTCACCCAGGCGATGCCGTCCTCGACCGCAAAGGAAACGACGTCTTCTTGGTTTTCCATGATCCTGCTCCCGATAGAATGTATGCTTGGGATACAGTAAGCGGGGGGAGAGTTGCAAGTGAATAATGCAGTGCCCCTTTCCGCACACGCCAAGGCGGATGATCTCTGGCGATCGAATATGCTAGGTCGCGCTGCATGAGCAGGACAGACGCACAGGCCAAGGGTGAAGAAACGGACGGCGCGGGCACGCGGCGGCGGCAGATATTGGCGATCGCCGCGCAACTCTTCGCGCGCAAGGGCTATCGCGGCACGTCGATGCGCGACATCGGCGAGGCGGCTGGCGTGCTGGGCGGCTCACTCTACCACCATATCAAATCGAAGGACGCGCTGTTCGTCGAGCTGCATCACGCCGCGCTGGACGGTGCCGAGGCGCGGATCGCAGCGGCCGTAGCGGCGCAGGACGATCCTTGGGCACAGCTGGAAGCGGCCTGTGGCGCGCTGCTGGAAGTCCAGCTCGATCCCGATTCGCTGACCATGCCGATGATGAATGATTTTCGCGAAGTGCCCGACGCCGTGCGCGTGGCGCTGGTCGAACGGCGCGACCGGTTCGAACAATTGTTCCGCGCTATCGTCGCCGCGCTGCCGCTACCGGCTAAGATCGACCGGTCGCTCTATCGCAACCTGCTGCTGTCGCAGCTCAACAGCGTGGCGGACTGGTATCGGCCGGGGCGGCTGAGCCCAAGCGACATCGCCGCGCAGATCGCCCGGATCTACCGCCATGACTGACGCTGGACGTTATTTCGTGGCGCTCTTGAGATATGCGATGAGATTGTCACGATCGGCAGCCTGCGGCACACCGGCAAAGGCCATACGATTGCCCGGAACGACGGCGCTGGGCTTGGCGAGGAAGGCATCCAACGTCTTGGCATCCCACCGTATCTTCGCCTTTTGCATGGCGGGCGAGTAAGTGAAGCCTGCCGACGTACCCGATGTCCGCCCAAACAGGCCGTTGAGCGCCGGACCCATTTTCTTGGGGCCAGGCTTTACGTCATGACAGAGCGCGCAACGGGCAAATACCACCTTGCCCTTTACGGCATCGC
The DNA here is from genome assembly GCF_002312805.1 of Sphingobium sp. D43FB. Classification (GTDB taxonomy): domain Bacteria; phylum Pseudomonadota; class Alphaproteobacteria; order Sphingomonadales; family Sphingomonadaceae; genus Sphingobium. Next base: position 37,794 of record NZ_NMUA01000021.1, on the reverse strand, counting down.
CTGCCTGCGCGAGGGCCGCTACAGGCGTGACTGCCGCAACGGCAAGCAAAGATCCGGCAAAAATACGCGCTATCGTCATTTTCTGGTCTCTGTCCCTTACCCGGATTCGCAGGCTGCATGCCCAGCGTTATCGAACATGCAGCCTGAACGGTAGTGGAAGATTGACGCAGAGCGTAGGTGAATGAATAGGCTTAGCGCGTGAGCGCGCCGTGCGTCCCGATCCAGCGCACGAAGGCGTCGAACCAGCCGGTGCTGGTCGTGTCCTTCTGATACATGCCAAAGCCATGGCCACCGCGTTCGTAGAGATGGAATTCGGCCGGACGCTTGGCGGCGCGCCAGTCGTCGATCAGCGCGATGCCGCCATTGGCAAAGAACGGGTCGTCGGCGGCCAGGGCCACGAACAACGGCGGCGCGTCGGCCGGGACGTTCATGGAGGATAGCGGGCCATAGATATTGCCGATGAAGGCAGGCTTGGCATCCTGGCCCGCAAGCGCCGTCGCCATGGTCAGCATGGCACCGGCCGAAAAGCCGACCATGCCGATCCGATCGGCATCGACGCCCCATTCGGCCTTGCGCTGACGGATCAGCGCGAAGGCCGCGCGGGCATCGGCGATCTGGGGCGAGAGGTCGCCGAAATTGGGCTCGGGGGCTGGACGGGGTGGTCGAGCGGTAGTGGAAAACATCTCCTGCATCGACTTTTCAAAGGCCGGCATGTCCGCTGGCGTCTGGCGCAGGCGATATTTCAGGACGAAAGCGGCAACGCCGCGATCAGCCAGCGCCTTGGCGACATCCCAGCCTTCATTGTTCATCGACAGGGTTCGAAATCCGCCGCCTGGCGCCACGACGATGGCCGCGCCGGTCGCCTTGGCAGGATCGGGCAGGAAGGGTGTGAGGGTTGCGACCGTGACGTTGCGGGCGAACAGGCTGCCATATTGGCTGTGCCAGGATTCCTTGGCCGTCGCACCGGGGAGGGCAGGCGTTCCCAGTTCAATGGCGGTCGGCTGCGCGGGGATGGCGATCGGCACCATCTTGTCGTCCTGAGCCTGGGCCGCGATCGGCGCTGTGACGAGCCAGGTGGCTGCTCCGATCATTGTGGCGAAACCAAATATGCGTTTCATCTGCATCTCTCCTTTGCCTTTTATCTGTTTAGCTGTCCCCAATCGCCGCCTGTCATTTTGGCAGGTCGACCTTCTCGCGGATGGTGTAGCCGACGGTCTGGACCGGGCTGCCGGTGCCCGGCTGTCCGCCGCCGATGCTCAATTGATAGTCGCCGGGGATGAGCGCGCGCACGCCGTCTCGCGTCACGAAGCTCAAGTCGCGGGGCGACAGGGTGAAGGCGACTTCCTTCCCTTCGCCCGGCTTGAGCGATACGCGCGCAAAGCCACGCAGAGCCGTGCGGGGTGCGCCATCGAAGCCGGGGGGCGTCACGTAAAGCTGGACGACATCATCGCCCGCCCGTGCGCCGCTGTTGGTGACGACCGTCCGCACGGTCAGGCCGTCCTTGGCAATGGTGTCGGTCGCGCCCAGCGTGAGCGCTGCATAGCTGAACTGCGTGTAGCTGAGCCCATGGCCGAACGGATAGACGGGTGTACCCTTGAAATAGCGATAGGTGCGTCCGTCCATGCTATAGTCGGTAAAGGGCGGAAGATCATCGACGCTCTTGTAGAAAGTGACGGGCAGGCGTCCGGCCGGATTGGTCTTTCCCGACAGGACATTGGCGACCGCCAACCCGCCCGACTGGCCGGGATACCAGGCCTCGACGATGGCCGAGGCATGATCCTTGGCCCAGGATAGATCGACCGCGCTGCCGTTCATGACAACCACGACCAGCGGTTTACCCAGCGCCTTGGCCTTTTCCAGAAAGGCGCGCTGATCGCTGGGCAGGTCGAGCGATGTCTTGTCGCCGCCGATAAAGCCCTTGATCTTGACCGGCATTTCCTCGCCCTCGATATCGGACGTCAGGCCGACGACGGCGACGATCACATCGGCATCCTTCGCGCCGTCCGCCAGGTCGCGATCGACATTGTCGGAAATGCGCTTCCAGAAGATGGTGGGGCTGGGCGCAATGCTGCTCTCCCCCTGGAGACGGATGGCATAGCGCTGGCCCTTGGTCATGCGAACATCGGTCAGATCGAGCGGTTCGGCCCAGCGGGAATAGTCTTCGGCGCTGACCACCGCTTTGCCGTTGAGCGAGACGGTGCCTTTGACACCGGTCAGCGCGACGCGATACAGCCCCGTTTCCGGCGCGACCAGATAGCCGATCCAGACGACCTTATAGCGTTTCGACACCTGCTGGAATTCACTCGCGCGGGAAACGAGGCTTGTTTCTACGCGGGTCAGCACGGGCTTGGCTTCGAAGCCGTCATCCCCGCTGGCATTGAAATATTCGGCGCGCAGACCGGGCTTGCCGTCCGGGGTCAACAGCGCGGTGCCGGGAACCGGATCGCCATCGGTAATGGAGGGGCCAAAGGGGACGAGGGTGAGCGCGGAGCCGGGCATCGCCTGCCGAATGCCATCGGCCACCGAGATGGGCGGAGCGCTGCGGGGCGAGGAATAATTGCCGCGCAAAACGCGGGTTGCGTCGGCCAGCGGCCCGGTCAATGCAATCTTGGTTCCGGCCTTCAGCGGCAGGATGCCGTCATTCTTGAGCAGGACCAGGCTCTTTTCTGCCGAGGTCAGGGCAAGCGCCTGATGTTCCGCCGTCCCAATCCGACTGACCGGCATGGCATTGGGCTTGCGGCTCGACAGGCCAGGGAGGTCGCCATTGCGATAGCGCGCGGAAAACAGCCGGACGAGCGCGGTGTCGATATCGCTCATGCCGATATAGCCGCGCGCGAGCGAGGCTTTGTAGCGATCGCCCAGACCTGTCTGGCCATTGAGCGTCGCATTATTGCATTCGCTATCGACACCCTGGCGCAGCGCGAACGCGACACCGGTTGCGGCGTCGGGCGCAAATTTATGGTTGTCATATATGTCAACGACGGCGTCGCAATCGGACACGACATAGCCGGTAAAGCCCCATGCATCGCGCAGATAATCCTGCAACAACATAGGACTCCCGCAGGCGGGTTGGCCATCGACTCGGTTATAGGCGCACATGATCGACCCGGCCTTGCCCTCGACGATGGCGGCGCGGAAGGCGGGCAGGTAGCTGTCCTCCAGATCGCGCTTGGTTGCGAAGATATTGTCGGTGTGGCGGCTTGGTTCCGGCCCGCTATGGACAGCGAAATGCTTGGGTGTGGCGACGATGTCAGGCAGATCGGGATTGTCGCCCTGCATCCCCTGAATGAAGGCCACGCCGATCCGGGCCGTCAGGAACGGGTCTTCGCCATAGGTCTCCTGGCCGCGGCCCCATCGGGGATCGCGGAAGAGATTGATGTTGGGCGACCAGGTGTTGAGGCCCGTGCCGATCTTGCCGAGATGGCCGGTCTGGCGACCAAGGGTGTGGAGCGCCTGCACCTCCGTACTGATGGTGGCCGCAACCGTCTTGATCAGCGGCGCATCGAATGTCGCGGCAAGGCCGATGGGTTCCGGGAAATTGGTGGTCGGAACCGCGCCGATCGCGCCATGCAGCGATTCTGTCCACCAGTTATAGGCCGGGATTTTGAGCCGGGGGATGGCCGGTGCCACGTTGAGGAGCTGTTCGACTTTTTCATCCAGCGTCAATTGATCGACGATGGCCTGCGCCTTGGCATCCGCCTCTTTCCAACTGTCATTGGCAAGCGCAACGCTATGCACAGTCAAGCCGGCCAGGATCATCGCGCCCGCAGCACAGCGTAGCAAAGATGCCTTCATCCTCATGTCTCCCTGAATGCGTCGTTGCGACGTCGGTCTTGTCGAAAAGGGCCGCGTGGCCCTTGGGCATTGTCGTCGCTCATGGCGTCGGCGCACAAGCAGCGGCCGAGGAAGCGATGGCTTCCCCGGCCGGTGTAGTGTCACTGGGCAGCGCTCTTCGTCGCTGCGCCGCTCAGGATCGGGTTGATCGTGCGGATGCTGCCATCGTCATTATGATGGAGTTCGGTAACCTTGACGTTGCGCAGGCGGGTTTGGCCCGACAATTGTGTGTCGGCATAGAAAAGCCACCAGCGGCCATCCCATTCGGCGATCGAATGATGGGTGGTCCAGCCTTCCACCGGTTCAAGGATGCGGCCCTTATAGGTGAAGGGACCATAGGGCGAGTCGCCTACGGCATAGACCAGATAATGGGTGTCGCCGGTCGAATAGCTGAAATAATATTTGCCGTTAAATTTGTGCATCCATGATGCTTCGAAGAAACGGCGATCATGGTCGCCGCCCAGCAGGGGCTTGCCCTGTTCATCGACGATCTGCAACGGCCGGGGCGTTTCGGCGAATTCCAGCATGTCGCCGGTCATCTTGGCCACGCGGGGCAGTAGCGCGGGCTTGTCATCCTGCTCCAGGTCGGTCTTCGACCCGTTCGGATCATATTTGCCGTTGGCATAACGCTGCAACTGGCCGCCCCAGATGCCGCCGAAATACATATAGCTTGCGCCATCATCATCGGTAAAGACGGCGGGATCGATCGAATAGCTACCCTTGATCGGCTGTGGTTGCGCCTTGAACGGACCCATCGGATCCTTCGACGTTGCAACGCCGATGCGGAACACGCCTTCCTTATCCTTGGCCGGGAAGTAGAGATAATAAGTGCCATTCTTGCGCGCGGCGTCGGGTGCCCACATCTGGCGATCCGCCCACGGCACATCCTTGACGTCTAGCGCTACCGGTCCGACCGTTACCGGCCCGCCGATCTTGTCCATCGACAGTATGCGATAGTCGCGCATCTCGAAATGGCTGCCAAGATCATCCTCGGCGGTTGGTCCGTCGATATCGTGGCTGGGGTAAACATAGATTTTGCCATCCCAGACATGGGCAGACGGGTCGGCGGTATAGATGTCCTTGACCAGCGGCTGGGACAGATATTTCGAAGCGTCTGCGGCATTGGCGGCTGGCGCCTGCGCATTGTCCGCGCTCTGCTGGCACCCGGCGGTCAACAGGGCCATCGCCAAGGGCAGGGTTCCGAGCAATATCCGTCGCGTCCGGGGCATCAGTCTCTCCTTCATGTTTCGATCATGAATAGCGCTATCATAAGCGCATGGCAATCAGCCTATTGGATATTGTGCCCATCTATAATCGCTGCGATATAAGGCGTGAGAATTGCGGCCCGGATGATGGTAGCGCAATCAAGGGAGAGAGACATGAAGCGTTTACGAGCCTCCTGCGTCGGGATTGCGCTGCTGCTGAGCAGCACGGCGGCAATAGCACAGACGCCGAGCGAACCCGCCCTGCAGTTAAACGAAAAGGGCTATTTCGAAGGCCCGGCGGTCAATGTTCTGGCCTTTTCTAACTGGTATGACGGCCTGTTTGCGGATGCAAAGATCAGCGGTATCGAAATCATCCAGCAGGGTATGCGCAGCGCGACCAATGGCGACGTGCGTTTGTCGGCGACGCCCGGACAATGGGATGCGATCGGTGCGCTGGTGGATCGCAAGGTGGATGCCAAGGCCGGGGTCATTGAAACGACGCTGCGCTATGCCGCCCATGACTGGCAATACGTCATTCGCGCCGAGCGGCGCGGGGGCGCGGTTGAACTGAGCATCATTCTCGACAAGCCGGTGCCGCAGGCCTTGGCGGGCAAGGCCGGGTTCAACCTGGAACTGCTGCCGTCGGCCTATTTCCATCATGCCTATCTGGCGGACGAGCGTACCGGCACCTTCCCGATCTATCCTGCAAGCGCCATGGAGCGGACAGCGGAGCGCAATGCGGCCAGCGGGCGGAGCGAAGGGCCGGGTGCGGAACCGTTGCCGATGGCCAGCGGTCGCCGCTTCGTCCTGGCACCGGAAGACCCCGCGCGCCGGATCAGCGTGAGCAGCGATCAGCCGATCGAGCTCTATGATGGACGCAATCAGGCGCAAAATGGCTGGTTCGTGTTGCGATCGATTCTGCCTGCAAACAAGACCGGTACGGTGCTGCAGTGGACGGTGAAGCCGCAGGCCGACCCCGATTGGCTGCGCACGCCCGTCATCGCACATTCGCAGCTCGGCTATGCGCCCGATGGCCCCAAGATCGCCACGGTGGAACTGGATCGCAACGACAAGCGGCGGCCACCGCTCAAATTGCTGCGCCTGGACGCCAACGGCGCGGCGGTGCCGGTGGCGACTGGCCTGCTGAAGCCTTGGGGCGACTATCTACGTTATCATTATCTGCAACTCGATTTCAGCGCGGTTAAGCAACCGGGGCTCTACATGCTGGAATATGGCGATGTCCGCACCGCGCCGTTTCGGATCGCGCAGGATGTCTATGCCGATGCCTGGCACCCGACCAACGATGTCTATTTCCCGGTCGCGATGGACCATATGTCGGTCAATGAAGCCTATCGCAGTTGGCATGGCGATTCCCATCGCGATGATGCGCGTCAGGCACCGCTGAACCATGAGCATATCGACCTGTACCGGCAGGGACCAACGACCGATACGCGCTTCAAGCCGGGCGAGCATATTCCGGGCCTCAATGTCGGTGGCTGGTATGATGCCGGCGATTTCGATATCCGTACCCAATCCCAATATCAGGTGGTGCGCTCGCTTGCCGATGCGGCGGAGCGGTATCGGCTGGATCGCGATACGGTAAGCGTCGATCAGGCGCGGCGGCATGTGGAAATGCATGTGCCCGACGGAAAGCCCGACATGGCGCAACAGGTGGCGCATGGCACCCTGCAATTGCTGGCCCAATTCGAAGCTGTCGGTCACGCCATTCATGGCATCGTGGAGCCCGATGTCGCCCAATATACGCATTTGGGCGATGCGGTGAACAAGACCGATGGGTTGCCCTATGACCCGGCCTTGAAACCGGGTGAGGTTCGCAATGGTCGGAGCGGAACGCCTGACGATCGCTGGGCCTTCACGAGCAAGTCATCGGCGCTTAACTATGGATCGATCGCCGGGCTGGCGGCCGCCGTGCGGGTGTTGCGCGGGCAGGATGATGCGCTGGCGCAGCGCGCGTTGGCAACCGCCGAGCGGGTCTGGCAGCAGGAACAGGGGCAGGCTCCGGATATGTTCAGCCACGGCAACACCACAGGCGGGCCGCTTGATGCGGAGATGTTCGCGGCGGCGGTGGAATTACTGCGCACAACCCGCAGGCCAGTCTATGCCGCCAAGGTGCAGGCGCTCTGGCCCGCCATCGAAAAGGGTTTTGGCATCAACGCGCAGACGGCTGTCGCGGCGATTCCCTACATGCCCGCTTCCTATCGCACCAAGATGATCCCGGCGGTGCGCCGTTGGCAGGCGCAGAGCGTGGAGATGGCACGCGCCAATCCCTTCGCCGTCCCGATTACCACTGGCGGCTGGGCTGGATCGGGAACGGTGCTTGGCTATGCGCTGACGGCCGAGGCTTTGCATCGGGTCTTCCCTGATATTGTCGGGCGGGACGCGCTATTTCATGGCATGGCGTTTCTGACTGGTCACCATCCCGCGTCCGATATTTCCTTCGTGTCGGGTGTCGGCACGGTGTCGAAGGAAGTCGCCTATGGCAATAATCGGGCTGATTTTTCCTTCATCGCAGGCGGCGTCGTGCCCGGCATATTGGTGATCAAGCCGGACTTCCCCGAAAATCACGAAGATTGGCCCTATTTCTGGGGCCAGAATGAATATGTCATTCCTGAAGGCGCAGCGTGGATCGAACTGGCCAATGCGGCCAATCATCTCAGCAAGGGGACGCAGTAAGCGGTAACGGTTGCCGCCGGTCAGACCGGCGGCAGTCCGTGCGCGACGATCTTGTTGATCAGATCCCGGTGGCGGGGTAGCCCGGCGCATAATTTGTCGGTCAGCGCGGCATTTTCACGGCGGGCGCGATCGGCCAGGCGATGATCCCGGCTGAGCGAGGCGGGATCGACTTCGGTATGATAGCCCATGCCGTACAGGACATATTGATAGCTGGCGGCCGGGAAGACTTCCTCCACGCGGTCGAACTCGTCGTGGAACCAGGGGGACTGGTAGCGCCAGAGCAGCAGCAATTCCTTCAAGCGATCCGGGATGGTTTCATCGCGCACATTGTCGCGCCAGAAATCGCTGTCGGTGCGCTTTGTCAGCACATAATGGAGCTTGAGGAAGTCGATGATGCGGCCCCAGCGATAGTGGGTCGTCGCGTTGAAGCGCGAGGAGATGATGTCCATCACCTCGCGACAGGCGGGCATTTGTTCGGCAATGATCTTGGCCGACAATTCGATCAGCACGATCGCGGAGGCTTCGAGCGGTTCGAGGAAACCGGCGGCCAGGCCCACGGCCACGCAATTGCCTTTCCAGAAGGTTTCGCGATGGCCGGACCGGATCTTGATCTTGCGGGCGTTCAGCCCATCGGCCGCCGGGCCGATATAGGCGCGCAGTTCGCGTTCGGCCTCTTCGTCCGAAATATGGCTGCTGGAAAAGACATGGCCGACGCCACGGCGCGTCTGGATGCCTATGTCCCAAATCCAGCCTGATGTTTGCGCTGTCGAGATGGTGTGGGATGCCATCGGACTGTCCGGCTGCTCATAGGGCACTTGCATGGCCAATGCCGTATCGCAGAACAGGACGTCGTTGCAGTCCTTGAACGGCACATTCATCGCGCCTTCGATCAACAGCGCCTTGAAGCCGGTGCAATCGACGAACAGGTCGCCTTCGATCTCGCCTGCTTGCGCGGTCTGGATCGCGCGGATATCGCCATTCTCGTGCATCAGCACCTGTTCGACATCCGCTAGGACGTGCCGCACCCCGAGCGTTTCACAGCAATGGCGCTGGATGAAGGGCGCGAATTTGCCCGCGTCCAGATGATAGGCATAATTGGCGAGGGCATCATATTCAGCCGTCGCAATCGTCTTCGGGGCCAGGCCGTCGTCGCAGATGCGCCCCTGCGCGCTGACGCTGTCGCAAAAACTTTCGCCCTGATTGCTTGCCAGCCAATGCGGGGCAAGGTTCACCTGCCCGAAATTCTGCGGGAGCATCAGGGGATGATAATAGCCATCATCGACCGCGCCGGTGGTCCAGCGGTCGAAGCGTGCGCCCTGTTTGAACGCGGCGTCGCATTCGCGGAAGAAATCGGATTCCGACACGCCCATGCGCGATAGGGTGGTGCGGAGCGTTGGCCATGTTCCCTCTCCCACGCCGATGATCGGGGTGTTGGGGGATTCGACCAAAGTGACGCTGAAACCCTGGCCAATGCGGGTGCGATGGCGGGCCGCGATGATGCCAGCGGTCAACCAGCCGGCTGTCCCGCCGCCGACGATCACGATGTTGCGGACAGGATGAACCATAAGAGAGAAATCACCATTAAAAAGGAGGGGATGTCAATCGACATCCCCTCCAGGGCGAGAACCGTTAGAAGCGGTAGCGTGCGCCCGCCGTGAAACGGCGGCCATAAGCGTACACATCAAGCAACTGGTTGGAGAAGCGGCCATGGGTGCTGACCGTTTCGTTGGTGATGTTGAGCGCTTCGCCGAACAGGCTGAACCGTTCGGTCAGCTGGTAGCTGGTGCTCAAATCGATCTGCAGGCTGGAATTGACGAAGGTCGGTTCCGCGCCAAAGGCCGAGTTGTTCTGGGCCTGACCAAAGACCTGCAGATATTTGTCGCGCCAGTTGACGGCGGTACGGAATTGGAAGCCGTTCTTGTCGTAGAAGGCCACCAGGTTGGCCGAGTTGGCAAGCCCGGTCACGGCAAAGCCGCTCTGCGACAGATTGGTTTCGTCATAGGGCTTGTTGGTTTCGACGAAGGTAGCATTGGCGTTGAAGCCAAAACCGCTGTCACCGAAGACATGCTGCCATGCCAGTTCGACACCCTTGATCGTGGCCGACGGTCCATTGACCCGTTGCGACACGGTAAAGACCGCAGGCGCACCAGTGGTCGGATCAACGACGCCGTTGATCGTCTGCCGCTGGGTACCTGCAACCACGAAGTTCGTCACATCCTTGAGGAAGAAATTGACGGAGGCGTAGGAATTGCGCTGGTAATACCATTCCATCGCGAGGTCGAAGTTATCGGCCAAATAGGGCTTCAGGTTGGGGTTGCCGCCCGTCGCCGTCAGTGCGCCGACGCGCTGGCCGACGCCGACGTTAAGAACTGGCGTAAGCGTATTCAGCGCCGGGCGTGTCAACGTACGCGAAGCGTCGAAACGCAGGTGCAGGCTGTCTGTTAGTTCCAGCTTCATGTCGAGGCTCGGCAGGAAGTAGGAATAACTGCTCTTCGTGGAGATAGGCTGAGATTCACCGAAGCCTACCGTGAGCAAAGTTGGATCAGCCGTGCTGCCTGTGATTGAGGTTGGCAATCGCCCAATGCCAGCCGATACGAGCTTTGTGATTTCTTCGCGCGCGCCTGCATTGAAGTAGAAGGGCATACCCGCGACATCGGCTTCGAAATTCACCCGAACATAGGCCGACCAGGTCTTCTCGCGCACATTCTGAACGCTGCCTGGGTCCAACAACAGATCAAACATACCGCGATAATTGAGCAGGCCGTTGTTAGGGTCGTTTGGACCGGGATAGTTAAAGCCCGGCACATTCTGCGCATATGGATTGCCGAGGCCTTCCAGAATACGCTGATATTCCTTAGCGTCGTATTTCAGCAAGCCGGGTGGCAGGACGCCGGAGAATCCAGGAATGAAATTATTGGTACCGATCACGCCCTGGATCAGGCTGGCGGGCATCAGGACACCACTGCCTTGGCCGGACGGACCGCCGTAGCCAGCATAAGCCTGCCAGAAGTTATTGGTGAAGGTGCTGCTGTTCTGGAGCGTGAATTGATCCTCCATATAGCGGCCACCGAACTTGATGGTCAGATTATCCTGTTCCCAGGTTGCGCCGAGGCGGAATTGCTTGATCTCGTCGCTGTTGACCTGCTGCTGCCGCACGGTGACGTGCGAGCCGATAATGGTCTGGTCCAGCCAACGCGAGGCATCGCCATTGGGACCATAGGCCGTCAGTTCCGGGAAAGCCTTGCTGCTGTTACCGGATACACGAATGCCATTGGCGGTGCCCAGCGCGCCACCATAGCCGATATCGCCATTTTCGCTGCTTATTTCACCATCGGGGTTCTGACGGCTCTTCGAATAGCTGGCATCCGCCTCGATCTTGAGGTTGGACGTGGCGTCCCACACCATGTTCAAACCGATTTGGTTGGTTTCAAGCACGCGAGTATCCGTGCCAGCGGTGAAATCGGTTGGCGATCCCTGCTGCACGAAGTCGATTGTCGTGCCGTTTTCATCCTGTTGGACATCGCGCATAGAGCCCTGGTTGAACCAGACGCCGAAACCGGCAATGTCGGTGACAATCTTCTGTCGCGAATAATTGTCGTCCAGCGTCAGGACAATGTCGTCGGACGGTGCCCATTGCAGGGCGATGCGGCCGTCGATACGCTCATCCTTGGTATAACGCTGGTCGGCGCCATATTGCTGGCCATACCAGCCGACGACGCTCTTGCGGTCACTCGGCGCTGCGTCGACAGCATCGGATGGCGCACAGGTTGCCGCATTGCTGCCTGCCAACTGGCATGGCGCGAAAAGGCCGCCCTGCCAACCGGATACATAGACGCGGTTCACCTGTGTATCGCGACGGGTGTAGATGCCGTCGATCAGGATGCCGAGCGTGTCATCGGCAAAGGTCTTGCTGAACAGGGCACCGACGGTCGGCACCACCTTGCCAGCATCGTCCTGGATCGAACCAGCGGCGCTGAACGCGACGCGCGTGCCGGGGCTGTCGAACGGCTTGGGGTAGGAGATGTTGACGGTCGCACCGATCGAGCTGCTCGACAGCGATACGTCAGGCGTCTTGAGCACGGCGAGCTGGCCGACGAAATCGGCACCGACCGAGGAGAAGTCGACCGAACGGCCACCGGTCGCGGTGGAGATGCGGCGACCATCGATCAGCGTTTCGTTGAAGTCGCCGCCGAAGCCGCGCACGGTGATGCCATCGGGCTCGCCGCGCGAACCGGACCGGTTGATCGACACGCCCGGAAGGCGCTGCAGCGATGCCGCAACGTTGGAATCCGGGAACTTGCCGATATCTTCCGCCGAAATGACGTCGACGACACCAGCCGAGTTACGCTTGATGTCGAGATTGCGTTGCAGCGACCCACGGATGCCGGTGACGACGATGTCCGCTTCGCTGGCAGGGTTCGTGATGGTGGCCTGTTCGGCCACTTGCGCAACGGCCGGAAAGGCGATTGCCAAGGCCAAGCCGCTGGCTGTCGCCGCCAGGCTCTTGCGGCTGCGCTTCGCCAAACGAGCGCGATCGAAATCTGTCTTCATGATCCTCCCCTTACTCCCACTTCTTCTCGCCCGAACGTCGCGACACTATTGTCACGCACGATCACAGTTTCAGGCTTTGGGGGGGAGGGGCCGTCGCACGAACGGATTTGATCCTCACCCAAGCCTTTTCTTTTCTAGGCGTAAATGGTAGCGCTATCGAAACGGGCAATCAAGCGAAATTGTATGTGTAAATATCGCCCCGTGTGATTAGGCTGTCGGAGACGAAAAATGCGTCCAGACAGGGCGGCGGCAGCGTGAGAATGTGCCGCAGGAGGAGAGGGTATGGAATCGCTTCAGTTGCTCAATAATGTGGCGCATGCCGGTTTGCGGATGCGGGCACCGGACCATGGATCTGGTCCGTTCGTGCGAATCGTCGTTGGTGAAATCCTGGCCGCTGCCGCTGCCTGCCCGATTCTTTTTTCCAAACATGCCGAGACGGGCCGATTCTATCTGGGGGCGCTAACCGGGTTGAAGCCTGGCGAGCATCTGGTGGATTCGCCCGATGATCGTCCCGCCTTTCGGGCGCTGGAGGCGGATCGCGAAGGCTTCTTTACGGCCGAGGAGAATATCGCCTTCGACCCGGACCATCCCCGCTTTGCATCCGGCGATGGTGACCCGTTGTTCGATGCGGAAGGGAAGCCCACCCTACAATTGCGCGTCGTCCAACAGGCGCTAAGCCGCCTGGTTGCGGGGATGGAGGCGACCGAAGCCTTCATCGCCGCCTTGCTTGCGCACCGGCTGATCGAGCCGATCGACATCGCGCTCAGCTTTGATGATGGGGAGACGGTGCGGCTGGATGGGCTCTATACGGTGAGCCTCGATAGTCTCGATGATCTGGACGATGCGGCCGTTATGATGCTGTTTCGATCCGGGCATCTGCGCCTTGCCTATGCCATCGCCGGATCGTTGCAGCATATCAGCCTGATGGCGCGTCGGCGGAACGACAGGCTTGGACGGTTCGGCTGACCGATGGCCAGTGCCGCTGTCCCTATCCTGGAACGAACCGTTGCCGAAGTCGGAGGTGTCGAAGGTTTGCGACATTTGGCGCAGGCGTGCCGCCCCGTTGTGATTCGGGGTGTCTGTAGCGACTGGCCTGCGATGCAGATGAGCGTACAAAGCAATGACGCCGTGCTTGCCTATCTGGCGCGATTCGACAGCGGATCGACAGCGGAATATTTCGCTGGTCCGCCAAATTTATGTGGGCGCTATCATTATGGCGATGGGCCTGGCGGCTTCAACTTTGCCAGGGAAACCATCGCCGTTCGGCAAGCGATCGCGCGGATCGCCGTCAATGCGCAGGATGCGGGCGAGACCGGCTATCTGGGTTCGCTGCCGACCGATCATCATTTCCCCGGCTTTGCCGAGGCGAATCCATGCGCGTTGTTGCCGCCGAACGTCCGCCCCCGGATATGGCTGGGCAATGCCTCGACCGTTGCCTGCCATTATGACACCTATGATAATCTGGCCTGCGCAGTAGCCGGGCGGCGACGCTTCACCCTCTATCCGCCCGATGCGATCGGCGATCTCTATGTCGGGCCGATCGACCATACATTGTCGGGCCAGCCGATATCGCTGGCGGCTGGAACTGCAGGCGACGATCCGCAATATCCCCGCTTTGCGGCCGCGCGGGCGAGGGCCGTGGTAGTGGATATGGCCCCCGGAGACGCGCTCTACCTCCCCAAATTATGGTGGCACCAGGTCGAGGCGCTCGATCCCGTCAACATCCTCGTCAATTATTGGTGGGATGGTTTCAGCGCCGGGCCGGATGCGCCGCACACCGCCATGCTGCTCGCCATGATCGCCATCGCAGAACGGCCAGCGGCAGAACGGGACGCCTGGCGCGCCTATTTCGACCATTATGTCTTTCGCCCCGACGGCCATCCTTTGGCCCATATGCCGGAAGGGCAGCATGGGGTGTTGGGGCCGCTAGGCCAAGGAAATTATGGGCGGATACGCGCCTTGGTGATGCGCCTGTTGCGCGGACAATAACGACGAAAATGGAGGGGTTGGCATGACGTTCAAGACACGGATGATGGTCGTTGCGGCGTTGGCGATGGCCGGGGCATCGATGCCTGCGTTGGCGCAGGTTGCGACGGGTGCGCCGCCAGCTGTCGCCGGGGCAAAGCCGGTAACGATCGAGCGCATCAAGGTGCATGCTCCGACGATCGAGGGCAATCTGGAAGGCGAAGCGGCCGACCGCGATGTGTTGGTGATCCTGCCGCCCAGCTACGGCCGCGAACCATCACGGCGTTATCCGGTCGTGTATGCCCTGCACGGCTATTCGATCGGCGCGGAGGAATGGGCGAAGGAAATCCACATTCCCCGGACCGTGGAAGGCGCCTTCGCCAAGGGCGCGCAGGAGATGATCCTGGTGCTGCCCGATTCCAAGACGGTCCATAATGGGTCGATGTATTCCAGTTCGGTGACGACCGGCGATTTCGAGAGTTTCGTTGCGCGCGATCTGGTCCGTTATATCGACGGCCATTATCGGACGATCGCACAGCGCGAAAGCCGGGGGCTGGCCGGGCATAGCATGGGCGGTTACGGGACCAGCCGCATCGGCCTGAAACATGCCGATATGTTCGGTGCGCTTTATATGATGAGCCCCTGCTGCCTGTCGCCCCGCGATCCGGCGCAGATCGATCCGGCCGTGTTCAAACAGCTCGAAGCGGTAAAGTCGCCCGCCGATTCGGCTGGGCTATCCTTCATGCTGCGCGCGCAATTGGCGACGGCTGCCGCCTGGTCGCCCAACCCGCAAAAGCCGCCGCTTTATCTGGACATGCCGGTCAAGGACGGGGTGGTGCAACCCGATGTCGTGGCCAAATGGGCAGCGAATGCGCCGTTGGCGTTCGTCGATCAATATATCGGCAATCTCCGCCGCTATCGTGCGATCGCCATCGATGTCGGCGAGAAGGATGGATTGAAAGCTGATGCGCAGACGCTGCATGGCGTGCTTGATCGCTATGGCATTCCCAACAGTTTCGAAATCTATGAGGGCGATCATACCAACCGGGTGGCTTGGCGATTTCAGGATAAGCTGCTGCCCTTCTTCAGCGCGCATCTCGCCTTTCAGGGCGCGCGATAAGCGGGCGGGTCAGACCTCCAGGTTGTTAAACGAATGAAAATGGCGGCACTAAAAGATAGCGTTAACATTAATGGCCTGATCGGCGCTTGTAAGCGGCGCTGTTCGGACGTTCTGCAAGCGCGGAACGGCATAATTTGCATAGCGGGAGGATCACATATGAAGCGCTCAAATCGGTATATCACGGCCGTAGCTATGGGATTCCTCCCGGTGATAGCTATGCCTGCTGCTGCAGCACCTGGCTTCGACGCGCTATCTGGTGACCATTCGGTTATCCAGCGCGATCGTCCGGCCCTGATCCGTGGGAGGGCTGATCCGGGCGAGATGATCACGATAACATTGGGCGCGGTGACTCAGGTCGTGACGGCGGATGCGCAGGGGCGGTTCCAAGCGGGGTTTGCCGCGCTTACCAAGGCTGGACCGATCGCACTGTCGGCGCGCAGCGACAAGGGGCAGGCAACTGCGCGAGACGTGGTCGTGGGCGACGTCTTCCTATGTTCGGGCCAGTCGAACATGGAATTGGAAGTGCGCAATGCGCAGGATGCCATGGGGCAGATACGCAATTCGTCGGACGAGCAACTGCGCCTGATGACGGTTCCGCGCGAAGCGGCGGACCAGGCACGGCAGGACTTTGCCAGTGCGGTGTCGTGGAAGACGGCCAGCTCGGAAAGCGTGCCCGATTTTTCCGCTGCCTGCTATTATATGGCGCGAGACCTGCGCAAGACGGCGGGCGTTCCGATCGGCGCCATCTCCAGCAGTTGGGGCGGATCGCAGATCAGCCCCTGGATGGGGGAAGTGGCCCAGGCCGCGATCGGTCGCGCCGATCGCTCCGCCATGGTGAGGTTGCACGCCAGCGATCCCATCGCAGCCGAACGGGCGGCGAGCGCCGAATGGGAAGACTGGTGGCGCGCAGCCACCGGCGATGCAGTCGGTAAAGAACCTTGGCAGCCTGGTAGCGCTCTTGCATGGGCAGATGTGCCGAAATTGGGGCCGTGGGAAGAATGGGGCGTCAGTGCTCTCGCCGAATTCAACGGCATGGTCTGGTTCCGGCGCGAGGTCATTTTGACCGCTGCGCAGGCGGGCCAGGCGGCGACCCTGTCCTTGGGTACTATGGATGATGTCGGCCGGGTCTGGATCAATGGCAGTCCAGTGGGGATGAGCGCCAAGGCATGGCAGCCCACCAGCCTGACCGTGCCACCAGGTCTGTTGAAGGCGGGTCGTAATGTCCTGATCATCAATGTGATGGATAATTATGCCAATGGCGGGTTGCTGGGACCGGCGAGCGACATGGCCTTGCGGTTTGCAGATGGGGGCGATGTGCCGTTGGGCGACAAGTGGCGCTATGCCGTGGCAGCCAAATCGCCCCCCGGCGCGCCGCGTGTGCCATGGGCTGATGTGACCGGCGCGGGCACGCTCTTTAATGGCATGATCGCGCCGCTGGGTGCGATCGGCTTGAAGGGTGTTGCCTGGTATCAGGGCGAGTCCGATGTTGACCTGCCTGGCTATGCCGATCGGCTGGCGGCAATGATGGCCGAATGGCGCGACCAATTCCGCGCGCCCGACCTGCCCTTCGTCATCGTGCAGCTCGCCGCCTATGGCAAGCCGACGACGACACCGTCGGAGAGTGGCTGGGCGCGGATGCGCGATACGCAATATCGGGCCGTGGCAGCGGACCCCCATGCGGCGTTGGCCACGGCGATCGATCTGGGCGATCCGTTCGATATTCATCCCGGAGAGAAGCAGGAATTGGGTCGTCGTCTCGCGCGCTCGATGCGGGCTGTTGCCTATGGCGAACGGCATGCCGCCAGCGGTCCGCAGGCGGCCAGAGCCATCGCTACGCCGGATGGCGGGGCCATGATCGAATTTTTAGGGCTAACGGGCGCCCTTCAGACGCGTAGCGCCGCGCAGGCGATCGGCTTTGAGCTTTGCGGGCAAGCGGCGGATAGCTGTCGCTATGTCGGCGGCGAGGTGGAAGGATTGCGCATCCATCTTGCAGGTGATGGTCAGCCAGCCGTGCGGGTGCGATATGGCTGGGCGGATTCGCCGGTCATCAACCTCTATGACGAGGCCCCTCTACCGGTCGGTTCGTTCGAGCTGCCGATCGGGACAGGTCGTTAGGGAATGGCTATGATGGGCGGGCGGATTACTACACCGCCCACCCATCATGGCGATCAGCGTAGCAGGGCCGCGTCACCCCAACTGACGGGCAGCATTTCGCCCGGAACCCCGTCATCGGCTTGCGCGACCATCTCGATGAGGGCGACGCCTTTTACATCGACGGCAATCGGCGTTGGCGTTTCGCCGCGGCGAACAAGCGGCGTTCGCGCCAGCAGCTTGCCGTCGCCATAGACAGCGAAACGGACACCATGGCGCGAGTCCGCTGCACTGTCATCTACCCCAGCCATGGCCGTCAGGCGGCTATAGCCCTTGTTCCGAATTTCCAGCCGTGAATTGGCAAGGACGCCAATGCCGGACGCATAGGTCTTGCCAGCGATCGCGAGCGGCTGGTTATAGGGGGTCGCATCGGGC
This sequence comes from Sphingobium sp. D43FB, assembly GCF_002312805.1. Taxonomy (GTDB): domain Bacteria; phylum Pseudomonadota; class Alphaproteobacteria; order Sphingomonadales; family Sphingomonadaceae; genus Sphingobium. Next base: position 19,899 of record NZ_NMUA01000021.1, on the reverse strand, counting down.
TGCGCGCCGCCCCAACCCGCATAGATGGGACGTTCGCCCAGCCCGCGCGTGCTGCGCCAGCCGGGAATGGAGCGGAAGATCGTGGGATCAGGCGCAGGGGCGGTAACCCCATCGACGGCCGGGTTGATATTGCCAGGTTGCTCCGAAAGATAAAGACCGTCCGCTAGGGTCCGATCGCCCTTGGCCATGAAGACAAGCGTCTGTCGTGGCGCAACCTTCAAGGCCTGCTCCCCGGTAAAGCGGCTCTGTTCGCCCGTCCAAAGGTCGGTCAAAGCCACGGCTTGGTCATCGCGGAATTTGAGATGGCCGGCCGTCAGTACTGCATCGACCGGCGCAAGGCCCCGGTTGAACAGCGCGACCGCCTTGTCGCCATTGGCCAATGTCTTGACCAAAATCTGCAATGAATCGCTGTCGAAGGCGACGATGGCCTGATGGCCAGCCGGATCCTGATTGACGGCGATCAGGTCGGCATTGCCGAAAATATCCATCAAGGATTGCGGGGTCTTGCGTAGGTCCGCGCCGATCAGCAGCGGGGCGTTCATCATCGCCCAGAGCGCAAAATGCGATCGCGCTTCGGTCAGATGCTCAGCGTCGAAATCGCCCTGACCGATGAACAGCATGTCGGGATCGTTCCACGACCCTGGATGGGCATAGAGCGCCCGGCGTACCGCGCTGTCGTAGTTCGTCAGCATCCGCGCCCAATGGGGCGTGATATCGTCGCTGGTGCGCGAGCTATTGCCATAATCCTTGCCCCAGGCGCGCACGTTGGCGCTACCCCACACGCAGAGCGAGAGCAGATAGTCATTGTCCGGGTTATGACGGGTAAGCGACTGGTTGATCTGGCTGAACAATCCCTGCACCGCGGGAACATCCGAGCGGGTGACCGACGCCTGGTCGATCAGGGGCGCGAGCATGCGATACTTGCCGGACTTCACCGGTGCGCTGCCCTCGCCAAAGGCGCGGATGCCGCATCCGTCCACTTTGATGAGATCGAAACCCCAATCGGCGAAGAAGAGCCGAATATCCTGATCGATATGGCCATAGAGTCCGACCTCGCGTTCAGCGATCGACCCTTCGGGCAATTGCGCTTCGCCAGTCGAATAGGCCTGCGAACAACTGTTGCGACCAAGGTCCGAATAAATGCCCGCCTTGAACCCCATGGCATGGAGCTTGTCGGTCAGGGGACGGAAAGACGGGTCGCCCTTGCCCGCGCGCAGGGACGATGGGAATTTCTCCGAACGGATCAGCAATTTGCCGTCATTCGTGCGGCGCTTAAGCCACCAACCATCGTCGATATTGATATATTGATAGCCCTTCTTGGCGAGGCCGCTGTCGATGATCCGCTGCGCCGATCCGAGTAGCTTTTCCTCATCGATCTCGGTGAAAAAGGCGTTCCAGCTGTTCCACCCCATGGGCGGCAGGGCGGCACTGCCCCCCTGATAGGCGCTCCAACGGCCTTGCGGCGCGAGCGGATCGGCTGTCTGTGCAGACAGGCTGGTGCTGGCGGCAAGGGCAGTTAGGCCGAGCAGCAAGCCCCGGACGTAAACCTTCGACATCAGGCAAAATCTCCATCTTCAAGCATGAGGGTGCGTCCGGCCTTGAGCGATGCCGTTGCGCGACGACCACCGAACCTTATGGTCCTTTGGCCGTCCATGTCGGGGTGCAGCGTGACGCGCGTGAGCCGCCCATCGCGCCAGGCGAGATCGACGCCGCACCGTCCGCGCGCGCGCAGCCCGGTGACACGTCCTTCCGGCCATGCGCTTGGCAAAGCGGGCAGCAGGTCGATGACATCGCCACGGCTGTAAAGCAGCATTTCGACGAGCCCGGCCGTTCCGCCGAAATTGCCGTCGATCTGAAAGGGTGGGTGGGCGTCGAACATATTGGGATAGCTGTGATCGGGGCCGAGCAGGTAGCCCAATATGCGATGGGCATGATCGCCATCGCGTAACCGCGCCCATAGCGTGATACGCCATGCGGTCGCCCAGCCGGTCGCCCGGTCGCCCCGAATTTCCAGCGTCCGGCGCGCCGCGGCGGCCAATTCTGGTGTATCCTCAACGCTGATCTGGTGCGAGGGATAAAGCCCATAGAGATGCGAGACATGGCGATGATCCTGTTCGGGTGCATCGGCATCCCAATCCTCCCGCCACTCCTGCAACTGTCCCTGTCGGCCAACCTGATAAGGCGCAAGGCGTGACCGGGCAGCCTCCAGTTCGTCCACGAAGCCGGCATCTACTTTCAGAATTTGCGCGGCCGCGATCGTCTGACCGAACAGGTCGCGCAGGATCGCCATGTCCATGGTCGGCCCGGCGCAGAGGGTGCCGCCATGACCATGCGGATTTTCCGGGCTCATCGACGGGTTGGTGACGAGGTAGCCGGTCTTTGGTTCTGGCTGCAACGTATCGAGGAAGAAGCGGGCGGCTCCGGCCATCAGCGGATAGATGGAGGTCAGGAATGCGCGATCCCGGCCATAATCATAATGATCCCACAAATGTGTGCAGAGCCATGCGCCGCCCGTCGGCCATAGCCCGAACTGCGCGCCGTCGATCGGCGCGCTGGCGCGCCAGATGTCGGTATTATGATGCGCGACCCAGCCGCGGGCGCCATACATGGTCGCCGCGGTGCCCGCGCCGGTGACAGCGAGGTCGCGGACCATATCGACCAGCGGTGTGACGCACTCACCCAGATGCGTGGTCTCGGCAGGCCAATAATTCATCTCGGTATTGACGTTGATCGTATATTTCGACCCCCAGGGCGGGCTGAGGCTATCGTTCCACAGGCCTTGCAGATTGGCAGGCTGGCCACCCGGCCGTGACGAAGAGATCAGCAGGTAGCGACCATATTGGAAATAGAGCGCTGCAAGCGCCGGGTCGTCCTGGGTCGGCGACGCGGCAATGCGCTTGTCGGTCGGCAGGTCTGCGGCGGCCGATCGGCCAAGGTCGATCGACACGCGGCGAAAGAGCCGCCGATGCGCGTCGGTTGCATCCGCCGCGACCCGCGCAAAGGAACGGCCACGCAGGCGATCCAGCGTGGCCTGGGTCGCAGCTACGGGATCGCCGCTGACATCGTCGAACCGACGATAGCTGGTCGCCATGGCGATCATTAGCGTGACCGCATCGGCGCCGCGTACTTGCAATCTGCCGCCTGCACCTGGCTCAATCCGCCCGCCCTCTACCGAAGCGGACAGGCGGGCGGCGAACTGCAAGCCGCCCTTTATGCCTGCGGCATCGCCATTGCGGCCGGTCATCAACAGGTTTGCCGATCCATCGGCCTCAACCGCGACGATCTTGTGCGGGGACGCCAGGCCGATATCGACGTTGAGCTGTCCTTCGCCCGATGCCGTCAGACGCATTGCGATGACCTGATCGCCTGCCGACGCAATCACCTGGCGCTGATGATCGATGCCATCGGCGGTAAATCGGGTGGTTGCCATGGCGCTGTCCAGATCCAGGCTGCGCCGATAGTCGGACGTCTGCCCTAGGCCGGAGAAATCCAGCATGAGATCGCAAAAGGCCTGATAGGGCATTTGCGTGGATGGCGTGGCGAGGACGGCGTCGTTCGCCAGGGCTTCGGCCTCGGCAATCTTGCCTTCGAAGATCAACGCGCGGACTTTGGATAGCGCGACACGCGCCGCAGGGTTGACCGGGTCATAGGGCTGGCCCGCCCATAGGGTGGACTCGTTGAGTTGCAATCGTTCCTGGCGGATGCCACCAAAGACCATCGCGCCCATTCGTCCGTTGCCGACAGGCAGCGCCTCCGTCCACACCGATGCGGGCTGTTCATACCAGAGCATAAGAGGTGAGGGCGGGCGAGCGACTGCCCCACGCGCGCGCGCGGTTGAGAGGGCAGCGGTGCCCGCTGCTATCGCCGCAACGCTCTCGCGACGGCTGAATTTCATGGCCTTGCTTCCTCCACCGCTTCGGGCAAGGGCGACAGGGTGAAGCTGTCGATATCGATATAGCCGCCGTCCGGCCGCGCATTATAGCAGGAAAGGGCGAATTGCTGCCCCTGGAACGTGCCGGTGCGCCAATCGAATTTGAGCGGGAAATGATCGCCTACGCCAGTCCATTTTCTTCCGTCCCGGCTGTAGGCGACGCGGCCTTCGTCACGGACGAAGTCCATGTCGGTGCGTAGCCAGAGCGTCTGGCCCGACACGGGCACGGATGCGACACGGGTTTCGGTGCGGGGGCCATCCTCCGTGGAATCGGTCACCATCATGGTCAGGGTGCGGCGACCCTTGTCGCCTCCGACGATCGACAATTGGGCGCTGATCTTGCCGAATGTGCCAAAGCCGCACACATCGCCTGAACGTAACCCGCGCATGTCCACTTTGACGATAGCGCGGCTGCGAGGCCCCTGCCCCTTTTGCGTCAGCGTATTGCGTGCCGTCCATAGCCGGTCGGCCTGGGTTGCGTGAAGCCGCAGGAAGCCTGGCCGTTCGCGCAAAGACCAGCGGCGGTCATCGGGATTATGGTTCCATTGCCATTGCAGGCCCAATGTCGATGCGGAAAAATCATCCGATGCGGGCGGTTCGGCAAAGGGGTGGCCCATGATCGGCTTGGGCGCGCGGTCGGGTACGCGGCCCGGTGCGTCGGGCGTGCCCCATATCGGCCAGTCGTCCTGCCAATATACCGGGCTGATATTGGTCATCCGGCCGATCGATCCGGCATCGACCATGACAAAGCCGGCCCATTCGCCATTGGCCAGATCAACCAATGCGCCCTGATGGCCGCCGCTGGTGTCGTCGATCTGCGGACGGGTCTCCCACGGTCCCTGCAAGCTGCGCGCCCGCGAGACGCTCAGCGCCAGTTTGGAAGGGAGCGCGTTGAAAAGATAATACCAGCCCGCGCGCTTGATGATCTTCGATCCTTCCGCGCCTTTGTTATAATGGACGACCTTGGACGCGGTAATCTTGGTGACGTCCTCGTTCAGCGTCAGCAATGTCACGGTGCCGTCCGTCCCGATCGACGTCATCAGATAGGCTTGGCCATCATCCTCGAAGAACAGCGCCGGGTCGAAAGCGTGGCGATCCAGTTCGGTATAGGTCCAGGGGCCGGTCGGGCTGCTCGCGCGATAAATGCGCGTGTTGAGCCCTATCGGGCTGACGGCCACATAGAAAGTGCCTTTGTGATGGCGCATGCTGGCCGCGAAGAAGCCCCGGCGATAATCGCCGCCATCGCTCAGATCATAGCGCGGGTTGCCCTCCAGTCGGTCCATGAGGTGGCCGGCAATCTGCCAGTTCACCAGATCCTTCGAATGAAGAATGGTCATGCCTGGCGCATTGGCGAAGGTCGTGGTGATGAAATAGAAATCCTCGCCGACGCGAATGATGTCGGGATCGGGATAGTCGGCGAAGAGGACGGGATTGCGATAGGTGCCATCGCCCTGGTCCGCCCGCCAGACTTGCGCGGGCAGGGTGGTGGCGGCCAGCGACAGCCCCAGCAGGGCGATGGATGACTTGATGGTCATGAGACGCCCTTTTCAGGATGCAGGGGTGTAGCGATAGGGGCCGACGACCGTTCCGACGAAACCTCCCGCTTTACGCGTGCTCAGCAGTGTCGCGTCCAGATCGGATTTCAGCGTCGCCCGCTTTCCGTCCACTTCATAGTCGAACGCCATCTTGCCACCTTCGGCGCGGATGGTGAGCGTTACCGGGCCGGTGGCGGTCAGCGGTGCGGAGGTGACCAGCATATCGGTATCGGCATTGTCGCGCGACGTCAGCGCGATCATCTTTTTACCGCCAACCTGGGTAACGCCGAACACTATATGGCTGCGGTCGCTTTGGATTGCGGCCAGCCCGGCGGTGTCGCCATCCTTCTCCGGCGTGAAGCGCATGGTCGTGGACATAGTGGCGACGGCATGTTGCTGCCGCCGTCCGACGAAGGCCGGAACTCCGTTCAGATCGCCGAGCGGCGTGCTACTTTCCAATTCCAGTGCGCCGTTGGTCACGCGATAGAAGGGTTGGTGGGGCGTGCGGATACCGATCCACTGCATCGCCAGACGATCGCCGTCGAAATCATCGGTGTAGGTGAAGTTGCCGCTCACCGGCAGCGCAGGGCTAGGCTGGGCGGGCAGGTCAGGCACCTTGCCGACATGGGGTATCTTTTCGCCACGGGGCAGAATGATCGGCCAGCCATCTTTCCATGTTACGGGCAGCAGGAAGGTTTCACGCCCGATATTGTAGAAGTCGCCCTTATAGGGGCGTACCGCCAAGAAGGTCGCCCACCAGTCCCCCTTTTGCGTCTGGATCAACTTGGCGTGCCCGGCGGACCCAATCGGATCGGGCCGGTTGGGGTCCATATCCCGCTGGGTGAGAATGGGATTGTCCGCATAAGGGAGATAGGGGCCGCGCAGTTTCTTCGATCGCAGCACGACCTGGGAGTGATTGACGCTGGTGCCGCCCTCGGCTGCAGTCAGATAATAATAGCCATCCTTGCGGAAAATATGCGGCCCTTCGATCCATACCGGCTTTTTGCTGATGTCGACGCCGCCATTGATCAACTGGGTGCTGGGGCCGACCATTTTGCCGGCGCGCCAGTCATATTCCTGAATCCAGATGGCGCGATGCCCGTCATAGCGCGGCGGTTCATCGGGCGCGCGATTGTTCACGATATAGGCTTTATCCCCTTCCCAATAGATGGATGGGTCGATCCCTTCGAAGGGTAGCCAGATGGGGTCGGACCAAGGACCGGCCGGATCAGTGGCCGTGATTACGAAGTTGTTGCGGCAAGCGACGCAGGTATTGACGATGTAGAAGACGCCATCATGCCAACTGATGTCAGGTGCGAAGACGGCTTCCGATGTGCGGCGACCGGTAAAATCGAGCTGGCTAGGCCGGTCGATCGCATTGCCGATCTGGACCCAGTTCACCAGATCCTTCGACTTGAAGATCGGCAGGCCGGGGAAATGGGCGAAGGAGGAATTGACGAGATAATAGTCGTCGCCCACGCGGGTAATGGTCGGATCGGGATAATAGCCCGACAATATGGGATTGATATATTCGCCTGGTCCGGCCTTCACCTGCTCGATCGACTGGCCGTCATAAGTGAAGCGCTCGAAGCGTGCTGGCTCGGCCTGCGCCGCCGTGCTGGATAGTGCCAATGCGGCAAATGGCAGCAGCCGACCCATTATTCCCAGGCCAATATGCATCAATCCCTCTCCTCATTCTATCCGACGCGGCATGACGGAGTGGACGCCTTGAAACATCTCACGCCATCGCTTCGATATGTGATAGCGCTAACATATGTCGTTGTCGACCCGCTTGCGAAAGCCGGTTTGACCCGGTGAGCCGACCGCAGACGCCGGGTTTTCGCGTGCCCAACATCAATTATCAAAAAATGGCCCGCCTCCTGGTGAAGAAGCGGGCCATGTCGCGATGCCGTTTACGGCTTCAGCGTCTCGCGGCGATTCGCAGCCTCAGGGGAGGGCTGGCGGACAGGGAACAGGCGTGCCGATGCCCTCGATCCGCACATTGCGCAGGCTGACCGTCATCGGCGCATCCGCTCCCATGCGGAACGGCGTTCCGATCGCCTTGAAATCGGCACCCTTATCCTTGAAACATTGGAGCGGGATTTGGATGCTGCTTTCCTGGCCCAGCGGCGCTGCCGCCGCCAGTGCGCTGACATCCAGCCGCGCATTGCCCATCGCGATCGAGACGGGGCCAGTGCCACGGGCATCCATCCGCCAGTCGATGCGCAGGGCAAAGCCGCCATTGAGTTGCCGCAACATGTCAACGGCCGGGCCGTCAATGGCGATATCGCCCTTGCCGCTCCACTTGAACTGGCGCGCATCTTCCTGCGCGGCGATATCGACGGCGCGCATGGACACGCTGCTGTCGAGGCCCAGCCGCCATGGATCGAGCACCCGACCGGTGCGCAGGAACAGGCTGTCGCTGACCGCTGGCCCCTGCTCGACGCGGGGGTCTTCATTCACTGGGCCTTGGGCATGGGGATGGGCGTAATCCAGGCCATAGCCGACTGGGAAAAGGGGTGCGGTGACTGGAGAGCGGGCGTCCGCGGGCCACGCAAAAGGCAAGCGGCCGGTGAAGTCGCGTGCCGGTTTGCCGTCCTTGCCCGCCACCAGCACATCAGCAACGCCCTGCCCTTGCGATCCGGGAAGCCAGCCGGCCACGAAGGCATCGGCAAGGTTGAACGCCGGGCCGACGAACAAGGGGCGGCCCGACAGGAAAAGCGCGACCGTCGGAATGCCCTGCGCCTTCAATTTGGCGAGCAGTTCGCGTTCGCCATCCTGACCCTGGAAGATGAGGTTCGATACGTCGCCCTGAAATTCGGCATAGGGCTGCTCGCCGAAGACGACGATCGCGACGTCTGGCTTGTCGGTAAAATCGCCGGTGGGTGCCAGCTGCCCGCTACCGCCAGCCTGCTCGACGGCATCGACGATGGCACGGCCGATCGTGCTGCCTTTGGGGAAATCCGCAGCGCTCGTGTCCGTGCCCTGCCAGGTGATGGTCCAGCCGCCGGCCTGCATCGCCATATTGTCGGCGCCGGGGCCGGTGACCAGGACTTTCGCGCCCGGACGGATGGGGAGCAATGAGCCTTCATTTTTGAGGAGAACGAGCGACTTGGCGACCGCTTCGCGGGCGATCGCCAGATGCGCATCGGCTCCGACCAGTGCCGGATCGCCGCGCGCGATCCGGTTCGGCCCCATCAGGCCTAGCTTATATTTGACCCGCAAATTGCGCCGCACGGCGTCGTCCAGTCGCGCCATCGGAATGGTGCCGTTGCGCACATCGCGCAGCGTGGCATCGAACAACCCCTTCCAGCTATCGGGAGCCATGAACAGGTCCAGCCCCGCATTGATCGAAGCTGCGCAATCCGTGACAGTGCAGCCGGGGATCTGTCCATGACCGTTCCAGTCGCCGACGATCAGCCCTTCAAAGCCCATCCGCTTTTTCAGAACATCGGTCAGCAACGTCGGATTGCCGTGGTTCTTTGCCCCATTCCAACTGGAAAAGCTGGCCATGACGGTGAGTGCCCCGGCGTCGATGGCGGCGGGGTAGCCTTGCGCATGGATGCGGATCAATTCTGCTTCGGGCAATCGGGCGTCGCCCTGATCCTTGCCGTCTTTGGTCCCGCCATCGGCCAGAAAATGCTTGGCGGTTGCCGCGACCTGTACCGAGCCGAGCGGTTTGCCGGGGAGCAGGTCGCCCTGCAAACCCTCCACCATCGCCTTGGAATAGGCTTTCACCAGCGCCGGGTCGGCGGCATAGCCTTCATAGCTGCGGCCCCAGCGCAGATCCTGCGGCACCGCCAATGTCGGGGCAAAGGTCCATTCTATCCCGGACCCAGCGATTTCCGCTGCGGTGGCGATACCGATGCGCTGGATCAGTTCGGGATCATGCGCGGCGCCAAGGCCGATATTGTGCGGGAAGATGGTTGCGCCCGGCAGGTTGGAATGACCGTGAACAGCATCGACGCCGAACAGGATGGGGACGCCAGCCCCCGCCCTTTCGGACGCGGCGCGATAGTCGCTGACCAGCTTGATCCAGGTCGCGGCATCGGCGCGCTCATTGCCGAATGGGCCGGAGTTGCCGCCCGCCAGGATCGATCCTAAGGGATAGCGTGCCAGTTCCGCCGGCGTAATCGCGCTGATGTCGGCCTGTATCGTCTGTCCGACCTTCTGCTCCACCGTCATGCGCGCGATCAGGCGATCGATGGCCGCTTCGGTCTGGCGATCGGTAATGGCGGCCGGGCTGTGGGCCGCGGGCCAGACTGACGGGTCTGCCTTCGCTTCCGGTGGCACAACGACGGGATCGGCGGATGTCCGCGGCTGCCCCGACGCCTGCACAGTGCCGCCAATGGCCAGCGCCATGATCATGATTCCCGCTGCTGAGCGCATCGGCATCCTTCCTCGCAATTTTGTGTGAACGTTCTCAACGCCTGTTTGTCATGGCTTGCGAGCAGGATCAAGCCTTTTGCGCCGATTGGTGATCAGTGCCGTTTTGTATCGCGCAGCAGGATGGCTGCGATGGCGGACAGCAAAGCCAGAACCGCAAATAATCCTGAAAAGCCGAGCGTCGGCACCAGCACAAGCGTCAGCGATGGCATGATGAGCGAGGGGACGGTGTTGGTGAGGTTGAACAGGCCAAGATTGCGGCCCCGTCGTCCATCGTCGGGCAGCACGCGCAATGTCTGCGCGCTATGCAGCGCCAGGAAGATGTTGGTGGAAAGGCCAAACAGCATGAATCCCGCGATTGCCGCTACCGGCCCACGCGCCAGGGCCATGGCGGTAAGGCCGATTGCGGCAAGCAGGGCGGCGATGCAGAGCGGGGCTATCGGCCGATCGCGGCGGTCGGCCCAGCGTCCGGCTATCAAGGCGCAGGGTGCCGCCAGGAACAGAACCAAGGTCAGGATGCGGGCCGTAATGGCATCGTCGAAGCGTGTGTCGATCGTCTGAAACCAGAAATAAAGATAGGCAAAGAGGGCGGCCTCCGCGATCTGGACCAGCAGGCGGGCGCACCACATGCGCGTGATCATCGCGCGCAACCAGGGCAGCGGCGCTATGGCCGCGCCTTGCAAACGCCGTGTGGCGACAGCGCCCGATGGGCCCAACAGCAGCAGCGGCAGGACGCAGGCCATCGCCATCATGCCCACCATCGCAAAGCGCCAAGGCGGATCGGCGAGGCCAGGCACTGTAACCAACGCGCCGGCCAGCGCCCCGGACGCTGGCGCAAAGGCGAGTAGTCCGCCCAGCCGTCCTTTTTGCCTGTCGGGCACGCAATCGCCCGCCCAGGCGGCCAATGGACCCAACATCATGTTGAGCGCCATTTGCCACAGCAGGATGAGCAGAATCAGTGGCCCCAACCGCTCAATATGCGGGAACAGGCAAAGTATCCCGCTGGACAAGAGCAAGCCGGTTGCGACCCAGAGGCGGCGATGCCCTGTCACGTCGCTGAGCCAGCCGAACAGGATATTGGCGAGACTGGCGGCGATGGCACCAAGGAAGGTGGTCGCAGCCAGCCAGCGCACATTGTCCGTCCCTGCGAGCAGATCGACGCGCACCGGCAGCAGGATGGTCAAAAACGGCGTGTAGGCGATCGCGGCACCGGCCCATGCGAGCGCATAGAGAAACAGGAAGCGAGGATCGCTACCCGCCGCCACTTGTTCAGGCGACATTGGGCGGCGGCGCGGTCGAGCCACGTTCGACCAGGCCCATGGGAATGATGACGGGGGCGGGTGGATCAAGCGTCACACTGGGCGCGGTGATGAGAAGACGCACCGCCATGGCCGTCGTCTCGGCGATAGGCTGGTCCACTGCGGTCAATGGTGGTGTCGTGAAGCGGACCAGCGGCGTGTTATCGAAACTGACCAGCGATAGGTCGGCGGGGATGGCGAGGCCCGCGTCACGCGCCGCCTCGATCGTGGCGAGCGCCATCTGATCATTGCTGGCGATGATGGCGGTTGGTCGGTCTTCCCGTGCCAGCAACGCCTGCGCCGCGCGCAAGCCCGACGCATAGCCGAAATCGCCGGTTTCCAGCAGGGCTTCGGTAGGCAGGCCCGCCGCCGCCATTTCCGCCTGCCAGCCATCGACGCGCCAGCCCGACAGCCGATATTCGGCGGGCCCTGAAATGAAGCCGATGCGCCGATGGCCAAGATCCAGCAAGTGCCGTGTCGCGCGCCGCGCCGCGCCCTCGTCATCCATCGACACGCGGATACCCGCAGGCAGCGCGCCATCGTCCCGCCCTTGCGCCCCGATACGCGCATAAGGGACATGATGGCGTTTGAGCGTCGCCAATATGCGCGGATTGTCCGAATGGGGCGGGGTCAGAATCGCCCCATCGGGTTGCAGCGCCGACAGGGCGGCACCCAGTTCGCGCTCCAGATGATCGGCATGGGTATCGACCAGCTCGAAGATCAACCGATAGCCATGTTCGGCACATTCCAGCATGCCGCCCAGCAACATCTGGTCGACCCAGTCCGTACCCTGCCGCGCGCGCCAGTCCGCGATCGTGCGTTCGCGGTCATTGAGCGCCAGAATGAGGTAGGAGCGCGATCCGCTCATCCGTTGCGCCGCTATCGACGGCACATAGCCCAGCCGATCGATCGACGCCTGTACCCGGTCGCGCATTTCCGGGCGGACATTGGGTTCGCTGTTGATGACGCGACTCACCGTCTGCAGGGATACGCCCGCATCTGCCGCAACATGTTTGATCGTGACTGCCAGCCGCCGTCGCGCCATTTACTGCCCATTCTCCGTCGGGGGAGTGGCGTCTTTCTGCCAGACCCGCACCCAATCGATCTGCATCGTCTTGGGAAAGCCGGTGGGATCGACGCCCTTGCTGTTGCGTCCTTCGGGCAAGTGGCCGCCGATGGCAAGGTTGAGGATGAGATGGAAGGGGCGGTCGAACGGCGCGCCTGGCTTGTCGGACCCCAGGCTGTGCCATTCATGCGGCGCGCGCCGTGCAAAATCCACGCCGTCGACCCGCCAGACGATGCCGGTGGCGTCCCACTCGATTTCATAGACGTGGAAGCCATCAAGCGGGGTCGGCATGGGCGTTTCGTCGCCGATATAGCGGTTACGCGGCGGGAGGCCGCCGAAATGGATCGTTCCCAGGACACGATCTTCTATCTGTCCTGCGCAGGTGTCGCAGGAGGTGCCTAGATTGACGGCCTCCATGATGTCGATCTCACCGGACTGCGCCCAGCCGCCATAATCCCATCCTTCGGGCAGCATCCATATGGCGGGCCAGGTTCCCTGGCCCTGCGGCAGTTTCGCGCGAACCTGCACCTTGCCATAAAGCCACGATGCCTTGCTATCGGTCGAGAGGCGCGCCGATGTAAAGGGCTTGGTGCGGGTGGCGCGCGCCTTGTCCGGCGTCGTGCGCTGATCCGGCGGGAAAGCCGGGCCTTCATGGGATTCCTGCCGCGCGATGATGTCCAATAGGCCATTGGCGATGCGGTGGTTGGCCGCAGAGATTGTGTAGCATTGCCGCTCTTCATTGCCGCCGCCCCAGCAATTGTCGGCAAGGTTCCATTTGCGCGGGTCGAGTGCCGGACCATCAAATTCATCCGCCCAGACCTTGTGCCAGCCCGGCTGTTCCGGCGCGGCAGCAGCCACATCGGCACTGGCGCACAGCAGCGTCGCGATGAGGAAACGCGCGATCATGCCGCCACCGGCTCCTGCGCGCTGCAATAGCGCGCAATATAGGCCGCATGATCCGGCAGGTTCGCCACGGTACGGGAAACCTGGTCCTTGAGCGACGCCAGAAGATGGGTCAGTTCGTCGGGCCGCAGCTTGCTGGCTACGGGGTGATGGCTTTGCGGGGTGATGCCCTGTCCCATCATGACCTGCACCCAGCTATTTTCTGCGAATAATTCCTCATTCTTGCGGAAGACGCGGCCGGTCTGCCGGAATAATTCCATGCGGTGGGCAAGGCTGTCGGGCACCGCCATGGCGGCGCAATGGCGCCAGAAGGGCGTATCGCGCCGATCGGTCGCCTTATAATGCAGGATCAGGAAATCGCGGATCTGCTCCATGTCCGTCATCTGTTGATCGTTGAATTCTGCGATGTCGAGCGGGCTGACGGTGCCCGCGGGCAGCATCCGCAAGATCCGCAGCACGGCGCGCTGGATCAGATGGATGGACGTGGACTCCAGTGGTTCCATGAATCCGCCCGACAGGCCCACCGCCACGCAGTTGCGATGCCATTGCCGCCGTCGCGCCCCGGTGCGGAACCGGATCGGGTTGGGCTGCACCAGCTTGTCGCCTTCGACCGAGGCCAGAAGTTTTTCGAGCGCAGCGTCCGGGTCCAGGAAGCCGCTACAATAGACGATGCCATTGCCCTGCCGATGCTGCAGCGGAATGCGCCATTGCCAGCCCGCCTCATGCGCGATGGCGCGGGTATAGGGGACGGGCGGCCGCACGCTGCTGGTCTGGATCGCCACCGCGCCATCACAAGGCAGCCAGTGGGTCCAGTCGTCATAGCCAACATGCAGCGCGCCTTCGATCAGCAACGCGCGAAAGCCGGTGCAGTCGATGAACAGATCGCCTTCGATCCGCCGATCGCCGTCCAGTCGCAGCGCGGCAATGTCGCCGCTTTCGCTGTCGAGTTCGACCTTAGCGATGCGCCCTTCGATCCGCTGGGCGCCATCCGCTTCCGCCATCCTCCGCAGGAAGCGGGCATAAAGCCCCGAATCGAGCTGATAGGCATAGTTCATCCGGTCGTCGGGCAGATGCGCAAAGCGGCCAGCCTCCGCCGCCTTCAACTCCAGGCAATAGTCGCCATAGGGCGCGTCATGCCCTTGGGCTTGCCCGTGCATCCAGAAATGCTGGAATCCCGCCGACCAATGATCCTTGCCGGTCCCGCCGAAACTGTGGAAATAGCTTTCGCCCGGCACGCGCCAATTCTCGAAATTGATCCCCAGCTTGAACGTCGCCTGGGTCGCGCGCATGAAGTCGGCTTCGTTGATGCCCAATATGCGATTATAGGCGACCAACGGCGGGATGGTGCTTTCGCCCACGCCGATCGTCCCGATCTGCTCGCTTTCGACCAAGGTGACTTGCGCCACTGGTCCCAGCGTGCGGGCGAGTGCGGCGGCTGTCATCCAACCGGCCGTGCCGCCACCGGCGACGACGATGCGACGAGGCGGGGGTAGCGTGCTCATAGCGACAGGCTCCTCAGCAGGAAATGATGCATGCGTTGCGCAGATTCTGCGTCGAGCGGGGCCAGCACGCCACGGCCCTTTTCCGGCAGATGGGCGCGGGCTGCCTCACCGCCCGAAAATACATAATGGTCGAACATGGCTTGCCAGATCGCGCGCTCCTCTTCGGGCAGGTCGCGGATGGTCATGATCGCATGGTGCAGCGCATTATAGGGCTGGCCCAAATAACGCGGCGTGTCGCGCCACCAATAGTTCACTAATATATTAAAGTCGGCCAGCCCTTCGACATGATGATACCAAAGGGACGGTATGAAGAGTGCATCCCCCGGCTCCAGCTCGGCAATCTGGGCGGGCGCGAGCGCATCGCGGAAACGGGGATAGGCCGCAAAATCGGGGGCCGCGAAATCGACCATGGAGATTGGGCGCCCGGCTGGGGTGATGTCGATCGGGCCAAGATAGAGGTTGGCGAACTGGTCGGGCGGGAACAGAGTGAAGCGGCGACGCCCCACGGCACAGCAGGCCAGATTATCGGGAAAGTCGTTATGTGCCGCGATGCGGCTGGCATTGCCGATCCACAGGGATGTTAATGGGGTGCGCGAACCCAGTGGCATGGGGTGTGCGTCGGCCAGTCCGTCAAAAAACTCATGGATATCAACGGAACCGAGATAGACGGTGGGGACTTGCGCCACATCTCGTCCTTCGGCCGCATCTAATTGTGCAAAAATGTCGGACAACCTGCCTTTGCCCATGCGGAAATTGACCGCCATGGCGTCATCGTAAAACAGGCGTCCTTTGGCATCCGGCTCGGCCATCGACACCACAAAATCGCGGTCACGCGCATGGGCCAGCAAAAAGGCGCGGGCGGCGCTATCGGATTCCAGACCGGCCTGCACCAGCGGCCAGTCGCGCACCAGTCCCCGCACGACAAAAGGCGTATCTTCTTCCCGCAGCAAAGTATCCAGCGTTGCATCGTCGGTGGCTTGTAGCACCCTGACCGAAGGCAGGCCGACCGGAGCCGCCTCAGCCACCGGCCACTCTACGATTCTTGCGCGCGACCAGCTCGTTGAACTGCGCGATTGACGCCACCGCCATGAACAATGGCATCAAATGTCCGGCCCGGTGCAGCTCATCCAACGCGACGGCATCGAGCGCGCGCAACCGCTCCTCGTCGATGATGTGAAAGCCGACCAGGCTGTTCCGCGTCCCATCGACCAATGGCACGTCCAGCGTAAAGGGTTCGAGCAGCGCATGACGTTCCAGCGCAGCAAAGAAATCGGCGCTGGCCTGAAAGGCGGCATCCAGGTCGCCGAGCCGTTGCGCAATGCTGTCCAGCCAGGGGGAGGGCTGCCCTGCCTCGTCGAACAGGGCAACGCCTTCGTCCCCCTCATGGACGAGCCGGGGGCTGCCCATATCGACATGGACCTGCGGCGGCCTGCTACCATCGGACGAACGGCCGATCAGGAAGGGTTGCACCGCCTGCGCCAGCGGTTTGTAGGCCGCATCCCAATGACCTGCTTCCAGAAAGAGATTTTCGCCATTGGCAAAGCCGAACAACGCCACCGCCGAGAGGGTGCCGCTTTCCAGGTCGCGCCGGAACAATATGGGGAAATGCGCCTGCGCCTGGCGGAATTCGGCCGGCATCAACAGGCAGGCCATGACGGCATCACCCAATGCCGCGCCGCTGTCGGTCCGAACACGCAGAGCGCGATGGGTCAGGGAATCAAGGATCTGGTGCTGGGTCATGACGCTCTAATGGCTCCTTGGCGGAGGTGCCGGTGTCCCGTCACATCACCGCTGTCTCTCCACCCGGCTGATGCGGGACAAGGCCGCACCGGTTCAGGTGCGGCCTTGTCCCATCGTGCCGGACTTCAATCAAGTCATCCCGTCAAAAGTTGACGCGAAGGCCCGCGCCATATCGGGCATAGCCGGGCGAAGCGAAGAAGGCGTTGTTTTCGCTACGCAGATGGCCACGGCGGCTGGCGCCGTTTAGATTGATGGCTTCGACAAAGGCGGTATAGCCCTTCTTGAACTGCCAGCTCGCGCTGGCATCCACCTGGCCATAGGCTTCGATATAGAAGGGGTTGGGACCTGTTCCGCCCAGGAACTTGTCGCGCCAGTTATAGGCGATACGCGCCTGAATACCCTTTTTGTCATAGAAGAGGACGGCGTTGGCGCTGTCCGAGAGGCCCGTCAGCGCAAATTGCGGAACGCTGGACGGCTGACTGTTGTCGTATGTCGCGTCGCCACGAACGATCGTGTAGTTCAGGATCGTGCCAAATCCCGTGTCCCAGAAATTATGCTGGATGGCTAATTCAAAGCCATAGAGATGCGCGCTCTGATCCGAGTTGATCGGGGTCGACACCTGGAAATTCACCGCACCATCTTCGGGCAGCCCCAATATCTTGCCGGTATAATTGCCGGTCGCCGGATCGAAGCTGTCGACGATGACCGATGCCGGATAATTGGCGAAGATATAGTTGCGCAGATCGGTCGTGCTGGCATTGGCGCCCAATGCCGCGACGGCCGCCTGATAGCGTGGGCCATCCGCCGGGTTGGTCAGGCCGAACGCGTCGGTGTCGATCCGGGTGCTCGAAATGAAGTTGCGCACCCGCTTGTCGAAAAATCCGACCGACAGATAGCTGGATGGCGCATAATACCATTCGGCCGACAGATCGATATTCTTCGATTTATAAGGAAGCAGGCCCGGATTGCCCTGGCTGCCGGTGCCGCCGCCGATGCGGAACAGCTGATCGACGGTACGACCACCCTGCATCGATGCATAGTCCGGGCGGGTAATGGTATGGCTATAGCTTGCGCGCAGCTTCACATTCTCGATCGGTTCGAAATCGACGTCGATGGCGGGTAGCCAATTGTCATAATCACCCCGGAATGTGGTGAAGTCGCTGCCAGTGCCATAGGTGAGGTTGAACTCGTTGGCGGACACCCATTGCGTGCCGGTCGGGATCGGCACCAGCGCGGACGAACGGACCTTGGTCTTTTCATAGCGCACGCCCGCACGGAAATGAGCCGGACGGTTGGCAACGTCGAAGGCCAGGTTGGCCTGCAGGTAAGGCGCGATGGTGCGTTCGCGGATTCGGCGATCGACCGTGAAGCTTGCCAGGCAATTGCCGTCACCACCGCAGATGCCGTTCAGATCGTCGAGGAAACCGACCATCTTCTCGAAGTTGAACGTGTAGAATTGCTGGATCATCGCCGCGTCGCCCGCGCCCGACAAGCCCTTGAACTTGTCCGGCAGGGTTTCGAGCGTGAAGAGGTCGTCGGACAGCTGGTCCTTGGTGGTCGATCCGCCCCATGTGTCGTTCTGGATGAAGCCATAGGCCGACCGCACCTTGTTTTCGGTATAGGTTACACCGAAGTCGAGGCTGTCGAGGATCGAGCTTTCGAAATCATAGCTGCCACGCAGCTGGCCTTCGTTGATGCGATCCTTGAAATAGGCATTGCGGAACGCATTGCCGGTCGCCTGGATGTTCCCGGCGTCCAACGCATTGATGCCCGGATGCATTTCGACCGAAATGATGGGCAGGTCGTTAGTGTAATCGACCGTCTGGCTACGCACGCCGAACACGGCCGTGCCGACCGAGGTGCTGGTGCCATAGGGATTGTTGGCGCCCGACTCTGCCGTAGAATGATGCGCGTCGAGTTCCAGGCGCAATCCGCCCGGCCCATCCCATGCCAGGTTTCCGCCCAGCGACTTGTTGGTCGATTGGTTTTCCACCAGCGAACCGGAATAGGACAGATCCTTGCCTTCATTGGCACCGAACTGTTCGGAATAGAATTTCGGACCGGCGACTGGACCGTCGGTCCAGGCGCTTGATACGTCATTGAAGTTGAACCAGATGCCGACGTTGGAATTGCGCACCTGCACGGTGTTGCGCGAATAGGTATAGTCGAACGTCGCGGTCAAATTGTCAGCGGGACGAACCTGCAATACGATCTGGCCGTTCAGCCGCTCGCGCTCGATATCATTAAGGTCGTAGCTGGCATTTTGCTGGACCTGATAGACGTCATTGGGGCCGGGACGGTTTTCGATATTAGCAAAACGTGGATCGCCTGCCTGGGGCAATGATCCCCAATTATTTTCGGAGCCCAGATATCCGTCGCGCCAGCCGACATTGGCCTGGTTGACGCTGGCCTTGCGCTTCTGCCACGATCCGCTGACCGCGATGCCGAACAGACCATCGGCGAAAGTGTCGGAAATGATGCCGGATATTTCAGGCGTGATCGGGTCACCCTCATTGCGCGAGCTGTCATAGACACCCTTCACCGCGACGCTGCCTTTGAGGCCCGGCCGATCGAGAGGGCGGGGCGTCTTGATATTGATGGTCGATCCGATGCCGCCGGTGGGCAGGGTAGCGCGACCCGACTTATAGACCTCGACGCCGGCGACGCCTTCCGATGCCAGATTGGCAAAGTCGAAGGAACGGCTGGCGGGCGCGCTGGCCCCATCATCCAAGGTCGATGTCGGCATCTGGCGGCCATTGAGCAGCACCAGGTTGAATTCAGGACCGAAGCCGCGAACGGTAACGGTCGAACCTTCGCCGTTCGAACGGTCGATCGACACGCCGGTGATACGCTGCAGCGATTCTGCCAAGTTGGTGTCGGGGAACTTGCCTATATCCTCGGCGGAGATGGCATCCACCACACCCTGGGCGTTGCGCTTGATGTCGCTGGCGGCATTCAAGCTCGCGCGAATGCCTGTCACCACGATTTCAGCAGGCTGATCTTCGGCTATGCTATCCTGCGCAAAGGCTGGCTGCAGGCCCATGCTCAGCGCCAGAGCAGACGCGCCCGACACATAAGCAGATAGAATCCGAGTCTTGGAAATCGTCATTTTATCCTCCCCGCGCCGCGAATCGGCGTCTGACGTCCTTGTTGTGAACGTTCACCTAATTGATAACGTTCACTTGGTCAACTGCCTGCGCAGTCCATGCCGATGATTTCGCGCCGTGGCCAAGGTGTGACAGTGGGGCCGCGGCATGCCGTTTCAAGGCTCGCATATATAGAGTGGGGCCACTTGGTCGCTTGGACGGGCCTGCGCGGCAAATTCAGGGCAGTGTCGTTTCTTTGTCATTTTCCTGTTGACCGACTCAGTGTCCCCGCTTAGAGGCGTGTTCACCGGACGGGGCGCTGCTGTATGGAAGCGCTCTGGAAGGTTGCCACTATGGCGGGACGCTGGTTCACCTGGACCGTAAGGATCAGGTGGGGTTTGCTGTCCGGATTTTAGTTTGGCGGGTTCTTTGACATTGTTGGTTTAGATGAA
>NZ_NMUA01000215.1 GCF_002312805.1 Sphingobium sp. D43FB | reverse complement strand
GAACTCGCCCACCGAATCATCGCCCTGCAGGATGCAGGAGGGGTACTTCCAGGTGATGGCCGAGCCCGTCTCCACCTGCGTCCAGGAGATCTTGGAGCGCGCGCCGCGGCAGGCGCCGCGCTTGGTGACAAAGTTGTAGATGCCGCCCCGGCCCTCGGCATCGCCCGGGTCGGCGCCGTCCTCGCTGCGTTCCACCAGGTCGCCGGGCAGGTGGAAGTCGAGGATCTGGCGGCGGCCATCCGGCGTCGTGGTCCAGGAGAAGGCCCAGCCGGCATAGAGGGTGAAGACGGAATCGCGGATCGCCTCATTGGCGCGCACCAGCCGCACGGCGGAGCGCACCCGCGCGATCTCGCCCACACGCGCCTGCGGCACCACCCGGAACAGGGCGAAGGGCCTCACGGCACAGGCCGCGCAGGAGCCGG
>NZ_NMUA01000214.1 GCF_002312805.1 Sphingobium sp. D43FB | reverse complement strand
TGTGGGGAACGGATGGATCATGCCATTCTTGCAGCACTTTGCCTGTATGATTTTTGTATGGAATCAGAAATACCGGTTTTAGTGTGCGGACATCATACAGATGGATACCGGCATGAGAACCTGAAAGACGAAACAGTGTATCTGCATTGCTGCGCAGATTTTGAAACGGATGAAAAGGATCGGTTCCGGATCGCTGGTATGCAGCCTTATGGAAGCAACCGGGATGGAACTGCATTGTGGTATGCTGGCAGCCGTCTTTTGGAACGACCGGAAAAGCAGAAACTGCTGTTTGTGATCAGTGATGGTGCACCTAATGCAAACCAGTATGGAGGCACAGGGGCAAAAAGGGACCTTCAGAAGATTCGGAAAAAACTGCTGCAGCAGGGAGTATTCTTTCAGGCTGCTGCGATCGGAAGCGACAAG
>NZ_NMUA01000213.1 GCF_002312805.1 Sphingobium sp. D43FB | reverse complement strand
CGCGGATTGCGGGCCGAATCCCAGTGGGACCCGGAAACCAGCCTGCGGGCCTGGATGTTTCATATATTGCGCAACGTCTTCCTGGAGCAGATGCGCCGGCGCGGCACCGAGCGGCGTGCGCTGGAGCGGATGCCGGAGCCCGACCAGCCGCCGCCGGAACAGGAGGCGCGCAACGACATGGCGGATCTGGCGCTCGCCCTGCAGGGCCTGCCCCTGCCGCAGCGGGGGGCGCTGATCCTGGTGGGCGCGCATGGCCTCTCCCATGAGGAGGCCGCGGCGGTGTGCGGGGTTCCGGTGGGCACCGTCAAGGCACGCGTGGCCCGCGCCCGGGCGGCCCTGGCGCGCGGCGTCGGGCCAGAGCCGGTGGGGGCATAGACGGAGCCGCTCGGCGCATCAGGCTGCAAGGCCGCGCGCGCGGGGGGAG
>NZ_NMUA01000212.1 GCF_002312805.1 Sphingobium sp. D43FB | reverse complement strand
CCGCAGTGATTTGCTTACGCGCCGTGGTCAATTCGCCGGACTTCGGGTCCTTGAGCAGCAGGCTCACGCCAATGACGTTTTGCGGTTTGACGTTGTAGCCGTACTTCGGATCGGAAGCGACCATGCGCACCAGTTCTTCCGAGGCGGCGGTCATCACGTAGACCTCGATGCCGTTCTCCATCAGCTTGTTGTAGAGCTCTTTCTGACCAGTGAAGATTTTCGGCGGGTTGACGTCGAGGTTCTTGACCACATCGCCTTCGTAATAGGTCGCCGGCACTGGCTTGTCCAAGGCCATCAGCTCATCGACGTAGCCTTTGAGTTCCTGGAGGGTGAAACCGGAGAACACTTGCGCGACCCATGGATAGCACACCATGTCGTCGAGTTCGCAGAGGCGATAGTAGTAGCTGAACAGGCTTTCCTTATGG
>NZ_NMUA01000211.1 GCF_002312805.1 Sphingobium sp. D43FB | reverse complement strand
GCAGGAATGAGGCCAGGATGCACGCCAGGAAGCCCACGATGAAGCGCTTGCGCGCACCCAGGGCCAGGGTCAGCAGGCCGTGGTAAACGTCCCGCACGTTGGAGAAGTGACGCTCGAAACCCTGCTGGAAATTCAGCACTGATTGCAGCACGGCATTGCGCTGGGGTTTGTGCTGGTCGCCCTCGTGGTGGTTGATGAATTCATCTTCCGGGTGATGACCTTCGCCTTGCTCCGGCACGTGCGGCTTGAGCAGGAACATCGCCAGGGTCGGCACCAGGGTGCGCGAAAGGATGAACGAGCTGGCCATGGCGAAAATCACCGCCAGCGCCATCGGGCGGAACAGGTAGCCGGCGATACCTTGCAGCATGAACATCGGCACAAACACGATGCAGATGCACAGCAGGGACACGAACGCCGGGCCGACGAT
>NZ_NMUA01000210.1 GCF_002312805.1 Sphingobium sp. D43FB | reverse complement strand
GCCTGGCAAGCGGTGGTTGCCCGCCACGAAGCCTTGCGCGCATCGTTCTGTTGGGACAGCGGCGAGCAGATGCTGCAAATCATCCACAAGCCCGGCGCCACCCGCATCGAGTTTGTCGACTGGAGCGGCGAACCTGAGCAAGGCCATGAAGAGCGCCTGCAAGCGCTGCTCAAAAACGAGCGCGAGGCCGGTTTCGATCTGCTGCATGAAGCACCCTTCCACTTGCGTCTGATCCGCATCGGCGCCGGGCGTTACTGGTTCATGATGAGCAACCACCACATCCTCATCGATGCCTGGTGCCGTGGTTTGTTGATGAGTGATTTCTTCGAAATCTACACCGCGCTCGGCGAGGGACGCGAGGCTGCATTGCCCGCGCCGCCGCGTTATCGCGACTACATCGGCTGGTTGCAGCGTCAGGACATTGCCCAC
>NZ_NMUA01000209.1 GCF_002312805.1 Sphingobium sp. D43FB | reverse complement strand
CCCTCGACCTGGGCCTGGAAGGCACGGGTGCTCCGCCGGTGATAACGGCGATTCTGGTGGCGGCCATTTCCGCGGCGCCGGAGATCCTGACGGCATTGCGCGCGGCCTTGGCCAACCGGATGCAATCGGTGGTCAACATCGCCATGGGCGCGTCATTGTCGACGGTGATCCTGACGGTGCCGGTGATGGAAGCGATGGCGCTCTACACTGGCCAGCCGTTTCAGATGGCGATGACCCCGGTGCAGACGGTGATGATCTTCCTCACCCTGATCGTCAGCGCAATCAACCTCAACGACGGCGAAACCAATGCCATCGAAGGCATGACCCATTTTGTGTTGTTTGCGACGTTCATCATGTTGTCGCTGCTGGGCCTCTAAACGCTTCGCGGGCAAGTCTCGCTCCTACAGGGAAATGCGCATCCCTGTAGGAG
>NZ_NMUA01000208.1 GCF_002312805.1 Sphingobium sp. D43FB | reverse complement strand
CGCACGACGGCCGCGCTGTTGTCGTAAATTTTGCCACCAAAACCGTTCGGGTTGCCGAGCTTCACGCCGCGCGCCTTGGCGGCAGCCAACGCTACCTTGGTGCGGACGCTGATCTCTCGCGCCTCCTGCTCTGCCATGGCGGCAAAAATGTGGAGTTCGAATGCGCTCGCATTTGGGCGGTCGCAGGCGATGAACGGGACATCGCGCTCCATCAGATCGGCGATGAAGGAGACCTTTCGGGCCAGCCTGTCTAGTTTGGCTATGAGGAGCGTCGCGCCGTGCCTGCGGCACAGGTCCAGCGCGCGCGCCAGTTCGGGTCTGCTGTTCGACCGGCCGCTCTCCACCTCGGTGACCTGCGCCACGATCTGGGCGCCCCGGTTCGCGACGAACTCCGCGACGCATTGCTGCTGACCTTCGAGCCCGAGGCCGG
>NZ_NMUA01000020.1 GCF_002312805.1 Sphingobium sp. D43FB | reverse complement strand
CTGCTTCAAGCTGCTTGGTCAGCGCGTCATGGCCCGCACCTTCGAGCGTCAGATAACCGAGCTCAAAGTCCGTGCTGCAATCCTCAATCGCTTCTCGCAAATCGGCACACCAAATACTGTCCGCGTCGCGTAGTAATCTCAAATAAAGCCCGCAGCAAACCTATCAGGAGTTATGCAACAAAGCCCATCCAAAGTCTTAGGACTAAAATCGCTACGGCCCAACATGCTATGAAACAAACGCGAATAGATTTGTTCGGAAAATCGGCGACCTGGCACCATTTCGGTGCCGAGCAACTTAATTATTTCATGCGACCGCCAGAAACTGAATGCAGTACTAAAGGCCTGCTCCGACGTTGTAAAAAGCGGGCGAATTATCGCGTCCTTACGGTTCGCTTCCACGTGACCAAGATTAACGAGATCTCTAACTAGGTTATCAGTAGCACCGGGACTCAGGTTCAGTTGATTCCCCAACATCTCGTATGTCATCTCATCGTGCCCCAAAAGGCAATCCAACGCTCTTACGTAAGACTGCAATTGGGCCTGGGGAATATATGTGATTGGTATATAAGGTATTTTTCCATTCATAATGTAATCGCGGAAAATGTCCCAATAGATAGATAAGCGTGTGCCGCTTCTCGTGATCAATCTCTTATTTATCAGACCTGTAACGGTCGACTCGCCGAAATTCTGAGATACTTTAAAAAATTCGGCGGGAGAATCTGTGGCAACCTGACGGATGCAGGAAGATTCGGCCGAATTGAGTTCCTCAAGATCCCGTTTGAAAAGATCAACTATGCTCAAATTCCGGCTGAGCACGTCATTTTGATCTGATCCCGCGCGTGTTAGCTCAAGTATATGGATGCACAGTTTTTTCAGTAGCCAAGGAAAGCCCTGGCAGTGGTCCTGAAGCAAACGACGCAGTTGAGGTAAGACAGGCTGACCAATCTCGGTGCCGAAGCGATTGATGGCTAGAGCGCTTTTCGATCAGTCCGGATCATATCCGCACGAGCTGAAGTAGTTGGCGCATTCTCTGGGCTGGAAGATATCCACGAGCCTGCCGATGAGGTCCCAGAGGCCGCTCACCGTGCGCTCGCCGATCTTCCTGAGCATGGCCTTGAGCTTGGAGAAGGCTTTCTCGATGGGATTGAAGTCTGGGCTGTAGGGCGGAAGGAAGCGCAAGGTTGCGCCTGCCGCTTCGATCCGCTCGCGCACCGATGCGCGCTTGTGGCTCGACAGGTTGTCCATAATGACAACGTCGCCGAGCCGTAGTTCGGGCACGAGAACATGGGTGACATAGGCTTCGAACCAGTCGCCGTTGATCGGGCCATCGAGCACCATTGGCGCGACCATTCCGGTCATGCGCAATCCGGCAACCAGCGTGGTCGTCTTGCGGTGGCCGTGCGGGAAGCCCATCCGCAGGCGCTCGCCCCTGGCGCAGCGGCCATGGCTGCGGGTCATGTTGGTCGCGGTCCAGGTCTCGTCGATGAACACGAGCCGTTCGGGGTCAAGATCGAGCTGGCCATCGAACCAGTCATGTCGTTGGCTCAGGACATCGGGGCGGTCCTGCTCGATCGCATGGCCAGTCTTTTTTTGCGCGTCATACCGTGACGAACGAAGAAGCGGTGAAGCCCGGCCACCGAGACGTGCAGGCCCAGATCGATCAACGCCGCCCGCAGTTCTTCAAGCGAGATGTCCTTGCGCGCTTCCCATATGGCGAGGATTTCAGCCTGCCGCTCCTCGATCCGGCGCGATCGCATATCGCCACCTTGAGGCTTGGGAGCAAAGCTGCCGGTCGTACGCCGCTGATCCTGCCAACGGATCGCTGTCGAGGGCGCTACACCAAACCGAGCCGCCGCAGCACGACAACTCATCCCGGCATCGATCGCCGCCAGAAGCCGCTTACGTAAATCCATCGATAGAGGTTGGCCCATCCATGCTGGCCTCCTTCACCAGCACAGACTCTGAATCAGAAATCACGCCCCGTGGAAATCCCTCAACGATTCATAACGGTCGAAAACCGCTTGTCTTATGACTTTGTGGTCCGTTCGGGTCAGGATGCGATGTCCGGTCCGGGGTGGCCACCCCGGACCGGACGGAAGGGGACGGATCGCAAAACCGCTGGTCGTGAAGGGACCGGGTTAGAGTAGGATCGCCCCTTTCTTTTTCATCAGGCCCGAACGGATACCGGGGCTTTAAGGCCCGGATGACAAGCATGGGACAGCGAAAAAGATGAGCAACCTCCTACCACAAACCATCGGCATCGACATCTCCAAAGCGACGTTGGACTGCCATGTCCATCCCGCCGGAATCGAGCGCCAGTTCGCCAATACCACCAAGGGTCACAAGGCGCTGATCGCATGGGTCGGGCAATGGGAGGTCGAGCGGATCGCCTATGAGGCTACCGGCACCTACCACCGCGCGCTGGAGGTCGCGCTCGGCCATATGCCCTGCGTCAAGCTCAACCCGGAACGGGCAAGGCGCTTCGCTCAGGCGACAGGCACGCTCGCCAAGACCGATCGCATCGACGCCAGGCTGCTCGCACGGATGGCGGTGACGCTGAAACCCCCGGTCAGGCCCGCCCGAAGCCCGCAGCAGAACCAACTGGCCGAACTCGTCAACGCGCGCGACGGCCTGGTGCGCGATCGTACCGCGCTCAAGAACCGCGAAAAGAACCTCACCGTCACGCTGCTCAAGCGCCAGTGCAGCCAACGGCTCGAACAGATCGCCCGCCACATCGATGCGCTCGATGCCGAAATCGCAAGTCTCATCGCCGCTGACGAAAAGCTCGCCCGGCGCCATGACATCCTCACCAGCATCGCCGGTCTGGGTACACTCACCGCCAACCAGATCATCGCCACCATGCCCGAACTCGGATCGCTCGATAACAAGCAGGCCGCCTCGCTCGCTGGCCTTGCTCCCGTCGCGCGACAGTCCGGCCAGTGGAAAGGCAAGAGCTTCATCCGCGGCGGCAGGGCCAATGTCCGCCAGGCCCTCTACATGCCCGCCCTGGTCGCCGCGCGCTTCAATCCAGACCTCAAAGCCAAATACCAGCAGCTCATCGCTGCCGGAAAACCCGCCAAAATCGCCATCACAGCCGTCATGCGAAAACTCATCGTCACCGCAAATGCTCTGCTCAAAGCAGACCGACTCTGGCTCCAATCTCCCGCTTGACCATCACGGATACTCTAATGCCACTTCCTTGTCGCTGAAGGGAGGGAGGTCAATCTCGAAACGGCGGTCTGCAAGACCATGCCATAAGTGATATGCTCCGTGCTCGGTTGTGATTGTTCCATCCGTTTTCCATGAAAAGCCGATGATGACGTTAGCTTGGGCGGCCTCGATCGCGTTGCAAATAACACGCATTTGATCGAACACGTCAGCCAACTCATCCTTGTAAAGAAGCTCCTCAAACTGATCAAAAAACACTACGATCACCTTTTCCTGCTCCGCGAGAAGGTGAAGCAGTTCGGCCGTGCCGGAAGTACTCAAAAGGTTGCCAGCGATACCAAATTCGACTGCCCGTTTCGGTTGCACGAATTGCGCTGCGATCGCTGCCCGGACGGCCGAAATCACAGCCAACTCGGGAAACCGGCTGGTAAGTGCCGCACGGGAATCAATCGTGTGGACGAAGTATCGGCCTTTATTGCGTTTATTTCCAGCTCTGTCCGCGATTTTTAGAACGCTAGAGCTCTTCCCCCAACCGGAAGGTGCCTTTAAAGCAAGTAACCTCGTCTTAGTTTCGCCAGCACGTACACGATCGAAAAATTCAAACACTTCGCGCTGAATGGTCTCGCGTCCGACGAAGTCTGAAGGCCGGGAAGGCCGATAATCAGCCCAGTGTTCCGCCATAGGAACGGCGACTATGTGATCGAGTTCATCGCGCAAAGCCGCTGCAGTAGGACTTTCGCCTCCAACTGGTGTCCAGTCCAGATTCCCCAGGCTTGAATCAAGCTGCGAAAGCCAGGTAAGAAGGTCTTCGGAGGTTACACGAGTTCCTTCCTTAGCGTTGTAAACGTCTACCGCCGCAGTGACGCCGTTCTTGGCATCAATGAGGGGTATCGCCCAAAAATAACCGCGTTCGCTCAAAATAAGATAAGCCTCACCCCCAATTTTGTATTGGCTCGTTAGGGGAATGGATTGAGGGGCCGGAGTAATAACGCGAGCACGTTCTAGCCGATCTATCAACTTCTCTGGAGAGTATATGCGAAGTCGGCGTCTTCGCTCGACGGAACGCTTGTCCCACTCGACTTCAATTCCTTTGGCGTCTTTCCCTAGAGCGTGGGTGGTAATAAGCCAGCCCGCCTGAACATCGCGAACATCTACATTGCCAAGTAATTTTGTAATAACATCGGCGGCGATGTTGCTCCGATGTGCTTTGCATTCGACGATGATTTCCTCTCCAGTGCTCCGATCCCGTGCCAAGAGATCAACTTCCATGCCAGTGACGCGAATATTGGACGTCACCCCAAAATTCTGTGTGTGCAGAAATGCCGCGACGAACCGCTCAAGGATTGCCCCTTTTGCGGTTGTCGACGCCCCTGACTCGACGCAAACTTCGATCACATATTCGAGCGGCATTGCTTACCCACTTTTATAAGAAGTCTTGTTCTCTGAACTTGGCAGGTGGACTAGCCGGGAGCAAGCACGAGCGACACGCGAAAGATTTGTGCGGGACTATCGATGGCTCGGAAAGGGATAGCCATCTTTTGAATCAAGGTGAAAGAAGACCGCCGCTTTCAGGATCAAAGCTGAGTCCGTCCAACGTCCTCGTTCGGCGTTTAGCGGTAGCACAACGCAAGACCGGAACCTTCTCACCGCCCCACCGTTAACACCACATCGGACGGCAACCCTTGCGCCCCCCCGCACCGCCGGTCCGATAAACCTTTTCAGCCCCACCAGCCCCCCCGCTGGTGGGGTTTTCCTTGTTTGGGGTTTTCCACAAGGAAATTTCCTGCCGCCCCTTTCCTATTTTGTTCTCATCACTCAAAAGGAGAACGAATCAGGAACAAAGGAGCGCAGAGATGAGCGGAGCCGCTGTCCGACTGACGCCAGGATGCGAGCTTTCATGTGGAATCTGCACCGTTCGGTGCGCGACTATGGTCGCGGTTCGGGATGATCTGTGGCGGGAGATTGAGCAGCTTCATCGGATGCAAGCGACGCAACCGACGCTTGATCGAGCGCGAGAGGTCCGATCGCTGCAAGCCCAGATGGCAGCCGCCGAGCAAGAATGGCGGCGGCTTCGTCCTTCGTCGCCCCTTCGGGTACCAGGACGAGCAGGCTGCGGAACATATCGCGCAGGGCGACTTCACTAGGCAGCACGACTTGCATCGAGATGACCTGCATCGCCGGGCGCGTGGCTTCAATCTCGCGGGCTTCCGGCTCTGCCTCCGACTCGGTGAGTCCCGCGAGAGCCATGGCATCCGTAGGATTGATGCCATGGCCAGCCAGGACGGCGGCAACTTTCCGGGTAAAATCTATCGGCAAAAATGGCTTTTTGTAGTCGTGAACGCTCTCGTACCGCGCATACGAACCCAGCGGCATATCAAGCGCGTCAGCCATTCCCCGCACCGTGAGACGCGGCACAGCTGATTTTCTCAAGTTTTTAAGACGAGTGGCAACCTTTTCCATTGAACACGACATCACTCGAAAAACCGAACATGTCTCAACCCAATAGGGGTTGACATGTTGTTCGGCTTGTCCGAACAGAAACACCATGAACAACGTTGAATCAGTGTTCGCCCTTTGGGGTGGAATAAGGCCGATGGCGCGAGCACTGGGCGAAAGCCCCAGCACGGTTCACGGTTGGAAGTCCGTCGGACGCATTCCGGCAGAAAAGCAGCCCCATGTGTTGGACGTCGCTCTGGCCCTAAACATCCCGATCACTGCCGAACATGTGGTCTTCCCCCTGGGGCGGCCCGACGCCGTTGATGACCTTGGTCTATCTCTCTCCACGCCCCACGTCGCCTGCCATCGCGGCGACAAAGCGCAACCAAAGGCCGCAGCATGACCCAGTTGAGCCCCGATGAATTCTTGCGCTTGGAGGCGCTCCGCCTGGCTGTCCAGGCCGGGCAACCGCCCCTGCGCCAACATTTCTACGAATTTCTGACTGGAAAGAGTGACCGGACGCCGCGTCAAATCATCGACGCGGCGTTGGAGGCGGCCAATGTCAGCTAGGCTTATTTCCATGAACGACGCTAAGGCATTCGGCATACAGCTGAAGCCAGTAGCTGCGGTCCTTCGGTCGGACATCGGCTTCTTTCACCGCAATTTTCTCGAGCAGATCGTAGGCGACACGCTCCTTGCTGCCGCTGTCAGGCAAATTCGAAATTCGAACTTCATCGGGCATGGTAATTCCCTTCGTGGTTGTCTTGCACCTGCCACGATAGCCGAAGCCGGAGGGGTCGCAAGCCTCTCCGGCGGAAGCGTCTTGTGATGAGTATCGCTTTGCCAGCTACGCAGAAGGGGAGAGTATTTTCCCATCGCGAGCATATCGAAATCGCCATGCTCAACGCCCTGTTCGATCGGCAGCAGCCGATGAGCGTGACGGAACTGGAAACGCATCTGCGCTGCACCCGGCGCGATCTGTGGGCCGCGATCCGGCATCAGCATCAACTGGGCAATGTCCGTAAGGATCAGCCCATCTCCCTCACCGCGTCGGCGCATATCGCCATCGCGGCGGGGCGCCTCGCCGGTGCCATGGCGGTGGCGGCATGACAAAGACCCGCGCCCCCTTGTCCTTCGCCCTCGCCATCCATGAGGTCACGACCGTCATCGGCGTTGCCGCTGCGCGCCGCGTGACCGGCCGCGCCAAACGCACGCTGCAACTTTGGCGAGAGGGGGATCAGGATGCGACGCCCAGCCTCGCCCACGCCTTCGCCCTGGACCACGCCTATATTCAGGCGGGCGGTGAAGGCCTGCCGCCGATCCTCGCCAGCTACCTGCGCCAGATGGAGGCCCTCATGGCCAATCCTGCCGCCTGTCGCATCGCCCTGATCGATGACATTGCCCGCGTCGCGCGCGAATCTGCTGAAGCCCTCGCCGCCAGCCTCGCCCTGACCCAGCCGGGCGTATCGCCAACGGCCATTCATCACGCCATCGCCGAAGTCGAACAGGGTCACGCCGCCAACGGCCGCCTGATTGCCCGGCTAAGATCATTCCTGCCCGGCAATGGGGCCGGTCGGAGAAAGCCGGGGGACCGCACATGAATGGGCATTTGGGGCAAAGGACACAGGCGGATGAAGGGCGGCCACGCATGCCGCATTTCATCTGCCCGGCATGCGGAGAGCGGGCCTTCGCCCGCAATTCGGGCAAATCGTCCACCCTCTATCGGGAGCTTTACTATCACTGCCGCAACGTCGTCGATTGCGGCCATCAATTCGTGGTGGGGATGGAGGCTTTGCGCACCACCCGGTCCAGCCGGGTGCCCAATCCGCTGGCCACCCTCCCCATCACGACCTGGCGGCCTGCGGCCAATGACGACGCCGCCAATGATGATGGGCCGCCCGGCGCGGCCGCCGCGATTCACGTGACCAGCTAACGCCACTGGCGGGCATCCGGCCCGCCTTCCCCCCGCCCGCAACAACGCACCCGGCGCACCCCCGCCGCCGGGAACGCTCCCCCTTTGCCCGCAACACGCCCGATTAGTGGAAAGGATATTCGATGGCCTCCCGTTCCGTCCCCGCTGCCCCGCGCATTCACCCCCTCGCCTGCCGCTGCCCTCACTGCCCCCGCGCGCCGCGCGTCCATCCTGACATCGCGCCCCTGCTCTACGGCGGCCTGTGCGGCATCGGCGTCGCCGCGGTGCTGGCCGCCGCCCGCTTCCTCCCCCCGCTTTTCAACTGAAAGGACTGTCCCGATGATGCATGCCCCTGTCCGCCTCCCCGACAGCATCGACCATGCCTGCTCCCACTGCGCGCGGGTCGAACGCGCGCCGACCCGGCAATTGCCCGCCGACTGGCTCCTGCTCGTCGGCAACGCCACCACCGCCATCATCTGCGACGATTGCGCACCTGCGGCCCGCGCCGCCGCCCTGGCGCAGATCCACGAAACGACCCGCGCCATCCTGCGCAGCATCCGCCCCAATACCGATGATCGGCACTTGGCCCACATGGACGCCTCCCTGTCCGACGACATCGGCGCGGACGAACTGGACCGCGTCGCCATTGCCATCGAGTGCGAGGATCTGTTCGCCATCAAAATCGAGGATGACGAAGCCAGCGCCATCGCCACCATCGGCGATCTCAACCGGCTGATCTTTGCCAAGACCAACCACGCCTCGATCGGCATCCACGCATGAGCGGCGGCGAAGTGGCGGCCGACCGCCTGCGCCTGCTGATCGAACGGATCGAGCGCCTGGAGGAAGAAAAGAAGGGCCTCGGCGACGACATTCGCGATGTCTATCTGGAAGGCAAAGGGACCGGCTTCGATCCCAAGATGATGCGCCAGATCATCCGCCTGCGCAAAATGACGCCCCATGACCGGCGCGAAATGGAGGCGATCCTCCAAACCTACCTCGCCGCCCTGGGCATGGAATAATGGAACAGCTCCCGCTCGACCTGCGCCCCCGCCGGTCAGAGCGGGAGCGCTCCATGCACCCCGCCGCCGCCATTGCCCGATGCACCCGCCGCGACCGCCAGCGCGCGGCCGAGCAAGGCCACGCCAAAGCCCAACGGAAACTCGCCGAATGGCGCACCGCCCACCGCGCGGATTTTCAGGCCGCCTTGGACAGAAAGAACGACCGATGAAGCATCCCGCCCCCCGCCCCGCATCGCGCTTCCCGACCAAGGTCTTGCTCCGGGCCTTGCTCATCATCGCCACCCTCTGCGCCACCCCCTTCATCATCGCCTGGGCCTTGGCCAACGCCAATGGAGACAAGCGATGATCCGCCACCCCTGGGACTGGTATGTGGAGGAACAATGGGTGACGCATGCCCTGTGCGACATCCTCGCCATGGACCCGGACGTCACCTATCTCGATCCGTTCGCGGGCCTGTGCCACATCCCCGACGCTCTGGCCGACCGTGGCCTGACGGCCTTCGGCACCGACCTGTTCGAACGCGGTAACAGCCCGCGCTTCCTCGGCCGCCACGATTTCCTCGGTGATCAGATCCACATGCTCGAAGCGATGCGCGGCCTGTCGATCGTGATGAACCCGCCCTTCTCCTTTCAGGATGGCCGCATGGTTCGAGGCCTGGCTGAAAAATGCATCCGCCGCGCCTTGTCGATCGCGACGCATAGGGTCTGTGCCCTAGTCCCGATCAAGTGGCTGGCCAGCGCGGGCCGCTTCCGTCTCTTTGCCGAACATATGCCCAGCGGAATCTACATCCTTAGCGAACGCCCCTCCATGCCCCCCGGTGATCAGATCGCCGCCATGGGCACGGCCGCCTTCGCCCATGGCAAGGTCGATTATGTCTGGATCGTCTGGGACAAGCAGCGCGCGACCCATGATTTCGCCCCGACCTACTGGATACCCCCGCGCGCCAAACCGGCCCGCGCCCCCCGCAAACAGAGTTCCCCTCGTGGCTAGAAAGGACAGCTCATGGGCAAGCACCAGACATTGGACCCTGCGCTCGCGCAGATTGTCGAGGCTCTCGCCGACCTCATGGTCGATCGCGACTTCGCAAACGCGCGCGCAGGCCTGACCGATGCGAACGATCCTCTACGCCCGCTACTCCAGCGACCTGCAGAACGCACAGTCCACCGCTGACCAGCTCGCCACCCTGCGCGAACGCGCGGAAAAGGATGGGTGGGAAGTCGTCGCGACCTTTTCCGACGATGAAATCAGCGGCCGGGCGGGCATCGGCGAAATGCAACGCCCCGGCCTCAACGCCATGCTGGCCCGCGTCGAACGCGGCGACATTGACCAGGTGCTGGCCGAAGCGACCGATCGCATCGCCCGCCACGGGGGGGACGCGCACGCCGTTCGGGAACATCTCGAATATCACGGCGCGCGCCTCTTCACCCTGGCCGATGGCGTCGTCGATGAAATCACCGGCGCAATCAAAGGGCTCATGGACGCCCGCTATCTCAAGGATCTGGCCGACCGTGTTCGACGCGGCCAGCGTGGGCAGCACGGGCGCGGCTTCAATGCCGGGGGCCGCGCCTACGGCTACCGCGTGGTGAAACCGATCGGCGCCGATGGAGAGATTATTCGCGGCATCCTCGAAATCGACGAGGAACAGGCCGAAATCGTGCGCCGCATCTATGCCGAATCACTGGCCGGCGTCTCGGCTTATGCCATCGTCAAACGCCTCAATGCCGAAGGCATCCCTTCGCCCAGGGGCGGCCCATGGCGTGTCAGCACGCTCCATGGCGACCGCGTCCGCGCCAACGGCATCCTGCGCAACCACCTCTATCGCGGTGTGATGATCTATAATCGCACGCACCGTGTCTATCATCACAAGACCCGGCGGCGCGTGGTGCGATCGAACCCGCCCGGCGAATGGCGCTATGTTGACGTGCCCCACCTGCGAATCATCGATGACGCATCCTGGGAAGCGATCGAGCGCAAATATACGACCTTCGATGGCGTCACCGCCGACAAGCAGCGCCGCCCCAAACGGCTGCTCTCGGGCCTCGGCAAATGCGGCCTGTGCGGCGCGAACTGGATCGTCCTGGGCGTCAGCCGCTGGGGCTGCTCCAATGTCAAATCGCGCGGCGACTGCACCAACACCCGCACCATCTCGACCAACGAATATGAACGGCGCGTCCTGGGCCAGCTTCAGGCGATCATGCTCGACACCCAGGCCGTCGAACATTTCATTCAGCGCTACAATGCAGGCATGGCGCGAAAGCTGGCGGAGGCGGAAACATCCTGCGCCCCGCTCCAGCGCAAGATCGAAGAATGCAAGGCCCGCGCAAACCGCCTGGTCGACGCCATCGCCGACGGCGCAGGAGAATTTCAGGAGGTCAAGGACCGCCTGCGCTCCACTCGCGAAGAACTAGCAACGCTCCAGGACAAGCTCGACGCCCTGTCGACGGGCAGCACCCTCACCCAATCCCCGGATCTCGGCTCCCGCTACCGCGCCTACGTGATGACCCTCGATGCCGCCCTGGCATCCGACGGCCCCGCCCGCGCCCAGGCCATAGCCGCCATCCGCTCCCTGATCGACGCCCTGGTCCTGATCCCCAAGGATCAAGGCCGAGGCGTAGATATCCGCCTAGAAGGCCGCATGGCCGAAATCATAAACCTAGCAAACCGCGTCCCAGACACCTGTTAAAGTCCAAGCCACTCATCCGGCACCATTGTCCGCCCGATCAGACCCAGACCAAAAATGGGGACCGGCATTGCTGCCGATCCCCACGTCCGTCGGGTCAAGCGATCCGCGTCCCTGGCGGGATGCGATCATCGGCCCGGCGTTTGCGATCCGACCGCCTTCCCAAAGAAAGACTGCCGCATCGGGTGCTTCGGGGTGAGCCAAGGGCTGCTTTCCCGTCGCTGGTCGTATCTGTTCCGATGCCCGACGTTCACTTTCGCGCGTACCCGGCAGCGGCCCTGACGACCGACCCGGCCATTGGCTGCGCCCTTGCGGGCTTGCCCTATCGCCGGACCATCAGTCACATAGGCAAAATACTGATAAATCAGCATTTCATGAGATGGATCGCGCCATTTCTCCATGTTCCGATAGAGAGATGGTCTCACCTCGTCCGAGTCGTTCCAAGCGAAATCGGACAGAATCATGACGGTGCCACACGCAAATCTGTGGATAACTGTGGATAAGTTTTCCCCGCCCCTATTGCGGCGGTGCCCAGCCCAGCGGAGCCAGCGTAAAACCGGCGAAATCGAAGGCCGGGGTCACCGTGCAACTGACCAGCGCCCAGCCGCCCTGCGGTGCTGCCGCCTGCCAATGATAAGCGGGCACCCTGCTCTGCGGCATCTGCCCAGCCAGGATATCCGGGCCGAGGGAAATCGTCTGCGCCGGTTCGCCCTCCGCCGCGACGGACAGCGATAAGGGCGCACCGGCATGCCAGAACCAAAGCTCGTCCCCATCCACCCTATGCCAATGGGAGGATTGATGGGCCTCCAGCAGGAACAGGATAGCGGTGCCCGCTGCGCGTTCGCCAGGGCCAGCGGCAGCGCGCCAGGTTTCGCGATACCAGCCGCCTTCGGGGTGGGGCGACAGGTCGAGTGCGGCGATCAGCGCCCGTCCATCCCGTTCGTCGTCCGCGCGCATCGGCTTACCTCAACTTTTATCGATTTTAATACAACTGCTTACGTCGTTGTCAGACGTTAATGCAACCTCGATCAATATGCAGGGGTTCAAGCATCAAGTCACGCAAATGGAGGAGAATTTCATGCGTAAAGCAATGCTGGCCCTGGCGGCCGTTTCGCTGGCCATCCCGATGTCGATGGCGATCCCGATCGAAGGCGCGGAAGCACGCAAGAATCATCGGTACAAGGAGTGGCGCGGTCGCGACGGGCGCACCTATTGCCGCAAATCCAACGGCACGACCGGCCTGATCGTCGGTGGTGTGGGCGGTGCCCTGCTGGGTCGCGCCATCGATACGCGCGGCGAACGCACGACCGGCACATTGCTTGGTGCCGCTGGCGGCGCGCTGTTGGGCAAGGAAATCGACAGCAAGCGTCGCTGCCGCTAACAAAAAAGGCGGCGTCCCGTCGGACGCCGCCCTTTTTATTCGACGGATCGAAAGATCAGTTCGACGCTGCGCCGCGCGCTTCGTCGACCTTGAACGCGACATTCTGGCCGCCCGACACGCCCGACACGCGGCCGTTCTTGACCGAGAGGTTGAACGCGACGGCATCAGGGAAACGACGACCGGAAATCAGCTTGCCGGTTTTCGTGTCCTTCACTTCATACACATAGGTATAACCTTCGTGCGTGAAGCGCTGCTTGCCAGCTTCTTCAGCCTGGGCAGGGGCGGCGATGGCAACAAAAGCGCTCAGGGCGCTGGCGGCAACAAACTTGGACAGCATTCGCATGGGTTTTCTCCTTGTGAATGCCGATCAAACACCTCTGTATATTCTTGTTCTGTTGACGACGCTTTTATGTTGCAGCGCGGCATGACGGCAATCGCAAAGAACGACCATGCGGTTGCGCCGAACGCAATCCGCCTGTGGCGGCCTTCATCCCTTGGACATGGCGACGATATGCTCGAACTGGGCTTGCGTCAGTGGTGCCACCGACAGGCGCGACTGGCGCAGCATGACCATGTCGGCGAGCGCCGGATCAGCCTTCATGGCCTTGAGCGTGACCGGGCGATCCAGTTTCCGATGCGGCGCGACATGTACCGCGATCCACTTGCCGCTATCGTCGGTGCTATCGGGCGCAGCCTCTTCGACGATCGTCAGGATGCCGACCGCTTCCACGCCAATGTTGCTGTGATAGAAGAAGGCAAGGTCGCCCTTGCGCATCGCTTTCATATGCCCCTGCGCCGCATGGTTGCGCACGCCGTCCCATTCGGCCTTTCCCTTGGCGACCAGGTCGTCATAGGAAAATACGTCGGGTTCCGATTTCATCAGCCAATAGTTCATTCTGCCTCCTTGCATCAGCGTCGTTGGCCGATCAAGGATGGCTTCATGCACCGCCGCGCCGCCAGCAGAGGGCGCGCAGCGACGATTTTTTGGAGATAATGACGTGTCGCAGACGATGATCGACCAAGTCCCGGTCCTGTCCATGGCAGAATTGGACAAAGCCGATTTTGCCCAGGCGTTCGGCCGGTCCTTTCAGCAGTTCGGTTTCGCGATGGTGCGCGACCATGGGATGGACCAGCAACTGATCGACGCCGGATGGGCGATGGCGCGGGAATTCTTCGCCCTGCCCGATACGGTCAAGCGCCGTTACGACGCGAAGAATAATGGCGGGCAGCGCGGCTATACCGCGTTCGGTACGGAAATCGCCAAGGGCGCGAGCGAGAATGACCTCAAAGAATTCTGGCATGTCGGTCGTGACCTGCCTGCCGGCGATCCTTTGGCGCAAACCATGCCACCCAATGTCTGGCCGGACGACATGCCGGCGTTCAAGGCAGTGTTCGCCCCGCTCTATCGCGAGTTCGACCGGGTCGGCGCGGAATTGCTGTCGGCGATCGCGCTCTATCTCGACTTGCCCGAACGCTGGTTTGACGGGCCGATCGACAAGGGCAATTCGATCCTGCGCCTACTCCATTATCCCCCCGTATCGCCACAGGCTCCGGGCATTCGCGCGGGCGCGCATGAGGATATCAACCTCATCACCCTGTTATTGGGCGCGGAGGAAGGCGGGCTGGAGCTGAAGGATCGCAACGGCAACTGGCTGCCGGTGGTGCCGCCGCCCGGCGCGCTGGCGATCAATGTCGGCGACATGCTGCAGCGGTTGACCAACCATCTGCTGCCTTCGACCAGCCATCGCGTCGTCAATCCGCCACCGGAGCGGCGCGGCCATTCGCGCTATTCGATGCCCTTCTTCCTGCATCTGCGTCCGGATTTCCTGATCGACGCGCTGCCGCAATGCGTCAGCGCCGAGAATCCGCGCCGCGATCCGCCGATCACCGCGCATGATTATCTGACCGAGCGGTTGATCGAGATCGGGCTGATCAAAAAGGCCTAAGAGCCGGGCGGCGTTTACTTCCGCCCGCGTCCGAGCGTGATGCCGATTTCCTCGCCACGCTCGGACAAAGCGAGCTTGACGATCTTCACCTCGACATGGCTGACCATCGCATCCTGCATGAAAATGGTGTCGATGATATGGTCGGCCACCGCTTCGATCAGTGTGAAATGCACGCCTTCGGGCAGCGCGGTGGACGCGGCATGTTTGAGGTCCATGTAATTTTTGGACTGGCCAAGCGGCGTATCCGGCGCATAATGATCGGCGATCTTCAGCCGTGCGCGGATGGAAATGCGCAACGGCTGGGGGAGATGTGTCTCCTCCGAATAGATGCCGGTCAGCACGTCGACATGGAGATTATTGACCTCCAACGTCAGAAAATCGTCAAATCCAGTCTGCATGGTCCGCCATATGCGGCCCGTTGCTGCTGTTGCGACGGGCCTCTTTAGTCTTTCATTTTGCGACGCGAGCGCTAAAGCCCGCCGCTTCCGGCGCGGTCCATGCGCCATTGATGGCGGATCGGCAAGACGTGTCTCAGATTGTTCCCTTGAATAGTCAGCCTGTCATGGCGATCGAGGCGCTGCTGGATGCCGCCTTCGGACCGGATCGCCATGGTCGCACGGCGTATCGGATCAGGGATGGGATGCCCTGGCTGGCCGACTTGTCCGTCGCCACGCTGGACGCTGACGGGATGTTGATCGGATCGCTGCAAAGCTGGCCCGTCGCGCTGACGCAGGCGGATGGCACGCAGATGCCGCTCATCATGATTGGCCCGGTCGCGGTTGAGCCAGCCCATCAGAAGGGCGGCCATGGCCGCGCGATGATGGACGCCGTGATCGATGCCGCCCGCGGCCGGCGCAGCGAGCCGCTGATGATGATCGGCGACCCGGAATATTATGGCCGCTTTTGGGGCTTTGATGCCCAGGGCACCGGCGGATGGGATGCGCCTGGCCCGTTCGAGCCGCGCCGCCTGCTGGCTCTGTCGGTCGATGGCCGTGCCGTGGGCGGTATCGGGATGCTCGGCCCCAGAATCGCGGTCGCGGCCTGAATCCCCCTTTGCCTTCGGGCAAGGCCGTGCCTATCTCGATCTCATGCCCATGGAGCCCCTCCCCGACCTCGCCACCCTGTCCCTGGCCGATATTGCCCGGCTGGCCGATGAAAAGCGCCTGCCGCCCGTAGAGCAATGGAATCCCGCCCATTGCGGCGACAGCGAGATGCGGATCGCGCGTGATGGCACCTGGTTTCATCAAGGGTCGCCGATCGGGCGGGAAGCGATGGTGCGGCTGTTTTCCACGATCCTGCGCCGCGAGCCGGACGGCAGCTATGTGCTGGTCACGCCGGTCGAGAAACTCGATATCGTGGTCGAAGATGCGCCGTTCGTCGCCGTCGAATTGAAGAGCGAAGGCGAAGGACGGGACCGCGCGCTCGCCTTCCGCCTCAACACCGGCGACCTGATCGCAGCGGGGCCGGATCATGAACTGGTCGTGCGCGAAACGGCGGATGGTCCCCACCCCTATCTCCATGTGCGTAGCGGGCTGGAAGCGCTCATTAACCGCAGCGTCTATTATGAGATGATGAACATGGCGCTGGAGGAAGCGGGCGAACGGGTCGGCCTGTGGAGCCATGGCCGCTTCTTTCCGCTGGATGGGACCGCATGACGCTGGCGGAGCGGCTGCGCGCCGCGCTTCGGGAAGGGCATCAGCGCGAGACGGATGTGCTGCTGTCGGACACGCGCGATCCGCGCATCGACGGGACACTCGCGCTGGCCCCGGCGGCGGTGCTGGTGGCGGTCACCGACCGGCGCGAGCCGGGCCTGATCCTGACGCAGCGGTCGGCAGCTTTGCGCAAACATGCGGGGCAGATCGCCTTTCCGGGCGGGCGTGTCGATGCCGAGGATGCCGATGAGATTGCAGGTGCCTTGCGCGAGGCGGAGGAGGAAATCGGCCTGCCGCGCCATGTGCCGCAGGTCATCGGCACGTCGGATCGATATCATACCTTCACGGGTTTCGACATCGTCCCGGTGCTGGCGGTGGTGCCGCCCGACCTGCCCTTACGCGCGCAGGAGAGTGAAGTGGCCGACTGGTTCGAACTGCCGCTGGCCTATGCCCTGGACCCTGCCAACCGCACCCGCCATGTCGTGGAATTTGATGGGGTTATGCGCCATTATTATGAAATTGTCTGGCAGGAACGCCGCATCTGGGGCGTGACCGCCGCCATTCTCGCCAACCTCTCGCGCAGGCTCGGCCATGACCATCCTGCTGCCTGACGCCGAGTGGCGACATCGGCCGGGCCTCGATGGCCTGCTCGACGCGCTGGGCGCAGCGCAGGGGCAGGCGCGCTTCGTCGGCGGGGCGGGGCGCGACGGGTTGCTGGGGCTTGCGGTCAACGACCTGGACATTGCGACCACGCTCGATCCGCATGATGTGGTCGATCGGCTCAAGGCGGCGGGGATCAAGGCGGTGCCGACGGGCATCGACCATGGCACCATTACTGCGGTCCTATCGGGCTGGCCCGTGGAGATCACGACGCTGCGGCGGGACGTCAGCACCGACGGCCGCCGGGCGACCATCGCCTATACCGACGACTGGCGCGAAGATGCGGCGCGGCGGGATTTCACCATCAATGCGCTCTATGCCGATCCGTTGAGCCGAGAGGTCACAGATTTCTTCGGCGGTGTCGCCGATCTGGAGGCGCGACGCCTGCGCTTCATAGGGGACGCCGAGGCGCGCATTGCCGAGGATCATCTGCGCATCCTGCGCTATTTCCGCTTCCTCGCCCGTTATGGCGGTGATGTGGTGGACGATGACGCCTATGCCGCGTGCCGCGCCGCCGCCAAAAGCCTGATGGCTTTGTCGCGCGAACGCATTGCGGATGAACTGATCAAATTGCTGGCGGTTGCGGCGCCTCTCCGTGCGCTGCGGCTGATGGTCGATGGTGGCATATTGCGGGCGGTTCTGCCCGAAATCGACCATGCGGGCATAGATCGCATGGAAAGATTGATGGCGCGCGAGGCGGCTTCGGGAACGCCGCCCTCGGCGCTCCGGCGACTGGCCGCCCTCTTGCCTCCCGACCCGGCTACCGTCGAACAGATCGGTGCCCGGCTCAAACTGTCGAACAAGGCGCGCAAGCGGCTGGTGCTGGCGGTCGAACCGGGACCAGCGGATGAAGCGCCGCGTGCCTTGGCCTACCGAGTTGGGGCGGAAAGCGCAATCGACCGGCTCTTGCTTGATGTCGACCGGCCCTTGTCGGCGCTCACTTCACTTGACGGATGGACGCCGCCGACATTGCCGATCAGCGGCGGTGCGCTGATCGCGCGCGGCCTGCCGCCCGGCCCGGATGTCGCCAAGGCCTTGCAGGAAGTGCAGAAAATCTGGGTGGAAGAGAATTTTCCCGATGCGACGCGCGTCGGCCTGATCGCCGATCAGACGGTTTCGAAATTCCAGCGCGCGCGCCAGTAATCGAAGGCATCCGCCTCGTTCATCGGCTTGGCGAAATAATAGCCCTGCCCCTGCCAGCAGCCCATTTGCTGCAAGGCGAGCGCGAGTTCCTGCGTCTCGATACCCTCGGCCGTGACCTTGAGGTTGAGCGATTCGGCCAGTGACAGGATGGTGCGGACGATGACCGCCTTGTCGCGATCCTCCGCCATGGACGACACAAAACTGCGGTCGATCTTGAGGATATCGATCGGCAGGCTGTGCAGGCTGGCGAGGTTGGAAAAGCCAGTGCCGAAATCGTCCATTGCGATCGGCATCTGCAGATCCTTGAGCGCGAACAGGAGTTTGCGCGCCTTGTCAGGGTCGGCGATGATCGCGCTTTCAGTGAGTTCCGCCGTCAACCGGCTGCCCGCGACGCCCGAATAGCGCAACGCTTCCTCGAACATGGAGGCGACATCATCGCGCGCCATCTGGATCGGCGAGAGGTTGACGTTGACGCCGACCGGCAAGGGCTGGCCATAACGCACGTCCCAGCGCGATAGCGCCTGTGCCGCTTCATAGGCGGCCCAGCGGCCAAGCGACGTGATCAGGCCGCTTTCCTCGGCGACGGCGATAAATTCGACTGGCGGGACATGGCCCAATTCGGGGTCATGCCAGCGCGCCAGTGCTTCGAAACCGGTGATTTCGCCGGTCTGCAGATGGATGAGCGGCTGATAGGCCAGCGTCAGGCCACCATGGGCCAGCGCTTCGCGCAACCGGCTCTCGATCGAAAAGCGCCGTTGCGCTTCCTTCAACACGCCGTTGCGATAGATTTCGACCTTGCCGCTGCGCTTGGCGATCTTGACTGCCGCCTGCGCCTTGCGGACCACATCGTCCGGATCATCGTCCAGGTCGATCGACAGCGCGCACCCAATGGCACAGTCCACCCGGATCTGCAGATCACTTAGCCGAATCGGGGAACTGAGCGCTTCCCGGATCCTCTGCACGATATGCAAAGCGTCTGATAGGCCATTGTTAAGACGCGCAAAAATGGCAAAGTCATTGCCGCCGATGCGTGCCAGCACATCGCCCTGCCGCAGGCTGGATTTCAGGCGCTTCGCCACGGTGATCAACAGTTCGTCGCCCGCCATCGGGCCGAGCGATTCATTGACACGGCTGAAACGACTGAGATCGATCGCAATGATGCCAAATTGGGCATTGTCCGGCCAGACGCTATTGCTGAGCCGATCGTCAATCTCTTCACCAAACCCGGTCCGGTTGGGGAGCGCCGTCAAGCCATCCGACAGAAGCTCGCGGCGCAGATTTTTCTCCATCGTCCGGTCGCTGGTGCGATCGATCGCCGTGAAGAGAAAATGGGGTGGACCATCGGTGGGGAGTCGCCCGATCGTACACATGAAATATTCCGGCCCCAACGCGCCGTCGCGCCGCAGTTCGAAGCTATCGCAGGGTCGATCCGACCTTATGAAACTTTTGACCCGATCGCGCCATTCGGTAGCGACCTGTTCCATGATGTGCGATAGTCCACGCGATCGGAAGGCCTCAGTGAACGCGGCGTTGGCCTCCAGCACGACGATG
Source organism: Sphingobium sp. D43FB (assembly GCF_002312805.1). Lineage (GTDB taxonomy): Bacteria > Pseudomonadota > Alphaproteobacteria > Sphingomonadales > Sphingomonadaceae > Sphingobium. Next base: position 59,026 of record NZ_NMUA01000020.1, on the reverse strand, counting down.
TCGTCATCATCCTGCACCGATAAGATGGCGGACGGCTGTGGCAAGGCTGCCAACCATTGGCGGCTGGCCACCATCTGATCGACCTGTGCAGCATCCCCCCCGCCGAGGGGATCTTCGCTGGACCTTTTCACTGGCCAGTTGCACGCCGCAATGGATTCCATGGCCCCGCGATATCGGGAACCGGTAAATTTTCAGGAAACGTCTGGTCGCTCTTTGGACAAATCAGACATTAAAAGCGATTGTCACGGGGAAATCCGGTCGGCGGCATCCGTCCGGCCGCGCCGCGCGCGACTTTCCAGGGGGTCATGTCCGATTCGGTGCGCGTCCGACCGCTGTCGCCGCCCATCGTCCAACTCAACCCGTCGGCCAGGCGGAAGGCGATCGCATCGGACAGCCCGCCATCGCGATAGCGCTGTAGCTGTACGCCCTGCCCCCGCGCCATTTTCGGCATCTCATCCAGCGCGAAGACCAGCAATTTACGGTTCTCCCCTATGATCGCGACGCTGTCCGCTTGCGGAGCGATGGGGTGGACGATGGCCAGCTTTGCGCCGGCGCGAATGTTGACGACCTGCTTGCCCTTGCGCGTTTCGGCAATGATATCGCTGACCGCCGCAATGAAGCCGCGCCCATCGGAAGAGGCGAGCAATAATTCCTTGCTGGTCCGGGCGGGCATGAAGGCGACGATTGTCCCTTCATTGTCCATATCGACCAGCGACCGCACCGGATCGCCAAAGCCCCGGCCACCCGGCAGCTTGTCTGAGCCAAGGGTGTAGATGCGGCCGGTGCTGGTCGCCAGCAGCAGCTTGTCGGTCGTATAGGCGTGGAACGCATAATGCGGGCCGTCGCCTTCCTTGAACTTTAGCGTATCAGCCGCCGCCAGATCGCGATGGCCGCTCATCGCGCGTATCCAGCCGCGCTCGGACAGGATCACTGTGATCGGCTCGCGCTCGATCATCGCTTCGAGCGGGATTTCGCGGGCCGGGGCGGCTTCTTCGACCAGCGTGCGGCGACGTCCCAGGTCCGTCTCTGGCCCATAGCGCTTGCGCAGCGCCGCGAGGTCGCGCTTCAGGCGCTTGCGCTGGAGGCCCGTGTCCCCGACCAGCTTCTCCAACTCGTCCTTTTCCTTGACCAACTCGGCATGCTCGCGCCGCAATTCCATCTCCTCCAGCTTACGCAGGCTGCGCAGCCGCATGTTGAGGATGGCTTCGGCTTGCCGGTCGTTAAGCGCGAACTCGGCGATCATCACGGGCTTGGGCTCATCCTCGGTACGGATGATGGCGATCACCCGGTCGAGGTTGAGATAGGCGATGATATAGCCGTCGAGCAGGTCGAGCCGGGCGGCGATCTTTTCCAGCCGATGCTGTGCGCGCCGGACCAGCACCTCGATCTGATGCTTGAGCCATTCGACCAGAACGGATTTCAGCCCCATCACGCGCGGCGTGTGGGTGGCGTCCAGCACGTTGAGGTTGAGCGGGAAGCGATTTTCCAGGTCGGTCAGGCGGAACAGGCTGTCCATCAGCATCTGCGGATCGACCGTGCGGGCGCGCGGTTCGATGACGATGCGGATTTCCGTGTCGCTCTCGTCACGCACATCGGCCAGGATCGGTAGCTTGCGATCGTTGATCAGGGCCGCGATCTGCTCGATCAGCTTCGATTTCTGCACCTGATAGGGAATTTCGGTGACGATCGCGACCCAGGTGCCGCGCCCGCCCTCTTCCTTGTGCCAGCGCGCCCGTGTGCGGAAGCCGCCGCGCCCGGTCGCATAGGCTTCGGAAATCATCGCGGCATTATCGACCAGCACGCCGCCGGTGGGGAAATCCGGTCCGGTGACGACCTGCATCAGCCTGGCATGATCGGTATCGGGATTGTCGATCAGCAGATTGGCGGCATCGATCAGTTCGGCGACATTGTGCGGCGGGATACTGGTGGCCATGCCGACCGCGATACCGCTTGCCCCGTTGGCGAGCAGATTGGGGAACAGGCCGGGGAAAACCTCCGGCTCCTCATCCTCGCCATTATAGGTGGCGCGATAATCGACCGTGCCTTCATCCAGCCCCGCCATGAGATCGGCGGCCGCCTGGGTCAGGCGGGCTTCGGTATAGCGCATGGCGGCGGCATTATCGCCGTCGATATTGCCGAAATTGCCCTGGCCATCGACCAAGGGCGTGCGCAGCGAAAAATCCTGCGCCAACCGCACCATCGCGTCATAGACCGATGTGTCGCCATGGGGGTGATATTTGCCGATGACGTCGCCGACGACGCGGGCGCATTTCTTGTAACTGGTCGTATTGCGTGCCGGATTGGCGACAAGCACATCGGGCGATGCGCCGCCCGGTTCCATCTTGAGCAGCCGCATCGCCCAGAGCAGCCGACGATGGACCGGCTTCAAGCCATCGCGCAGGTCGGGCAAGGATCGCGCGGTTATGGTGGACAGCGCATAGACGAGATAACGTTGCGACAGCGCCGCGTCGAACGGATGGTCCTTGATGCTGTCGAAGGGATCGCGAAAATCGGTCATCGCCGCGGGAATAGCAGGGCTGCGCCGCTTGGCAAACGGGGATTGGCGATTGCCGACCCGCGACGCGAAAAGTTGTGACGGCGGCAGAACAAGGGTTGCGGTTTCGCGCGCAGACGCCATTTTGCTCCCGTGCTGATCATCGACCTCCCCCCCCCGCCGCCCGCCTTGCTCTCTGGCGCCGCGCTCTTCCTCGATTTCGACGGGACGCTGACCCCGATTGCGGAGACGCCCGATGGAGTCGTGTTGGGCGATGACCTTTTGCCGATGCTGCATCGGTTGCGGGCGCGACTGGACGGGCGGTTGGCGATCGTCAGCGGTCGGTCGATCGCGACGCTGCGGGATCTGGGCTTTGGCGACTTTCTGCTGGCGGGCTCGCATGGCCTGGAATTTGCGCGTCCCGGCGAAGCGGCCGACGCCCCGCCGCGCCTGGCGGCGATCGACGCGGTGGAAGAGGCCTTTCAGGTCTTTGCGCAGGATAAGGTCGGCGTGCTGGTGGAGCGCAAATCGATCAGCGTCGGGTTGCATTTTCGCGGCGCGCCCGATTGGCAGCAGGCGGCGGGCGACCTGGCCGATGCCTTGGCGACACAGCATGGCTTGTCCGTCCAGCGGGGCAAGATGCTGTTCGAATTGCGGCCCGGCGGAGCCGACAAAGGGAGCGCCGTCACACAATTGATGCGCGAAGCCCCGATGAAAGGTGGTAGACCCGTCTTCATCGGCGATGATGTGACCGACGAGGAAGGCTTTGCCGCTGCGGTCGATCATGGTGGTTCGGGCATCCTGGTCGGGCCGCCGCGACACACATTAGCGACCTTCTCTCTGGAACAGGTTGCCGATGTCAGGCATTATCTCGCCGAGGGGGCAGCCCGGTCAGACTGACCGGAGCGCCCCTGTGCGACCAGACAGCAAGGGGGCAGAACGATCCTACATTCCAGCGAGACTTTCATGGCCGGAGCGGCGCGTTCGCTCGATCTCTGGCCGATCGGCAATTGTCAGGCGTCCGCCCTGATCGACCGGAAGGGCCGGATGGTCTGGGGCTGCGTCCCCCGCGTCGATGGCGACCCGGTCTTTTCCGCGCTGCTGGACGACAAGGATTGGGACGATCCGCAAGCGCGCGGCTTTTGGGCGATCGAACTGGAAGATTGCGTCTCGGTCGAGCAATCCTATCTGCGCAACACCCCCATCCTCGTCACCCGCCAGGCCGACGCGCAGGGCAATGCGATCGAGATTTTAGATTTCTGCCCGCGCCACAAGCATAAGGGGCGAATGTATCGCCCGGTGGCGTTCATTCGCATCGTTCGTCCGGTAGCCGGAAGCCCCCGCATTCGCGTGCGCCTGCGCCCGACCACGAACTGGAATAACGAGCCGGTGCCGATCAATTACGGCTCCAACCATATCCGCATGGTGCTGTCCTATATGGCGATGCGGGTATCGACCAACGCCCCCATCGGCCTGATCGCGCAGGAAAGCTGGTTCCGGCTGGAACAGGACATGCATTTCTTCATGGGGCCGGATGAGGGATTTTCCGACGCCCTGCGTCCAGCGATTGAGCGGATGCTGGAAGACACGATCGAAGAATGGCGGCTATGGGTCCGTGGCCTCGCCATTCCGCCCGAATGGCAGGAAGCCGTCATTCGCTCGGCCATTACGCTCAAGCTATGCCAGCATGAGGAAACCGGCGCGATCGTCGCCGCGTTAACGACATCGATCCCCGAACATGCCGATAGCGGGCGGAACTGGGACTATCGCTATTGCTGGGTGCGTGACGCCTATTACACCGTCGAGGCGTTGAACCGGCTCGGCGCGCTCGATGTGCTGGAAAGCTATCTCGTCTATCTGCGCAATATCGTGGACGACGCCAAGGGCGGGCATATTCAGCCGCTCTACGATGTGCGCGGCAATGCGACCCTGACCGAATGGGAGGCACAAAGCCTGCCGGGCTATCGCGGCATGGGGCCGGTGCGGGTCGGCAATGCCGCCTATGAACAGGTCCAGCATGACGCCTATGGCCAGATCGTGCTGTCCTCGGTGCAGGGCTTCATTGACCAGCGCCTGCTCCGTATGGCGGGCCACGCCGATTTCGAGGCGCTGGAAGCCGTGGGTGAACGAGCCTGGGCGGTTTATGATAAACCGGACGCGGGCTTGTGGGAATTACGCACGCGCGCCCATGTCCACAGCTATAGCGCGGTCATGTGCTGGGCGGCCTGCGATCGGTTGGCGCACGCTGCCACGGCGCTCGACCTGCCGGTCCGCGCCGGTCTCTGGCAGAATCGGGCCGAGACGATGAAGGCCCACATTCTCGATGCGGCCTGGCGCAGCGACAGCAACGCCATCTCCGCCAATTTCGAGGATGATTCGCGCGACGCCTCGCTGTTGCAATTGCTGGACCTGCGTTTCCTGACCGCGGACGATCCAATGTTTCAGGGGACGCTCGCCGCGCTGGAGGCGGACCTGCGCCGGGGCAATGATATGCTGCGATACAGCGCACCCGATGATTTCGGCGAGCCGGTCACGGCGTTCAATGTCTGCACCTTCTGGTTGATTGAAGCACTGCATCGCAGTGGACGACAGGAGGAAGCCCGCACCCTGTTCGAGGAGATGTTGACCCGGCGTACTGCCGCAGGGCTGCTGTCGGAAGATATCGACCCTGTGACCGGGGAATTATGGGGCAACTATCCCCAGACCTACTCGTTGGTCGGCATCATCAACTGCGCCGTCCTGCTGAGCAAACCGTGGAGCATGATGCGATGAGCCGCCTGATAGTCATTTCCAACCGCGTGTCGCGCCCGTCCAAGGCCGGCAATCAGGGTGGCCTCGCGGTCGCGCTCGCTGAAGCCTTGCGCGAGAGCCGGGGCACCTGGATCGGCTGGTCGGGGGAAGTGACCGATCATTTCACGGGGCATATCGGCTTTGCCGAGGATGACGGGGTCAAGACCGCGACGATCGACCTGGAAGAACAGGATATCGACGAATATTATAACGGCTATGCGAACAAGACGCTGTGGCCGCTCTTTCATTTCCGCATCGACCTGGCCGAATATGCGCGCGATTTCGAAGGCGGCTATAACCGCGTCAACCAGCGTTTCGCCGACACAGCCGCGCCGTTGATCGAACCGGAAGACATCATCTGGGTCCATGATTATCATATGATCCCGCTGGGGCAGATGCTGCGTGATCGCGGTCATCGCAACCGGATGGGGTTCTTCCTGCACATTCCCTGGCCGCCGACGCGCCTGCTCGTCTCGCTGCCGCATCATAGCAAGCTGGTGTCCAGCCTGTTCGCTTATGATGTGGTGGGTTTCCATACCGAGGAATGGCTCGAATCCTTCCGCCATTATGTCGAGAAGGAAATGGGCGGCCGGGTCGAGGGCGATTTCGTCACCGTGGGCGATCGTACCATCCAGGCGGTGGCTTGCCCGATCGGGATCAATGCCAAGGAATTTGCCGAAGCCGCCGTCAGCAAAGCCGCACGCGACATGGGCGATCGCCTGCGCGCGTCGCTGCAGGATCGCGCGATGATCGTCGGTGTCGATCGGCTTGACTATAGCAAGGGGCTGGAAGAGCGGTTCAACGGCTATGCCCGCTTCCTCAAGGACCATCCCGAACATCATCGCAAGGTGCTGCTGACCCAGGTCGCGCCACCTTCGCGCGGCGACGTAGAGAGCTACCAGCAGATTCGCGCCACCCTCGATTCGCTCGCCGGGCGGCTGAACGGCGAATATAGCGATGTGGACTGGACCCCGATCCGCTACGTCAATCAGGGCTATCCGCGCGACAAGCTGGCGGGCATCTATCGCGCCGCCAAAATCGGGCTGGTGACGCCTCTGCGCGATGGCATGAATCTGGTCGCCAAGGAATATGTCGCCGCGCAGGATCCTGAAGATCCCGGCGTGCTGATCCTCTCACGCTTTGCGGGTGCGGCGTTGCAGCTCAAGGACGCGCTGCTCATCAACCCATATAGCCCGGAAGAAATGTCCGATGCGATCAACCGGGCGCTTGCGATGCCGCTGGACGAGCGCAAGCGGCGCTGGCGCGCGATGATGGATAGCGTGGAACAGCAGGATATCAGCTGGTGGCGGCAATCCTTTACCGAACGGCTAATGGCGGTTGATCGGGACACGGCGCGGGTTGAGCCGGAGCCGACGGAAGGCTAATCCTGGTGCATGACCCAGGATGACGATGAACCGACTGGCCTTGTCGCCGCTTTGCAGGCCAGATCGGGTGTCGTCATCGCGACGGTCGGCATGATCGCATGGTTTGGTTTGTTATGGGCGATGTTCGGCGACGTGCTGTAGCGCAGGGGCGCACAATTGCACGCTCGCGCGCTTTGCTCTATGGGCGAGGCCCAAGCAGCCCCGGCACCCGCTGATCCTTATCGATTCGCGATTGTCGGGGCGCAGTATTTTTGACCAGACAGGAACGCGCATGGCCCGTCGCCGCCAGATTTACGAAGGCAAGGCAAAGATCCTTTATGAAGGCCCTGAGCCTGGCACGATCATCCAATATTTCAAGGATGACGCCACTGCCTTCAACGCCCAGAAGAAGGGCACTATTTCCGGCAAGGGCGTGCTGAACAACCGGATTTCCGAGCATATCTTCACTCTGCTCGGTCAGATCGGCGTGCCGACCCATTTCATCCGCCGCCTCAACATGCGCGAGCAGTTGGTGCGCCAGGTCGAAATCGTGCCGATCGAAGTCGTCGTGCGCAATGTCGCCGCCGGATCGCTCAGCAAGAAGCTGGGGATCGAGGAAGGTACGCAACTGCCGCGCACGCTGATCGAATATTGCTACAAGGATGATGCGCTGGGCGACCCGCTGATTTCCGAAGAGCATATCGCCTGCTTTGGCTGGGCGACGCAGGAAGAGATGCACGACATTGCCGACATGGCGATCCGCATCAATGACTTCATGTGCGGGCTGTTCGCGGGCATCGGCATCCGCCTTGTCGATTTCAAGCTGGAGTTCGGTCGCTTGTATGACGGCGATTATAGCCGCGTGATCCTGGCCGACGAGATCAGCCCAGATGGTTGCCGCCTGTGGGACATGGTCACCAACGAAAAGCTGGACAAGGATCGCTTCCGTCGCGACCTGGGCGGCGAAGTCGAAGCCTATCAGGAAGTCGCGCGTCGCCTGGGGCTGCTGCCCGAAGGACTGGACACCACCGTCCTCGACCTCGACACCCATCGCAAGAAGCGGGAGAAGGAAGAAGGCTGACCTTCAGTCTTCTTCCGCCGTTCGCTGCGAGCATAGTCGAGAAGCGGGAAGCGTTATGCGGACGTTTCTCGACTTCGCTCGACACGAACGGATGGGTGGTCAGGCCATCAGGGCGTCGGCCACCAGCTTGATGCCCAGCAGCACCATCAATCCATAAATCAGCGTGTAGAAGCGCGCCGGATCGACCCGCCGCACCAGCGCCACCCCGGCCAGCGTCGAGACGACCGCGACCGGCACCAGCATTGCGGTCGCCATCAGGTTCGCGCGGGTAAACTGCCCCAGCGCGGCATAGGCGGGCATCTTCATCCAGTTCATCGCGGCAAAGGCCAAAGCCGTCGTCCCGACCAGCATATCGCGCGGCAGCCGCTTGGGCAGCACCCACATCTGGAACGGTGGCGACCCGGCATGGGCGATCTGGCTGGTGAAGCCGCTGGCGATGCCGAACAGGACGCCGACCCATCCGGGCGAATTGGAGGGCAGCACCACGGCGCTGCCCCGTTCCACCCACAAGCGCTGCAAGCCGAACAATATCGATATCGCGCCCAGCACGCCGAGGACGGCGGTTTCCGACACGCGGGTCGCAAAAAACCAGCCAAGCAGGATGCCGATCGCCGCCCCCGGCAATATGACCTTGAGGATCGCCCCGTCCCAGCTGCGCCGATACACCCAGACGCTCACCGCATCCTGCAGGATCAATATGGGTAGGAGGATCGCCGCCCCGCGCACCGGATCGACACCAAGTGCCATCACCGGCATGGCAAGCGCGCCCACCCCGGCAAAGCCGCCCTTGGCAAGGCCGGCGAGGATGACCGCGGTGACGGCAAAGACATAATAGGATATTTCGGGGTTCATGCCCGTCGCTTAGGCAAAATGCCGCCACTTGCAAAATGGCTTTTGCCGCTGTCGCCATGCTATCCGCCGGGATAATGGCTTGCCTCCCCGCTGTACCGGGACTAGGGGACCGCAAAGTCGATCCCAAGGAGTTCGCCCTTCATGAAAGCCCGTATCTTCGTCACCCTCAAGGGCGGTGTGCTCGATCCGCAGGGCCGTGCGATCCATCATGCGCTTGAAGGCCTGGGGTTCGACGGCGTCAATGACGTGCGTGCGGGCAAGCTGATCGAACTCGACCTGGCCGATGGCACCAGCGACGAGGATATCGACGCCATGTGCCGCAAGCTGCTGGCCAATACGGTGATCGAAAACTACCGCATCGAAAAGGTTGCCTGAGCCATGAAGAGCGCGGTCATCGTCTTTCCCGGCAGCAATTGCGACCGCGACCTGGCAGTGGCGTTCGAGGCGGCGACGGGTGCCAAGCCAGTCATGGTGTGGCATCGGGATACGGAATTGCCCGACGATATCGACCTGATCGGCGTGCCCGGCGGCTTTTCCTATGGCGACTATCTGCGCTCCGGGGCGATGGCAGCGCGTTCGCCGGTAATGCAGGCAGTGGCACAGGCAGCCGATCGCGGCGCGTTCGTGCTGGGCGTTTGCAATGGGTTCCAGGTGCTGACCGAGAGCGGTTTGCTGCCCGGCGCTCTGCTGCGCAATGCCGGTGGGCATTTCGTCTGCCGCGACGTCGCGTTGACGGTCGAGAATGCGCAGAGCGCTTTCACCAGCCGCTATGACGCAGGTGAGCGTATTTCCTATCCCGTCGCTCATCATGACGGGAATTATTTCGCCGATGACGCGACGCTCGACCGGCTGGAAGGCGAAGGCCGGGTTGCGCTGCGTTATGCGGAAAGCGTGAACGGGTCCGCGCGCAACATTGCGGGCATATTGAACGACAAGGGCAATGTACTGGGCATGATGCCGCACCCCGAACGGGTGATCGAGCCAGCCCATGGCGCGACCGACGGCAAGCGCCTGTTCGAGGGATTGGTCGAAGGGTTGATGGCGCGGGCCTGACCTGCTCGTCACACTGAAGCATAAAGAAAAAGCGCCTCCCACCGGGACGGCGCTTTTTTATTAAGCAGTAAGGGCCTTCGACACGCTCAGGCCGAACGGATGTGGGAGAATGCTACCCGCCCCGGTGATAATCATATTCCATCATGCGACCTTGCTGCTTGGTCAGGATTGCACCGATCAGCGTGCCGCCAGCCTGGCGCAGTCGCTCCACGGCGGCGCGCAGGCCGCCATGGTGGTTGCGGCCCCATTCGACCACCAACAGACTTGCCTGCACACGCGCGGCGAGCAGAGGCGTGTCGCCCAGGCCCAGGATCGGCGGCGCGTCGATCAGCACCGTATCATACTGGTCGCGCACCGCATCCAATAGGGCGTCCAGTGCCGGGGTCGCCAGCAACTCGGCTGGATTGGGTGGCACCGCGCCGCAAGGCAGCAGGAACACGCCCGGCACGCCGCTGTCGATGATCGCCTCCTGCGCGTTCGCCTGCCCGGTCAGCACTTCGCTTATGCCGCGTGCGGGCGTAACGCGGAACAGGCTGTGCTGGACCGGGCGGCGCATGTCGCCGTCGATCACCAGCACGCGCTTGCCCATCCGGCCCAAGGCCAATGCCAGAGCATGAAGCGTCAGCGACTTGCCCTCCCCTTCCTGCGCGCTGGTGACCAGGATGGATCGTGGCAAACCAGCCGCCGATGCCAGCAGCAGCGACGAGGCGATGGGCGCGAAAATCTCCGGCGGTTGCGGATTGTCGCCGGTTACCGGCACTGAACCCAGCAAAGGCAGGCCAACCCGCTCGGCCAGCGTATCGGCTGACGTTACCGCATCATCGAATATGTGACGCGCTGCGACCAACAGCAGTCCAAGACCAATGCCGCCGATCGCTGCCAGCAACAAGGTCACGCCGATGCGCGGCGAAAAGGGCTTGGTCGGAACGGCGGCGCGGTCGAGCGGCTGGATACGCCCGGCCTGAAACCCCGCTTGCGAGGCCATGTCGCGATAGCGCTGGAGCAGGCTGTCATGCAGCATCCGATAGGTATCGACCGAGCGTTCATAGATGCCCAGTTGCACGTCGCGCCCTTGCGCCGCCTGCCCCTGCCGCTCCAGATCCGCGATTTCGGCAGTGATCTGGGTTTCGCCATGGACGGCGACATCATAGCGTTCTTTGAGAGAGGCACGGATGCGGTTGGCCATTTCCTCCGCCTGATCATCCAGCGCCGCGAGGCGCGCACGGGCTTCGCGCATTTCGGGATGAGCATCCTTGCGGAACTGCCGTTCCTCGACCAAGGCCGCGCGCGCCTGCGCCCGCTCCGCCATCAAAGTCTGCATCGCGCCATTGTTCAACACTTCGGGCAGCGTCTCGACGCTCGCGCGCCTTGCGCCTTCCCATGTCTTTTGCGCGGCGATGCGGTCGGCCAGCGCCTGCGCGCGAAAGGCATTGAGCTGCGCCAGCCGGGTGGTGATGCTATCTTCCGATGGCGGTGCATCCTTGCCCGGCTCCATCCCCAATCGGGCAGCATAAACCGCCACTTCGCGTTCCGCCCGCGACAGATCGCGGCGTGCGCCATCCAGTTCGCCCAGCAGGAAACGTCGGGCCTGTACCCCGGATTCGAACCCGCGCTTCAGATCAGCCCTGATCAGATTGTCGGCATAGCTGTTCGCGACGCGCGCCGATAGAACAGGGTCGGCGCTGACGAAGCTGATCCGCAACACGCGCGACTTGCCGGGTAGTTCGACTTCCAGATTGTCGCGCAGCAACGCTACCACCTGCTCCTGCTCGACCTGGCGCTGGCTCAGGCTCCCGGTGCCGCCAGTCGGACGTCTGTGCCCCATGCCCTTCAAAAAGGTCGGCGTGCCGACCAGCGCCAGATCCTGGGCCACCGCCTCGGCGAGCGTACGACTGCGCAGCACTTCGAGTTCGGTCTGCATCATCGCTTCGATATTGTCGGTCGCCGTGCGCGGCGTTGCGTCCGTGCCTGCAGCCCCGGCCGGCACATCCTCGACTTCGACCGAGGCCGTCGCGCGATAATCCGGCGTGGACATCAGGATCGCCAAGACGCCAGCCAACAGGCACAACGCCATGGTGACGAACAGGATGACTCGATGGCGACGGAGCACCAGCCAACCTCGCCGGGCCGCAGCCGTCATCCGCGCGGCGCGGCCATGGCCCGGCGTCGCGTCGAGATCGCGCTCGGTCAAGATCGGCGTCATCATCGCCCTCCATCCAGCGCGATGAAGCCCGTCGCCAGAGCGGGCAACGCGATCAGGCCACCGCCGATGATCGCCTTGGCCCGTGACAGGCCGATGATAATGCTGTCGCCCGGCAGAATTTCAGGATCGGGCGCTTCGCCCTTGCGGATGGCACCGAGGTCGAACATCGCGGCCTGCCGCTGGCCTTCGATCTGCCGCACTACGACGATTTGCGAGAGGCTGGCGAGCCGGGTCGGGCCTTTGCCCAGCGCCACCGCCTGGCTCAGCGTCAGCCGTCCTTCGACCGGATACAAGCCCGGTTCGCGGACTTCGCCGTCGAGCGTCACACGCCGGCCCACCGCCTTCTTCACGAACAAGGTGACCTGCGGCGACACCAGATAGCGTTCGCCCAATCGTGCGGCGATGGCATCAGCGGCGTCCCCGGCGGACAGCCCTGCCACGGGGACATCGCCGATCAGCGGCATGCGGACCATGCCGCTCGCACTGACCTGCGCATCTTCCAGCGACAAGCCGGGTTCATGATAGACCTGGATACGAAGCACGTCGTCGGGCGCGATGCGATAATCGACTGCGACGGCAGGCGCGGGCGGCACGATGGCATAGGCAGCGTCGCCGCGCGGCGCATCCTCCACGGTCGCGCATGCGCCGACGAGCCCGCAGGCCGCCAGTGTCGCAATCGCATTTTTGATGCTGTTCGTGCGCGTCATAGGCGCTGCCACCCCGTCATGCCCCAATTGAAACCGGGGGTTAGCGACGCGACAGGGACATGGCAACCAAAGGCGGGACGGACCGAGGATGGCCCCCGGCGCTTAGAGTGCCATGCGTCCCGGCGCAGGCTCCGCGATCCGGCGCGGCTGATCCGACCAGATGCCGCGCGTGTCATAGACCGCCTTGTCGGCGCGCTCGTCGACGGGAACCGATTTGAACATGTCATGATCGACAAGAATGACGAATACGCCACATTGTTCCAGAGCCGTATCGAGATCCATCAATTCCGCGCCGGTCCCGGCAAATTCCATCGGCAATGCCTGGGCATAGGGTTCGACCAGCTTGATGCGGCGACCATAGCGGCGCGCGAGCCGGGCAGCGACCTTCACCGCCGGGCTTTCGCGGAAATCATCAATGTTCGCCTTGAAGGCCAAGCCGAGGCAGGCGACGTCTTCATGCGGAAACGCATCGATCATGTCGGATGCCTTGGCCACGACATAGTCGGTCTTGCCGTCATTCACTTCGCGCGCGGTGCGGATGATGCGCGCATTTTCAGGGTCGCTGTGGACGATGAACCAGGGGTCAACCGCGATGCAATGGCCACCGACGCCGGGACCAGGCGAGAGGATATTGACGCGCGGATGGCGGTTGGCGAGACGGATCACCTCCCACACGTCGATGTCCATATTCTCGGCGATGACCGACAATTCGTTGGCGAAGGCGATATTCACGTCACGAAAGCTGTTTTCGACGAGCTTGACCATTTCGGCCGCACGCGCGGTCGTGGTGATGCAGGCGCCGCGCACGAACTGGCGATAAAAGCCCAGCGCCTTGCGCGCGCAGCGTGGGGTTATGCCGCCGATGCAGCGATCATTGTCGATCAGTTCGACGAGGATGCGGCCGGGCAAGACTCGTTCCGGGCAATAGGCAATGGCGATGTCGCCCTGCACGCCCCGGCCCGGCATTTTGAGGTCCGGTCGCATGCCGCCGATCACGTCGCGCATCGCTTCCGTCGTGCCGACGGGGGATGTCGATTCCAGAATGACCGTGTCGCCCACCTTCAACACCGGCGCGATGGTGCGGGCCGCTTGCAGGACATAGCTGATGTCGGGCGCATGGTCTTCCGACACGGGTGTCGGCACCGCGATGATGAAGACATCGCTTTCCTCGACGGCCAGCGAGGCGCGCAGATTGCCGCGCGCCACGACGCCCTGCACCAGCCCGTCGAGATCGACCTCCTCGATATGTACCCGGCCCGAATTGACCGTTTCCACCACATGAGCGGACACGTCCACGCCCACCACCTGGCAGCCCCCACGCGCGATCAGCGCGGCGGTCGGCAAGCCGATATAGCCAAGGCCAATGACGGAAACCTTCTGCTTGGTGTCGACGGGCATGAAGTGGCAGTCCTTTTACGGCGATGATCTGGCCGACCTTCTGCCCGGAAAGGCTGAATATTTCGGTAACGGTGCGGCCTATTCCCCTGCGATGACGCGCGCAATCCGCTCCGCCGCCTTGCCGTCACCAAAGGGATTATGGGCGCCCGCCATCGCGTCATAGGCTTGGCTGTCGTCCAGCAGCGCCAGCACCTCCCGGACGATCCGGTCGCGATCTGCGCCGACGAGCTTTGCCGTGCCCGCATCCACCCCTTCGGGTCGCTCCGTCGTCTCCCGCATCACCAGCACCGGCTTGCCCAGCGACGGGGCTTCTTCCTGCACGCCGCCGCTGTCGGTCAGCACCAGATGGCACATATCGAGCAAGCGGACGAAATGCGGATAGTCGAGCGGCTCGATCATGGCGACATTGGGCAGGTCGCCCAGCACGGCATCCATGACCGGCCGGACATGGGGGTTGGGATGAACTGGGAAGATGACCGCGACATCGGGGCGCGCCGCAATGTCGGCGATGGACCGGGCGATCGCCTCCATCCCACCGCCGAAATTCTCGCGCCGGTGGCTGGTGACCGCGATAATCCGCTTGCCCTCGAAACACGCCGCCAAGGCATCCAGCCCATGTGCCAGCGACGGGTCCGCCAGTACGCGCTCGCGCGTCGCCAGCAAAGCGTCGATCACGGTATTGCCGGTAATATGGATGCTGGCTGCCGAGCGGCTCTCGGCCAGCAGCGCATCCGCCGCGGCCTGGGTCGGCGCGAAATTCATGTCGGCTATGCAGGCGACCACGCGGCGATTCACCTCTTCGGGCCAGGGATGATGAATGTCGCCGCTGCGCAGGCCTGCCTCTACATGGGCCACCGGAATCTTGCGATAATAAGCCGCAAGGCTGGCCACCATGGTCGTCAGCGTATCGCCATGCACGACGACGCGGTCGGGCTTTTCGGCGTCGAAGGCCTTGCCGAGTTCAACGATCAGCTTGGCGGTCAGCCCGTCGAGCGTCTGGTTCGGCACCATCACGTCGAGATCGATGTCCGGCACGATGCCTGCGATCGCCAATACTTGGTCCAGCAACCCGCGGTGCTGCGCGGTCACTATGACCCGTGTCTCGACCCCGGATCGCGCGCGCAGGGCGTGGACGACCGGGAACATCTTGATCGCTTCCGGGCGAGTCCCGAATACCATGGCGACTTTCATCATTCATCCCTTGCCCGATTGCCGACCGGCCTGCCTTGGCAGATAAAAGTGTATAGGGGCTAAACGCTATGCTTGTGTCGTTGCTGCAATGCGGCGAATTGTAATATAGAAAGACTATGTTAAACCGCCATTGCGCCTGTCCAATTCTATACGGAGCCTGACTATCTCATGAAAATCACGATGATCGGCACGGGGTATGTGGGCCTTGTGTCAGGGGCCTGTTTTGCGGATTTCGGCCATGATGTGGTCTGCGTCGACAAGGATGCGGGCAAGATCGCGGCGATCGAAGCGGGGCGGATGCCGATTTTCGAGCCGGGGCTGGACAAGCTGGTCGGCGACAATGCCGCATCGGGCCGCCTGACCTTCACCACGGACCTCGCCGCGGGCGTCAAGGGCGCGGACGCGATCTTCATTGCTGTCGGCACGCCTTCGCGGCGCGGCGATGGCCATGCCGACCTCTCCTATGTCTATGCTGCAGCGCGGGAAATCGTCGCTGCGCTCGATGGCCCGGCAGTCATCGTCACCAAGTCCACCGTGCCCGTCGGCACCGGCGACGAGGTCGAACGAATCGCGCGGGAATTGAAGCCTGACCTTGATATCCAGGTCGTGTCCAACCCCGAATTTTTGCGCGAAGGCGCGGCGATCGGCGATTTCAAGCGGCCCGACCGCGTTGTCGTCGGCACCACCGGCTCGGAACGCGCCATCGCGGTGATGAGCCAGGTCTATCGCCCGCTCAACCTCAATCAGGCGCCGCTGATGTTCACCGGGCGCCGTACCGCCGAACTGATCAAATATGCCGCCAACGCCTTTCTGGCGACCAAGATCACCTTCATCAACGAGATGGCGGACCTGTGCGAGGCGGTCGGCGCCGATGTGCAGGACGTGTCGCGCGGCATTGGCCTCGACAACCGTATCGGCTCCAAATTCCTGCATGCAGGACCGGGCTATGGCGGCTCCTGCTTCCCCAAGGATACGCTGGCGCTGGTCAAGACCGGCCAGGATCATGACACGCCGATCCGCATCGTCGAGACGGTGGTCCAGGTCAACGACCTGCGCAAGCGCGCCATGGGCCGCAAGATCGTCAAGGCGCTGGGCGGCGACGCGCGTGGCAAGACAGTCGCGCTGCTGGGCCTGACCTTCAAGCCCAATACCGACGACATGCGCGATGCGCCGAGCCTCGCCATCGTCCAGGCGCTGGAGGATGCGGGCGCGAAGATCGTCGCTTATGATCCCGAGGGCATGGAGGTCGCAGCCCCCATGATGCCCAGCGTCACCATGGCCAAGGACGCCTATGAAGCGGCCGAGGGTGCCGACGTGCTGGTGCTGGTCACCGAATGGGATATTTTCCGCGCGCTCGACATGAAGCGCCTCGCCAGTGCGATGAACGGCAATGCGCTCGTCGATCTGCGCAACATCTATCCGCTCGCCGAAGTCACCGAGGCGGGGTTTACGCTGGCGCGCGTCGGCGGCGGCGCGACCCAGTGATCAGACCGCTATGATCTGGCCATGGCAGGAAGGGCGCGGCGATGACCGCGCCCTTCCCCGCTGGCATCATTGGATATTGGCAGCGTTGCTGATCGGGGTTGCGATGCTCGTTATCCCAATCTTTGCGGCCTTCCTCTGACCGGTCAGGCCTTGATCTTCCAGCCACGGCGCAACAGCGCATAGCATAGCCCGCCGAAGATCAGGTTCAGCGTCAGCAGCACGATGCTGCCGACGACGATGTTGGTATCGGCCGCCGCGACGAAGCCATAGCGGAAGCCCGATATGATGTAGAAGAAGGGATTGGCGTGGCTGATCGCCTGGAAAAAGGGCGGCAAGCGGTCGATCGAATAAAAGGTGCCCGACAGCAAAGCGAGCGGCCCGATCACGAAATTGGTGATCGCCGCGCCATGATCGAACTTCTCGGCCCAGATCGACGTCAGCACGCCGAGAAAGGCGACGAAGCTGGTGCCGAGCAGCCCGAACCAGACCACCGCCCATAGATGCGCCGGGGTCACATGCACGCCCGGCCAGAGCGCCATCGCTCCCCACAAGGCGCAGCCCACGAACACCGCGCGCGTCACTGACGACCCCGCCAGCGCGAACAACAGTTCGCCGACGGAAATCGGCGGCATCAGATAATCGACCAGCGTCCCCTGCACCTTGCCTACCATCAGCGCGAAGCTCGCATTGGCAAAGCAGGCATTGATCATGCCCATGACGATCAGGCCCGGCGCGATGAAATCGGCAAAGGGCACCGCTTCGCCGCGCAAGCCGACTGTCCGGCCGCTCCCGCCCAGCGCGACGATGAAGATCACCAGGAACATCAGCGTCGTGATCGCCGGTGCCCATACCGTCTGGAGTTGCACCTTCAGGAAGCGATGCACCTCTTTACGATACAGCGCCCACGTTCCCGCCCAGTTGATGTTGCGGATCACGGGTACGCCAGGTTCGGCGAAGGCGGCGGCAACCGGGGTTGCGGGGGCAATTTTGGACTGGTCGTTCATGGTGGGATCGACTATCGGCTGGTGCGTTGTGCTGCAAGCGCGCCGTTCAAGGATTTGAACCTCACGCGCTCGTTCCCATATAGGGAAGCATATTGGAATTTGTGAGGAGTTTTTCATTGTCCTGGACCGACGAGCGTATCGACCAGCTCAAGGGGATGTGGGAGCGCGGCCTGACCGCCAGCCAGATCGCTGAAGAATTGGGCGGCGTCAGCCGCAATGCGGTGATTGGCAAGGCCCATCGCCTGGGCCTGCAATCGCGCCCGTCGCCCGTTAAGGCCAATGACGCGCCTAAAAAGGCTGCAGCAGCGCGTAAGCCTGTGGCAGCCGCCGAACCCGAAGCGCCCGCGCAGCGCGCAGCGCCTGCGCCGGCAGCGCCTGCAACGCCAGCACCGCCGCGCGCCGCCGCGCCGACGCCGCCGCCAGCGGCTGCTGCACCGGCGGCCGAGCCGGTGGTATCCGACACGCCCCCTCCCCCGCCCCAGCCGCGCATCGTTTCCGTCGGTCCGGGCGGCTTCCTGCGTCAGGGTCCGGGCGATCAGCAGGCGCCGATCCCGCCAGCGCCGCCGCGTCGCCTGGTTCCGGCCAAGCCCAGTGCAGAGATTGCCGACAAGACGTCGCTGCTCGACCTGACCGAGCGGATCTGCAAATGGCCGATGGGTCATCCGGGCGAACCCGACTTCCACTTCTGCGGGGTCGCGGTCAATCCGGGCTTCCCTTATTGCGTGGAACATTGCGGCCGCGCCTATCAGGCGCAGTTGCCGCGCGGCACGCGTCGTCCTCCCCCGCCGCTTCCCTTTGGCGGCCCGCGCGTCCGATAATCCATAAAAAAAGGCCGCCCCGAAAGGCGGCCTTTTTATTGTCCGATAGATAAAGGGCGGAGGCGAAAGCCACCGCCCTTTTTTTGATCAGAAGCGGAAGCTGGTCGTGACCATCACGCTCTGCGTGTCGAACTTGTCGCCACGATTCATGCTCGCGCCGCCCGAAGGGGTGATGCGGAACGGGTTGGTCGCAGGCGCGCTGCCTGCACCGACATCGACGCGATAGTCATCGACATTGTAGCGGGTCCACAGATAGCGAGCACCAATCGAGAAATTGTCCGAAACCTTGGCTTCGATACCGCCGCCCATGGTGTAGCCCCAGGCGTCTTCCTTGCGATCGACTTCAGTGAAGCTGTTGGCACCATTGCTGGTAGCGAAGCTGTTCTTGACCTTGGCATAAGCCAAACCGCCAGTGATGTACGGCATGAAGCCGCCGGGCGTGGTGTAGCCCAGGCGCGCGCGCAGGTTACCATTCCAGTCGATCCGGCGCGTCATTTCATAGAAAGCCGGAGTCGTGGAATATTCGGTCACGCTGTCGCTGATATAGGCCTTACCGGCTTCAGCGACCACACCGGCGACGATGCTGCCGAACTGACGGTCATAACCCACATGACCCATCCAGCCGATGGCGTCCTTGTCGTCGTTACAACCTGCGCCCGGCGTTGCGCCACGGGCGGAACCGCCGCAGGTGCCCGGCGAAAAGGCATTGGCACCAGTGCCCGTCCGAATGACGTCGTCATATTCGCCGTCGGCATCGGCATCGAAACGGATATGTTCTTCGCCGTCGTTCTTCTGCCAGTTATAGCCGAACGAACCGCCGATATAGGGACCGGTCCAATCGACCGCGCCGGTGCTGTCCTGCGCCATCACAGGGGTAGCCAGCACAAATGCCAGCGTGGCACCGAGCGGTGCAAAATGGCTCAACTTCATGTAAAATTCTCCTCGCCTGGGGGCGTCAATAACCCTCTTGCACGGCGCTAACGGTCTGAATGCAGGGTTTGTTTCACGCTTTATCGTAACTTTTCGTTGCTGTGCCGCATAAGACACAATGCTTGCGCGCCACGCCTGCCCGCCTATAGCTATTGTCATGTCCGAAGACCTGTTCGCTGCCGCACCATCAACCACCCCTGAATATGATGCTTCCGCCATCGAAGTGCTGGAGGGGCTGGAGCCGGTGCGTCGCCGTCCCGGCATGTATATCGGCGGCACGGATGAGCGCGCGTTGCACCATCTCGCGTCCGAAGTGCTCGACAACAGCATGGACGAGGCGGTGGCGGGGCATGCCACGCGGATCGAAATCACGCTGGAACCGGGCAACCGCCTGACCATCACCGACAATGGCCGTGGCATTCCGGTCGATCCGCATCCCAAATTCCCCGGCAAGTCGGCGCTGGAAGTGATCATGACCACGCTCCATTCGGGCGGCAAGTTCACCGACAAGGCCTATGCCACCTCTGGCGGCCTGCATGGCGTGGGCATCAGCGTGGTCAACGCGCTGTCGAGCAGCACCGTGGTCGAGGTCGCGCGGAACAAGGAACTGTTCCGGCAAAGCTTCTCCCAGGGGCTGCCCGTCACTGCGCTGGAAAAGGTCGGCGGTGCGCCCAACCGGCGCGGCACATCGGTCAGTTTCATCCCCGACACCGAAATTTTCGGCGAACAGAAGTTCAAGCCCGCGCGCCTGCACCGGCTCGCCCGGTCAAAAGCCTATCTGTTCGCGGGCGTCGAAATCCGCTGGAAATGCGCGCCGGAGCTGGTCAGCGATGACACGCCTACGGAAGCTGTCTTCCAATTTCCCGGTGGCCTTGCCGATCATCTGAAGGAACAGGTCGGCGACCGCGAATGCGCGACCAGCGTCTTTTTCGCGGGCAATCAGGATTTTCCCGACGGCGCGGGGCGGGTCGAATGGGCCGTCGCCTGGCCGCTCTGGTCGGATGGCAGCTATAGCTGGTATTGCAACACCATCCCGACGCCCGATGGCGGCACGCATGAAGCCGGGATGCGCGCCGCGTTGGTCAAGGGCATTCGCGCCTTTGCCGATCTGGTGGGGCAGAAAAAGGCGAAGGACATCACCGCTGACGACATCATGACGTCATCGGAAATCATGCTGTCGGTGTTTATTCGCGAGCCGCAGTTCCAGAGCCAGACCAAGGACCGGCTGACATCGCCGGAAGCGGCGCGGCTGGTGGAAAATGCCGTCCGCGATCATTTCGACCATTATCTGACTGACCATATGGACCGGGGCAAGGCGCTGCTGGCCTATGTGCTCGACCGGATGGACGAGCGTTTGAAGCGCAAGCAGGAGAAGGAGGTCAAGCGCAAGACCGCGACCAATTCGCGCAAGCTGCGCCTGCCCGGCAAGCTGACGGACTGTTCCAACGACGATCCCGAAGGCGCTGAAATCTTTCTGGTCGAAGGCGATTCGGCGGGCGGTTCCGCCAAGCAGGCACGCGACCGCAAGACGCAGGCGATCCTGCCTCTGCGCGGCAAGATATTGAACGTCGCATCGGCCAATAATGCGAAGATACTGGCCAATCAGGAAATTGCCGACATGATCCTGGCGCTGGGCTGCGGCACGCGCAAGGACTGCAATCCGGACCATCTGCGCTATGAACGCATCGTCATCATGACCGACGCCGACGTCGATGGCGCGCATATCGCGACGCTGCTGATGACCTTCTTCTTTCAGGAAATGCCCGAACTGGTGCGGCGCGGCCATCTCTACCTTGCCCAGCCGCCGCTCTATCGCCTCGTCGCGGGTGGCAAGAGCGCCTATGCCAAGGATGACGCCCATCGCGCCGCGCTGATGCAGACCAAGGAGTTCAAGGGCAAGAAGGTCGATGTCAGCCGCTTCAAGGGGCTGGGCGAAATGAACCCGATGCAGTTGCGCGAAACCACCATGGACCCCAAGACACGCATGCTGATCCGCATCACCCTGCCTGCCGATGTCGAGGAACGTGCGGGGGTGCGTGATCTGGTCGATCGCCTGATGGGGACGAACCCGGCGCATCGCTTTGCGTTCATTCAGGAGAATGCGGCGGCGGTGGACGAAGAAGCGATCGATGCTTGAACCGGCGTTAACAGGTGCGTGATGGAGCACCCTGGGCTCCTGCTTTCGCAGGAGCACGACAGGTTCTGAGCTTGGTTTTTCTGTTTTTGTTGAGCATCGCCCTCCCTGCGCAGGCGGCCCCCAATCCCACTTATCAAGCTCGCGCCGAACAACTGCTTCGTCTTCTCACATCGCCCGGTGACGAGGCCAATTATTTCTCCTCCCTCTTCCTTGATGCTGTCCCTGTGGATCGCTGGCGCGCCGTTGCCGCCGACCTGCGCGCGCAGCATGGCAAACCGCTCGCACTGGGGGCCGTGCGGCAGGATAGCGCCACTGCCGGGCAGGTCGAAATCCGTTACGAACGGGCGACTGTCGGCTTTACGCTGGTCGTCGCGCCACAGCCGCCGGGCCGCGTAGTGGGCCTACGCATCGTCGGCGCGCGAACGGCCAATGACAGCATGGCCAAGGTCATGGCGGATATCGCCGCCCTCCCCGGCGCGACCAGTTTCGCGGTTGCGACATTGGGCAACAGCCCGCCCCAACTGCAAGAAGCGCACCGCGCCGATACCGCGATGGCCATCGGCTCCAGCTTCAAGCTGACCATCCTTGCGGAACTGGCGCGCGCCGTAGGCGCTGGCGAACGGCGATGGAGCGACGTCATTCCGCTCGGCCCGAAGAGCTTTTCGGGTCGCCTGCTGCACTGGCCAGACCGCGCGCCGATGACGCTGCACAGCCTCGCCACCGCGATGATCGCCGAAAGCGACAACAGCGCGACCGATACACTGTTGCTGGCGCTGGGTCGCGACAAGGTGGATGCCATGCTTACGACAACAGGGCACGCGAACCCGGATCAGGCGTTGCCCCTGCTCACCACCGCCGAAGCCTTTGCGCTCAAAATGCCCGCCAATGCCGATCTCCAAGGACGCTATGCTGTGGCATCGCCCGACGCACGCCGGGAGCTACTGCGCGAAGCCGCGTCCCGCCTGACCGCAGACAAGGTGGATGTCGGCAGCGTAGCCGAAACCCCGACCGCGATCGGAGATATTGAATGGTTCGCCAGTGCGACCGACATGATCGCGCAACTCGACTGGTTGCGCATCCATGGCGGCGACGCATTGCCGATCATGGCGATTGAACCCGGCGTCGCCCCTGCCGATGCGCGGCGCTGGGCCTATCTTGGCTATAAGGGGGGTAGCGAACCCGGCGTGATGGCCATGAACTTTCTTGCACGACGTAAGGACGGACAATGGCGCGCCCTGAGTGCGAGCTGGAACAATCCCGCCGCCCGCCTGGACGAACCGCGCTTCGTCGCGCTGACGACGCGCGCACTCAACCTGCTGGCCGAATAAGCGTTGGCCTGTGATTAGGCCAGCAGCGCTTCAACCAGCGCCTTGACCTTCTTTTGCCGCCATTGCGGCAAGGGCGCGATCAGCCAGTAGCTGAGCAAACTCGGCATCGCCTCCCCGACCTGCCGCACCCGGCCTGCCGCCAGATCGGCCTGTACCAGGAGCAACGGCACACGCGCCCGGCCAAAGCCATTGGCCGCCGCCTCGATCGCCAGCCCGCCATCGGCCACCCGGATGATCGCGGGCTTGTCCCCCGCCGGGCAGCCGGGCCAGTCGATCCGCTGTTCCGGCCCGCCCTGCGCGGCTTCCACCGTGACGAAGGCCGCCTCGCCCAGCTTGACCCCCTCATGCTCGCCTGCCGCGTCAATAAGACGCAGTGCGAGGTCGAGATTGGCTTCGGTAAAGTCCAGCGCCTCGTCCGCTGCGATCAATTGGAACGTCAAGTCGGGCTGGTGCGCGGCATAGGCAGCCAGGCGCGGCTGGAGCCATTTGGCGGTGATGTCGCGCGGCGCGGCGATGGTCAGCGCGCTGCTGGCCTGGCCTGCCTGCATCGCCCGCACGGCATCTTCAAACTCCAGGAAACCGGCGCGTAGGGCATCCAGCCCCGCTTCGGTTTCGGGCGTCAGTTCCAGCCCCTTGGGCGTGCGGCGGAACAGCACCACGCCCAGCAAATCTTCCAGCGCCCGAATCTGCTGACCAACCGCCGCTGGCGTTACCGCCAGTTCGTCGGCCGCGCGCGTGAACGATAAATGCCGTGCCGCCGCATCCAGCACGCGCAGGCCGTTGAGCGGCAAATGCGTCCGCTTCATTCGGCCACCGCAGGCGCAATCAGCGCGAAATGAGGGATGGCGACCTCGAACGTCTCGCCGCTGAGGCCGATCATGCGGTAGCTGCCCTTCATCGATCCGGTCGGGGTATTGAGCGGACAGCCGGACACATAATCATAGCTTTTGCCCGGCTGGACCACCGGCTGTTCGCCGACCACGCCGTCGCCATCGACCCGATGCTGGGCACCGCGCCCGTCGGTGATGACCCAATGACGGGTGAGCAACTGGACCGGCTGTGTCCCCTGATTTTCGATGCGGATATGATAGGCCCAGAACCAGCGGCCCCGGTCCGGCTCCGATTGTTCGGGCAAGAAGGAGACGGCGACATGGACGATGACGTCCTGCGTCTTGGCGTGGAAGGGGAAAAGTGCGTTCACGGTCTTACGAATGCGCCCTTACCCCCTTGCCCGTCAACGCCCGATCGTCCGCAATGCCTGATCCAGATCGGCGATCACATCGTCCGCATCCTCCAGCCCGACATTGAGCCGTAGCATGTCTTCGGTGATTCCGACTTCCAGTCGCGCGGCCTCCGCCATGCCAAAATGCGTGGTCGAAGCCGGATGCGTCATCAGCGATCGCGAATCGCCGATATTGTTGCTGATATCGACCAGTTGCAGCCCGTTGAGCAGCCCATGCGCTTCCGCCCGACCACCGCCGACATAGAGCGAGAAGATCGGCCCGGCCATCTCCATCTGGCGCATCGCCAGCGCATGTTGCGGGTGGCTCTCCAGCCCCGGATACAGCACTTTGGCGACACGGCTTTCCAGAAATTTGGCGACCTTGAGCGCATTTTCGCTCTGCCGCCTGATCCGAAGGTCCAGCGTCTCCAGCCCCTTGAGCACGACCCAGGCGTTGAAAGCGCTGAGCGTCGGCCCGGTGTTGCGATGGAAGGGCAGCAGCGTAGTGGTGATCCATTCCCGCGTGCCACAGATCGCGCCGGCCAGCACCCGGCCCTGCCCGTCCATCATCTTGGTCGCGCTATAGGCCACGACGTCGGCACCAAATTCCATCGGCCGCTGGAGCGCAGGGGTGGCGAAGGCATTGTCGACGACGCTGGTGATGCCATGCGCCTTGGCAATGGCGCAGATCGCCGCCATGTCGGCGACGTCCATCGTCGGATTGGCGGGAGTTTCGAAGAAGAAGACCTTGGTATTGGGCCGGATCGCGGCTTCCCATGCCGCATTGTCGGTGGCATCCACCGTGGTCGTTTCGATCCCGAATTTGGGCAGCAGCGTGTCGGTCAGCCAGCGGCAGGAGCCGAACAATGCCTTGCCTGCGACGACATGGTCGCCCGCCGACAATTGGCACAGCAAGGCGGCCGTCATCGCCGCCATCCCGGTCGCAGTAGCGCGGCAGGCCTCGGCCCCTTCCAGCAGTGCGATACGCTGTTCCAGCATCTCGACCGTGGGGTTCTGCAGGCGGCTATAGGTCATGCCCTGCTGCTCACCGGCAAAGCGCGCCGCGGCATCCTCCGCCCGGTCATAGCAATAGCCGCTGCTCAGGAAGAGCGCTTCGGACGTTTCGCCATATTCGGTGCGCGCCGTGCCGCCCCGCACCGCGATCGTCGCGGGCTTCCAATGCTTGGTGATTTCTGGGTCTTGCCCGCTTTTCCGCTTCATCGTCTGTTCCTCAGTCCAGCGCCGCCAGCACCGCGTCACCCATTTCCACCGTATTCATCGTGCCGCCCAGATCGGGGCTGCGCGCGCCGTTTGCCAAAGCCTTGGCGACGGCCCGTTCGATCCGGTCGGCCTGATCGGCCATGCCCAGCGAATAGCGCAGCAGCATCGCCGCCGACAGCACCGTCGCGAGCGGATTGGCCTTGCCGGTGCCCGCAATGTCGGGGGCGGAGCCGTGGATGGGTTCATACAGCCCTTGCCCGCTGCCGTTGAGCGTCGCCGATGCGAGCATCCCGATCGATCCCACGCACATGCTCGCCTGATCCGACAAGATATCGCCGAACAGGTTGCCGGTGACGATCACGTCGAACTGGCCGGGGTTGCGGACGAGCTGCATCGCGGCGTTATCGACATACATATGGCTGAGGGCGACGTCGGGATAGTCGGCCGACACTTCGATCACCACGTCGCGCCATAGCTGGCTGGTTTCCAGCACATTGGCCTTGTCCACCGAACAGAGCTTGCCGCGCCGGGCGCGGGCGGCCTGGAAACCGGCATGGGCGATGCGGCGCACCTCGCCCTCATTATAGGACATGACGTCATAGCCTTCGCGCTGGCCATCGGCGGTGGTGCGGAACCCCTTTTCGCCGAAATAGACGTCGCCATTGGTCTCGCGCACGATCAGCAGGTCGATCGCGCCGGCGACTTCGGGCTTGAGTGCGGATTCGCCGGCCAGTTCGGGGAAAACCTTGGCTGGGCGGAGGTTAGAGAACAGGCCGAGTTCCTTGCGCAAACCCAGGATCGCCTGTTCCGGGCGCAAATGGCGTTCGAGCGCGTCGCAATCGGGATCGCCGACGGCACCAAAGAGGATGGCGTCGGCCCGTTTGGCGATCTCCAGCGTTTCAGGCGGCAGGGGGTGACCGACCGCCTTGTAAGCAGCGCCGCCGACCAGCCCGTGCTCATAGGTCAGCCCGTCGATCGCCAGCGCATCCAGCACCCGCTTCGCCTGATCGACGATTTCGGGACCGATGCCATCTCCGGGAAACAGGGCGATCAACATGGGCAGCTCCTTACCAAATAGGTCGCTTGCCCCTTATGGAAGCAGGGACAGTCAGGCAACCGCCCTTTTCAGGCGATCGACCAGCCTTTCGCGCGCGGCCAATATATCGATGCGCCGATCGGTCAGGACCGAACGCTCCAGGAAGAAGCCGGTCAGGGCAAAGCCATCCATGATGTCTGTCCATTCGCCCGTTCCGCCCGCCAGCAGGAACGGCGGCAACGGCAGGAGCAGATGTTCATAACCGACCGCGCCCGCACGGCTGACCGCAGCGGCGCTGCGCGGGCTGACATAGGCGAGATCGTCGGCATCGCCCAAAGCGGCGCAGCGGCTGAGGTCGAGGCCGAAGCCCAGTTCCGCCAGCAGTAGCAATTCGTAGCGCACCAGCGCGACGGCCCAGCCGCGTGCCGCCGGTGCCGCCTCAATGGCACCCAGCACGCCGTCAAGCGCGCGATATAGCGCAGGATGTGGCGTGCCTTCGGACAGGGCAGCGGCGGTGAGCGCGCAGCTCCAGTCGATCGCGGCGGCGGGTAGAGGTTCAGCGTGAAGGGGCGCGCGGCTATGCGCCATTTCGACCGTCAGCCCGGCGAGTTGATCCTCGGTCCGGGCGCGGAATGTCGCCATGACACTATTGCCCGGCAAGAGCACGGGCCGCATCAGGCGGGATCGTCCACCGCGCACATAGCCTGCAACCAGACCATGGTCAGGCGTCAGCAGGCGGGCGATGGCCCCATGTTCGCCATGGGGGCGCAAGGCGCAGACGAGAGCGGGGGTGACAAGCGTTGGCACCAATCGGCCTTAGCTACGCATCCGCCCGCTATCCTGTCGGCTTACTTGGTCGAATATTGGCCCGGTTCGGCCTTGAAATTATCACGCGCATAGGCGCGGGCAGCCGAGGCCGACTTGAAAATCTCGTCCTGCATCGTCGCGGTGACGATCGGATAGCCCTGCGAATTGAAGCGGGTGTCGCGGACGGTCAGGCGGAATGCGCCTTCTTCATTCTTGCTGATCAAAAATGGTTTGAGGGTTTCCCTGCTCATAATGTGCCTTTCAGTAGAGAGTAACGATAAAGCGCCGGACGGTGCGATCGGCACCGTCCGGCTGACTGTCAGTCGACCATGTCGGCCACGATTTTCTTCAATTCGCGGTTGCTCAACAGGCCGGTCAACGGCGATGCGACGCGGTGGGTCGGCGAAAGGCGATCAAGCCCATGAGCAAGCGAAGAACGGGTAGAGGAAGGAAAAATAATAGTCATCGAATCCTGGACGGCCTTTGCCGCCATAAAATGAACATGCGGCGTGCAATAACGAACGCATGGCTAGAGTGTCGCCGGAGCGACCCATGAACTGAAGAGAAGCGAAGGCTTCGAGACAGGCCTCGTCCACGCACATTGAGGGCCGGAGGAGGAAACATAGATCGTCATCAAAGGACGTCAGCCCAGTGCATGTAGCATAATGTACGAGAATTGCAACTAGCTGGCCTTCGCCGCCTCAGCCATGGAAATAGTCATAGACCTGCTGCGCTACCGCCGTGGACACGCCAGGTGCGCGCGCCAAGTCTTCCAGCGCGGCATCGCGAACAGCGCGGGCGGTGCCGAAATGCATCAGCAACGCCTTCTTGCGGGCCGGGCCGATGCCCGGCACCTCGTCCAGCGAACTGACGGTGATCGCCTTGCTCCGCTTGGCGCGATGCGCGCCAATGGCGAAGCGGTGGGCTTCGTCGCGCAGCCGTTGCAGATAGAAGAGGACGGGATGGTTGATCGGGAAGGTGACTTCGCGACCGTCCATCAGGTGGAAGACTTCGCGGCCGTCGCGGCCATGATGCGGCCCTTTGGCCACGCCGATCATGGTAACGTCCTCAATGCCCATTTCCTCCAGCATCGTGCGCGCCGCCGATAGCTGGCCCTTGCCGCCGTCGATCAGGACAAGGTCGGGCCATTCGCCGCTGTCGCGATCCGGGTCTTCCCGTTGCGCTCGACCAAAGCGCCGTTCGAACATATCGCGCATCATCGCGAAATCATCGTTCGAGATGACGGGGTCTTTCATGTTGAACTTGCGATAGGCATTTTTGCGGAAGCCTTCCGGCCCCGCGACGACCATCGCGCCCAGCGCATGGGCGCCCTGAATGTGGCTGTTATCGTAGATTTCGATACGGTCGGGTATGCCCTCCAAGCCGAAGGCTTCGACCATGTCGTCCAGCACTTTGCCCTGGCTGGTGGTTTCCGCAAGGCGACGGTCGAGCGCTTCGACCGCGTTACGCTGCGCCTGTTTGATCAGGCGGGTGCGGTCGCCGCGCTGGGGGACTTCGATGCGGACCTTGCTGCCGATCCGTTCGGTCAGGGCCTGGGCGATCAGATCGCATTCGGCGGGCGCGCGGTCGGTCAGCACCAGCTTGGGTGGAGGCACTTCCTCGTAAAATTGCGCCATGAAACTGGCCATCACTTCATCTTCGGCGACTTCGGCGGTGTGGACCGGGAAGAAGCTGCGATGCCCCCAATTCTGGCCGCCGCGAATGAAGAAGGCCTGGATACACATCGCCCCGCCCTTCGCCGCCAGCGCGAAAATGTCCGCATCGCCCAGCCCTTCGGCATTGATCGCCTGGCTTCCCTGAATGAAGGTCAGGGCCTTCAGCCGGTCGCGAATGACGGCGGCCTGTTCGAAGTCCATCGCATCGGACGCCGCCTGCATCGCGGTGCCGAGCTTCTTCTGGACGGCGGTCGACTTGCCACCCAGGAAATCCTGCGCGTCGCGCACCAGTTCGGCATAGCCTTCCGGGTCGATCCGATCGACACAGGGGGCCGAGCAGCGCTTGATTTGATAGAGCAGACAGGGTCGCGATCGATTGGCGAAGAAACTGTCGGTGCAAGAGCGGAGCAGGAACAGTTTTTGCAGCGCGTTGATCGTTCGCGTGACCGAGCCGGCGCTGGCGAAGGGGCCATAATAGCGGCCCTGTGCCTTACGCGCGCCGCGATGTTTCTGGACGCGCGGAAACGCATGATCTTCCCGCAGCAGGATGAAGGGGAAGCTTTTATCGTCGCGCAGCAGGACATTATAGGGCGGGCGGTAGCGCTTGATCAGTTGCGCTTCCAGCAGCAAGGCTTCCGCTTCGCTGTTGGTGGTGACGATGGTCATCGAGCGGGTCTGCGCGACCATCCGCTGGAGCCGCCGGGGCAGCCGGTCGACCTGGGTATAGTTGGCGACGCGATTCTTGAGCGCGCGGGCCTTGCCGATATAGAGCACATCGCCGCGTGTATCGTGCATCCGATAGACGCCGGGCCGGGTCGGCAGCGTCTTGAGCGTGGTGCGGATCGCCTCGACGCCCTGATCGAGATCGGGCGCGCCGGACCCACGCACCGTATAGCTCGCCTTGTCTTCGTTGAAACGGTCGGGAGATTGGGGTTGCGACATGGGGATGAAATAGCGGTGGTGGCGAATATGACAATGGGCGCGCTTCGACCTGTTTCGCGATCGGCGAGCAAATCATCGGTCAAGATGGTCTGCTGGGCCTAACCCCGGCCGCCCATCGTTCCTACATATGCATCGCCATCATCCCTCTATCCCGTGGGATTGTTGCATGCTCTCTTCATTGAAGGATATTCCCCCATGGCTCTCCTTGCCTATGGCGCCCCTGCTGGCGACAAACCCCTAGAACCCATGACGATTGAACGGCGCGCGGTAGGTCCGCGCGATGTGCAAATCGACATCGCCTATTGTGGCGTCTGCCATTCCGACCTGCATCAGGTTCGCGCCGAATGGGGCGGCACGCTTTACCCATGTGTTCCGGGTCACGAAATCGTCGGCCATGTCCGGGCGGTCGGGGCAGAGGTGTCCCGCTTCAAGGTGGGCGATGTCGTGGGCGTGGGCTGTCTGGTCGATAGCTGCCGCACATGCGCCAGCTGCGAAGAAGATCTGGAAAATTATTGCGAAAAGGGGTGGACCGGCACCTATAATGGCAAGACCGACGACGCGCCCGGCCATACGCTGGGCGGCTATTCGCAGCAGATCGTCGTCAATGACCATTTCGTGCTGAAGATCAGTCACCCCGTCGATCAGCTTGCCGCCGTCGCGCCACTGCTCTGTGCCGGCATCACCACCTATTCGCCGCTGCGCCACTGGAATACCGGACCGGGCAAGAAGGTTGGCATCGTCGGCATCGGTGGCCTGGGCCACATGGGGGTCAAGCTCGCCCATGCGATGGGCGCGCATACCGTCGCCTTCACCACATCCGAATCCAAGCGGCAGGATGCGCTGGACCTGGGCGCAGACGAAGTCGTCGTCTCGCGCAATCCCGACGAGATGGCCGCGCATGTCGGCAGTTTCGACCTGATCGTCAATGCGGTTGCCGCGAGCCATGAGCTGGATGCCTTCACGGCGCTGCTAAAGCGCGACGGCACGAT
Organism: Sphingobium sp. D43FB; assembly: GCF_002312805.1. GTDB lineage: Bacteria > Pseudomonadota > Alphaproteobacteria > Sphingomonadales > Sphingomonadaceae > Sphingobium. The sequence continues at coordinate 28,298 of NZ_NMUA01000020.1, read as the reverse complement.
GTGCATGCTGGGTGTCCCTGAGCATCCCCACCCGTCACCCAATATCGGCGCGCTCATATTTGGCCGCAAGGCCATTGCCGGGTCGCTGATCGGCGGCCTCGCCGAAACGCAGGAAATGCTCGATTTCTGCGCGGAGAAGGGCATCGTCGCGGATATCGAGATGATCCGCATTCAGGACATCGAAAACGCCTATGACCGGATGCAGAAAAGCGACGTCAAATATCGCTTCGTGATCGACAACGCGACATTGGCAGCCTGGTATAAGAAAAAGACCGGCACAGATGTCTGTGCCGGTCTTTTTATCTAATCCAGATGGACGGACTTAGTTGATCGTGCCGAGCCCCGTGATTGCGCGGTCGACCAGCGCCTTGTCCGCCTGCGCATCATGACCCTGTGCGATCAGAACCGCTGCGGCCGTGGTGGCGGCATTCACGGCCTTTGCACGAATGGCGACGATGGCGGCGCGTTCGGCGGCGCCGATCTTGTCCTCGGCCATCTTCTGGCGGCGGACGATCAGCGCATCGGCGTTCAGCTTGGCATCGGCGATCAGGCCTTCGGCTTCATGCTCGGCCGCCGTGCGCATGGCGTCGGCTTCACCGGCCGCAGCGGCCAGCTTGGCTTCATATTCGCCCTTGAGCGCTTCGGCTTCGGCCCGCAGGCGGGTCGCTTCGGCCAGTTGTTCCTTGATCTGCGCGATCCGGCCGTCCAGCACGCTGCCGATCAGGGCAGGCACCTTCTTGAACAGCAGGATGGCGATGAACGCCGCCATGGCGAGGCTAACCCACGCGGTGGCATCCATGCCGACCGCTTCCGGATCGGTGTGGGGGACCACGCCTTCATGCGCTACGGTGCCGACCGGCTCCATGCCTTCGGCATGGATCGCCTCGTCGAGCGTGGGGGGCGTGCCCCCTTGATGCTGTGCTGCTGCCTCAGCCATGGGCCAGTGCCGCCTTTACTGCGTTGCGGGCTGCATCGTCCGACGCTTCCACGCCGGAAATGCGAGCCACCATGTCGCGCGCTGCTTCGGCGGCGACGGTTTCGATTTCTGCCAAGGCTGCGGTGGAGGCAGCCTGGATGCGGGCTTCGGCAGCCGCGATCTTCGTGGCAACCTCCGCATCGGCGGCGGCAAGTTTGATTTCGGAAGCCTTGGCGGCTTCGCTCTTCGCCTTGGCCAGCATCGCCTGCGCGGCGGTGCGGCTTTCCGCGTCACGGACACGATAGTCCGCTTCGGCTTCGTCGGCACGGGCAAAGGCAGCCTTTGCCGCGTCCAGATCACCACTGATCTTCGCGTCGCGCGCGTCTGCCGTCCCCTGCACCTTGGGCACCATGCCGAGGCCGATGACGAAGAACACGAAGCCGAAGGTCAGCAGCAGCCAGAAAATCTGGCTGGAGTAGGTTTCGGCAATTTGCGCGATTTGAGGCATTTTTTCCGTCCGATCAGGGCGCGGTCAATAGTGCGGGACGAGCGTGGTGGCGTGGAGGCCGCCCTGCCCGTCCCGTAAGGCGTGTCAGGCCACGAACACCAGGATCATGGCGATAACGAACGCCAGCAGACCCAGAAGTTCCGCCGCGGCGAAACCGATGAACAGACGACCCTGCTGGCCATCAGCGGCACCCGGATTGCGCAGCGCGCCTTCGAGGAACGCGCTGAACACGTTGCCCACACCGAGGGCAGCGATGCCCGCACCGATGGCGGCCAGGCCAGCACCGAGCAGCTTTGCGGCTTCTGCGTCCATGTCGTAAACTCCTTCGTTAGAATATAGTGATTGTTGACGAAACTAGATGAAACTCAGTGCAGGTTCTCGGCATCATTGAGATAGACCGAGGTCAGCAGCGCGAACACATAAGCCTGGATGACCGCGACCAGCATTTCCAGCGCGCTGATGCCGATCATCAGGATGAAGCTGGCCGTGCCGACCGTCAGGCCCAGAGCGGGCGATGCGTTTGCGCTGTTGATGACGAACCCGGCAAGCACCTTCAACAGGACGTGGCCAGCGGTCATCGCGACGAACAGTCGCAGGCCCAGGCTGAACGGACGCACCATGAAGGAGACGAGTTCGATAAGGAAGAGTGGCGCCACCATCAGCGCGGGCGTGCCGTGCGGGATGAAGAGCGAGAAGAAGTGGAAGCCGTGCTTGGCGAAGCCGACGATCAGGACGATCGAGAAGCTCATGATCGCCAATACGCCGGTGGCGGTGAAATGGCTGGTGAAGGTGAAGGGGTGAAGCCCGACCAGACCCAGCGGCAACAGACCCAGAAGGTTTGCCAGCAGGATGAACATGAACAGCGAGAAGACGTAAGGGATATACTTCTTGCCGCCCTCGCCCACGTTCGCGATCAGCAGATTCTTGATGAAGCCGGTCATATATTCGACCGCCATCTGCCAGCGACCCGGCACCAATTCGCGCTTCATGCCGCCGATCACGAAGATCCACAGCACAATGGCGGCCAGCACCATATAGAGCGCGCTGTTGGTGAAGGCGATGTTGAAACCGCCGAGCGACAGCTGATCCGTACCGAACAAGGGTTCGATCGCAAACTGGTGCATCGGATCGATTTTGCCGGATTCTGCCACGCTGGACCCCTGTAACGTCTTTACCGTCGGACTAAGAAGAAAGCGTCCCTTATTGCGGGGGACGCTTTATCGTCGTCAATCTGATGATGTTCCTGAACGCCGCCACGATCCCAAGACCGAGGAAGACGAGCAGGAGCCATGGGGATGTGCCGAACAGCCGGTCTAAGACCCAGCCGATCAACGCACCGCCGACAAGACCGCCGATCAGTTCCGCAAGAACCCTGTTGCCGAGGCGAGACCCATCGTCCGCCGCTTGCTCAGTAGCCCCCTGCCTGACCTTTTCGACAGATTCGGCCCGTGCGATCCGCTCCTCCAACGAAGCGATCCGCGCGTCTTCCCCTGCCGGGTCCTGTCCGGGTGTCTCCGCAACCATGTTCGTCCTCCACCGGGGGTTGACCCCTTATGGCAGGCGGCATGGCGCTTGCGGCTGCACCCGTCAAGGCGCGGCCCGTTTAGAAAGGGGATGGCGGATAGTCAACCATGGTTCGGGCAGAGAATGAAGCCCTGGACGAAGGAAGGAGAAAAGTCCGCCAGAGCGGGATTTTCAGCCCGCCGTCGCGCAATAGGAAGGCAGCGCGATCGCGCCTGCGCCCTTGGTCTGCCATGCGCCCGCGCCGATGCGATAGGCCTGGCCGGTCTTGACCCGGCTGCTGAGCGTCTGGCAGCCCGTGGCGGCGGCGACATCCTGCACCGTGACACCGCGCTGGCTGGCCAACTGGGTGTAAGCGGCGCGGCGCTTGATGTTGATCGATTCGACTTCGGCGCGCACATCAGCACTGACGGACCCGGCAATGCCGAGATAGCCATCGGCCTGCTCGCCCACGGTTCCGGCCGCCATGGCCGACGCGACAGCACCCGTTTGCGCGCGGGCGGGCGCCGTCATGGCGAAGCCCGTGGCCAGCGCAACGGCAGCGCCTGCGGCGATTATGAGCATCTTGCGTGTCATTGCGGGAACAACTCCGGGTTATTCTGGATCAGATCCTGGGCATCGCGTTGCAGGCGCACCACGACTTCCTGCTGCACCTTGACGTTCAGATTGATCTCGATCGGCTTGTCGGGGGCCTTCACCTGAATGCAGCCCCCCAGCGCCGATGCGGCCAATCCGGCCATGATGATTGCGTGTTTCTTCATTTCGGCTCCCCGTTTGCCATCTTGTCGCTGTCCACAGGCTGAACCGCAAGCCCTTCCACTGACAACGCCCGCATCTTTTCCTGAGCCTGCTTGCCGATCTCGTCGCGGATCGTCTGGGTCGGGTCGATGACGGACTGCGCCGTACTCATCAGCCCGCGGAATGGCGCGGAGATGCGGACGTTGAAGAGGAAAGGCAGGCCGACGAAATTGCGCGCCAGGCCTGCGGGGGCGCCGCCGAGTTGGCCGCGATTGACGCCGTTAAACACGACATTCGTGACCATTTCTCCATCGAGCGCGCCATCCATCAGGATTGTCAGACATTTATATTGGAGATTCTTGAGCGCGTCGAAGGCGATGCGGCCCATCACGCCTAATTGCTCGTTCGATACCGGGCCGACATAGGAGAGGACGCCGGACTGTCGCGCGGGATCGCAGGGAATGGAGGGCAGCACGCCTTCGGGCATGAGCAGCGGCGCCATCCCCTCCTGCCGCGCGACCAGCACGCCCCCCGCGACACGACCGCCCTGGGCATTGAAGATCAGCGGCATGATGCCGTCGAACGTGCCGGTGGCGGAGACATTGTCCAGTTCCATCGCCTGGATGAACGCGCCCGCGTCGAGGCCGATGACGCGGAAGGTCATGTAGCGATCGACGTCGGCACTGAAATCCATGGTGGTGGGGAGCAGCACCAGTTCGCCGCCGGAGAAGGGCCAACCGCCGCCCTCGATCCGCACCTTCTGCCCCGCTTCCAGCCGATAGCGGACGATGCCGTCGCGCGCTTCGATACCCGGATTGACGGACTGGATTCGCGCCTCCTGACCGGGTGCGGAGACGAGATTGATGAGGTCGGTGAAGCGCAGTTCGCCGCTCAACCCCTCGACCGGACCGAAAGCAGCGGCGAGGCTGGCATTGTCGGTGCGGAAGGTGCCGGTGGAGGTCACATCGGCGCCGGTCCAGTCGATCCGGCCCTGCCCGTTCACCTTGGCCTTCACATTCGCGACCACGCCCAGCGCCAGCGGCGTTACGTCTTCGGGTTGAAGATCGGGACCGAAAGCCAGGTCGGGGACGGTCAGGTCGGCATGGCCTTTGCCAGTGGTCAGATTATGGACGATATCGGTGCGGGCGACCGTCGCGCCATTGCGTGTCGCGGTGAGCGTGCCGGTGGCGGTAATCCGGTTGTTCTGCATCGTGAGCGTGAAATCCGGCACGGCTAGCGGGATGAAGCGGGCGGGCACCTGCGAATCACGCACGGTCATGGCCGCGCGGAAGGCGAGCGCGCCATTGGTGAAGCGCCAGTCGCCATTGCCCTGCTCAATGATCAACGGGATGGTGCCGATGCGGCCGCCTGCGCCGCTGGCCTTGCCGCCAAAGCCCTTGGCTGTCATGCGGCCGTCCAGGTTGGCGGCCGTCAGATGGACCGGGGCATCCTGCGGGCCGATCGACAGGTCAGCATTGGCCAGGGTGAAGCCGGTCTGACCGAGCGCGACACGGGCATAGTCGGCGGTCAGCCGCATGGGGCTGTCGCCGCTGGTGCCGGAGAGGGCGAGTTTGCGGATGTCCGCACCGCCGCTGATGCCGCCCGCTCCCATGGCGAATAAAGCGCCGCCGTCGAGCGGGCAGAGCGTCTGGCGGGTCTGGCCGACGGCGAAACTGCCATAGCGGGCCTCGGTGACCGAGAAGGGAACGCAGCGCGGATTGATGCGCAGCGCGCCATTGGCGGCGAGTTGTCCCTCGATCGGCAGCGTCAGGCCGCGCAGATGGCCGTCGGGCAGCGGACCATCGAGCCGGAGCGAGGTGGCGAAGCGAGTCGTGCCATCGGACGCAGCGGTGAAACGGACGCGATCGAGCGCCAGGCGCGCATTGTCCGCCGCATAGGGATCAACAAACAGATCGCCGCCAAAGCCGCCGCCGGGTCGGCGCACCAGGCGCAGCGCGGCCTGGGGCAAGCCGCCGCCCCGCGTCGTGATCGCGCCGTCAAGCGCCCAATCAAGTGCTGCCCGCCCCTGCCCCGGCCAGCCCAGCGTCACCCGACCGTCGGGCGAGAGCGCCGCCTGCGCGCCACTGCGGGCGGCGAGGCGGCTGTTGGTGAGGACGAGGCTACCCTTGGCACTGCGCTGCACGAGCGCGAAATTCGTGCGGAGTTGGTTATTGTCCCCTGCCCGCGCCATGGCGTCGGCAAAGCGCACCGCCAGCGGGGCGACGGGGGTGCCCGCCGTCGATTCGCGGAAAGCGGCGAGCGATTCGCGCGACGCGAGGCGGATGTTCCGGCCCGACAAATCGCCCTGCATCGTCGCTTCATCGCTCTTGAACGTCCACGCACCGTTTAACGCGGCCTGCTCGATCAAACTACCGCCACCCGCCAGCGTGGCCGCGTTGATGCGGGCGCGGCCTTGCGATCCGGCCTTGCCGCCGTCGAAATCGATGCGGCCTGCGGGACTGGCGAGAACCAGGCCGTTGGACTTGAGCGCTTCGCCCGACAGGTCGACATGGCCGGTCCAGCGTTCGAACGCCTTGCCCAGCGTCAGGTCGATGACGGCGACGGGTTGCGCGATCGCGGTGGCGGCCTCGCGACAGGCGAAAGCCCCCGCGCGGATGGGGCCGGTCAGATGCGGCTGCCCTTGGCGCATGGCGATATCGAGCAGCGCGCTGCCATCGGTCATCGCGCAACCCGCCATGGTCCCGCGCGGCATGACGGCGGCGACCTTCCCGTCGAAACCGGATTGCAACCCGCCAGAGCCATCGATCCGCAGGCCCACCTGGCCCGCGTCGGTATCCAGCCGCAGCCGGGCGTCGGTGAGCGACAGGAGGATGTCGGGCAGGCTGAAGGGCGCGGTCGAATTGGGATCGCTGAACTTGTCCAACTCGCCGAGGTTCAGCACACCGTCCCTGAAACTGCCATGGAGGCGCACGCCCCCTGCTCGCACTGCGGCCACGGCCGGCGTCACCCCGGTAAAGGCGATATCGACTTCCACCCAGTCGGCGGTCAAATCGGGTTTGGCCGGGTCGCCCAGGACGATAGCCTCGATCCGCTGGGTGCGCAGGCCGACATCGGCCAGGTCGTAATTGGCCCGCACGCCGCGCCGGTTGAGTTCGCGGCTGACGAAATTTTCGGCGATCGGTGCGCGCTGCGTCCACAACCCGACCAGCACCAGCGCAAGCGTACCCGTGCCGACACCCAGCCAGCGCAGCCACCCCCGGCGAATCGCCTCTTCGCCGTCCTGTTCTTCCATGCTTATGGCCAACCCCGGCTTTCGTGCGACACTCTATGGTCCGTGACGGGACCAGAACGTCCGACCCGTCCTAAATATCCTTGCCCCGCGATTCCGCAACGCATAGCGTCATGGTCGGTAGCAAGGGGGCGAACTTGGCCGAGCAGGACGCAAAAGTCACGCATGACGGCGCAGGCCACCGGGCAAGGCTGCGCCAGAAGCTGGCGGAGACGGGCGGCGACGCGCTGCACGATCATGAACTGATCGAATATCTGCTGGCGTTGGCGATCCCCCGGCGCGACACCAAGCCGCTGGCCAAGGCGTTATTGCGCGAATTTGGCGGCATAGGCGGGCTGATGGCGGCGGACTGGCATGCGATTGCGCGGGTGCCGGGCATGGGCGACACCAGCGTTGCCGCGATCAAGATCGTGCAGGCGAGCGCGCTGCGGATGCTCCGCAACGAGGTCGCGGCGCGGCCGGTGCTGGCGAGTTGGCAGGCATTGCTCGACTATCTGCGCGCCGACATGGCGCATCTGGGGGTGGAACGCGTACGCGTGCTACATCTCAACACCCGCAACATGCTGATCCGCGACGAGAATATGGGCGATGGCTCAATCGATCAGGCGGCAATCTATGTCCGCGAGGTTATACGACGCGCCATCGACCTGGGGTCCGCGGCGCTGATCCTGGTCCACAACCACCCCAGCGGTTCGCCCGAACCCAGCCGCCAGGATATAGACGTGACGCGGCAGATCATCGAGGCGGGCAAGCGGCTGAATATCGCCGTGCATGACCATATCATCGTCGGCGCACAGGGGCATGTGAGCATGCGGGCTAAGGGGTTATTGTGAGGGGATGTGGCGGTTTTGGGTGGGGAGTGGATCGTCCGGTTTTGGCGATTTTTCATCGTTTTTCGGCCGTTCAATAACCGCCTATCGCCTGTTCCTCGATCAAGTGACCGCTGCGATTATCGTAACAAGCCAAGTAGGTGCCAGCAGGGTCATTGGAATACGGACGCAACTCAACGCATATTCGGTCAGACATTCGCATGACCAAAGGCAATCTGGACGCATTATTGATGGATTCCGTGCGGAATAGCTTTTGCGCATCGCTCATAGCTTTGCTCACGACGGATGCATCCCCCGGCTGGATAACAACAGAGTTTGCCAGTGGATAGAGCTTTGCAATTGTCAATCCAGCCGCGATGAGCAGCGCGATCAAAGCTAAGATCACGTAACGACTATATTTCTGCATCATGGATTTATGACCGCATGAACTAACTCCTGCAACTGGTCGGTTGCTTATGGCCGCATCAGTTGCCCCTACCGCTTGCGGGAGGGGGGACAAGGTTGGTTTATGGTTTGCCCGTGTCACGCTGAGCTTGCGCGTCGGCCGACAGGCGCAAAGCCCGTCGCTCCCCAAATTCAGGCGTCGAAGCCGAAGTTCAGGAATTCGGGAACCGGGCCGTTCCAGCCATCATCGGGACCGTCATCGGCCATCTCGTTGCGGCGGCCACGATTTGGCTGCGGCGCGCGCGGGGCGGCGGCGGGGCGGTCTCTTGGTTCTTCGCGGGGGCGTTCGGTGCGGGGTGGGCGGGCTTCGCGGATCGGTTCGGCGGCGGGCTCCGCCGTGACGGGCTGTTCTTCGCGGGGCGGCGCGGCTTCGCTGGGCGCTTCGACCTGCGGTTCCTTGGCACGGGCGGGCTTGCGGCCGCGTGGGGCGCGGCGCGGGGCTTCTTCTGTCGCTTCGCTTTTTGCCGGTTCAGCCGCAGCAATCGCTTCGGCCGCGCCGACGACTTCGATCTTGGTGCCGATCAGCTTCTGGATATTGTCGATCGCTTCGGCATCCGCTTCAGTGACGAAGGTGTAGGCGACGCCCGATGCACCCGCGCGGCCGGTGCGACCAATGCGATGGACATAATCGTCCGGGTGCCAGGGGGCGTCATAGTTGAACACATGGCTGACGCCCTTGATGTCCAGCCCGCGCGCCGCGACGTCCGACGCGACCAAGATATTGACGGTGCCGGCGCGGAAGCGTTCCAGTTCGGCGATACGCGATCCCTGGTCGATGTCGCCATGGATTTCGCCCGACTTGAAGCCGTCGCGTTGCAGGCTCTTGTTCAGATCCCGCACCGTGGTCTTGCGGTTGCAGAAGATAACCGCGCTGGTCACGTCGGCCTCCGCCAGCATCTTGGCGAGGACGGTCCGCTTCTTGCGCGCATCGACCTTCACCAACCGCTGGGTGATGTTGATCGAGGCGCTGGCGGGGCGCGCGACTTCGATCGACTTGGGGTTGGAGAGGAATTTGTCGGCCAGTTTCTTGATGACCGGCGGCATGGTCGCGGAAAAGAGCAAGGTCTGGCGCTGCGCGGGCAGCTTGGTGCAGATTTCCTCGATATCGGGAATGAAGCCCATGTCGAGCATCCGGTCGGCTTCGTCGATGACCAGCAGCGAACAGCCGTTGAGCATGATCTTGCCACGACCGAACAGGTCCATCAGACGACCCGGCGTTGCGATCAGCACGTCGACGCCCTTTTCGAGCGCCGCCAACTGGTCGCCCATCGACACGCCACCGATGAGCAGCGCCATCGAAAGCTTGTGATATTTGCCGTATTTCTCGAAATTTTCCGCCACCTGAGCGGCGAGTTCGCGGGTCGGCTCCAGGATCAGCGAGCGCGGCATCCGAGCGCGGCTGCGGCCATGGGCGAGAATGTCGATCATCGGCAGCACGAAGCTGGCCGTCTTGCCCGTTCCCGTCTGCGCAATGCCGATGATGTCGCGCATCATCAGGACGGAAGGAATTGCCTGCGCCTGAATGGGGGTGGGCGTGTCGTAACCGGATTCGGTTACGGCCCTGAGCAATTCGTCGGAAAGGCCGAGATCGGCAAAAGTCATTCAATGGTCCGGGAACAGGAGGTTGCCCCATCCTGCCAGTCCGCACGATGGAAATCGGCCGCGCATTGCGGAAATATCGGCCACTTGTCAAGAAAATCCCGTAATTCGGGGCCTTGAGGATCGCAATCAGTCGTCGGCGGCGACGAGGCGGCGGAAACTGTCGATCGCACAGCTCATGCCGCTGCGCGCCTGCAATTCGTCGCGTCCCGAACAGAGCGAGCCGTCCGCATCCGGTTCGACATAGAAGCCGGAATAGAAGCCCGCCGAATCGCACCCCTTTTCTAGCCGCGCACGGTAGCGATGCTGATCGGCGAGGATGAGATCGACGCCATTGCGCACGATGATGCTGGCGGCGCGAATCGAGCGGAGCGCGACGCAGCGCGGCCCCTTCTTCTCGTCCCAGTCATCGGCGGCATCGGGCGTGATGCGCGCGGGCGCCTTGCCCTTGCGGACCATGGGCACGCGCATGATGACGCGCCGCTCGATGGTCAATTGCGCCCATTGCACGGGCTGCGCGCCGGGCGCGGCAAGCAGTAGCAGGATGGAATGAAACAAAGCGGACCCCTTATGGGAATGGCACGCTATCGACGAGTGGTTGAACCGTCGATGAATTTGCGCGCATAGACGGTCCCATGATTGGACAGGATATCATTGCGCGCTTCGCTGCGCTGCTTGGCCCCAAGGGCGTCGTCACCGACCCGGACGACATCGCGCCATGGACCAGCGACTGGCGCGGGCGTTATCATGGTGACGCGGCAGCGATCCTGGCGCCTGCGTCGACGCAGGAGGTGGCGGCGACAGTCGCGCTGGCCGCCGAACTGGGCGTCGCGTTGGTGCCGCAGGGGGGCAATACGTCGATGGTCGGGGGCGCGACGCCGCCCGTCGATGGATCGGCGCTGATCCTGTCGCTGCGGCGGATGAATGCGATCCGCAGCCTGTCGGCCGACGATAATCTGGCGGTGTGCGAGGCGGGTGTGATCCTAAGCGTGCTGCATGACGCAGCGGAGGCTGTGGGGCGGCGCTTTCCGCTGAGCCTGGGCGCCAAGGGATCGGCGACGATCGGCGGGCTGGTGTCCACCAACGCAGGCGGCACGCAGGTACTGCGCCACGGCACGATGCGCGCGCTGGTCGAGGGGGTGGAGGCGGTGCTGCCTGACGGGAGCATCTTCGATGGGCTGGATGCGCTGAAGAAAGACAATCGCGGCTATGACATCAAGCAATTGCTGATCGGTGCGGAAGGCACGCTGGGTATCGTCACAGCGGCGGCGTTGCGACTGGTCCCCGCCATTGCCGCCCGCGCGGTCGGCTGGGTCGGCGTCGCCTCCCCTGCCGATGCGCTGGCGCTGCTGCGCCTGGTCGAGGCGCAACTGGGTGACAGTGTCGAGGGGTTCGAGGTGATCGCCGATGAGACGCTGGGCTTCGTGCTGGGGCACATCCCCGGCACGCGTAGCCCGATCGAGACGCGCACGCCCTGGCATGTGCTGATCGAGGTTGACCACCCCGACCTGAACGATCCCAGCCCCGCCGAGCGGCTGGAACAGGCGCTGGCCGATGCGTTCGAGCGGGGGCTGGCGATCGACGCGGCCATCGCTGCGAACGAGGCGCAGGCCGATGCTTTCTGGCGCATCCGCGAATCCCTGTCGGAATCGGAAAAGGTGCAAGGGCCAGCGCTGCAATATGACATCAGCGTGCCCGTCGCACGGATGCCGGCCTTCATGATCGACGCGGCGCAGGCGGCGCAGGCGCGCTTTCCTGGCACGACCGCCTCTTCCTTCGGGCATCTGGGCGATGGCAATGTGCATTTCCATGTCCGCGCGCCAAAGGGCACCAGCGACGGCCCGGCCTGGATCGCGGCGCAGGGCCAGGCGATCAATGGCTTCGTCCATGATGCGGTGGTGGCGGCGGGCGGATCGATCTCCGCCGAACATGGCATCGGCCAGATGAAGCGCGCGGAACTCGGACGACTGGCAAGCCCCGCGCGGATCGGCGCGCTGCGCGCGATCAAGACGGCGTTCGATCCCAAGGGCATCATGAACCCCGGCAAGCTGATACCACTGCCCGGAGAAGCCTGAGTGCGACAAAGCGATTGCACGGCGTCGCCAAGGTGATTATCGCCCTGCCCCAATCATCGGACCTGCGGCGTGCCTGAAAAACCGCTGCCTGCAAGAATGGATATTTGATCATGGCCAGCGCGCCCGCGAACAATCTGCCGATCTTCTACAACGACCTGCTGCCGCTCAGCAGCGTGGACCATATCGATTTTCATAGCCGTACGGTCGACGCTGCGCCGTTCCTGGTCAGCCAGCATGCCGTGCCGTTGACGATCGACGAATTCGTGTCGGCCCAGCGCTTCGTGCCGATCATCTTTTCGTCGGGCGCCGATTCGGTGCCGCTGGCGCTGATGGGCCTGAACGAAGGCGTGAACGTCTTTGTCGATGACGAAGGCAAGCTGCGCGGCCCCGCCTATGTTCCGGCCTATGTCCGTCGCTATCCCTGGATGCTGGCCAAGCTGCGTCCCGACAGCGAGGAATTGTCGCTGTGCTTCGACCCGACCAGCTCGGCGATCGGCGCGTTCGAGGAGGGCACCGCGCTGTTCCAGGACGGCAAGCCGAGCGAACTGACCCAGGGCGTTCTGAAATTCTGCGAAGATTTCGAGCAGGCCGCCGCGCGCACCAGCCAGTTCGTGCGCGAATTGCAGGAAATGGACCTGCTGATGGATGGCGAAGTGTCGATCCAGACGCCGGTCAACGAACAGCCCTTCGTCTATCGCGGCTTCCGCATGATCAACGAGGAAAAGCTGCGCGACATGCGCGGCGACCAGCTACGCAAGATCAACCAGAACGGCATGCTGCCGCTGATCTACGCCCATCTCTTCTCGCTGCAATTGATGCGCGAGATTTTCGAAACGCAGGTTTCGCAGGGCAAGGGCCCTATCGCCCTTCCCGCCGCACCGCAGCCTGCCGAAGCCTGAACCCGATATTAACCCGAAACGGTTCAAATAATTGATAGAAAGGGCGTTGCTTCCCCCCTTGTAAGGCGAAGCATCCTGCCCTATCTATCAATCATGCGGTGCACCTGCCCCCCTTTCGGGTGTATCGTATGGGCGCCTCCCCCTTTGGAGGCGTCTCCTCCCTGAACCTTGGCCACCCCATGCTCTGCATGGGGTGGTTTTTTATGAGGCTTGCTTGGTGGTGGGACGCTGTTTCGCTTGACGCGATTACCCCGCCTTCCTAAAGCGCGCCTCTGCCGACCGCCTGAGCGCGGTCCCATGGCCCCTTCGTCTAGCGGTTAGGACGCGGCCCTCTCACGGCTGAAGCACGAGTTCGATTCTCGTAGGGGTCACCAATTATTTCCCGATCGGGTCACCTTCACGGGTTGGGCTTCACCAGATCATCGACATGGTGGACGACCCCATTGGCGATCACGCTGCGCACCTTGAAGCTGTTGGCGATATTTGCCCTGGGGTCGCCATCCACCAGCGCGATGTCGGCCAACTTACCGGCTTCCAGTGTCCCGGCATCCAGGTTGAGCGCCTTGGCCGCATTGACTGTGGCCGTCTGCAACGCCTGGAATGGCGTCAGGCCTGCATCGACATAGGAGGCGATCTCCGCGTGGAGATTGGTCGCGATCATCGTGTCGGTTCCCGCGACGACTTGCGCCCCTGCGTCATATATTTTCTTGAGGCTGATGAGGCCGCCTGCCAGCAGCGGCCGAACCATACGTGCCATGGGATCATTGTCGCCCGTCACGCTTTCCCGCGCCCAGCTGGGATAGAGATTCACGCGCGGATCGGTTCGATAGTCGGGGTTCTTTTCCAGATAACCGGTCAGCGCCCCGAAATTGGTGGGCGTCAGCGTCCGGCCGCTTCGGCCGAACAGTTGGATGACATCGTCATAGGCCATGCCGCCCGGCCCTTGCTTGGGTGAATAGCCGCGGCGACTGGTTGCCCCCATATGTTCGGTGCCGTCGACGCCGCTATAGGCGGCCGGATAAATCTCATGGCCCGATACGGGAATGCCCATATCATGCGCCGCCTCTACGATGCGACGCTGATAGAGGTCGGGCATACGCACATAGCTTTTGACGATGTCATATTTCAGCAAACGTGCGCGTTCGAGTTCGCGTTCGAGATGCGCTGGCCCGGAAACGGCCACACCCATCTTGTAATAGACACGCTGCCATTCCAGCAGCGGTCCCCCGACATAGAGGCGCGGGCTGGGGCGCACGCCTGCCTCTGCCGCTTCCCGATCCTCGACGGCGTCATAGACCTGCGTGCCGGGGTCGCGAACCGTGGTGATGCCATAGGCCAGCCACGCCTTTTCGAGATTGGAGCCGAAATCCTTTTGGACATGGGAATGATATTCGATGAGACCGGGCATGGCGGTCAGGCCGGTGCCGTCGACGAACGCGCCCCCCTCATGCAGCGCCGGGTCATGATCGCGGATCTGGGCGATGCGATTGCCGTCGATGATGATGTCCTTGTCATGCTGGGTCGCATCGGTGACCGAGTCGATCAGATGGCTGACATGGACGACGGTGCGGCCCGTTGGCTTGGCGAGACGATACTTCAGGTCGACTGGTACGTCGCTCGTGACGCCGGTGGCCAGGTCGATCGTCTTCAAAGCGTCGTTGGACTGGTACAGGACTGTGTTCGAATCCGCCGTCCAGGTCGGATAGAATGCGGTATCGTTGGTCTGGCTGCGCACCGGCCCCACTGGCTTGCCTGCCTTGTCCACGGGCCAGACCTTGAGCAGGCCTTCATAGATGCCCGCCATCTTCGTGCCGTCGGGCGACCAGGCGGGGCCGCTGCCGCTGCGCGTATCGAGCGACATATTGGCCTCCGGTATCTGCCAGAATGGCTCGCCTTTGCCATCAGCCGGTATCACATAGACCTGGTTGGTGCCCTCGCGGAAACTGTTGGAAAATTTGTAGGACAGGCTGATCGCGACATATTTTCCGTCCGACGACCAACTCGGACTGCCCGGCTGGCCAAGCGAGGTCTGCAGCCGTGTGACCTTGCCGGTCGCGACATCCACCACGCAGACACCTGCCACGCCCCAACGACCATCGACGTCGATGAAAGCGACGCGCGTGCCGTCCGGCGACCAGGCCGCGCCGAGCGGCTGCGTGTCGAGCTTGGTCAATTGCCGATCCGTGCCCGTTTTCAGATCCTTGATCCAGAGCTGCGGCAGACCACCGACACGATCCGAACTGAACACAACACTCTGCCCATCGGGCGACCAGGCGGGATCGGCGTCGAGCGCGGCGTCCTTGGTCAGATTTTCCGGCACCCCGCCCTTGGACGAGACGACATACAAATCGCCCAGCGCAACGAAGGCGATGCGACTGCCATCGGGGGAGATACGCGGATGCACGATGCCAAGCGCCTTGCGCGGCGCGGTCGAATCCCAATCACGCTTGGCCCGCTTATAACTGGGTTTCACGACCTCCAGCGTGGCAGCGAAGTCGATCGTCGAGGCCGCCTTCGCCCCGCCCCGGCGGATCTTGCCGTCCGACACGTAGAAATAGCCGCCTGCCTGATCCCAGCTTATGCGGAAAGGAAAGACATTTTCCTTGCCACTGACGATCTTGCCGTCGATTGCCAGATGGCTGCCCGTGTCGTCCTGCACGACATAAGCCAGTTGCCCCAACGGCCCGAATGACGGCGCTTCGGCCCTTCCTTCGGCCTGTTTCAACAGACTTTCCTGCCCCGTCGCCAGATCGACGACATAGAGGGCGCTCGCCATCCCCTGCCCGCCGGAATAGGCGATCCGCGCGCCATCGGGTGACCAGGTCGGTAGCCGGTCCTCGCGCGCGTGGCTGCTGACCTGCTTCATCGCGCCCGTGGCGATGTCGAGCGTCCAGATGTCATAATTGCCGCTACGATCCGACGAAAAGGCGAGCGTCTTGCCGTCCGGCGAAAAGACCGGCTCGCGATCATCGAATGGGCCTTCGGTCAGCTTGTGCATGTCGCTGCCGTCGGGCTTGATGCTCCACAGATCATAGCCGCCGTCGCGATAGGCGAAGTAGACGAGGCGTGATCCGTCGGGCGACCAGACCGGCTGACGCGCGTCATTGAAATAGTCGGTGATCCGCCTGGCCTTCCCGCCTTTGACCGGGATGATCCAGAGACTGCCCTGCAGATCGACGGCCAGCCACTTGCCGTTCGGCGAAACGGACACGGCCATCGACGTCCCTTCATGCACGTCGAAGGCAATCGGTGTCTCGCCACCAGGCGGGGGCAGATTGGCAGGTTGAGCGAGGGCCGGAATGACCGTGCCGACCATCAGGGCGATGGCGAAGGGTGTGAGCCGTATATTCATGATATGATTTCCCCGTTCATTCCCTACCAGCCGAAGACGTAGCGTTCCCGCCGCACATCCGCGCCACCACGTAAGGTGCCGGTTTCAGGCACGACGCCTGCCGCTACGATGCCGGTCGACACGCCGAATGGCCCCAATACATCCAGCTTGTGCCCCCGCGCGCTCAGCGCATCGCGCACCGCTTGAGGAACGCGATCTTCGATCTCCAGCACGCCCGGCTCGTCCTTCTTGACGCCGAAGGAACCATGGAAATGATTGGAGTTGATCCGGGGTGCCTCGATGGCCGCCTGCAGCGGCTCTCCGAAGGCCAGGACGCGCAGCAACACATTCATGATCTGCTGGTCCTGATTGTCGCCGCCCGGCGTGCCGATCGCCAGGAAGGGCGCGCCATCCTTCAGCACCAGGGACGGCGACAACGTCGTGCGTGGCCGCTTGCCGGGGACAAGGACGTTGGGGCTGTCGGGATCGAGATCGAAGATCGTCATCCGGTTGCTCATCGGCACGCCGGTATCGCCCGCAATATAGGCACCGCCCAGCATCCAGCCCGAACTCGGCGTACAACTGAACAGATTGCCGTGCCGGTCCACCACTTCGATCGCGGTCGTATCGGCGGTGGGCGCCGGCGGTTTTTTCAGCATGCGCGGTAGGAAGGAAGGCGTGTCGCGCTTGCGTCCCTCAAAGGCCCAAGGGTCGCCATAGCGATGCTCCAATGACGCCTGCGGCCGGATGTCCCTGGCACGCGCGGCGGCATAGGGTTTGGACAGCAGGCCTTGCATCGGCACGCTGGCGAAATCGGGATCGCCGAAGAAGGCGTTGCGATCATCGAAGGCGAGTTTGATCGCCTCGGCCAGCGTATGCAGATAGGCGTCGCTGCCCGGCTCCATCGCACCGATCCCGGCGGCTTCGGCAATATTCAGCGCCAGCAGCAGCGCTGGTCCCTGGCTCCAGAAACCACCCTTGCACACGGTATAGCCGAACACTTCCGCAGTCGCCGGTGGTTCGACCCTACCCTTATAATTGGCCAGATCCGCATAGCGCATCAGCCCGCCGTCCGCCTCCATAGCGGCACCGATGCGGCGGGCGATGTCGCCCTTGTAGAAGGCATCGCGCCCGGCCTGGATCGCGGCCTTGCGGTCCTTCGTCCGGGCAAAGGCCTGCCGATCGGCAGTCGCGATCGTTCGCATCGTGCGCGCGAGATTGGGCTGGCGAAATATCTCGCCGGTGCGCGGCAGCCTGCCGCCGGGATAATAGGCGTCATAGGCATTTTTATATTTGGATGTCGGCTTCTGCTGGCTGACGAACACTTCGGCCAGGAAATTATACATGACGAAGCCGTCCGCCAGTTCGATGGCGGGTGCCATCACCTGGTCCAGCGTCATCGTGCCGTTGAGCTGGAGCGCCAGCGCCATGGCGTCCACCATCGCTGGGACCGTGCCGCCATTGGGGCCGTTGCCCGGTATCACGCCCAGCGCGGCAAACTGATCGACGGTCGCAAGCGCGGGGGCCGTTCCCTGGCCATTGATGACGGAGGCCTTCTTCGTGGCCGCGTCATAGATGATGGTGGGCGCTTCTCCACCAAAGCCGAAATGCGAAATTTCGGTGACGGCTGCAGCGAACACGGCAGCCACGCCCGCATCGGTGGCGTTGCCCCCTGCCATCAAGATGCGGGTTCCAGCCGCGACCGCATAATGGCGGCCGGCCGCAACGATGCCGAATTGACCGACGATTTCGGGGCGGAGGGTTTCGCCCGCGCTTTTGAGGCGCGTCGGTTCAGGGGGCGGCGTCTGCGCTTGAACGTTGGTGCCGATCGGCCCCGCAATAGCGGCGGCTCCGGTGGCCAAAGCCCATTTGCCCAAGGCACGACGGTTCATTCCCGTAATCGGGTTCTCATCGTTCATCGTTGAAACTCCCCGTTTTTTCCTGCGCCGATACGCTTCATCCGGCGCCAATATGTCAGATGGGACCAAGGATGATCCGGTTACCGTCCATCCGCGTCGCCAGGCCCAGGCTTTCGGCCGCCGCCTTCGCAAAGCCATGCGGATCATTGGCGACAAACAGCCCGGTTATCGTTTCCTGCGCGATCAGCGGGTCCGCGATCATGATCTTCTCATCATTATAGCGCGCAAATTCCGCGGCCGCCTGCGCGAGAGAGGTGTCGCGAAAGGCGATCATCCCTTCGCGCCAATAAAGTTCCTGAGCGATCGCATCAGGCGATATGCGGGCCGTCTCGATGGGACTGGCCGCCGCCGGATCGACCGCTGCGCGCATCCCCTGCACCAGCCTGACAGGCTGGGTCGCGACGTTACGACGGCTCAGTTCGACCACGCCTTCGCTGACGATCACGCCAACGGCGCGATCCGCTTGCCGCCGGACGGTGAAGGCCGTGCCGACAGCGCGAACCCGCGCATCGCCCGCTTCCACCACGAAGGGGACGGCCTTGTTTTTCGCGACATCGAACAGCGCTTCGCCCCTCGTCAGTATGACGGTGCGGGT
Source organism: Sphingobium sp. D43FB (assembly GCF_002312805.1). GTDB lineage: Bacteria > Pseudomonadota > Alphaproteobacteria > Sphingomonadales > Sphingomonadaceae > Sphingobium. The sequence continues at coordinate 9,673 of NZ_NMUA01000020.1, read as the reverse complement.
CTGCGGCGTGAATCGCACTTCGATGCGGCTGGCGGTGTTGAGATTGACCACGCTGCCATCGGGAAGCGCAACCCGCAGCATTTCGCCCTTGGCTGTCTCATAATATGTGCCCTGCCCCGACAGGTGCAGCCCGACGGCGGCGACCGCCGAAGCCGCAACCGCTGCGCCAGCGCCCCACAGGATTTGTCTGCGCGTCGCGCCGACCTTGGTGGTCGCGGCATGGATCGCCTGTTCATCGGTTTGCGCCAGTTCGACGCGGGCGAGCGTCGCGCGGGCCATCGCCCACGCACCCATGCGGCGACTGTCCCCGGCGAGCCAGGCGTCCAGCTCTCGTCTGTCGGCGGCGCTGAGATCAGTCGCGTCACAGCGGGCCGCCCAGAGGGTCGCCTGTTGTTCTATCTCCGCGCTGCTTTCCCTGACTGTCATATGGCTCTGCATTTGAAATTCGGTCGTTAGACGCGACATGGCCGGTTTTTCCGCCACGTCCGAAAATATTTATCAGGGTGCGGATGCCGCGGCCGACATGTTTTTCGACCGTGCTTTCCGACAAACCCAGCTTTTGCGCGGTTTCCCGCTGCGACAATCCATGGACTTTGCGCAGGATGAAAACTTCACGGCATTTGGCCGGCAACTGGTCGATTGCCTCCGCCACCAGCCGAAACTCCTCGCGCTGCTCCGCTTGCACGTCCGGCGGCAGAACCCCGGATTCGATGCTCAAACGATCAATCTCGGTCAGCGTCTCCATCGAGACGACCGGCGCGCGTCGCACTTCGGTGACTATGACCGAAAGCGCGGCGCGGAAGAAATAGGCGCGTGGATTTTCGATATGGTCGACAGACGGCAGGGTCGCGAGCTTCGCATAGGTTTCCTGCACGACATCATCGAGCAGAAAGCCATATTGCACGCGCCCCGCCAGCCAGCGGCGCAGCGCTGGTTCATGCGGACAAATGTGGCGTGCCAGCCATATGGCTCTGCTATCCAGAATAGGTCGACCCCTTACATCGACGATCGTCTGTAGCAACGAAAGGCACGCCCAAATCCGCCGCTAGAACAGCATGAAAAAAATGTGACAGACCCAATGGCGGATATTTTCCGCTCTCGTGTCTTTCCACTGTGATCTGCGGCGCCATTGGCCTCCATGCCGTGATCTGGAGAGGATGTCGGGCACCCGAAAAAGGGGCCGATCGGCATCGCCTGGCCGGGCGAATGAGTCGGCCCATGTACGGAATTTTCAGTGAGTGATCGACCATCGCGTGGCGCCTTGGCTGCGTGCGTCCGCTGGCGCGCGTCCGTGTGGGAGGGAAATGGGGGAACATGATGAACAAGACGAAGATCTTTGCCATGCTGCTGGGGAGCAGCGCCGCTGCACTGGCGCTGACAAGTGGGACAGCCAGCGCCCAGCAACGCAATTTCGACCTGCCCGAAGGCCGCGCGGTGGATACGCTACCCTCCTTCGCGTTACAAAGCGGCCTGCAGATCATCGCGCCGTCCAAGAAACTGCGCCACAGTCGCACACCCCGTCTCTATGGCGCGCATGATGCGCGGCAGGCGCTCAAGCATATCATCCGGGGCACCGATCTCGTCATCTCCTCCGACCGCAACGATGTCGTCACCCTGCGCGATCGCAGCCTCAGCGCCGAACCCGGCGCGGTTGCGGCGTTGAAGCCGATTGCGTTTGCGCAGTTGGAGACGGGCGGCACCATGTCGGACGCGCCGACCATGGGGTTGCCCGCCGAGCCGCAAGGCGAAAGCCGCGCCGAAATCGTCGTCGTCGGCACGCAGATCAGGGGCGCGAAGACAACGGGTGCCCTGCCCGTCACCGTCGTCGGTCAGGAACAGGTCGATGCCGTCGCGGCCGTTTCCGGCGCGGACCTGTTCCGCTCCATCCCGCAGCTCGGCGGCGTGACGTTCAATGAGCAGGTGTTGGGCGGCGGATCGGGCAATGCCGCGCGCGGCGACGTGTCCACGGTATCGCTGCGCGGCCTGGGTCAGGGTAATACGCTGCTGCTGATCAATGGCCGCCGCACCGTGCTGCATCCCACATCGCAGGCGATTACCGGGGTGATCGATTCCGGCGTGCCGACCTTCGGCTTCAACGCCAACACCATCCCCGTCGGCGCGATCGAGCGCGTCGAGGTGCTGCGCGATGGCGCGGCGGCGCTCTATGGGTCGGATGCCGTCGCGGGCGTCGTCAACAATGTGCTCAAATCCAACTTCACCGGAGCCACGTTCGACGCGCAATATGGCGGCGCGGAAGGCACCAATTTGCGCGAATTTACCGTCAACGGCCTTGTCGGATTCAATTTCGGCGGCGGCCGGGGCAATGTCTCGCTCTTTGGCGGCTATGCGCAAAAGTCCAAACTCTATCTGCGTGACCAGGACTATACGGCCACGGCCGACCGGCGATCCTTCGTCGCGGGCACGCCCTTTGCCAACAATGCAAGCTTCAACGGGACATCGACCAGTACACCCTGGGGCACGTTCCAGGCGACCGGGACCGGAGTGATCACCAGCAATGGCGTCGCGCTTACCAACGCTTCAGGCCAGTTCCATATCCAGCCATCAACCAACCCCGGCTGTCAGGTCGCAGCCGGTACGCCGGGCATGTGCTATGACGATGCCAGCGGGACCACGCAGATGGCCAATGTCGATTCCAACCTGCGTTTCGACCCGAATGCAACATTGCCCGATCTTACCACCCAGCCATCGGTGAGGCGCATCAACCTGTTCAGCTTCATTAATTATGAACTGACGGACAATCTGGATTTCTTTGGTGAACTCGGCTTCTACCAGGGGAAGACCGAAGCCAATATCGGCACCCCCGGATCGCTGGCCAACATTCCGATCACGGTGGCGGCTGACGCCTATTGGAATCCCTTGGGTCCGGTCGGTTCTCCCAACCGCCTGCCTGGCCTCAACATTCCGGACGAAGGGCTCCCTGTTACCATCCGCAGCCTCAATTATGTTGATGTGGGGATGCGCAACGTTAATGTGAAAAACCAGCAATATCGCATATTGGGCGGTCTGCGTGGCACGTTCGGCGACTGGAACTGGGAGTCAGCGGGCCTGTACACTTGGGCAACGGTAAGGGACACCATGGATGGCACGTCCAGCACTCTGCTTCAGGCGGCCATCAACAAGACAACGCCCGACGCCTATAACCCGTTCAATGGTGGTAGCCTGTCCAATCCCGCAGTCGGCGATGGCACCCCCAATGACGACGCAATCGTCGATAGCTTCCGCATCCAGTCTACCCGCCGCACCAAGACATCGCTGGCGCTTTGGGATCTCAAGATTTCCAATGCCAATCTCATCGGCCTGTGGGCCGGAAACAGCATCGGCATCGCCACCGGCGTCGAGTTTCGGCGCGAAACCTTCGATGACAATCGCGACCCCCGGCAAGGCGGTGTGGCCGGTGTCGACATCACCTATACCGATGCGGTCACGGGCATCTTCTACGGGTCGGACCTGATGGGGGCCAGCCCCAGCCCCGACGTATCGGGCAAGCGCAAGGTCTGGTCCGCCTATGCCGAAATCGCCCTGCCTTTGGTCAGCCCGGACATGGAAATCCCCATGATCCGCTCCTTCGATATCCAGATCGCCGGGCGCTATGAACGCTATAGCGATGTGGGTGACGTCGCTAAGCCGAAGATCGCGGCGAGCTGGGATCTGTTGCAGGGCTTCCGCCTGCGCGGTTCCTGGTCCCAAGGTTTCCGGGCGCCTAACCTGGAAGTCATCAACACTGCGACGCTGGACCGCGTCAATGGCGGCACCGAATATGTGCTGTGCGAAGCCGACCTGCGCGCCGGGCGCATCAGCAGCTTCTCCCAATGCGCGCGCAACGTGTCGGTGCTGCGCCGGTCAGGCGGCAATCCTGATCTGAAGCCCGAAGAATCCACCAGCTGGAACTTCGGCGCGGTGTTCCAGCCGCCGCTGCCCGAAGGCTGGGGCAATGTGACCTTCACCGTTGATCGCTGGCGGATCAAGCAGAAGGGCGTCGTGGGTCTGCTCGATTATCAGAATGCGCTCAATCTCGACTATCTGCTGCGGGTCCAGGGCAGCAGCAATCCCGCCGTCGTGCGCCGCGAACCCACGGCGGACGACATCGCGCTGGTGGCGGGCACGGGCTTGGCACCAGTGGGTGAGCTGCTTTACGTCACGGCCCCCTTCCAGAACCTGTTGCCGATCCAGGTCGATGGCATCGACTTCAACCTGGACTATCGCGTAGGCACCACCAATTTCGGCAAGTTCGGGCTGAACGTGAATGCCGCGCGCCTCATCAAATATCAGCTCGACGCCCCGGCTGCCGTGCAGGCGGTTACCGATGGACAGGCGGCAGGCGAAATCAACGCGGCCGTGCCTGTTCCCGGCGGTGGCGATGTCGTCGGACGCGACGGTCAGCCACGCTGGCGCATTTCCGCCAACCTGACCTGGGACTATGGCCCGGTGACCATCGGTGCCTTCACCCAGTTCATCGATGATGTTTATCAGGACGCGGTGTTCGATGCGGACGGCAACCGGTTCGTGGTCAAGGGGCAGACGACGGTGAACCTCTATGCCACCTATAAATTCGACAGCGGCATGATGAAGGGAACGGCGATCACCGTGGGCGCGCGCAACATCTTCGACAAGGATCCACCGCTCGCGTCGGGAGGATACCTGTCCAGCCTGTATCAGCCGCAGGCGCGCTATTGGTACACCAGCATCAAAAAGTCCTTCTGATGCGGGATGAAGGTCTGGCCCGTCGCGATCTGATCGCGGCGGGGTTCGCGGGCGCAGCGCTGCTCGGCCTGCCCGGTCGAACGGCTCTGGCCCAGTCGGGGGACAAGGCACCCGATGCGCCGCGCAGCAGCCCGGCGGTGGCAAGGGCGCATCGCGTCGAAGTGCCGATGCCCCACGGCGGCGTTGCGGCGGGGCATCCGCTGGCGGCGATGGCGGGCACGCGCATGCTGATGCAGGGCGGCACGGCCGCAGACGCCGCCGTTGCCGCCATGGCGGTGATGAATGTCGTCGAACCCTGGGCATCGAGCGCGGCGGGCAATGGCTTTGCCACCTGTTTCGAACGGCGCAGCGGCAAGGTCCAGTCGCTCGCCTTTACCGGGGGTGCGCCTGCCCTGCTCGACCCGGACATCGATCCCAAGGAACTGGACAGCGGACATAAGGCCGTCGCCGTTCCCGGCGCCTTTGGCGGCTGGATAGAACTGGCGAAGCGCTATGGTCGGCTGCCGCTAGCCAAATTGCTCGAACCCGCCATCGGCTATGCGCGCGATGGGCATCCGCTCGATGCCTCGATCGCGATGTTCATCCGCCGCCAGCAAGCGGTGCTGGCGCGCCATCCGACCAGCGCGGCGATCTTCCTGCCCGGCGGCCAGCCGCCCGCGCCGCGCGCCATCTTCCGCAATCTGCCCTTGGCGCGCACCTTCCAAAGTCTCGCCGACGCGGAAACGCGGGCGCTCAAAAGCGGGGCCGACCGGGACCAGGCGCTGTCCGCCGCCTATGATCAGTTCTACATCGGCCCGATCGCGCAGGACATGACCCGCTTTTCGCAGGCCAATGGCGGCTGGCTGCGCATGGAGGATATGCGCAGCTATCGCCCGGTCTGGGACAACCCCGTTTCGACCGTCTATCGCGGGATGGATGTTTATTGCAGTCCGCTCACCTCGCGCACCGGGCTGGAACTATGCGAACAGCTCAACATCGTGGAGGGCTGGGATCTCGCGTCCCTTGCCAGCGATCGCGCCAGCCTCACGCATCTGCTGATCGAGGCGATCAAGATCGCCAAGGCCGATGTCTATCGCTACGCGGGCGACCCCCGCTTTGTCGATGTGCCCGTCGCCACATTGCTGTCCAAGGATTTCGCCGCGACGCGACGCAAACTGATCGACCGCATGCAAGCCATCGCCTTTCCCGAAGGCGCTACGCTGGCGAGGAGCAAGCAGCCTGATCGACAGGCGGCCGCTGATGAAGACACACGCGGCGGCGACACCACGAGCCTGTCGGTGGTGGACAAGGAAGGCAATGCCATTGCCGTCACGACGACGATCGGCGGCGGCTTTGGGACGTCGGTGGTGATGGGCGACACCGGCCTGTTGTGCAACAATGGCCTGCGTGTCGGGTCGACGGCTCCCTATGCCGGTCATCCCAATGCCGTGGCACCGGGCAAGCGTGCGCTGCTAGGCAACGGCCCCATCATCGTGCTGGACAAGGGGCAATTGAAGCTGGTGTGCGGTACGCCAGGCGGCGAGACGATCGGGCAGACCCAGTTCCAATTCCTCGTCAACGCCCTCGACCTGGACATGCCGATCCAGCAGGCGATTGAAGCGCCCCGCTTCGCGCTCAATGCCAAACCCAATTTCTACAAGCCGGGTGCTGCCATCACCATACAATTGGAAGACCGTTTCGCGCCTCCGGATGTCTCGGCGTTGAAGGCCAAGGGCCATAGCGTCGAGATGGTCGGCGCCTTCGCCATCGGCAGTATCCAGGGCGTCATGGTCGACCCGTCCGGCGCACGCATGGGCGGCAGCGATCCCCGCCGCATGGGATATGCCATGGGCTATTGAGCAACACCCGAGCCTATGCGCCAATCCGCTTCGCCGGAGGGCCGAAATAACTGGCCGGTAGCGCGTCGCGATAGGCGACGATGCTTTGCAGGACGATCGTCGGATCGACCATGGCGATGGTCAGGACATGCCGCCCCGGCGTCGCGATCGCCGCCTTGAAGCGCATGATACGCATGTCATTACGCGCATTGATCTCCGACGCCTTGCCCAGAAATTCCTCGGACTCGCGCTTTTCGGGCGTGAAGACGGTTACGACCTGCGGCGGGCCATCATCCACCCATAGGGCCAGCGACAGCGCATGATCGGGATTGACCTTGAGCGTCGGCGCGGTGACCAGATCGAACGTCCATTCGCCCGCCTCGCCAACGAAAAGGGGATATTCCAGCCGTGGCGCACGCTGCGGGTCCGGCATGGATGCGGCATCCACCGGGAAGATCGACATCGCCGCATCGACCCGTCCATAGTCGGGGATCGGCTCCCACTGGACACCAGCGGCGGGAATGTTGCGCGCATAGTCGCTGGCTGGGATCGAGAAGGCACCGACGAGCGATCCCCAACAGCCTTTGGCGGCCCGCTCTTCCTCCGCCGACGCCCGAATGGCCGTGACCGTCACCGTCACGCTCTGCGCCTCAGCGCCACCGCCATCGCGACCATTGCTGATCTTCACCGTTCCCGTGCTGCGACCGGGCGGCAGCTTGCGCCAGTCGATCTCGACCCGGTGGCGCCTGTCGGCTTTTCCGACGCTGAACGCCTTGTCCTGTTTCAGGATGATCCAAGGGTCGCTCGCAACCAACTGGATCTCCACCGGGCGTTTGCCACGCGGGAATGTCTCGATCCAGCTTGATGGCCGGTACAGGCTGTCGAGTATCGGCAAATTTGGGGGCAGATAATAGCCCGGCCAGCCCTGCCGCGCGCCCTCCACGGCTACGCCGAATTGCGCCGTGTCCGGCAGATCAAGCGCCGACACCGGTGGGCAGATATCCTGAACCGGCTGATACCAGTCGAAATAGCCGATATAGGGCTGGTCCATCAAATGGTTCCATTTCCCATCCGACAGATCGTGATTATAGGTGTCGCGGATCGCATGGGCCTGCGCAAACAGCCGCTTGACCTCCTGGGCTTCCTCATTGGTGCTGGCGCGCGCCTGCTCTGCGAACCGTTTGTTGCGCGCGGCGGCGACCTGCATTTGCGTCAGGTTGCAGCAGCCTCTGATGGGGTGGAGGACAAGCTGATAATAGGCCGCCTTGTGCGTCTCCGGCAGCTTGTCATTGATCGCTTCGGCACGCGATCGCAGGTCCAGCCACAACGCCACCATTCGTTCGGCTTCGTCGAAATTCTCAAGGCTGTACGTGTCAGGGCGCAACTGCTCCGGTTTGCGCCAGGCGTTATATTTCGCGTAGCGTGAGACCAGCGTGGCGATCTCCTGCGCATGCGCCTGCCCAAATTCGCGCGCGGCCCATATTTGCGTCCACTCCGCGATCCGATCCTTGCTGACCGCCTTGGGATCCCAGGCCATCGTCAGGAAAAATTCGATAGGCAGTTCCAGCGGCTTCAAGTCGCCGATATTGGTGATCCAAATCCGATCCGCGCCATAGGTGAGCGCCAGGTTCATCTGCTCCCATATTTTCGGGAAGGGATTGGTGTTGATCCATTTATAACTATACGGCCCGCCATTCATGTCCATATGGTGATAGATGCCAAAGCCGCCAGTGCGGGTGGCCCGCTCCTGCGCTGTGGGCAGGCGGCGGATATAGCCGACATTATCGTCGGCGAACATCAAGGTGACATCGTCGGGCACCTTAAGGCCAGCATCATAATATTTCTGGACTTCGGTAAACAGCACCCAGACCTGCGGGATATCCTCGATGCGCTTGCCGGTTTCCTCTACCAGCAATTGGCGCTGATCAGCGATGATCGTTTCCAGCAGCGCAATGTCCGACGTGATGCCGCCGGTGCTTTCCAGCGCCACGTCGCCATCGCCGCGCATCCCCATCGTCACCAACAGTTCGCGGTCCTTGCTGCGCTTGGCGCCTTCGCGGAAGAATTGCTGAACGGCGGGACGGTTGGTGGCATAATTCCATTCGCCATTGCCCGGCCGACGCCGGGTCCACTCCTTATGCGCGCGGTTCATCGGTTCATGATGGGATGTGCCCATGACGATGCCATATTCATCGGCCAGCGGCCCGTTCAATGGATCATCTTCATTGAAGGCGTTGTTCCACATGGCGGGCCACAGATAATTGGCGCGCAGCCGCAGCAGCAGTTCAAAGACATTCTTGTAGAAGGCGGCATTGATCCCGCCGAACTTTTCCGCCGTCCAGGCCGACAGGCAGGGCGCTTCATTGTTGAGAAAGATGCCGCGATATTTGACCGCCGGTTCGCCCTGGAAGTAACGGCCATAGGAAAGCTGGATGTGGTCCCGTTTCATCACCGGCACATCGGCCCACCAATACCAGGGGGATACGCCGATATTCTGGGACAAATCATAGATCCCGTAGATCGTCCCGCGCTTGTCGCTGCCCACGATGACCAGTGCTTCGCTAATACCCGGTGCCGGATTGGCGATGGTCTGGATGGTGTAGGATTCCCATTTGCCGCGAAGGGGCGCCACATCGATCTTGCCGCTGTCTGCCAGCCGGTCGATCAGCGGGCTGTGGCCAAGCGTACCGATCAACACCATTCGCCCCTTGTCGGCGGTCGGGGATAGCGGCGCATCGACACCGGTAACACGGCCAATATCCGCCGACAGGTCATGCGTCGCGCGGATCACACCGGCGAAATCGCTGGCATCCACGAACAATGGCACCGCCTGCCCTTGTCCGGCCAGTTCGAACCCCTGCCCCTTGCCATCGAAGCGAACCGCCGCGCGGAGGGGGCTGGCCGCCAACGCTGCGGCGAGCGATCCGGACAGCAGATTGCGACGAGACAGCATGGCAGGGCTCCTCCGGCTTAACCGGGCGATAGAATAAGCGATCAGAGACTATAGCCCGGATTATTCGTGACGTTGTTCGCTTCGGCGGTCCGCGTTTTTCGGTGCCAGCCTGTATGTGATCAGGACGAGGGATTTCGCTGCGTCTATTTCACCGCGGATATTTGATAGGCTTGCGAGTTGG
>NZ_NMUA01000207.1 GCF_002312805.1 Sphingobium sp. D43FB | reverse complement strand
CGCTCCCACGGGACCGTGATGCAGGCGCGAGATCCGGTTTCTCCCCAATAAATACGGGCTCAAGCTGGCGAAGTGGCGATGTGATGTCTTTACTTGAGAGGCGGCGCATTGAGCCGAACCCTTGGGAGAAGAAATTGATGAGAATAATCCGGACGGCGTTACCTCTGATTCTTGTAACCAGTGTCTTGACCGGTTGTGCCGGTTTGCAGAAGACCGACTGGCCATTGTGTGCGGCTGGCGGCGCTTTGGCGGGCGCGGCGGCGGGGGCGTTTCAGACCGCAGCGGTGGCGGCCAGCCTAGGCGGCGCGGTGGGCGTGATGGCAGGCGCATATTGCTGGGTGCATGGCGACGGCGACGATGATGGCGATGGCGTGAAAAACAGCATCGACAAATGTCCCGATACGCCCAAAGGTGTTCAGGTAGACGCCACC
>NZ_NMUA01000206.1 GCF_002312805.1 Sphingobium sp. D43FB | reverse complement strand
TGATCATGCGTTTTGCCTATCTCACAGGATATGAAAGGAAATTTAACAGAAGCATGTACCGTGCCATGGCCATGGGCTATGAGGCGTTTCCTTCTGACGATACCCTGGAAGCGATCTGCCGTTATATCATGCTGGGAAATCCCAGAGAGCCGGAATATTTCCGCTGGTTTTCACTGGCAGTGGAACATGGTCTTCGTCTGACCAGGCTGTATGAATATTATGTGGAGACTATGGACACTTCTTATCAGAGAGAACTGCCCAAGGCTCTGCTGATGTATTTCACGTATAATAATACTTCCCTCGGGGATGATAAAAAAGCCTTTATTTATGCAAGTATCATAAATAATAAAGAGAAACAGCCTCAGACCTACGATGACTACAGAGATCATATGAAGATCTTTGCCATGCGCAAGGCAAATGAGGGGAAAATGAA
>NZ_NMUA01000205.1 GCF_002312805.1 Sphingobium sp. D43FB | reverse complement strand
AATCCGGTGCGGCGGGCATATTGGCCAAAGGGCGCTTGCCGGCACCAGGCCTCGATGGGCTCTGGACCGGCAGCCGCAAACAGACGGGCGAAAAACTCGAGGGGAATTTCTTCGTACTTGAGTCCAAATTCAAAATGCCCGGCAAAGTCGTCCGTTGGCTGGTAGCTGGCGGGATACTTGTTCTCGACGCGTCCGTTGCTCTCGCGGCTCCTGCGCGTCGTACCGATCACCGATTCCACACGTAGGGGTTGTGCAAGTGCGATAGCGTAGCGATCGGCGAGTGCCTTGAAGCCTACTTGCATGCTCGAATCCCCTAGCGAGAGCTAAAAAATGATAACCAGAAGGGGATAGTACGCGAAAACAATAATTCTGTGAGCGCAAAAATGTTAACGTTCACATGAATTTGATAATTTTTAAGCTGTTCCTGGCGAAAATGAT
>NZ_NMUA01000204.1 GCF_002312805.1 Sphingobium sp. D43FB | reverse complement strand
GTGGGGTTTAGAATAACAGCGATTCGATTCGTCCCAATTCGCAGGCGCCGCGGCTTTCCAGTTGACTACATTGTCTAGAAACAAGGCCAGATTTTGGTAGCGGCAACTCAACTGACTGACTTTCACTGGCCCGTTTTCGGTTTCGTCTTCAGTGATATACGCCGCATCTTCAAAAACCAGAGTCTTAACATCGACCGGTTGTCCCGGATCTTCTCCTTTCCAGATATGGCCGGATTTGTCCTTGGCTTCAAAGCCACTCTTTGTTTTGTAAATAGATGAGGGTTCAGGGCAAGTATCTGCGTAGGTATAGTTACTCACGGTCAGGATTGCTAAAACGCTGGCAATAATCTTTGTCTGCATGGTGTCTAACCCTCGTTTGTTTGTCCGTAAGAAACACTCGCGTTGATACCTATTGCCAGCTAATTGCCGTAAGTGAAGAAAAA
>NZ_NMUA01000203.1 GCF_002312805.1 Sphingobium sp. D43FB | reverse complement strand
AACAGTCTTGCCAGTGCCGTGTGGCAGCACAGTAGCGCTACGAACGACCTGGTCGGATTTACGTGGGTCAACACCCAGGTTTACCGCGATATCAACCGACTCGCTGAACTTGACAGTCGACAGCTCAGCCAACAGGGCTGCTGCGTCTGTGAAGTTATACGATTTGCCCGGCTCGATTTTTTCGGCGATAGCCTTTTGGCGCTTAGTCAGCTTAGCCATTTACACACCCTCCACGTTAAGGCCCATGCTACGAGCGGAACCGGCGATGGTACGCACGGCCGCATCCATGTCAGCAGCAGTCAGATCCGCATTTTTTGCTTTAGCGATATCTTCCAGCTGTGCACGAGTCACGGTGCCAACTTTAACGGTGTTCGGACGTGCCGAACCGCTAGTCAGACCAGCAGCTTTCTTCAGCAGAACCGAAGCAGGGGTGCTTTTTGTTT
>NZ_NMUA01000202.1 GCF_002312805.1 Sphingobium sp. D43FB | reverse complement strand
CTTGCAAACAGGTATTAACTCATATGAAGCGATATGACTATATCCAGCCCTATCAAAACCAAGATCAAGACCGCCGCCACCCGAAAACAAACTTACACACCTCAATTTATTGCTCTCCAATTGAGGCATCAATTCACAAGGGTCTAAACGGGGAATATTTACTTCATGGACAGCCTGTACCAGTCCGAGCAAGGCGTTAGCCTTAGCCTCCCTGGAGTTATAAGAGGTCTGGCGATATATATCCCGCTGTTCATCTGTCAGAGAATACTCTTTCTTAGACGAATTTTTATATACTGATAAGCTTTTCGCCACGGAACGGGCCCTCGTAACACTATAAACATGAGGGCATAATATCAGCCCTCTCCATAAATGTCAGCTGTTTTTTGACAAACAAAACCGAGTACCACAAAAAAAAATAAAAATCAACACCCACGCCATTGAGTA
>NZ_NMUA01000201.1 GCF_002312805.1 Sphingobium sp. D43FB | reverse complement strand
TACCGGAGATGCCCAGCCGGAACATATGAAGATGATCGCAGAGAACTATGACGGAAAACTGCCGTTATATGAACATTACTGGTGCATCAAAGTACCCCATCACGGAACGCAGGGACATTACTTCGACTTCTCCCGATACGAACCGGAGAATATGCTGATCTCTAATGGAATCCACTTTGCGAACAGCAAGAAAGAATCCAAAGAACTGCGTACTTCACCGCTCTATGGCGGATTATTCTATATCCCGGATACACATATGTACTGTTCGAACTGTGACTGCTGTGACAGTTACGAGAACGGATGCTCCTGCAAGGAAGCAGATGTGATTTCTCCGGCTTATTACAAGGATATATAAAAACAAAACAGCAGGCATTGTATATCCCATCGGATATACAATGCCTGCTGCTGAAGTTTTATTAGATTATTTAGCCGGTGTCAGGTGCCAGA
>NZ_NMUA01000200.1 GCF_002312805.1 Sphingobium sp. D43FB | reverse complement strand
AGGGCCATCGGTTGTTGGGGTCTCGGCTACGGGCTTCGGGCTACGCCCTCCGCCCTTCACCGACACCCCAACAACCGATTCTCATCTTGATTGTCGCTACGCTCGCATCCTGTCAGTCGCCGCGCAGCAAAGGCCCAATGGCGTAGCGTCGCCGATCAATTGCGCCCTACCGTGCCAAAACTCGCTACTCTGATGGACAGCGCCGAGGAGGATGTGCTGGCCTACATGACCTTCCCAGCCCAACACCGCACGAAGTTGCACAGCAACAATCCGATCGAGCGGCTCAATGGCGAGATCAAGCGGCGCACCGATGTTGTCGGTATCTTCCCCAACGAAGAGGCGATTACCCGTCTCGTCGGCGCTATCCTTCTGGAACAGAACGACGTGTATGGACCACCCCCACCTTGCAAGGCTTTTCAACAGATTTCGACGATTTCGGATCTTGCGG
>NZ_NMUA01000199.1 GCF_002312805.1 Sphingobium sp. D43FB | reverse complement strand
GGGTAAATGAAACACATCCACGCCTGCGTAGCTTGACCCATGCCTTTATAACGCCGGGATTGAGTGAAATATTCACCCTTGGCACTCATCGCTGCGCTGTATGCAATATCTGTGCTCAACAAATATTTAAAGGTTCTGGATCAACGCACGCGCCTAAGCATCTGTTTTTTATACTCACCCATCCACCGCCAATACCTTGACCTATCCCTCTGTATACAGGCAGACCGTGCTGATCAGCTAATCGCAGCGATGGGTGGCGGATAAACCTGAAGGCCGGAATGGCTACCCGCAACGCAGCAAAAATAAATGCACCATCGTTGCCGGATTTTTAATATCCGTGAGCCATGAAGGCACTGATGATTTATTTCCTACGGCAAAGCACAACAAATTCGCCCTGTTTTTGAGCACTTCAATGGCGGATTACAAAAAACCTGCTCTCAAATACTTC
>NZ_NMUA01000001.1 GCF_002312805.1 Sphingobium sp. D43FB | reverse complement strand
CCAACTCGCAAGCCTATCAAATATCCGCGGTGAAATAGACGCAGCGAAATCCCTCGTCCTGATCACATACAGGCTGGCACCGAAAAACGCGGACCGCCGAAGCGAACAACGTCACGAATAATCCGGGCTAAGGTCCGTGCCTGGTTGGCCAGACATCCGCGCTGGACCTTTCACTTTGTTCCGACATCCTGCTCGTGGCTCAACGCCGTCGAGGGCTTCTTCGCCAAGCTCACAAGGCGGCGCCTGAAGAATGGCGTCTTTCATTCCGTCGTCGATCTACAGGCGGCCATCAATCGCTTCATCAAAGAACATAATCAGGACCCGCGCCCCTTCGTCTGGAAGGCCGATCCAGTCGACATTATCGCCGCTGTGCGGCGCGGGCACCAAGTGTTGGAATCAATCCACTAGAGTGCTACCTACTTGATCCTGCAGCGGTAGCAGCGAGAATACGCGTTAAGGATCCTGAAAGCGCGGTGGACGCGGATACGGTGCATGCAAAACTCATGGAGTTAGCTGCTGAACGATCGCTGGCGATTTCAGGGACGGATCCGGCCTTGAATGATACGCAGTGGCTCCGGCAAGTTGACGCAGCCAAGCTTTTGGCCAAACTGTTTACTACTCTTAGTGACGCACGAATAGAGTACGATAAGACTTCGGATGGCATTGAGATAGTGAAGCTAATCATTGCTAATAATCCCGAATTTTTACATCCTCTTGTGACCTATGTACGGGAACTCGTAGAGGCGGTTCAGGGAGAGTGAAGATGTGGTAATTTCGAGAACCACGTTTGATTTATCTTACATCTGGAATGGGCGCACTCCGGCCATTGCCCAGCACCCATAAAAAACGGCCGACCCGTCGCCGGATCGGCCGTTCTTTCAAACCCCGTGCAAGGCGCCTGGCATCACGCCGCTTGCGCGGCCTCTTCGCTCGCAGGCAAGCGGATCAGGTAATCGAAGGCCGACAGTCCTGCCGTTGAGCCTGCGCCCATGGCGATGACGATCTGCTTGTAGGGGACCGTCGTGCAGTCGCCTGCGGCAAACACGCCGGGGACGCTGGTTTCGCCGCGGGCGTCGATTTCGATTTCGCCGCGGGGGGACAGGGCGACCGCGTCCTTCAACCATTCGGTGTTGGGGACCAGGCCAATCTGGACGAAGATGCCTTCCAGCGCGACGTCATGTTCGATGCCGCTGTTGCGGTCCCTGTAGGACAGGCCGGTGACGCGGTCGCCATCGCCATCCACCTTCGACGTGAGCGCCGAGGTGATGATCTTGACGTTGGGCAGGCTGGCGAGCTTGCGTTGCAGCACCGCGTCGGCGCGGAGCTGGCTGTCAAACTCGATCAGCGTCACATGGGCGACGATACCGGCGAGGTCGATCGCGGCTTCGACGCCGCTATTGCCGCCGCCGATCACTGCGACGCGCTTGCCCTTGTAGAGCGGACCATCGCAATGCGGGCAATAGGCGACGCCCTTGTTGCGATATTCCTCTTCGCCGGGCACGCCCATCTGCCGCCAGCGCGCGCCGGTGGAGAGGATGAGGGTGCGGCCCTTCAGCGAGGCGCCATTTTCCAGCACGACCTCATGATAGCCGCCTTCGGTGCGGGCCGGGATCAGCTTCGCCGCCTTTTGCAGGTTCATGATCTCGACGTCATAGTCCTTGACGTGCGCTTCCATGGCGGAGGCGAGCTTTGGCCCTTCGGTGCGCGAGACGGAGATGAAATTTTCGATATCCATCGTGTCGAGCACCTGGCCGCCGAAGCGTTCGGCGGCGACGCCGGTGCGGATGCCCTTGCGCGCGGTATAGATGGCCGCCGCTGCGCCAGCGGGACCGCCGCCGACGATGAGGACTTCGAAGGGTTCCTGGGCCTTGATCTTTTCGGCGGCGCGGGTGGCGGCGCCGCTGTCGATCTTGGCGACGATCTGTTCCAGTTCCATCCGGCCGCTGGCGAAGGGTTCGCCGTTGAGGAAGACGGTGGGGACGGCCATGACCTTGCGGCTGTCGACCTCCTCCTTGAACAGCGCGCCGTCGATGGCGACGTGGCTGATGCGGGGGTTAAGGACGCTCATGAGGTTGAGCGCCTGGACCACGTCGGGGCAGTTCTGGCAGGAGAGCGAGAAATAGGTTTCGAAGGCGAAATCGCCGTCGATATCCTTGATCTGCTGGATCAAGTCCTGCGCCGCCTTTGACGGGTGGCCGCCGACCTGCAGTAGCGCCAGGACCAGCGAGGTGAATTCATGGCCCATCGGCAGGCCCGCGAAGCGCACGCCGATATCGGTGCCTGCGCGGCGGATCATGAAGCTGGGGACGCGCTTGTCGATGCCGGTGACAACGGTCACCTTGTCCGACAGTTCGGCGATGTCGCCCAGCAATTCGCCCAGTTCGCGCGACTTTTCGCCTTCATCCAGCGAAGCCACCAGCTCGATCGGCTGAGTGATGTTCGCCAGATAGCCTTTCAGCTGTCCTTTGAGATTTGCGTCCAACATCGTGCCTTGCTCCGTTGCATGAAAGCGGGCCGCCGCCGCATATTGAGGGAGGGGGGCGTGCGGCGGCCCTTCGGGGGATGGTGCGACCCAAAGACCCCGATGAGAATAGAATGACGGTTTAGATAGCGTTGAAGGGTCCGCCGGGTTCCGTGCCCTTTGGGGCAACCCGGCGGCCGTTCTGGGCAGCGCGACCAAGGGGGCCGCGCTGCGGGTCGTTTTTAGATCTTGCCGACGAGGTCGAGCGAAGGGGCGAGGGTGGTTTCACCTTCTTCCCACTTGGCGGGGCAGACTTCACCGGGATGGGCGGCGACATACTGAGCCGCCTTCACCTTGCGGAGCAGTTCGGTCGCGTTGCGGCCGACGCCTTCCGAGGTGATTTCCATGAACTGGATCACGCCTTCGGGATCGACCAGGAAGGTCGCGCGGTCGGCCAGGCCGACGCCCGGACGCATCACGTCGAAATTGTTGGTGATCTGGCCCGACTGGTCACCCAGCATGTAATAGTTGATCTTGCCGATGGCGGGCGAGGTGTCGTGCCAAGCCTTGTGGCTGAAATGCGTGTCGGTCGAGACCGAATAGACTTCGACGTTCAGCGACTGGAGGGTCGGGTAGATGCCGGCGAGGTCTTCCAGTTCGGTGGGGCAGACGAAGGTGAAGTCGGCGGGGTAGAAGAAGAAGATCGCCCACTTGCCCTTCACGTCGGCATCGGTGACGTCGACGAACTTGCCTTCCTTGTAGGCGGTCGCTGCGAACGGCTTGATGGTGGTGTTGATGAGAGCCATGGGCTGTCCAGTTCCTTATGTGGGTTGCTGTTGCCTGACCCATGTAGGGACGCAGGCGAGTCGAGGGAAATTGGTTTTCTCGGATGGGGTGAGTGAGAAAAGCGATCACAGCCGATCGGATTGATCGACCCACTCACCGCGCCATTGGCCAAGCGCCAGCATCATAGCGCGTTCGACCATGGCCTGTGCCTCCTCTGCCGAAAAGGTCGAGGGATCGAGGCAGAGTTCGAGCCACAGGCCATCGACCAGCGCGGTCAGGCTGATCGCGGCGAGCCGGGCGCGGGCGGGCGGCATTTCCGGCACGGCGGCGAGGAGCAGGGTTTCAAGCTGGGCGCGGGTGGCGGCATAGACTTGCGCATGGACGGCGGCGATGGCGGGATCGCTTTTGACGAGGCTCCAGAAGGCGATCCAGGTGGCGAGCAGGTCCGGGTCGAGGATGGGCGCGCGGAAATTGGCCTGGAGACAGGCGCGCAGCCGGTCGCGCGGATCATCGCCGGCCTCCTCCACCGCCTGGTCCAGCGCGGCGGAGACGGTCGCGCCGACATCGACATAGGTGGCAAGGATGAGCGCGTTGACGCCCTCGAAATAATGGGTGAGCAGTCCGGAGGACACGCCTGCTTGCGCGCAGATCGCGCGGACGGAGGTTCCGCCGACGCCCTTTTCCGCGAGGCAGCGGGCTGTCGCCTCGATCAGGGCCTGACGCCGGACGTCGGGGGTTTCGCGCACGAATTTCGCCCTGGGTCGTTGCATCATGCTGTTCGTCATATCGTCCCCCGATCTGCGTGTTTGGCGATAGACGGCGGCGCTGGCAAGGCGACGTCTTAGGCGCAGAGGGATCGAATGTGCCGTTTCGCGACTTGTTCGTCCCGATAGCCAAGGAGATCGACCGATGACCTGCCGCCTTTCGTCCCGCTTCACGCTGCCGTTGCTGCTGGCTGGCGCGCTGCTGACCGGATGTGGTCCTGGTGCCGAGACGGACAATGTCGCCAATGCTACGGTCAATGCGCCGACGGTCGAGACGATCGAAGATAGCGATGCGATCAATAGCGTGGATGGCCCGGCGGGGCGCTTGCCGACCGACGACTGGATCGGCCGCTGGACCGGGCCGGAGGGGCTGTTCCTCGACATTCAGCCCGCGCCCGATGGGAAGCCCGGCAGCTATGCGTTGACCAACAAGGATACTCTCGACCGGCAGGGTGATTATGCCGGCATGGCCGAGGGGGCGATGATCCGTTTCACGCGCGATGGGAAGGAACTGACGATCCGGCCGGGCACCGGGGCGGAAACGGGGTTCAAATATCTCGCCGACAAGACCGACTGCCTGATCGTCGTGGCCGGGCAGGAAGGCTATTGCCGATAGGCACTCAGGCGCGGGGGCCATGGCAAGGTCAGCGCGTCGAACTGCGCTGCGCGGCGGGCGGTGATGGCGAGGATGGCGATGGCCGCGATCAGGTTGACGGGGATCAGCGTCAGGTCCGACACCGTCCGGCCGAAGAGCGGCGCGAGCCAGGCATAGGCGAGCCATGTCGGCTCCCAGCGCAACGTGCTGCGTTCCAGTATGTCGGCTGTGACAAAGGCTATGGCGACGCCGAGCAATACATGGTCATAGTCCAGCACATAAGGCGTGCAAAGCAGGGCCGCGCTGAGGGCGGCCGCGCCGCGCAAGGCCATGCTGCCCCGGCGCGCGACCAGCCCCGCCGTAACGATCGCGCCGATCGTGACCACCGCCTGCACGCCATAGGCGACGGGGATCGATCCGCCCCATTGGCGGATCGCGGCGAAGGGGCTTTGGATTTTTTCCCAGCCGGTCGCGCCTGCTTCGATGATGATATGGCGGGTCAGCGGCAGGGAATCGATGAACGCCTGCCACACTGCCCAACCCCATATCGCCCATGTCAGCAGGCATAGCGCGACGACGGTCAGGCCCGCCGCGATGAAGGCGCGCAGATTGCCACGCGCCAGGATGAGGACGGGGATCAGCACGGCGAATTGCGGTTTGTAGACGAGCGCGCCCAACAGGATTCCCGCCATCCAGGGGCGCGTATCCAGCAGCAGCATCCCGCCGCCCAGCAGGCTGGCCGTCAGGAAGGCATTTTGGCCATGGCCAAGGCAGATCAGCACGACAGGCGCGCCCAGCGCCAGCAGCCATGCATCGCGTTCAGCGGGGAGTATCCGCTTGACCAGCAGCAGGGTGAGCGAGAGCGTCATGCCCTGCCAGAGCAGCAATGCCGCCACATAGGGCAGTTGCGCCAGCAGCGTGGCGATGATCAGGAAGGGGGGCGGATAATGCCAGCCATAGAAGGGAATGGCCGGGTTATGATGGACCTGCCGCTGCACGTCATGCTGGATCGCCCAGTCCCATGCCTCCGCCGCGCGGCCATGATCGGCCATCCATCCGGCGGTCCAGACATTGGAGAAGTCCGTGCCCAGCGGCCGTCCGAGCGAATCCACCGTGCCATGCGCGCCCGCAAACAGGATGATCAGGCCGATGATGGTGGCCACCAGCATGCAGCGCGCCACCAGCCGCATGCGCGCGCGCGTGACAAGCCGATCGGTTGGGGAGAGGGCGGGCATGCGTCCACCCTTGCAGATGCGGCTGAAATTTTGGTAAATGCGGCAATAAGGGCCGGATGATCGGGAAATCGTCGATCGGCACATTGAAAAGGACTTGGCGGCCTTGCCTCTTGCCTCTATCGGCGCATGGCTCTAGGGCATTGCCTTAACGGTTATTCACAACCACCAACGATACCAGTCAAGAAGGACCACTCATGAGTGAGACCGCGGATCGCGTAAAGAAAATCGTCGTCGAGCATCTGGGCGTTGAAGCCGAAAAGGTGACCGAGGATGCCAGCTTCATCGACGATCTGGGCGCTGACAGCCTCGACATCGTTGAGCTGGTCATGGCGTTCGAAGAAGAATTCGGCGTCGAAATCCCCGACGATGCGGCCGAGAAGATCGCCACCGTCAAGGATGCCATCGATTATATCGACAGCAAGCAGTAAGGCGTTTCGCGGCCCGCAATAAGCGGGCCGCCTTTCGTGTTAGGAAATGGCTCCTCCTGTCCGGTAACCCCGGAGCGCGGGGAGCTTTTTCGTATCTGATGCAGCGTTTGCAGGCCGGATCGGCCAGACCTACATTGCGTCAAAGAGACTATTTCGGAGCAAATATATGCGTCGCGTCGTCGTAACCGGCCTTGGCATGGTCAGCCCGCTTGGCGGGGATGTGGAAACCACATGGAAGAACATCATCGCGTCCAAATCCGGCGCGGCGACGATCACGCGGTTCGACCCGACCGACTATAAGTGCCGCATCGCGTGCGAAGTGAAGCCCAAAGAGCATGAATATGGGTTCGACCCCTATTTGGAGGTGGATCACAAAATCCAGCGCCAGGTCGACCTGTTCATCGTCTTCGGCATCGCCGCCGCGAGCGAGGCGCTGCGCGACGCGGGCCTGCTGAACATGACCGAAGAGGAACGGTTCCGCGCCGGTTGCTCGATCGGTTCGGGCATCGGCGGTTTGCCAGGCATCGAAAGCGAATCGCTGGTACTGGCCGCCAAGGGGCCGAGCCGGGTCAGCCCGCATTTCGTCCATGGCCGCCTGATCAACCTGATCTCTGGCCAGGTCAGCATCAAATATGGCCTGATGGGGCCGAACCATGCGGTCGTCACTGCCTGTTCGACCGGTGCCCATTCGATCGGCGACGCCGCGCGCATGATCGCGATGGACGATGCCGACGTCATGCTGGCGGGTGGCGCGGAAAGCGCAATCTGCCCAATCGGCATCGCCGGTTTCTCGCAGGCGCGGGCGCTCTCGACCAATTTCAACGACGATCCGACGCGCGCCAGCCGCCCCTATGACGTCAACCGTGATGGCTTCGTCATGGGCGAAGGCGCGGGCGTCGTCGTTCTGGAAGAATATGAGCGGGCCAAGGCACGCGGCGCGAAAATCTATGCCGAAGTGCTGGGCTATGGCCTGTCGGGTGACGCCTATCATGTCACCGCGCCGCATCCGGAAGGCTCCGGCGCGTTCCGTTCGATGCAGATGGCGCTCAAAAAGTCGGGCCTTAGCCTGGAAGATATCGACTATGTGAACGCGCATGGCACATCGACGCCGATGGGCGACGAGCTGGAACTGGGCGCGGTACGCCGCCTGTTCGGTGATCAGATTGGTGCGATGTCGATGAGTTCGACCAAGTCGGCGATCGGCCATTTGCTGGGTGGTGCGGGCGCGGTCGAAAGCATCTTCTGCATCCTTGCCATGCGCGACCAGATCGTGCCGCCGACGCTCAACCTCGATGAACCGAGCGAAAGCTGCAAGGGTGTCGATTTGGTCCCGCATGTCGCCAAGGAGCGCAAGGTGCGCGCGGTGTTGAACAATTCGTTCGGCTTTGGCGGCACCAATGCGTCGCTCATCATGAAGGCGATTTGAGGACGAAATTTCTCCCCATGTAGGGGATCGTTGCGAAATGCGGATTGCTCACGAAGCATCGTCATTCCCGCGAAGGCGGGAACCCATCTCCCACCTTATCGTCTTGATTTTAGGTCCGGAGATGGATCCCCGCCTTCGCGGGGATGACGGAAAAACCTGTGGGTGATGAATTTCGCAACAATCCTCTATAAGGGGAGGTGGTAGGGCGTAGCCCTGACGGAGGGGTGTCATGCTCTCGAGAGGGTGACACGCCTCCACCGCCTTCGGCGGTCCCCTTCGGCAGAGTCACGTGCCTCTGCCGAACCTTACAGGAGAGGATCAGGGGAAGATTTGGCGGTCGTGGATATTCCTCTGGGGCGATGGTGATGATGGCAAGACGATCGAACCGGAATTCGAAGCAACGACTGGGCTGTATCGTCCTGCTGATCGGTCTGGCCGTTGCGGCCTTCATCGCCTTTCGCTTCGTGGCTGGCTGGACCGAACAGGGGCCGGCTGCCCAAGATGTCAGCATCGTCGTGCGCGACGGGGCGACGCTGTCCGATGCGGCCGTGCTGCTGAAACAGGCGGGTGCGGTGCGGTCGGCCGACGCATTCCTGACGCGGGCCAAGATTTTCGGGGCGGGCACGCCGATCAAGGCAGGGGAATTCGTAATTCCCGCCGGGGCCAGCAACAGCGACATCTTGTCCATCCTGCAGGGCGGCAAGACGCTGACCCGCCTGATCACCATTCCCGAAGGCATGCCCTCCATCCTGGTGCATGAGCGGTTGATGGCGAACGACCAGCTGACCGGCGACATTCCGGTGCCGGAAGAGGGGAGCGTGCTGCCCGACAGCTATGCCTTTGACAAAGGCGAGGCGCGTGCGGCCGTGTTGAAGCGCATGCAGAAGGCGATGGATGAGGCGCTGGCCAAATTATGGGCCGAACGCGCGCCCAATACGGTCGCCAAGACACCCAAAGAGGCGATCATCCTGGCCAGCATCGTCGAGAAGGAAACCGCCGTCGCGTCCGAACGGCCGACGGTCGCGGGCGTCTATAGCAATCGCCTGCGCACCAATATGATGTTGCAGGCCGACCCGACGATCATCTACCCGATCACGCGCGGCAAGCCGTTGGGTCGGCGCATCCGCAAGTCGGAGATTGCCGACGTCAACGACTATAATACGTATGCGATGGTCGGCCTGCCCAAGGGACCGATCGCCAATCCGGGGCGGTTGTCGATCCTCGCCGTGCTGCATCCGGCCGAAACCAAGGCGCTCTATTTTGTTGCGGACGGGAAGGGCGGCCACATTTTTGCCGACACCTATCAGCAGCATAATGAGAATGTGCGCAAATGGTTCGAAATCCGGCGGTCGCGCGGCGAGCTTTGAGGCGCGCGCGTGGATTGCATGCCGGGCGCGATTGCCGTCCGGCTTCCTAATCCCCATAAAGATGGTTGCCGCCTGTGCGACAAGGCGGCCCTGATTGGGAGACGCACTGATGCTGGGAAGAACCGTACCGAATGTGACGCTCAAGACGCGCGTGCGCGATGAAAGCGTCGAGGGGCCAAACCCCTATCGCTGGCAGGATGTGCAGACCGGCGACTTGTTCGCGGGCAAGCGCGTCGTCGTGTTTTCGCTGCCCGGCGCTTTCACGCCGACCTGTTCGACCGAACAATGCCCGGCGTTCGAGCGTTCTTACGATGATTTCAAGGCGGTCGGGGTCGATGATGTCTATTGCATATCGGTCAACGACGCTTTCGTCATGTTCCAGTGGGGCAAGCAATTGGGCCTCAACCATGTGAAGCTGTTGCCCGATGGGTCGGGGGATTTCACCCGGCGGATGGGTATGTTGATCAAGAAGAATCATCTGGGCTTTGGCGATCGCAGTTGGCGCTACGCCATGGTCGTGGAAGACGGCAAGATCGTCGCCTGGTTCGAGGAACCGGGGATCAATGACAATGGCGATGATGAAGACCCCTATGGCGAGACCCAGCCCGAACCCGTGCTGGAATGGTTGAAGGCGCATCCGGCTGGTTGAGGCTGCCCCACCGGCCCCCATCATCGTCAGCGCGCTGATGGGGGCGGCGGACTTCGCTTGGGCGGACGGGCTGCGCCGGGCGCATTTTCCGCCTGAGCGCAATGTTTTGGCAGCGCATATCACGCTGTTCCACCATCTGCCGCCTTCGGTGCTGGGGGAGGTGGGTGATCGACTCAAGGGCTTGTGTCGCGGACCGGCTCCGGCTGCGCGGTTGAGCGAGGTCATGATGCTGGGGCGGGGGGTGGCCTATCGTATCGACAGCCCGGAACTGGCGGCGATGCGCGACGAACTGGCGGAGGCGTTTACGGGCCTGTTGACGCCGCAGGACCAGGCGCGGCCCCGGCTGCATGTGACGGTGCAGAACAAGGTTGCGCCCGCCGAGGCGAAAGCGCTGGCAGAGCAGTTGCGTGCGGGATTTGTGCCACGCCCGTTTGCGATCGCCGGGCTGGCGGCGTGGCATTATCGCGGGGGGCCGTGGGAATTGGCGATGAAGGCGAGTTTTCGGGGGTAGGTATATGTTTCCGTTCGCCCTGAGCCTGTCGAAGGGCCGCTCTTCTTAAGTAGAAGAAAAGGGCTTCGACAGCCCCGGATCAAGTCCGGGGCCGAACGGATTTTTACTTTATGCCAGCCCGACTTCCTTCAACGGCACGCTGGCATCGGCGAGTTGTGTAAGGTCAAGCGCTGCGCCGGATAGGACATGGGCGCGGCCCTGGACATAATCCTTGACCATGTTGACGCAGTCGAGCGCGATGACTTTGCCGCCTTTCAGATAGACGACGGAGAAGCTGCGCGTCGCCGGGTCGCCGCGGGTGATCGCCTGATCGAAGCCGGTGGATAGGCCCACGGTCTGGAGCTTGAGATCATATTGGTTCGACCAGAACCAGGGCACGGCATTATAGGCTTCTTCCTTGCCCAATATGTGCGCTACCGCGACCTTGGCCTGATCATTGGCGTTCTGCACCGACTCCAGCCGCATCTGCGCGCCACCAGCGAAGCGGTTGGCATGGGCGGCGCAATCGCCCACGGCATAGATGTCGGGCAGGCTGGTGCGGCAATATTCATCGACATCGACGCCATTGCCGCCCGCCGCGCCCGCCGCGATCAGCGGGCCGGTTTCGGGGATGATGCCGATGCCGACGATCACCATATCGGTCTCGATCCGCTCGCCATCTTCCATCAGCACGGCGGTCGCTTTGCCATCGACCACTTCGATGCAATCCATCCGCGCGCCGGTGCGCAGGTCGACGCCATGGGCGCGATGTTCGGCTTCGTAGAAGCGCGACAATTGTTCGCCCGCGACCCGCGCCAGCACGCGGTCGAGCGCTTCGAGCAGCACGACGGTCTTGCCGAATTTGGTCAGCACGGCGGCGGCTTCCAGGCCGATATAGCCGCCACCGATGATGGTGACGTGGCTGATGCTGTCGAGCTTCGCCATCATCGCATCGACATCGTCGCGGCGACGCACGGCATGGACGTTGGACGCATCCGCGCCGTTGCAGGTCAGCATCCGCGGGCTGCCGCCGGTACACCAGATCAGCTTGCCATAGCCGATTTCCTCGCCACCCACCGTCACGAACTTGCCGACCGGATCGACGCTCTTGACCCGGCGGCCCAGCAGCATGTCGATATTGCGCTCACCCCAGAAGGTGGCCGGACGGATCAGGATGCGGTCGAAACTTTTGTCGCCTGCAAAATATTCCTTGGACAAGGGCGGGCGTTCATAGGGCGGGTCTTTCTCGTCGCCGATCATCGCGACGCTGCCCTCAAACCCATGCTGGCGCAGCGAAATTGCCGCCTGCGCCCCGGCATGGCCCGCACCCACGATCAGAACATCATAATAGCTCATCGGCCCGCAATCCTCTTTATCCCTTTGCGCTGCTGATAGGCGGGGTGCGGCAGGGGGTGCAAGGGGCATGTGCGAGGAGGGCAGAGACATCGCCGGCTTGCAGGTCGCCCCTTTTCCCTTGCGTTTTCTTGAATTGTCGAAGCGATATGGCTCCTGCTGGATGCTGGCGGTGGTCTTCCACCTTGGCATTTACTCATACAAAAAGAGGAGATAGGGTCGGCCCAACGACTGGATCAGGAGAGTGACATGGATTGGACGCGCCGCGCTATGTTGGGGGCAGGGGTTGCGCTCGGCACAATGCCGTCCTTTGCCTGGGCGGCGCGTGGCGCATCATCGCGGGCGACGCCCTTTCCCTTGTCGCAAGTGCGGTTGAAGCCGTCGATTTTCCTGACGTCGGTACAGGCGAACCAGCGCTATCTTCTGTCGCTGGATCCCGACCGGTTGCTGCATAATTTCCATTCCGGAGCAGGGCTGCCGACCAAAGGCGATGTCTATGGCGGGTGGGAATCGCGCGGCATCGCCGGGCACTCGCTGGGCCATTATCTGAGCGCGCTGTCGCTGATCTACGCGCAGACGGGCGATGCGCCGTTTCGCGACCGCGCCGCCTATATCGTGCGCGAACTCAAGGCGATCCAGGCGAAGCAGGGCGACGGTTATGCGGGCGGCACCACCGTCGAGCGCGACGGCAAGACGGTCGATGGCAAGATCGTCTATGAAGAACTGCGCAAGAGCGACATCCGATCGACCGGGTTCAGCCTGAACGAAGGATGGGTGCCGCTTTACACCTATCATAAGGTCATCGCCGGTGCGCTGGATGCGCATCACCATGCGGGCATCAAGGATGGCCTGTCCGTGGCGATCGGCCTTGGCGATTATCTCGGTACGATCGTGGAAGGACTAAGCGATGCCCAGGTGCAGGATATTCTGCGCACCGAGCATGGCGGGCTGACCGAATCCTATGCCGAATTGTATAAACGCACGGGCAATCGCCGCTGGCTGACCCTGTCCGAACGGATGCGGCATCATGCGATCGTCGATCCGCTCCTGGCCGGGCGCGACGAACTGGCGGGCAAGCATGCCAATACGCAGATCCCCAAGATCGTCGGCGAAGCGCGGCTGCATGAACTGACCGGCAATGCCGACCAGGCGAAGGTGGCGCAATTCTTCTGGGCCACCGTCACCAACGATCACAGCTATGTCATCGGCGGCAATTCGGATCATGAGCATTTCGGCCTGCCGCGGCAATTGGCCCAGCGGCTTGACCAGCAGACCTGCGAGGCGTGCAACAGCTATAATATGCTGCGGCTGACACGGCATTTGTACGGGTGGAACGGCGACGCGCGCTATTTCGATTTCTACGAGCGGTCGCACCTCAATCACATCATGAGCCAGCAAGACCCCAAGACGGGCATGTTCACCTATTTCACGGGGTTGGCATCGGGGATGGCGCGCGTCCATTCGAACCCGACCGAGGATTTCTGGTGCTGCGTCGGATCGGGCATGGAAAGCCATTCCAAACATGGCGAGAGCATCTATTGGAAGCGCGACGACGCGATCGCGATCAACCTTTATTATGCTTCGACGTTGAATGCGCCCGACGCGCAACTCGACATGGATACCGCCTTTCCGCTGGACGACAAGGTGCGGATCGCGGTGACGAAAGCACCGAAAAAGCTGGCGCTGCGCGTGCCCGGCTGGTGCGCTACCCCTGTGTTGCAGGTGAACGGCAAAACGGCGGGGGTCCGCGAAGACGGCTATCTGATGCTGACGGGCTTGAAGGCGGGCGACCAGATTATATTGTCGCTGCCCATGTCCGTGCGGGTCGAAGCGATGCCCGACGATGCCAAGCTGATTGCCTTCCTGAGTGGCCCCTTGGTGCTGGCGGGCGACATGGGGCCGCGCGAACGGTCGTGGGAGGGCGTGGACCCGGCCCTTGTCACCGACCAGAGCGCGCCGGCCCTGGTGGCGGCGGGCGGCCTGCACCATTATCGGCTGGGCGCACAAGGTAAGCCGGGTGACCTGACGCTGAGGCCCTTCTTTGCGCAGCATGACAACCGCACCGCCGTCTATTTCCGCCGCTTCGATACCGCCGAATGGCAGACCGAACGGGTGGCGTGGGAGAGCGCAGCCAAGGCGCGGGCGGACCTGGCCGCGCGCACGATCGACGTCATCCGCCTGGGCGAACAACAGCCGGAGGTCGATCACGGCTTTGCCGACAGTGGCGGATCGGAGGCGGTTTCGCACGTCGCCGACCGCAGCCGGATCGTGAACAAGGGCTTTTTCGCGTTCGACCTGGCCGTCGCGCCGGGGCCGCTGGCGCTGCAAGTCGTCTATAGCGGTGGCCAGCGCGACAAGGATTTCCGCATCCTGGTGGATGGCAAACAATTGGCGCGCGAACGGCTGACAGGCGACGTCACGTCCGCCCGCAATGTCCAGACCTATGCGCTGCCCGCCGACACGGGGCGGGGGCAGTCGAAGATCCGGATCCGGTTTGAGGCCGATGCCTGGCAGGGGGTGGAAGTCTATAGCGCGCGCACCATAAGGACGCAGATGACCTAAATAGGCGGGCGCTCCGGTGAGGCGATAGAGGCACCATCCCCCGCCTGATTGACGCGGTGCAGCATTGTCGTCACTCAGGGGCGAAGAGGCTTTGGATTGATGCGAATCGTCATCATCGACGACAGCGGCCTGCGCGCGACGGTTCTGGAGGAGGGGCTGCGCGAGGCGGGCTATGACGATATTCATATCGTGCCACCGCGCGGCGCTTTCGTCGCGCGGCTCGAACGCATGGCGCCCGACGTCGTGCTGATGGATCTGGGCAGCCCCAGCCGCGATACGCTGGAGGAAATGCTCATCGTCAGCCGGGCGCTGGCCAAGCCGATCGCGATGTTCGTGGACCAGTCCGACGATGCGATGATCGGCGCGGCGATCGATGCCGGGGTGTCGGCCTATGTCGTCGATGGGTTGCGCAAGGAGCGGGTCAAGCCGGTGCTGGAACTGGCAGTGCGGCGTTTCAATGCCTTTGCCAAGATGCAGAGCGAGTTGGACGAGGCGCGCACGGCGCTGTCGGATCGCAAGATCATCGACCGCGCCAAGTCAATCCTGATGAACCAGCGGTCACTGAGCGAGCAGGATGCCTATGCGTTGCTGCGGTCGGCGGCGATGAACCAGGGCAAGAAGATTGTGGAGGTGGCACAAGCGCTGATCACCGCCAGCGAGTTGTTGGGAGGGGGATTATGACGACGAGCCTGCGGATCGCCTTCCTGCCGCTGACCGATGCGGCCGTGCTGGTCGCGGCGCGCGAGCGGGGTTTTGCAGAGGCCGAGGGCATTGCGCTCGACCTGGTGCGGACCACCAGCTGGGCGACGCTGCGCGACCGGCTGGTCTATGGCCAGGTGCAGGCGGCGCATATGCTGGCCCCGCTGGCAGTCGCGGTGACCCTGGGGCTGAGCCAGCAGCCTGCCGCATTGGCCGCGCCCTACAAGCTCAACGTCAACGGCAATATGCTGGTGATGACGTGCGATTTCGCCGCTGCGCTGGAACCCGATGTGGCGGCGCGGCTGGCCGATCCGCTGGGGACGGCGCATGATTTCGCCGCCGCGATCGGGCTGTGGCGGCGCAAGCCGGTGATCGGCGTCGTCCATCGTTTTTCCAGCCATGCGATCATGCTGCGCTATTGGCTGGCGAGCGCGGGCGTGGACCCGGATCGCGACGTGGTGCTGCGCGTGCTGCCGCCGTCGCTGACGGTCGAGGCGATGCAGGCGGGCGAGATTGATGGCTTCATCGCGGGCGAACCCTGGGGTAGCGCGGCGGTCGAGGCGGGCCTTGCCGAAGCCGTGGCGATCGGCGAGCGGATATGGCGGCGGGGTGTCGAGAAGGTATTGGCCTTTCGGGAGGCGTGGGCGGAGGAAAATCCCGATACGGTCGATCGATTGTTGCGCGCGCTGGTGCGGGCGGCGGCCTGGTGCGATGATACCGCCAATCATGCCGATCTGGCCGGGTTGCTGGCGGCGCCTGCCTATGTTGATCAACCCGCCGATCTGATCGCGCGCGCTTTGTCGGGGCAGATCGTCGCGCGGGCGGGAGAGGCGCCGATCGCCAGCCCCGATTTCATGCTGTTCGCGCGTGAGGCGACGCCCTTTCCGTGGCGCAGCCAGGCGTTGTGGATCTATTCGCAACTGGTACGCTGGGGCATGGTCGATCATGATCCCGCGACAGTAACGAAGGCGGCGGCGGTGTTCCGGCCCGATATCTTCCGCCGCGCGCTGGCCGACAGCGATGTGCCAATGCCGGGCGCGAGCATGAAGCTGGAGGGGGCAGTGGGCATGCCGCTGGCGGTCGGATCGCGCCGGGGCGAGCTGACGCTGGGGCCGGACCGATTCTTCGACGGGCGGGTGTTCGACCCCGAACGGATCGACGAGTTTCTCGCGAGCTTCGCGCCGCCGCGTTGAAAGCAGGCGCAAAATTGTGCCTTGCAACATGATGCGAATCGGGAGATAGTATAGGCGTCGCGCGATGAAGCGCGCCTATACCCGGATGCGCTCTCCCAAGGACGGGACCGCCATCCCCATCCACATCGCAGCAAAGCCGCTGACCGGACTACGCCCTTCGTGCGTGCGTCCGGCCTGCGGCTTTTTTCGTGTCCATTTCCGTTTATTGGGGGACGTATCATGGCTACCGTTTATTGGGATCGCGACAAGGAGGGTGAACAGCCCGCCACCGCGATCAGCTTCTGGAAGGCCGGCCACACGCCGACGCTCATTGCCGCCTTTCTCTATTTCGACCTCGCCTTCATGGTGTGGGTGCTGCTCGGCCCGCTTGCGCCGATGATCGCACAGACATTGTCGCTGACCCCGGCCGAAAAAGGCCTGATGGTCGCCACGCCGACATTGATGGGCGCGTTGCTGCGCGTCGTGAACGGCCTGCTGGTCGACCGGATCGGGCCGAAAATGTCAGGCGCGATCAGCCAGTTGATCGTGATTGCCGGACTGTTTGTGGCCTGGCTGATGGGGGTCAGCAGTTTTGAAGGCACGCTGGCGCTGGGTGTCGTGCTGGGCTTTGCGGGTGCCAGTTTCGCGATTGCGTTGCCGCTGGCGAGCCGCTGGTATCCGCCTGAGCATCAGGGCAAGGCGATGGGGCTGGCGGGCATGGGCAATTCGGGCACCGTGCTGGCGGCTTTGTTCGCGCCGGGGCTGGCCAAATTATTCGGCTGGAACGCGGTGCTGGGCCTCGCCTGCATTCCGCTGACCATCGTGTTCGTCATCTATATGATCATGGCGAAGGACGCGCCCAACGCGCCGCCGCCCAAGAAGATGATCGACTACTTCCAGCCGCTGAAACAGGCGGATGCCTGGTTGCTGATGGCTTTCTATGCGGTGACCTTCGGCGGTTTCGTTGGCCTTGCCGCCAGCCTGCCGATCTACTTCACCGACCAGTTCGGCCTGACGCCGGTGATGGCGGGCTATTGCACCGCAGGCTGCGTATTCGCCGGGTCGCTAGTTCGCCCGATCGGCGGGGCGCTCGCTGACAAGATCGGCGGCGTAAGAACGCTGATGATCGTCTATCTGATCGCCGCGATTGCGCTCGCAGGAGTCGCCTTTGCCACGACGCTGGTGACGGCGCTTGGCCTTTTCGTCCTCGCCATGCTGGCGCTGGGCACGGGCAATGGGTCGGTATTCCAGCTGGTGCCGCAGCGGTTCCAGGCGGAAATCGGCGTGATGACCGGCCTTGTCGGCATGGCAGGCGGGATTGGCGGCTTCTACCTCGCCAGTTCGCTCGGCTTTGCCAAGCAACTGACCGGCAGCTTTTCGGCCGGCTTCCTGATCTTCGCGGGCCTTGCCATCGTCGCCTTCATCGGCGTCGCGCTGGTCAAGGCGCGGTGGCGGGCGACCTGGACCAGCGGCGCACGCATCTGACTTTGGAGGGGCGGGGGCGGACCGGCATAGCCAGGCCGCCCCCAGTCGTTATCGCGAAGTCCGAGGGGGACAGATTTCCATGCAGTATCTATTCGCAACGGCGGCCTCTCTGGCCGTCGCAGGGACCGCTTGTGCCCAGGAAGTGACGCTCAAGCCGATCGCCGAAGCGCGGTTGCGCTATGAACATGCCGATCAGGCGGGGCTGGCGACCGAGACATCCGACGCGCTGACCATCCGCGCGCGGGCCGGGCTGTCGGCGAGCAGCGGGGGCTTTTCCGCGATGGTTGTGGGGCAGGGGACGCTGGCTGCCATCGACGATTATTATGACGGGCTGAACGGGGCCGCGACCCGGCCGATCATCGCTGATCCCGAAAATATCGCGCTCTATATCGCCCAGCTTCAGTATAGGACCAAGGCGGTGACGCTGACCGGCGGGCGGCAGAAGATCTTGCTCGATGACGAGCGGTTCGTCGGCAATGTCGCCTTTCGCGATAATGGCCAGACGTTCGATGCTGTGCGCGCCGAGCTGACCCCGGCCAAGGGCCTGAAGCTCGACCTCTCCTATGTGTGGAGCGTGCGGACGATCTGGGGCTTTCAGGGGCGTGGGCCGCGGCAGCAGGCGGTGGGCGGCGACACGATCCTCGCCAACCTGTCCTATGCCACGCCGGTCGGTGCGCTGACGGGCTTTGCCTATCTGGTCGATCAGGATGAGGCGGCGATGCAGGGCTATCGGCTGTCGAGCCAGACCTATGGCGTGCGGCTGGCGGCGGCGCGGCCTTTGTCCAAGGCGGCGAAGCTCAGCTACCAGCTCAGCTATGCGCGCCAGTCGGACTATCACCGCAATCCCAACAGCTATAGCGCGGATTATTGGCTGGCGGACCTGACGTTGGACGTGAAGGGCTGGAAGCTCAATGCAGGCTATGAGGTGCTGGGCGCGACTAGCGGCACGCCGCTGACGAGTTTCCAGACGCCGCTTGGTACCAATTTCAAATTTCAGGGCTGGGCCGACAAATTCCTGACGACGCCTGCCAACGGCATTCGCGACCTCTATGTCGGCGGCGGCTATGGCTGGAAACAGGTGGGGCCGCTCAGCGGCGTGTCGGTGCAGGCGGTGTGGCATCGATTCGACAGCGACCGGCTGGACCAGCATTATGGTGATGAGATCAACCTGATCGCTTCGGCCAAGGTCAAGACGACCGCGCTGTCGGTTCGCTATGCCCGCTATGATGCGGACAGGATGGCGACCGATACGCAGAAATTATGGGTTCAGGCCGACTGGGCCTATTGATCGGGCGACGAACAGGAATCGCTTGAGGCATCGGGCGATTCTGTTATGGTGCAGTGGAAGAGGACAAAGCTGTCCTTCCAACCATAGCCGAAGCGATCCAGGGACGGATCGACCAGGCGCATATGATGGCAAAGCCGCCATCCTGACTTCCGGTTCTCACCGGGGGTCAGGATGGCGGCTTTTTTGTTTTCTGGAGTCACGAATATGGAATTTCAGATCGGAACGGAGCCGATGGCGGGCAGCGAGGCGGCGATCTTCGTCCCGTCCAACGATGCGCGCGAGCATCTGGTCGTGATCGGCAACGGCATGGCCGGGTGCCGCGCGGTCGAGGAACTGCTGGCGCGCGATGCGGGGCGCTATCGCGTCACCATCTTCGGCGCGGAACCGCATGTGAACTATAACCGCATCATGCTGTCGCCGGTGCTGGCGGGCGAAAAGACGTTCGATGAGATCATCATCAATGACCGCACCTGGTATGCGGACAATCGCATCGACCTGATCGTCGCCGATCCGGTGATCGCGATCGACCGGACGGCCAAGACCGTCACCAGCCAGTCGGGCCGCACCGTCGCCTATGACAAGCTGTTGATCGCGACCGGCTCCGACCCGTTCATCATCCCGGTGCCGGGCAAGGATCTGCCGGGCGTCATCAGCTTCCGCGACATGAAGGATGTCGACGCGATGCTGGACGCCGCCAATCGGGGCGGGGACGCGGTGGTGATCGGTGGCGGGCTGCTGGGGCTGGAAGCGGCGCAGGGCCTGACGCTGCGCGGCATGAAGGTCACGGTGCTGCACATCATGCCGACGCTGATGGAACGGCAATTGGACGAGGCGGCCGGCTGGCTGCTCAAGAGCGCGCTTGAAGCGCGGGGCCAGACCATCTTGACCGGGGCCGACACGGCGGAAATCTGCGGCGATGGCAAGGTCGAGGGCGTGCGGTTGAAGGACGGCACGCTGATCCCCGCCAGCCTGGTGGTGATGGCGGTGGGCATTCGTCCTTGCGTCGTGCTGGCGCGGGCGGCGGGACTGGACATCGGGCGCGGGATCAAGGTGGACGACCATATGGTCACCAGCGACCCGGACGTGCTGGCGGTCGGCGAATGTGTCGAGCATGACGGCAATGTCTATGGCCTGGTCGCGCCGCTGTGGGACATGTGCCGCAGCCTGGCCGATGGCCTGACCGACCGGCATACGGGCTATAAGGGCAGCGTCACATCTACCAAGCTGAAGGTGGCCGGGTTGGACGTCTTCTCCGCCGGTGACTTTTCGGGCGGCGAAGGGTGCGAAGACATCGTCCTGCGCGATGCGTCGCGCGGCGTGTATAAACGGGTCGTGGTGAAGGAGGATCGCGTCATCGGCGCGGTGCTCTATGGCGATACGGCCGATGGCGGCTGGTATTTCGATTTGCTCAAGCGCGGCGAAAATGTCGCCGACATTCGCGACCTGCTGATCTTTGGCCAAGCCTTCGCCTCTGGAGGAGGCGCGCTGGACCCTAAGGCGGCCGTTGCAGCGCTCTCGGACGATGCCGAGATTTGCGGCTGCAACGGCGTGTCCAAGGGTCAGGTCGTCGCCTGCATCAACGCAGGCGCATGCAGCCTGGACGCGGTTCGGGCCGGGTGCAAGGCGTCGGCGAGCTGCGGTTCCTGCACCGGGCTGGTCGAAACTATCCTGGCATTGACGCTGGGGGAGGATGTCCAGTCCGGGCCGAAGACGATGTGCAAATGCACCAGTTTCGGCCATGACGATGTGCGCCGCGAAATCGTGGCGCAGGGCATGACGTCGATCCCCGAAGTGATGCAGAAGCTGCATTGGTCAACGCCCGATGGCTGTTCCTCCTGCCGTCCCGCGCTCAATTACTATCTGCTCTGCGCGCTGCCTGGTGCCTATGTCGATGACCAGCAGAGCCGCTTCGTCAATGAACGGATGCACGCCAATATCCAGAAGGATGGCACCTATTCGGTGGTGCCGCGCATGTGGGGCGGGCTGACCAACCCGCGTGAATTGCGCGCGATCGCCGACGTCGTTGAAAAGTTCAACGCGCCTATGGTCAAGGTCACCGGCGGCCAGCGGCTCGATATTTTCGGGATCAAGAAGGAGGATCTGCCCGCTGTCTGGGCGGACCTCAATGCAGCGGGGATGGTATCGGGCCATGCCTATGGCAAGTCGCTGCGCACGGTGAAGACCTGCGTCGGGTCCGAATGGTGCCGCTTCGGTACGCAGGACAGCACGGGGCTTGGCGTCAAGGCCGAGCGGATGACCTGGGGATCGTGGATGCCGCACAAGTTCAAGATCGCGGTGTCGGGTTGCCCGCGCAATTGCGCCGAAGCCACGATCAAGGATTTCGGCATCGTCTGCGTCGACAGCGGCTATGAACTGCATGTCGGCGGCAATGGCGGCATCCATGTCCGTGTCACCGACCTGCTGTGCAAGGTATCGACCGAGCAGGAAGCGCTCGATTATTGCGCCGCCTTCACGCAGCTCTATCGCGAGGAAGCCCGCTATCTGGAGCGCACCGCGCCATGGATCGAGCGGGTCGGGGTCGATTATGTGAAGGCGCGGATCGTCGAGGATGACGCAGGCCGCGAGGCGCTGCGCGCGCGCTTCCTTTTCTCGCAGCAGTTCATGCAGGACGATCCCTGGGCGGAGCGCGTCGCGGGCGAACATGCCGAACTGCATCAGCATATTGCGCAAGTGCGCCCGTTGGAGACCGTATAATGACCGGAGACTGGCTCGATATCGGCTCGGTGGATCAGATCACGCCGGGCAATGCCCGCACCCTGCCAGTGCTGGGCGGCGAGGAGATTGCGATCTTCCGCACCACCAGCGGCGATTTCCATGCCCTCGTCAATCGCTGCCCGCATAAGCAGGGGCCGCTCAGCCAGGGGATCGTGCATGGCGGGGTCGTCACTTGCCCGCTGCACAATTGGAACATCTCACTCAAGACTGGCGAGGCGTTGGGCGAGGATAAGGGATGCGTGCCGGTGATCCCGCTCAAGGTCGATGCCGGGCGCATCTTCCTGTTGCGCGATGCCGTCATCGGGAAGCGCGCGGCGTGAAGGTCGAACTGAAATCACCCCTCCCTTTCATGGGAGGGGCCGGGGGTGGGGGCTATCGTCTTGGCCTGATGCTTGGGGCAGGCCCCCACCCCAACCCCTCCCCTGAAGGGGAGGGGCTATAATGACCAACCCTATCCGCACCACCTGCGCCTATTGCGGTGTCGGTTGCGGTATCTCCGCGACGCCGACCGGGCCGCGTGCCGTAACGATTGCGGGGGATGCGGCGCATCCGGCCAATGGCGGCAAGCTTTGTTCCAAGGGCACGCATCTGGGCGAGACGGTCGGGCTGGAGGGGCGGCTGCTTCATCCGATGATCGGCGACAAGCGGGCAAGCTGGGACAAGGCGCTGGACCTTGTGGCGAAGCGCTTTCGCGAGACGATCGCCAAGCATGGCCCGGACAGCGTCGCCTTCTACGTCTCCGGCCAGTTGCTGACCGAAGATTATTATGTCGCCAACAAGCTGATGAAGGGGTTTTTCGGGTCGGCCAATATCGACACCAATAGCCGCCTGTGCATGTCGAGCGCCGTGGCGGGGCACATGCGCGCGTTTGGCGAAGATGTCGTGCCTGCCAGCTATGACGATCTGGACGAGGCGGACTTGATCGTCCTCGTTGGCTCCAACACCGCCTGGTGCCATCCGGTCGTCTATCAGCGGATACAGGCGGCGCGCGCCGCGCGTGGCACCAAGCTGGTGGTGATCGACCCGCGTCGCACCGAAAGCTGCGAAGGGGCGGACCTGCATCTTGCCTTGAAGCCCGGCAGCGACGTGGCGCTGATGAACGGGTTGCTGGCCTGGATGGATCAGGCCGGGTTGCTGGATGGGGACTTTCTGCGCGATCGCGTTGCTGCGCCTGATGGCTTCTGGGAAGCGATCCGCGCGGGCCATGATTTGTGGACGACGGCCAAGGCGTGCGACCTGCTGCCTGCCGAATTGCAGCAATTTTACGAGATGTTCGCCGCGACCCCGCGCACTGTCACGCTGTTCAGCCAGGGGATCAACCAGTCGATCCGGGGCACGGATCAGGTCAATGCGATCATCAACGTCCACCTCGCCACCGGCCGCATCGGCAAGCCCGGTGCCGCGCCTTTCTCGATCACGGGCCAGCCCAATGCCATGGGTGGGCGTGAGGTCGGCGGGCTGGCGACGACGCTGGCGGCGCATATGGATTTCGCGCCCGACAATGTCGCCCGGGTCGGGCGTTTCTGGGCCGCGCCGAACGTGGCGACCAAGCCGGGGCTGAAGGCCGTCGACCTGTTTCGCGCGATCGACGAGGGGCGGATCAAGGCGCTGTGGGTGATGGCCACCAACCCCGCCGTCTCGATGCCGGATGCGGGGCGTGTGCGCGCGGCGCTGGAAGCCTGCCCGTTCGTGGTCGTGTCGGATGTGATAGCGACTACCGATACCGCCGTTCACGCCCATGTCCGCCTGCCCGCCGCCGCCTGGGGCGAGAAGGACGGGACCGTCACCAACTCCGACCGCACGATCAGCCGCCAACGCGCGCTGCTGCCGTTGCCCGGCGAGGCCAAGCCCGACTGGTGGATCGTCACGCAGGTCGCGCGGCGGATGGGGTGGCGCAACGCCTTCGCCTATGACCGGCCCGCCGACATCTGGCGCGAACATGCGCGGCTGACCGCTTATCAGAATGATGGCGCACGGCTGCTCAACCTGCGTGCGCAGGCGACGATCGGCAATGACGCCTATGCAGCGATGGCACCTTTCCGCTGGGGCGGGATGCCTTTTGCAGACGGGCGGTTTCCAACACCCGATGGCAAGGCGCGGCTGGTGCCGGTGACGCAGATGGCGTTGCAGGGACCGCTGCGCGGCTGGCCGATGACGCTCAACACCGGCCGCTATCGCGACCAATGGCATACGATGACGCGCACCGGCCTGTCGCCGAAACTGGCGCGGCATCGCGAGGAGCCTTTGGTCGAACTGCATCCGCGCGACGCGACGGCGTTGAGTATCGCGGATGGCGATTTGGCGCGGGTATCGACGGCGCAGGGGGAGAGCCTGTTCCGCGCGCGGATCAGCGACGGGCAGCGCCCCGGTGAAGTCTTCACCCCGATCCACTGGACCGATCAGCAATCGAGCGGCGGCCGCACCGGCTTGTTGCCGCGCCCGCTGGTCGATCCCCATTCTGGCCAGCCGGGGTTCAAATCCACCCCCGTCCGGGTCGAAAGGCAAGCGACCGAATGGAAAGGCTTTCTCATCCTGCGCGGGGCCGAACCCGTGCGCGTGCCATGCCTGTGGGCCACGCGGATCACGGTGCCGGGCGGCGCGCTCTATGAAGTGGCGGGCAATGGCGATCCGGCGCGGCTGGAAGCCTGCCTGCCCAAAGGCGAAAGGGTCGAGGCGATCGACCAGACGCGCGGCACCCGCCGCGTCGCGATCATCCGCGAAGGGAAACTCGCGGGCGTGCTGATCGTGACGCGCAGCGGCCTGTTGCCGACCCGCGACTGGCTGATCGGGCAACTCGCGGTCGAGGGCGTGGGCGCGTCCGTGCTGGCGGCACGCGGGCCGGGCAGTCAGCCCGACAAGGGCGCGGTGGTGTGCGTCTGCTTCGACATCGGCCTCAACCAGATCGTCGCGGCGATCCGCGACCAGCGTCTGGTCGATGTGCCCGCGATCGGCGCGGCGATCGGCGCGGGGACCAATTGCGGGTCATGCCGTCCCGCGCTGGCCAATATTCTCGTCCAGACTTCGCAGGAGACGTTGCATGCAGCCGAATGACCTGATCGCGCCGGGTGACGTCTGGCTGGTGGGCGCCGGGCCGGGCGACCCGGACCTGCTGACGCGCAAGGCGGAAAAGCTGATCGGCGCGGCGGACATCGTTTTTTACGATGCGCTGGTGGGGCCGGGCGTGCTGGACATGATCCCCGCTGGGGTCGAGCGCGTTAGCGTCGGCAAGCGTTCCGGGCGGCACAGTAAGCAACAGGAGAGCATCAACGACCTGCTGCTGGCCGCAGCCCGCGCGGGCAAGCGTGTCGTGCG
This sequence comes from Sphingobium sp. D43FB, assembly GCF_002312805.1. Taxonomy (GTDB): domain Bacteria; phylum Pseudomonadota; class Alphaproteobacteria; order Sphingomonadales; family Sphingomonadaceae; genus Sphingobium. The sequence continues at coordinate 372,166 of NZ_NMUA01000001.1, read as the reverse complement.
GCTGAAAGGCGGCGACCCGTCGATCTTCGGCCGGTCGGCGGAGGAGATGGCGCATCTGGGCGAAGGCGGCGTGCGGGTGCGGATCTGCCCCGGCATCACGACGGCGAGCGCGGCGGCGGCGAGCGGCCATGCCTCGCTCACCTTGCGCGGCAAGGCGCGCGGGCTGACGCTGGTGACGGCGCATTTGAAGGCAGGCGAACCGTTGAAGCTCGACTGGGCCGCGCTGGCGCAGCCGGGCGGAACGATCGGCATCTATATGGGCCGGGCGGCGGCGGGCGAGATTGCCCGATCATTGATCGCGGCGGGGCGCGACCCGGAAACGCCGGTGATGGTGGCGGTGAATGTTTCGCTGCCCAGCGAAAGGCTGATCCGGGGCAGGCTGTCCATGCTGGCCTTCCTGGTCCAGACGATCAGCGATGATGATCCGACTTTGCTGCTGATCGGTGAGGCGGTCGCCAGCGCGAAATCTCAGGCCGGTATTCAAAGCCAGCAGCACTCTTGCGCACTGGAGCGCGACTCGGTCGCCCGATCAGAGCAGCCAGTGGCGCAGGGCTAAGGACAGCAGCCCAAGGGCTGCGATGCTTGCGGCCCAGATGCCGATGAACCAGCCGATTTGGCGTAGCTGTTTACGCATCAGTGATAGCCATCGCTGCCGACCTTGCCGCGGAACACCCAATAGGCCCAGGCGGTGTAGGCGAGGATGATCGGGACGAGTACCGCGCCGCCGACCAGCATGAAGAGCTGGCTGCGATAGGGGGCGGCGGCTTCCCAGATGGTGACGCGTTCCGGGATGACATAGGGCCAGATCGAGATGCCAAGGCCGAGCAGGCACAGGCCGAACAGGGCGAGCGCCCAGAGGAAGGGCTGCGCATCCTTGCGTTGGGAAAGGCTGCGGTAGAAGAGCGCGGTGACGATGATCGTCGCCAGCGGCACTTGCGCGGTGGCCAGCACGCCGGGCCATGCCAGCCAGCGGCTTTGGTAGCTGCCCTCCAGCGTCAGCGTGGCCAGGCTGACCGCGCCGATCACGACCAGCATGACGATGCCCAGCCGCCCGGCATAGGTCACGGCCTGACGCTGCAAGCCGCCCTCGGTCTTCCAGTTGAGCCAGCAGGCGCCCAGCAGCGCATAGCCGACCATCAGGCCAAGGCCGGTGAGCAGCGAGAAGGGCGAGAGCCATTCCCACCAGCCGCCCGAATAAGCGCGGCCTTCGACACTGATGCCCTGCAGCAAGGCACCCAATGCAATCCCTTGGGCAAAGGTGGCGACGGCGGACCCGCCGGTGAAGGCGCGGTCCCACCAGGCGCGGTGCGCCGGATCGCGCCAGCGAAACTCGAACGCGACGCCGCGCAGCACGAGGCCGAGCAGCATGGCGATTAACGGCGCATAAAGGGCGGGCAGGATGATGGCATAGGCCAGCGGAAAGGCCGCGAGCAGCCCGCCGCCGCCCAGCACCAGCCAGGTTTCATTGCCATCCCACACCGGCGCGATGCTGTTCATCGCAGTGTCGCGATCCTTGCCCACCTTGAACAGCGGGAAGAGCAGGCCGATGCCGAGGTCGAACCCGTCCATCACGACATAGGCGATGATCGCAAAGCCGATGATGGCAGCCCAGATGACGGTCAGGTCGATCATGCGTCGCCTCCTTCGATGGCGGGTGCGGGGGTTATGCCGGCGGTGCGGATCGGCGCACCGTCCAGCGTGCTTTCATGCGCTTCGGGCGGCTTCTTCATCAAGTGCAGCAGATACCAGATGCCCATGCCGAAGACGCTGAAATAGACGATGACGAAGGCCAGCAGCGATGCCGCGACGGCGGGCGCATCCAGTGGCGAGGCGCTTTGCGCGGTGCGGAGCAGGCCATAGACGGTGAAAGGCTGCCGCCCGACTTCGGTCACGATCCATCCCGCCAGCACGGCGACGAACCCGGAAGGCCCCAGCAATAGCGCAGCGCGATGCAGCCACGGCCAGTCATGCAGCTTGCCGCGCCAGCGCGCGATCAGGCTCCACAGGCCCAGCCCCAGCATCGCAAAGCCGATGCCGACCATGACGCGAAACGCCCAGAAGACGATCCCGACCGGCGGCTGATCGGCTTCCGGCACGGTGTCGAGCCCCTTCATCGGCGCATTGAGATCATGCTTGAGGATCAGCGACGATGCCTTGGGAATGGAGACAGCATAATCGACCCGCTTGTTGGCGCTGTCGGGGATGCCGAACAGGATCAGCGGCGCGCCATCGGGATGGCTGTCATAATGGCCTTCCATCGCCATCACCTTGACCGGCTGATGCTCCAGCGTGTTGAGACCGTGCATGTCGCCCGCGAAAATCTGGATCGGCGCGACGATCGCCGCCATCCACATCGCCATGGAGAACATGGTCCGCGCGCCGGGGTTGGTCCGGTCCTTGAGCAGATGCCAGGCCCCCACGCCGCCGACCGCAAAGGCCGTGGTCAGATAGGCGGCCAGGACGGTGTGGACCAGCCGATAGGGGAAGCTGGGGTTGAAGATGATCGCCATCCAGCTGGGACCGGGCAGGAACTGGCCGTTGGTGCCGATCTCGTAACCGGTCGGCGTCTGCATCCAGCTATTGACCGACAATATCCAGAAGGCGGAGATGAAGGTGCCGATGGCGACCGCGCAGGTGGCGGTGAAATGCAGCTTGCGCCCGACCTTGTTGATGCCGAACAGCATGACACCCAGGAACCCGGCCTCCAGGAAGAAGGCGGTCAGCACTTCATAGGCCATGAGCGGCCCGATGACCGGCCCCGCCTTGTCGGAGAAGACCGACCAGTTGGTGCCGAACTGATAGGACATGACGATGCCCGACACGACGCCCATGGCGAAGACGACGGCGAAGATTTTGAGCCAGTAGCGGAAGAGATTGGCATAGACGCCCTTGCCGGTGGCGAGCCACAGCCCCTCCAGCACCATCAGGAAACTGGCGAGGCCGATCGAAAAGGCCGGGAAGAGAAAATGGAAGCTCACCGTGAAGGCGAACTGGGCGCGGGCGAGGATCAGGGCGTCTAAGGAGTCGAACATTGGAAATGTCCTTTCGCCCGATCTTGTACCAGATGGGCAGGGATAAAGAGATAGGTCAGATTGTCAGAGGCCAGGCACGAAGGCAGCCGCGCTGCGCCAGAGCATGTAGAGGGCGACGACGAAGATCAGGATCGCAAAGACGGTGGTCAGCCGCCCGGTCTTGGCCCCCAGCCGCTCGGCCAGCCGCGTGCCGCCGACGCTGCCGACGACCCCGCCTGCCACGAACACCGCCGCGAGCGGCCAGTCGATCAGACCGGAAAAGGCATAGTTGGCCGCCGTGGTGAGGCCGAACGCCGTGACGGCGACGAGCGAGGTGCCGACCGCCATCAACATCGGCATACCGGTCGACGCGACCAGACCCGGCACGATCAGGAAGCCGCCGCCAATGCCGAAAAAGCCAGAAAACAAGCCCGACCCAAGGCCATAGCCCACCACCTTGGGCGCTTTTTCGCGATTGCATTCCGCGCCAGGATTACCCGCATTGCCGCGCCCCTTGAGCATCAGCACGCCGACCAGCAGCATGACGAGCGCGAACAGGGCCAGCAATTTGTCGCCATCCACCATCTTGCCAAAGGTCGATCCGGCGAGCGCACCGACGATGCCCGCTGCGGCATAGATGCCGCCGCAGCGCCATTTGACATGATGGGCGCGGGCATGGCTGGCCAGGCCCGTCGCGGCATTGATGGCAACGGCGAGCGCGCTGGTGCCGATGGCGACATGCGGGTTGGGCACGCCGACCAGATAGACCATCAGCGGCACGGCCAGGATGGACCCGCCGCCGCCAACCAGGCCCAGCACGAAGCCGACCAGGCTGCCCGACAGGCCACCCAGCAGATATTGGGTCAGGTCCATCATGACTGCGACTCGATCGGCTGGGGCTTGACCATCCACTCGCGGCCCTTGAGCATTCCATGCCAATAGACTGGCGGCAGGATGGTATCCTTGAGCAGCCAGGACAGGCGCGACGGGCGGGTGCCGTCGATCAGCCAGTTGGGGAAGCTGGGCATCAATTTGCCGCCATAGCCGAACTCGGCCAGCACGATCTTGCCGGCCTCGACGGTCAGCGGGCAACTGCCATAGCCGTCATAGGCGGCGACCGGGGGATGGCCATCAAGCGCGGCCAGCGCGTTCACCGCGACCACCGGTGCCTGCTTGCGCGCGGCGGCCATCGTCTTGGCATTGGATGCGGAGCAGGCATCGCCCAGCGCGAAGATATCGGGGTAGAGCGGGTGGCGCAGCGTCGCCTCGTCCACCGCGATGAAGCCGGATGGGGCGGCGAGCAGACTGTTGCGGATGAAGTCGGGCGCGACCTGCGGGGGGACGACATGGATCATGTCATAGCGTTCCGCCACGCGCCTGACGCCATCGCCGTCCGCCTGCTCGAAAATGGCGGTCTTGGCCGGGCCATCAATCTCCACCAGCTTCGACCCGAAGTTAAGGTGAATGCCGTAGCGTTCGACATAGTCCATGAGCGCCGGAACATAGGCGGCGACCCCGAACAAGGCTGGCCCGGCGGTATGGAACTGCACGTCGCTTTGCGCCAGCACGCCCGCCTTTTCCCAGCGGTGGCAGGACAGATACATCGCCTTTTGCGGGGCGCCCGCGCATTTGATCGGCATGGGTGGCTGGGTGAAGAGCGCGCGTCCGCCCTTGAACGCCTTGGCCAGGCGATGGGTATAGGGGGCCAGATCGTAGCGATAATTGGACGTGACGCCATCATGGCCGAGCGCATCGGCGAGGCCCGGAATGGCGTTCCAGTCGAGCTTGATGCCGGGGCAGACGATCAACACGCCATAGCCGATCCGCCGCCCGTCATCGAGCAGCACCTGTTTGTCATCGGGCAGGAAGCTATTGGCCGATCCCTTGATCCAGGTCGCGCCGCTCGGAATCAGGTGCGCCTCGCTACGCCGGGTAATGCCGCTGTCGAACACGCCCGCGCCCACCATCGTCCAGCCGGGCTGATAATAATGATCGTCGCTCGGTTCGACGATGGCGAGGCGGATGCCCCGGCGGCGCTTGAGGATGCTGGCGGCCGTGGCGATCCCGGCGCTGCCGCCGCCGATGATCAGGATATCATAAGAGGCGGCGTCCTGTCCGGCGACCAGTGCGTCCGCCATCGCTGCCAGCTTTTCGGCGCGGGCGCCCGACCGGCAATAGCCCAGCACTGGGCCGGGGAGGGTGTCGAGCGCGTGGCGCATCGCCTGCGCATCGGCATCGGTCATCGCGCCGGGGGTTACGGGGATGTGCGCGAAGGCGAGGCCAGCGGCTGTGGCAACCGCACCGATGTCCGCAGCGGTCGGCTGGCCATCCTCCTCGCCATCGGGGCGGTTGCAGATGATCGCGCGAAAGCCATCGCGCGCGGCCTGTTCGACATCGTGCGGCGTCAGTTGCGGGGCGGTGGCAAAGGCCGGGGTCAGCCGCTTGATATCCATGATGATCCTCCTTGGTCCGGCGTGCCGGTTATGGTCTTGACGTGACGCGGTGCAGCGCCATGCCGCCCAGCATGGCCAGCACGAACGGAGCGACCGCCGCCGGGGCGAGCGCCAGGCTGGCGAGGGCGGGGCCGGGGCATAGGCCGCCTATGCCCCAGCCGATGCCGAACAGGATCGCGCCGAGCGCGAGCTTCCCGTCGATCCCGCGTGTTTCGGGCAGGTTGAACTGCTGATCGGCGATGGGGCGCTCGATCCGCTTCTGCACCATCCAGGCGAGCGCCATCGGGATCATCGCGCCGCCCATGACGAAGGCCAGCGTCGGATCCCATGGTCCCAACAGGTCGAGAAAGGCGCGCACCCGCATCGGATCGGCCATGCCCGACAGAACAAGGCCTGCGCCGAACAGCGAACCGGACAGTAGCGCAAGGATGATCCGCATCACAAAAGCCCCGCCAAACGGAGGATCGCCACGGTGGCAAAGCCGCTGCCCATGAACAAAGCGGTGGCGGTGAGCGAGCGGCGCGACAGGCGCGATACGCCGCATACGCCATGGCCGCTGGTGCAGCCTGATCCGAGCCGCGTGCCATACCCGACGATCAGGCCGGCAAAGATCAGCAGGCCGGGCGCGGGGTAGCTGGCCGGGACGCCGCCTGACAGCAGCGCCACGACCAGCGCACCCAATGGCAGGCCAAGGATGAAGGCGATGGCGACGCTGCGCGGTGCGCCGCCCTGCGTGAAGCCAACGGCCCGCGCCGCAAGCCCGCTGACGCCCGCGATCCGGCCGAGGCCGAGCAGCATGATCGCCGCCGCCACGCCGATCATCAGCCCGCCGATGATTCCCGCCACCGGCTGCGCATCGGGAAAGCCGGGGATCATAGCTGGTTCACCGGGATCTTGAGATAGGCAACGCCATTATCCTCGGCGACCGGCAGGTGGCCCGCGCGCATATTGACCTGCACCGAGGGCAGGATGAGGCGCGGCATGTCCAGCGTGCGGTCGCGCGCTTCACGCATCGCGACGAATTCGTCTTCGGTTATGCCGTCATGGGCGTGGATATTGGCCCGGCGCTGGTCCGCCACGGTCGTTTCCCAGACATAATGGTCGCGGCCTTCGGGCAGATAGTCGTGGCACAGGAAGAGCCGGGTTTCGGGCGGCAGTTCCAGCAATCGGCGCATCGAGCGGAACAAGGTGCGGGCGTCGCCGCCGGGGAAGTCGGCGCGGGCGGTGCCATAATCGGGCATGAACATGGTATCGCCCACGAACACCGCATCGCCGATCACATAGGCAACGCAGGCCGGGGTGTGGCCCGGCACATGCAGCACCGTGACCGACAGGGTGCCGATCGCGAAACTGTCGCCATCGGCCCACAGATGGTCGAAGTCCGATCCGTCGCGCGGAAATTCCGCGCCGACGTTGAACAGCTTGCCGAACATATGCTGCACTTCGCAGATATGCGCGCCGATCGCGATCTTCCCGCCCAGCTTCTGCTGGAGATAGGGGGCGGCCGAGAGATGGTCGGCATGGGCATGGGTTTCCAGATGCCAATCGACGGTCAGTCCTTCGGCCTCGACATAGGCGATCACCGGATCGGCGGACGCGACATTCGTGCGGCCGGAGGCGGGGTCATAGGTCATCACGCTGTCGATCACGGCGGCGCGGCGCGTCTGCGCATCATGCACGACATAGGTCACGGTGAAGGTCGGCGGATCGAAAAAGGCCTTGATCACGGGCACGCCTTCGCGAGCGGCGAGGATCTGCGTCTGGGCTCTGGTCAGTGCGGGGTCGGACATGCGACTCTCCTTTAGTTTCATATTTACATGAATAATGTATATGTCTAGATAGAGGTCGTCAAGGGGTTGCCTTGGGATAGCCAGAATTGCAGGACGGCAGCATGAGCGAAGTGATGACAGATGGACGGCGGCCGGTGCGGATCGGCGACATGGCCCCCGATTTCCGCGCCCGATCGACCAAGGGCGATTTTCAACTCTCGGCGTTGCGTGGCCAATGGGTGATCTTCTTTTCGCACCCCGCCGATTTCACGCCGGTATGCAGCACCGAATTCGCCGCGCTGGCGCGGCGGCAGGCGGATTTCGACGCGCTCGATTGCAGGCTGGTGGGCCTGTCGGTGGACAGCCTCTACGCCCATATCGCCTGGGTTCGTGCGTTGCGCGATCTGTTCGACGTGGGAATCGACTTTCCCATCATCGAAGACCCGAGCATGGCGGTAGGCCGCGCCTATGGCATGATTGATGACGCCGCCGTCGACAGCGTGGCCATGCGCTCTACCTTCTTCATCGATCCGCAGGGGGTCATCCGCGCAACGACCTGCTATCCGCATAATGTCGGTCGCTCGGTGGACGAGATGCTGCGCCTGTTGCGCGCGCTGCAGCGGGTCGATGGCGCAAGCCACCTGACGCCCGAAGGCTGGACGGACGGTCAGCCGCTATTGCTGCCCGCCGCCGACGGGAGCGATGCGGCACCCGACTGGTTCTGCCGGTTCGAGGCATCCACATGAGCGCGCTCTATGTCGATCGCGATGCCGCGGCGTTGGCCGCTGAAAAGATCAAGGTCTTCGCCCAGCCGCAGCGGTTGATGATCCTGTCCTGCCTGCTGCGCGGCGAACGCAATGTCGGCGAGATCGCCGAGATCACCGGCATCGGCCAGCCCGCGCTCAGCCAGCAACTGGCCGAACTGCGCCGCGCCGACCTGGTGCAGAACCGCAAGGAGGCCAAGCAGGTCTGGTACATGCTTGCCGACGATGGCGTGGCGCTGTGCGTCCGCACGATCGAGGCGATATTCGCGGGCGATGGCACGGCCGAGAGGCTGCTCCCCCCACTGCCGTCGGTGGCGGATAAAGGCATGACGGCTCAGGGCGTCGCGGGCTTCGCGCGGATACTATAGCGGCGGTGGATCGCGATAGGTCGTGACCAGCGGCCCCAGCGCATCGGCCAAGGGGCCAAGCCAGGGTTCGAAGCGCCGCCAATGATCGACGCCATCGGCATAGATGGGCTGGCGCACCTGTTCGGAACTGGCGGTGCGCACCGCGCGGTCGCTGCGCCAGAAGTCCAGGCATGGCGCTTCGAACGGCAGGCTGAGATAGGTCAGCAGCCGATCGACCTCGCCCGGCATGTCGGCGACCATCTGTTCGTAGATCAGCCGATGGACGCGCCCCGGTGCGGCTGCGTCATAAGCGGTCATCAGCGCCACATAGTCGCGATAATAGCGGCCGATGTCGGTCAGATCATAGGTGAAGGCCTGGCCGCGCGCGAAATGCTGCTTCCAGCCTGACAGACAGCAGCCCATCGGATGGCGACGCGCGTCGATGATTTTCGCGTTGGGCAGGATCAATTGGATCAGGCCGACATGCTGCCAATTATTGGGCATCTTGTCGATGAAATGCGGCTTGGCACTGTGGCGATGGACGCGCGTGCCCTCGATATATTCCTCGCCCAGGCGTAGCCGGTCGGCGGGGGTGAGCGCGGCGACCATAGAGGCGAAATCAGGAAATTCGCTGTCATCCACGCGCGATTGCAGGCGGCTGGCGATCACCATCATGTCGGGCAGTTCCATCGTGCCTTCGACCTGGTTGTGGCAGGAAAGGATCTGCTCGATCAGGGTGGAGCCGGAGCGGGGCAGGCCGACGATGAAGATCGGGTCGGGTGCGGGGCAACCGCCAGCACCCCGCGCGGCGATGAAAGGCGCGGTGAAGGTGGTGGCGACGGCGCGCACTTCGGCGGAAAATTCGTCGGCATCATGGCGCACCATCGTCCGGCGCAGGCGATTGCCCGCATCATAATGGCGGAAGGCGGCGGCATAATCGGCCGCATCCTCGAACGCCTTGCCGAGCGAGAAATGGAGGTGGAAAATATCCTCCTGTCCGTCCGCCGCCTCCGGCTCCAGCGACGCAAGCGCCTGCTCCATCGCCGCAATGTCCTGCGCGTCGAACCTGACGGTCTTGAGGTTGGCGAGGCTCCACCAGGCTTCGCCCATGGTCGGGCGATAGCGAACTGCCTGGCGATAGGCGTGGACGGCATCGGCCTGTTTGCCGAGCGTCTTCAAGGCGTGGCCGAGATTCTGCCAGACCTGTGGCTGGTCGGGCTGATCCGCGAGTAGGCGTTCGTAAATGGCCCGCGCGCCATCCTGATCGCCCAGCCGCACCAGCACCGATGCCTTGATCAGCGCGTAGCCGGGATTTTTGAGCGGCGACCTCTCCAATATCTCGGCATGGGCCAGCGCGTCGGGCAGGCGGTTGTTCTGGAGCAGCAGCCGGATCAGGAAATCGCGCGCCAGATCGAAGCCGGGGGCCAGCCCGACGGCGCGCTCGACCAGCGCCAGCGCCCGGCTCATGTCGCCGCGCCGCCAGCAGACTTCGCCCAGCAGGCGGCTGGCGGCGGCGTCATCGGGCAGGCGGTCGATCCGCGTGACAAGGATCGCTTCGGCATCGTCCAACCGGGCTTCGTTCATCGCGATCGCGGCTTCCAGCAGGTCGCGGTCGCGCGACGAGGCGTGGATGCCCGACAGGTCGGCACGCCAGGCCTCCGTTTCGCGGCCTACCATGCGCAACAGCCGGGCGAGCAGGAACCAGCCGCCCGCGACTGAGGGCTGCTGGCGGGTCAGCGCTTCCAGTGCGGCGATGGCTTGGGCGGTATCGCCTGCTGCTTCGGCGGCCTGGGCCAATTCCCACCCGATGGCGGGGATGCGCGGATATATGCGGCCAAGAGCGGCAAGGCGGGGCAGGGCGTCTTCGGGTCGGCCCAGATGCCGCAACGCCTGGCAGGCGAGCAGTTCCGCCTGCGGCAGGCCACCGGTTCGGGCGAGGAGGGCTTGCGCCTGCGTCACCGCGAGATCGGGGCGCGTTTCGACCAGACCGGCAATCTGCGCCAGTGCAGATTCGATGGTGCCTGTTGCGGCAGCGGCAGACGCGTTTCCCATAGCACCCCGAAAATTGTGCGATTGCACAAAAGGCTATGCCGATTGCAGCGTGCCGTCGAGTGGGCGCGTCATAAAAGTTCAAAAAATGCGTTTTCACCCGCTTGACAGCGCCCGTCTGAGTGGCAGTATCCAATTTAGGACAGTCGTTCGAATTGCTGCGTGAGCGAACTGTCTCATAAAAATATCATGTTCGGCGTGGTCGTTATTCGGCCGCGACCCCGAAAGATGCGTCTTTCGGGCAGGGGGTTTTGCGTGTCTTCGGCGCGGTGAAGGCAGGCGCATGTCATGATTTGCAAGGTTAAGACCCGGTCGCCGGGCACTGCAACGGGAGAGGCCATGACGCAACGCGTATAAGGGGGGACTATCCATGGCCATCAGATTTGGCTCGCGACGAGTGCGTAATTTGTGCGCGCTGGGCGCTACGACATGCCTGACGCAATTGGCGCTCGCGGCGCCAGCCTTTGCCCAGACCGAAGCACCGGCAGAGGCCGCCGCCGCCGATCCATCATCGGGCCTTAGCGAAATCGTCGTGACCGCGACGCGCAGCGCGCAGAGCATCCAGAAAGTGCCGATCTCCATGCTGGCGCTGGGTGCCGAGACGCTGGCGGAGCGCCAGGTGAAAGGCTTGAGCGATTTCGCCGCGCTGCTGCCCTCCGTCTCGTTCGAAGGCATTGGGCCAGGCCGCAATACCGCCTTTTTCCGCGGCATCGTGCCTGCGGGCGGCGCTTATGCATCGGTCGGCTATTATCTGGACGATATTCCAATCACCGGCACCGAAGTTCCCGACATTCATGCCTATGACCTGGAGCGGGTCGAGGCGCTGGCGGGGCCGCAGGGCACGCTCTATGGCGCGGGGTCGCTCGCGGGCACGATCCGCCTGATCACCAACAAGCCTAAGCTCGACAAGTTCGAATTCGGCTATGACGTCGAGGCCAATAAATATGGCAAGGGCGATTTTGGCGGGCAGCTCGAATCCTATATCAACGTGCCGCTGAGCGACACGATGGCGGTGCGCGCCATAGGCTATTATCGGCGCGATGGCGGCTATATCGATAATATACCTAATAACGGCCTGCTCAATAATGGCGCGCCGGCGGTCTATACGCTGGGCGACAATAACCCGGCGACCTTCTTCAATCTCGACAATAGCGACATCGCCAAGGATGATTATAACACGATCAAGGAATTTGGCGGCCGCCTGCAATTGCTGTGGGAGCCCGTCGATGGCTGGGCGATTACCCCGGAAATCACGGCGCAAAAGCAGGTCGCTAATGGCTATTTCGGTTTCGACCCGCGCGTCGGCGATCTGGAAGTCCATGATTATGACAAGACCCGCAACGATGATCGCTGGTATCAGGCAGCGCTGAGCATCCATGGCCATATCGGCGACTGGGACGTCGTATCGGCGACCGGCTATTTCAAACGCCGGACCCGGACGCTCAACGATTATACTTATTATACCGTCACCTATGACGGGTTCGGCGCAGGCTATGAAAGCTATCTGCAGTTTTTCGACAATTGCACCGGATCGGGCGCGGCACAGCAATGTTCGCTGATCGACCCGACGCAATATTATCATGCGGATACGCATCGCAACAAGTTCACGCAGGAATTGCGGATTTCGACGCCCAAGGAATGGCCTTTCGACGTGACGTTCGGTGCCTTCTACCAGCGGCAGAAGAACGAGACGAACACCTATTATGCCATTCGCGGGCTGGATACGATCACGGGCTATACCCAGACCGGTGGCGGCGATGTGCCGGGCGGGCTGATCGGCGTGCCAGGCATGTATGGGATAGATTATGACGAAGACGGCAATCCCTTCTTCGATACCAGCAACGTCATCAATGCCAACGGCAACCCGCTTGGCACGATGATATTGGGGACGCAGGCGGTGAAGGGCGACGGCTTCTACATCACCGAGCAGAACCAGCTCTACCATGACACCGCGATCTTTGCGGAGGGGCATTACAACATCACCCCGACGCTCAAGATCACCGGCGGCATCCGCTATTTCTGGACCGATTATGCGGTGAAGGGCTTTGCGGGCGTGGCGGGATCGGCGGCCAATACCATTACGTCGGTCTATGTTCCGACCGGCGAGATGGGTTGCCCCACGCCGCTTCCGGCCGAGCGCCTGCAATGTCTCAATACCAATTTCCGCGCAGCCGATCAGACCGGGCGCTACAAGGAGGATGGCGAGACGCACAAGATCGCGCTCGACTGGCAGTTCCAGCCCGACAAGATGGTCTATGCCAATTACTCGACCGGTTTCCGCCCCGGCGGCTTCAACCGACCCCTGCGCATCCGCAATTTCGGCCCGGTGGATGTGGCCCCGTTCAAGTCCGAAACGCTCACCAATTTCGAGCTGGGCGTCAAGACGACGTGGAACAACATCTTCCGCTTCAACGCCGCCGTCTATTATGAAAAATGGAATAATATCCAATATGGCGTTGTCGTATCCGGCGCGCAGGGCGCGGGCATGACCGGCAATGCGGGCAAGGCCGTGGTGAAGGGCATCGAATATGATGCCGATTTGAAACTCGGCAATGTGACGCTCTCGACCTCCGGCGCGTATAATGACGGCAAGCTGAAGGGCAATTTCTGCAACTTTGCGCTGGATCGCGACACATCGAGCATATCCCAATTGTCGACATGCACGTTGGGCGAATTCGTGCCCGACTCTGACCCTCCCACGCCCCAGGTCGCCGCTGCCGATGGCACCCGGCTGCCGCGCCAGCCCAAATTCAAGGGCACGACGTCGATCCGTTACGACACCTATATGGGCGATTATGCCGCCTATATTCAGGGCGCAGCGCTCTATCAGACCGGCGCGACGCAGGATCTGAACGTCGCCAGCAATGCGCTGCTCGGCAATACTAAGGGCTTTGTCAGCTTCGATTTTTCCGGTGGCATCAAGAAGGATAGCTGGAGCCTGACGCTGTTCCTGCAAAATGCCTTCGATAAGCGGGGCGAATTGACGAAAAACACTTTCTGCTCGATCGACTTCTGTTCCGGCTCGGCGCGGACCTTCACGATCAAGCCGCAATTTTTCGGGATTCGCTTCGGGCAGAAATTCTGACGGTTAGCGTCACCGCATGATAATGCCGCCGGATCAGCGATCCGGCGGCATCATTTTATGCCAAGGTGCATAGACGGGAACCTATAGCTTGTCGTTCCCCGGCGAAGGCCGGGGTCCAGTCCCGCGGTCAGAACTGGACCCCGGCCTGTGCCGGGGAACGACGCGCATGAGTCAGCCTTATTGCGCGATGCTATTAGAGAGCGTCTTAGGGTTTCTGGCCGGGGTAGAGCAGGCGCATGGCGCTGGGCGCGCCGCATTGCTTGATCGCGACTTCCACATAGCGGGCGCGTTCGGCCTTGAGCGAGGCGGAGGAGAGGGCGAATTTCCGCTCGTGCGCAACCTCGTCGGCCGTGAACGGCTTGGCACCGGCCGGCACGCTGGGACCGCCGAGGCCAAACACCATGAAATTGACCAGGTCGGCCAATTGCTGGTTATCGCTGATCCGGCTGTGCGCGATGTTGGGCAGGCGGATGAGATAGGCGCGCGATTGCGGCGTGCAGAGGAACCAGCCGACCCGGCCGCGCAGTTCGGGCAGTTGCGCCGGGGCCGCGCTCCCCTGAATGCCATGGCAGCCGCCGCAATGTTCGGCATAGTCGGAGCGCGCAAGTTCCGGGTCGCTGATCGCGTCGGGCAGCGGCCCCATCGGCGGCAACGCGGCGCGGCCGATGCCGACTACGCCGAGCAGGAGCAGCGATCCCGTCAAAAGCCTGCGCAAACCCTTGCCCTCAGCTGGCCGCGCCCACCATCACCGCGGTCGAACAATGATATTCCATGCTGCTGGTGCCAAAGCACCAGATGACGTCATTGTTGAGCTGGGGCATGTAGAGCTGGGTTTCGCGGTCGGTATTGTCGCATCCGCACTGGCCGCAGGCGGGTTTGCCGCAACAGTCGCGATAGGCGATCAGATAGGCCTTGCCATCGTCCGGGTTGATGCAGGTGCCGACCCAGGACACGGGCGACGGCTCGGCACCGGGCGGGCAACTATGCAGCCCACCGCCGCAACAGGTGCAGAGCGCGCCATCGATGGCGCAGTAGCGCCAATAGTCGCACTTGGTATCATCCTTGGTCTGGGCATTGCGGGCAAAGCCGGTTTTCGCTTCGGGCGATCGATCGGGCTTGGCCGCTTCCGCGCGGCTGACCGGTAGCAGCGGGAAAACGGGCGCAGCCACCAGCGCCGCGCCCAGGCGCGAGAGCATGGAGCGGCGCGAGCTGCCCCCGGCGAGCCGCCGCAGCAGTTTTTCGCCCATGGCGTCGGCGTTGAACCTCTTCATGTCACTGCCCCCCTTTGGCCGTTCAGGCCGCCTGTGCCTTCAACGATCCGATATAATCCTGCACGGTCTTGATCCCCATTTCATGGGCGACGACCAGGCTTTCGAGATGCTCGCGGCTGTTTACCAGCCCCTTGGACAGGATCATGCCCTCGGCATCGAGCAGCACCGCAAAGGGCAGCTTGGCGACGCCGAACGCCTGGCCCACGTCGGGACCGTTGACGAACATATAGGGTTCCAGCCCATGCTGCGCGATCATGGCGCGCTGCGCGGCGACATCGTCATCGCCGACGAAGGTCAGCGCGACGCGCTCGTCGCGGGCAAAGGATTTGGCCATGGGAATGATGGCCTTGCAAAGCGGGCACTGGGCCGACACGAACATCAGCAGCCGCAAAGGCACGCCATGGGCATGACCGCCGACCGTGACCGGCGCGCCGTCTATGGAGCGCGCGTCGACCTTGATCGTGGCGTCGCCCACCGCCGGGCCGCCGCTGGTGGTCAGCGCGCCCGCTGGCGCGACGCGGATATGCAACACGCCCACTTGACGCGCGAGGGCGAGCAGCGCGACGCCAAGCCCCAGGATGACGACCCAGGAGAGGATTTGCGAGATGATGAGCGATGTCAGCATGGATGCTTATCTCCGGTAGGCGGCGGGCGACGCGATCAAAGCCGCGATGGCGGTATAGAGCGGATAGGCGAGCGCGATGGCGAGACCGCCCGCAATGGCGGTGCCCATGTCGATGGCGGACAGGGGCGGCACGGGCCACAGGCGCGGCACGAGCAGCAGCGCCAGGATCATGTTGCGCCCGACCAGCGGCAAGCCGATCCGATGCCGCAGTTGCGACCGGCCACATCCGCAATCGATATGGCTGCGACCCCGCGCGATGTTGATCGCCATGGCCAGCGCGAACATAAGCAGCAGCCCTATCGCCAAGACGACTGGCAGCGGCGCAAGCCACGCCACCAACGCGCCACCGATCAGCAGTTCCGCCACCGGCAGCAGCAGTGCGGCAGGCGCGACCAAAGCCGGGGGCAGCAGCCGGTAATTGGCGATCACGCCGGGCAGCAGCGCGCGATGCCGAAGCTTTTCAGCGCCCGACAGCAGCAGGATCAGGCCAATGCCGATCGATGCCGCAAGGCCGATGATCGCAAGGCCCAGTTCCATGGTCAGGACGGGTCCGCGACGGTGATGGTGCTGCCACCGGCCCGCTCGATCTTATGCTTTTCCTCGCCGGTGGCGAGGTCGATGACGATGGCGCTGGCCTCCTCGCCATTCATGAACAGCAGCGGTTTGTCGGTTTGCGACACCTCGATATTGTTCATCGGTTCCTTGAGCGCGCGGCGCTTGACGACCTTCTGGGTGGCCAGATCGACCTCCCACACTTCGGTCCCCGATGCCTTGTGCGTCCAATATTCGCCCATATGCATCAGCACGAACAGATGGCCCGATGGTCGATGCAACGCCATTGGTTGCCGACCGCCCGGATACCAGTTCAATTCCAGCGGCTTGGTTTCGCCGGGGCGAATGCCCGCTGCCGCCTGGATCGAAAAGGGCGCGGCAATGGTCGGGGTCGCGCCCAGCTTCGCTTGGAAGATCTGGCCGGTATAGGTGAGGAAGGTCGTTTCCTGCTTGCGCTTGTCATAGGTGAAATTGTCGAAGATCGGATCGTCGGTGGCGGAGAAGAAAGGCGCGCTATGCGTGATGTCCGCCTTGCTCCCCTTGATCGCCACGGTGGCCAGCGACCCGTCCGAACAGAGCGCAGAAAAGCCGACGCCCGGATTGGGCATCAGGCTGGCACAACCCGGCAGTTCGATCGCGGTCACGAATTTGCGCTTCGCCAGGTCAACGACATTGACCCCGGAGGCGGGGCTGAAATCATAGATATAGGCGGTCTTGCCATCGTCGCTGATGATGAAATTATTCTTGCGCGAACCGATCAGGATGCGGCCGGGCAGGGGGATTTCGGTGACGAGGTTGAGCGTCTGGCTGTCATAGACCGACACCATGTCCTGCCGCGTGCCGCGATCGCCCTTCGACCAGATGGTTTCGGAGACATAATAAAATTTGCCTGCAGGATCGATCGCGAAGTCGGCGAGGCGGCGGGTTTCGACCATGCCCTTCATCTTGCCGGTTTCGCCGTCGAAGATGCTGGTGCCCGCCATGTCCCATCCGCCATCGACGAAGAACCAAGTCGGCTTGGGCGGCGGGATGGTCATCACGTCGGATGTTTCCGCTTCCGGCACGGCGTCGGTCTCGGCGGCGGGAGCAGCCCATGCGGCGGTCGCGAACAGCGTCCAGCCTAGCGCGGCGGCAGCGAATATTGCCTTGGTGGCGGTCCTCGACATCTGGCCTGATCCCCCTTGATGCGGCGGGCGGGCCTGCGGACTCACGCTGTCCACGCCCCCCCAGCGCTGGCATGAAGTCTGGACAGATGTCCGGGATCGGTCAAGCGCTTAACGGGGGCGTTCGCGAATTTATTTCTGCACCGCAACAAAGCGCGCGCAGTACCAAAATCACGCCGTTTCGCTGACCAACCCGGCAATATCGCGCGCGGTCACCGTCTTGGCCAGGTGGATGAATGACGTAGCGGCAAGCGCGGTAAATGCCGGCATCTTGTGTGCCCAGGGCTTGCCATGGCCCAGGAACGGCGTCGATCCTTCCATCGACGCGCTGATGAACAGGGCCACGCTATGCACGTCGTCGGGGGACAAGGCGGGATTGAGCTGCGCGACATATTCGCCGATCGCATCATGGACGCGCTGGTAAAAGGCACGGACGCGATCCGCGACGAAATCGCTATGATTGGCGAGCGCCCATAATTCCGTGAACAAATGGGTCGTGCGCTTGGTCTGGATGTCGTCAAGACATAGGAGGATGATCCGTCTCAGCCGCTCTTCGGCGGTCAGCCCCGGCTTGCGCACCGTCTGATCCAGCACGCTGCCATAAGACTCGACCAGTTCATCGAGCATCACCTGGATCAGCATTTCCTTGCGCGGAAAATGATAGCTGACATTGCCGACCTTCATGTCGCACCGCGCGGCGATGCGGCGCAGGGTGAAGGCGTCGGCTCCTTCATCGATCAGCACGTCGAGCGCGGCCTTAAGGATCTGATCGACGGTTTCGGTGCCCCTGACATAGATGCCGGGCCGTGGGGGAGCGAGTATCATATCTGGTTCTGCCTTGCCCCGTCCTAGCATCGCTGGGGAAAAGTCGCCACCCTTTGGCACCATTTCGGCGCAGATGACGGACAAGATTTTCGCAAAAACAAGGGCATATTGCATATTGGACGGAACTGTGAAGGCTGGCGTCGGTTCGCAAAGATCAGATGATGGATAGGACCGACGGATCACCCCCTTTATGAATGATAGCGCAGCCAGCATGGATCTCGGCCAGGACATGCATTTCCTGTCGGGGGGCGGGGTCATGGGCGAGTTGGTCCGGTCAAAGGACTGGTCGGCAACGCCGCTTGGCGCGCCGCAAAGCTGGCCTCAGCCGCTCAAGACATTGGTGGCGCTCATGCTGTCGGCCGATCAACCGATGTTCATCGGCTGGGGGCCTGACCATATCCTTCTTTACAATGATCGCTATGCCCCAATGCTGGCCGACCGGCACCCCACAGCTTTAGGGTGCCCCTTTTTCGAGGTCTGGCCTGAAGTTCGCGCTGATATCGGACCGCTCTTTGCTAAAGTATCCTTTGGCGAACCCGTCCACATGGACGATATCGAACTCATGCTCGATCGTCCGGGCCGCCCGCGCGAAGCGCATTTCGCCTTCTCCTACACGCCAGTTCGCGACGCGGCCGGGACGGTCGATGGCCTCTTCTGCGCCTGTGTCGAAACCACCGAGCAGATATTGGCGGAGCGCACGCGCCGCGAAGCCGAAGCGTCCGAGCGCAACCGGCTGTGGATATTGTCCGAAGACATGCTCGCCCGCGCGGACTTTGCCGGGCGCATGGCCGCAGTCAATCCCGCCTGGACCCGCGTATTGGGCTGGTCGGAGGCGCATCTGCTGGCGACACCCTATGTCGACTTCATGCATCCCGACGATGCGGCGGTGACGCTCGCCGCCATTGAGGATATGAGTCGCACCGGCCTTCCCACCCGCTTTCAAAATCGCATCGCCACCGCCGACGGCGGCTGGACGCCGATCGGCTGGACCGTGTCGCCCGAACCGGACGGGGTGAATTTCATCGCGATCGGCCGTGACCTGAGCGAAGACAAGGCGCGCGAAGAAGAATTGCTGCAAACCCAGGAAGCGCTGCGTCAGTCGCAGAAGCTCGAATCGATGGGTCAGTTGACCGGCGGCGTTGCGCACGACTTCAACAATCTGCTCACCCCCATCATCGGCTCGCTCGACCTGCTGATGCGCCGTGGGCTGGGCAGCGAACGCGAACGTCGCCTGATCGACGGCGCGCTCCAATCGGCCGAACGCGCCAAGACGCTGGTGCAACGGCTGCTCGCCTTCGCCCGGCGACAGCCGCTCCAGCCCAAGGCGGTCGCGCTCGATGACCTCGTCACAGGAATGGCGAGCCTGGTGAGCAGCACGATCGGCCCGAAAATCGACCTGCAGGTCAATATCGCCGACGATTTGCCCCCGGCGCGGGCCGATGCCAACCAGTTGGAAATGGCGATCCTCAATTTGAGCGTCAACGCCCGCGACGCCATGCCTGCGGGCGGCGAACTGACCATCTCGGCAAGTCGCGCCAGCGTGCGGGGGCGTCATCCCGCGGGCCTGCGCGTCGGTCATTATGTGCGCCTCTCGGTCGCCGACACGGGCGTCGGCATGGACGAGGCGACGCGGGCGCGCGCCATCGAGCCCTTCTTCTCGACCAAGGGCATTGGCAAGGGCACCGGCCTTGGCCTGTCGATGGCGCACGGCCTGGCCGCGCAACTGGGTGGCGGGCTGACCATCATCAGCGCGCCGGGTGAGGGGACCACGGTCGAACTCTGGCTCCCCGTCAGCCCGGACGCGATCGGCAGCGACGACCAGATTCGCGTGCTGCCGCGCATATCCGTCGCGCGCGGCACGGCCTTGCTGGTCGATGATGAGGAACTGGTGCGGATGAGCACCGCCGACATGCTCAACGACCTTGGCTATGACGTGGTCGAGGCGAAATCGGCCGAGGAGGCCCTGCACCTGATCGAAGCGGGTGTCGCGCCGACCATATTGGTCACCGACCATCTGATGCCGGGGATGAATGGTGAGGAACTAGCGCGCAGCCTGCGGACCCGGATGCCCGACCTGCCTGTGCTGATCGTGTCCGGCTATGCCGAGGCGGAGGGGATAGCGCCCGATCTGCCGCGGCTGACCAAGCCCTTCCGCAATGCCGAACTGGCCGACCGGCTCGAAACCATCCACCCGACCGAAGCCTGACCGCCAAGCGGCATCCGATGGATTATTCCCCTGCTGCCCGCCCATTGTGATAGGGGCTGGACGCACGGCATGATCGGGGAATGACAGTGGTTCAAGAAATGCCGAAAGCGCATGAGTGGCAGCCCGCGCAGTTGCAGCGCGCGATCGTCGCCGCCGGGGTCGCGCTCTGGGCCTGGAATGTCGATACCGACGCCTTCACCATGGACGAGCTGGGCTTCAAACTATGGGGTCTGCCACAGGGTGAGCAGGTCACGTTCGAAAAACTATCCACACGCATTCACCCCGCCGACCGGGACAGGGTGCGATCCGCATTCTCCGCGACGCGCGCGATCCTTGGCCCCTATGAAACCGATTTTCGTATCCTGATCGGCGACGAAGTGCGGTGGATCGCCGCGCGGGGTCAGGGCGAGGATGACGGCATCGTCGGGCGGACCATGTATGGCATCTTCCTGGATGTGACCGGTCGCAAGCAGGCCGAAGAGGGGCATGAGCTTCTGGCCGGGGAAATGAGCCACCGCGTCAAGAATCTGCTGGCCATAGCATCAGGCCTGACCGCCATTTCCTCGCGCTCCGCCCTCAGTAAGGAGGATATGGCGGGGGAATTGACCGACCGTCTATCGGCTTTGGGCCGGGCGCATGATCTGGTCCGCCCGCTGCCCAACGGACAGGGTAACGCGGCACTGCTGGGCGATCTTCTGTCGGTATTGCTCGCCCCCTATGACGATCTCGGCGCGTTCAAGGGCCGCATCAGAGTCGCTGTCGAGCGGATGGGCGTGGGCGAACATGCGGCGACCGGGCTGGCCCTCGTCCTTCACGAACTGGCGACCAACTCGATGAAATATGGCGCCTTGTCGCATGAGGCCGGCACGCTCGATGTCTCCAGCATGGCGGAGGACGACGATGTCATCCTCACCTGGCTGGAACATGGCGGACCCAAGGTGCAGGAGCCGGACGGCGCGGGCGGCTTCGGCAGCAAGCTGGTGCAGCGCAGCGTGCGCGGCCAACTTGGCGGCACCATCGATTATGACTGGGCGGAAACCGGCCTGATCGTGACCCTGCGCATCAATCGGGCGCGGTTGGCCGTATGAAGTGCGCGCCGATTATCCGCTCATAGTCCCAAAGCGTCGGTGTCGGCGCTGGCGGCGGCGAGGTCCGCATGGGCGATCAATTGGCGATAGGCGGCATCCAGCTTGCGCAAGGCCGCATCGGCCGCCGCCTCCTCGCGAATGTTGACCAGGAAGAAATCGCTCGCGCCCATTTCGAACCGGCGGCGCTCAGCCTGCGCCATGTCCTGCGCGCGCGCCTGTTCGTCGCCTGCCAGCGTCAGCAGCCGCTCGGTTGCATCGACCGCGACGCCGATCGTGTCGATCTCCGCGATGATCTGCTCGCGCAGCCCCTGGCCACGCAGCATTGCCGCCTCGATCTCCGCCTGGGTCTGCATGATCCGGCCCTGCGCCGCGCGGCGCTGGAGTGGCAGGGTGAAGGTCAGTCCGACGCGGGTGTCCGTGCCTTCGCGCGATCGTCCACCTTCGCCGATCGGCCCGATGTCGCGCGACGCTTCGGCGTTGAAATCGAGACGCGGCAACAGCGCATTGCGGTCCAGTGCCAGCCGATCGCGCGCGACCTGCATCCGCAGGTCGATGGTGCGCAGGTCCGGCCGCATCGACAGCGCCGATTTGGGATCGACCGGCAAGGGCAGGGGGTTGGGCAGATCCGATGGCAGTTGCGCAGGCGACGGGATCACCGGCCGTCCATCCGCGTCACGCCAATAGAGCGACAGCGTGTTGGCGGCACTGGCGAGCGCCTGTTCCGCCTGTACCACCAATGTCTGCCGCCGCAGGATATTCTGCTGATTCTCGGTCAGGATGATGCGCGGGCGCAACCCCAGCGTAACCTGTCGCTCCAGCCCCGTCTGGCGATCCTGCGCCAGCGCCAGCAGGTTGCGCACGATCTCCAGCCGTTCGCCCGCGACGACCCATTGATTATAGGCGTCCAGCGCCCGCCGCTGCACCCCGATCGCGACGAACAGCCGGTCGGCATCGGCGAGCGCGATATCGGCTTCGGCCTGCGTCCGGTTGAACCGCCGGTCGTCGATCGCTCGGTCGCGCAGCAGTGCCAGCACCACGCCCGCCTTTATCTCGCCGAACTGGTTGGTGTAGCTTTTATCCTCATAGATGGGGAAGCGCCCGTCGGAAATGCGATAGCCGCCATAGACATTGCCGCCCCATTGTTCGAGCGGCCGCGTCACCTTCGTTTCGGCATAGCGGCTGTCATAATAGCCGGTCAGGCGGCTGTCGGCGGCGGCGGAAAAGACCGTGTCGAACGCGCCCTCGGCCGACAGGCGCTTGCCCTGCGCGCCGCGCACCCGCGCCAGCGCTTCCAGCACTTGCGGCGCATGTTGGCGCGATGACGCCAGCACATCCGCCAATTGCAGTGGGCCGGATAGCGACGGCGCAGCCGCCCGCGTCGGCAAGGGCGCGATATCCTGCGCGATCGCAGGCGCAACCGTCGCCATCAGCGCGGCGACCATGAGCAGGCGCTTACTTGGCATTGCTGTTGGCATTGGCATCGGTCGCATTCGTCGCTGAAGCGTCGGGTACATTGCCGGGACGCTGGAATTGCAGCGGGAAGTCGTTGAGTTGCCGCCACAGTTCAAACCCGACGCTGACGGTATCCATCAACACCCAGCCGCGCACCTTGGCACCCAGCCGGACATAGGGTTCTTGCGGCCAGGCTGGCCGGTCCGATGCCGGTTCGACGATCACGCGGAACAGGCCGTTGGCCGATGCCGACACGTCGATCGCGCGCACCTTGCCATCGAACATGCCCTGCGCGACGGACGGCCAGCCGCTGAACTGAATGGCGGGCCAGCCTTCGAATTCCAACCGGACCCGTCGGCCAAGGTGGATCAACGGCACATCGCGACCATCGACATAAAGCTCGACCACGCGCCGCGACTGTTCGGGCGCGAAGGTCGCGACGATGTCGCCGGGGCTGACCATGGTCGCATTGTCGCCGCCCTGGATGCGTAGCACGCGGCCAGCGCGCGGCGCACGGATCATCTGGACCGACTGGCGGTTGAGGCTGACGTCCACGCGCGTCCGCTCGGCCCGCGCCTGCGCGACCTTGGCGGCATAATCGCTGACCTTGATCTGGGCCAGTTCATAGTCGCGGCGGGGGGCCAAGCCTTCGCGGTACAGCGTTTCCATGCGCGACACGTCCAGTTGCGCCACCCGCATGGCCTGCTGCGCCGCCATGATCTCGACGTCGGCCTGGTTGCGTTCCGCGCGCAGGCGGTCGAGCAGATTGGGATCATTGTCGCTGATCCGCGCGATAGGATCGCCACGCTTCACCAGGCTGCCGTCGGTAACATACCATTGTTCGATCCGGCCGGGGACCAGCGCGGTGATATTCTGCACCCGGTCGCGCGGGTCGAGCGCGATGACGGCGCCGGTCCCAGGCGCGGTCTGCACCCACGGCACGAAGATCATGAACAGGATGCAGCCGACGATCGTCGCCACCAGCATCCATGCCAGCGCGCGGGTAACGCGCGGCGCACGAATGCTCGCCAGCGTCTTGAAATGCGACAGATGATTAGCGCGAAACGGCATCGCCAGCCTCCTTGCCAGCGCCAGCGCGCAGGGCGTCGAAACTCTCCCGGTCGGCAACCAGCTGCTGCTTTTTGCGACCCAGCCACAGCCAGCCATCCAGGGTGATGTCGTGTGGGCGGCTGGAGAAATAGAGGATGGTCACGGGCTTGCCCTTCAACATGGCGAAAGCCGCCTCCAGATGATGGACCGGCACCATGTCGTAGAGCGCCGACAGGACAAGGATGCGCGGCTGGGCGAGCAGGGCGCTTGCCAGCTTCAACTGCATGATCTCGACCAGCGCCAACGGCCAGCCGGTGGAGGACAGGCGCGTGTCCATGCCATCGGGCAGGGCGGCGACCCGCTCGTCCAGGCCCACGGCGCGCAACACGTCCATGATGCCGACGGAATCATTCTCGGCCCGCGCGAGCGAGAGATAATCGCGTATCGAACTTTCCACGATGGTCGGTCGGTTGAGGACGATTACGTCGCTGCGAAGCTGATACATGTCGAGCGAGGTGATGTCCGCGCCGCCCAGCGTGATGATGCCGCTGGTCGGCCGGATATGCCGTTTGAGCAGCGTGGAGAGCAGCCGGTCCATGTCCGGGTCTGCCGCACCGATCAATCGGCTGCCGCCCGGAATGACGATGTCGATCTCCGCTTCGTCGCGCCCGATCGGCGCGCGCACGGAATGGAGGACGAGCGCGCCATGGGCAGGCCGTGCGGCGTCGGGCTTCAATTCGGGCACTTGCTCCTGCGGAATGGCGAGGATCAGCGAGAGTTCCTCGACGCCTGCGACCAGATCGTAAAAGCTGTCGAGATACGGTCCCAATTGTGCGGCGCCATAGAAGATGCTCGACAGGATCAGTTCGGCCGCGACCAGCTGGCCGATCGACAACTGCCCCTGGATCACCAGCCACCCGCCCAGCGCCAGCAAACCGGCGCTGGCCACCGCATAGAGGATCAGCAGCGCGAGGCTTTGCGGGAAGGCATAGCGGAAATGCGCCTTATGCTCCTTCACATAGGCGGCGGTGGCCTCTTCGGACCGATCCATGGCGAAGTGGAGATGGCGGCTCGATTTATAATAGCCGTTCGATCCGCCCACGCTTTCGAGCCAATGGGCGGCCTCATATTTGCGATAGCTCAGCGCCACCGACGTCCGCATCGCACCGCGATACCAGAGGCGCCAGATCAGCCAGACGGCGAAGATGAAGCCGACATTGAACGCCAGGAAGAAGGGGTGGTAAAATGCCGTGACGACGAAACCGACGCTGGCTTGCAGGATGATCGAAAATCCCCCGATCAGCAGCGACGGGATCGCCTTCTGCACCGTCATCAATTCGAAGAACCGGTTGAACAGGTCGCCGCGTCGTTCGTCCTGGAAAAAGGGATTTTGCGCATACACCGCGCGCAAGGTGATGTCCGCGACCAGCCGGGCGAAGAAACGGCGTCGGAACATCTCCATCAAATGCATGCGGAACGCGCCGAGCAGCGCCGATATCAGCAACAATCCGAGCAGGATCGCCGCCAGCGTGAACAATGGCGCTGGCAACGCCGTATTCGCCACGGAGTTGATCAGCATCTGCACCGAGATCGGCGTGGCTAGCGACAACAGGCCAATGCCGACACCGTAAACCAGTGTCAGTCTGATGAAAGCCTTGTCAGGACCGATGATCGGTCCCGCCCAGGCAAAGAAGTCGCGCAATCGCACATCGACCGGAGCCGCCATATTCGAATGTCCCACCGCGTAACAACATGATCCAAAACACAGCCGACACCACAAGGGCACGCTGCATCATCAAGAGCATAATAAAGCCATCCATGGCGATACCCTGGATGGCGCTGCTCAGCTCCTAATGACGTTTTTTGTCTATAATTCTGCCCTGGCGCAGTGAACCCGATGTCGCCGGGTCACGGGCCGCGCCAGTGGCTTGCGGTCCAAGTAGCGATGCACCGTCATCGGATCAAATCGCTAATTGCGAAAATTACGATGAAATAATAGTATCGACACATCGGTTTACTGTTCAGCAACAGTCCTGATCCACTGCGCCGCCAAATTTCCGGCGGCTTCCCAGCTTTTCGCCGTCAGAACGGCACTTCCTCACCCTGGAAGTCGAACAGCTTTCCACTGTCGGGCACCTTCAACCCTTCGATCACGTCCAGCAATTGCAACGCGGCACGCTCTGGATCGGAGAGTTGACCCTTGGGAACATTGTTCTGGAACGGGCGCGACAATGCGGTGTCGACGGTGCCGGGATGCAAGGTCACGACGATGGCGCGATCATTGCGGCGGCGCTCTTCGATCGCAAGGTTGCGCACCAGCATGTTGAGCGCGGCCTTCGACGCGCGATAGCCATGCCACCCGCCGAGGCGATTGTCGCCGATCGATCCCACCCGCGCCGACAGGGCCGCAAAGACGGTGCGTCCGACTTTCGGCATGATCGGCAGGAAATGCTTGGCGACGATCGTCGGGCCGATCGCGTTGACGGCATAAAGCTGCGCCAGCCAGTCCGGGTCGAGATCGGACAGCGCCTTTTCGGGCTGCTGGTCGCCCCGATGCAGCAGGCCGGTCGCGACGATGACGAGGCTCGGCGCAGGGCCATGGGCGACATAAGCGGCCGCCGCCGCGATGCTGGCCTCATCAAGCAGGTCGAGATGATAGGCACCGCTGCGCGAGCGTGCGAAGCCATGCACGAGGTCGAACAAGCCTTCCTCGATCAGCGCGGCTTCCAGCGCGCCGCCAATGCCGCCCGACGCACCGATGATGACGGCGGCGCTTTTGCCAGCCCCGCTCATGATCGGGTAAAGCGCCAGCGATCAGGCGCGCTTTCATCGGCATCGAAGCGATAGCCGTCGCTGTCGAAGCCGCGCATCGCATCCGCGTCCGTCACATGATGTTCGCACAACCAGCGCGCCATCATCCCGCGCGCACGCTTCGCATTGAAACTGATGAACCGGGGACCATTGGGACCAGGCTCGCGAAAATCCACGTCGATCACCCGCACGCCCGGCAGCTTGTCCTTCACCGCCGCGAAATATTCCTGGCTGGCGAGGTTGAGGATGACGCCCGATCCTTCCTCCGCCAGCTGGGTCAGCAGCAATTGCGCGATCCGATCGCCCCACCAGTCGGTCAGCGCCTTGTGACGCGGTGCCCAGCGCGTGCCCATTTCCAGCCGATAGGGCCGGATCGCGTCGAGCGGTCGCAACAGGCCATAGAGGCCTGACAACAGGCGCAGATGATCCTGCGCGAACGCAACGCCCGCCTCATCCAGCGTGTCCACCTCAAAGCCGGTATAGACGTCGCCGGCAAAGGCGAACAGCGCCGGTCGTTCCGGCAGGTCGGCAAAGTCGCGGAACCGGTCGGCGTTGAGCTTGGCGAGGCGCGGGGAGATGTGCATCAGCTCCGACAACCGCTTTTGCGACAGATTGGCGGCGGAGCGTGCGAGGCTTTGCGCTTCCTCGGCAAAATGCGGCGTGGACGCCTCGATCGGCGGAAGGGGGCGCTCAAAGTCGAGCGTCTTGGCGGGGGAGAGGAGGGCGATCATCGTCGGCGGCGGTAGCGTCCGCCAGGCTATGCGTCAAACCTAGGCGCACCGGGAGAGCCGCTCTCTGGACCTTTGGGCATCGTCATACTATATACCGATCGGTATGGAACAGGTTGCAACCACGTCTCGCGGTCGCCCGCGTGAATTTGATCCGGCACAGGCCTTGGCCGCGGCGCTGCAGGTCTTCTGGCGGCGTGGCTATGAAGGCGCGTCGATTTCGGAACTGACCGAGGCGATGGGGATCACGCGTCCCAGCCTCTATGCCTGTTTCGGCAACAAGGAAGCCCTGTTTCGGCAAGCGCTCGACCTCTATGAGACCGAGAAGCTCTGCTATGTGAAGACGGCGTTGGAAGCCCCCACGGCGCGCGGCGTGGCCGAGCGATTGTTGCGCGGTTCGCTTGCCATGCAATGTAGCGACAGCGAGCCGCAGGGTTGCCTGGGCGTCATCAGCACCGTGGCTGGCGTGACCGAGGCAGACTGCATCCGCGACGAAGTGTTGAAGCGCCGCGCCTCGTCGAACGCCGCCTTGCTCGCGCGGTTCGTGCAGGCGAAGGAAGAGGGCGACCTGCCCGACGGGATCGAGCCGGAGGCGATGTCCTGTTATCTCTCGACGGTGATGCAGGGCATGGCTGTCCAGGCATCGGGCGGCGCATCGCGCGAAACGCTGGAAAGACTGGTGCAGACCACCCTTGCCATGTGGCCGGGGCGATAGGGGATAGGTCGCCCACCCGGGCATCTCATTCACCTGCGATAAATAGTTACCGATCGGTATGTTATTCCGATTGACGCGGCGCAGCATCTCATTATATACCGATAAGTATGGAATGAACCACTGAGCCGACAGGCTTCAGGGAGGTAATTATGCGCTGCCCCATCATCAGAGGCGGTCCCTGACCGACTTATAGCGGTAGCCCAACAGGGCGTCGCACCCCCCACCGATATTCTCGTTCGATAGCGCCGCGCACCTGCGCGTGGGTTTCGGCCGTCGCTCATCTGCCGGACGCTCTTTGTGTCCGGTCGGCGCGATCGGCTGCGCTCTTTTCATCACTGGTGCCGTCCAGGGAGGACGTAACACATGGCTTTTATAGATTTCGCCCAGCCCATGGCTGGAGCGCCCCTATCCGCATGCCTAGCGATGCCGGACACGACCGAAACGGCCACGCTTGGGCCTTTGGAATGGCAGGTGGTGGCGCTGGCCCAATCCGACCGGCTCTCCACCCTGCGCCGCGCCGGCAGCTGGGACACATGGAGCGCGCTGATTTTCGGCCCACGCCCAAGCCCCGTGCTGGCCAGCGAACGGCTGGAGGCGCTGCGTCGTTTGTCGGTCGAGGCCTGACATCGCGGCTATGCCGTCACCCCTTCCGCCCTTGCCGACGCGCAAGAGGCCGGTTTCACCGCCGACCAGCTCGAACTGCTGCTCGCCACCATCAGCGCGGGCCGCAGTGCCCGTGGACGAAAGGTTCGCCCATGAACATGCTCGCCCCCATCCATGCCGACACCGCCAGCGAAGTTTCGCTATCCAAGCGTGGACGCCTGTCCCGGCGCGGCGGCGCGATGGCCGCGATCGCGCTGGTCCTCGTCGCCGGTGCCGCCTGGAAATGGCTGGACCAACCCAATGCCCAGGCTGCGGCCACGCCGATCGCCACCGTCGGCATTTCCGCGCCGCTCGCGCGCGAGGTGACGCAGTGGGACGAATATGTCGGTCGCTTCGCCCCCAGCCAGACGGTCGAAATACGGCCGCGCGTGTCGGGTGCGGTCACCGCGCTGCACTTTCGCGACGGGGATATCGTGCGCAAGGGGCAGTTGCTCTTCACGATTGATCAGCGTCCGTTCCGCGCCGCACTGGCCGAAGCGCAGGCCGACGTGGCCGCCGCCCGCAGCACCTTGGCGCTCGCCCGTTCCGATTATGCCCGCGTCCAGCGGCTGACCGGCGACGAAGCCATTTCCGCGAGCGAAGTCGACGCCCTGCGCGCCCGGCTGCAATCCGCACAGGCTGCGCTGGCCGCTGCCGAGGCGCGCGCGCGCCAGCGCTCGCTCGACATGGAATTTACCCAGGTCCGCGCCCCGATCGGCGGCCGCGTATCCGACCGGCGCATCGATATCGGCAATCTGGTGGCCGGCGGCGATGGCGCCAGCGCGACATTGCTGACGACGATCAATGCGCTCGATCCCATCTACTTCACCTTCGACGCGTCCGAAGCTTTGTTCCTCAAGGCGCAGCGTGACCGGGCGGATGGCGATGGCGCAACCGCCGTCGAGGTCCGCCTGCAGGACGAAACCGACTATAAGTGGAAGGGCAAGCTGGACTTTACCGACAATGGCCTCGACCCGCGTTCGGGCACGATCCGGGTGCGCGCCACCTTTGCCAATCCGGGCATGTTCCTGGCGCCCGGCCTGTTCGGCAATATGCGCCTCGCCAGCGGCGGCACGACCCGTGCCTTGCTGGTGCCGGACGCCGCGATCCAGTCCGATCAGGCGCGCAAGACGGTGCTGGTCGTGGGCAAGGATGACAGCGTTTCTGCCAAGCCGGTCGAACTCGGCCCGGTGGTGGATGGCCTGCGGATCATCCGGTCCGGCCTGACGCCGCAGGACCGCGTCATCGTCGGCAATGTCCAGGCGGCGATGCCCGGCACCAAGGTCGCGGTGCGCGCCGCGCCTATCAAGCCGCAGCCGACGCCCGTGACGCCCGTCGATCCGGCCGCCGCACCCGCCGCCGCCCAGGCGACCTTCGCGCGCTAAACCCATTTCCCAAGGATAACGCCCATGCGTTTCTCCCGCTTCTTCATCGACCGGCCGATCTTTGCGGCCGTGATCGCCGTGATCATCACGGTGGTCGGCGCGCTGGCCTTCATCGGGCTGCCCGTCGCGCAATATCCCGACATCGTGCCGCCGACCGTGACGGTCAGCGCGCAATATCCCGGTGCATCGGCCGAAACGGTGGCCCAGACCATCGCCGCGCCGATCGAACAGGAAATCAACGGCGTCGACGACATGCTCTATGTCATCAGCCAGTCGACCGGCGATGGCAAAGTCACGATCACCGTCACCTTCAAGATCGGCACTGACCTGGATGCCGCGCAGGTGCTGGTGAAGAACCGCGTGGCGGTTGCCATCCCGCGCCTGCCCGAAGAGGTGCAGCGCTTAGGGGTCGTCACGCGCAAGACATCGCCCGACTTCCTGATGGTCGTCAATCTCCAGTCGCCCGATGGCTCGCTCGACCGCAACTACCTCTCCAACTATGCCCTGACGCAAGTGCGCGATCGCCTCGCGCGCCTCGACGGCGTGGGCGATGTGCAACTCTTCGGCGCGCGCGACTATGCGATGCGCGTGTGGATCGACCCTGGTCGCGCCGCCGCGCTCAACCTGACGGCGGGCGAGATCGTCGCTGCCCTGCGCGCGCAGAATGTGCAGGTATCGGCGGGGGCCATCGGCCAGCCGCCCTATGATAGCGGCGAAGCCTTCCAGCTTGGCGTCGAGATGCAGGGCCGCCTGAACGAACCGCAGCAATTTGCCAATATCGTCATCCGCACGGACGCCGATGGCCATCAGGTTCGCGTCGCCGACGTCGCGCGGGTCGAACTGGGCGCGCAGGATTATGGCATTAACACCTATTTGTCCGGCAAGCCCACGGTCGTCATCGCGGTCATGCAGCGCCCCGGCTCCAACGCGCTCGACGCGGCGGAGAAGGTGAAGGCGGAAATGGACAGCCTGTCCCAGCGCTTCCCGAAAGGACTGGAATATAGCGTCATCTACAATCCGACCGAATTCATCAGCCAGTCGATCGACGCGGTCTATGACACGCTGTTCGAGGCGGTGATCCTGGTCGTCCTCGTCATCCTCATCTTCCTTCAAAATTGGCGCGCGGCGGTCATCCCGATCATCGCCATCCCGGTCTCGCTGATCGGCACCGCGACGATGCTGGCGGCGGTCGGCTATTCGCTCAACAATCTCTCGCTTTTCGGCCTGGTGCTGGCGATCGGCATCGTCGTCGATGACGCCATCGTCGTGGTCGAAAATGTCGAACGCAATATCGAGGAAGGCATGTCCCCGCTGGAGGCGGCGCGCTTCTCGATGGACGAAGTGGCGGGCGCGTTGGTCGCGATCGTGCTGGTGCTGTGCGCGGTGTTCGTGCCGACGCTGTTCATCACCGGCATTTCGGGCGCCTTCTACCAGCAGTTCGCCGTCACCATCTCGACCGCGACGGTGATCTCGCTGCTGCTCTCGCTCACCCTGTCGCCCGCCGCCGCCGCCCTGTTGCTGAAGCCCAAGCACGGGCATGACGCGCCAGCAGCGGACACCCCGCGCTGGAAGCGGTGGCTGCAAAAGGGCGCCGATGCCTTCAATCGCGGCTTTGAACGGATGAGCGACCGCTATGCCAGCCTCACCCGCTTCCTGGTCGCCCGGCCCAAGAAGATGCTGCTGACCTATGTGGGCCTGATCGCGGCGACCATCGCGCTATTCTGGGTCACCCCCGGCGGCTTCATCCCCGCGCAGGATCAAGGCTATTTCCTGGCCGTGGTCCAGCTTCCCCCCGGCGCGTCGCTCGAACGCACCGACAAGGTGACGCGCGAGGTCGCGGAGAAGATCCTGCCGATCAAGGGCCTGCGCGGCGCGGTGATGTTCGCTGGCTTCCATGGTCCTTCGCAGACCGCCGCGCCCAATTCGGCGGCGATCTACTTCCCCTTCACCAGTTTTGCCGAACGCAAGGAAGTGGGGGCGACCTATGCCGGGATCATGGAGCAGGCCGGCAAGGCGATCGGCGACTATGACAAGGCGCGCATCATTCTCGTGCCGCCCCCGGTCATCCAGGGCATCGGCTCGGCCGGTGGCTATCGCACGATGATCGAGGATCGCGAGGGGCGCGGCTATGACGCGCTGAACAAGGTCGCCACCGACTATATCGGCAAGGCCAATACGACCCCCGGCCTCGCCCAAGTCTATACCCTGTTCGACGTCGCCACCCCGCGCATCTTCGCCGATGTGGACCGGCGCAAGGCCGACCTGCTGGGCGTCCCACCCGAACGCGTGTTCGAAGCGATGCAGGTCTATCTGGGTTCCGCCTTCGTCAACGACTTCAACCTGCTGGGCCGCACCTATCGCGTCACGGCGCAAGCGGATCAGGCGTTTCGCGGATCGACGGCGGACATCGCCAACCTCAAGACCCGGTCCAATTCGGGCGCGATGGTGCCGCTCGGTTCCCTATCGACCTTCCAGGACAAGACCGGCCCCTATCGCGTCGTCCGCTATAATCTGCTGCCCGCGGTTGAGGTCGATGGCGATACGGCACCGGGCTATTCGTCCGGCCAGTCGCTCAGCACCATCGAAAAGCTGGGTGAAACGGCGCTCCCCACCGGCTATGCGCAGGAATGGACCGGCATCGCCTATCAGCAGGCGACGGCAGGCAATACGGCGGGCCTGGTGTTCGGGATGGCGGTCTTCTTCGTCTTCCTGGTGCTGGCCGCGCAATATGAAAGCCTGACGCTGCCGCTGGCGATCATCCTGATCGTGCCGATGTGCCTGTTGGCCGCGATGCTGGGCGTCAACCTGCGGGGGATGGATAATAATATCCTCACCCAAATCGGCCTGGTCGTACTGATCGCGCTGGCAGCCAAAAATGCCATTCTGGTCGTCGAGTTCGCCAAGCAGGCCGAGGAACAGCAGGGCCTCTCACCCGTCGAGGCGGCGGTGCAGGCCGCACGGACCCGGCTGCGGCCGATCCTGATGACCAGCTTCGCCTTCATCCTGGGCGCTGTGCCGCTGGTGATCGCGCAGGGGGCCGGTGCCGAGCTTCGCCAGGCATTGGGCACGGCGGTCTTCTTCGGCATGGCCGGGGTCACGGCCTTCGGTCTGCTCTTCACCCCCACTTTCTATGTCGTCTGCCGCGCGCTTGGCGACCGCTTCGCCCGTCGCGGGCGGAGCGGCCAGGCTCCCGCGCTGCAACCGGCCGAATAGGAACCCACGCCATGACCAAATCCCTGTTCGCTGCCCTGTTGGCAGCTACTGCCCTCACCGCCTGCGCCGCTGGCCCCTACTATCGGCCGCCGGTCACGCCCCCCACCGCCGCCGCGCCCTTCATCGGCACGGCAACCCCCGCCGTCAGCACGGCGGAGGCGCAGGGCGATTGGTGGCGGCTCTATGAAGACCCGCTACTCGACCGGCTGGTGGGCGATGCACTGCGCGCCAATATCGACATCCGCGTCGCGGTGGCGCGGCTGGAGCGGGCACGCTCCACCCTGCGCGGCGCCCGATCGGATCGGCTGCCCTCGACCGGCCTGGATGGCACCGTGACCTATGGCCGCACGGCAGCGGCGCAGAGCTTCCCCGGCCTCGACCGGGAGAATCGCACCGTCGATGCGGGGTTCAGCGTCGGCTATGAAGTCGATCTGTTCGGCCGGGTGAAGCGCTCCATCGAGGCGGCGCGCGGCGATCTCGGCGCGGCCGAGGCGGATACCGATGCCGTCCGCGTGGCGGTCGTCGCCGATACGGTGCGCGCCTATGTCGACGCCACATCTTCGGCCGAGCGGCTGGCCGTGGCGCAGCGCACGGTCGACCTGCTCGATCGCTCGATCCGCATCACTGGCGCGCGCTTCGACGCGGGCCGATCGGATCGGCTCGACGTGATCCGCGTGACAGCCTTGCGCGACCAGCAAAAGGCGCTGGTGCCAAGCCTTGCCGCTGACCGGGATGCCGCCCTGTTCCGACTCGCGACGCTGACCGGGCGGACGCCGCAAGACTTCCCCGCCGATATCCGCGCCAGCGTCACCACGCCGACCCTGGCTCAGCCTATCCCGGTGGGCGACGGTCGCGCACTGCTGGCCCGGCGGCCCGATGTCCGCGCCGCCGAACGTCGCCTCGCTGCCGATACGGCGCGGATCGGGGTGGCGACGGCGGACCTTTATCCGCGCATTTCGCTGGGCGGCGCGATCGGCACGACCGCGATCGGCGGCGGCGACATATTGGGCGGCGGTCCGCTCCGCTGGGTGCTGGGGCCGCTCATCAACTGGGCCTTCCCCAATCAGGAAGCGATCCGCGCCCGCATCGGCGCGGCGCGTGCCGACAGCGCGGCGACGCTGGCGACCTTCGATGGCACGGTATTGCGCGCGCTGGAGGAGACCGAAACCGCGCTGTCCATCTATGCCCATGCGATGGAACGCCGCGACACGTTGCAGGCCGCGCGCAACGCCGCCGATCGCGCCGCCCGCATCAGCCTCGCCCGCCAGCGGGAAGGGCAGATCGATTTCCTGACCGTCCTCGACGCCCAACGCACGCTCGCAGCGGCTGAAGCGGACCTCGCCTCGGCCGATCGCGCGGTAGCCTTCGCCCAGGTCGATCTCTTCCGCGCCTTGGGCGGGGGGTGGCAATCGCCCATGGCGGGTTAGCGCGACGCGGAAGGGTTGCAACATCGGGTCGTTTCGACCTTCGTCACCCAATCGCTTGTTCTCAAGCCGGCCTATCGGGGCTAACAGAAAGCATGAAGCCAGGCCCGATCGGCATCGACGTCCCTGTTCGGGCGGAATGCTGAGACAGTCGCAACCAGATGGACATAGGGCAATCGTGGACGACATTCTGAACGACCTCGGCTGGCGGCCGTTCTTCGCGGCGCAGATTGCAGACGATGACGATGCGGACTGCCAGCCGGTTCGCGTGATGGCCGTCCATCGCGGCAAAACCGTGGTCGCGGGGGCGGGGGCCATCGATCATGTCGCCCCCGTCAATGTGGAAACCGCCGCCGCGGAGGATCATCCCACCGTCGGGGATTGGTTGCTGGTCGAGCAGGAGACGGGCCAGATAAGACGCATTCTCGACCGCGAAAATCTGTTCAAACGGCGCGCGCCGGGACCGGATCAAAAGACTCAGTTGATCGCCGCCAATGTCGATACACTCTTCATCGTCGCATCCTGCAATCAGGATTTCAGCGTGCCCCGGCTCGAACGTTATCTGATCCTGGCGCGCGAGGTCGGCGTCGAGCCGATCGTCGTCCTGACCAAGACGGACCTGACGGACGAGTTGGATATGTTCATGGCGGCCGCGCGTGATCTACAGCCGGGGTTGGTGGTCGAATCCGTCGATGCGCGCGACCGCGCCAGCGTCGCACGGCTGGCCGCCTGGTGCGGCAGGGGGCAGACGGTGGCTCTGCTCGGCTCTTCGGGCGTCGGCAAATCGACGCTCGTCAACACGCTCAGAGGCTCCGACAGCATCGCTACCCAAGCGATCCGACAAGCCGACGATACGGGGCGGCATACGACGACCGTGCGGGAAATGCATCGGCTGGACCAGGGCGGCTGGCTGCTCGACACGCCCGGCATGCGGGAATTGCAGCTGACGCAGGCGGCATCGGGCCTGGCCGATGTCTTCGATGACATCGTTACCGCAGCGCAGGATTGCCGTTTCAACAATTGCGCGCACCAGACCGAGCCGAATTGTGCGGTCCGGGCCGCCATCGCCGATGGCAGGATCACCGCCGCCCGCCTCGATCGCTGGCGCAAACTGGTGGCGGAAGAAGCCTATAACAGTGCCGACCCCGCCGAACGCCGCGCGCTCGACCGCATCGCCGGTACGGCTGCCGGCAAACGCAAATAGCGTTCGCCGACATGCCGCCGCTTCCTCAGGGGATCAGCCGATCCGCACGTAGCCGCTCGAACAAAGCGACAAAGGCGTCGTCGGACGGCTGATAGGCTGTAAATCCCATGCGACGGCTCTTGGACATGTCGGTAACGACTTCGATCGGTCGGCCAAGATCGGCGTCGGTGTGCCAGGGCGAGGCCAGCCGATCGAGATCCGGCTCCACCAACCCCTCGCGCTCGGCAATGGCGCGCCACACGGGCGCATCCTGGGCCATCTGCTGTTCCAGCGGCTGGACGCTGCCGTCGAACGGCGCGGGGTCTAGCCCGAACCAGTCAGCAATACGGCCCCACATCCAGCTCCAGCGAAACACGTCGCCATTGACGATATTGAACGCCTGATTGGCAGCGGCGGGCGTTTCGGTAGCCCACAGCAAATGCTGCGCCAACATGCCCGCATCCGTCATGTCCGTCAGGCCGTCCCACTGGGCAGCGGAGCCCGGAAAGCGGAACGGCCGCCCCGTCTCGCGGCAGAGCGTCGCATAGACCGCCCGCGTCGTGCCCATATTCATCGCATTGCCGACCGCCTTGCCGATGACCGTATGGGGCCGATGCACGCTCCAACTAAAACCATCGCGGGCGGCAGCGGCAAACACCTCATCCTCCTGCGCATAATAGAAATTCTCGACGTCGAGCCGGCCCTGTTCCTCGCGAAACGGCGTCTGCGGCAGCGCGCCCTTGCCATAGGCCTCGAACGGCCCAAGATAATGTTTGAGGCCGGTGACCAAAGCGACATGGCGCGCGGGCGTAGACGTCTCGCGCAGACCGTTCAGCAGATTGCGGACCATCGCGCCATTGACGCGGATATTCTCCGCTTCGCTCTCCTGACGTAGCCAGGTGGTAATGAACACCGCTGAGGGATTGATGCCAGCAAGGGCGGCCGCGGTCGCCTCCGCATCCTGAAGGTCTGCAATAACCGGCTCGACGCCAGGCTGCTGGGTGGGACGTCGCGCCAGACCCTTGACGGTCCAGCCTTCCTTGACGAGCAAAGCTGCCGTCGCACTACCGACGATGCCGCTCGCTCCAACCACCAAAGCTGTATCGTGCATATTTTAAACTCCTGTCTGTTCCGCATTCAACTAGGAACTCCAGGGGCTCGATACCAGCGATCGAGATTGGTGTACCCGATGACAGGATGTTCACCATGCCATGAAAAGCCCCGCTTGTGCGACGGGCCGCTTCCCCCTAAATCGCCTCCATGACCTCGACCAACGACATTCGCCGCTCTTTCCTCGACTATTTCGGGGCCAACGGCCACACCATCGTCCCGTCCGCGCCGCTGGTGCCGCACAACGATCCCACCTTGATGTTCGTCAATGCGGGCATGGTGCCGTTCAAGAATGTCTTCACCGGGCTTGAGACGCGCCCCTACAAGACCGCGACGTCGAGCCAGAAGTCGGTCCGCGCGGGCGGCAAGCATAATGACCTCGACAATGTCGGCTATACCGCGCGCCATCACACCTTCTTTGAAATGCTGGGCAATTTCAGCTTCGGCGATTATTTCAAGGAACAGGCGATCACCCATGCCTGGACTTTGCTGACCAAGGAATGGGGGCTGCCTGCCGATAAGCTGACCGTCACCGTCTATCATACCGATGATGAGGCGTTTGCCCTGTGGAAGAAGATTGCGGGCCTGCCCGATCACCGCATCATCCGCATCCCGACCAAGGATAATTTCTGGGCAATGGGCGACAGCGGCCCCTGCGGTCCCTGTTCGGAAATCTTCTACGACCATGGCGACCATATCTGGGGTGGCCCTCCCGGCTCGCCCGAAGAGGATGGCGACCGTTTCGTCGAGATCTGGAACCTGGTCTTCATGCAATATGAGCAGGAAGCCAATGAGATCGTCAGCGAACTGCCCAAGCCCTCGATCGACACCGGCATGGGTCTGGAACGCATCGCCGCCGTCATGCAGGGCGTGCATAATAATTATGACATCGACACGTTCAAGGCGCTGATCGAAGCGTCGGGCGCGATCACCCGCACCGCGACCGACGGTGATCATCAGGCCAGCCACCGCGTCATCGCCGATCATCTGCGCTCGACCAGCTTCCTGATCGCTGATGGCGTGCTGCCCGCCAATGAAGGGCGCGGCTATGTGCTGCGCCGGATCATGCGCCGCGCCATGCGCCACGCGCATATCATTGGCGCAAAAGACCCGCTGATGTATCGCCTGGTCGGCAGCCTCGTGTCCGAAATGGGCGCGGCTTACCCCGAACTGGTGCGCGCTCAGCCGCTGATCGAGGAAACCTTGCTGCGCGAGGAAACCCGCTTCCGCAAGACGCTCGAAAACGGCCTGCGCCTGCTCGACGAAGCGACGGTCGATCTGGCCGAGGGCGGCACGCTGCCCGGCGAAACCGCGTTCAAGCTCTACGACACGTTCGGCTTCCCCTATGACATGACCGAAGATGCGCTGCGTTCGCGTGGGCTGGGCGTCGATCGCGCCGGTTTCGACAGCGCGATGGCCGAACAGAAGGCCGCTGCGCGCGCCGCCTGGAAGGGATCGGGCGAAAAGGCGTCCGACGATGTCTGGTTCGACATTGCCGAAACCACCGGCAGCACCGAATTTATCGGCTATGCCTCGACCGTGGGCGAAGGCGAAGTGCTGGCGCTGGTCCGTGACGGCGCGCGGGTCGACAGCGCAAACGTTGGCGACAGCGTCATCATCCTCACCAACCAGACGCCCTTCTATGGCGAAAGCGGCGGGCAGATGGGCGATACCGGCCGTATCAGCACGCAGGGCGGCCTGATCGCCAGCGTCGAGGATACCGCCAAGCCGCTCGGCCGCCTCCACGCGCACCGTGCGACGATCGAGGCGGGTAGCGTCAAGGTCGGCGACACTGCGCAACTGACGGTCGATGTGGATCATCGCGACCGCGTGCGCGCCAACCATAGCGCCACCCACCTGCTCCATGCCGCGCTGCGCCATCGCTTGGGCGGCCATGTCACGCAAAAGGGCAGCCTGGTCGCGCCCGACCGGCTGCGCTTCGACTTCTCGCATCCCGAATCGCTGACCCACGCGCAGATCGCGCAGGTCGAGGCGGACGTGAACGCGCAGATCCGCCATAATGAGGAAGTCACCACCCGGTTGATGACCCCCGACGATGCGATCGGCGCGGGCGCGATGGCGCTGTTCGGCGAGAAATATGGCGACGAGGTTCGCGTCCTTTCCATGGGACGCGGCGATGACGCCCAATATTCGGTCGAACTGTGCGGCGGCACCCATGTCCGCGCGACCGGCGACATCGCTTTGTTCAAGATCGTGTCGGAAAGCGCCGTGTCGAGCGGCGTCCGCCGGATCGAAGCGCTGACCGGCGAGGCCGCGCGCCTGTGGCTGGCCGACCGCGACGACAAATTGCGCCAGTCCGCTGCCGCGCTCAAGACGACGCCCGAAGATGTGCCCGCGCGCATCGCCGCGCTGGTCGAACAAAGCCGCCGTCTGGAACGCGAACTCGCCGAAGCCAAGAAGGCACTGGCGCTGGGCGGCGGCGGGGCGGCGCAGGCCGCCGGTCCCGAAAAGGTGGGCGCTGTCAGCTTCCTTGGCCAAGTTATCGACGGCCTTGATCCCAAGGAATTGCGCGGCATCGTTGATGGCAACAAGAAGACCCTGGGTAGCGGCGTGTCCGCCATCCTTGCCGTGGTCGACGGTCGCGCGACCATCGCCGTGGGCGTCACCGACGACCTGACCGGCACGCTGAGCGCCGTCGATCTCGTCCGTATCGGCGTGGAGGCGCTGGGCGGCAAGGGCGGCGGCGGGCGTCCCGACATGGCGCAGGGTGGTGGTCCCGATGGCGACAAGGCGCAGGCCGCGCTGGAGGCGGTCAAGGTGGCGCTGGAGAAGGTGGCCGCCTGACGAATAGCCCCTGAATAGCCGCATAATTACCGGCTATTCTCGCTGGCGATCCAAGTTGCGCGGAATCGTCACATCAGGCATATAGCGTCGCACTACACCCGAACATGGTCTTAACTGGGGTCGCAAAGCTCATGTTGGGATAACCATTATGTGATTTTGGGGTGGGGTTTTTGTCGATCGCTAGGCTGCCTGGGGGGCGGTCCAACCTGTTTGGTCGGTGGCATAGGGGCATGATGACGCGCATGGCGTTGTTGGCTTGCTGCGGCTGTTCGTCCGCCGCATGGGCGCAGGACAGTCTCATCCTCCCGCCCAATCCCACGCCTTTCAGCAATCCGGTGCAGGCCGATCCGTTGATCGACCTGGTCGATCGTGTCGGGCCGCCGGGCCAGTTTCGCGCGGAAATCGAATCGGCGGTCCAGACCAATGCGCTGATGGACGAAGCCCGCGCGGGCGAGCGCGAGGCGCAGGCGGCGCGGGTGCAGGCGCGTTCGGCCATCTTCCCGACGCTCGACCTCAGCGTCGACGCGCATCGCTCGTTCGCGCGCAATTTCTCCAATGATCCCGGCAATATCGTCGAACGATCCCGCCCCGAAGGGCGTACCGACGCCACGGCTTCGCTGCGGCAAAGGCTCCTCGATTTCGGCGCAGCGTCGAGCCGTATCAATGCGGGCAATGCGCGGGTCGAAGCGGCGCGGTCCGGCATCATGGGCTATGGCACCGATGTCGCGTTGCGCACCGTGACCGCCTGGTATTCCATCCTGGCGCAGCGGCTGATGGAGCGGGCCGCGATCGATTATGGCGTGCGGCAAATGCGCCTGCGGGCCGCGGTCGAGCGCCGCATCGAGCAGGGCTTCTCCGCGCGCGGCGACCTGCCCCGCATCGACAGTTCGATCGCCTCGGTCCAGACCCGGCTCGCCATGTATCAGCGTGACCGGGCCAGTGCCGAAGCGCAATATCGCGCGCTGGCCGGGCATGACGCCCCCGCTGACCTGATGCGCGCGCCCGTGCCGCCCATGGACGTCGGCACGCGCGAATCGCTCGAAACGCTGATCCTGCGGTCGCCGACCGTGCTGAAGGCCGAGGCCGAAGCGCGCGCCGCGCGGCAGGATGCGCGGGCCGTGCGATCCGACCGCCTGCCGACGATTGCCGCCGGGGTGGATGCGGGCCGCTATGGCGTGTTCGAAAATCCCGGCGACTATGACATTCGCGGCCGCCTCATTATTCGTGCCCAGCTTGGCGCGGGGATCAATGCGAAGGCCGATCAGGCGACCGCCCGTGCCGATGCCGCCGACGCCTATACCGCGCGGGTCCGGCGCGAGGCGCTGCGCGACGCGGAGATGGCGTGGGGGGACATGCGCGGGCTCGACGCGCAACTGACGGCGGCGCAGGCGACCTACCTCGCCAGCCGCGACAGCCGCGACGTCTATGCCGCACGCTTCGCATCGTCGGGCGGCACCTTGTTCGATGTCATCACGTCCGAAGACAATTATTTCGCATCCATCGCGACCTATGTGCAGACATTGGCGGAGCGCGACCTGTCGCGCTTCGTCCTGCTGGCCAGAGCGGGCCAGTTGCTGGACGAACTGTCGATCGCGGTCGTTTCCTCCGACGGGGCCGCCAGACCATGAATGAAGAGCCTCTGCTCGCCACCGGCAAGCGCCGCTTCGCCCCCTGGCTGATCGAACCGATGATGCGCAATCGCGGCATCTATATGAAGGTCGCGGTCGCTGCTGCGCTGATCAACATCTTCGCGCTCGTGTCGGCGCTCTTTACCATGACCGTCTATGACCGGATCGTCCCGAATGATGGTGCCGCCTCGCTGGTGGGGCTGAGCATCGGCCTGGTCTTCGTCATCATCTTCGACTTCGTACTGCGCTTGCTGCGCGTCTATTTCGTCGATGTCGCCGGCGCCAATATCGACCATGATGTCGGCGAAACGCTGTTCGCCAAGCTGCTTGCGCTGCGGCTCGACCATCGGCGGGGATCGACCGGCGCGCTCACCGGGCTGATGCGCGAACTGGAGACGTTGCGCGACTTCTTCGCCTCGGTGACGCTGACCGCGCTGATCGATGTGCCCTTCATCTTCGTCACCCTCGCGGTGATCGCCATGCTGGGCGGTGTGCTGGTGGTGCTGCCGCTGGCGATGATCCCGCTCGTCATCCTGTCGGGCATCGTCACCACCCCCGCGCTCGACCGCATGTCGTCGCGCAGCCTGGGCGATGGCCTGCTCAAGCAATCGGTGCTGGTCGAAACCATCGGCAGCCTGGAAACGGTCAAGGCGATCGGGGCCGGACCGATGCTGAGCGGGCGCTGGCGCAAGGCACTGATCAGCCATTCGGAAAGCTCGCTTGGCCAGCGGCT
Source organism: Sphingobium sp. D43FB (assembly GCF_002312805.1). Taxonomy (GTDB): domain Bacteria; phylum Pseudomonadota; class Alphaproteobacteria; order Sphingomonadales; family Sphingomonadaceae; genus Sphingobium. The sequence goes on along the minus strand of NZ_NMUA01000001.1, from coordinate 330,079 downwards.
GATCTCCTCCATCCCGATGACGGTCGCCAACAGCGCATCGACCATTGCCTATTGCGGCATCATCATCGTCGGCGTCGCCCTGCTGCGCAGTAACGAGATTACGACCGGGGCGCTGCTCGCCTGCTCCATCCTGTGTGGCCGTGCGCTTGCGCCGCTGGCGCAGATCGCGACGCTGCTGTCGCGCCTGTCCGCGACGCGCGTCGCCTATCGGCAGATCAACGCGCTGATGGATGCGCCGAGCGAAGGGCCGCAGGGCGATGCGCTGCACCCCGGCGTGCTGCGCGGGCAGATAGAATTGCGCAATGTCGGCTTCCGCTATCCCGGTTCGCCCGAAAAGGCGCTGGAGCAGGTCAATCTGACGATCGCGCCGGGCGAACGGGTTGGTTTTCTGGGGCGGGTCGGGTCCGGCAAGTCCACGCTCGCCCGGCTGGTCCTTGGCCTCTACGAACCCGAAGATGGCGTCGTCATGATCGATGGCATCGACGTGCGCCAATATGACCCTATCGAATTGCGCCGCCTGATCGGCGCGGGGATGCAGGATAATGTGCTGATCGCCGGAACGGTGCGCCAGAATATCTGCCTGGACCGCGCCGTCGTGGATCAGGACGAGATGATCCGCGCGACGGAGATCAGCGGCACGCATCGTTTCATGGGGCCGATTACCAACGGCTATGACCTGCGCCTGACCGATCGGGGCGATGGGCTGTCGGGTGGCCAGCGCCAGTCGATCGCGATCGCCCGCGCGCTGGCGGGGCGCCCGCAAATCCTGATCTTCGACGAACCCAGCAGTTCGATGGACGCGCAGACCGAAGCGGAACTCATCACCCGCCTGCATCCCGAAGTGCAGGGGCGCACGCTGATGCTGATCACCCATCGCACCTCGCTGCTGGCACTGGTCGACCGGATCGTCGTGCTCGACAAGGGCCGAATCGTGGCGGATGGTCCGCGCGATGCCGTGCTGCAAAAACTGACCAGAGGAAAAGCGGCATGACCGGCCGGGCGCTGACGCAGGAGCCTGCGACCTATATCAAGCCAAGGGTGCCGGCGAACATCATCCTGTGGACCATTGCCGCCTTCGTGCTGATATTTCTGCTCTGGGCCTGGCTCACGGAAATCGACCGGACCGTCCGCGCCAATGGCCGGGTCATCCCCAGCTCGCAATTGCAGATCATCTCCAATCTGGAAGGTGGCGTGGTCGAATCGATCATGGTGCGCACGGGCCAGGATGTGAAGCAGGGCACGGCGTTGGTCCGGCTCAGCCCGATCCAGCCGGGTGCGGAGCTGGAAAGCAATCGATCCAGCAGCGATTCGCTGCAGTTCAAGATCATCCGCCTGGAAGCCGAGATTATGGGCCGCCCGCCGCGCTTCCCGCAGCCGCGCAACGCCCAGATGGCGAGCCAAATCGAGGTCGAGCAAAGCCTCTACCGATCGCGCATGGCCGAACTCGCCGCCCTGTCCAGCGTCGGCACCGCCCGCATCGCACAGGCGTCGCGCACCATCGCCGAAGCCAGCGCCGCGCAGGACGCGCGCATCTCCGCCCGCGAAACCGCGCGTGCCGATCTCGACCTGGTGCGGCCACTGGTGCAGGAGGGGATCGAGCCGCGCCGCACCTTGTTGCAGGCGCAAAATGCCTTCAGCATGTCGACCAGCGACGCGCAGGGGGCCGCTGCGGCACTCAGCCGCGCCCATTCGCTGCTGGCCGAGGCGCAGGCCAGCGCGCTCCAGCAAAAGCGCGACTGGCTGGCCCGTGCCGCCGGGGAACTGACCGCCGCGCGCGCGGAAATGTCGGTGCGGCAGGCGACGATGCCGGCTTACAAATACAGGCTCGAACGCACGACGCTCAAGGCGCCGATGGATGGACGCATCAACCGCGTCTTCGTGACGACGGTCGGCGGCAGCGTGCGCCCCGGCGACCCGCTGCTCGAAATGGTGCCCGCGCGCGATACGCTGATCGTAGAGGCCATGGTCGCGGCCAAGGACATCGCGTCGGTCAAGCTCGGCCAGCGGGCGAAGGTCCATATCTCCGCCTATGATAGCGCGGTCTATGGATCGATGCCTGGCTCCGTCATTGCCGTGTCGCCCGACGCGGTGGTGAACGAACGCACGGGTGAAAGCCATTATGTCGTGCGCGTTCGCACCACCGCGACGGGGATGAAGGATTCGGCCGGGCGCGACCTGCCTATCGGTCCCGGCATGGGGGCCGAAGTCAATCTGCTGGGCGACAAACGGTCTATCCTCGCCTATATCTTCACCCCCATCACCCGCTTGAGCGAAACGGCGTTTCGTGAATAGGGGCGTTCATTGAGCGCGGCGCGGAAATCTGGTAAAGCTGCACTCCCTTGTCGAGGGATTTTCCTATGAGTCATCCTATTGCTCGTGTCGCTTTGATAGCGGGATGCCTGAGCGTGTCCGCTTGCGTCGCAGCGCGACCGGCTGCCCCACGCCAGCAATCCTATGAAGCGCCGCCTGGCACAGGCGGTATCATGCGACCACCCGGAGACCCGGAAGTCGCCGTTCGCGAACAGTTTGACGACGCACAACGGCGCAATAGCGAGGCAGCCTATCGCCTCTTTGCCGAACGGCACCCCGGCCATGCCTTGGCGCGCGAAGCCGAACGGCGGGCGGAGCGTCTGCGCCAGGACGGACCGCATTAGGTCTCGCCACGTCATCACCCGCGGTTTTCGATCCTGATCATTATCCGTTTTCGGAAGTGACCCATCATGGTCCAGTCGCGCCCAACATCTTTGAAATAAATTCCATTTTCGGCGGGTCATGCCCTTGAAATAATAGGTTGAATTTCAATAGCATAGAAATATTGAATTAGCATCATATTGTAATGATTGAGAAATCTATCGCTTGGAAGTTGCCTATAATGGTGCCATTACGTCGCTCCATAGTGGTCGCCTAAAAAAGGCACAGTGAACGTGTCATCCAACGCAGTTTTGCAGGAGGATGTATGCTTAGGATCACCGAGGGCGGCCCCCTAATGGCCAAGTTGAGAGACGAAGATGACATAGTGTCGCCATTCGACACGCCGTCCTCTTTCACGGATGTATCGGACATCTGGTCTCTTTCGAACAACGAACAAGTGCGCAGCGAAATCCGGCTGCTCTATCCGCAGGACGTCATGCCCGAACCGGTCAGCACCGGCGCGCCGGGCGACCTCGACGCGCCGCAGGAAAATGGCAATGGCAACACGACGCTAGCGCAGGCGGCTACGGGCAACCAGATCATCGACGGCTTGTTCAGCGGCATCAAATGGGATCCCGCCCAGACAATCTACTATAGCGACACGGATTCCGCCGCTGATTATCAGGCTGGCTATAATTCTGACGCTGACGGCGATACCATCAGTGCCCAGAATGAAGGCTTTTCACAATTCACCGCGCAACAGACGCTTGCTTTTCACACCGCGCTCAATTCCTTTGCTTATACGCAATCCAGCGCAGCCACCGCTTTTGGTGTCGAATCCTTCACGAATTTGACGCTCGACTATGATGGCGCCGGGTCATCGGCAGCCACGATCCGCGGTGCCAACTCCAGCGACCCTGGCACGGCTTATGCTTACTATCCCAGCAACAGCATCTATGGCGGCGATACCTTCTTCGGCAACGCCTATGACGGCACTGTCAATTCGCTGAAGACGCCGACGGCGGGCAACTATGCCTGGCACACCATGTTCCATGAACTCGGTCATTCGCTGGGTCTGGCGCATGGCCAGACCGGCGGTGCCTATGGCGCACTGCCAACGGCTTGGGATTCGATCGAATTTACGGTCATGACCTATCGCAGCTATATCGGCGATCCGCTGACCGGCGGCTATTCCTATGAACAATGGGGTGCGCCGCAAAGCTATATGATGCTCGACATCCTGGCTTTGCAAACGATGTACGGGGCCGACTATTCGGTCAATTCGGGCGACACTGTCTATACCTGGAGCCAGACCGGCGGCGAAACCCTGATCAATGGGTCGGTGGCCATCGATCCGGGCGGCAACCGCATCTTCGCGACCATCTGGGACGGTGGCGGCATCGATACCTATAATCTGTCCAACTATACCACCAATCTGACGCTGGACCTCAACCCCGGCGGCCATTCGACGTTCAGCAGCGCGCAGATCGCTTATCTGGGCGATGGCAATTATGCCCGCGGCAACATCTTCAATGCGCTGCTGTTCGGCGGCAACACCGCATCGTTGATCGAAAACGCCAATGGCGGGTCGGGCAACGACACGATCACCGGCAACCAGGCCGACAATGTGCTCAACGGCAATGGCGGCAGCGACCTGCTCAACGGCGGATTGGGCAATGATACGCTATATGGCGGCTCGGGCGATGACGTGCTGGATGGCAGTCAGGGCGACGATACCCTCTATGGCGGCGACGGGAACGACATACTCGATGCTGGCGACGGCACCGACGTCGTCTATGGCGGCAATGGCAATGACACCATCTATGGCGGCTATTTCGGCGATTCGATTTATGGCGAGGCGGGGAATGATGTCTTCATCGTTCGCCAGACGGGTTCAGCGACGGAATTTGGTGACAATATCGACGGCGGCTCCGGCGTCGATCGGCTGGACCTCAGCCAGATCACGACAATCTATGGCTCGACCGTCAATCTGACGTCGGGAAGCTGGCAGTATAACCCGCTTTATGGCGGTCCCTGGACGATTACAGCCGTCGAAAATGTCGATGGCACGCAATTGGCAGACACCATCACCGGTAATGCGTCCGCCAACGTCATCAACGGCAATGCTGGAGATGATACGCTCTATGGCGAGGCGGGCAATGATACGCTGAACGGCGGCAGCGGCAACGACCTGCTGATCGGCGGTGCTGGCAACGACATCTTCGACGGTGGCAGCGGCGTGGATATCTTCTACGGTGAGGAGGGCAATGATACGCTGCGCATCGTCAATGGCTGGAATGGCGGCTATGGCGAAATTTTCGCGGGCGGCGCTGGCATCGACACGTTCGATTTCTCTGGCACCAACGGCTTCAATGCCCTCGTCAGCCTGGTGGATGGAACTGCGGTTGATGCTGTGTTCGTCGGTTCCGGCGCGATCGCGCTATCGAGCGTCGAGAATGTCGTCGGCGGCAATGGCAATGACAGCATCACCGGGTCCGGCGAAGTCAACATCCTCAATGGGGGCACGGGCAATGATGCGCTCTATGGCCTGGGCGATGCCGACACGCTGATCGGTGGCGACGGCAATGACATTCTGGATGGCGGCACGGGCGTCGACGTCATGAATGGCGGCGCTGGCGACGACATTTATTATGTCGATACGGCGAGCGACAATGTCATCGAATCGTCGGGTGCCGGTACGGACCTGATCTATTCGTCCGTGACCTACACGCTGGTCGGTCGCGCGGTCGAAAATGCGACCCTGACGGGGACGGCGGGGTCCAGCCTCACCGGGAACGCCCTCGACAATGCGCTGAACGGGAACAGCGGCAATAACAAGCTGACCGGCGAAAACGGCAACGACATCCTGTTCGGCTTCGACGGGGATGACCTGCTCGAAGGAGGCGCTGGCGATGACATCATCAATGGCGGCAATGGCATCGACACGCTCAGCTATGTCAATGCGACCTCGGCCGTCACGGTCAGCCTGTCGATCGCGGTCGCGCAGGTGACCGGCGGTGCCGGTACGGACACCGTCGCGTTGATGGAAAATATCAACGGCTCGGCCTTCAACGACGTGCTGACCGGCAGCTCCGCCAATAACGTCATCAAGGGCGGCGCTGGCAACGACGAACTGATCGGCGGTGGCGGCAATGATACGCTGGAAGGCGGCGGCGGCAATGATGTGCTGAGCGGCGGGTCGGGCAACGACATGATGGTTGGTGGTGCCGGCAACGACATCTTCGCCTTCATGAATGGTCTGACTGCCAATCTCGACACCATCACTGATTATTCAGTGGCGAACGACCAGTTCAGGCTGAATTCGGCGGCCTTTGGTGGTCTGCCGGTCGGGGTACTGACCGCTGCGGCGTTCCGCATCGGGGCAGGCGCCGCCGATGCCAGCGATCGGATCATCTACAATAGCGCCACCGGCGCGCTGCTGTTCGATGCCGATGGCAATGGGGCGGGGGCTGCGGTGCAGTTCGCCTCCATCTCTACGGGCTTGGCGATGACCAACGCCGAGTTCGTGATCGTCTGATGTAGCAAGGGCAGGGGGCCAACCCCTCCTGCCCATAGGAAGCGGCGTCCGGCACCCTGTCGGACGCCGTTTGCCTTTGGCGCTCAGTCCGCCAGCCGCAACGCGACTTCGTTCATGAAGCGCGCATCGTCGCCCTTGGCCAGCCACTCCGCCTCGGCGCCGATCGCGCCCAGCATCGCGGCGAGCGCGTCCATCTCGCTCTTGGCATAATTGCCCAGCACATAGCCATGGACCTTGTCCTTATGGCCCGGATGGCCGATGCCGATCCGCACCCGGCGGAAGTCCGCGCCGATATGCGCGTCGGTCGATCGCAGGCCATTATGCCCGGCATTGCCGCCACCGCGCTTCACCTTCACCTTCATCGGCACCAGGTCGAGTTCGTCGTGAAAGACGGTCACGTCCTGCGGCGTCAGCTTGTAGAAGCGCATCGCCTCACCCACCGACCGGCCGCTTTCGTTCATGAAGGTCGCGGGCTTGAGCAGCAGGATCTTCTCCGTGCCGATCCGCCCTTCCTGCACCCAGCCCTGAAACTGCTTTTTGGGCGGCGAAAAGCGATGCAGGTCGGCGATCAGGTCGACGACCATGAAGCCGACATTATGCCGGTGCATCGCATATTGCGTGCCCGGATTGCCGAGCCCCACCCAGATTTGCATGGCTTTTCTTCCCGAATCAAAAACCTCCGTTCGTCCTGAGTAGCCCCTTCGACTGCCTGCTAAGGCAGTCGCTCAGGACAGGCATTGAGCGAAGTCGAAATGGCGTATCGAAGGATCAGTCCCTGGGACCAATGCTTCGATACGGGCCTTCGACAAGCTCAGTCCCTACTCAGCACGAACGGAGGTTTGAGAGTTTGAAGTGTTAGAGGCTTATTCGGCCGTAGCTTCTGCCTCGGCGTCGCCTTCGCCACCCTCGGCGCTCTTGAGCGCGGACGGGGCCACGATCGTCGCGATGGTGAAGTCGCGATCATCAATCGCCGCCTTCGCGCCCTTGGGCAGCTTGACCGCGCTGATGTGGATCGAATCGCCGACTTCAAAGCCGGTCAGGTCGACCACGACATCTTCGGGAATGTCCGCGGCATCGACGATCAGTTCGACATCATGACGAACGATGTTCAGCACGCCGCCCTTTTTCAGGCCCGGCGAAGCGGCTTCATTTTCGAAGCGCACCGGCACCGCGACGGTGACGCTGGCATGTTCCGAAACGCGCAGGAAGTCGGCGTGCAGCGGACGGTCGGAGACGGGGTGGAAGGCCACGTCCTTAGCGAGCGTGCGGATGGACTTGCCACCGACTTCCACCATGACGACCGAATTGAAGAAATGACCGGTGCCCAGCAACTTGTTGAGGAGCTTTTCCTCGACGTGGATCGACTGGGGTTCTTCGTTCATTCCATAGATGACGGCGGGTACGCGGCCCTCACGGCGGAGGGCGCGGGAGGCTCCCTTGCCTGCCCGATCGCGTGCCTCGGCCGACAGCGTAAGCTGCTCGCTCATTGCGTGTCTCCAAAAGCTGGTTTGAGTTACATTTTCCCGCCACGCCTCCAGGGATGACCATCGCGGGAGCGCGCCCTTTAGCAGAAAAGGGCAAGATTGCAAGGTGGGGCGCGACACAATGTCCGTTCGTCCTGAGTAGAGGCTGAGCTTGTCGAAGCCTCGTATCGAAGGATGCGCGTGAGCCGGTCCTTCGATACGCTATTTCGACTTCGCTCAATAGCTACTCAGGACGAACGGACATTTGCAATCACTGCACCCGCGTCACCGTAAAGCCCTTGGCCTTCAACAGCTCGATCAGATTTTCCCGCCCCGTTAGATGTCCCGCGCCCACCGCAATGAAGGGCCGCCCCGTCATCGGCGCGATCGCCTTCACCCAGTCGCGGTTGCGCGCGACCAGCACCGCTTCCTCGACCACCGGATCGGGCTGCTCGCCATTCTGGTCCTCTTTCGCGATCGCCTCCATGTCGCCCTTGCGCCAGGCGGTCAGGATGCGGTCGAACAGGGCCTTCATATCCTTGGTCTCGCGCACCGTCTGCACCAGCAGCTTCGCCTGCGCGGAATCAGGCAACGTGTCGAAGGCAGCGAATTGCCGCTCTACCGTCTCCAGCCCGCCAATCGGCTTGCCCGCCTTTTTGAAGGCGGCGATCAGTACCGGCTCGACGCCGTCATCCTGGCTCACCTTAAGCGCCTGCTGGCTCGCCGCCGACAAAAGCATTGCCGCCGCCCAGCTTTCATAGCCCGACAGCATTTGCGTGCTGGTGCCGCCATCCGCCACTGCCTTGACGAGCGCGGCCTGATCTTCCTCCGGCACCCGCTGGTCGAGCGGGGGCAGGCCGGGACTGCGACCCATCTGCTCGAACAATGCCAGCGTCTTCTGCTCATCCTGCAAATCCGCCGCTTCCAGCACCAGCCGATCCGCCTGCGCCATCGCTTCGCTGATCGTCGGCGTCTCCCACGCCACCCCCTTGGGCAGCACATGGATGGTGCCGAACAGCCAGCCTTTCATGGTGCCGCGCGACACCTGCCACAGCGCCGGGCCACCCTGCGCAGCCTCCGGCTTGGGGCTGCTATCTTGCCCGCAGGCCGCGACAAGCGTCAGCGCGCACAGCGCCAGGAAATGGGTGAACCGCCGCATCGTCGCTTACTCCTTGATCCGCCGGGCGGTGATGCCCAGCGTCTTCAACTGATCCTGCACGCTGCCCTTACCCGCCAGATGCCCCGCGCCCACCGCGACGAATATCGTCCCCGGCGTCGCCATCCGCGCCTTGATCCATTGCGCCCAGCTCGCGTTGCGCCCGATCAACAGCACCTGCGCGAGTTCAGGCGTCGCCTCCAGCGACTCGTTCATCGACTTGCCTAGCTTGTCCGGGTCGCCCGCCTGCCAGTGGCGCAGTAGGGCGGCAAACTCCGTTTCCATCTCCGGCAAGCCGTCGACGGTCGCGTTTAGGAAAGCGACCTGCTGTTCCATCGGCAGCGTCGCGAAGAAATCGATCTGCTGCTCGACCGTCTCCAGCGCCTCGACCCGCTTGCCCGCATTCACCGCCGCACCGCGCAGAATCTTCTCCGCTCCAAGGTCCGCTTGATAGCCCATCTTCGCCAGCGGCGCGACGGCCAGCGCCATGCCCGCCATCCACGGGTTCATCCGGTCAAAGGCCGGAACGGGCAGGCCATTCGCCGCCATCGCCGCGCGATATTTGTCCCGCGCCTCCGGCGTCAGCCGGTCGGACAGCGCCACGCCATCGTTGGCCAGCGCCTTGGCCATCATCACGCCACCCATCACATTGGGATCGTCCGGCTCGATAATTTCCAGCACCAACTCGTCCGACCCGTCGAACGCGGCCTTCACCCCGCCGCGAAACCAGTCCACGTCCGGCTTCATCACATGCACCGTGCCGAACAGATAAAGAGTCGTGTCCGCATCCTTCACCCGCCACAGCGCGGGCGTCGCGACATTGGTCGCGGGCGGGGCAGGGCGGGCGGCGACCGGGCCACTGGTCAGCAACAGCGCGGCGGCAAGGCCATGGGCCAGATAAGCAAGCATCTTCATAGCCCCGACCATGCGGGGCGGATGGCGCAAGGGCAAGCCACTTAACCCTGTTTCGCTCCGTCCTGCCCTTGACCCTATCGGCCCCATGCGCCAAGGCGCGAGCCAGCAAAACCGACCATTTCGCGAAGGACTATTCGTGGCCGAAGGCAAAGCGCTTTCCTTCCAGGACCTCATCCTGACCCTCCATGCCTATTGGGGGAAACAGGGCTGCGTCATCCTCCAGCCCTATGACATGGAAGTCGGCGCGGGTACCTTCCACCCCGCCACCACGCTGCGCGCACTTGGGCCGCAGCCGTGGAACGCCGCCTATGTCCAGCCCAGCCGCCGACCCACGGACGGCCGCTATGGCGAAAACCCCAACCGGCTGCAGCATTATTACCAATATCAGGTGATCATGAAGCCCAGCCCGGCCAATCTGCAGGAGCTGTATCTCGGCAGCCTCGTGGAAATCGGCATCGATCCCCTGGTCCATGACATCCGCTTTGTCGAGGATGACTGGGAAAGCCCGACGCTGGGTGCCTGGGGCCTTGGCTGGGAAGTGTGGTGCGACGGCATGGAAGTCACGCAATTCACCTATTTCCAGCAGATGGGCGGCTATGACTGCAAGCCGGTCGCGGGCGAACTCACCTACGGCCTCGAACGGCTGGCCATGTATATTCAGGGCGTCGACAGCGTCTATGACCTGAAATTCAATGATGCCGGTGTCACCTATGGCGACGTGTTCCTGGCCAATGAACAGCAGATGTCGAAATGGAATTTCGAGGTCGCCGACACCGAAAAGCTGTTCCGCTGGTTCAAGGATTGCCAGTCCGAATGGCGCAGCTGCATCGACAATGGCGTGCCGCTCGCCGCCTATGACCAGGCGATCAAGGCCAGCCACGTCTTCAACCTGCTGCAAGCGCGCGGCGTGATCTCCGTCCAGGAACGCGCCAGCTATATGGGCCAGGTCCGCGACATGGCGAAGGGCAGCTGCGAAGCATGGATCGCGAGCAATAGCGATGCTTGGAGCGCGAAATTTCCGGGGTGGGTGGTGTGAGCCTTGTGAGCTGCACCCTACATCCGTTCGTGTCGAGCGAAGTCGAGACACGCTCGCGCGACCTGTCCTCCACGTCTCTCGACTTCGCTCGAGACGAACGGAAGAATGAAATATGACCGACTTCCTCCTCGAACTGCGCTGCGAAGAAATCCCCGCGCGCATGCAGCTCAAGGCCAGCGACGATCTCGCCCGCCTCTTTACCGAGGAACTGGCGAAATCCGGCCTGACGCCGGGCGCGATCGACAGCTTCGTCACGCCCCGCCGCCTGGCGCTCATCGCCCGCGAGCTGCCGCTCGAAACCGCCGCCGTCAGCGAAGAGCATAAAGGCCCGCGCACCAGCGCGCCGCCGCAAGCGCTCGAAGGCTTCCTGCGCAAGACCGGCCTGACCCAGGATCAGCTCGAAGACCGGGGCGGCATCTGGTTCGCCGTGGTCAACAAGCCCGGCCGCGCCACCGCAGACGTGCTGGCGCAAGCCATCCCCGCCATCATCCGCGCCTTCCCCTGGCCCAAATCCATGCGCTGGGGCACCGCGTCGCAGACGACCGAAAGCCTGCGCTGGGTCCGCCCGTTGCAGGGCATCGTCGCGATCCTGGGCGAGCAACTGATCGACTGCGAGATCGATGGCATCCGCAGCGGCTATGCGACGCTTGGCCATCGCTTCCACCACCCGGCCGAAATCACCATCGGCGGGGCGGGCGACTATGCGCAAAAGCTGCGCGCCTGCCATGTCATCGTCAGCCATCAGGAACGCCAGGCGATCATCGCGGACAAGGCCGCGCAAGCCGCCGCCGCCCATGGCTACACCGTCATCGAGGACAAGGGACTCGTCGCGGAAAATGCGGGCCTGACCGAATGGCCGGTGCCGCTGCTCGGCGATTTCGACCCCGTCTTTCTTGAGGTGCCGCCTGAAGTCATCCAGCTAACCCTGCGCATTAACCAGAAATATTTTGTGCTGCGCGACGGCGCGGGCAAACTCGCCCCCGCCTTCATCTGCACCGCCAATATCGACGCCAAGGATGGCGGCGCGGCGATCATCGCAGGCAACCGCAAGGTGCTGGCCGCGCGCTTGAGCGATGCGCGCTTCTTCTGGGAACAGGACCGCAAGACGCGGCTGGAAGACCACGCCAAGAAACTCGAACGCATCACCTTCCACGAGAAACTGGGGACGGTAGCCGACAAGGTCGAACGCGTCGCGAAACTGGCCCGCTGGCTGGTGGAAGAGGGCATCGTGACTTCTGGAACCCTCTCCCTTGAGGGAGAGGGCAGGGAGAGGGTGCTCGACGCTAATGGTGCGCGCGACACTGGCGTAGAACCCCCTCTCCCCAGCCCTCTCCCCGCAGGGGAGAGGGAGCAATTGGCCACCCTCGCCGAACAAGCCGCCCGCCTCTGCAAAGCCGACCTCGTCACCGAAATGGTCGGCGAGTTCCCCGAATTGCAAGGCGTCATGGGCGGCTACTACGCCCGCGCCGAAGGCCTGCCCGACGCCGTAGCCGACGCCATCCGCGACCACTACAAACCGGTCGGGCAGGGCGATGACGTCCCCACCGCGCCAGTCACCGTGGCAGTGAGTTTGGCGGATAAGCTGGATACCTTCTTTGGCTTCTTTGGCATCGAAGAATTTCCCACGGGTTCGCGCGATCCTTTCGCATTACGGCGCGCTGTTTTGGGTATTAATAGGATTACCTTGACCAACGGTCTGCGGTTTTCTCTCAGCCTGCTTTGGACGAAATATCTTTCAATTGTCGCTGATGTTTACTCGCAACAAGAAGAGCGAAATGCGTTCTTGGCGCGAGGTGCCTTTGGATTGCCTTTTTCTGATAACGAAAACGTGGTGCAATCGGAAGGGCTTTGGAGAGTCGTATCCTTCTACCGTAAGTCAGATTTTGACTGGCCAGAGAAATTCCTAAACGCGCCACAATGGCTAGTAGTAATACAAGCTAAGCAAACGGAAAATGCTTGGGATTCGACTATTACACCGTCGTTGATACGTCTGCGTGCGGATGCCGTTGCCGAAAAGGTTGTCCTCGACTTCTTCGCCGACCGCCTCAAGGTCCAACAACGCGAAGCCGGTGTCCGTCACGACCTGATCGACGCAGTGTTCGCGCTGGGTGGCGAAGATGATCTCGTCCGCCTGCTCGCCCGCGTCCATGCGCTGCAATCCTTCGTCGCGACCGACGATGGCGCAAACCTGCTCGCAGGCTACAAGCGCGCCGCGAACATCCTCAAGAAGGACGCGCCACAGACTCCCTCTCCCCAGCGGGGAGAGGGCCGGGGAGAGGGGGAGCGAGCCGCAGGCGAGCGTCCGGCTCTCGATGTGGCACACCCCCACCCAACCCTCCCCCTTGAGGGGGAGGGCAATCTCAAGGAACACAGCATTTTCCCGCTGTCCTACACGCCCGAAATAGCCGAAGCTGCGCTCATCGCCGCGCTCGACGTGGCGGAACCGCGCACGGCGCAGGCGGTGGCGGCGGAGGATTTCGAGGGCGCGATGGCCGCCCTCGCCACGCTCCGCGCGCCCATCGACGCCTTCTTTGAAAGCGTGACGGTCAATGACGCTGATCCCGCCAAGCGCGCGGCCCGCCTTGCGCTGCTGGCGCGGGTGCGTGACGCCGTTCATAGCGTAGCCGACTTTTCGAAAATTACGGGCTAACGCAACGAAATGACAAAATCAGCGGGAAAAGTGCGAAGTTAAAGCGTAATAATCCTATTCGATCGCGCATCATCCCGCTATTGCTGCTGGATTGTTGCAACGCAATATAATCGGCAATCAGTGCAGGGAGAGCCGGGAATGACTGAGACACAAGAGGCCATCATGACCACAACCTCGACCCGTTATGTCTATCGTTTTGGCGGCGGCGTGGATGATGGCGGGCAGGGGGACCGCAACCTTCTGGGCGGTAAGGGCGCGAACCTCGATGGCATGGCCGCGATCGGCCTGCCGGTGCCGCCGGGCTTCACCATCACCACGGAAATGTGTACCCGCTATTATGAAGATGGCGGCGTCTATCCCGACAGCGTGAAGGCGGAAGTCGCCACTGGCCTTGCCCATATCGAAGGGATCACCGGCAAGAAATTCGGCGACGCCGCCGATCCGCTGCTCGTCTCGGTCCGTTCCGGCGCGCGCGCGTCGATGCCCGGCATGATGGACACGGTCCTCAATCTCGGCCTCAACGACGAAACCGTCATCGGCCTCGCCAACACGTCGGGCGACGAGCGGTTCGCCTGGGACAGCTATCGCCGCTTCATTCAGATGTATTCGGACGTTGTGTTGGAACTGGACCATGGCGCATTCGAGGAAGCGCTCGAAGTCGCCAAGGAAGATCAGGGCTACAGCCTCGACACCGAAATGACCGCCGACGACTGGAAGGCCCTGGTCGCCGAATATAAGGCGCTCGTGAAGAAACTGTGGGACAAGCCCTTCCCGCAGGATGTGCATGACCAGCTGTGGGGTGCGATCAGCGCCGTGTTCGGCTCCTGGCAGTCGGAGCGCGCGAAAGTCTATCGCCGCCTCAACAACATCCCCGGCGAATGGGGCACGGCGGTCAATGTGCAGGCGATGGTGTTCGGCAATATGGGCGAAACATCGGCCACCGGCGTCGCCTTCACCCGCGACCCGTCGACCGGCGAGAATGTCTATTATGGCGAATTTCTGATCAACGCGCAGGGCGAGGATGTCGTCGCCGGCATCCGCACCCCGCAATATCTGACGCTCGCCGCGCGCGAACGGGCAGGGGCCAAGCCGCTGTCGATGGAAGAGGCGATGCCGGAAACCTATGCCGAACTGGCCAAGGTGTTCCAGATCCTCGAAACCCATTATCGCGACATGCAGGACATTGAATTCACCGTCCAGCAGGGCAAGCTGTGGATGCTGCAGACGCGCTCTGGCAAGCGCACCGCCAAGGCGGCGCTCAAGATGGCCGTGGACATGGCGCATGAAGGGCTGATCACCGAGGAAGAAGCCGTCGCCCGCGTCGATCCCGCCGCGCTCGATCAGCTTCTCCACCCCACGCTCGATCCCAAGGCACCGCGCGATGTGCTGACCAAGGGGCTACCCGCCAGCCCCGGTGCCGCGTCTGGCCTGATCGTGTTCGACGCCGACACCGCCGAGCGTCGCAATGAAATGGGCGACGCCGTTATCCTCGTCCGCGTCGAAACATCGCCGGAGGATATTCACGGCATGCACGCGGCCAAGGGCATCCTGACCGCGCGTGGCGGCATGACGTCGCACGCTGCCGTGGTGGCGCGCGGCATGGGCCGCCCCTGCGTCTCCGGCGCGGGTGGCATCTCGATCGACAGCAAGGCGAAAGTCCTGCGTATTGGCGGTCGGGAATTGAAGGAAGGCGATATCCTCACCCTCGACGGGTCGACCGGCGAAGTCATGGCGGGCGAAGTGCCCACCGTGCAGCCCGAACTGGCGGGCGACTTCGGCACGCTGATGGTCTGGGCCGACAAGGTCCGTCGCCTCAAGGTCCGCGCCAATGCCGAAACGCCGCAGGACTGCAAGGTCGCGCGCGAATTCGGCGCGGAAGGCGTTGGCCTGTGCCGCACCGAACATATGTTCTTCGACGCGGCCCGCATCACCGCCGTCCGCGAAATGATCCTGGCCGACAGCGAAAAGGGCCGCCGCGTCGCGCTCGAACGGCTGCTGCCCGAACAGCGTGACGATTTCGCGCAGATCTTCATGGTCATGGCGGGCCTGCCCGTCACCATCCGCCTGCTCGATCCGCCGCTGCACGAATTCCTGCCCCATGCCGAAGCGGAATTCGAGGAAGTGGCCAAGGCGGCGGGCGTGTCGGTCGACGTGCTCAAGCGCCGTGCCAACGAACTGCATGAATTCAACCCGATGCTCGGCCATCGCGGCTGCCGCCTGGGCGTCACCTATCCCGAAATCTACGAGATGCAGGCCCGCGCCATCTTCGAAGCGGCACTGATCGTCAAGCAGCGCGGCGGCGAAGCGCCGATCCCCGAAGTCATGATCCCGCTCGTTGCGACGCGCAAGGAACTGGAACTGATGAAGGCGATCGTCGATCGCGTCGCCGCCGAAGTCTTCGCCGAACAGGGCGACAGCGTCGAATATCTCGTGGGCACGATGATCGAACTGCCCCGCGCCGCGCTCAAGGCCGGGGAAATCGCGGAAGTGGGCGAATTCTTCTCCTTCGGCACCAACGATCTGACGCAGACTACCATCGGCATCAGCCGCGATGATGCGGGCCGGTTCCTTGGCACCTATGTCGACAAGGGCATCTTCGCGCGCGATCCCTTCGTCAGCATCGATGTCGAGGGCGTGGGCGAACTGATCCAGCTCGCCGCCGAACGCGGGCGAAAGACCCGCCCCGGCATCAAGCTCGGCATCTGCGGCGAACATGGCGGCGATCCGGCCTCGATCGCCTTCTGCGAGGCGACAGGCCTCGATTACGTCTCGGCCTCGCCCTATCGCGTGCCGATCGCCCGCCTCGCGGCGGCGCAGGCCGCGCTGGCTAAGAAGGCATAAGAAAAGGGCGGGGAGCAATCCCCGCCCTTTCTCTTTGACGTCGAAGCCTGGGCTTAGCCGAACAGGCCACGCTTGGCGGGCTTGGTCTCCAGCGTGCGCGCCTGACCGCGCCAATCCTCCTGAACGATCGTACCGGGCCGCAACCCCAGCCGCGCTTCCAGCGCCGCTTCCTGCTCGGCACCCAAGGCCGCGATCTGCTCGAAGCGCTGATAGCCCGCCTCGTTGAGCGACACTTCCTGCGCCTGGCTGATCCCGTTGATGCGGCTCAGGTCATCGCGCTCATGCGTGGCGCTGGCCGCAGCCACGCCCGCCGCACCGGCACCCACCGGCACCGCCTGCCGTTCCAGCTCGCGCACGCGCGTTTCCGCCGCCTCGATCCGCGCATCGCGTTCCTTCACCGATTGCCGGTGCAGCAATTGCTCGTCGCGCCAGGCCCGGCGATATTTGCCGCGCCCGCTCATCATCAGGCCGAATATCAGGCCGATGACCAAAGCGATCAGCAGCAAGGCAATGTCATTCAGGGTAAAGCTCATGGCGGGTCCTCCTGCCCATCCGAACGGTGCAGCGCGGCAAAAGTTGCCCTTTCCTCGTTCCGGTTCGGAAACGGGCCATAAAAGTGCAAAAAAGGGGCTTGCCCAAATGGCCGGGCGCTTCTATCTGCGCCTCTCCAAATGCACCCATAGCTCAGCTGGATAGAGCATCAGACTACGAATCTGAGGGTCGGGCGTTCGAATCGCTCTGGGTGCACCATTTTTCCGAAGGGCTTTATCGGTCGGGCTTCCAGCCTCGCCGCCGGTCTTTCTTCTGCACCCATAGCTCAGCTGGATAGAGCATCAGACTACGAATCTGAGGGTCGGGCGTTCGAATCGCTCTGGGTGCACCATTTTCCCATCAAATAACGATCAGCCCATCGCCAGCGCGACCATGGCATCAACATCGGCATGGGTTTCGAGCAGCGCGGCGACCTCGTCCAGCGCATCCTCGACCGACTGGTCATAATCCTGCCCCGCCGACGCGCTGCCCAGCCGCTGCAGCAGGGCGTCGCGCAAATCCGTGCTGGCGAGCAGCCCATGCACATAGCTGCCCATCACCCGCCCATCGCGGCTGATCGCCCCATCCGGCCGATCGCCCAGCATCGCGAACGGCCGTGCACGATCCGGCCCATCTGTCCGCCCCATATGCATCTCATAGCCGCCAAATTCGGCCCCCAGCGCCCGGCCACGCACCGCTTCCAGCGTCTTGGTCCCGCCGAGCACCGTCTCGATATCCAGCAGCCCTAGCCCCGCGACTGACCCCCGCGGTCCCTCCAGCCCGTCCGGGTCAGCAATCGTCCGCCCCAGCATCTGGTATCCGCCGCATATCCCCAGCACCGCGCCCCCGCGCCGATGATGCGCGCGAATGTCGATGTCCCACCCCTGAGCCACCATCGCCCGCATATCCGCGACGCTCGCTTTGGAACCTGGCAGGATGACCAGCGCCGCCTCGGCGGGGATAACCTGGCCCGGCCCGACCATGCGCAGGTCCACCCCCGGCTCCAGCTTCAACGGATCGACATCATCGAAATTGGAAATGCGCGGCAGCACCGGACAGGCGACCACCAGCGGCGCATCGACCGAAAATTGCCGCCGCTCCAGCACGACCGCATCCTCGCTCGGCAGTCGCGCTACGGCATCCAGCCACGGCACCACGCCCAGTCCACGCCAGCCCGACAGCGCCTCGATCTGCGCATAGCCATCCATGAACAAAGCCGGATCGCCGCGAAATTTGTTGATCAGGAAACCCTGGATCATCGCTGCATCCTCCGGGTCGATCACGGTGCGCGTGCCGACCACCGCCGCGATCACGCCGCCCCGGTCGATGTCGCCGACCAGGACGACCGGCACATTGGCGGCGCGGGCAAAGCCCATATTGGCGATGTCGCCCCCACGCAGGTTGATCTCGGCGGGCGATCCCGCACCCTCGACCACGACGATGTCGCATTGCCCCTGCAACCGCGCATAGCTTTCCAGCACCGCGCCGAGCAATTCGCCCCGCGCGGCGCGGAAATTGCCCGATCCAAGCGTGCCGCGCACCTGGCCATGGACGATCAGTTGCGATGTCCGGTCGGCCTGCGGCTTCAACAGCACCGGGTTCATGTCGGTATGCAGCGGCCCCCCGCAGGCGACCGCCTGCAACGCCTGCGCCCGGCCAATCTCGCCGCCATCGGCGGTCACGGCGGCATTGTTGGACATATTTTGCGGCTTGAACGGGCGCACCCGATAGCCGCGCCGCACCAGTACCCGGCAAAGCCCGGCGACCAGCACAGACTTGCCGACATCCGATCCGGTTCCCTGCAACATGATGGCACCCATGGCCATCATCCCTGACCGGCGGGTGCCGTCAGCGCAAGCCCTTGAGCTATCCGTAGGTGCGCCGATATTCGAGCGTGTCCAATATCATGCCGCCACCCATGAAGACCGCGCCAGTGCAGGCCAGCGCCAATAGCTGCCCGCCGGTGCCGGGATATTGCTGCATATAGGCGACGCCGCGCTCGGTCGCGCCAAGGGCGAGCGCGTAGATGATCAGAAACGCCTCGAACTTGGTCTTGACGATGAAAAGACGCTTGATCCGTTCCATTTCGATTCCATCCGGCGTTTGGCCCCCGCCATCACGGCATGAGATCGCCCGAAAGCTGCAAATGGTCAACAAGCGTTAACCATGATTGTTCGATCCGCGCGATCAACGTCGTGTCGCCAAGGCCATCGGGCGCGATATCTTCGGGCCAATAGGCCGCGACGATGGCCGCGATGGCATCCAGCTTCGCCTCATCCACCAGGAAGCGCGGATCGATCGTCGCCGGATCGGCCACGACGCGCAGCCGCAGACAGGCGGGACCACCGCCATTGGCCATGGACTGGCGCACATCGACCGGCACGAGTCGGCGGATCGGCCCATTGCCCGCGATCATCTGCTCCAGCCATTGCCACACCGCAGGCGTCTCCCGCGCCTCGGTCGGCAGCACAAGCGCCATCTCGCCCGTCGGCAGCGTCACCAACTGCGCATTAAAGAGATAGCTTTTGATCGCATCGGCCAGGCTCACCGCGCTGGCAGGCACCTCGACAATCTCGACGCAGGGCAGGGCAGCGCGCAGATCGGCATAGAAGCCTTCCTTGTCGGCAAAGGCCAGTTCATGCGTGAACAACACCCGCTCATTGGCCACCGCCACCACATCATTGTGGAAAGCGCCCGCCGCAATCGCTTCCTCGGATTGCTGCACGAACAGCGTCCGCGCCGGCTCCAGTCCATGCCGACGCGCCACGGCCTTGCTCGCCTCGACATGCTGGCGCGCGGGGAAGGGGCCGCTCGACTGGCCATAGACGAATATCTCGACTCCCGGCTGGTCATGCCGTTCGGCCAACCGCATATGATTGGCCGCGCCCTCGTCGCCAAAGGGCGGCGGCACCGGGCCATGCACAGCAAAGACGCTCTGGTCGGAAAAGGCGACGCGCAACTGCGCCAGCGTCTGCGGCCATTCATGGCTGCGATGCGCCATCGTCACCAGGTTCGCGACGGTCAGGTGGGTGCGCCCGTCGCTTGTGTCGCTGGCGGGCGACACCGTCGCCGCATTGGCCGCCCACATGGACGAGGCCGACATCGCCGCCGCTCGGATATGCGGCTCGGCTGCCCCGACATCGGTCCCCAACTGCGCCAGCCACGCCCCATCGGGCCGCCATTGCGGCAGGAATAGGCCCTGTGTCAGCCCCAGCCGGATATTGCCGCGCATCTTCTCGATACCCTGCAACGCCGCCGCGCGCGGATGCGACACCGCGCCCGCATTGCGCGCCGACGCCAGATTGCCGACGCTCAAGCCCGCATAATTATGGCTCGGCCCGATCAGCCCGTCGAAATTAATCTCGGTAACGCTCATGCCCGCCCCGCCATGGTGAATTCGACCCCCGGTTCCAGCCCGATCCGCGCCGCGCTCGCCGCATCAAGCGACACGACGCCGTCCGCTTCCTGCACGAAACCCCAGGTGCAGCGATAGTCGGTCAGCCGCCCGGTCGCGATCAGCATCTTGTCGCCGCCCTTTTCATGCGTCGCGCCCAGCGTCACGTCGCGCGCGCCCGCAATCGTCTTCAACTGGTCGATCTGCCCCACCATCGTCGGCCCGCCATCGAAAATATCGACATAGCCCGCATTGTCGAACCCTTCGGTCTCCAGCATCCGCATCGCTGCCCGGCCATTGGGATGGGGCAGGCCGATGACCGCGCGCGCGCTGTCGGTCAGCATCGCGGTATAGATGGGCGTCTTGGGCATCAGGTCGGCGATGAACTGGTTGCCGTTGACGGCATTGAACTCATCCGCCTCCTGAAAGCTCATGCCAAAGAAGCGCCCGGCCAACCCGTCCCAGAAGGGCGATCCGCCCGCCTCGTCAATTACCCCGCGCAATTCGGCGATCACCTTGTCGCCAAAGCGCTGCCGATGCCCGCGAATATAGAGATAGCGGCTGCGCGAGAGTAGCAGGCCCAGCCCCTCGGCCCGTTCGCGCGGGTGCAGGAACAGCCCGCCGACCTCGACCGATCCCTCCAGATCGGTCGTGAGCGACAACATCTGCGCCCGGAATGTCCGGCCCAATTCACGACTATGCTGGGTCAGCATCCCCAACCGATAGGAATAGAAAGGCCAGCTTTGCCCCACAGTCGAGAAAATCTGGCATGTGCCGCGCACTTGTCCCGTCTCGACATTTTCCAGCACCATGACGATCAGCTCGTCGGCAATGCCATCCTCCGCCCGCGCCAGCGCCGCCTCGGTCCGCTCCAGCTTGGCCGCCAAAGACTTGCGGTCAGGCGGTAGGTTGGTGAAGCCACCCCCGGTCAGCTTCGCCATTTCATAGAGCGTCTGCAAATCCTCCGCCCGTGCGGTTCGCATGATGAAACTCAAGCGCTTACCCTCTCTTCTTCATATCTTATATTTGCCTTGCGCGATCCGCAGCAGCGCCAGCGCCGACAATTGCGCCCGTTCGGGCAGGCTGTCGGCGATCAGAAATTCGGCATCGCTATGGATACTCCCGCCGCGCACGCCCATCGTATCGACCACCGGCACACCGCAAGCGGCGATATTATTGCCATCGCACACCCCGCCGGTATCGCGCCAGCCAATCTCCAGCCCCAGATCGGCTCCGCATTGCTTGACCAGCCCGAACAGGCGCTCGGCCTTGTCATCCATCGGCTTTGGCGGCCGTCCGAAACCGCCATGCAGATGCAGGCTGACGTCATGGTCGCGCGCCACAGCGGTCATCGCCCGCTCGATCAGCGCCCGCGCCGCCGCCTCATCCTGCGGTGTCCGGGGCCGGAAATTGACCCGCAACACCGCATGGTCGGGCACGACATTATTCGGCCCGCCGCCTTCGATCTTCGCGGGATTGCACGAACAGCCGGGGCCGCTCCCCGCCTTGAGCCGCAGCGCTAGGTCGGCCGCCGCCAGCAGCGCGTTGCGTCCGTCATCGGGATTGCGCCCGGCATGGGCACTGCGCCCGCTCACCACGATCGAGAAATTGCCGCTCCCCGCCCGCGCGCCCGCCAGCGTGCCATCGGGCAGGGCAGGCTCATAGGTGAAGGCCGCGACCTTGCCGGCCGCCATCGTCCGCAACAGGCCAGCGGAGGAGGGGCTGCCCACTTCCTCGTCGCTATTGATGACGACGTCATAGCCTAGCATCTGCGCCGCGTCCGTTCCCTCGATCGCCTGCAGCGCCGAGAGCATCACCGCGATCCCGCCCTTCATGTCGGCGACGCCCGGCCCGTTCAGCACGCCCGGTTCGATCCAGCGCTGCGCCTGAAACGGATGATCGGCGGCAAAGACCGTATCCATATGCCCGGTGAGCAAAATCTGCACCGGGGCTTGCGGCCGCACCGACAGATGCAGATGTTGCCCATGGATGATCGTCTCGACCCGTCCGTCGGCGCGCATCGTCTCGACCGGCACAGCGTCGATCAGCGTCACATCGCCCGGCAGTACGGCAAAGCTATCCGCCAGCGCGCTGGCCATCCGCGCCAGCCCGTCCAGATGCCGCGATCCGCTATTGATCGCCGCCCAATCCTGCACCTGCGCCAGCATCGGCGCATCGGCGGCCCGCTCCAGCAGGGCGGCTTCGATCGATGATAAGGGGTTCATGGCAAGGGTCTATCAGAGCGCGCCGCGCGCCTCCACCCCCACCGCGTCAGAAGTCGTAGGTCAGCGTCAACCGGCTCAGCGTATCCAGATCGCGGGCGCTCAACAGCGTTTCCGACTCATATTGGACGTTATAGGACAGGGCGGCCGACAGCCGCGCCGCCACCTTCGTTTCGATCGCGGTCAGCGAGTTGAGCGAATAAACCTCGCTCTCGGCATAGCCCGCCGCCGTCTGCTTCAGCGTCAGCGTCGGCGACAAGCGCCACACCGCCGCCATCGATCCACGCGCGCCGAGCTTGGTTTCGCGCTCCCCGGTCAGATATTTGGCGTGTCGCACCGACGGACCGATATCGACCTGCAAATCCAGCGGTTGGCTGACGATCAGCTTGTAACCGATACCGACCGACCCGGTATAGCGTTCGTCATAGCCGATCGACGTATCCCGCTCGAACTGGGTCAGCCCATAGGCAAAACCGCGCGGATCGAACTGATAGCGTGGCTCATAGCTGGCGAGATAGCGTTCGCGCGAGGTCACGCCATTGGCGCGACGATAATCCGCCGTCGCGCTCAGCTTGTGCGTCCATTGAAGGCCTGCGCGAGTCGCCGTGGCCGTGCCGCTCAGGCCCAATTCGCTGGTCGAGCCGGTCGAGCGGACCCCGCCCGCCTCGACCCGCCCGGTCCATAATTCGGTGAAGCGCGCCTCGCGAATCACCGTGTCATGGGTCGCCTTGGTGCGTTCCTTCCAGCTATTGACCATCCGCTGGATCTCGTCACCCGACGCCGGATTGGTCTGCCGTGCGATCTTGGCGACGGTGGCGATCTCCGTCTCGCTGCCATTGGCGATTGCCGCCTCCAGCATTTCGCGCACCGATGACGGTAGTAACACGGGGTCGGCGGCCAAAGCAGGGGCGGCAAACAGGAACGACATCAGGATCAAACAGGCACGCATGTCTCCGTCATACCCGCTCGACCGCAAAATTTAAGCCCCTAAGTGCCTGTATCGCGCACGGCCTGCCGCAGGAACGGTATCGCAACGGTTCAGATCAACGATTTGAATTCCTGCAGGATATCGCGATACAGCTTGCGCTTGAACGGTACGATCAGTTCCGGCAGCGTTTCAGGCTCGGCCCATTTCCAGCTGCGAAATTCGGGATGCTTGGTCTGAATATTGACGTCGCTGTCCTGTCCCAGAAAACGGGCGAGATACCAATATTGGCGCTGGCCGCGATATTTGCCGCCCCAGAGCTTGCCCAGCAATTCCGGCGGCAGATCGTAGAAATGCTCGTCCTTGGCCTTGGCGATGATCTCGACATGCTCCGGCCCGATGCCGGTTTCTTCGCCCAGTTCGCGCAGCGCCGCCGCCTTGGCGTCTTCGCCCTCGTCGATCCCGCCCTGCGGCATTTGCCAGGCTTCCACGACATTATCGAGCCGCTGGCCGACGAAAACCTTGCCATCCCTGTTGACCAGCATGATGCCGACGCACGGCCGATATGCCATTTCCCGTTCATTGGGCGTGGAAGCCATAAATCCCCTGAATCTTTCTCATATGGTGCCACACACCCCAGCAGGGCACCGAACATAAGGATAAGCGCGGCCGCGGCGTGCGTCCATGGATCGAATCGCGCATGGCCTGATTTGCGACGGGCCGTTGGTCCACAATATGCCCGATAGGGTGGTTGGAACCCGGCCCCGTGCCGCGCATTGCCCCATCATGTCCAGCAACGCCCCCGTCCTCCTCTGGCTCCGCCAGGATCTGCGCCTGTCCGATCAGGCCGCGCTCTCCGCTGCCGTGCAGGAGGGGCCGGTCATCCCGGTCTATATATTGGACGATGACACGCCGCGCAGTTGGGCGATGGGCGGCGCGTCGCGCTGGTGGCTGCACCACAGCCTGACCAGCCTGGACGAGCGGCTGCGCGAAAAGGGGTCGCGCCTCATCCTGCGGCGCGGGGCGTCGGCCGACATGCTGGCGCAACTGGCCGAAGAAACCGGCGCGCGCCGCGTCCATGCCCTGCACCATTATGAACCCTGGTGGCGCAACGCGGAAAAGGCGGTGGCCAAGACGCTCGATCTTTGCCTTCACGACGGCGGTCTGCTGTTGCCGCCGGGCGCGGTGCGGACCGGGGCAGGGGGCATCTATCGCATCTACACGCCCTTTTCCCGCGCGGTGATGGAGCATATGCCACCGCCCACGCCGACCCGCGCGCCTGCGGCCATCCCGTCGCCGGACCAATGGCCAGCCAGCGACGCGCTGGACGACTGGGCCTTGCTCCCCACCAAGCCCGATTGGGCGAGCGGCTTTACCGAAGACTGGACGCCCGGCGAAGCAGGCGCGCGCGCGCACCTCAACAGCTTTCTCGATGCAGTCGGCGACTATCCGGTCGCGCGTAACCTGCCCTCGGTCGAAGGCTCCTCGCGCCTGTCGGCGCATCTTCATTTCGGCGAAATCTCGCCCGCCACTGTCTGGCACCGCGTCGCATCTTCAGGACAAGATGCAACTATCTACCTCAAGGAATTGATCTGGCGCGATTATGCCCATGTGCAGATTTGCCAGATGCCGACCTATGGTTCGGAAAATGCCCGGTCGGATTTCGACGCGCTGCAGTGGCGCGACCTGCGCAGCGCCGGGTCGGACTTTACCGCCTGGAAGACCGGGCGCACCGGCTATCCGATCGTGGATGCAGGGATGCGCCAGCTTTGGGCGACCGGCTGGATGCATAACCGCGTCCGCATGATCGCCGCCAGCTTCCTCATCAAACATCTGTTGATCGACTGGCGCCACGGCGCACGCTGGTTCTGGGACACGCTCGTTGATGCCAGCTACGCCAATAATAGCGTCAATTGGCAATGGGTGGCGGGCAGCGGCGTTGACGCCAATCTGTTCACCCGCATCATGGCCCCGCTCAGCCAGTCGGAAAAATTCGACGCCGCCGCCTATATCCGCCGTTGGGTGCCCGAACTGGCCGATCTCAACGACGGCGTTATCCACGACCCTGACGCCCATGGCGCGCGCCCCGCCGCTTATCCGCCCAAGATCATCGAGCATCGTGAAGGCCGCGAGCGCGCCTTAGCGGCCTATCGCCACGCAAAGGGGTGATTGCAGCGCCCGCCTGCTTCGGGCAGGAATGACGCCATGAATGCAGTCGATCCACGCCGCGGCCGCCGCGCGCTTTCCGTGCGCCAGCCGCCCCGTTCCGGCAAGCCCAGCCGGATGGGCCGCGCGTTGGGACCGCTCTTCCATCGCCTGCTCGACCGGATCGACCGGGGATTGGATCAGGGATCGCTCGATGCCATCCTGCCCGATGGCGCGCGCCGGATGCTGGGCGGTCGGACGCCGGGGCCGCATTGCGAAGTCCATCTCGTCCACTGGCGCGCGCTGATCCGCTTGGCCACTGGCGGATCGGCGGGCTGGTATCGTGCCTGGGCGGCGGGCGAATGGACCAGTCCCGACCCGGTGCCGCTCTTCGCCTTGTTCATGACCAATGCCGTCGCGCTCGGCCGCGTCGCGCGCGCCAATGGCCCGACCCGCTGGATCGGCCGCGCGATCCACTGGGCACGGCGCAACAGCCGCACCGGGTCGCGCCATAACATCGCCTATCATTATGACCTGGGCAATGATTTCTACCAGCTCTGGCTGGATGAACTCATGCATTATTCCAGTGCCTTATTCATCGATCCTGACAGCGAAACCGAGACTCTGGAACAGGCCCAGCGGCGCAAGGTCGATGCGATTCTTGACCGGCTCGCGCTCAAGGATGGCGATAGCCTGCTCGAAATCGGCTGCGGTTGGGGTGGCCTCGCCGAGCAGGCGATGGAGCGGCAGGTGATCGCCTATACCGGCCTCACCCTCTCGACCGAGCAGGCCGACTATGCCCGCGATCGCCTCGGCTCCGGCGCGCAAATCTGCCTGACCGACTACCGCGATGCGCAGGGCCAATATGATGCCATCGCCAGCGTCGAAATGGTCGAAGCCGTTGGCCAGCGCTATTGGCCCGCCTATCTCGCCACCATCCACGGCTTGCTCAAGCCCGGCGGCCGCGCCGCGATACAATATATCTTGATCGATGACGCCATTT
Source organism: Sphingobium sp. D43FB (assembly GCF_002312805.1). Lineage (GTDB taxonomy): Bacteria > Pseudomonadota > Alphaproteobacteria > Sphingomonadales > Sphingomonadaceae > Sphingobium. The sequence continues at coordinate 303,629 of NZ_NMUA01000001.1, read as the reverse complement.
TCGACCGCTACGCGCGCGGCGCGGACTTCATCCAGACCTATATTTTCCCCGGCGGCATGCTGATGTCGGAAAGCCGCTTCCGCACGCTGGCCGAGCAACAGGGGCTGGAATGGCGCGACGTCCACCGCTTCGGCCAGCATTATGCGCAGACACTCCGCCGCTGGCGCTTACGCTTCGACCAAGCGATCGAACAAGGCCTGTTACCCGCCAGTTTCGACCAACATTTCGTGGCCTTATGGCGCTATTATCTGATGTATTGCGAAGGCGGATTTCGCGGCGGCGGCATCGACGTGGCACAAGTGACGCTGGTGAAGCCCGCCTAAAACCGCCGTTCGTTTCGAGCGCAGTCGAGAAACGCCCGCGCAGGTCTCAGCCTTCGACCCGCATCCGATGCCCGGTCGGCGTATCCGCCGCGACCAGCCCGACGATCGCATCGGCCACGACCTCCGGCCCCTTGAGCGTTGCGGGATCTTCCCCTGGAAAAGCCCGCGCCCGCATCGCCGTGCGGGTCGCGCCGGGATCGACGATATGGGTGCGGATGGCCGAGATATTCTTCATCTCCTCGCCATAGGCGCCAACCAGCGTTTCCAGCGCCGCCTTTGACGCGCCATAAGCGCCCCAATAAGCGCGCGGACTAACGACCGACGACGTCACCACCACCACCCGCGCATCCTTGCTTGCCCGCAGCATCCCGTCGAACGCCGCGATCAGCGCCTGGGGGGCAGCGATATTGAGCGTCAACAGTCGCGCAAATTCCTTGGCGTCGATCGCCGGCACCGCCGCCAGCGCGCCCAGCGTCGCGGCATTCAACACCAATATGTCGAGCGCATCCCAGCGCCCGCCGATCGCCTGCGCCAACCGCCCGATACTCTCGCCATCGATTAGGTCGAGCGGCGCGATCGTCGCGCTGCCGCCTGCGGCGTGGATGCGCTCCTCCACCTCTTCCAGCCCGCCGGTCGTCCGCGCGGTCAGCACGACATGCGCGCCCGCCCGGCCCAGCGCCTCGGCCGTCGCTGCGCCGATGCCACGACTGGCCCCGGTGACGAGCGCCAATTTACCGGAAAGGGGGCCGGAGCGAGAGGAAGTGTCAGTCATAGCATCTCGTCATTTTCAAACTGATTTATGTTCCGTTCGCCCTGAGCCTGTCGAAGGGCCTCACTTCCTGCACAAGGAAGGGGCTTCGAAAGGCTCAGCCCGAACGGATCTTTTAGGTTCGGAGAAAAGCGCAAGGAAAGCCCGTCAGGCCACCCGCTCAGCCAGCAATTCCAACTGATTGGTCACCACCACATCATCCTGATCGGTCAGCGCGGTGGGATAGTCGCCGGTGAAACAGGCGTCGCAATATTGCGGCCGCGTGTCGGCTCGCTTCGCTTCGCCCAGTGCCTTGTACAGGCCGTCGATCGAGATGAAGGATAGGCTGTCGGCATGGATGAAATCCTGCATGCCGCCCACGTCCAGCTTGTGCGCCAGCAGCTTGGTGCGTTCGGGCGTATCGACGCCATAGAAGCAGCTATGCTTGGTCGGCGGCGATGCGATCCGCATATGCACCTCTGCCGCGCCCGCCTCGCGCATCATCTGCACGATCTTCAAGCTGGTCGTCCCCCGCACGATCGAATCGTCGATCAGCACGATCCGCTTGCCTTTGATCAGCGCGCGGTTGGCATTATGCTTCAATTTCACGCCGAGATGGCGCACCTTGTCGCCCGGCTGGATGAAGGTCCGCCCGATATAATGCGAGCGGATGATGCCGAGTTCAAACGGAATGCCCGATTGCTGGGCATAGCCGATCGCGGCGGGCACGCCGCTGTCGGGCACCGGAATCACATAATCGGCCTCGACCGGATTTTCGATCGCCAGCTGCGCGCCGATCGCCTTGCGGACCGAATAGACGCTCGACCCGTCGACGATCGAATCGGGGCGGCTGAAATAGACATGCTCGAAGATACAGGGGCGCGGATGGACGGGGCCGAACGGCCGATGCGACCGAATCTCGCCTTCGTTGGTAACGATCACCAGTTCACCCGGCTCGATCGTGCGCAGATATTCGGCACCCACCACGTCGAGCGCGACCGTCTCGGACGCGAAGATCGTCGTATCGCCGAGCTTCCCCATCACCAACGGCCGGATGCCCAGCGGATCGCGACACGCGATCATGCCTTCGGGCGTCATGACGATCAGCGAATAGGCACCCTCGACCTGCTTCAGCGCATCGATGAACTTGTCGAGCAGCGTGCGATAGCTGGACGTCGCCACCAGATGGATGATGACCTCGGTATCCGACGTCGACTGAAAGATTGACCCGCGCCGAATCAGTTCGCGCCGCACCTTCATCGCGTTGGAGATATTGCCATTATGGGCGATCGCGAATCCGCCCGAATTCAACTCGGCATAGAGCGGCTGCACATTGCGCAGCGACGTCTCGCCCGTGGTCGAATAGCGCACATGGCCGCAGGCCGCGTCGCCCGGCAATCCGCGAATCACCTCGTCCCGGTCGAAATTCCCCGCCACATGGCCCATGGCCCGGTGGGTATGGAAATCATGCCCGTCCCAGCTGGTGATACCGGCGGCTTCCTGCCCCCGATGTTGTAGCGCGTGGAGGCCAAGCGCGACGATAGCGGACGCCGTATCAGCGCCCGAAACGCCGAAAATGCCGCATTCCTCGCGCAACTTGTCGTCGTCGAAGGGGTTCGTAGTCATCATGGGTGCGAGCGGTTCCATAGCCGTTCCTGACAACCCATAAGGAATATCCAAGGGTCGTCGTTGAGCGCGCATATAGTCACTCGAAGCCGCTTTGTCGCCCTCCTGTCATAAAAAAGCGTCGAGGCGTGTCGCAACGCAGCGTTTCAGCTGGCCCGCTATCCGCAAAACGCCCCACTGGCATTGCCCCGCGCGCCCCGCTACAGACGCAGCCCTGATGCATCGTTTCGCCAATCCCGCCCGCTTCCTCAAGATCGCGCGCCCGTTGACGGGCTGGCTGTTCTGGCCGGGGCTTGCCCTGTTGCTGGCGGGCTGCGCCTGCGGCCTGTGGCTGACGCCCGCCGACTATTTGCAGGGGCAGACGGTGCGCATCCTTTATATCCATGTGCCCGCCGCCTGGCTCGGCATGGGTGGCTGGACGGGCATCGCCATCGCCGCGCTGATGCAATTGGTATGGCGGCATCCGCTCGCCGCCGTGGCAGGCCGCGCGATCGCCGCGCCCGGCGCGCTGTTCACTGCTATATGCCTGGCCACGGGATCGATCTGGGGTCGCCCGACCTGGGGAACCTGGTGGGAATGGGACGGGCGGATGACCTCCATGCTGGTCCTGCTCTTCCTCTATCTCGGCTATATCGCGCTCGCCAATGCCAGCGCGCGACAGGGGGCCGGGCAGGGCGGCGTCAGCAATGTCACCGCCATTTTCGGCCTTGTCGGCGCGGTCAATATTCCGATCATCAACCGCTCGGTCGTCTGGTGGAACAGCCTGCATCAGGGGCCGTCCATCACGATGCGCGGGTCCAGCATCGACATGGCGATCCTGTGGCCGCTGGGCCTGACGTTGCTCGGCTTTACGCTTTGGTTCGGCGCGATCGTCCTGATGCGGATGCGCGCGATCCTGGCGCAGAACAAGGTCGAGGCGCGCATGCAGCGTCTCGCGAGAGGGTGACCCCGATGCAGCAATGGACCTTCGTCATCGCCGCCTATGCGGTCACGCTGCTGGGTACGGCGGCGGTCAGCTGGCTCAGCTGGCGCACGATGCGCCGTGCCGAGGCCCAGGCCGAGCAACTGGCGGACCGCGCATGAAGGCCAAGCATCAACGGCTGATCCTCGCGCTCGCTGCATTGGTGGCGCTTATCGGCGCAGGGCTGCTCGCGGCCTCCGCGCTCAAGGATGAAGCCGCTTATTTCTACGCGCCGGGCGATGTGAAGACCAAGGGCGTCGAACCCGGCAAGCCGATCCGTCTGGGCGGCATGGTGGTCAAGGGCAGCCTCAAGCGCGCGCCCGATGGCGTCACCATCACTTTCGACGTCACCGATGGCAAAGCCACCGTCCCCGCCACCTTCAGCGGCATCGCGCCCGACCTGTTCAAGGAAGGCAGCGGCGTCGTCGCCGAAGGATCGTTCGATACCAAAGGCACCTTCGTCGCCACCAACCTGCTCGCCAAACATGACGAACGCTACATGCCGCGCGAGCTGGAAGGCATGAGCTACAACGAAACCACCCGCGAGATCGAGGTGGACCAGTGAGGCTGCGCGATATTTACACCCTCCCCTTGCAGGGGAGGTGGCAACGCGAAGCGTTGACGGAGGGGTGTCACCCTCTCGATAGCGGGACACCCCTCCGTCTGGCCTGCGGCCAGCCACCTCCCCCACCGGGGGAGGATCATTTTTGCGTGGATAAGGCCCCATGATCGCTGAAATCGGCCTCGCCGCGCTCTGGCTCGCCGCTGCGCTGGCGCTGCTGCAACTTGTCCTCGCCTTCACGGGCCTCAAGGGCAACAAGCCCGACCTGCTCGCCGCCGTGCGTCCCGCCGCCGTGGCGCAGGGCGTGCTGACCGCCATCGCCTTCATCGCGCTCGTCACGCTGTTCCTGCGCTCGGACATGTCGGTGCTGCTCGTCGCGACCAACAGCCATTCGGCCAAGCCCTGGCTCTATAAATTCGCGGGCACATGGGGCAATCATGAAGGCTCGATGCTGCTCTGGGTCACGGTCATGGGCGTCGCCGGTGCCGCCGTCGCTCTGTTCGAGCGCGCGCTGCGCCGCGACACCCATATGGCGACGCTGGGCGGCCAAGCCGCGATTTCTCTCGGCTTCTACGCCTTCCTGCTCTTCTCCTCCAACCCCTTCGCCCGCCTCGCCCCGGCCCCAGCGGACGGGCAGGGGCTGAACCCGCTGCTGCAAGACCCCGGTCTCGCCTTCCATCCGCCCACGCTTTATATCGGCTATGTCGGCCTCTCGGTCGCCTTCTCCTTCGCGATCGGCGCGCTGCTGACACGGCAGGTCGATGCCGCCTTTGCGCGTGCGATGCGCCCGTGGGTGCTGGCCGCCTGGGTGATGCTGACGCTCGGCATCACCGCGGGCAGCTACTGGGCCTATTATGAATTGGGCTGGGGCGGCTGGTGGTTCTGGGATCCGGTCGAAAACGCATCGCTCATGCCCTGGCTCGCCGCGACCGCCTTGCTTCACAGCGTTACCGTGCTGGCGACCCGCGACGCCCTGCGCGCCTGGACGGTCATGCTGGCGGTCGTTGCCTTCTCGATGTCGATGGTCGGCACCTTCCTTGTGCGTTCGGGCATCCTCACCAGCGTCCATGCCTTTGCGGTAGACCCGGAACGCGGCAGTTTCATCCTCGGCCTGCTCGCCCTCTATATCGGCGGCGCGCTTGCTTTGTTCGGCTGGCGCATCGGTGCTGTACGCGAAGGCGCGCCGTTCGAGCTGGTTAGTCGCGAAACTATGTTGGTTATCAATAACTTGCTGCTGACGGTCATATTGGGCCTGGTCCTGATCGGCACCCTCTATCCGCTGATGACCGAAGCCTTCGGCCACAAGGTGTCGGTCGGCGCGCCCTATTTCGACCGGATCGCCGGGCCGATCGCGCTCGCGTTGATGATCGCCATGGCCGTCGGCCCACTGGTGCGCTGGCGCAGGGACGATGGGCGGGTGGTGACCAAACGTTTGGTAATCCCCTTTCTCATAGCGCTATCCTTGTCCGCTTGGCTGTCCGTTTTGGCCTGGGGCCGCATCGGTATCCTGCCTTTCCTTGGCCTCGTTATCGCCGGAGCGGTCGGCGTCGCCAGCCTTGCGCCCTTGTGGAAACGCAATCTGCGCCGCACCCCGCTCTTCACCTATGGCATGGTCATCGCGCATCTCGGCTGCGCGGTCAGCTTAGGCGGCATGGCCAGCGACTCCGCCTTCACGGTCGAGAAGCTGGTCGCCGCCCGCCCCGGCGACATGATCCAGACCGCAGGCTGGCAGCTTCGTTTCGTACAGATCCAACCCATAGCGGGTGATAACTGGACCGCGCTCCAGGCCGACATGGAAGTCCGTCGCGGTGGCCGCCCGGTGATGATCCACCCCCAGTCCCGCTTCTTCGCCTCGCCCCCGACCACGACCAGCGAGGCCGCTTTGCTGACCCGTTGGAACGGCCAGCTGTACGTCGTGCTAGGCGAAGAGGTCGAAGGCGGCCGCTGGCAACTGCGCATCTGGTGGAAGCCCTTCGTCACTCTCATCTGGTTGGGCGGCATCCTGATCGCGCTGGGCGGCTTCCTGGCCCTACTCGGTCGCGAACGGCGCGGCTGGCTGATGAAGTGGCGCGCCAGGGCGGCAACCGCATGAGAAAGCTTTTGATCTGGCTGCCGCTTGGGCTGTTCCTCGGCTTCATCGCCCTGTTCGCCAGCGGTCTGTTCCAGCCCGATGACCGCGTCATCCACTCCCGCCTGATCGGCCAGCCGCTCCCGGCTTTCACGCTGCCTGCCGCCGCCAGCGACCGCCCGCCGCTCGCCAGCGCACAGATGGCCACCGGCCAGCCCCGCCTGCTCAACATCTTTGCCAGCTGGTGCGTTCCCTGTGCCGCCGAAGCCCCGCAACTCGAAACGCTCAAGGCGGCAGGCGTCCCGATCGACGCGATCGCCATCCGCGACGCCCGGCCCGATGTCGATGCCTTCCTCGCCCGCTATGGCAATCCCTACGCCCGCATCGGCCTCGACGCCCGCAGCGCCGTCCAGATCGCGCTAGGCTCGTCCGGGGTGCCTGAAACCTTCGTCATCGATGGCAAGGGGCGCATTGCCTACCAGCATATCGGCGACATCCGCGCCGATGATGTGCCGATGATCCTCGAAAAGCTGAGGGCCGCGCAATGAGACTGATCATGGCTTTCCTCCTCGCGCTGATCGCGACGCCGCTCGCTGCCCAGACCGCGCTGCCGCCCGCGCCTTGGGCCGATCGCCAACTCGCCGACCCCGCACAGGAGCGCAAGGCCAAGGCGCTGATGGAAACCATCCGCTGCCTTACCTGCCAGAGCCAGTCGATCGCCGACAGCAATGCCAGCATGGCGGGGGACATGCGCTCGCAAATCCGTGAACGGATCATGGCGGGCGAGCAGCCCGAAGCGATCCGCACCTGGCTGATCGCCCGCTATGGCGACTGGGTCAGCTACGAACCTACCGCCGCCCCCATCCTCTGGCCGCTCTGGGGCGCGCCCTTGCTGCTGCTTGGCCTTGGCCTGCTGCTTCTGCGCGGCCGGATCAAGCGAAAGGTGCGGTCATGACCGGCTGGTTCCTCGCCTTCGGCCTCGCCGCGCTGGCGTTCCTCGCCATGCTGCTGCTTGGCCGCATCCCCCGGTCCGCGCGGGAGATCAGCGCAGCCGCGCTGCTGTTGGGACTGGCGGGCTATGCCTGGCAGGGCAATCCCGGCTTGGCCGGTGCGCCGCGGTCGACCAAGCCGGTCGAGGGCCAGTTCGACGAGAAGCTGGCGGAAGAACGGCGCAGCCTCGGCGAACGTTTCGGCCCGACCGGGCAATGGCTGATTCTGTCCGATGGCCTGGGCCGTCAGGGCAAGACGAAGGATGCCGCCAACATCCTGCTGTCCGGCTTGCGCGCGCGGCCCGACGACGCCACGCTCTGGCTCGGCTTTGGCAATGCGCTGGTAGCCCATGCCGATGGCATATTGTCGCCGGGCGCGGATTTCGCGTTCCGGCGGGCCATGGCGCTCGATGCCGAAGGTCTTGCGCCGCGCTATTTCTATGGCCTGGCGCTGGCACGCAACAACCAGTTGCAGGCTGCCCGTGGCATCTGGGCTCCGCTGGCGGAGAGCGCGCCGGAAGACAGCCGGATGAAGACGGAACTTCAAGCCAATATCGCGCGTATCGACGCCCTTCTGGCTCAGGATGGAACGGCCGCACCTTAGGCACGCAGCGTCGCATTGCACGCCTCCGGAGGGCATGGTAGGGCGCGGCGGTTTGTGGGGTGACAGCATCGTCCGTCATCGCTTCTCTTCGGATGTCGACACAGTATGACCATTGCGTTTTTCCTGCATGGCTGACCTGCTTCCCAACACAGCGCCGACGTCCGGCGAGGAAGAATCCGGCCACGGCCATGCCCGGCAGAAGGCCACCGTCAAGCTGGTGGTCGGCGCGATCGGCATCGTCTTTGGCGACATCGGCACCAGCCCGCTCTACGCCTTTCGCGAAACCTTCGCCGGGCATCATGAACTGACGCTCGACCCCGACCATATATTGGGTGTCATCAGCCTGATGTTCTGGTCGATGATGCTGGTGGTGACGCTGAAATATGTCAGCATCATCATGCGCGCCGATAATAAGGGTGAGGGCGGCAGCCTGGCGCTGCTGGCGCTGATCAACGGCCAGACGAAGACGCAGCGCTGGTCGCGCGGCATCGTCCTGTTGGGCGTCTTCGCGACGGCGCTCTTCTACGGCGACTCGATGATCACACCGGCCGTCTCGGTCCTGTCCGCGGTCGAGGGGCTTGCCGTTTATAATCCGGTGCTGGCCCCTGCGATCCTGCCAGTGGTGATCCTGATTCTTGTCGGGTTGTTCTGGATACAGGGGCTGGGCACCAACAAGGTCGCGACCCTGTTCGGTCCGATCATGCTGCTCTATTTCGTGACGATCGCGACGCTGGGCATCCTCTCGATCATCAAGACGCCCGGCATCCTCTACGCCTTCAACCCCTATTGGGCGGTGATGTTCTTCGTCACCGATCCGCTGCCCGCCTTCCTGGCGCTCGGTTCGGTCGTGCTGGCGGTGACGGGGGCCGAAGCCCTCTATGCCGATATGGGCCATTTCGGCCGCAATCCGATCCGCGTGTCCTGGCTCGCCTTCGTGCTGCCCGCGCTGATGCTCAACTATATGGGGCAGGGCGCGTTACTGTTCCGAGAGGGGGCCGCAGCGCTCGACAGTCCCTTCTACAATCTCGCCCCGCAATGGGCGCAGTTGCCCCTCATCGCACTCGCCACCATGGCCGCGATCATCGCGTCGCAGGCGGTGATTTCCGGCGCTTTCTCGGTCACGCAACAGGCGATCCAGCTCGGCTTCATGCCGCGCCTGCGCATCGCCCACACCAGCGCCGCGACCGCGGGCCAGATCTACATCCCCCTCATCAACTGGGGCCTGATGGTGATGGTCATCCTGCTGGTGCTGACCTTCAAGACCTCGTCCAACCTGACCGCCGCCTATGGCATCGCGGTCACGGGTGCGATGTTCATCGACAACGTCCTGCTGACCGTCGTGCTGTACCGGCTGTGGAACTGGAAATGGTATTATGCCGCGCCGGTGCTGGCGGTGTTCTACATCGTCGATGGTGCCTATCTCGCGGCCAACCTGACCAAGGTGCCCGATGGTGGCTGGTTCCCGCTGCTGATCGGCTTCATCATCTTCACCCTGCTGACCACCTGGTCGCGCGGTCGCCGCCTGGTGCAGGATCGGTTACGCGAAGCCGCGATGCCGATCCCGGTGTTCGTGGCGTCGGCCGCCAACAGCGCGGTGCGCGTGCCGGGCACGGCGGTCTTCATGACCTCGACGCCCGATGGCGTGCCCCATGCGCTGCTCCACAATCTCAAGCATAACAAGGTGCTGCACGAGCGAGTCATCCTGCTGACGGTCAAGATCAAGGACGTACCGGTGGTCGAAGATGACGGCCGCTGCAAGCTGGAGGATCTGGGACGCGGCTTCTTCCGTATGGTCCTGCAATATGGCTTCATGCAGGAACCCGATGTGCCCGCCGCGCTTAAGAATGTGTCGGGCTGTGGTCAGGCGTTCAAGATGATGGACACCAGCTTCTTCCTGGCCCGTCAGACCCTGTTGCCGTCGTCCAAACCCGGCATGCCGCTTTGGCGCGAAAAAATCTTCGCCTGGATGCTGCGCAACGCGGAAAGCGCGATGGAATTCTTCCGCCTGCCCACCAACCGCGTGGTCGAACTGGGCAGCCAGGTCGAGATATAGAAAAGGGCGCGGCCTTCGCAAAGGCCGCGCCCCACAGGCTTACGTCATTCCACCGCTCAGGCGGCGTCGCGGTCCTTGGCGGTGATCTCCACAAGCTGACCGCCATTTATAGCGATCTTCTTGGGCTTCATCGCTTCGGGCACTTCGCGCAACAGGTCGATCACCAGCAGGCCATCGGCCAGATCCGCCTTTTCCACCCGCACGAAATCGGCGAGTTCGAACCGCCGCTCGAAGCTGCGATTGGCGATGCCGACATGCAGATATTTGGACCGATCCGATGCCGACCCTTCATCCTTGCGACCGATCACCTGGAGCAGGTTTTGCTGCGCGGTGATGTCGATCTCATCGGGACGAAAACCGGCAACGGCCAGCGTCACGCGATAGCGATCCTCCGACAGGCGCTCGATGTTGAACGGGGGATAATTGTCACCTTGGCTCAACCGGGCGTTGTTTTCGATCAGGTCGAACAGACGATCGAAACCCACGGTGGAACGGCGATAGGGGGTAAGGTCAAATGCACGCATTGTCATAATCTCCCAAAGAGCAAAATGAACGGGCCGGACCCGAAACAGGCGTCCGGCGATACTGCGCCCAACCCCATAAGGCGGCTGGACAGCGTGGATATGGTTTTGAGCCCGACGGTTTCAAGGGGGCGAAACGGGCATGGCGCGCGCGGAAAAATGCCGACCTTGGACCTTTTGTCCAATGGCGATCGTTGGGCGCGAAGGACAAATAAAAAGCGCCCGGATCGTGTTTTCACGATCCGGGCGCTTCATAGACGATTGCTCGTCTCCCCCTTGGTCTGCCTCAACCGCTTCTCAGCCCCCTAAGCTCGAAGCGGGATGCAGTATCCCTGAACCACGGCCTTTTACCTGTGCTTCTAGGGTCTTGCTACGACTGCGGCGGGCCGGAGTCACGGGCAAAATCGGACGTCTGTGATTTTGCGGTGCGCCCTGTGGCCGTGATGCAACAATCTGGCAATGCTTGCCGTTCGGTCCCGCCATGCCTAGACGATCAGCCTATCCTTCCACAGAGGCCGTCCGCGCCACATGATTCTTTCCCGCTACGAACGCATGATCGCCAAGCGCTACCTTTTGCCCGGCAAGGGGGAAGGGTTCATCTTCCTCGTCGCCGGCATCAGCCTGGCCGCGGTCATGCTCGGTGTCGCCGCGCTCATCATCGTGATGAGCGTCATGAACGGCTTCCGCGCTGAACTGTTCGACAAGATCGTCGGCCTGAACGGCCATGCGGTGGTGCAGGGCTATGGCGGTCGTCTGCCGGACTGGCAATCGGTGCTGGCGCAGGCCAGAGCGACGCCCGGCGTCACCAACGCCACGCCGATGATCGAGCAGCCCTTGCTCGCCACCTTCAACGGCCGGGTCGAAGCCGTGCTGGTGCGTGGCATGACGGTGCCCGACATCCGCACCAACAAGACGCTCAAGGGCAAGGTGCTGGCGGGGACGCTCAACAATCTGACTGCCAATAGCAGCCGGATCGGCATTGGTTCGCGGCTGGCGGAAAATCTCGGCATCCAGTTGGGCGACAGCCTGACCATCATCAATCCGGCCGGTCGCTCGACCCCGTTCGGCACGGTGCCGCGCCAGGTCGCCTATCAGGTCGCCGCCATCTTCGAAGTGGGCGTCTATGATTATGACAAGGCGTTCGTCGTCATGCCGATGGAGGATGCGCAGACGCTGCTCCTGCTCGGCGACGTGGTCGGCATGATCGAGGTTGAAACCGTCGATGCCGATCGGGTCGGTCAGATATTGGAGCCGCTCGCTGGCAAAGTCGCCGGGCGCGCTGTCGTCACCGACTGGCGACAGATGAACGCTTCGCTGTTCGAGGCACTGGCTGTCGAGCGCATCGCGATGTTCGTCGTCCTGTCGATCATCGTGCTGGTCGCCGTGTTCAATATCCTTTCCTCGCTCATCATGCTGGTCCGCGCCAAGACGCGCGACATCGCCATCCTGCGGACGATGGGGGCCAGCCGGATCGGCCTGGTCAAGATCTTCATGACCGTCGGCGTCACCATCGGCACGCTGGGCATGGTGGCGGGCATGGTGCTGGGCTTCACTTTCCTCTTCTTCCGCCAGGGGATCGTCAACGCGATCCAGTTCGTGACGGGGCAAAATCTCTGGGATCCCTCGATCCGCTTCCTGACCGAACTGCCATCGCAGCCTGATCCGGTGGAGATCGCCAGCATCTGCATCATGGCGCTGGTGTTCAGCTTCCTTGCTACCCTTTATCCGGCCTTCAAGGCCGCCAATACCGATCCGGTCCAGGTGCTGCGCTATGAATGACATATTGAAGGTCACGGGCCTCACCCGCAGCTTCACCCAGGGCGGCGTCACTATCGACGTGCTGCGCGGCGTCGACCTCAATGTGGGGCCGGGCGAGATCGTGGCTTTGCTTGGGCCATCGGGGTCGGGCAAATCGACGCTGCTCCAGGCCGTCGGCCTGCTGGAGGGTGGCTTCGATGGTTCGATCCGCATCGGCGGCGAGGAAGCGGCCAAGCTCGACAATGACGGCCGCACCCGCCTGCGTCGCGACGCATTGGGTTTCGTCTATCAGTTCCACCATCTGCTGCCCGATTTCAACGCAACTGAAAATGTGATCCTGCCGCAGGTGATCCGCGACGTGGACATGGGTGCAGCCAAGGCGCGTGCCGAATCGCTGCTGACCGCGCTTGGTCTCGGCCACCGGCTCGATCATCGCCCCAGCCAATTGTCAGGCGGCGAGCAGCAGCGCGTCGCCGTCGCCCGCGCGCTGGCCAACCGCCCCGCGCTGGTGCTGGCCGACGAACCGACCGGCAATCTGGACGAGCGCACCGCCGACATCGTGCTTGCGGAATTTTTAGGGCTAGTCCGTGGCGAAGGCTCCGCCGCGCTGGTCGCCACGCATAATGAACGGCTGGCGCAGAAGATGGACCGGGTGGTTCGCCTGCATGAAGGACGGCTCGAACAACATTAAGGCAAGCCGCGACACCAACATGGATGTCGCGCCTTGTCTGTCACTGCGCCATCGCGGCCAGCTTCTCCGGGCCGATCGTCTGGACTGCAGACTTGAGTTCGTCGATATTGGCCACGGTGCCGCTGGCGGACAGCATGAAGCGATTGGCGATGCTCGTCGCATATTTGCCGTCGCGGCTTTCCTTATCCCAGCTTTCGTTGACCAACTGTCCATCGACCGTCTGCGTACGCTCATAGCCGGTCGCTGTTTCGCGGTTGGACTGGACGTTGAACGCTGCGCCGATCCCGGTCATCGCGCCCATCGCCGCCATGTCGATGATTTCCACCTTCATATCGTCGTCGCCTGCCTGATAGCGGGCGCTCGCCTGCGCGCCGCCAGCCATTCCCGCGCTCTCGATTTCGGTCCGCTCGAACCGACCGATTCGTTCAGGCAACAACGCCTGCAGCGCGGACGGGGACAGGGCGACGGCGGGCGCGCCAGTCTTGGCCGCGTCCTCCATCTTGCGCGCGGCTTCCTCCATCTTCTTGCCGGCGGCGTCGAGCTTGCCGAGATCGACCGTGCCGACACCCGGAATGGTCATTTGCCCATCGACTGCGGAGTCCCCCACTGATGGCGCTGCAAATCGCGAAAAGGGCGCGGCGACGGCACCGGCAAGGAGCGACAGCAATATGGCGGCGACGATCGTCACGATCGTATAAGGCATGGCTTTGTCGGCTGGTGCCCGCATCAATCGTGGCAAGCCGAGATACAGGAGATAGAGGCTGTAGAGCCCCAATATACGCAATATGCCGAGCATCGGCAGCAGCAGGAATATTCCGGCCAGCCAACTTGCCGTCGCCGAATAGGCCGCCACCTTGACTGCCTTGACCATATCCTTCTGGCCGCCGAACCGGGGTGCCAGCATGTTGATAAGCCAGGCCAGCACGAACAGGCCGATCAGTGAAAAGACATATTGGGCAATGGCGCTGCCAACGGCGCCGACCAGCGATGGCCGAAAGCTTATGCCAAGCGCGCCATAGCCGAACATCTGGCCACCAATCAGCCCGGCCAGCGGCGGTATCGCGGCCAGGATCATCGCATAGCCGATGAAGATGCTGCCGATGCTGGCAGGTTCGGCGTCGATGACTTCCCATTCGCTTTTGGGTTTGATCAATATGGATTTCGCCCTGTCGATCAGTCCGGGGGGCGTGGAAACCGGGTTCATGTCCGTCATGATGGCCTTCTCCCTGTTTGTCGCGGAATTTGACCAGCAGGACGCCGCGAAGGCAAGATCATTGTGCGATTTGGAAGAATGATGGGCAGGGGGCTGGCGTCGAATCGCGGCAGGTGCATATTGGGGCCATGCCTCATGCCGCTTTCGTTCCCCTCCGCATATTCTCCTCCTACACCATGCTGGAAGGCGCGATCGATCCCAAGGTCATCGCCAAACAGGCCAAGGCGCTGGGCTTTCCCGCCGCCGCCATCACCGACCGTAACGGCCTTTATGGCTCGATGGCCTTTTCGGACGCCTGCAAGAGCGACGGGGTGCAGCCGATCATCGGCGCCATGCTCGGCATCTTGCGGCCCGGCCGTCCGGCCAATGCGTCGGCGGTCCACGACTGGCTCGCCCTCTATGCGCAGGATGCGACGGGCTATGACAATCTCTGCGCGCTCGTTTCGATGGCGCATCTCGACCGGCCCTTGGAAGAAGTGCCCCATGTCGGCCTCGACGTGTTGGAGGGCCGCACCGAGGGCTTGATCGCGCTGACCGCAGGCGGGGAGGGGGCGTTGGCCCGCCTCTTCGCCGAGGATCAGCCCGACGCGGCCTTCGCCTATGCCGACCGGCTGCAGGCACTATTTCCCGACCGGCTCTATATCGAACTCTGTCGTCGTCTCGACCCCGTCGAGGGCAAGGCCGAACCGCATCTGCTCGATCTGGCCTATGCGCGCGACCTTCCTTTGGTAGCGACCAATCCGACCTGCTTTACCGAGCCGCATTTCCACGCGGCGCATGACGTCATGCTCTGCATCGCCGACAGCGCCTATGTCGATATGCCCGACCGGCGCACCAGTTCGCCCGACGCCTGGATGAAACCGACAGGCGAGATGAAGCGGCTGTTCGAGGATCTGCCCGAAGCGCTCGCCAACACTTTGGTCGTGGCGCAACGCTGTGCCGTCGCCGCGCCCAAGCGCAAGCCGATCCTTCCGAGTTTGGCAGGTGACATTGAGGGCGAAGCGCGGATGCTGCGCGACTTGGCGAGCGCTGGCCTCGACGCGCGGCTCGCCAAACTCGGTATCATCGACAGTGCCGCCCGTCAGCCCTATTTGGACCGGCTCCAGTTCGAGACGGACATCATCATCCAGATGGGCTTTCCCGGCTATTTCCTGATCGTCGCCGACTTCATCAAATGGGCGAAGGATCATGATATTCCGGTGGGTCCGGGCCGTGGTTCGGGTGCCGGGTCGGTCGTGGCATGGGCGCTGCTGATCACGGACCTCGATCCGCTGCAACTGGGCTTGCTGTTCGAACGCTTCCTGAACCCTGAACGTGTGTCGATGCCCGACTTCGACATCGACTTTTGCGAAACCCGACGTGGCGAGGTGATCCGCTACGTCCAGCAAAAATATGGCGTCGACCATGTCGCGCAGATCATCACGTTCGGAAAATTGAAGGCCCGCGCCGTGCTCAAGGACACCGGCCGCGTGCTCCAGATGAGCTATGGCCAGGTCGATCGCCTTGCCAAGCTGGTGCCGAACCACCCGACCGACCCCTGGACCCTGGAACGCTCGTTGAACGGCGTTGCCGAGTTCCGCGCCGAGTATGACAATGATGCGCAGGTCAAACGGCTGATCGACTATGCGATGAAGCTGGAGGGCTTCCCGCGCCACAGTTCCACCCATGCAGCGGGCGTGGTGATCGGCGACCGGCCCTTGCAGCAGCTCGTGCCGCTCTATCGCGACCCTCGATCCGACATGCCCGTCACCCAGTTCGACATGAAATATGTCGAAGGCGCAGGCCTCGTAAAGTTCGATTTTCTGGGGTTGAAGACGCTGTCGGTGCTGCAAAAGGCTGTCCAGTTGCTGGCGGCGCGCGGGGTGACGGTCGATCTCGATACGCTCGCCTGGGACGATAGCGCGGTCTACGACCTGCTCCAGCGTGGCGACACGGTCGGCGTGTTCCAGTTGGAATCCGAAGGCATGCGCAAGACGCTCGCCGCGGTCCGACCGACCAATTTCGGCGACATCATCGCGCTCGTCTCACTCTACCGGCCCGGCCCGATGGACAATATTCCCATGTTTGGCCGCCGCAAGAACGGGCAGGAGGCGATCGAATATCCCCACATATTGCTGAAACCGATCCTCGAAGAAACCTATGGCATCTTCGTCTATCAGGAACAGGTGATGCAGGCCGCGCAGATATTGGCGGGCTATAGTCTGGGCGACGCCGACCTGTTGCGCCGCGCCATGGGCAAGAAGGTCAAGGCGGAGATGGACGCGCAGCGCTCGCGTTTCGTCGAGGGCTGCGCCGCCAAGAGCGAAATTCCCAAGGCTAAGGCGAACGAACTGTTCGATTTGATCGACAAATTCGCGGGCTATGGCTTCAACAAGAGCCATGCCGCCGCCTATGCGCTGCTCGCTTATCAGACGGCCTGGCTCAAGGCGCATTATCCAGCGGAATTCTACGCCGGGTCGATGGCTTTCGATATTCATCTGACCGACAAGCTGACGATCTTCGTCGATGATATGCGGCGCATGGGGCTGACCTGCCTTGCGCCCGACATCAACCGAAGCCAGGCGGACTTTTCGGTCGAGGCTGTCCCTTATGAAGGCGAAGACCCGCGTTTGGGCTTTGCCGTGCGCTATGCGCTGGGTGGCCTCAAAGGCGTGGGCGAGAAGGCGATGGACCAGTTGGTCGCGGAGCGCGATGCGGCCGGGCCTTTCAAATCGCTGGATGATTTTGCCGACCGCATCGAACCGCGCCTGCTCAACCGGCGGCAGTTGGAAAGCCTGGCGGCGGCGGGGGCGTTCGATGATGTGCATCCCGACCGCGCCGGGGTCCATGCTGCCGCAGAAACGATCTTGGCCGTTGGTGTCAGTGCGGCGCAGGCGCGTGAGAGCGGGCAGGGTGGCCTGTTCGGCGACGTTGAGACGCCCCATGCCGATGTCCGGATTCCGCCGCATCAGGCCTGGACCGTGTCGGATCGCATGGCGCAGGAAAAGGAAGCGTTCGGCTTCTATTTCTCCGCTCATCCGGTCGATCGCTACCGCCATCTGGCGGATGCGCGTGGCGCGCGCAGCTATGGCGCGGTCTGTCAGCAGCCGGTGGGCATGCCGAACGAGGAAGGCCGGGTGATGACCATCATGGCGGCCATGGTGGAAGATGTGCGCTGGCGCGAAACCAAGCGCGGTGCGCGTTATGCCAATGCGACCTTCTCCGACAGTAGCGGCCAGTTTCAGGCCAGTTGTTTCGAAGAGGATGCGTGCAAGGCGATCGAGGAATTGGCGCGCGACGGTGATTGCGCCCTGCTGGTCGTCGAACTGGATCGGCTGCCGGGCGAGGAAACCCCGCGCGTCACGGTGCGCGGCGTCGAACCCTTCCGCCAGATCGCCAGTGCTTCGCGCATGGAATTGACGGTCGATGTGGAAACGGCCGAGGCGGTTGCCAAGCTGGCCGAGATATTAGGGCAGGCCGAGGGCGGCCGCAGCGAAATTTTCCTGCGCGCGCCGGTCAGCGATGGCCAGGCGGCGCGCGTCTTCCTGGGCGACAGGTTCAGCCTGGGGGCGGATCAGGTCGATGCGATCGGGGCTATCCGGGGTCTGACCATCCATCGCTTCGAGCGGATGGACGTGAAGGCGGACGGCTATAAGACGCGCACCCGCCGGTCGGGCATGCGGTTGGTCGGCTGATCAGAAGAGCCGCGGCTGCGCGCCTTCGGGTGGGTGGAACAGGTCGGTGCGCAAGGTCAGCCGCTCGTCGCCAAAGCCCGCCTTTCGCCGCGCCTTGACGAAGCGGCTTCGGATCAGATCGGCCCATACCCCTTGGCCGCGCATCCGGCTGCCGAAATTAGGGTCATTGTCGCGCCCGCCGCGCAGGTTGCGGATGATGGCCATCACCTTGGCCGCGCGGTCGGGATGATGCGCATCGAGCCAGGCGCGAAATAGTGGTGCCACCTCATGGGGCAGGCGGACGAGGATGTAGTTGACGTCTCGCGCGCCTGCCGCGGCGACACGGGCGACCACGCTTTCGATTTCATGGTCGTTGATGGCCGGAATGATCGGCGACATATTGGCTGTCACGGGAATGCCCGCTTGCGCCAGTTGCGCGATCGCTTCCAGCCGCCGTTCCGGGTGCGGCGCGCGCGGCTCCAGTGTGCGGGCGACCTTGGGGTCGAGCGTGGTGACGGAGAGCATCACCGCCACCAGATTGTCGCGCGCCAGGTCCGCGAGCAGGTCGATGTCGCGCAGGATGCGGTCGGACTTGGTCGTGATGAAGGTCGGGTGCCGCGTTTCGACCAGCACCTCCAGCACTTGCTGCGTGATCCGCCAATCCTTCTCGATCGGTTGATAGGGATCGGTATTGGTGCCCATCGCGATCGGCGCGACGCTGTAATTTTTCCTGCCCAACTCGGCCCGCAGCAAAGCGGCGGCGTCGGGCTTGGCGAACAGTTTGGTTTCGAAATCCAGCCCCGGCGACAGGTCATGATAGGCGTGGCTCGGCCGCGCGTAACAATAGATGCAGCCATGCTCGCAGCCGCGATAGGCGTTGATCGAGCGATCGAAGCCGATGTCGGGTGAGGCATTGCGGGCGATGATGGTGCGCGGCCGTTCGACCGTGACTTCGGTGCGGAGTCGCGGGAGCGCGCCTTCCTGCATGGCCAGATCGAGCCAGTCGCCGTCCACCGATCGCTGCGGCAGGTTGAAGCGTTGGCTTTCGCCGTTGACGGTCGCGCCTCTGCCCTTTTCGATTGCCATGACCAAGAATAGAACAAATAAGGAACAATGGCAACAGGACGGTCGAGTGCCGGTTCGGAATGGGGGCACTGGCGTCGCAGGGGCGGCGTCCCTATAGCTAAGTGCATGGCATCAACCCAAAAGCACAAGACACCGGACAAGGTCCGCCCCGCAGGCTTCCCGACGCGCGATCAGGTGATGGACTTCATCACCACATCGGACCAGCCCGCGGGCAAGCGGGAGATCGCCAAGGCCTTCGGCCTCAAGGGGCAGGAGAAGATCGCGCTCAAGGCGCTGCTCAAGGATATGGCCGACGAAGGGCTGATCGATCTTGGCCCGGCGAGGGCCTTCCACAAGCTGGGCGGTGTGCCTAAGGTGACGGTGCTGCGGATCATCGATGTCGATGACACGACGCTGATCGCGACCCCGGAACGGTGGGAGGCCGAGGGCCAGCCCGCGCCGCGCCTGCGCATCGTGGAGCGCGGCAAGCGCGGCGCGCTGACCATCGGCGACCGCATCCTGGCGCGGACTGAGGAGGCGGGGCGCGGCTGGGTTGCGCATCCGATGAAGAAGCTCGCCAAGGCCACCGAGATGTTGCTGGGCGTGGTCGAGGAGATGGCCGACGGCAAATTATGGCTGCGCCCGGTAGACAAGCGCATCCGCAAGGATACGCCGATCAGCGATGCGGGCGCCGCCAAGAAGGGTGATCTCGTCCTGGCCGAGCCATCCGGTCGCCCGCCGCGCATTTCGGCGCGGGTGACCGACATATTGGGTGACCCCTTCGCCCCGCGCAGCTTCAGCCTGATCGCGATCCACAAACATGGCATCCCCCATGTCTTTCCCGAAGCGACGGAGGAAGAGGCGCTGGTCGCCGCCGCTCTGCCGCTGCATGAGGAGAAGCGCGAAGACCTGCGCCACCTGCCGATCGTCGCCATCGATCCGGTGGATGCGCGCGACCATGATGATGCGGTGTGGGCGGAAGCGGACAGCGACCCGGACAATAGTGGCGGGTTTCGCGCGATCGTCGCGATTGCCGATGTCAGCTACTATGTACGCCCCGGCAGCGCGCTCGATCGCGAAGCGCGCAAGCGAGGAAATAGCGTTTATTTTCCAGACCTTGTCGTGCCGATGCTGCCGCATCAGCTATCGTCGGACATGTGTTCGCTTCGGGCCGGACAGGACCGGGCGGCGATGGCGTGCCACCTGACCATCAACGCGCAGGGCAAGGTGACCGCCTGGCGCTTTAGTCGCGCGGTGATCCGCGTCGCGTCGGTCATGGCCTATGAGGATGCGCAGGCGGCGATCGACGGCACGGGCGAGCATGAATTGCTCGAAACGGCGCTCAAGCCGCTTTGGGCTTGCTGGGCCTTGTTGCACAAGGCGCGGCTGGCGCGTGAGCCATTGGCGCTCGACTTGCCCGAACGGCGGGTGGTGCTGGACGAATGGGGCAAGATCGTCAGCGTCGCTGTCCGCGAACGGCTCGACGCGCATATGCTGATCGAGGATTATATGATCGCGGCCAATGTCGCGGCGGCCAAGGCGCTGGAAGCGAAGAAGGCGCCGGTCATGTACCGCGTCCATGAACCGCCAAGCCGCGACAAGCTGGTGGCGCTCAAGGAATATCTGGCGACCTTCGACATCGAATTTGCGCTGGGGCAGGTGATCCGACCCGCGACCTTCAACCATCTGATCAAGCGGGTGGGGGAAGCGGAAGCGAAGCCGCAGATCATGGAGCAGATCCTCCGCAGCCAGACGCAGGCCTATTACAGCCCGCAAAATATGGGGCATTTCGGCTTGGCGCTTGGCTCCTATGGCCATTTCACCTCGCCGATCCGCCGCTATGCCGACCTTTTGGTCCATCGCGCGCTAGTGGGGGCTTATGGGCTGGAACTGCCCGCGCCCAAGGGCGGGATCATCCCCGACCGATCCTCGCTGAGCCAGGAGGATTATGAGAATATGGGCAAGGTCGGCGAGATGATCTCCGGCCATGAACGGCGCGCGATGGAGGCAGAGCGCGATACGGTCGATCGCTATGTCGCCGCGTTCCTGGCCGCCCATGTCGGCGAACTGGTCAAGGCGCGGATTACCGGGGTGCAGAATTTCGGCTTCTTCGCGACGGTTGATGGCCTGGGCGGTGATGGGCTGGTGCCGGTATCGACCATGGGCGCTGAACGCTTTTTCTATGACGAGGCGGGCAAAGCGCTGGAAGGGGTCGAGAGCGGCGATCGCTATACGGTCGGTCAGCGGCTGGAACTGCGGTTGGCCGAGGCGGACCCGATCAACGGCTCGCTACGCTTCGAACTGCCCGATCATCCCGCGCCGCGCGGCGGGCCGATGAAGCGCGACCGGACACGGCCGGGTAGCCATCGCGGGCGGCCAGTCAACATCCGGCATATGGGGGCGACGCGGGGCAAGCATAAGCGGTAAGGGTACTGTTTAGAGCATGATGACTTTAAGTCGGATCACTCCGTTCGCCCTGAGTAGGGGCTGAGCTTGTCGAAGACCCGTATCGAAGGGTCGGCTGCGCTTACATCC
This sequence comes from Sphingobium sp. D43FB, assembly GCF_002312805.1. Lineage (GTDB taxonomy): Bacteria > Pseudomonadota > Alphaproteobacteria > Sphingomonadales > Sphingomonadaceae > Sphingobium. The sequence continues at coordinate 282,259 of NZ_NMUA01000001.1, read as the reverse complement.
TTCGATACGCCATTTCCACTTCGCTCAATGCCTGTCCTGAGCGCCTGCCTTGGCAGGCAGTCGAAGGGGCTACTGAGGACGAACGGTTCTGAGTAAAGTCATCACGCTCTAGCTTGCCCGCAATGGTGGTGCTTCATTCTCGACTTGGTGCCGGGGCACTTGGGTGGGAGATGGGTTCCCGCTTTCGCGGGAATGACGGCGCGTGGATCGAGCGTCAGCTCAGGCGGTCGATCGATTCCGCGTCGAGCGCGCCGGGGATGACCATGATGGGGCAGGGCATTCGGCCCGCATCTGCTCCGGCGAAATGCGATACCAGAGGGCCGGGCGGGCCGCTGGCGGCGGCACCCAATACCAGTGCGGCGACATCGTCCATTTCATCGAGAGTTTCGCGCACGACAGCAACGGCTTCGCCCTGGCGCACGGTGATGCTGGGACGAATACCGGATTCATCCATCAATGTTCCGGCTGCACTGGTGACCAGCGCCTCGGCGCGTTGCAGCGCTTCATCCTCCATCGTCGCCTGTACGCCGCCCCACTGGACGAATTCGGCCGGCGGGATCAGGGCGAGGATGCGGACGGTGCCGCCGGTCTTGGCTGCGCGCCGTGCGGCGAAGCGCAGCGCGGTTTCAGCCTCCGGCGATTCGTCCACGACAACCAGATATGCCCGCACTGAATATTGCCCCTGCAAAGATTTGATGGCCATGCCGTTCGGTCAATCGGACCGAACGAACCATAGGGGTGAAATGTGGGCCATAATCGGCTTTGGCGCAAGGCGTCCCTTGACCGTTCCGGCGAATGCGTGAAAACGAACAGCAAATGGCGCGTGCCGCATAATTGAAGAAGAGGCCCAGAACGCATGAGCAAGACGATCCAGATGCCCGCTTTGTCCCCCACCATGGAGGAAGGGACGCTGGCCAAATGGCTGGTCAAGGAAGGGGATACGGTATCGTCCGGCGATCTGCTGGCGGAAATCGAGACCGACAAGGCGACGATGGAGTTCGAGGCGGTCGATGAAGGCGTGATCGCCAAAATCCTGGTATCCGAAGGCTCCGAAGGCGTGAAAGTCGGCACCGTGATCGCGATCATCGCGGAAGAAGGCGAGGACGTCGCGGCCGTCGCTGCCGGTGGTGGCGAAGCTGCACCCAAGGCCGAGGCGGCACCTGCCAAGGCGGAAGCCGAAGCGCCTGCCGCAACGCCAAAGGCTGCGGCTGCGCCCGCCGCTGCTGCCCCCGCCGAGGGTCGGGTCAAGGCCAGCCCGCTCGCGCGCCGTCTGGCCCAGGACAAGGGCATCGATCTGGCGGCGGTCACCGGTTCCGGTCCCAATGGCCGCATCGTGAAGGGCGATCTGGACGGGGCGAAGGCAGGCACGGCCAAGTCGGCCGCTGCGCCTGCTGCCGCCCCGGCGGAGAAGGCTCCTGCGGCCCCGGCACCGGCTGCGCCGACCGGCGCGCAGGATTTCGGCATTCCACACGAGGTCGTCAAGCTGAGCGGCATGCGCAAGACGATCGCGCGCCGCTTGACCGAATCCAAGCAGCAAGTGCCGCACATTTATCTGACGGTCGATATCCAGCTCGACAAGCTGCTCAAACTGCGCGGCGAACTCAATGCGGGGCTTGCCAGCCGCAAGGTCAAGCTGTCGGTCAACGACCTGCTGATCAAGGCGCTGGGCGTGGCGCTCGCCGAAGTGCCGGAATGCAACGTTCAGTTTGCGGGCGACCAGATGCTGCAGTTCAAGCGCGCCGACATTTCGGTCGCGGTGTCGATCCCCGGTGGCCTGATCACCCCGATCATCACCGACGCAGGCAGCAAGGGCGTCGCCGCAATCTCCGACGCGATGAAGGATCTCGCCAGCCGCGCCAAGGACGGCAAGCTCAAGCCGGAAGAATATCAGGGCGGCACCGCCTCGCTCTCCAACATGGGCATGTTCGGCATCAAGCAGTTCGAGGCGGTCATCAACCCGCCCCAGGGCATGATCATGGCGATCGGCGCGGGCGAGAAGCGGCCGTTCGTGGTCGATGACAGCCTGCAGATCGCAACCGTCATGTCGGCCACCGGCAGCTTCGACCATCGCGCCATCGACGGCGCCGATGGGGCGCGGTTGATGAAGGCGTTCAAGGAATTGATCGAAAACCCGATCGGCATGTTGGCCTGATGCCGTTCGTTGACGAGCAGCCGCCGGAGCATCACCCGGCGGTGCGGGTCATCGCCATGCCCGCCGATACCAATCCCTATGGGGATATTTTCGGCGGTTGGCTGATGAGCCTGATGGATTCGGCGGCAGGATCGGTAGCTGCGCGCTACAGCCATGGCCGTGCCGTGACGATCGCGGTGGAGGGCATGACGTTCCTGCGCCCGGTCGTCGTCGGCGACGAGGTTTCGGTGTTCGCTACCCTCAAATCCGTTGGGCGCACGTCGATGAAGATTGCGGTAGAAGCGTGGCGTCGTGCGCGACATGACGACCGATCCTATCGCGTGACCCAGGCGACCTTTACCTTCGTGGCGATCGGAGAGGATCGCCAGCCCCGTTCCGTTCCGCCGATCGCGGAAGCCTAATTACAAGAAGCGAGTGTGACCCATGGCTGATACCTACGATCTCATCGTCCTCGGCTCCGGCCCCGGCGGCTATGTCGCCGCGATCCGCGCTGCGCAGCTCGGCCTCAAGACGGCCATCGTCGAGCGCGAAAATCTGGGCGGCATCTGCCTCAACTGGGGCTGCATCCCGACCAAGGCGCTGCTGCGGTCGGCCGAGATTTTCCATTATATGCAGCATGCCAAGGATTATGGCCTGGCAGCGGACAATATCACGGCGGACATCGAAGCGGTGGTGAAGCGGTCGCGCGGCGTTGCCAAGCAGCTCAATCAGGGCGTCACCCACCTGATGAAGAAGAACAAGATCACCGTCCATATGGGCGATGGCAAGCTGGTGGCGAAGGGCAAGCTGTCCGTTACCAAGGATGGCAAGACCGAGGAACTGACGGCCAAGCATATCATCATCGCGACTGGTGCGCGCGCCCGCGACTTGCCGCAGCTCAAGGCCGACGGCAAGCGGGTGTGGACCTATCGCCACGCCATGACGCCGCCGGAAATGCCGACCAAGCTGCTGGTCATCGGATCGGGCGCGATCGGTATCGAATTTGCGAGCTTCTACAACGACATGGGCGCGGACGTGACCGTGGTCGAGATGATGGACCGCATCGTCCCCGTCGAAGATGCCGATGTGTCCGCTTTCCTGGAAAAGGCGGTCAAGAAGCAGGGCATGACCGTGCTGACCGGGGCCAAGATCGAAAAAATCGCGACCGGCGACAAGGGCGTGACCGCGACGATCAAGGACAAGACGGGCAAGGCGATCGAGGCCGAATATAGCCATGTGATCGTGGCGATCGGCATCGTCCCCAATGTCGAAAATCTGGGTCTGGAAGAGGTCGGCGTCGAGCCGGACCAGCGTTTCCACGTCAAGACCGACGCCTATGGCCGCACCAATGTCGATGGCATCTGGGCGATCGGCGACGTGACGGCGCCGCCATGGCTGGCGCACAAGGCGAGCCATGAGGGCGTGATCGTCGCCGAGATGATTGCGCAGACGCTGGGCAACAAGGATGTCCATCCCCATGCGATGGACGTGCGCAACATTCCAGGCTGCACCTATTGCCACCCGCAGATCGCCAGCGTCGGCCTGACCGAAGCCAAGGCGAAGGAAGCGGGTTATGAGGTGAAGGTCGGCATGTTCCCCTTCATCGGCAATGGCAAGGCGATCGCGCTAGGCGAGGCCGAGGGCTTCACCAAGACGGTGTTCGACGCCAAGACCGGCGAGCTGCTGGGCGCGCATATGATCGGCGCGGAAGTGACCGAGATGATCCAGGGCTATACGATCGGCAAGACGCTGGAGACGACCGAGGCGGAATTGATGCACACGGTCTTCCCGCATCCGACCATTTCGGAGTCGATGCACGAAAGCGTTCTGGCCGCTTATGGGCGTGCGATCCATATCTGATCGCTGGACACGGGAGAAAGGCGCGGGGGCTATGGTCCTCGCGCTTTTGTGCGTCGTCGCCATTGCGTGGATGCAGCGCGCGGGGTGGCTGGATGGCTTGAATGTCGGCCTGATGGGCGCGGCGGGCGAAGCACGCGATAGTGCTTGGGGCGGGCCTTCCATTGCGCTGATGCGGCTGGCAACGGCGATCGGCGACACGATCGGCCGATTAGCGATATTGGCGGTGGTGTTTCCCCTTTTGCTGTGGGGACGTCGGCGGGCCGATGCGCTGTGGCTGGCGCTGATGATGGCGGGGGGCACGGCGCTCAACCTGATCCTCAAGCAGATATTCGCCGCGCCGCGCCCCGACCTGTTGCCGCATCTGGACATCGTGCAGAGCTACAGCTTTCCGAGCGGCCATGCGGCGGGCAATATGATGTTGTTCGGCGCACTGGCGATGCTGGCCGGGCGGCGTAGCGTCTATTGGGCGGCGGGCGTGATGATCGCACTGATCGGTATCAGCCGGGTGTGGCTGGGCGTGCATTGGCCGAGTGACGTGATGGCGGGTTGGGTCACCGGCTTCGGCTGGCTGCTGCTGTGCCGGGTGTGGTTACCAGCGCGGCGAGGGTAGCAGCAAGGCGCGGGCCAGGCTGTCATGCGGTGGCATGCCGTCGGTGGTGATGAAGCCATGAACCCAGAAACTGTCGAATAACGTCATGGCCGCGATGACGAGCAGCAGTAAGGCGGTCCCTGCGAACAGGCGCGGTACGCCGCGCATCGGTCGGTCGGGCGAGAGCGCGATCAGGATCAAGGGCAGGATCGGCAGGAAATAGCGGCCCTGCGTCCCCTGAATATAGTCGGCCCCCAGCGGCGTGCCGGTCAGATACATGGCGGTTTCGATCAGCAAGGCAATGCCGCCCGCGACCGCCAGCCACCAGAGCCGTTGAGCGATGCCGAAACGCGCGCCTGTGCCAGTTGCGATGCCTGTGCCGAGCATGAGCAGGGCAATCGGATAGGCGAGCAGGGGCAGCAATATGGCGTTCCAGCCGAAGCGGCCGACGATCTGGAGGGCATAGACCGGCGCGCGTTCGGTCACGCTGGAGACGAGGATGCGGACATAGGCTAACGGATCGTGCAGGATGACGGCCAGTTGGTCGGCGAGCGGGGCGGTCATCATCGTCTCGCCGGTGCGGCGCGACTGGATATGGTAGAGCGCCTGGCTGCCGCCGGACAATGTCATCCACAGGATGAAGCCGATGGCGCCGACCAGCATCGCGCCGACCAGCAGCCATGGCCGATAGTCGCGCCGGTCGTGCGGCCAGCGCAGGCCTGCCGCCATGATGGGGAGGTAGACGCCTTTGGCGAGGGCCAGAAGCGGGGCGATGATGAACAATCCGGCGGCGCGGGCGGGGCTTGCGCCCATGAAGCCGATCCGCAGCGCAAGCGCTAGGCCGAGAAAGCCGAGGCCATTGATGACCGCATCGGGCGAGAGTGATCCGGTCTGATAGGCGAAGGTCGGGAGTAGGGCGGTTGCCAGCAGGGCGTTGCGGCCGAAGGGGAGGAGTTGCAGCGCGGCGATCAGCAGCAGTAGTCCCGTCGCCGCGTTGACGAGGCGACCGACATAGAAGGCGTCGCGCCGCGACACGTCGAGCGCTTCGCCCAGATACAGGCCGAGTGCACCGGGGGCATAGAGGGTGGGCGCGTAGCTCGCGACATTGGGAAAGTCGGCGAAGGCAGTGCCGGGCCGCTGCGCATCGGCATCACCGCTCCGTTCCAGCATGGCGCGATCGAAGCGGCGCAGCGTGGGCGGAACGTCGGTCGGGAAATCGACGGCGTGAAAGTCCACGGCCGCGCGCGGCAAAGTCGCGCCGATCAGATCGCCGCGCTGTTCGGTCAGGACACGCCCCTCCGACAGCAGCAGCGCCTTCATATAATGTTGGTTTTCGTCTGGCGCCTGAAAAGGCGGCGTGATCAGCGTGCAGAACAGGGTGGCGATGGCGATGGCCGCCAGCAACAGCTTTTCCAGCCTGCTCCATGGCGCGGCCAGCAGCATGTCGGCGCTCCGGGCGCCTGTTCTTGTCCTGATCCGTTCGCTTCGCATCGCCGCCGCACTTTACCCAATGACCGCGATGCTAAAGCCCAGCCCTTAATATTTCCCGTCCGTAACTCAATTTTGCTGGGATTGCCTAGCCGTCTTCTTCGATTGCCCGCTTGATCGGCGGGTGCAGCCGCAACCGGGTCACGCGCCGTCCGTCGCTGGCGAGGATTTCGAGTTTCCAGCCGCTTTGATCGTGCATCAATATTTCGCCGGGTTCGGGTACGCGGCCCGCGATGACGAAGGCGAGACCGCCCAGCGTATCGACATCCTCGTCGATATCGCCCAGCTTCTCGTCGATTTCCTCGGCAACGTCCTCCAGTTCGGCGCGGGCGTCGGCTTCCCACAGGCCGTCTTCCAGCGGGACCAGCATCGCTTCGGGGGCATCGTCATGCTCATCCTCGACCTCGCCGACGATTTCCTCGACCAGATCCTCGAAGGTTAACAGCCCCTCGGTGCCCGAATATTCGTCCAGCACGATGGCAAGATGCGTGCGCTTGGCGCGCATTTCGGCGAGCAGGTCGAGCGCGCCCATGCTTTCGGGCACATAGAGCGGCTGGCGGATCAGCGGTTCGAGCGTTTCCGGCACCGGGTCTTTGCCCGCCAATATGGCGAAAGCGTCGCGGATATGGACCATGCCCACGATGGTATCGAGCGTGTCGCGATAGACCGGGATGCGGCTATGGCCCGCTTCGGCGAACAGCGCGGCGAGATCGGCGAAACTCGCTTTCTCCTCGATCGCGATAATGTCGGCGCGGGGCACGGCGACGTCGTCGACCGTATGTTCGGAAAAATGGAGGAGGTTGCGGACCATCTGCCGCTCGATCGCCGACAGGTCGCCCTTGGTAGGCGGGGCTGCGCCGACTTCCTCGCTATCCTCGTCATATTCGTCGAGCGCTTCTTCCAGTTCCTGTCGCAGGCTGGTGGATTCGCCATCGCCGAACAGGAGCGACTTGATGCCGCTCCATAAGCCGCCGTCGTTACTACTGTCCGATTCCTTGGAACCGTTGCCGTCCTTCGGGCTGCCCTCAGCCATAGTTAGTCCTAATCCCCTGTCATTATGCGATCCCCATAGGGATCGGGAAGTCCAAGACTGGCCAGCGCGGCGATTTCCAACGCTTCCATGGCCTGCGCCTCATTGTCGTCCATATGATCATATCCGAGCAAATGAAAAGTCCCGTGAACAATCAAATGCACGGCATGATCGGCGATGGAGATGCCCTTGTCGGCCGCTTCGGCGGCGCAGACCCCCTCGGCCAGCACGATGTCGCCGAGCAGGACTTCGCCATCGTCGGTGTTGGCGGTGCCTTGCAACAGGTCGGCCTGCACCATCGGAAAGGACAGGACGTTGGTCGGCTTGTCCTTGTCGCGATAGGCGCGGTTCAACGCATGCACTTCGGCGTCGCTGGTCAGCTTGACCGCGATTTCATACAGCGCCTGGTCGGTCGCGAAGGCGGCATAGGGGCTGTGGGCGATGGCGGCGGCGACGGCGCTTTGGGCGAGCTGTTCCCAGTCCGCACCGGGCCAGCCATCTTCGTGGAGGAGAGCGACTTCAATCATGATATGCCTTGCTTTCCGTTCGGGCTGAGCGAAGTCGAAGCCCGTGCCAGAGCGAAGCGAAGGCACCTCGCTCTGCTCGGTAGGGCATTTCGACTTCGCTCAGTGCGAACGGACGAGTATGTCGTTTACGCATCCGGCCCCTCATAGGCCTGGACGATGCGCCCGACGACGGGGTGGCGGACGACGTCGCCGATGCCGAAGGGCACCATGGCGATCCCCTCGACACCTTCCAGCCGCGCGACCGCATCGGCGAGGCCCGAGGCGCCGGGTTGCGGCAGATCGACTTGCTTGGGATCGCCGCACACGACCATGCGGCTGCCTTCGCCGAAGCGAGTGAGAAACATCTTCATCTGGGCGATGGTGGTGTTCTGCGCTTCGTCCAGCACGATGAAGGCGTTGGCAAGCGTCCGTCCACGCATGAAGGCGAGCGGCGCGATTTCGATCTCTCCGCTGGCGATGCGCCGTTCGACCTGCTCGGCAGGCAGCGTGTCGTAGAGCGCGTCGTAGATCGGGCGAAGATAGGGATCGACCTTCTCCTTCATGTCGCCGGGCAGGAAGCCCAGCCGCTCACCGGCCTCGACCGCGGGGCGCGACAGGATCAGCTTGTCGACCGTGCCGGTGATGAGCTGGCTGACCGCTTGGGCCACGGCGAGATAGGTTTTGCCGGTGCCTGCTGGCCCCAGGGCGAAGATGATGTCGTTGCGGTTCAGCGCCTCCATATAGGTGACCTGGGTGGCCGAGCGCGGGACGATCGTCTTCTTGCGGGTGCGGATCATCACCGTGGGCGGTTCGGCGACATCGTGGCGGATGATGCCGTCCAGCGTCGGTTCGGACGACATGGCGATGACGGCTTCGACCGCGCCGGTATCGATCTGCTGCCCCGCGACGATTCGGTTGTAGAGGCCGGTCATGACATCGCGCGCACGGGCGGCGGCCTGCGCCTCGCCCTCGATCTGCAGCTTGTTGCCGCGCGCCGCGATGTAGACGCCCAGCCGATTTTCGATCGCAACCAGATTGCGGTCATATTGGCCGAACAATGTGCCGAGCAGATGCGGCTTGTCGAAGGTGACTTCGAGTTTTGCGCGTTCGGTGACTTCGCTGCGATGGTGGGGGTTCGGTTTCTTGCCCATGCTTAGCCTCCCTTGCTCGTCATGCATCTCGTGAAGATCCGTCCCAGCGGAAGATCGGGGAGATGGCGTCCCGCCCATGCGGGAATGACGAGGCTTTGGTTCAAGCGGCTTTCCTCCTGCTATAGTCGCCGGCCAGACTATTGGGACCGGCGCTGATGATATCGACTTCGATAAGGTCGCCGATCGCACTGTCGGGCGCGGTGACGTGGACGGACTGGAGCCAGGGCGTCTTGCCAATCAATTGACCGGGATAGCGACCCTTGCGCTCCAGCAATATGTCGGTGCGGCGACCGACGGTGGCGCTGTTGAACGCGACCTGATGCCGGTTGATCGCGGCTTGCAGCCGGGCGAGGCGTTCGTCCATGACGGCGGCGGGCACTTGGCCCTCCATGTCGGCGGCCGGGGTGCCGGGGCGGGGGCTATATTTGAACGAATAGCATTGGGCATAGCCAACGGCATCGACGATGCGCAGCGTATCTTCGAACTCCGCGTCGGTTTCGCCGGGAAAGCCGACGATGAAGTCACCCGACAGGGCGATGTCGGGCCGCACGGCGCGGACCCGGTCGAGGAGGCGCAGATAGCTCGCCACATCATGGCTGCGGTTCATGGCCTTGAGGATGCGGTCATTGCCCGACTGTACCGGCAGATGGAGGAAGGGCATTAGCTTGGCGCAATCGCCATGCGCGGCAATGAGGCCGTCGCTCATGTCGTTGGGATGGCTGGTCGTGTAGCGGATGCGTTGGAGGCCGGGCAGTTCGGCCAATCCGCGCACCAGCCCGTCCATGCCCTGCATGCGCCCCTTGTCATCCTCGCCCGACCAGGCGTTGACGTTCTGGCCCAGCAGGGTGATTTCCTTCACGCCGCCATCGACCAGCGCCTTGGCTTCGTCGAGGATGGCGGTCCATGACCGGCTGATCTCCGCCCCGCGTGTGTAGGGCACGACGCAATAGGTGCAGAATTTGTCGCACCCTTCCATGATCGTCAGGAAGGCGGTGGGGCGCGCCTGCTTGGTGCGAGCGGGTAGCGCGCCGAATTTGGACGCGGCGGGCATGTCGGTATCGACGGCCTCTTCCCCGCGTCCGGCCTTTTCGATCAGGTCGGGCAGGCGATGATAGGCTTGCGGGCCGACGACGATATCGACGTTCTTGGCGCGGCGGCTGATCTCGCTGCCTTCGGCTTGCGCGACGCAGCCAGCGACCGCGATCATCGGGCGGGTGCCGTCCTCGCGGGTCATGCGGCCGATGTCGGAATAGACCTTGTCCACCGCCTTTTCGCGGATGTGGCAGGTGTTGAGGATGACCAGATCGGCATCCGTCCCGTCCGCCGCCGCCGTCATTCCCTGCGCGCCAAGCATCTCGGCCATGCGCTCGCCATCATAGACGTTCATCTGGCAACCGAAGGATTTGACGTGGAAGGTGGCAGGCGCTTTGGGGGCATCGGTACGATTCATGGCCACTAGCTATATAGAGGGCGGGACAGAAGCGAAAGGGCGCTGGTGCAGGGCGATACTTGCGGCGATCGCGTCGCGCGCGGTTGCCGCGATCACTTTGCGATCGGCGCAGCTTGCCGGGTCGAAGGGCGCCAGGAAGCGGAGCGTCACGACGAGCGGCCCCTTGTGTCCAAGCACACGCCAGGCGTTGGTGCCTGCGGGTTCATCGCCATGCCAGGCGATCTCACCGGTCGCTGCGCCATAGTCGATATGCACCGGCTGGATCAGCACGGCGCGGGGCGGAGGGATAAGGACGGCGAGCAGCGAGGGTTTGAACGGCAGCAGGCCGCTGCCGTCGCTGGTGGTGCCTTCGGGGAAGAGCGCGACCGGCTGATGCCCTTGCATCGCGGCGCGCAGCGCATCGAGTTGATGGGACAGAGCGCCGCGCCGTTCGCGGGCGACAAACAGCGTGTTGTTCTGGGCTGCCAGCCAGCCGATCACCGGCCAGCGCGCGATCCCGTCATGCGCGACGAAGGCCGCGCCGGTCGTGCCGCCGAGCGCCAATATATCGATCCAGCTGACATGATTGGCGAGGAGAACCATGTCGCCATCATGCGGCTGTCCCGCACGCTCCACGCGCGCGCCGATCGAGCGCGCCGCCAGCGCCAGGAAGCGGCGTGGCCAGGGTGACCGTTGCTGGACCAGCTTCCAGAGCAGATGGGGGATAAGACAGGCAAGCAGGCTGGCGACCAGCGCTGCGATGCGGGCCGTGCGGCGGACAGGCGCCAGCGTCAGTTCTTCCGTTCCAGGGCTACGCCGTACAGTTCCATGCGATGGTCGACCAGGCGGAAGCCGAGCTTCTCGGCAATCTGCTTTTGCAGCTGCTCCAGTTCGGGATCGACAAATTCGATGACATTGCCGGTTTCGACATCGATCAGATGGTCATGATGCGATTCCGGTGCCGCTTCGTAGCGGGCGCGGCCGTCGCCAAAGTCATGGCGCTCCAAGATACCCGCTTCCTCGAACAGGCGGACGGTGCGGTAGACGGTGGCGATCGAAATGCCCGGATCGATCATCGCGGAGCGTTTATGCAGTTCCTCGACATCGGGATGATCCATGGCGTCGCTCAACACCTGAGCGATCACGCGCCGTTGTTCGGTGATGCGAAGGCCTTTTTCATGGCACAGGGCTTCGACGTCGATCTTGCGGTTCATGAAGGCTCGCTCAAATGGAAAGTCCGGGGATAAGCCCATTGGCTAGCGGCTTTTACGCGGACAGGAAAGGCCAGATACAGGAAAGGGGCGCATCGTCGATGCGCCCCTGGCTTCCCTTATTCATGCGGGCAAAGACTTACTTTGCGACGCGGGTGGTCCGGCGGCGCTTGGTGCCCAGGCCGATCTTCTTCGCCAGATTGCGGCGCTGTTCGGCATAATTGGGGGCGACCATAGGATAGTCGGCCGGCAGGCCCCACTTGGCGCGGTAATCGTCCGGGGTCATCTGATAATGGGTCATCAGATGGCGCTTGAGCATCTTGAGCTTCTTGCCATCTTCCAGACAGATGATGAAGTCAGGCTTGATCGAAGAGCGAACCGAGACGGCAGGCTCCGGCTTGACTTCAGGCGCAGCGACCGGCTCGTTGAGCGCCGCCAATGCACCATGTACATTCTGGATCAGCGTGGCGACGTCGGAGACGGCAACGCTATTGTTGGAGACATGTGCGGCGACGATGTCGGACGTCAAAGTAATGAGCAGTTCGCTCTGTGCCGATTCGGTTTCCATTTTTCTATTTCCTACGAAGGCTTTTTATAATGCGACCCGCCGGTGGAAATGGATTTCTGCAGCGGTAGGTTTCCGCTAGACGGTATAGCCTCATTTCGCAAGGGGCTATAGGCTCATATCCGCATGTCAATACGAAAGCTCAGAGCATCATGAAGTTGTCCATCATTGCCGCGATAGTAACCGGGGCGACGATGCACATATTCGAAGCCGGTTTTTTCGTATAGTTTTATGGCGTTATTTGAAGCGCGTACTTCCAGGTTCATCGATGTGATGCCCCTACGGCGCGCACGCATCAAACTGTCGCGCAACAGCGCTTCGCCAACACCGCGACCGCGCCACAGCGGGTCAACCGCGAGTAGTAACAGTTCGCATTCGTCCAATACGGATCGCACCAGAGCAAAGCCCAACGGGGCCGCATCAATCCGCACGACTGTCAGCCACGTGCCCGGCATCATCATGACGCCTGCGAGTTGTGCAGAGGTCCAGGCCTCCCCGAAAACCGGATCGAAGGCGGCGTCCATGACCGTCATGGCGTCGGCAATGGCGTTGCGTTCGCCCTCGTCATAAGTGTCGAAGATCAGCTCTGGCATCATGATGCTGCGCGCTCCGCGATCGTCTTGGCATCGGCACCCCGGCCATAGAGGGGCGTCGAGGAAAGGGGGGGCAGGTCGGCGATCAACGGATAGTCGGCCGCATCGGGATAAAGGGTCAGCGCCGCGCCTGCGCCGCGCGCGGTGACCAGTGCCTCGGCCCCCGTGCCATAGATCATAGGTGCGCTGATCTGATCCGCGAGGAGGGCGATGGGCGTGGATTGGACTGGGCCAGTCGCCGTCATGCCGTCGCTGGTGAAGGCTTGCCAGAAAAGCTCACCATGACCGCCAGTGATAGTGACGATGATCGGATCGTCGCCCTGATGCCGTCGCGCGGCGCTGGCGGCGATGATCGATGGCGCGCTGTAACCATGGAGCGGGAGCGCCCAGGCCAAAGCCAGCGCGCGCGCGGCGGCTATCCCGATGCGGACGCCGGTGAAACTGCCCGGCCCCACATCCACCGCAATGGCGTCGGCGCGGCCGCCATCTGGCAGGGCGGCGATGGCCGGCAACAAGGCTTCGGCATGGCCGCGCCCGACGATTTCGTGATGGCGGCCGATAAGCGCGCCGTCTTCCAACAACGCCACGGACAAAGCCTGTGTCGCAGTGTCGATCACCAGCAGGCGCAAAGGATACTCCCTTTAGGCTCCGCAAAAGAGCGGATTCGCCTAGCGGTTAGTCGATCAGGCGCGTTTTGCCAAATCACATACGCGGTTCAGACCGCGCGGACTTCCGTGACTTCGGGAACATAATGTTTGAGCAATTGTTCGATACCATTCTTGAGCGTCGCGGTGGACGACGGGCAACCGGCGCAGGCCCCCTGCATCTTGAGATAGACGGTGCCCTTGTCAAAGCCGCGATAGATGATGTCGCCGCCGTCATTTGCGACGGCCGGGCGCACACGCGTATCGATGAGTTCGCGAATCTGTTCGACGATTTCGGCATCCGCCGGATCATCGCCAAAGCTGCCTTCATCGCCGGGCACGCTGATTTCGGCGGCGGAGCCTGCCTTGAAGAGCGGCATGTTGGCGGAAAAATGTTCGAGCAGGGTCGCGAGAATATCCGGCTTTACATAAGCCCATTCGGAACCCGGTGCGATCGTGACGGAAATGAAGTCGCTGCCGAAGAAGACGCCGGTGACGTCGCCCAAGCCGAACAGCGCATCGGCGAGCGGCGAGGCTTCGGCTTCCTCCGGTGACGCGAAATCGCGGGTGCCTGCGCCCATGACGGTGCGGCCGGGGAGGAATTTGATGGTCGCCGGGTTGGGCGTCAGTTCGGTCTCGATCAGCATGGACGCTATGTGGAGGCAAGCAGGCCCAAGATCAAGCGGCGGGGAACTTCGTTGGCTGCCGTCGATTGATTGGGGGAAGCAATTGGAGAGCCCATATGAGCACCGAATCCGAAATCCGCGACCGTTTCTGGAGCGATCTGGCAAGCAGCCCGTTTGTGATGATCGGTCTGCAGAACAGCCATGAGCATAGCTTGCCGATGACGGCGCAGCTCGATCCCGATGCCAATCATTGCTTCTGGTTCTACACCAGCCGCGACAATCGGCTGGCCCCCGGCGGCCCGGCGATGGCGCAATATGCCGCCAAGGATCATGACCTGTTCGCCTGCATCGACGGGACATTGACCGAAGAGACGGATGCGGCGGTCATCGATCGTTATTGGTCCAAGCAGGTCGAGGCCTGGTATCCGGGTGGGCGTAACGACCCGAACCTGTTGATGCTGCGCTTTGATCTGGGCACGGCGGAAATCTGGCGCGCGGACATGTCGCTGACGGGCGTGTTCAAGATGATGTTCGGCGGCGATGTGCGTGACGAAATGAAGACCAAGCATGTCGAAATAACGCTCTGAGCCTTTTCGCCTGAAGAAATGAGCGGCCGCGACAGCATGTTGCGGCCGCTTGCTTTTTGTCTGCGCCTTCGCCATATGCGTTGCAGCGCAGCAGAGGGACCATTTTGGTTCCACAGCGATTGGCAGCGTGATCGTCCGCAAACCTACGGTGGCTGAAGCAGTCACAAAGGGCTCACGGACCGGCCAATGAGAGTCTGCGTCAAGCTTGAGGCTTCCCTTTTCACGCGGGTCGTTTCGTAACCCGCCTTAGCGCCCTTGCTGCGTCCGCAGATCAGGTTGGCGCATGGCCCACTTGTGAGTTTACACATGGAATTCAATGACTTTGGTCTGGCTGAGCCGATCATGAAGGCGCTCGCCTCCAAAAATTACGTTACCCCGACGCCGATCCAGCAAAAGGCCATTCCGGCGCTGCTGGAAGGCAAGGATCTGTGCGGCATCGCGCAGACCGGCACCGGCAAGACCGCGGCGTTCGCGCTGCCCAGCCTCGACTATTTCGCGCGCAATCCCAAGGTTACGCCACTCAAGGGCTGTCGGATGCTGGTGCTGGCACCGACCCGCGAACTGGCGGCGCAGATCGCGCAGAGCTTCCGCGACTATGGCCGTTTCCTCAAGCTGAGCGTCGAAACCGTGTTCGGCGGCGTGCCGATCAACAAGCAGATCCGCGTTCTGGCTGGCGGCGTCGATATCGTCGTCGCGACGCCGGGCCGCCTGCTCGACCTTATCGACCAGCGCGCGCTGACCATCAAGGACACGGAAATCTTCGTTCTCGATGAAGCCGACCAGATGATGGACATGGGCTTCATCCAGCCGTTGAAGCGCGTCGCCAAGATGCTGCCGCGCGAACGGCAGAATCTGTTCTTCTCGGCCACCATGCCCAAGGAAATCGAAGCGCTCGCCGCCCAGTTCCTGAACGATCCGGTCAAGGTCAGCGTCGCGCCGCAATCGACCACGGCGGAACGTGTGCGTCAGCGCGCGATCTTCGTGAACCAGGCGGAAAAGCAGGCGCTGCTCCATCTGATGCTCAAGAGCGAAGAGATTGACCGCGCCCTGATCTTCACGCGCACCAAACATGGTGCCGATCGTGTCGTGCGCTTCCTGGAAGGCGCGGGGATCGACGCCTTCGCGATCCATGGCAATAAGAGCCAGGGCCAGCGCACCACGGCCTTGCAGGCATTCCGCCAGGGCAAGGTCAAGCTGCTGGTCGCGACCGATATCGCCGCGCGCGGCATCGACGTGTCGGGTGTGTCGCATGTCATCAACTTTGAAATCCCCAATGTGGCGGAACAATATGTCCATCGTATCGGCCGCACCGCGCGCGCTGGGGCCGAAGGCATCGCCATCAGCTTCGTGGCGGATGATGAACGGCCTTTCCTCAAGGCGATCGAAAAGACGACCCGCGTAAAGCTGGAAATCGAAACGCTGCCTGAGAATTTCATGGAAGCGGTGCGCAACATGCCCAAGCCCGCCGCCCCGAAAAAGGGTCCGAGCCAGTCGCCCCAGCAGCAGGCCCGTCGCGCCGATGGTCAGCGTAAATATCAGGACGGCCAGAAGCAGTCGCGCGGCACGCCGGATCGGGCACATCGTCCCGACTCCGAGGGTGGCGAGAAGCGTCCCTTCCGTCGTCGCCGCAGCGGCGGCCCGGTCGGCGCGCACAAGAGCGCCGTCCAGCGCACTGGCGCACCGCGCGTATAAAATAGGATCGAGCGTGCCGGGACGGGGTTCCGGCGCGCTCCACCTGATGGGGGCAACAGTCTCCCGTCCTGACGATGATTGTCAGTGGCCATTCAGGAAAGTGCCGCTAGGCTGACAGGCCTATGCATTTTTTCCCCCGCCGTTCGGCCACTTCGCTCTCCGTTCTCGCCCTGTTGCTGTCGGTGTCGTCCGTGCCGCTTGTCGCACAGACGCAATCCCCGACCGCCCTTGCCAAGACAGGCGCTGCGCAGGCGCAGACGCGCCCCTGGCTCTATGAAAATAGCGATGTGCCGATCGATGCCGCTTGGCATTTCGGTACGCTGTCCAACGGGTTGCGCTACGCCATCCGGCGCAATGGCGTGCCGCCGGGGCAGGTGTCGGTGCGGTTGCGGATCGATGCCGGTTCCTTGATGGAGCGACCCGATGAAATGGGATACGCTCATTATATGGAGCATCTGACGATGCGTGGGTCGCGCCATGTGCCGGACGGCGAATCCAAACGTATCTGGCAGCGTTTGGGTGTGACCTTCGGCAGCGACAGCAACGCCGTCACGTCGCCGACGGGCACAACCTACGCGCTCGACTTGCCCCAAGCCACACAGGCAAGCCTGAACGAAAGTCTGAAAATTCTTTCGGGCATGATGGCTGATCCCAACATCGTTGATAGCGCCATCGCCGCCGAGCGCGCGGTGGTATTGGCCGAGCGGCGGGAAAGCGAGGGCACCCAGATGCGGGTATCGGATGCCAGCCGCCAGCATTTCTTCGCCGGGCAGCCTTTGGCGGATCATTCACCCATCGGCACCGTCGCCACTCTGAACGCCGCGACTGCCAAGGCCATGGCTGCCTTTCACCAGCGCTGGTATCGCCCTGAAAATACGGTGATCGCGATAGCGGGTGACATCGACCCCGCGCAGGCCGAGCAGTTGATCCGCGACAATTTCGCGGCGTGGAGCGCAACGGGCAAGGGCGCGGCCATTCCCGACTTCGGCAAGCCCGATCCCAAAAGCCCGGCGACGCGGGTGCTGGTCGAACCCGGCACGCCCGTCGGCCTGACGGCGGCCTGGCTGCGTCCGTGGAAGCCGCGGGCCGACACGATCCTGTATAATCAGGACAAGCTGACCGACATGTTGGCGCTGCAGATCATCAGCCGCCGGTTGGAACAGGCCGCAAGGGCTGGCGGTAGCTTCCTGCAAGCGAGCGTCGAGCAGCAGGATGTGAGCCGTTCAGCGGACGGCACCTTTATGTCGATCATTCCCGCCAATGATGATTGGGAAAAGGCGCTGGCCGATGTCCGCGCCATCGTGGAAGATGCCAAGGCTAGCCCGCCCAGCCAGCTGGAGATCGACCGCGAATATGCGCAGATGGATACGGCGCTGTCGATCCAGGTCGAAAATGCCGATACCGAGGCGAGCGCCCGGCAGGCGAGCGATCTGGTCAGCGCGGTGGATATTCGTGAGACAACCGTCAGTCCGCAGGCCGCCGTGGACATTTTCCGCGCCGGTAAGCCCGCCATGACGCCGCAGAAGATATTGGATTCCACCCGGAGGCTATTTTCGGCCGATGTCTTCCGCGCCCTGCTGGTGACCGGCAAGGTGGAGGCGGGCACGGATGCCCGTCTTGCCGCGGCCGTTGCCGCCCCCGTGAAGGCGGCGACCAATGTGCGGCTCGCTGAAAAGCCTGTGACGATGGATGACCTGCCTGCGCTTGGCGCACCGGCAACGGTCGTGTCGCGCACGGCCACTGGTCTGCCGGGGATGGAGAGCATCACTTTTTCCAACGGCGTGAAGCTGACCCTGTTCGCCAATGATGCCGAAACGGAGAAGGTGCGGATCAACGTCCGCTTTGGTCATGGCCAGCAGAGTTTTTCGCCGACCAAGCCGGTGGCGAGTTGGGCAGGCGGCTATGCGCTGGTCGCCAGCGGCATCGGCAAGCTGGGCCAGCGCGAGCTGGACGAGCTGACCAATGGCCGCCGCATGGGCATGGAGTTCGGCATCGACGATGATGCGTTCGAATTGCAGGCCGTGACCCGGCCAGCGGATTATCGCGACCAGTTGCGCCTGTTCGCGACCAAGCTGGCAGCGCCCGGCTGGGATCCTGCGCCGATCGAGCGGGTGAAGACCGGCGCGATTTTGGCTTATGATGCCATGTCGCAATCGGCTGACGCGGTGTTGGGGCGCGATCTCAACTGGTTGCTGCATGACAAGGATGTGCGGTTCCGCACGCCGTCACGCGAAGAGATCGCCGCGCTGACGCCGCAGGCTTTCCGCGCCGTGTGGGAGCCAGTGCTGGCATCGGGGCCGATCGAGGTGCAGATATTCGGCGATGTGAAGGCGGAGGAAGCGATCCAGGCGGTCGCCGCGACCTTTGGCGCTTTGGCACCGCGATCCGATACGCCCGCGCCTGCGACTAATCGCGCGATGCGCTTCCCCGCCCCTGTGAAAGAGCCGGTGGTGTTGCGGCATAAGGGCGACAAGGAGCAGGCGGCGGCCGTGTTGGCCTGGCCGACGGCAGGCGGCTTCACGCTACAAAAGGAAGCGCGCCAGTTGGAGATACTGACCCAGATCTTCAACGACCGCCTGTTCGACCGGCTGCGGTCGGCCGAGGGGGCTGCCTATTCGCCGAGCGTCCAGAATAACTGGCCTTTCTCCTATGATGCGGGCGGCTATATATTGGTGACCAGTCAGGTCCGGCCCGATCGCGTCGCCTATTTTTACGATGTGGTCAAAAGCACCGCCGCCGATCTGGTAAAAAATCCGGTCAGCGAGGATGAATTGCAACGGGCCGTTGCGCCGATGCGGCAATTGCTGACGCGCGCCAGCACCGGCAATGCTTTCTGGATGAACCAGATGGAGGGCGCGACTCATGATCCGCGCTATGTCGAGGCGATGCAGCGGATGGGCCAGGATATGCTGACCGTGACCGCGCCGCAGTTGCAGGCATTGGCGGCCAAATATCTGGTGCCGGGCAAAAGCTGGTCCGCAGTCGTCCTGCCGGAAGGCGTGGCGGCGAAATAAAGGGCCGACCACTGATTTTCCTTGCGGTTTTGCCCAGTCCGTCGATAGCCGCGCGCTGGTATGTACGGCTTGGGACAGAATGACGTGAGCCTTCGGATCATTCTTTCGGTCGAAGCGCTCGAACCCCGGCTGTCGGGTATCGGGCGCTATAGCTGGGAATTGGCGCAGCGCCTGCCCCATATGGACGAGGTCGAAGCGGTTCGCTTCTATCGCAATGGCGAATGGATCGTCGATCCGGCCACTCTGTTGGTGGATCAAGGCAGCGGCAAGCGGCGGAACATCGTACAGCGCTGGCTGCGCAAGCACAGCAAATGGGCCCGCAATTTGCGCGATGCGTCGATCATGCGGTCGAACTTGTTTCATGGCCCCAATTATTTTCTGCCACCGGGCGGGGAGGGCGGCGTGATCACGGTCCATGACCTGTCCATCTTCCGCTATCCCGAAACCCACCCGGTCGAACGATTGCGGCAGTTCGAGCGCTATTTTCGGCTTTCGGTCGAACGGGCGGGGCATATCATCACGGATTGCGAGACGACGCGGGCGGAAGTGGCGGACTTTCTCTCGATCGATCCGGCACTTGTGACGGCGGTCCCGCTGGCGGCCAGTCCCGACTTCCATCCGCGCACGAACGATGCGATCGCGCCCACGCTGGCGCGCTATGACCTGCAGCCGCAGGGCTATGCCCTGTGCGTTTCCACGGTCGAGCCGCGCAAGCGGATCGCGGAATTGCTATGCGCTTGGGAGAAATTGCCGCCTGCCGTGCGGAACCGCTGGCCCTTGATGGTGACCGGCGGGGCTGGCTGGCTGAGCGATGCGGTGCAGGCGCGGATGGAAAAGGGCGGGCGTGAGGGGTGGGTGCGCTATCTGGGCTTCGTGCCCGACGCTGATCTGCCGCTGCTCTATGCGGGTGCGGCCCTGTTCGTTTATCCCTCGGTCTATGAAGGCTTTGGCCTGCCGCCGGTCGAGGCCATGGCGAGCGGCGTGCCGGTGGTTGTCGCCAATGCGTCTTGCCTGCCGGAAGTCACCGGCGGCGCGGCGATGCTGGTCGCGCCGGAGGATGTCGATGATTTCGCCCGGCGGCTGGAACAGGCCCTGGTCGATGACGGCTGGCGGGCGCAGGCGCGCGCGGACGGATTGCGTGTCGCGGCCCGCTATAGCTGGGATCGTTGTGCGCGCGAAACGGTAGAGGTCTACCGCAAGGTGCGGTGATGGATCAGTTGATCGCGCGGAGCGCCGCGATGATCATCCGTGCCGACAGGGTGGCGGTGGCGGCGGCGCTCAGTTGCGGTCGCGACAGGCTGCGATGGCCCAATCCGAACATGCAGGCCAACACCACTTCCTCCGCGCCCTCCAGCGCTTCGCCCGAAAGATCAGGATTGGCCGCGCAGGCGAAATCGCGAATGTACGTACGAAACCGCATGCACATATTCGCAATCGTATCGCCGACGGCGGGGTTGCGGAAACTTTCGGCCAATATGTCGAAGGATAGCGCTTCGTTCTTCTCGTCGATCGTGTGCAACAGCAATTGTTCGAACGTCTGTTCGATCGACAACAAACCGGCATGTAGCCGTTCGCGCAGGATGGCCATATCGTCGCACCATTCGTCGGCGTCGGCATGGACAAGGGCTTCGATAATGTCTTCCTTGCCCTTGAAGAGCCGATAGATCTGGCCGACCGACACTTGGGCAGCGGTCGCCAGCTCCGCCATCGAGGTCTGGTGGAACCCATGGCTGTCGAACAGGTCACGGGCCGCCGCCAGAATACGGGCCTTGCCGGATTTCTCTATGTTCACCACGCTCTTGCCATGCTGCACCGCAACCAATTTCTGCTCCCCTGCGATTTTGTCTCTTGAATATCCTGTGGCACGAACCTAATTGCGGGGCAAGCGGAATGAACGTTCATTCCGAATGGATATCTACATCGGAACGGAATTCAGGCGATGCACAAGGGGACATTCATCGGGTTGCTGGCGTGCGCGTCGGCATTGGCGCTGAGCGCGTGCGGGGAAAGCCCGCCGCCCGCGCCCCCGCCACCGGCCGTCGGCGTCGTCACGCTGAAAACCGAGTCGGTGCCATTGGTGAATGAATTGCCCGGCCGCATCGTGGCCCTCGAAATAGCGGAGGTACGTCCGCAGATCAGTGGCGTCATTCGCCGCCGCCTGTTTACCGAAGGCGCCATGGTGCGCGCGGGGCAGTTGCTGTACGAAATCGAGGACGCGCCCTACCGCGCGGCGCTGGCACAAGCGCAAGGCTCGCTGGCCCGCGCCAACGCCGCGATCCGATCGACGGCGTTGCAGGCGCAGCGCTACAAGGATCTTGTCGGCGTGAACGCCGTCAGCCGCCAGGAATATGACAATGCCGATGCGGCAGCGCAGCAGGCGCGTGCCGATGTTGCAGCGCAGCGTGGCGCGGTAGAGGCCGCCCAGGTCAACCAAGGCTTCACCCGCATCAAGGCGCCGATTTCGGGCCGGATCGGTCGGTCTCTGTTCACGCCCGGCGCGCTGGTTCAGACCGGCCAGGCCGATCCGCTGGCAACGATCCAGCGTACCGATTCGGTCTATGTCGACATGACGCAGTCCGCCGCCGAGATCATCGACCTTAAACAAGCCATGAAGCGGGGCGGCGTCAGCGAAGCGGACGGCGCGCGCATCCAGTTGCTGCTGCCCAATGGCAGCACCTATCCGATCGAGGGACGGCTGCAATTTTCCGAAGTGTCGGTTGATCCGACATCGGGTGCCGTGACGCTGCGCGCGACCTTCCCCAATCCCGACGGCATGTTGCTGCCGGGCATGTATGTCCGCGCCAAGCTGGTCGAAGGCCAGCAGAGCGAGGCGATATTGGCACCGCAGCAGGGCATCACCCGCGATGCGCGTGGTCGGGCCACGGCGATGGTGCTGGGGAAAGACAATAAGGCCGAGATGCGCCAGGTTCAGGTAGCCCGCGCCGTGGGCGACAAGTGGATCGTTACCAGCGGGTTGAAGCCCGGCGACAAACTGATCGTGGAAGGGCTGCTCAACCTGCGCCCCGGCACGGTCGTCACGCCCGGCGCACCGCAGCAGGTGACGGCAGCGCAAGGCGCGCCGCAGGGATCAAAGCAGGGCGGGGCGAACTAAGCCATGGCACGCTATTTCATCGACAGGCCCATCTTCGCATGGGTCTTGGCCATCGTCATGATGCTGGCGGGCCTGCTTGCGCTTCGCACGCTGCCCGTGGCGCAATTCCCCGAAATTGCCCCGCCTTCGGTCGGCATTTCCACCAGCTATCCCGGCGCGAACGCGCAGACGCTGGAAAGCACGACGACGCAGATCATCGAGCAACAGCTCAAGGGCATCGACAATCTGCGCTATTTCTCCTCCACCAGTGACGGCGCGGGCAACCTGTCCATCACCCTGACCTTTGAGCAGGGGACGGACGCGGACATTGCGCAGGTGCAGGTCCAGAACAAGCTGTCGCAGGCGACGCCGCTATTGCCGCAGGAAGTGCAGCAACAAGGGCTACGCGTCACGAAATCGACGTCCAGCTTCCTGCTCGTCATGGCGGTCTATGCCGATGATGGCATTCATGATCAGCAGGATGCGGGCGATTTCGTCGCATCGACCCTGCAAGATCCCATCAGCCGTGTGGAAGGCGTCGGCGACACCCAGTTGCTGGGCGCGCAATATGCTATGCGCGTGTGGCTCGACCCCTATAAGATGGCCAATCTGGGCGTGACGACCGGCGATGTGAAAGCCGCGATCCAGGCCCAGAATGCCCAGGTTTCCGCTGGCCAGATCGGCGGCACGCCGTCGCCGAAGGGCCAAGCGCTCAACGCCACCATCACCGCCCAGTCACGCCTGCGGACGCCCGAACAATTCCGCGCGATCCGTCTGCGCAGCAATAGCGACGGCGCGGTCGTGCGTCTGTCGGATGTGGCGCGCGTGGAATTGGGGTCGGAAAATTACAGCTTCGGTGCGAAGTTCAATGGCCATCCGGCCGCCGGCTTCGGTATCAAGCTGGCCCCCGGTGCGAACGCGCTGGACACGGTGGAAGGCGTCAAGGAACAGATCAAGGCGCAGTCCAAGAACTTCCCGTCCTGGGTCAAATATGATTTCCCGGTCGATAACTCGACCTTCGTGGCCCTCTCGGTCGAGCAGGTCATCCATACGCTGATCGAGGCAGTGTTGCTCGTCTTCGTCGTGATGTTCCTCTTCCTCCAGAATTGGCGCGCCACGCTGATCCCGACCATCGCCGTGCCGGTGGTGTTGTTGGGGTCGCTCGCCATCCTGAGCGCTGCCGGTTTCACCATCAACACGCTGACCCTGTTCGGCATGGTGTTGGCGATCGGCCTGCTGGTCGATGACGCGATCGTGGTGGTCGAGAATGTCGAGCGCCTGATCCAGGACGAAGGGCTTAGCCCCAAGGAAGCGGCCAAGAAGTCGATGGACGAAATCAGCGGCGCGCTGATCGGCATCGGTCTGGTCCTGTCGGCGGTGTTCCTGCCAATGGCCTTCTTCGCTGGATCGACCGGCGTCATTTTCCGCCAATTTTCGATCACCATCGTGTCTTCGATGATCCTGTCAGTGCTGGTCGCGTTGATCCTGACGCCCGCTTTGTGCGCCACGATCCTCAAGCCCGCCAAACATGGCCATGCCGACAAGAAGGGCTTTTTCGGTTGGTTCAACCGCACCTTCGACAAGGGCGTGAAGGGCTATGGCCGCAATGTCGAAAAGATCGAGCATCGTTGGGGCCGCAGCATGCTGGTCTATGCCGCGATCGTCGTTGGGATGGTCTTCATATTCCTGCGCTTGCCGAGCGGCTTCCTGCCGGAGGAAGATCAGGGATCGTTGATCAGCCAGGTCTCCTTGCCTGCCGGTTCTTCGCTGGAAGAGACCGAACGCACGCTGGCCAGGGTGCGCGACCATTTCCTCCAGTCGGAAAAGGACAATGTTGCGGCGGTCTTCACCATTTCGGGCTTCGGCTTCGTCGGCCAAGGCCAGAATGTCGGCATCGTCTTTGCCCGGATGAAGGACTGGTCGGAACGCAAGGGTTCGGACAATAGCGTCATGGCGGTTGCCCAGCGCGCGAACATGGCGTTCAGCAAGATTTCGTCGGGCATGGTCATCGCTTTCGTACCGCCTGCTGTGCAGGAATTGGGCAATGCCTCCGGCTTCGACCTGCAGTTGCTCGACAATGCCAATGTCGGTCATGAAAAGCTGTTGGAGGCGCGCAACCAGCTATTGGGCATGGCGATGGCCGACAAGCGGCTGGCGCAGGTGCGTCCCAACGGTCTGGAGGATACACCACAGCTCAAACTCAATGTCGATCAGGCCGCAGCGGGCGCGTTGGGCATTGCCCAGGCGGACGTCAACGACACGATCAGCACCAATATGGGCAGCAGCTACGTCAATGATTTCATCGATCGTGACCGGGTGAAGCGTGTGTTCGTGCAGGCCGATGCGCCGTTTCGGACATCGCCCGATGCCATCGGCGCGTTGCATGTGCGGGGCAGCAGTGGCGTCATGGCCCCCCTGTCTTCGTTCGTGACGACCGAATGGACCCAGGGACCGGCCCGTCTGGAACGCTTCAACGGCGTGCCGTCGATGAACATCATGGGTGCGCCTGCACCTGGCGTCGCAAGCGGCACGGCGATGCAGGCGATGGAAGAACATATCGCCAAATTGCCGCCGGGCATCGGCTATAGCTGGAACGGCATTTCCTATGAGGAGCGGACGTCCGGCGGGCAGGCAGGCTATGTCTATGCGCTGTCGCTGCTGATCGTCTTCCTGTGCCTTGCGGCGCTCTATGAAAGCTGGTCGGTGCCGATCGCGGTCATGCTGGTGGTGCCTTTGGGCGTGCTGGGTGCGGTCATCGCCGCGACGCTGGCGGGCCTCAACAACGACATCTATCTGCAGGTCGGCTTGATCACCACCATCGGCGTGTCGGCCAAGAACGCGATCCTGATCGTGGAGTTCGCCGAAGAGAAGATGCGCGAAGGGCTGTCGCCTGCGGCGGCGGCGCTGGAGGCCGGCAAGCTGCGCCTGCGACCGATCCTGATGACCAGCTTCGCCTTCATTTTCGGCGTGCTGCCCTTGGCCTTGTCCAACGGGGCGGGCGCAGGTGGTCAGAATGCGATCGGTTGGGCCGTGGTCGGCGGCATGTTGTCGGCGACGGTATTGGCGATCTTCTTCGTCCCCGTCTTCTTCACCGTCGTGAAGCGGCTGTTCCGCGAACATAAGACTCATGAAGCGGCCGACGACCGGGCAACGCCCGCCGCGCCGCAGGAGGCATGATCATGCATAATCTAAAGGCGCTGGGCGCCATCACCCTGTCGCTGGCGCTCGCCGCGTGCGACATGGCCCCCAAATATGTGCGGCCGCAACTGGCGGTCCCGGCGGCTTCGCCGCAGGGACCAGCCTACGGTGCCGACAACGGCGCGGCGATCGTTCCGGCCGATACGGCGTGGCGTGATTTCTTCACCGATGCGCGGCTGGCGCGGGTGATCGAGACCGCGCTGGCGAACAACCGTGACCTGCGCATAGCCCTGGCCAATGTCGAACAGGCGCGGGCGCAATATCGGGTGCAGCGGGCTGACCTGTTGCCCGGCGTTTCGGCGGGCGGCACCGCAACCTATCAGGACTCGCCCTTTTCGCTGGCGGGGTCGGGGCGAACCGATTTGTACCAGGCGCAGGTCGGCATTTCCGCCTGGGAAGTCGATCTGTTCGGTCGGGTACGGAATCTGAGCAAAGCGGCGCAGGAGCAATATTTCGCCCGCGTCGAAACGCGCAATGCGGCGCAAACCGCGCTGATCGCGGAAACGGCCAATGCCTGGCTTACCATGGCGGCGGATCAGGAACGGTTGCGCATCGCCCGCGACCTGGAACAGGCATTCGGCAAGACGCTGGAACTCAACCGGGCGCGCTTCGCCAAGGGCATCGCGTCAGAGCTGGAAGTGCGTCAGGCGCAGACCAGCTATGATGCGGCGCGATCGACCATCGCCGAAACGACCACGTTGGTCGCGCAGGATCAAAATGCACTGAACCTGCTGGCCGGAACGACGGTGCCTGCGACCGACCTGCCCGAAGGGTTCCCGACGGCGAGCGCGACGATCGAAAATCTGCCGACCAATATCGCGTCGGACGTGCTGCTACGCCGCCCGGACATCGCGTCAGCAGAGCATCAATTGCTGAGCGCCAACGCCAATATTGGCGCGGCGCGGGCGGCGTTTTTTCCCAATATATCGCTGACGGCGGCATTTGGTTCGCTCAGCCTTGGCCTGTCCAACCTGTTCGGATCGGGAAGCAGCTTTTGGTCGGTAGCGCCGACCGCTTCTTTGCCGATATTCGACTTCGGGAAGAACAAGGGCAATCTCGCCTATGCCAAGGCGACCTATGACGCGATGCTGGCGACCTATGAGAAGAGCGTGCAGACGGGCTTCCGTGAAGTTGCGGATGCTTTGGCCCGGCGTGGCACGATGGGGGAACAGCTTGAGGCGCAGACGTCGCAGCGGGATGCCGCGCGGGTCGCCTATACGCTGTCGGAGGCTCGCTTTCGTGCGGGGGTCGATGGGTTCCTGACGACGCTGGATTCGCAGCGGGCGTTGTCCAATGCCGAACAGAGCCTGCTCACTACGCGGCTGACGCGCGCCTCCAACATGGTGGAACTCTACCGCGCCATGGGCGGTGGGTTGAAGTAACAGCGGGCGGGTCAGGTCGGGGATCATCGGGCGGGACAGAATAATCTGTCCAACCGGCAGGAATAGCGCCTATGATTAAGGTCATAGTTATTGCGGATATGTAGCAGCGCCCATGACCCCTGACCTCGACGCCATTGTCGGCGATATCATCGCCATGATGGCACAGGCGGATGAGCGTGGTGCCGTCGCATCCTACATCCCCGAACTGGCCAAGGTCGATCCCGCGCAATTCGGTATCGCGATCGCCACCGCCGACGGACGCATGATCACAGGCGGGGATGCCGACACCGGTTTTTCGATCCAGTCGATTTCCAAGGTCTTTGCGCTGACCCTTGCGCTCGGCAAGGTCGGCGATCAGCTATGGCAACGGGTCGGGCGCGAGCCGTCGGGCAATGCCTTCAATTCGATCACCCAATTGGAGCATGAGCAGGGGATTCCGCGCAATCCTTTCATCAATGCGGGGGCAATCGTGGTGACCGACGTCAATCTGGGCGGGCATGAGCCGCGCGTGGCGATCGGCGAAATGCTGCGCTTTCTGCATTATGTGAGCGGCGACGACAGCATTGCGATCAACGAAGCGGTGGCTGCGTCCGAGACCGCGACGGGGTTCCGCAACGCGGCGCTCGCCAATTATATGCGCGCCTTCGACAATGTGCGCCATCCGGTCGATCTGGTGCTGGGCAGCTATTTTCATCAATGCGCGATCGAGATGACCTGTCGCCAACTTGCTCTGGCGGGGCGCTTCCTCATGCTGGATGGCCAGCATCCGGGCGGGGGCAGGGTGGTGCCGCCCCGCCGGGCGCGGCGGATCAATGCGCTGATGCTGACCTGCGGCCATTATGATGCGTCGGGCGACTTCGCCTTTCGCGTCGGCATTCCCGGCAAGTCGGGGGTGGGCGGTGGCATCATGGCAATCGTGCCCGGCCGCGCCTCGATCGCCGTCTGGTCGCCGGGCCTGAATGCCAGCGGCAATAGCCAGATCGGCACGGCGGCGCTGGAGGAACTGGCGCGCCGCACCGGCTGGTCGGTGTTCAGCCCGCCCGTGGTATCGGATTAAGCAGCCTCTTCGTCCGGACGAAGGCGGCGCAGCTTAGGCGCGGTTTCCATTTGCGCCGCTTCCTTGATCCCCATCCGGAGATCTTCGCGGGTCTGGTGGATCGACGCGATCACTGGTCCCATCGCGACGCCCAGATCGACCAGCGCGGTTTCGGCCAGTTGCAGCGAGCTTTCGAGCGTTTCGGGAACGGCATCGCTTGCGCCAGCGCGATAGAGTTGCGCGGCATGATCGGTATCGCGGGCGCGTGCGATGATCGGCAAGTCTGGCACCCAGCCGCGCACCCGTTGGGTCACGCGCACCGACAGCACCGGATCGTCCATCGTCAGGATCAGCGCGCGGGCATGACCCAGCCGCAGCTTGTCGAGCATCTCCACGCGCGACACGTCGCCGAACAATATGGGATAGCCCGCCCGCCGCGCTTCGGCGACCACGTCGGGATCGGACTCCACGACGATGAAACGCTGCTTATGGGTCTTGAGCAAGTCGCACACCATGCGCCCGACCCGGCCAAAGCCGATGACGACCGCCGCCGCTTCGGCATGATCTTCGGTTGGATCGACGCGATCCTCGCCCAGTGCCATTTCCAGCCGCCGGGCGACATCATGGCCGATACGCGCCAACAGCGGCGTGATCGTCAGGCCGATCGCGGTCACGATCTGCCAGAAGGCGGCGGTGGAGGGCAGGATCAGTTGCGCCGCCGCGGCGGTGGACAGCACGATCAACGTGGTTTCCGACGGGCTGGACATCAGCACGCCGACCTCCAGCGCGGTGCCCTTGCGCGCGCCGGAGAAATAGAGGAGCGCCGAGGTCACCAGCGTCTTGGCGAACACGACGCCAACGACCGCCATCAACAGGCTCTGCCAGTTGGCGAGGATGACGCGCAGGTCCAGGCTCATGCCGACGGTGATCAGGAAGACGCCGAGCGCCAGCCCCTTGAACGGCGCGGTCATCACTTCGACTTCGCCATGATAGTCCGTCTCGGCGATCAGCAGGCCCGCGAGCAAGGCGCCCACGATCGGCGACAGGCCCGCGAGCGAGGTGGCGAGGCTGGAGACGATGACCACCAATAGGCTAGCCGCCAGGAACACTTCGGGGCTTTTGGTGCGTGCCGCCTGACTGAACACATGGGGCAGCAGGAAACGGCCCATCACCAGCATGAAGGCGATGGTGATGCCGCCGCGCAGCAGCGTGTCGCCCATCGCGCTCCACGCCCCGTCCGGGCTGGCGGCGACGGAAGGGGCCAATGCGCCGAGCATGAAGATGATCGGGACCAGCGCCAGATCCTCGAACAACAGCATCGAAAAGGCGGCACGCCCGACCGCGCTCTGGGTGCCCACCATCGGCAGCACCACGGCGGTGGATGAAAGCGCGAGGGCCAAGCCGAGGCCGATCGCGCCAGCCGTGGGCTGACCGAGCAGATAAAGGCCCGTCGCGATCAGCACGGCGCTCAGGATCAGTTCCGCCGCGCCGACGCCGAATACCTGCGTTCGCATCGTCCATAATCGGCGGAAACTCAGTTCCAGCCCGATCGAGAAGAGCAATAATATGACGCCCAACTCGGCAAAGGGCTCGATCGCCTCCTGATTGGAGATCGTCACATGATAGAGCCAAGGATATTGCCCGACGAGCGCGCCAAGGCCGTTCGGTCCCACTGCCAGCCCAACCAGGATGAAGCCGATCACCGGGCTGATGCGAAAGCGCGAGAAGCCAGGGATGACCAGCCCCGCCGCGCCGAGAATGACGAGAGAGTCGCTGAAACTGTGAGGATTTATTGCGCCAACCATGCGCGCACCATTGCGCCAAGTCGGCGCAATATCCAGTCTTTTGGTTGAAAAATCGCGATGCAGCGCAGCATTTGCCCTGTCCGCAAATATTGCGCCTAATGGCTTTCGTCACCGCATTGGATTCGTCCGGTGCCGCGATTGTCCACGGTGCAGGCGGGTTTGCCGCCGATGGTCACATCACCCGACCCCGTCGATACCACCTTTGCGGTCACCTCGGCGGTCAGCGTGACGCTGCCCGGTCCATCATTGGCGACGCTTGCCTGCCGCGCCCGCAGCCCTTCAGCGGCGACCGCCCCAGGTCCATTCACCCGGATGTTGGCCACACCCGTCCGACCGCCAAGCGTCGCCCGACCGCCGCCTGCCAGCGACACGTCGATCCGGTCGAGCGCGACATCGGCCACGCCGACATCGCCATTGCCGCCTAGCACGATCTGGCCCTGCAATCCCTTCATGCGGTCGACCGTCACCGAACCGCCACCAGTCAGAACGATGCGATCGATCATGCCCGTGGATAGCCGCAAGGTTGCCGCGCCGCCGCTCTTCTCGCCAGATCGTGGCCGCGCCATGGTGACGATCAACAGCCGCCCCGACACATCGACCTTCAACCGGTCGAGCGCGCCCTGGTCGCCCTCCGCCCGCGCGGACGCGCCGCTGCCGGTCTTGACGACCACGGTCACGGGCGCATCCACGCGGATCGCATCGAAACTGGTGATGGTAAAGCCGCGCGTCGCGGCCTGAGCGGGCAGGGCCAACGAGGATAGGCCAAGCAGCAGGGGCATCAGCAAAAGGGGGCGTGGCAAAATCATCTCCCGGATCATGGTCTATCGGCAAGGAACACAGGTCGTTAGCGGTTCCCACCCCCTTGTTCGTCTCACCAGATAGGGCAAGATAGCGCCTGGTTCATAGAGGAGCATCCCGTCATGCGCGCGCTTTTTTCCGCTCTCCCGCTTCTTTCGCTGGCCTTGTCCGCGCCGGTGCTGGCGCAGGAGGATGACGGCGCGGCCTGGTGGGCGCATGTGCAGATATTGGCCGACGATGCGATGGAGGGGCGCGGGACCGGTACGCCGGGCTATGATCGCGCCGCCGACTATGTGATCGGCCAGTTCAAGGCGCTTGGCCTGAAGCCCGCTGGCGTGGACGGGTATAAGCAGCCCGTCGATTTCGTGGAGCAGCGGATTCAGTCCGACCGCAGCAGCGCCGTGCTGGTCGGGCCGCAGGGGGATGTGCCGCTGGCGGTGCCGGGCGATCTCATTTTCTCCGGCGGCGGTGGGCCGGTTCCCGAAAGCATCGACGCGCCGATGGTGTTCGCGGGCTATGGTCTGCATCTGCCGGAAGTTGGCCATGACGATTTTGCCGGACTGGACCTAAAGGGCAAGATGGTGGTCGTCCTGTCGGGTGGGCCGACGACGATTTCGGGCGCGCTCAAATCCCATGCCCGGTCGGAGCGGGCGCAATGGCTGGCGGCGCAGGGTGCGGTCGGCATGATCATGCTGGTCACGCCCAAACAGGTCGAGATACCCTGGACGCGGCGGGTGGCGCTGGCCGGTGCGCCGGCGCTTTATTATCGCGATGCGGCGCTGCGTGAGACGCGGACGCCGTTCCTGGGCGCGCAGCTTGATCCCGCCAAGTCCGCTGCCCTATTTGCCGGGTCGGGACAGGATTTCGCAACCATCGCTGCCGCCGCCGATGCCTCCGCGCCAATGGCGTCCTTCCCGCTCGCCTTGCGGCTCAAGGCGCAGGTCGTAGCAACCCGGCGGGATCTGTCTTCGCCAAATCTGGTCGCGGTCCTACCCGGCAGCGACCCTGCATTGCGCAATGATTATGTCGTCATGTCCGCACATCTCGACGGTTATGGCATTGGCACGCCGATGAAGGGCGACGCCATCTATAATGGCGCGTTCGACAATGCGTCGGGCGTCGCCAGCCTGCTGGAAATCGCCAAGGCGCTCAAGGCGAGCAAGGTGAAGCCCAAACGGTCGATCCTCTTCGCCATCGTCACGGCCGAAGAGAAGGGCCTGCTTGGATCACGCTATTTCGCGCGGCGACCGACCGTGCCGCAGAAGAGCATCGTCGCAAACCTCAATTTCGACATGGCGCTGCCCATCTTCCCGCTGACCAGCGTAACGCCAGTCGGCTATGACCAAAGCTCGCTGGGGGGCGTGGCGCAGACGGTCAGCGCGACGATGAACCTCCCGATCACGCCCGATCCCTTCCCGGACCGCAACGTCTTCATCCGCTCCGACCAATATGCCTTCATCCGCGAAGGCATCCCCGCGCTCTTCTTCAAATATGGCTTCAAAGCGGGCACGCCCGAAGCCGAAACGGAAAAAGCCTGGCGCGCGAACCTCTATCATTCGCCGTTCGATGATTTAAACCAGCCGGTGATGCCTGCCGAAACGGCGAAACTGAACGCCTATGTGACGGCGGTGACGTTGCAGGTGGCGAACGCGGCGGAGCGGCCGACGTGGAATGAGGATAGTTTCTTCAAACGGTTCGCGAAATAGGGGGATGGGATGACGGCTTTCTACCCCGCCCGCTTGCGGGAGGGGGAATAAGGCCGCCCAGGGTCGTTCAAAGGATAATCGCTCTTCCTGCCATCGCGTCCGACTTTCCAATCGACCACCGGTTCGCCGCCGATCCCGGCTTGCCCTTGATCCCCTGCCGTCCCGCGCCTAGACCGGCGGCATGACCCATGCCCCCTATCCGGCGCTGCGCTTGCGCCGCACTCGTGCCTCGGCTTGGAGCCGGGCGATGTTTGCTGAAAACCGGTTGTCGCCAAGCGATTTCATCTGGCCGCTGTTCGTGACCGAAGGGCAGCAGGTCGAAGAGCCGATTGCTGCGCTGCCCGGCGTGTCGCGCTGGTCGGTGGACGGCATCGTCGACCGCGCCCGCGACGCGCGCGACGCGGGCATTCCCTGCCTTGCGCTATTCCCCAACACCCAGCCCGACCGGCGCAGCGACGATGGGGCCGAGGCGCTCAATCCCGATAATCTGATGTGCCGGGCGATCCGCGCGATCAAGGATGCGGTGCCCGACATCGGTATCCTGACCGACGTGGCGCTCGACCCCTATACTGCCCATGGCCAGGACGGGTTGCTCGACGGCACCGGCTATGTCGTCAATGACGCCACAGTCGATGTGCTGATCGGCCAGTCGCTCAACCAGGCGGCGGCGGGCGCAGACATTATCGCGCCGAGCGACATGATGGACGGCCGGGTCGGCGCGATCCGCGCGGCGCTGGAGCAAAGCGGCCACGCCAATGTCCAGATCATGGCCTATGCCGCCAAATATGCGAGTGCCTTTTATGGCCCTTTCCGCGACGCGGTAGGATCGCGCGGACTGCTAAAAGGCGACAAGAAAAATTATCAGATGGACCCGGCCAATTGCGAGGAAGCCTTGCGCGAAGTGGCGCTCGACCTCGCCGAAGGGGCGGACAGCGTGATGATCAAGCCCGGTCTGCCTTATCTCGACATCGTCCGACGGGTGAAGGAACGGTTCGAAGTGCCGGTCTTCGCTTATCAGGTGTCGGGCGAATATGCGATGATCGAACATGCCGCCGCTGCTGGTGCGGGCGATCGCGATGCGCTGATCCTCGAAACGCTGATGGCGTTCAAGCGGGCGGGCTGTTCGGGCGTGCTGACCTATCATGCGCTGCACGCCGCACGCCTGCTGGGAGCATAAGATGCGCGACTATCCCGATGTCTCCATCATCCCGTTCAACGGAAAGACACCGCTGATCCACCCCAGCGCCTTCATCGCGCCGGGATGTCGCATCATCGGCGATGTCGAGATCGGCGAGGATGCCAGCATCTGGTATAATTGTGTCATCCGCGCCGACGTGAACCGAATACGCATCGGCGCGCGCAGCAATGTGCAGGACGGCAGCGTGATCCATTGCGACAGCCCCGGTGACGGCATCAGTCGCCCGACCGAAGGCTGGCCGACGATTATCGGTGAAGATGTGCTGATCGGCCATATGGCGATGGTCCATGGCTGCACCCTGCAGGATCGCTCCTTCGTCGGGCTGGGCGCGATCGTCATGGACGGATGCACGATCGAAAGCGACGGGATGCTGGCGGCGGGCGCGTTGCTGTCGCCCGGCAAGACGCTACCCCATCGCCAGCTATGGGCGGGGCGTCCGGCCAAATATATGCGCGACCTGTCGGATGATGCGCTGGTGCAGTTGCGCGGCGGCGCGGACCGCTATGTCCATTATGCCAAGGCGCATAGGGGCGCGGTGAAGGACGCCCTGGACTGACGGCTGGTCAGGGCTGCGCGAGGCGGCCCTTCATTGCGTCGATCCGGTCATTCTGGCTGTCCACCATCGCCAGCGTCGCGGCGCGGGCCGTGTCGATTTCCGCCAGGCCGCCCCGTTCCCGGCCATCGGCAATGGCATTGCTGCGCTGGACATAGAGGGTATCGAGGCTGGCGAGCGCCGACACGCTGTCATTGCGCGCCGATTCGAGCGCGCTGATCGCGACTTGCGCCGCAACCCATGCGTCGCTCGATACGGCTGTGCCCGACGCGGCCTTTGTTGCCCGATCAGCCCGGACAAAGGCGTCATCGAAGGCGCTGCGCCCCTTGTCCGCCTGCGCCACATAGCGGGCGATTTCCGCTGTCAGCGGCGCATCAGCCGCGATCGGGGCAGGGGGCGGCGCAATCTCCGCCATCGGGGCCCCTTCTACTGCGCGCTTGGCGAGCGAAGGATAGGCCTGCTGCGATCCGGTACAACCAGACAGCAGCAGGGCAAGCGTGGCAAGAAGGCGGCGCGGGTTCATGGCATCCATCTAGGCAGGCGGGCGGGCAGGCGCAATGGCGTCAGCGGGGAAGCGCAGCGGCTTCCCTCGCCAGCGCCTCGATCTTTGCGCCATCGACTGGCCCCTTGGGCACGATCCAGCTGCCGCCAACGCATTTGATGAAGGGCTGGGCGAGCCATTCGGGCGCGGATTTGGCGGTGATGCCGCCGGTCGGGCAAAAACGCGCCATGTGCAACGGCGCGGCCAAGGCCTTGAGCGCGGGCAGGCCGCCGGATGTTTCGGCGGGGAAGAATTTGAAATGGGTCAGCCCCATGTCCAGCCCCCGCATGATGTCGCCCGCCGTTGCCGTGCCGGGCAGGAAGGGGATTTTCGCCCCGATCGCTGCCTTGCCCAAGGGCTTGGTGAGGCCGGGGCTGACGATGAAGCGCGCGCCCGCTTCCATCGCGGCATCGAGATCGGCAGGGTTCAGCACCGTGCCCGCGCCGACGATGGCACCCTCGACCTTGCTCATCTCGCGGATGACGTCCAGCGCGGCGGGGGTGCGCAGCGTCACTTCCAGCGCGGGCAGACCGCCCGCGACCAGCGCGCGCGCGATCGTGAGCGCATCTTCCACCCGATCGACCACCAGCACCGGAATGACCGGTGCGAGTTCCATCACCTGTTCGACGGTCAGCTTGCTCATTTCTTCATCTCCCTGAAGGCGGCGGCGGCCCCGAACAGGCCGATTTCATCATGGACGGCCAGGCGGATCGGCACGCTCGCCATCAGGCTTTCGAACCGGCCCTTGGCCTTGAAACGGGTATGGAAACCACTGTGCGGCAGGAAGTCGCGCATCCGCTGCGTCAGCCCGCCCGCCAGCACGACGGCATGGGGGCCATGCGCCAGCGCCAGGTCGCCCGCGACCGACCCGTAGCACAGGCAAAAGCGTTCAAGCGCGGCGCGGGCGAAAGGATCGGTCCCATCGAGCGCAGTTTGCCACAATTCGGGGTCTTCCATCAGCATGACGCGATCGTGGCCGATCGTCGCCATCGCCTTGTAGATATAGTTGAGGCCCGGCCCCGACACGATCCGCTCGGTCGATACGCGCAGGAATTTGTCGCGCAGATAGGAGAGGATTTTCTCCTCCATATGGTCGAGCGGCGCGAAGTCGAGATGCCCGCCTTCGGTCGCGATGACATGGGGATGACCCTCGTCATAGGCGATCATCGCGACGCCAAGGCCCGTTCCGGGGCCAAGGATCGTTACCCCGCCATCGCGCGGGAAGGGCCGGTCCTCGCCGAACAGCAGCGGCAAGTTTTCGTCGGGCAGACGGGACACGGCATGGGCCACCGCCTCGAAATCATTGACCAACTGCACATGGCTTACGCCCAGATCTTCGGCCAGCGTGTCGGCGCGGATCACCCAATTGCTGTTGGTCAGCTTGATGACGTCCCGCCCGATGGCAGTGGCAAAGGCGATGGCGGCGGCGTCCGGCAGCGGCGTGGGGTCGGCCGCCGTCTCGTCATCGACGAACGCCTGCCAGCAGGATTGCAGGCTGGGATAGTCGGCGACCTTATATTTGCGCACGGTGCCGAGAGTAGGCACGCCGCGGTCGTCGAACGATGCACGGGCAAAGCGCGCATTGGTGCCGCCAATGTCGGCGGCGATGATGTCGGTCATCTGGGCATCCCACTCTTTTTATCCGTCATCCCAGCGAAAGCTGGGATCTCCCTTTCTTCGGTCACCGCAAGGGGGAAGAAGGGAGATGCCAGCTTTCGCTGGCATGACGGTGGATTTTAGATTTCGGTTTCCATCGCCGCCAGCAGCGGCGATGCGCCTTGTTCCGCCAGGTCGCTATGATGGCGGAACAGGGCGAACAGCTCCCGGCCGGTATCATAGGGCGCGGGCGGGGCAGGCGGCATATCGCGCGCGTCCCATTCCGCCGCATCGACCAGCGCCTCGATCACGCCCTGCTGCGCGCAGACCCGCACCATGTCGCCATCGCGCAGCTTGGCGATGGCGCCACCGCCCAGGGCTTCGGGTGACAGATGGATGGCGGCGGGCACCTTGCCGGATGCGCCGGACATGCGTCCGTCGGTCACCAGCGCGACCTTGAACCCGCGATCCTGCAGCACGCCCAGCGCCGGAGTCAGTTTGTGCAACTCAGGCATGCCGTTCGCCTTTGGACCCTGGAAGCGGACGACGACGACGACATCCCGCTCCAGTTCGCCCGCCTTGAAGGCGCGCAACACGTCGTCCTGCGTATGGAAGACGGCGGCAGGCGCTTCGATCGTCCACAACGCCGGATCGACCGCGCTGACCTTCATCACGCAACGGCCAAGATTGCCCGCCAGCAAACGCATGCCGCCATCCGCGCTGAACGGATTGGAAACCGGCCGCAGCATATTCTCATCGCGCGACGCGGGCACGTCGCGCCATTGCAGCGCTTCATCCTCCAGCACCGGCTCCTTGCCATAATCGGTCAGATCGCCGCGCGCGACGGTCAGGATGTCACGGTGGAGCAGGCCATTGTCGAGCAGCTCGCGGATGATGAAGCTCATGCCGCCTGCCGCATGAAAATGGTTCACATCGCCCGATCCATTGGGATAGACCCGCGCCAGCAGCGGCACGACGTCCGATATTTCCGCAAAATCGGTCCAATCGATGCTGATGCCAGCGGCCCGCGCGATTGCGGGCAAGTGGATCGCATGATTGGTCGATCCGCCGGTCGCCATCAGGCCGATGATGGCGTTGACGATCGCCTTTTCATCGACGCAATGGCCCAGCGGACGATAATCCTCGCCGTCCCACCCGATGCTGGTCAGCCGATGCGTGGCCGCACGGGTCAGTTCGCTGCGCAGCTTCGTGCCCGGATTGACGAAGGAGGCGCAGGGCATGTGCAGGCCCATGACTTCCATCATCATCTGGTTAGAGTTGGCCGTGCCATAGAAAGTACAGGTGCCCGCGCCATGATAGCTGGCGCTTTCGGACTCCAGCAATTCGTCGCGGCCGACCTTGCCTTCGGCGTAAAGCTGCCGGATGCGGACCTTTTCCTTGTTGGCGAGGCCGGATGGCATCGGCCCGGCGGGGATCAGGATGGTGGGCAGATGGCCAAAGCGCAGCGCCCCCATCAACAGACCCGGCACGATCTTGTCGCAAATGCCGAGCAGCGCAACGCCCTCGAACATCGCATGGCTGAGCGACACGGCGGTCGACAGCGCGATGGTGTCGCGGCTGAACAGCGACAATTCCATGCCCGACTGGCCCTGCGTCACGCCATCGCACATGGCGGGCACACCGCCTGCGACCTGCGCCGTGGCGCCCACTTCGCGCGCGGCGATCTTGATCTGTTCGGGATAGCGACCATAGGGCTGATGCGCCGACAGCATGTCGTTATAGGCGGTGACGATGCCGATATTCATCGCCTGGCCTGTGCGGATCGCGGGCTTGTCCTCGCCGCTTGCGGCAAAGCCGTGCGCCAGATTGCCGCAGGACAATTGATCGCGATTGGTGCCCGCTTCGCGGCCGCGCTCGATCAGGTCGAGATAGGCGCGCCGCCGCTTGGCACTGCGCGCGACGATGCGCTCGGTCACCTTGGCGATTACGGGGTGTAGTTCACTCATGCCAGCTTGCTCCGTCACGTTCGATAAGGGCAATGGCCGATGACGGCCCCCAGTTCCCCGATGAATAGGCGGCGGGCTTCATATTGGCGTCCTTCCATCCGCCAATAATCGAATCGATCCAGGCCCATTGCGCCTCCACCTCGTCGCGGCGCACGAACAGGGTCTGGTCCCCCGCCAGCAGGTCCAGGATCAGCCGTTCATAGGCGATGCGGCGACGCTGCCCGGCAAAGGCGGCGGTCAGTGATACGTCGAGCGTCACTTCGTCCAATAGAACCTGCCGCTCCAGCCCCGGCCGCTTCGACATGATGAGCAGGCGGATATATTCCTCCGGCTGCAACCGGATGATCAGCGTGTTGGGCTCCAGTCCGGTGCCATGCCCGTCACGGCCAAAGATGGAGTGGCGCACCGGTTTGAACTGGATCATGATTTCGGACTGGCGCGCGGGCATCCGCTTGCCGGTGCGCAGGTAGAAGGGCACGCCCTGCCAGCGCCAATTGTCGATATGCGCCTTCAAGGCCACGAAGGTTTCGGTGTCCGATGGCTGGCCGAGTTCATCGGCATAGCCGGTCACGATCTGGCCACCGACGGCGCCCGGCGTATATTGGCCGCGCACGCTATGCGTCTTGACCGTTTCCGCCGTCATGGGGCGCAACGACCGCAGCGCCTTCACCTTCTCGTCGCGCACGGCGGTCGGGTCCATGCGCGCGGGCGGCTCCATCGCGATGATGGACAGGATCTGCAGCATGTGATTCTGGACCATGTCGCGCAGCGCGCCGACGCCGTCATAATAGGATACGCGGCCTTCCAGCCCCACGGTTTCACCCACCGTGATCTGGACATGGTCGATCGCGGTGGCATTCCACAGCGGCTCGAACATGACATTGCCGAAGCGCAGCGCCAGCAGGTTCTGGACCGTTTCCTTGCCCAGATAATGGTCGACGCGGAAAATCTGCTCTTCGGCGAACATCGCGCCGATGCCGTCATTGACCTCCTTGGAAGAAGCCAGGTCCTTGCCGATCGGCTTTTCCATCGCGATCCGCGTCAGCGGCGTGATGAGACCCGCTTCGGCTAGGCCTTGCGCGGTGGGCGCGAACAGGGACGGGGGGGTGGAAAGATAGACCGACAGGCCGCGCTCCAACCGCCCGTCGATCCGCTCGGCTAGCGCGGTGAACTGGTCCGCTTTGCCCGCCTCGACCGGTTGATAGACGATCATCTGGCCAAATGTCGCGGCGGTCTCGGCATCATAGCGATCCGACGCCAGAAATTGGCGCAATGCGGCATCAACATCGGCCCGAAAACCCTCGTCGCTCATCGGCGACCGTGCCGACGCGACGATCAGGAAATCGTCGGGCAGCAGGCCATCCGCCAACAGATTGTAAAGCGAGGGGAAGATCATGCGGCGCGCCAGATCACCGGTGGCACCAAATAACAGGAACGTGGCAGACGATTCGGTCAAAGGATGGTCCTTCTCCGTTGAAATTATCTATGTCTGCACGAAGCGGCACTTATAACGCGGGCGGATCATAGCGCAAGTCAGGCTATCGCCCCTTGGCCCGCATCGCAACATATGCCGAAAACCGTCGCCAATTGATGTTGGCGACAGCCAAAGCCATTTTCGGCTGGACGCCCGCGTCGGATTTTGCCATTTGGCCTCTCCCAGCCGTGCGGGCGTGGTGAAACTGGTAGACGCGCCGGACTCAAAATCCGGTTCCGCAAGGAGTGTCGGTTCGATTCCGACCGCCCGCACCATATTCCAACAAAATGATCGTCGATGTTCAAGGCGCTGCCACCTGCGCGCTGCCAGTGCCTTGTTGCGCTCCACCGTTTCCACCCTTTTGGGTTAAGCGGGTGTCATCGGAAGGCCGCATTGTTGGACTTCACGACATTCACAGGATGATTTGGTCCATTTTAGATCAGTTTCCGGTAGACGATAATCCAACTGCCCTTCACACTCATGAATAGTGAAGTAATCGAGCGCATATGTGCCGATTATTCAATATTGATCTGCTATTTTCTATGAAAATGGTACCAATGTTATTGGCACTATCTGCTTTCATTATAATGAGATTCCGCTGTGCTGTAATATCGAACGATTGACAAGGGAGGCATTGCGTTGACCGAAGTGATCGATGCGACCGCTGGCAAGATTCGCTCCCTGCCGATCCAACCCAAGCTGGCAGATCTTTTGAAAGACTGCGCCAGTCATTGCGGCATCGACGTCGTTCGCGTCATCTCCGGTGGTCAGGCTGCGAAAGGGACAGCGGGTCGTCGCACGGGGTCCACCCGGCACGATCTGGGCTGGGCCGCCGATCTGCAATTGGAGATTGACGGACGATCCCTGTCTTTCGTGAAGTCGGCGGACCTCCCATTTTTTGAGGCGTTCGTGAGTTATGCCAGCCAATCAGGCGCGACCGGCATTGGCGCGGGCGTGGACTATATGGGGCCGTTGACGATCCATGTCGGCTATGGCGCAGAGGCCGTATGGGGCGCGGGCGGCAAGCTTGGAACAGCCCCGAAATGGCTGCGTGATGCTTTTGCGAAAGGCAGGGCACGGCGAGGGCAAGCCCTGGCGCCGCTCGATACGCCGTTGCGTTCGGGTCCGGCAATGCCATCCAGCACGGCGCATATCGTGGTGGCGCGCGGTGGCCTCAACGTGCGCGCTGGTCCCAGCACGGAGGCTCCAATCGTCGGAAAGCTCGCGGCAGGCATGCATGTTTGGTGCGATCCGCTTGAGCGCACGAACGCCTGGTGGCGGATCGATCTACAGAATGACGGGCTGTATGACGGCTTTGTCTTCGGTGCCTATTTGGCACCTGCCTGACATGGTTACCGCTGGGGTGCGGGGAAGGGGACATCCATGAGCGATTTCAGGGTGCAGGATGCAGAAGTTGGAAAGCCTGACTTTGCGGGACAGACCGTGTTGGAGATTTATGGCAAAGTCTCGACGCGCTTTGCCGTTTATCGCAACGCCAAGCAGGTCATGATCCAGTTCGCCGACGATGACGGTGAAGGCGTCAACCAGCGTAGTTCGCTCACACCCCTGGCGTCGTTGCGCAGTGAGATTTCGGCGATCTTGGCGGATCTTGCGCTCGACCCTTCCTCCTATCAGCAGGCGAAGGTCAGCAAATACACCGATCAACTGGGTCGGGCGCTCGTGGTCGCGATGCAGGGGGACTTGCCGCGGGCGACGTCCGACCTGGAGAAAATATTGGTCAATCTGACGGAAGATCGCGCGTCCGACACGCGCACCTGGTATCTGCTGTGGGCCGCAATGGCGACGTTCGCCACGATCATCCTCGCCTGGATCATCGGCAGTTCATGGTTCGTGAACGCCTTTGGCATTCCAAAAATCGGCGGCGGGTGGCCGAAATATTGGAATGCGGCGGCGGTCGGTGCATTGGGAGCCCTGTTCTCGATAGCGCTGCAACTGCGCGCGCGCGAGGTTCGCGTCGACACGCAGCCATGGGACAATATCAGCGATGCCGTCCTGCGTGTTTTTGTAGGGGCGACCTCCGCTACCTTGCTGACCGCCCTGTTCCTGGGGCAGTTCGTGGAAGTCTCGCTTTCCAATACCGCCGTCCGAACAAGTTCGGAAGGGTTGTTCATCATTGCGTTCGCCGCCGGTTTCACCGAGCGCTTGGCGGCCGATTTCCTGTCGAGCATCGGATTGGCTGGAAAGCGGGCGACACCCCCGACCACTGCGCCCGCTGGAAAAGCCCAGAATGAGCGTGACATGACCGGGTCCACCTCGGCTCCGCGCGCGTCGAGCCATGGCAGTACACCCTCCATTTCCAGCGGAAATGCTGCGACCCTTAAGGCCGCAGCCGACCCTGCCGAGGACGAAGAACACGCACCGGACGACGATGAACTGGAATATGATGGTGTAGTGGCCTCCAGCGCGAGCCCGGATCGGCCGGTCGGCTAGGGGTGGTCGCACGGCATAGACTGGATATGACACAAGGGTCTGACGCGTAACTGCTCGATGATATCCAGAACAATCCAATGCGACCGCGCCTTGGCGGAAGCGGTGGGATTCGAACCCACGGTGAGCTTACACCCACGGCGGTTTTCAAGACCGCTGCCTTAAACCACTCGGCCACACTTCCGTTATCCCGCTTCCTAACGCGCCGGACGCCGTTGCCAAGCGCAAAAATCGTCGATCGATCGGTTCATCCCTTTCTTGGGGCCGAAGCGCCATTAAGGGATTCACCTCGCCTCTTGCCTGTGCAACAACGGGGCCATGGGAGATTCTTTGCGTACATCCATATTTTCGCTGCTGCTTGGTCTGACTGGCGTCGCCGCCTGTAGCGTCGCGCCGAGCCAAGCTGTCGCGCAGGACAGCCCGGCGTTCCGCGCCTATCTCGACAGCATCCGGCCCAAGGCGCGGGGGATGGGAATCCGGGATGCGACGCTTGATAGCGTGTTTGCCACGCTGACCCCCAATCCGCGCGTCATCGAACTCGACCAGAGCCAACCGGGTGGCGGCGCCTATTCGCCGATCCCGAATTTCGAGCCCTATCGGGTGAAACATGTCGATTCCGCGCGGAT
Source organism: Sphingobium sp. D43FB (assembly GCF_002312805.1). Taxonomy (GTDB): domain Bacteria; phylum Pseudomonadota; class Alphaproteobacteria; order Sphingomonadales; family Sphingomonadaceae; genus Sphingobium. The sequence goes on along the minus strand of NZ_NMUA01000001.1, from coordinate 239,724 downwards.
CAATCGCGGCCGGATCGCCTATCGCAACAATCGCGCGCGTCTCGCCCGGATCGAGGCGGAAACCGGCGTGCCTGAAGAGATTATGGTCGCGATCTATGGCCATGAGACCAATTATGGCTCCTATACCGGCGACTTTGATCTGATCCGTTCGCTCGCGACCCTGTCGTGGGAAGGGCGTCGGCGGACGCTGTTCGAACCGGAATTGCTGGCGACGCTCAAGATGCTGGACAATGGTGTGCCGCGCAGCCGCCTGGTCGGCAGTTGGGCGGGCGCAACGGGCTATCCGCAATTCCTGCCCAGCGTCTATCTGCGCCTGGCGCGCGATGGCGATGGCGATGGCAAGGCCGACATCTGGACCAGCGAGGCTGATGCCCTGGCGTCGATCGCCAATTATTTTGTGCAGTCGGGCTGGCGCGCCGGGCAACCCTGGGGCGTGGCGGTCAATGTGCCGAGCGGTTTCAACCGCGCAGCCGTTACGGCCCGGACGCAGCCTGCGCGCTGCCCGCGCGTGTTCAACCGGCATAGCCGTTGGCTGACTATCGGGGAATGGCGCAGGCTAGGCATGTCCTTGGCGCGGGACAGTTGGCCGGCCGATAATGTGATGGCGACGCTGCTGGAGCCGGATGGGCCGGGCAAGACCGCCTATTTGCTGACCGGCAATTACCGGGCGATCCTCGACTATAATTGCTCCAATTTCTACGCCCTGTCCGTGGGGTTGCTGGCCGATGCGGTCAAACAATAGGGCAGGCGCGCCGTCAGCGGCAGTCGGAATGCTGCTGATGCTGGCCTCCTGTGGCGCAGAGCCACCACTGGCGCCGCCAACGACCACGCCGCGCCCGGTGCCACAGATGCCGATGGTCGCCGACGAGCCGGTCACGATCGGGGCACCTTACACCGTGGCGGGCGTCACCTACACGCCCGAAGACGCGCCCAATTATGACGCGGTCGGCTATGCCGGTTGGTATGGGGAAGAATTGCAGGGCAACAAGACCGCCAACGGCGAAGCCTTCATGCCTTTGGCGATCACCGCCGCACACAAGACCTTGCCTTTGCCCAGCTATGTCGAGGTGACGGCGCTCGATAGCGGCAAAACCATTTTGGTGCGCATCAATGATCGCGGGCCATTCGCCAATGATCGCCTCATCGACCTGTCGCGCGGCGCGGCGGAGCAATTGGGGATCATCGGGGCGGGTGCAGTGCCCGTACGGGTGCGCCGCGTCAATCCACCGGAACAGGATCGCGCGTTGCTTCGCGCCCAACAACGCGCCGCCGAACGACTGGAAACGCCCGCCGCGCTGCTGGCGCCTTTGCGGGCCAAATTGCCGCCGCGCCAGCCAGTCGCCAGCGCACCCCTATCGCCCAAAACGCACCCGACGTCCCCCGCGCCACCCGTCACGACCAAGGGCGGCTATGTCGTGCAGGTAGGCGCCTTCTCTTCCCGCAACCGCGCAGAAACGCTCGCCAAACGCATCGGCGCAACCGCCATCGAGGGCGGCAGCCTGTGGCGCGTGCGCTTTGGTCCCTATCCCACCCGAACCGCGGCGCAGGCGGGCGTCCGGGCGGCCGCAGCAGGGGGCTTTGAGAATGCGCCCATCATCGCTAATGACGCCCGATAGACCCGGCGCAGCGCCGCACGATTCCATTCCATTGAAGGCAGTGTCATGAACAAGTCCGTTGCAGTCCTCCTCTTCGCCGGGCTGTTGACCCAGCCCCTGACTGCCGCCGCGCCGCCTTACAGCAGCGAAGCACCGATCGCCTATATGAAGGATCTGTCGTCGGGCGCGGTGCTTTATAACAAGGGCGGCCAGACGCGCATGCCGCCGGCCTCCATGGCGAAAATGATGACGGCGCATGTCGCCTTCCGCCTGATCCAGCGCGGCGAATTGAAGCTCGACACGATGTTCACCGTGCGCCCGGAAACCTGGAAACAGTGGCACGGACCGCAGGCCGGATCGACCATGTTCCTGTCGGCAGGCGAACAAGTCTCGGTGGAAAATCTGCTGCATGGCATCGTCACCCTCTCGGGCAATGACGCCTGCGTCGTGCTGGCCGAAGGGATTGCCGGCACCGAACAGGCGTTCGTCGCGCAGATGAACGAGGAAGCGAAGCGGCTGGGCCTCGCCAACAGCCATTTCGGCACCAGCAATGGCTGGCCGGACGAAGGCGTGACCTATGTCACAGCCGAAGATCTCGCCAGCCTGGCGCAGGCGACGATCGAGGAAACGCCCGACCTCTACAAGCGCTTCTACGCCGCGCGCTCCTTCACCTGGGGCAAGACGATGGGTGGGGCCGACATCAGCCAGGGCAATCGCAACCCGATTTTGGGCAAGATCGCCGGTGCCGACGGCCTCAAGACTGGGCACACGCAGGAAGCGGGCTATGGCTTTACCGGGTCGGCCGAACAGGATGGCCGCCGCCTGGTCATGGTCGTCGCCGGCCTGACCAGCTTCAATGGCCGCATCGGCGAATCGGTGCGCTTCATGGATTGGGGCTTCAAGGCCTGGAAGGCGCAGCCTTTGTTCAAGAAGGGCGCGGTGGTGGAAACCGCCGAGGTCCAGTTGGGCAGCGCGACGACCGTGCCCTTGGTCGCGCCGCATAATATGGCGGTGACGCTGCCCCGCACCGCGTCGGCCAACGTCAAGGTCAAGGTCGTCTATACAGGGCCTATCAAGGCGCCGATCGCCAAGGGCCAGCAGATCGCCCAGCTCATCGTGCAGACGCCCGACACGCCGCCGCAGGTCATGCCACTGGTCGCGGGTGAAGATGTGGCGGAAGCCGGAATGTTCGGCCGCATCTGGAATGGCATGAAGTCGCTGTTCGGGTGAGTCCGGGCCGCTTCATCACGCTGGAAGGCGGAGAGGGCGCGGGGAAATCGACCCAGCTTCGCGCGCTCGCGGCTGCCCTGCGCGCGCGCGGGCTGGAGGTTGTCGAAACCCGGGAGCCGGGCGGTAGCGAAGGCGCGGAAGCGATCCGCGCGCTACTGCTGACGGGCGGCGCTGATCGCTGGAGCCCGCGCGCCGAAGCCTTGCTTTTTGCCGCCGCGCGCGCCGACCATGGCGAAAAGACGATCCGTCCCGCCTTGGCGCGGGGCGGGTGGGTGCTGTCCGACCGCTATCTCGATTCGAGCCGCGCCTATCAGGGGCAGGGCGACCTGACCGACGCCGACATAGTGGCGCTACATCGGATCGGCAGCGCCGGGTTTCTGCCCGATCGGACCTTGTTCCTGACCCTGCCGCAAGCGGAAGCCGAAACCCGCGCGCGCGCCCGCGATGGCGACATGTCCGACCGGATCGGCGGGCGGGATCGCACCTTCCATCGCGCCGTCGCGGACGCCTTCACCCGCTTCGCCGTCGAAGAACCGGGCCGTTTCCGGCCTGTCGATGCATCGGGCGCAGCGGATGCCGTCACCGCCCGCTTGCTCGAAGCGCTGGCCGACCTGCTGCCATGACGTCACTGATTGGCCATGACGCGCAGGCCCGTTTGCTGATCGGCGCGGCGGCCAGCGGGCGGATGCATCATGGCTGGATATTGAGCGGCCCACGCGGCATCGGCAAGGGCAGCTTCGCGCGCGCGCTCGCCCTGCGCCTGCTTGCCGACGCCGCCGGGCCGAAGGTCGAGGGGGAGGGGCTCGCCGTGCCCGACGACCATCGGGTTCGCCATCTGATCGACGCCGGTGCCCATCCCGACTATGCCGAACTTGCGCCGCTCGAAAAGGATGGCGTCACCGCGCGCAATATCAGCGTCGATCAGGTGCGCGGACTGGGGCGGCTGCTTCAATCGGCCCCGTCCTTGTCGACGCGCCGCATCGTGGTGATCGACAGCGCCGACGATCTGGAACGCGGCGCTGCCAACGCGCTGCTCAAGACGCTAGAGGAGCCGCCCGCCGACATGCTGTTCCTGCTGGTCAGCCATGCACCGGGCCGCCTGTTGCCGACCATCCGCTCGCGCTGCCGCACGCTGCGCTTCGATCCGCTGGACGATACGGCGATGCGATCGGTATTGCGCGCGGGAGAGGGGGAATTGTCGCCTGCGGAAATGGACGCGCTGGTGCGGGCAGGGGAAGGATCGCCGGGCAAGGCATTGCGCTATGCCGGGCTTAATCTGGCGGAAATCGAAGCCGCTTTGACGTTGATCGCGACCGATGGCGATCCCGGCAACCGGGAGCGGCTCCTGCTCGCCAAGACACTGGCGACCAAGCCAGCCCGTCCCCGCTATGAGGCCTTCTTGGAACGCGCGCCCGCTTTCCTCGCCGAAGCGGCACGGCATCGCAATGGTCCCGCCCTTGGCGTGGCGCTCGACCATTGGGAGGAAGCGCGGCGGCTGGCGGGCGGGGCGATCATCCTGTCGCTCGATCCGGCGGCGGTCGTGTTCGAACTGGCGGGCCATGTCGCGGCGCTGGCACCGCGCGCCGCCTGAAAAGCGACTTTGCGCGCAGGCGAACAGCCGCTAGGGAAGGCGCCATGTCCAAACCCTATACCATCACCACCGCCATCAGCTATCCCAATGGCCGTCCGCATATCGGCCACGCCTATGAGGTGATCGCCACCGACGCGATCGCCCGTTTCCAGCGGATGATGGGCCGCGATGTGTTTTTCCAGACCGGCACCGACGAACATGGCCTGAAAATGGACCAGGCGGCGCGCACCCGCGGTATCGAGCCGCGCGCGCTTGCCGATGAAATGGCCGCGCATTTCCAGCACATGGCCTCGGTTCTTAACATCAGTCATGATCGCTTCATCCGCACCAGCGAACCCGATCATCACCGCGCCAGCCAGGCGATCTGGCAGGCGATGGAGGCCAATGGCGACCTCTATCTTGGCCGCTATGAGGGCTGGTATTCGGTCCGCGACGAAGCCTTTTATGACGAGAAGGAAATCGTCGAAGGGGAAGGGGGTATCAAACTCTCGCCCCAGGGCACGCCGGTCGAATGGACGGTCGAGGAGAGCTGGTTCTTCCGCCTGTCCGCCTATCAGGATCGGCTGCTGGCCCTCTATGAAAGCCAGCCCGGTTTCATCCAGCCCGACAGCCGCCGCAACGAAATTCTGCGCTTCGTCGAAGGCGGCCTGAGCGACCTCAGCATCTCGCGCACCAGCTTCGATTGGGGCGTGAAGGTGCCGGGCAGCGATGGCCATGTCATGTATGTCTGGGTCGATGCGCTCACCAACTATCTGACTGGTTGCGGCTATCCCGACGATGCGGCGCGAATGGCGCGCTATTGGGCCGAGGGGGGTGATATCACCCACATCATCGGCAAGGATATTGTGCGTTTCCATACCGTTTACTGGCCAGCCTTCTTGATGAGTGCGAAGCTGCCCTTGCCCAGCCAGATATTCGGCCACGGCTTCCTGCTCAACCGCGGCGAGAAAATGTCCAAGTCGGTTGGCAATGTTGCCGATCCGATCGCGCTGGCGGAGCGTTTCGGCGTCGATCAGTTGCGCTATTTCCTGTTGTCCGAAGTGACGTTCGGCAATGATGGCAGCTACAGCGCCGAAGCGATCGTCGCCCGCGCCAATAGCGACCTGGCCAACAGCTTCGGCAATTTGGCGCAGCGAACGCTGAGCTTCATCGCGAAGAATCTCGAAGGCCGCTTGCCCCAGCCCGCGCCGCAAGATGTGGATAGCGACCTGCTCGCGACCATCGCCGAAGCCGCCGCGACATTCCAGACCGCCATGGCCGACCTCGCGCCATCGGTCGCGATCGAAGCCTGGATGCGCGCCGTATTCGCCTGCAACGCCTATATCGACGCGCAGGCACCCTGGGCGCTGCGCAAGACCGACCCCGCCCGGATGGAGGCCGTACTGGCGACCTTGTACGACGCCATCGCCAGCCTTGCCATCATGGTCCAGCCCATCATCCCCAGCAGCGCTACGAACCTGCTGGACCAGATGGGCTTGTCGGCCGAACAGCGCGGTTACGCGATCATCGGCAGCGACTGGTATGCCGCCCTTCGCGCGAGCGGCTTCACCCTTGCCGCCCCTAAACCGCTCTTCCCCCGTCTCGAACTGACCGAAGCGGACGCCTGATCGCCATGCTGATCGACAGCCATTGTCACTTGAATTACAAGGGCTTGATCGAGGATCAGGAGAATGTGCTGGAACGCGCCCGCGCGGCCGGCATCGACCTGATGCTCAATATCGCCACCCGCGAAAGCGAGTGGGACGCCGTTCTCGACACCGCGATCCGCGCGCCCGACGTCTGGGCGACGGTCGGCATCCACCCGCATGAAGCCGACGAGCATCCGCATGTCGATACCGCCAAGCTGGTCGAGCGCGCCGCGCATCCGCGCGTCGTCGGCATCGGCGAAACCGGCCTCGATTATTATTACGACCATAGCGACCGTGACCGGCAGCAGAAGAGTTTTCGCGCGCATATCGCCGCGTCGCGCGACACCGGCCTGCCGCTGATCGTCCATACCCGCGATGCGGAGGAGGATACGCTGGCGATCATGCGCGACGAAATGGGGAAGGGGGCCTATCCTGGCGTCATCCACTGTTTCACCGCCAGCGGCGCCTTTGCCGATGCGGCGATGGAATTGGGCTTCTACATCAGCATTTCGGGCATCGTGACCTTCAAGAGCGCGAAGGATCTGCAGGAAACGGCGGCGCGTCTACCGCTCGATCGGCTGCTGGTGGAAACCGACTCGCCCTTCCTCGCCCCGGTGCCCCATCGTGGTCGCCCGTGCGAACCGGCCTTCGTGGCGGACACCGCGCGCTTCCTCGCGACCCTGCGCGGCGAAAGCATCGAGCAATTGGCCGCCGCCACCTCCGCCAATTTCCGCACCTTGTTCAAGAAGGTGGCATGAGCTTCAAACTGACCGTCCTGGGCAGTGGCACCTCGTCAGGTGTGCCGCGCATTGGCAATGATTGGGGCACTTGCGACCCGACCGAGCCGAAAAACCGCCGCAGCCGCGTGTCCATCCTGGTCGAAAGCCCGACAACCCGTATCCTGATCGACACCTCGCCCGACATGCGCGCGCAATTGCTCGCCGCCGACGTGGTCCAGATCGACGCCATCCTGTGGACGCACGATCATGCCGATCACAGTCATGGCATCGACGATGTCCGCCAACTCTTCCACCATCGCCGTTCGCCCGTGCCCGGCTATGCGCGCGAACAGACGCTTCGCCTGTTGGCGCAGCGCTTCGCCTACGCCTTTGAAGGGCGCAACGGCTATCATCCGACCATCACGCCGCATATCCTGCCCGACAGCCTGCGGATCGGTGACATCGACATTGCCTGCGTCGATCAGCCCCATGGCGACATCTGGTCCACCGGCTTTCGTTTCACCCATGGCGGCCGTTCGATCGGCTATGCCACCGATTTCCATGACCTGACGCCCGCCATGCTAGCGCTCTATGACCGGCTCGATGTCTGGGTGGTCGATGCCCTGCGCGAAAAGCCGCACCCGACCCATCCGCACCTTGCCCTTACTTTGGACGGCATCGCACAAACCAAGCCCGGCCAGGCCATATTGACGCATATGGACCAGAGTATGGATTATGCGACGCTGCGGCGGACACTCCCCACAGGCGTCGAACCCGGCTATGACGGCATGACCGTGGAACTGGCGACGGCAGAGCAGGGGGATTGATGGACGGCGATCAGGCAGCATCAACCCTCTGGTATGTGCTGGCGCTCGTGCTGGTCGGATCAGCGCTGATCGGGCGAAGGCTGGCCTGGGGATCTTTGTTGCGCCTGGCTTTGCTATGGGTCGCGATCTTCGCGGGGCTGTTCGGGCTGTTCACCCTGGCGCAGCAGCAGGGCTATCTCACCGGCCGCTGGGCGGAGGAGGGCGGGCCGGTCAGCGATGCACCGCCCACGCTACCTCCCGTCCGCGCCGAGGGACAGGCCATCCGTATTCCCGTGGCCCGTGATGGCCATTATTGGGTCGAAGCCAGCATCAACGGCACGCCCGCCCGTTTCCTGATCGACAGCGGCGCGACCGTCACCGCGCTGTCGGAACCGACCGCCCGTGCGGCAGGCCTCAATTACGACATCGGCGAGCCCGGTGTCGTCATGACCACCGCAAACGGCAAGGTCGCAGCGCGCCGATCGAGCATCGCCACGCTGGCCATCGGCCCGGTGACGGCCAGCGACCTGCCCGTTGTCGTCTCGCCCGCGTTCGGAGAGATCAATGTCATCGGCATGAACATGCTCTCCCGCCTCAAAAGCTGGGGTGTGCAGAATGGCGAGATGGTGTTGACGCCGTGACGCCATCGCTTGCACCACCCACCCAGCGCCAGCGGCTCAAGGCCATTATCGGCGGCTCCACCGGCAATCTGGTCGAATGGTATGACTGGTATGCCTATGCCGCCTTCACCCTCTATTTCGCGCCGCATTTCTTCCCCAGCCAGGATCGCACCGCCCAATTGCTGAGCGCCGCCGGGATATTCGCCGTCGGTTTCCTGATGCGGCCGATCGGCGCATGGCTGATGGGCGTCTATGCCGACCGGCATGGCCGAAAGAGCGGCCTCACGCTGTCGGTCGCGCTGATGTGCGCCGGGTCGCTGCTGATCGCGGTGACGCCGGGCTATGAGACGATCGGCGTCGCCGCGCCGCTGCTGCTCGTATTAGCGCGCCTGATGCAGGGCCTGTCGATCGGCGGCGAATATGGCGCGAGCGCGACCTATTTATCGGAGATGGCGGGCAAGAACCGGCGCGGCTTCTTTTCCAGTTTCCAATATGTCACGCTGATCGCCGGACAGTTGGTCGCCATCTGCGTGTTGCTGCTGTTGCAGGCGACGCTGACCGAGGCGCAGTTGGACGCCTGGGGCTGGCGCATACCCTTTTTTATCGGCGGCGGACTGGCAGTGATCGTCTTCTGGCTGCGGCGTGGCCTTGCCGAGACGCAGAGCTTTGCCGTGGCGAAAGCGGCAGGTGCGCCCAAATCCGGCTTCGTCGAACTCATCACCAATCATCCGCGCGAAACGCTGACGGTGATGCTGCTGACCGCTGGCGGCACGATCGCCTTTTACGCTTATTCAATCTACATGCAGAAATTCCTGGTCAACACCAGTGGCCTTAGCCGGGAAACGGCCTCGCAGATCAACGCCGTGACCCTGTTCGCCTTCATGCTGCTCCAGCCGGTCGCGGGCGCTCTGTCCGACCGGATCGGGCGCAAGCCGCTGATGATCGGCTTCGGCGTCATGGGAGTCCTGTGCACCTATCCGATCTTCGCGACTCTGGCCGTGACCAAAGACCCGCTGATCGCCGGTCTGCTGGTGATGGCGGGGCTGATCATCGTCACCGGCTATACGTCGATCAACGCCGTGGTGAAGGCCGAACTGTTCCCGGCGCACATCAGGGCGCTGGGCGTGGCATTGCCTTATGCCTTGGCCAATACGCTGTTCGGCGGGACGGCGGAGTTCGTCGCCTTGTGGTTCAAACAGGCGGGCATGGAGCAAGCTTTCTACATCTATGTCACGGTGATGATCGCCATTTCGCTCGTGGTCTATGTACGGATGCGCGACACCCAGGCGCATAGCCAGATCCAGGAAGACTGAGACAACGTCGCACCATATTTAACATAATCCTTATTATCAGACTTTATGATTGTAGCAGCAACGTTCAAATGTCACAGTTGCGCAAAGTAGAGATGTCTCACTTGGGCTACCGTGCCCTCCGGCTGTTCGGAGGTATTGAGCATGGCGGTGTTGCGTATGAGTACCGAGGAGCTTTCGCGGGTCGAGACGCTGATGCATGTGGTTTCAGGTCGCATGACCGTCACCCAGGCCGCAAGGCTGATGAGCGTCAGCCGCCGCCACGCCCATCGACTGCTGACGCGTTACCTTGACGATGGATCATCCGGGCTTTTGTCGCGCCGCCGTGGTCGACCAAGTAACCGGCGCTTGGATGATGCCATCAGAGATCAGATTGTCGCACTGGTTCGGACCCATTATCATGATTTTGGGCCTACATTGGCTGCGGAGTATTTGGCCGAACGGCATGATCTCCGGATTTCGCGTGAGAAGCTGCGGCAGATGATGATCGAGGCCGGGATTTGGAAGGATCGTCAGGCTCGCCGTCCTCGCCCATATCAGCCGCGCTACCGCCGGGATTGTCGGGGCGAACTGATCCAGATCGACGGCTCAAAACATTGGTGGTTCGAAGACCGCGGCCCGCAATGCACATTGCTGGTCTATATCGACGACGCGACCAGCGAACTGATGCACCTCAGGATGGTCGAGAGCGAGAGCACCTTCGCTTACATGGAGGCGACCCGCGCGTATATCGAACGGCACGGCAAGCCGGTGGCCTTTTATTCCGACAAGCACAGTGTTTTCCGGAACGCGCGGGCCAGCGCCGCGCGTGGCGACGGGATGACGCATTTTGGCCGTGCGCTGGATGCCCTGAACATCGAGATCATCTGCGCCAACTCGCCACAGGCCAAGGGCCGCGTCGAGCGGGCCAACGCCACCTTGCAGGATCGCCTGGTGAAAGCGATGCGACTGGAGGGTATCTCGTCGATCGCGGACGCAAACGCTTTCCTCGACAGTTATATGGCCAGGCACAACGAGCGGTTTGCCCGCCCTGCCTTCGATGTCCGCGATCTGCACCGCCCGCTTGCACCGCATGACGATCTGCGCTCGATCATGGTCTGGCGGGAGCAGCGAACGGTGACGGCAGCGCTGACGCTGCACTACAACAAGGCGATGTTCATCCTGGAGCCGAACGATGTCAGCGAAAAGCTGGCGCGCAAGCGGGTGACGGTCTGCGAATATCCCGACGGTCGACTGGAGATCGAGCATGAGGGCCATGTCCTGCCCTATCGTCAGTTCGACAAGATGCGGCAGGTGAACCAGCCTGCCATTGTCGAGAACAAGCATCTGGACGCAGCGTTGCTGCTGGCCCGGCAGATGCAGGCGATCATGCCGCATCATCGCAAACGCAACAATGACCCCCCTGCCCGCCGTGACCAACCCATGCATCTGTTCCCCGAGCCGGAACCACCCGCGAAGATCGATCGCCGCAAACTGGGCGGCTCGAAGCTCAAGCGCGGTCCCAGGCTCAGTGATGAGGCGTTGCACGAACGCGGCACGCTCAGGTTCGTGCAGAGGACATGACCGGGCCCACTGCAGGGCAGCGGGTCCATGGCCACTACCCCAAGATCAGCGCATCAGCAGGGTCTGCGCTGCGCTATCCCGAGGGCTCCACGCAGCCCCTGCTTTCCTCAACGTGTGACATTTCTATATGGCAGAAATTGTGACTTCTCTAAATGGCAGGAACAATGATCAAGGCTGGCCATAGCTCGCCACACGCCCTATCGGCTGGATCAACCTCTCCAATAGCCGGAACCACCCATGTCCCAAGCCAGTCCCGCCGACATCATGCCGCTTGCCACCGTCATGGCGCGGTTGCGTGACCCGAACACCGGCTGCCCATGGGACATCGCGCAGGATTTCACCTCGATCGCCCCCTATACAATTGAGGAAGCCTATGAAGTCGCCGACGCCATCGAGCGCAACGATATGGCGGCGCTGTGCGATGAACTTGGCGACCTTCTGCTCCAGGTGGCGTTTCACAGCCACATGGCCGAACAGGCCGGGCATTTCAATCTGCAGGATGTGATCGACGGCATCACCCGAAAGATGACCCGGCGGCATCCCCATGTCTTCGGGCAAGACGCACGGCGCGAAGACGGCCATGCCCAATGGGAAGCGATCAAGGCCGCCGAACGAGCCGAAAAGGAACCGGACCCCAGCGCGCTTGCCGGTGTGGCAAATGCCCTGCCCGCATTGCTTCGCGCCGAAAAGCTGCAGAAGCGCGCCGCCCGTACCGGCTTCGACTGGCCCGATACGGTCGGCGTCATCGACAAGATCGTGGAGGAACTGGACGAAGTCCGCGCTGCGACCACGCAGGCCGAGCGCACCGAGGAAGTGGGCGATCTGTTGTTCGCCGTCGTCAACCTCGCACGCCATTTGAAGGTCGACCCGGAAGCCGCTTTGCGCGCAGGCAATGCAAAATTCGATCGCCGCTTCCGCGCGATGGAGCAGCAGGCTGGCGCCGACTTCGCCGCCCTCTCGCTGGAAGCGAAAGAAGAGCTATGGCAGCAGGCCAAGCGGCAGGAGAAAACGCCCTAAGCGCTTAGGCTTCCCCGCGCTTCCCGAACCGCGCAAAGGCCGCATCGGATAGCCGTACCTCGACGCGGCTCTCCTCCTCTTCCACGTCCGTCGACAGCACTTCGCCATGTTCATGCAGCCAGGCCATCGCCGCGCCATCCGACACCGGAATGCGCAGGCCATAGACCTTCGCGCCTGTGGTCATATGGTCGCTGATCATGCGTTGAAGCTGCTCTACCCCCTCCCCGGTCAGCGCCGACAAGATGGCCACATCATCGCGCCGCGCCGCCGTTTCGCGCGCCAACACAGCGGCGTCGGCATCCAGCAAATCGAGCTTGTTCCAAGCCTCGATAATCAATGGCGCGGGCGGTTCACCCTCAGCCCGCTCCAGCGCGGCTTCGCCCGCAACACCCAGTTCGCCCAGAACATCCAGCACATCGTCGCGCTGCGCATCGCTATCAGGATGGGCAATATCGCGGACATGCACGATCAGGTCGGCCGACAACACTTCTTCCAAGGTGGCGCGAAAGGCCGCGATCAACTGCGTCGGTAGGTCGGAAACGAAGCCCACCGTGTCGGACAGGATCGCCTTGTCGAGGCCCGGCAACGCAATCTGGCGCATCGTCGGATCAAGCGTGGCGAACAACAAGTCCTGCGCCATGACGTCAGCGCCGGTCATCCGGTTGAACAGCGTCGATTTGCCCGCATTGGTATAGCCCACCAGCGCAATCACCGGCCAGGGTGCGCGCTGCCGCCGGGCGCGATGCAGCCCGCGCGTGCGGGTCACCTGATCCAGCTCCTTGCGAATCTTGGCCATGCGATCGCGGATCATGCGCCGATCCGCCTCGATCTGGGTTTCGCCCGGACCACCCAGAAAGCCAAAGCCGCCGCGTTGCCGCTCCAAATGGGTCCAACTGCGCACCAAGCGCCCGGCCTGATAATCGAGATGCGCCAGCTCGACCTGCAGCCGACCTTCATTGGTCGCCGCGCGTTCGCCAAAGATTTCCAGGATCAGCCCGGTTCGGTCGATGACCTTGGCCTCGCACGCCTTTTCGAGGTTGCTCTGCTGCACGGGAGACAGGCTATTATCGACGATGATGAGGTCGGCCTCTTCCTGCCGCGCCAGTGTAGCGATCTGATCGACCTGACCGCTGCCGAACAAGGTGGCGGGCTTGCGATCCCGCACCCGGAACGCCTGCGCCGCTCGCACATCGATGCCGATCGCCAAGGCCAATCCGCGCGCTTCCTCCAGCCGCGCATCGCTGTCGCGCCGATCGCCGCCATGGGTTTCGGCATGAACGACGACAGCGCGCGCGCCGCGCGCCACTTCATCTTCGGAATCGCGATTGAATATGGCCATGGGAAGTTAACGCCTCAAAACACAGGACGCTCCCGAACAGACAATTACCCGGTCCAACGAAGGAACGGGGCAAAGGCCTGCGCGGGAGCGCATAGACTAGTATTCGATGAAATGCGGACGGCGCGTGCGTTCCGCGCAGGATAGGTCAATCGTCCTGTTCATTCTCGCCGGTCAGGTCGAGCGCATGGAGCGGCTGGACCGTCGAAATGGCGTGCTTGTAGACGAGCTGGACCATGCCATCGCGTTCCAGCAGCATGCAGAACAGGTCGAACGCAGCGATTTCGCCCTGCAGCATGACGCCGTTGACCAGGAACATCGTCACCGGGCTGCCCGACTTGCGGACGGCCGACAGGAAGATTTCCTGCAGCAGCTTGGCCTTGCCATTGCCCTCGCTCGCCTTGCGCAGGTCGGACAAGTCCATCGGCTGCGCTGGCATGACGGTCGAAATGGCATGCTTGTAGACAAGCTGCGACTGGCCATCGCGGCGCAGCAGCACAGAAAAATTGTCGAACCAGGTGATGATGCCCTGCAGCTTGACGCCCTTCACCAGGAACATGGTCACCGGGGTCTTGCTCTTGCGCAGGCTGTTGAGGAAAATATCCTGCAAATTGTTCATTTTGTCGGCCATGGTCGTCGCCAGTCCTTTATTCTTGGCGGGACGTTACCCGCTCGTGCGCCCTTAAGCAGGGTGTCTTGCTTGCCCCCGCTTGTCGGAGGCGCAACGATCGTATCGCAATTGCGAACAGTCGTCCATGGGGAATGGCGCGCGTCTATTCCTTGTCGTCGGTTATCCCCAACAGCTTCAATTTCCGGTGCAATGCCGATCGTTCCATGCCGATGAAGGTCGCGGTGCGCGAGATATTGCCCGAAAAACGCCGGATCTGAATGCGCAGATATTCGCGCTCGAAACTCTCGCGTGCCTCGCGCAGCGGCGCGCCCATGATCGCGGACTGGCCCATCCCTTCCCCGCCACCACCGCTGGTCAATTCAGGCGGCAGCATGTCGAGTTCGATCCGGCCGATCCGGTCGCCCGGCGCCAGGATCATCGTGCGTTCGATGACATTGCGCAACTGGCGGACATTGCCCGGCCACTCATTGGCCTGCAGCGCAGCCATCGCATCGCTCGCCATCTCCGGCGGCGGCACGCGCCGTTCTGCGGCGAAGCGGGCAAGATAATGTTCGACCAGCGGCGGGATATCGTCGCGCCGTTCGGACAGAGGCGGAATGGCCAGTGGCACGACATTGAGGCGATAGAAAAGATCCTCACGGAATCGCCTTTCCTCAATCTCGCCCGCCAGGTCGCGTGCCGTGGACGAGATAACCCGCACGTCCACCTTCACATGACGCTGGCCGCCAACCCGCGTGAAACTCTGGTCGGTCAGAACGCGCAAGATCTTGCCCTGCGTGGTGATCGGCATGTCGGCAACTTCATCGATATAGAGCGTGCCGCCATGCGCCTGCTCCAGGAAGCCGGGGCGGACGAGACCGCTTTGGTCCTCCAGCCCGAACAATTCCTCTTCGACCCGGTCGGGGTCCATGCGCGCGGCAGCGACGATGATGAAGGGCGAGTCGGCCCGCCCGCTCCAGCTATGCAGCATCCGCGCGGCAATCTCCTTGCCGACGCCCGCCGGACCCGAAATCAGCACGCGGCTGCCGGTGCCCGCAACCTTCTTGATCGTGGCGCGCACGCCGTTGATCGACGCGGAACTGCCGGTCAACTCGTCATCCTGCCCGAAACGGGCGCGCAGCACCTGATTTTCGCGCCGCAACCGTTCGGTCTCGGTGGCGCGGCTGACCAGGTGCAACAGCCGGTCGGCCTCGAACGGCTTTTCGATGAAGTCGGCTGCGCCCTTGCGGATCGCCGCGACGGCGGTGTCGATATTGCCATGACCCGAAATCATCAAAACCGGGATGGTGGGGTCGCGCCGCTTGATCTCGTCCAGCAGTTCCAGGCCGTCCATCCGCGACCCCTGCAACCAGACGTCGAGCAGGACGAGCGAAGGGCGGCGCGCGTCCAGCGCCTCGATCGCGGCATCGGCATTGCCGGCGGTGCGGGCGGTAAAGCCCTCATCCTCCAAAACACCCGCGACCAGATCGCGAATATCCTCCTCATCGTCGACTATCAGAATATCAAGCGCCATTGGCCGTCACTTTTCCCGTCAAATTACCCTGGGGCATGGCGATTACCTGCCCCTCTTCCAGTCGTTCCAGCGCCCCTGCGGCAAACCGCAATGTCACGCGCGCACCGCCACCTTGCGCATCGTCAAAGCGGATTTCCCCCAGATGCTCCTCCACAATCTTCTTGACGATGGCCAGGCCCAGACCCGTCCCCTTGGTCCGCGTCGTCATATAGGGTTCCAGTATGCGGTCCCGTTCGGGCGGCAGCCCGATGCCGTCATCGCTGACCGTGATGATCAGCGCATCGCCCTCGCCCGCCAGCGTCATGCGGACATGGCCACGCGGACTGCCATCGTCGGGAACCGGTTTGGGTTCAATGGCTTCCACCGCATTCTTGACGATGTTCGTGAGCGCCTGCCCCAATTGCCGCCGGTCGCACACCATTTCCAGGTCGGGCTGGTCGGTATGGAATTCGAAGCGGATCGCCGGATGCGCGACTTCGTGCAGGAACAGGGAATGGCGCGCAATATCGGCCACGGCCTCGCGCCGGAACACGGGCTTGGGCATCCGCGCGAAGGACGAGAATTCATCCACGATCCGGCGCAGATCGCCCACTTGCCGAACGATCGTACTGGTCAGCCGGGTGAATGTCGGCCGATCGCTGGTGATCTCCTCGGCATAGCGCCGCTGGAGTCGCTCAGCTGCCAGCTGGATCGGCGTCAGCGGGTTCTTGATTTCATGCGCGATCCGCCGCGCGACATCGGACCAGGCCGCCCGGCGCTGATCGGACAATTGCTGGGTGATGTCATCGAACGTCAGAATATGGCGCGACGCATCCTCGGACCGTTTGACCGCCAATGTGCGCAGGTCGCCATGCGCGCGCACCTGCACGATGCCAGCGCCGTCGCCCGACGCAATGAACTCCGCCAATTCCGGCGCGATCTCGGCCAATGTCCGACCGACCGGATCATCGCCCTCCTCCACCAAAATCGCGGCGGCCGATCGGTTGAGCAACTGGATCTCGCCGTCACGATCCACCGACAAGACACCCGCGCTGACGCCCGACAGGATCGCTTCGATAAAGGCGCGCCGCTCGTCCAACTGGCTGTTCGCGCCCACCAGCGCGCCGGTCTGCGCTTCCAGCCGCTGTGTCATCCGGTTGAACGCCGCTGCCAGCGTGCCGATCTCGTCACGGCTTTGCAGGCTGGTGACGCGCGCCGACAGGTCGCCCGCCGTGATCCGCCGCGCCGCCGTCACCAGTTCGTTCACCGGCCGCACCATCCAATCGGCCACCGCCAACGCGATATAGACGGCAATGCCGACCAGCAGCAGCGATCCCACGAACAAGGCGATGTTGAACCGCAACTGCAACGCGCGCGATTGCGCCGCGAACAGGTCATAGTCCGCGATCACCGTCTTCGCCCGCTCCGCATTGGAGAAGGACGAACTGCCCGCATTGCGCGTGACGTAGAGATAGATTTTCGACCCCGGATAGAGCAGCGTCACCGCCTCGATCTGATTCTGCCGCGCCTGCACCACGACATTTTCGCCCGCCGCCAGCCGCTTGGTGACTTCCGGCGTCAATATCTCGGATGCCGGGCGATTGTCCGGCTCGACCGTCGCGGCCGTCCGCGCCACGCCATCCTTGCCGACCTCGATGATCGACGCACGGTTCAGCTTGCGCGTCACCACCTGAAAGATGAACCCTTCGGCAAAACGCGGGCTGGAGACATCGGACTGAGTCAGATAATCGCGCAGATCGTCTGCCATGGTGACGGTTTCATCGCTCACCTCGCGCAAATTCTGCTCATAATAGCCGCGCGCCAGGTCGCTCGCATTTTGTAGCATCCCGCGCGCGCTGTCGGACGCCCAGAATTGCACGCCATATTGGAACAGCAGGGATGCGAAGATCACGACCAGCAGCATCGGCACGCTGGCCGCGATCGAGAAGATGGCGACCAGCCGCACGTGCAACTGCCCATCGCTGCCGATCGCCGATTGCGCCGCACGCCGCTTGGCCACGCGCCGCCCCAACAGCATCAGCAGCGCGATCGCGGGCACCAGATTGGCTACCAGCAACAGCGCGATGATCGGCGGGGGCAGCAGGGCGCCCGACGGCGCACTCCCCCCCGCCAACAATTGATAGGTCAGCACCGCAACGCCCAGGAACAGGGCGAGCGTTACGCCCTCTACCAGCGCCGCCAACCGTCCATGCCGCAGGAAAGGCGGCAATCGTCGGCGCCATGTCGATGCCCGCCGGGAAAATGTGGTCGCGCCGCTCATAGTGGCTTTGTTACAACAACCCCGTGCCCGATCAAACACAGTATTTGGGCCAAAACCTGTCGCTGGTCGATATCGCCCGTCGGTTCGTCCCGAAAAGCGGGCGCGTCCCGATCAGTCGGCAAGGCGAAGCTGGAGCGGGTCCAGGCCATAATCGGTCAGTTTCTTGCGCAGCGTATTGCGATTGATCCCCAGCAGTCCGGCGGCGCGAATCTGATTGCCATCGACGCTCGAGAGCACCTCTTGCAACAGGATCGGCTCGATCACCGCAAGCAGATCATCATGTAGGCTGCGATTGGCCTGCCCGAGGCCTATGCCCAGCTGCCGCTTCGCCCAATCGCGCACGGCGTGGGCCAGATGATCGGCGGGCGCGGCATAATCGGCGGGCACCGCATCCATCGGCAGCATGTTGCGCAGGATATCCGCGGTGATGACATTTTCCCGGCTTAGCACCGACAGGCGCTGCATCATATTCTGCAATTCGCGCACATTGCCCGGCCAATGATAGGCCATCAGCAATTGCGCCGCATCGTCCGCCAGCGTCTTGCGCGGCAGGCCTTCCTGCGCCGCCCGCTCCAGAAAATGACGCGCCAGCAAGATCACGTCATCGCGCCGCTCCCGCAGCGCGGGCAATGCGATCGGCACGACGTTCAGCCGGTAATAGAGATCTTGCCGAAAGCGATTTTCCTCGATCAGCGGCGGCAGATCCTTGTTGGTTGCGGCAATGATGCGGACATTGACCCGCACCGGCTTGGACCCGCCCACCGTCGTCACCTCGCCCGATTGCAGGACGCGCAGCAACCGCGTCTGCGCCTCCATCGGCATGTCGCCAATCTCGTCGAGGAACAATGTGCCGCCCTGCGCCTGCTCGAACTTGCCGGCGGTGCGGGCATGGGCGCCGGTAAAAGCGCCCTTCTCATAACCGAACAATTCCGCCTCGATCAGCTCGCGCGGAATCGCCGCCATGTTGATGGCGATGAAAGGGCGCGTGCGTCGTTGGCCCAGGCTGTGGATCGCTTCGGCCACCAGTTCCTTGCCCGTGCCCGACTCGCCCAGCACCAGGATCGACAGGTCGTTGGAAAGCACCCGCGCAATCGTGCGATAGACCTCCTGCATCGCGGGCGATCGACCGACCAGCGGCAGTCCGTCATGCGGCAGGCCGCCATCGCCCTCCTCCTCCGTCGCGCTCTCCCGCGTGCCCAGCGCATCGGCGACGGCACGGGTCAGTTCGTTAAGGTCGAACGGCTTGGGCAGATATTCGAACGCGCCCTTTTCGGTCGCGCGGATCGCGGTGTTGAGTGTGTTCTGCGCCGACAGGATGATGACATTGAGGTCCGGCCGACTGGCGATGATGTCCGCCACGCCCTCCAGCCCGTCGCCATCGGGCAGCATGACGTCGGTGATCAGTATATCGGGCCGGAAACTCTCCATCAGCGCCGCCCGCTCGCGGATCGATGCGGCGGTCTTCACCTTATGCCCCTGCCGCCGCAGCGCCTCGCCCACCACCACGCAGATGGCGGGATCGTCATCGACGACCAGAACGGTTCCCGTCGCCGCCATTAGCCCATGCCCATCGGCAGGAGGATGCGGAACGTTGATTCGCCCGCATCAGCATCGCGCGAATATTGAACGAAGCCGCTCATGTCGCGGACCAGCTTATCGACCAACGCCAGCCCAAGCCCCTGCCCGTCCCGTTTGCCAGTGATGAAGGGGTTGAAGAGATGGTCCAAAATATGTTCGGGAACCCCCGGTCCATTGTCCACCACGACGATCTCGATCGGCAGGACCGCACTCCCCTTGCCCCCGCCCATCACCACGGACACGCCATGGCGAAAGGCCGTCTCGACGCGAATGCAGGGATTTTCGACCTGCTCCAGCGCTTCGGCGGAATTTTTGAGCAGGTTGATCATCACCTGCACCAACGCATCTTCATTGATGTTGGCGAATGGCAAGGATGGATCATAATGTTTTATGATCTTTACGTTTCGTGCAAATCCCGCCGACGCAATCCCGGCCGCGCGGTCGATCAGTGGATAGATATTGCCGGGGCGGCATTCCAGCGTCCGGTCGGTCGTGAAATCCTGCATCCGGTCGATCAGCGCCGCGATGCGATCGACCTCGTTGCAGATGAGCTGGGTCAAGGCACTGTCACGGCCATCCTGCCCCGATTCAAGCAGTTGCGCTGCGCCCCTGATGCCCGATAGCGGGTTCTTGATCTCATGCGCCAGGATCGCCGCCGCACCCATGGCCGAGCGCGCCCCGCCCGATGTGCCGCGATGACCGATCTTACGCGCCTGGCTCTGCGCATGGAGCGACACGACCCGCCAGCCTTCATGATCGATGATCGGCGAGATCATCAGATCAACCTCCATCTCGGCGGTGCGCCCGGCATGGACCTTGATGTCATAGGCGGCGATCGGCTTGTTGCTGTGCCAGATATCGAAGCGCGCGCCTGCCTCCGCGATACGGATCGTCCGCGCCACATCGCTGCCGATGATCGCCGATCGCGCCATGTTGAGCAACGTCTCGGCACTGACATTGGCTTCGGCAATGCTGTTGTCCGGCCGCACCAACAGGGTCGCGACCGGCAAGGCCGTCATCTGGTCGCTGAGCGATGGTCCGTCCTGCTGCATGCGAAGCGGCGGGACGACCGTCATGGCAACGGTCATGCCGCCTGACGCATGGCGGTGGCATCCGCACCGCTGGCGATCAACGGTTCGTAGAAACCGGCGAGCATGTCGAGCACCTTGGCGGCGTCGGGTTCCTGGTTCACGGCATGGCGGAACTCGGCCGATCCGGTCAGCCCCTTGGTGTACCAGCCGATATGCTTGCGCGCCATATTGACGCCGGTATGGTTATCATAATGATCGAGCATCGCCTTATAATGGCCTATAATCGCGCGATATTGTTCTTCCAGCGTAGGATCCGGGATACGCTCGCCCCGTTCCAGCCAGGCCATCACCTGACCGATCAGCCAGGGACGACCATAGGCACCCCGCCCGATCATCACGCCATCCGCGCCGCTCTGCTCCAACGCCATGTCGGCATCCTCGATCGAACAAATGTCGCCATTGGCGATCACCGGCAGTTTCACCGCCTCCTTAACGGAGCGGATGAAGCCCCAATCGGCGCTGCCCTTGTACATCTGGCACCGGGTCCGGCCATGAACAGTGATAAGCTTCGCACCCAGATCCTCGGCGATATGCGCCAGTTCGGGCGCGTTGAGGCTGCTATGGTCCCAGCCCATCCGCATCTTCACCGTCACCGGCACGTCCACCGCCTCGACCGTCGCCTTGATCAGCGCAGCGGCCAGCGGCAGGTCGCGCATCAGCGCGCTGCCAGCATCGCCATTGACGACCTTCTTGACCGGGCAGCCCATATTGATGTCGATGATCGCCGCGCCGCGGTCAGCGTTCAACTTGGCGGCTTCGGCCATTTCGGTCGGCGAGCAGCCCGCCAATTGCATCGACACCGGCTCTTCCAGCGGATGCCAGGCCGCCTTCTGCAGCGACTGGCGCGTCTCACGGATCATCGCGGCGGTCGCGATCATCTCGGTCACGTTGAGGCCGCAGCCATAGCGACGGACCAGCGTGCGGAACGGCATGTCGGTCACGCCGGTCATCGGCGCAAGGACGACTGGCGTGGCGATGGTCACCGGGCCGATGGAGATGGGGGAAAGCCTGGACATAAACTCTGATGCTACTGCCTAAAAAACAGGCAGGCCATAGCCGAAATGGGAAGGGTCGGCAAGGGATGGGGTCTGGCGGCCCTCCCGGCACTCGGCTATGCGCTGGCCCCATGATAGACAATAGCAAGACTGTCGCGCTGCTCGTCGCGGCGGGCCAGGGCAACCGGGCCGGTGGCGACACCCCCAAGCAATTTCGCCTGGTCGCGAGCAAGGCCGTGCTGGCCCATGCCTATGACGCGCTGGCAGCGCATGGCGCGATCGATGCGATCCATATCGTGCTGGGCGCAGGGCAGGAAGACATGGCCCGCAAACTGCTCGGCGATCGCGTGGCCTCCTTCATCGAAGGCGCTGACAGCCGCCGCGGCTCCGTGCGCGCCGGGCTGGAGTCGATTGCGGCAACAGGTGGCGCAGCGCGGATTTTGATCCATGACGCCGCCCGGCCGTTCCTGCCGGGCGTGGTGATCGATCGGCTACTCGGCGCGCTAGGCGAGGCAGAAGGCGCGATCCCTGTGCTGCCGGTCGCCGATACGCTGGTGCGCGGCATGGACGGGCGCATGGCCGACGGCGTGCCCCGCGACGCACTGTTTCGGGTGCAGACGCCCCAAGCCTTCCGCTTCGACACGATACTCGCGGCTCACCAGGCCTGGGACATCGCCCGCGAAGCCACCGACGACGCCCAAATTCTCCGCGCCGTCGGCCATGACGCCATCCTGGTGGATGGCGATGAAGGACTGGAAAAATTGACCTATCCCCAGGATTTTGCCCGCGCCGAAGCGCGGCTGGCGCCCATTATGACCGTGCGCGTTGGCATGGGCTATGACGTCCATCGCCTGGCGACGGACGAATTATTATGGCTGGGCGGCGTGCTGGTCCCGCATGATCGTGGCCTCGCCGGGCATAGCGACGCCGACGTCGCCCTCCACGCCATCGTCGATGCGCTGCTCGGCGCGCTGGCGGAAGGCGATATCGGCAGCCATTTCCCGCCTTCCGACGCGCAATGGCGTGGCGCGTCGTCGGATCGTTTCCTCGCCTATGCGGGCGATCGGGTGACGGCGCGCGGCGGGCGGATCGATCATGTCGACCTGACCATCATCTGCGAAGCGCCCAAGATCGGCCCGCATCGCGACGCCATGCGCGCCCGCATCGGCACCATTCTCGCGGTCCCGATCGACCGGGTGAGCGTCAAGGCAACGACCACGGAGCGGTTGGGCTTTGCCGGGCGGCGCGAAGGTATTGCGGCGCAGGCGGTTGCCACCCTCTCCCTTCCCGCGCTATCCTGACATCATGCCCGACAACATCCTTCCCGCCGAACTCGTCGATCTCGCCGAGCGCGTCATCATCGCCAACCGGCGCGCAGGCCGCACCGTCGCCGTGGCGGAAAGCTGCACCGGCGGGCTGGTATCGGCTGCGCTGACGGAAATCGCCGGATCATCCGACGTGTTCGAGGCAGGTTTCATAACCTATTCCAATGACATGAAGGTCGAACTTCTTAAAGTGTCTCAGGATGTGCTCGAAACCTTCGGCGCCGTCTCGATCGCCACCGCATGGGCCATGGCCCAAGGCGCGCTCAAGCAAAGCCACGCCCATGTCGCCGTCGCCATCACCGGGATCGCAGGACCGGGCGGCGGCACCGAACAAAAACCCGTTGGCACGGTCGTCTTTGCCCGCGCCGAACGCGGCGCGTCGGCGGACAAGGTCGTCGCCGACATGCGGCATTTCGGCGATACCGGCCGGGGCGGCGTCCGGCTTCAGGCGGCGCTATGCGCGCTCGAACTGTTGCTGCCCGAACCCTCGGCACCATAAAGCGCGGCTGCGCGCGTTTCGAACGCGCCGATCATCTTGCGTAACGCCCGGTCGAACACCTGGCCCGCGAGCATTTCGAACAGGCGGTTCTTGAACTCGAATTCGACCTCGAAATCCACCAACACCCCGCCCTGCCCGTCATCGCGAAAGCGCCATTCATTGTGCAGATGCTTGAGCGGCCCGTCCATATAATCGACCCGGACATGGTCGGGCCGATGCTTGTGAACGCGCGAGGTGAAGCTTTCCTTGATCCCCTTGAAGCCCACGATCATGTCGGCAACCATGTCCGCTTCGCTGTCCGATCGGACACGGATCGCACTGATCCAGGGCAGAAATTCAGGATAAGCCGCGACATTGGACACCAGGTCGAACATCTGGGTCGGCGTATAGGGCAGATGGCGGGTTTCGCTATGCTTGGGCATTGAGAGCTCAGGCCTTCACGGCCGCTTTGGCCAACTTCGCTTCACGCGCCGCGCGCATCTGCGCGAAATCCTCGCCGGCATGATAGCTCGACCGGGTCAGTGGACTGGATGCAACCTGAAGGAAGCCCTTGGCCCGCGCGATCGCGGCATAGCTGTTGAACGCCGCCGGGGTGACGAACTCCATCACCTTGGTATGTTTGGGCGTGGGCTGCAGATATTGGCCCATCGTCAGGAAATCGATATCGGCCGACCGCATATCGTCCATCACCTGATGCACTTCCAGCCGCTCTTCGCCCAGCCCCAGCATGATGCCCGACTTGGTGAAGATCGACGGATCGAGCCGCTTGACCGACTCCAACAGCCGCAGCGACGCATAATAACGCGCGCCGGGCCGGATGGTCGGGTAGAGGCGCGGCACTGTCTCCAGATTATGGTTATAAACGTCCGGCCGCGCCGCGACGATCATTTCGACCGCCCGCTCATGCTTGTTGCGGAAGTCCGGGGTCAGTATCTCGATCGTCGTGTTGGGCGTCGTCCGGCGCAGCGCCTCGATCACCTTGACGAATTGCGACGCACCGCCATCGGGCAGATCGTCGCGATCGACCGAGGTGATGACGATATGCTCCAGCCCCATCTCCGCCGACGCATCGGCCAGATTCTGCGGCTCGTTGACATCGACCTTACGCGGCATCCCCGTCCTGACGTTGCAGAAGGCGCAGGCCCGCGTGCAGACATCGCCCAGGATCATGACGGTCGCATGTTTCTTCGACCAGCATTCGCCGATATTGGGACAGGCCGCTTCCTCGCATACCGTCGCCAGCCCCTTGTCCCGCATCAGCTTGCGCGTTTCATGATAGGCGGGACTGGTCGGTGCCTTGACGCGGATCCAGTCGGGCTTGCGCATGCGCTCCGGCTGACCGGGCACGGGGATGGGGGCAATGTCGTTCATTGGCCCCAGATAGCGATGCAGGGCCGGTCTTGCCAGTGCTGATATTGTCGGGCACACCCCGTCGCATGACCGACTTTACCGACATGCTCGCAGGCTATCGCCGCTTCCGTGAAACCGGATGGGCGCAACAGCGCGGCCGATGGGATGAATTGAACGAAGGGCAAAGCCCCCGCGTCATGGTGATCGCCTGTTCCGACAGCCGGGTTGACCCGACCCAGATTTTCGACAGCAGCCCCGGCGAAATCTTCGTCGTCCGCAACGTCGCTGCCCTCGTGCCCCCGTTCGAAACGACGCCTGGCCATCATGGCGTGTCGGCGGCGCTGGAATTTGCGGTGCAGGTACTGAAAGTCGGCGAGATCGTCGTCATGGGCCATGGCAAATGCGGCGGCTGCAAGGCCGCGCTCAGCCATGATCTGAAAGACGCGGAGCCGGGCGACGGCGGCTTCATCCATGCCTGGATCGAACTGCTCGACGATGCGCGCGAGACGGTGATTGCTGCCCATGGTGACGAACGTAGCGACGCAGTCGAACGGGCGATGGAGCAGGAGGCGGTGAAGGTCAGCCTCGCCAATCTGCGCACCTTCCCCTGCGTCCGGTCCAAGGAGCGCAAGGGCGAATTGAAACTCGTCGGTGCGTTCTTCGCCATTGCCGATGGCCAGTTGCACGTGATGGACGACCAAAGCGGCATTTTCTCACCCGCCTGAAAGGACTGATATGGCATCGACGCGCGATGGCAGCGGCAATATCGCCCTGCTGATAGACGCCGACAATGCGTCCGCCGCGCATTTCGATCCGGTGATGACCGTCCTGGCCGAACTCGGCACGGTCAATATCCGCCGCGCCTATGGCAATTGGAGCAAGACCACGCTCAAGACCTGGGCGGCGCTCTCGGTCGCGCAGGCGATCGAGCCGCAGCAGCAGTTCGATCTGACCAAAGGCAAGAACGCCACCGACATGAAGATGACGATCGACGCCATGGACCTGATGGCATCGGGCCGGGTCGATGGCTTTGGCCTGATGTCGAGCGACAGCGACTTCACCCCGCTCGTCACCCGCATCCGGCAGCAGGGCATTCCGGTCTATGGCTTCGGTTCGGTCCAGACGCCCGAAGGTTTCCGCCGCGCCTGCACCCGTTTCATCGACGTCGCCGCACTGGCCGCAGCCGAAGTGCCGCTGGCCAAGCCGGTCGCGAAGAAAGCGACAGCAACCGCCGCCAAGTCGCCGCCAGCGACAGAAAAAAGCACGCCTGCGAAAGCCAGTCCGGCCAAAGCCGCGCCACCCGCCCCGGTGGCGAAGAAAGCCGTGGACGAGGAAGTCATCAAATTGCTGATCGACGCCTATGGATCGGTCACCCGCGACGAACGCGGCTTCGTGCGACTGGGATCGGTGGGCCAACTGGCGGGCAACCGCTCCAGCTTCGACGTGCGCAATTATGGCTATAAACGCCTGTCCGACTTGGTGCAGGACGTCCCCAATTTCATCTCGGAAACGCGTGAAGGCGGACAGGTCTGGATCAAGCGGGTCAATTGATCCGCCCGACGAAACGCCGCCACGCTACCGACAATCGCAAAAAAAGGGCCGGTCTTCGCAAAGACCGGCCCGTAAAGTTTTAGGAGAGGATGCCTGAAAGGCACCGTCTTCCTGCATTGATAGCGGTATCATAACAAGTGCAAAGCGATGGTCTGCGGTTGCAAATGTTGCAACCGCAATGGAATCAGGCTTCGCCCCAGATGGCTTGTGCCGTCTGTACGACGAGTTCGAGCTTCGCCCGCTGTTCATCCGGCGTGATCGCATTGCCCTCTTCGGTGGAGGCAAAGCCGCACTGGGGCGCGATGCCGAGCTGGTCGATATCGGCATATTTCGCCGCTTCCTCGATCTGGCGCTTCAAGCCATCGATCGGCTCCAGGTCAGGCACCTTGGTCGTGATGAAACCGGGATAGACCCGCTGCTTGCCCTTGGCCAGGAAGCGCAACGGCTCCAGACCACCGGCCCGCTCGCTATCATATTCCATGAAGAACAGATCGACGCCGGTCTGATTGAAGATGGCATCCGCCGCCAGATCATAGGCACCCTCGGCCGCCCAGGTGGAACGGAAATTGCCGCGGCACATATGCATCCCGATCAACATGTCGGCGGGACGATCCTTGATCGCGTCCTGCATCATGCGGGCATAGGCGGTGATCAGCCAGTCAGGATCGATGCCTTCGGCCACCTTCTGCGCCCGATGCTTGGGGTCGCAGAGATAGGCGAAGAAGATGTCGTCCATCTGCAGATAGCGGCAACCCGCATCATAAAAGGCCTGAACCGCCTTGGCATAGGTCGCGGACAAGTCCGCGAATAGCGCACCGAGATCGGCATATTCGGGGACGCGAATATCCTCCTTCGCGGTCCGAAAATGGCAGCAGCTAGGGCCAGGGATCGAAATCTTCGGCGTCACGCTGGTCGTTTTCGCCAGGAACCGGAAATGGTCGAGCATCGGATGGTCCGCTGGGAAGTCCAGCTTGCCCGTGATGACCGGGAAGGTCGGCCGCAATTTGACGCCATGAAACTGCGCGCCATCTTCCGGGTCGCGCTGTTCCAGGTCGAAGCCGGTCAGCCCGCCCATGAAATCATAATGCCAGAAGGACCGCCGAATTTCACCGTCGGTCACGACCTTCAGGCCAACGGATTCCTGCATCTTTACCGCTTCGACGATCCCGGCATCCTCGATGGCGGTCAATTCCTCGCGGGAGATGCTGCCCTCTTCGAAAAAGGCTTTTCGGGCAGCGGTAACGGCAGCGGGTCGCAGCAACGAGCCGACATGGTCGGCGCGGAACGGAGGAGTAGAGTTGGTCATCGTCAAAAATCCGTGATGCGCGATTATCGGGTCAGCTTCTTATAGGCGAGGCGCGTGGGCCGATCGGCCGCATCGCCCAGGCGACGGCGCTTATCCTCCTCATAGGCTTCGAAATTGCCTTCGAACCATTCGACATGGCTATCGCCTTCGAACGCCAGGATGTGGGTGGCAAGCCGATCGAGGAAGAAGCGGTCATGGCTGATGACCACGGCACAGCCCGCGAAATTTTCGATCGCCTCTTCCAGCGCGCCCAGCGTTTCGACGTCGAGATCGTTGGTCGGTTCGTCGAGCAG
The DNA here is from genome assembly GCF_002312805.1 of Sphingobium sp. D43FB. GTDB lineage: Bacteria > Pseudomonadota > Alphaproteobacteria > Sphingomonadales > Sphingomonadaceae > Sphingobium. The sequence continues at coordinate 211,917 of NZ_NMUA01000001.1, read as the reverse complement.
AAGGACGTTGCCGCCCTTTTTCAGCATCTTGGCGATGTGGACGCGGTTGCGCTCACCGCCCGACAGCTTGCCGACATTCTTCTGCTGGTCCTGCCCCTTGAAGTTGAAGGCCCCGACATAGGCGCGCGTCGACATGTCATGGCCATTGACCTTCACATAATCGAGACCGTCGGAGATTTCTTCCCAGACATTCTTGCTTGGGTCGAGATGATCACGGCTCTGGTCGACATAGCCCAGCCGCACGGTCGTGCCGATATCGACTTCGCCGCTATCGGGCGTCTCCTGACCGGTGATGATCTTGAACAGCGTGGATTTACCCGCGCCGTTCGGCCCGATCACGCCGACGATGCCGCCCGGCGGCAGCAGGAAGGACAGGTCTTCAAACAACAGCTTGTCGCCATAGGCCTTGCTGATGCCCTTGAACTCAATGACCTTGCCGCCCAGACGCTCCGGCACCTGGATGACGATCTGTGCCTTGCCGGGGCTGCGATTATTCTGCCCTGCGACCAGTTCCTCGAACTTCTTGATACGCGCCTTGGACTTGGTCTGACGCCCCTTGGTCCCGGCCCTGATCCATTCCAGCTCGTCATTGATCGCCTTCTGGCGGCCGGTGGCCTCGCGGTCTTCCTGCTCCAGACGCTTGGCCTTCTTCTCCAGATAGGTGGAGTAATTGCCTTCGTAGGGGAAATATTTGCCCCGATCGAGTTCCAGAATCCAGCCCACGACATTATCGAGGAAGTAGCGGTCATGGGTGATCATCAGCACCGCGCCCGCATATTCCTTCAGGTGATTTTCCAGCCAGGTGACGCTTTCGGCGTCGAGATGGTTGGTCGGTTCGTCCAGCAGCAAGATGTCAGGCTTCTGGATCAGCAGCCGGGTCAGCGCGATGCGGCGCTTTTCACCGCCCGACAGATTTTCGACCGACAGGTCGGACGGCGGACAGCGCAACGCTTCCATCGCAATTTCGAGCTGATTGTCGAGCGTCCAGCCATCGACCGCGTCGATCTGCTCCTGCAACGTGCCCATTTCCTCCATCAGCGCGTCGAAATCGACGTCTTCGGGCGGATCAGCCATGATGTTGCTGATCTCGTTGAAACGATCCATCTTGTCCGCAATCTCGCGGGCACCGTCCTTGACGTTTTCCAGGACATTCTTGTTGGGGTCGAGCTGCGGCTCCTGCGCCAGATAGCCGACCGTGATATTCTCGCCCGGCCAAGCTTCGCCCGAAAAATCAGTGTCGATCCCGGCCATGATCTTGATGAGGGTCGATTTACCCGCGCCGTTCGGCCCGACGATGCCGATCTTGGACCCGCGATAAAATTGCAGGTTGATGTTGCTCAACACCGGCTTGGGCGCGCCGGGGAAGGTCTTGGTCATGCTCTTCATGACATAGGCATATTGCGAGGAGGCGGACATGGGTTCTGCAGCTCCGAATAAAGACAGAGAAAGGATTTGGCGCGGAGTTAGCGGAGGCGGGACGCATTGGCAAATGGGTGATGGCTCGCTACGCTCCCATCCATGCAGAAAATCCGATCGGGCACGCTGGCCGCCCTCCTCCTTGGCAGCGCTTTCACCCCCACCCTCTCCCTCGCTGCCCCGGCAGACAGCACCGCGATTCGCGAAGCGGCGCTCAAGGACGACGTCGCCTGGGACTTTACCGAAGGGCTGACCACCGAAGTCGGGCCGCGCCCGGCTGGCACGCCGCAGGAGGCGCGCGCACGCGACTGGGCAGTGGCCAAGCTCAAAGCGCTGGGGTTCAGCAATGTGCGGTCCGAACCCTATACCATGCCGGTATGGGTACGCGGGCATGACGAAGCGAAGATCCTCTCGCCCTTCCCACAAAATCTGGTGCTGGCGGCGCTGGGCAATAGCGGATCGACCACGGACAAGGGGATTACCGGCGAAGTCGTCTATTTCCCGACCCTCGCCGATCTGGAAGCGGCCCCCGACGCGAGCCTGAAGGGCAAGATCGCCTTCGTCAGCCATGGTATGGATGCAACGCAGGACGGCTCCTCCTACGGCTATTTCGGCGCAGCGCGTCGGCAGGGGCCAAGCATCGCGGCGAAGAAGGGCGCGATCGGCATCCTCATCCGCTCGATCGGCACCGACCATCACCGCATGCCCCATACCGGCGTTCAGATGTGGGCCGATGGCGTCACGCCGATCCCGGCCGCGGCGCTCTCCGTACCCGATGCCGAACAGCTCGCCCGCGTCATTGCGCGCGGTCAGCCGGTCAAGCTCCACCTCACCCTGACATCGAAGATGCTTAAGGATCAGCCATCGGGCAATGTCATCGCCGAAATTCCCGGCAGCGATCCGGCAGCAGGCGTCGTTGTCGCCGCCTGCCACCTCGACAGCTGGGACCAGGGCACGGGCGCTATCGACGACGCCAGCGGCTGCGCCATTGCGGCGGCATCCGCCCTGCATGTCGCAAAAGCGGGACAGCCCCGCCGTACTATCCGCGTGCTGATGGCGGGCGCAGAGGAAGTCGGCGGCGATGGCGCGCGCGCTTATTTCAAGGCCCATGGCGCGGAAAAACATGCGCTGGCGATCGAGTCGGACTTTGGTGCCGACCGGGTGTGGCGCGTCGATTTCAAGCTACCGCAAGGGCATGAAGCGCTGGCGACGCGCGTAGCGGCGGCACTGGCCCCGCTCGGCATCGGCGCAAGCAAGCAGGAGGCTGGCGGCGGCGCGGACATCGCGCCTTTGGTGCGGGCGGGCGTGCCCGTCATCGACCTTCAGCAGGATGGCACGCGCTATTTCGATCTGCACCACACGCCCGACGATACGCTGGACAAGGTGGACCCCGCGCAACTGCGCCAAAACGTCGCCGCCTGGGCCGTCACATTGAACCTTATCGCCAATGCATCAGAATCCATGGGCGTTAACTGAACTTTTATTGTAGACAACACCCCGTCGCGTGATTCTGTCGCTTCACCGACGCAGAAAAGCATTGATTTGTGCAGCGCACACGTTAATGCGGGTCGCTCGCGTAGGGTCACATCATAAAGTGGCTGACGCGGCAAAATGCTATGGGAGCCGTACACAATGAAGAAGATCGCTGTAGTTTTCGCTTCGGCCAGCCTGATGGCTCTCGCCGCTTGCGGTGAGACCCCGGCCAACGAAACCGCGAACGCTTCGAACGCCGTGGTTGAGAATGTCGTCGAGAACGCCATGAACGCCTCGGACAATGCCATGAATGCCGCCAACGCTGCCGACAACGCTGCGATGATGGCAAACAACGCTGCGAACGCGATGTAATCTTCGCGTCAGCGAGATTTCCGAAGGGCGGGCCGTCAGGTCCGCCCTTTTTGTTTGTAAGTCGATTGACGGCACGCACATTGGGCCGCTAAGGCGCATCGACGTCGGGGAGTAGCGCAGTCTGGTAGCGCGCCTGCTTTGGGAGCAGGATGTCGCAGGTTCGAATCCTGTCTCCCCGACCACTTACCTCACATGATGCGCTGCACGATGATCCAGGCCGGCACAGCCGCCAGCGCCAGGAACGTCCCCAGCGGGACGCGCGCACCGGCTTCCTTGGCCCTGCCCGTCATCAGCATCACCAACAGACCCGTCGCCGACGCAATCAGCAGGATGAAGGGCAAGGCTTGCCAGCCCGTCCATGCGCCGAGCGCGCCCAGCAGCTTGGCATCGCCCAGGCCCAGCCCGTCCCGCCCCCGCACCGCCCGATAGCCAAGCGCAATGGCCAATAGCGCGCCATAGCCCGCCGCCGCACCAATGGCGCGATCGACCAGCGCCACGTCGGTTGCCCACAGGCCGATAGTGAAGCCTAGAAAGGCCAGCGGCAGCGTAAGCGCATCGGGGAGCCAGAAATGCCGCCAGTCCAGCACCGCCAGCGTCAGCAGCAACCATCCGAACACAGCCCAGCCGATGCCGCCCAGATTGGGCATCATGCCCAGCGCCAGCACGCCAATCACGGCGCATCCCGCTTCGACCCGGCCATGCAAAGGGTCGATCGCTGCCCCACAACTGCGGCATCGCCCGCGCTGCATCATCGCGCTGACCAACGGTATCAAATCCCGCGCGCCAAGCGTCCGCCTGCACCCGTCGCAGGCCGATCGCCCCCGCATCACGCTGCGCCCCTGCGGCCAGCGCAGGATCAGCGTCGCGAGAAAACTGCCGAGAATGGCACCCGCAAGGCCGCCGATCAGCGCCGCAACCGGCTCGATCACAGTGTGCCGTCGACCTTGAGCAACTGCCCGTTGCCAACAGCCGTAAAGCCCGCCAGTCCCAGCGCCGCGGCCAGTGCCGGATCCGCCGTCTCCACCCGCATTTCAGCAGAATAGCGTCCCGACCGCCAGATGCGCAGCGTCAGCTTTTCCATGCCCGACTGGCTGACCAGCGGCAGCAGCAAGGCATCGCCATCGCAACTGACGACGCCCGAAAGCCCCTGCGTCAGGTTGAGGCCGGGAAATTGCCCCGCCATCCGCGCCCGCACTCGCCCCTCGGCATGGCCGCAGCGATCTCCGGCGAAATAGGCACTGACATCCTCCAGCATCAGGCTACCCACTGGGAGCGGCGCAAAGGTGCGACCCAGCGGCACCGCGCCCGTCACATCGTCGATGCCGATCCGGCCGAAGCCGACCGTCAAAGCGCCGCCAATATCGTCGGCCAGGCCGTTGCGCCGCTCTATGTCGAATCGCGCACGCCCGGTCAGCAGGGCAATGGGCGAAAGACCCGCGCGCACGCTCCCCATCGGCATCTCGCCCAGCATCAACTGGTCGATCCGCCCGCTCCACACCGTCCCCCGCACTTCCCGTGCAGCGACACCAAGGCGCTCCAGCCCAGCAAGGCCCAGCGCAACCCGCATCGGCAGGAAGATCAGCAAGCCAAGCGCCAGCGTGACGAGCAGGATGATCCGCATCCGACGCGACAGGGTCAGGCCCATCATTGTCCGTTCCCTCGCGCAAGCACGGCCTGCACCGACACGCTGCCCGCCATGGGTGCAGGCCGCGCGCTCATCGTATCGACGCGCACGCCTTGGGCTTCCAGCGTGGCGAGCCAGCTGAACAGCGCCACCGGGCGAACCGAGGCGAGCGCGATGTCCATCCGGTCCGCCCCTTGCGCTTGCGCCCGTTCCAGCGTCAATCCCGCCTCACCCGCGCTCTGGCCCACCAACTGGTCGATCGGCGCGCTCGGTCCTGCCGCCTGCGCATTGCGGGGCAAGGCCTTCAACTGCTTGACCGCCGCGCGTACCGCGGCGTTGCGGTCGGTCGCGGCGCGCAAGTCATCACGCGCTGCAACCTGCGCCCGGTCGAGCGGCATCGCCACCCCGAACCACAGGATCACGCCCGCCAGCAGCGCGAACATCACGCCCAGCATCACCTGTTCGCGCGCCGAGCGTTCGGCCCAAAGGCTCTTCATCCGTTCCATCATGACCGCACCGTGATATCCGCCAGCGTTCGCCCGCCCGGATCCTGCGATGGGGTGGCCGTGATCGTGAAGCCCGCCGCCTGGAGCGCGAGCAGCACGATGTTGATGTCATCGGCCTTCGCCGAGGCCAGCGTCGCGCGGACCATCCCGTCCGGGTCGCGCGACAGGCTGGTCAGTGCCACACCCGGCGCATCCTGCATCGCGCTCAGCAATCCGGCGACCGGTGCCGTAAAGGCACGCCCACCCGCCCCGCGCGCAGCAAGCTGCCCTTCCATCTCGGCCAATGCCTGCGCCGGATCACTGGCGCCCGGCAGCACTTGCTGCGCCTGCGCCAGACTGTCCGCGTCGAGGCGGCTGGCCTCGCCATAATTTTTCGCAATGCCGATGAGCGCGATCAACAGGCTGGCGAGCAGGATCAAGCCACTCCACAAAGCGATCCGCCCAATCACCCGCTGGTCGATCGACCGCCGCACCCGCTTGGCAAAATCGCCTTGGCGCAGGTCGAGCGGTGGATTGTCGAGCGCGGTGATGGCGCGCCCCTCGATCAAACCAGGCGACACATCGGCAATCGGTGCATCGCCGACCAGGGCGTCCGTCGCCATGTCGTCGGTCAGCGCCATGTCGACACCGCGCAACACGGTTGCGCCGCCAATGTCGCCCCGCGCAAAGCCGTCCTCCGGCTCAGGCAGCAGCAAAGCGGCGGGGACGATCAAATCAGGGTCCAGCCCGTGATGCTGCGCCCATAGCAACCAATGCTGCATGTCGGCGCGGCTGGCGAGCGCGATGATATGCGGCCGGGCGGGGTCTTCATTGGCGCAAGGGGCAGCGAACAGCTGGTCCGCTGGCGCAATGCCACCCGCCAGGGCCGCCAACCGCGCCGCTGCCCGCCCCTGCCGCACCGGTAGGTCGGGATGGGCGGTCCAGTGCAAAGCCACCAAAGCGGCCGGCGGCACCAACATTACTCGCGCCTGATCGGGCAAGGCGGCGATGCCACAGGCGGCGAGCCAATTGGCGCCCACGCCCGACTGCACCAGCGCGCCATCGATCACCCGCATCCAGTGCGGCTCCGCCTCTTCCGCTTCGGGCAGAAAGACGATCAAGGCATCGCGTGCGCTCATGCGCCCGCGCCCCAACTGCGTCGCACGATCGTCGCCGGGTTCTCCCGCGCGTCGATCAGCGCGCGCTCCACCAATTGCGTTCCCCCGACATTCACCGACACGTCCACTTCGAAAAACCCCGTCGTCAATTTGACCTGCTCCGCCACCTCGGTCATCGGCGACAGGCCGCTAAGCGAAGGCATAGCCCAGAATTGCACCGTGCTGCCGTAGCCGTCCGGTGGCCGCTGCGCCAGCAATTGCCGCGCCTGCACCACCGACAATTGCCCCGGCAACAGCATCGCAAATAGCGGTGCCTGCGTCGGTAGCAGCGTATTGATGTTGATCGGCGACAAATCCGTGACGGGCAGCGCGCAAACCCATGGCCGCGCCAGATCGTAAATGGCAGGCGTGATGCCGTTGACCGCGCGCAATTCGCTGGCATCGACCATCAATCGGTTTGCCGCGCGATAGGGGCGCGGGGCCTGCGCATAGGTTTCGTCCTCCGCGCCGCCGGGCTGCGCAACGCTGTCGCTATCAATCCAGTCGGCCAGCGCAGCCGAGGCGCCCTGCGCCTGGCGCGCATCGACACCCAGCGCCTGAAGCAAGGCCTGAAATTGCGATACGCCGATGGGCCGGACCTTCAGGCTGGCCTCGCTCTCCCCTGTCACGACGCTGTTCACATTGAAGCAATTGCCGCCGTCGGTGACCCGCGCGGTCGCGATGCCGCCGGGAACGGGAATGCTCTGCGGCGTCCCCATCCATCCGCCCGCCAGCGTGATCCTGGCCGGATTGGACGCGACGAGATCACCGATCCGCATGCGCGCAATCTGCGTCCCGGCGTCGGCATAGGCCCGCGCCTGATCGATCGCGCCGCCATTGCCCGTCATGCGCGTGGCCAGCGCCACCCGTTCAAGCGCGGTCGCAGCGACGACGGACATGACCGCGACCAGCAGCAATACCGTCAGCAGCGCCGCACCGCGTTCATTGGGCTTGCGCAGATCAGGCACCGGTTGCGCCTTCGACAATCGGCCTCTCGATCGGGCCGGGCGCGACCAGGAAGCGCAATGCAACCGGCGGTTCGCCCGTCCGCGTCAACACCATCTCGACCGCGCGGGGGAGCAGGTCGGGCTGGGTCGGGGTCCAATCATCCCGCCATTTGCCCTGCGCATCCCGAAATTTCAGGACAACCGCTTCGACATTGTCCAGCAGCGCCGCTGGTTCATCGCCCGCCGCGCCGTCCAGTTGCGCATAGCTGCGCCGCTCCAGCCGCCCCTGCCGCACCCAATATTCGATCTTTTGCAGCGAAGGCCGCGGCAGGTCGCCCAGATTGTCCCAGCCGCCGCGCACGAACTGCATCACCGGTTGGCCTTCGCCTTCCCCGTTCGCCCAGAAAGCTGGCGCAAGCGTGCCGCTCTCCGTGCGGGTGATGCGCGGCACTGCTTGCCCCAGATCGCCCGCCAGCGCCCCGCTCGCGCGCTGGACCGCGGCCATATCGTCAAGCCGCGCCTTGATCTGCGCCTGCGCCGACACGCTATTGCCGAGCAGCAGGACGCCCGCACTGGCCAGCATCGCAAAGATCATCAGCGCGACGAGCAATTCGATCAGCGTAAAGCCCGCGTCCGCACCATGCTCTCCGTTCGCTTCGAGCGAAGTCGAGAAGCCGTGGCACGACCCGAATAGATGTGAGCGCGCGCAATGCATCACTCCACCACCCGCACAAAGCTCAGCACCACCGGCGACGCGCCCGGCTGCCCGTCCACCGTCAAGTCCACCTGTAGCAGCCGCTGGTCGTCGGTCGGCTTGACGATCCGGTGCCAACGCCAGTCCCGCCCGCCATTGGCGACCGCGCCCTCCTCTTCGCCCACCGAAGGCGGCAAAGGATCGCTCTGCACCTCCACCATCAGGTTGCGCGCGACGATCTGGCCCAACGCCTTGCTGTCGAGATCGGCAGCGGTGCGCAGGGTCACCCCCTGCAACCGCACCAGCGCCAGCGCCGCCAAGCTGAACACCGCCAGCGCGACGAGCATTTCTAAAAGCGTAAAGCCCTGTTGGGCGGGGGCAAGGCGTTCGGGTTTACCCACCGACCATGACCTTCCCGGCCATATCGACCGTCACCGACACCCGCTCGCCTTCGCGCGCCAGCGTGACGGTCAGAGGATCGGTCGGCAGCCCCGTGCCATCAAAGCCGATCTGTTGCCGCCCGTCCTTGCCCACCAAAGCGCGCGTGCCGCCCTTCCAGTTGGCGGTGACGAAGGGCTTGTCCTCCAACGGCACCCACCGCCCATCCTCGCGGCGCTGGAAGCCATAGCCCGACGCCGACACCCACAATCCCATCGGCGCAGCCGTGACGACCGCTTCGTCGCGCGCGGCAGCAACGCGCGCGGCAAAGCGGTCGGCATCCTCGATCACGCGCCCGCGCGGATCGGGAATGGCCATGACGACGGCAGCCGAAATGAAACCGATGATCGTCAGCACGACCATCAGTTCGACAAGCGTGAATCCCTGTTGGGCGGAACGCCGCACAAAGTTGAACTCACATCCGTTCGTTTCGAGCGAAGTCGAGAAACGAGGCAGAGCCCGGTTCAACGAAGCTAAACGCTTCTCGACACGCTCGAAGCGAACGGCGGATAGGTTACATCTCGCTGGAATAGATATCCGCATTTTCGCTCTCGCCACCCGGCTGTCCATCCGCGCCCAGCGAACTGATGTCGAACGCGCCCTTGCGCCCTGGCACCGTGTAAATATAGGCGCGGCCCCACGGATCGTCGGGCAGCTTCTTGATATAGCCACCGCGACGATAGCGCTGCGGCTGGGCCAGCGACGCGGGCGGATTGAGCAGTGCCTGCAACCCGTCGGATCCGGCGGGATAGGTCAGATTGTCGAGCCGATATTGCTCCAGCGCCTGTTCGATCGTGGAGATGTCGGCCTTCGCTTTCTCGACCCGCGCGGTATCGGTCGCGGGAATGACGTTGATCGCCACGATCGTCGCCAGCAGGCCGATGATGACGATGACCACCATCAATTCGACCAGCGTGAAGCCTTCTTCTCCCCGCCTGTTATCTCCGTTCGCCCTGAGCCTGTCGAAGGGCACTCCTTTTGCTGAAAAGAAAGAAGGGGCTTCGACACGCTCAACCCGAACGGATTTTAGCTTAAACATATTCAACTCCTAAGCCCCGGTCAGGCTTTGCAACTGCAAAATCGGCAGCAGGATGGACAGGATGATGACGGCGACGATGCCGCCCATCAGTATGATGATGATAGGTTCCAGCATGGCGAGCGCGGTCGAGGTGAACGAGTCGAACTCGCGCTCCAGATAATCCGCCGCGCGTTCCAGCATCGTATCGAGCCGCCCGGCACTTTCGCCGCTGGCCGCCAGATAGACCAGCAGCGGCGGGAACACACCGGCCCGGCGCAGCGCGGCGGACAGGCTGCCCCCGCCCCGGATCGCTTCGACAATCTCGTCCGACGCGCGGCGCAATACCCGATTATGCACGGTGTTGGCCGTCAGCGTCAGCCCCTCCATCAACGGCAGGCGACTCGCCACCATGGTCGACAGCGTCCGCGCCATCCGCGCGGCGTGCAGATCGCGGATCAGCTTGCCCAGCACCGGCAGCCCCAGCAAAGTCGCGTCGAACCGATAGCGGAACCGCTCATTTTTGAGCGCCCGCCAGAAGGCGACGCCGCCCAGGATCATCGCGATCAGCAACAGCCACCAATAGGCCGCCAGAAACGCCGACAAGCCCATCACCATCCGCGTCAGCAGCGGCAATTCCTGCCCCACCGTGTCGAACTGCTCGACTACCTTGGGCACGACGAAGATCATCAACGCCGCTACCACGAACACCGCAAAGGTCGCCAGCACCGATGGATAAGCGATCGCGGTCAGCACCTTCGACCGCATCAGGGCTTGCCGTTCCATCAGGTCTGACAGTCGCTCCATGATCGTGGGCAGGCTGCCGGAGCTTTCGCCTGCGGAGATCATCGCGCGATAGAGCGGCGGGAAACTTTTCGGCTCCGCGCCGAGTGCATCGGCCAGCCGCCGCCCCTCCATCACGCCCGAATGGACCTTGCCGACGACGGCGCGGACATGATCCTGCTCGCTCTGCCGCCCGATCGTGCGCAGCGATTCTTCCAGCGGACTGACCTGCGTCAGCGTCGCCAATTGCCTTGTGAACAGCGTCAGTTCCTTGGCGCTCAGGCGCGGGCTGCGCAGCGACAGATTCGCGCGGCTGCGCGCGCTCTCCACCGCGCCCGGCTCCAGCGCGACGATGAACAGCTTGCGCGCGTCCAGCTTGGCGCGCGCCTCCTCGATGCTATCGGCCTTGATCGATCCCTTGCGGTCCTTGCCGGCCGGGTCGATCGCGACATAGTCGAACTCAGCCATCGACGATCGTTTCCGCCTCGACCGAATCACGCCGCGACACGCGGATCGCCTCTTCCGCCGTGGTCTGTCCGTCGCGCACCAGAGCGCGCGCGGCCGACCCCAGATTGGGCGCATTGAGGAAGGCATGGCGCGCAATCAGCGATTCGTCGCCACCATCATTGATCAGGCGGCGGATCGTATCATCGACGCGGATCGCCTCGAACACGCCGATCCGGCCCTTATACCCCGTACCGCTACATTCGTCGCAGCCACGCGCGCGATAGATGATCGTGCCGGGATCGAAACCCAGCAGCGCACTGGCCGACTTGTCCGCCTGCACCGGCTCGCGGCAACTCTGACACAAGCGCCGCACTAGCCGCTGGGCGATCACCGCGCGCAGCGTGGATGCCAGCAGGAACGGCTCGACCCGCATGTCGCGCATCCGCGTGATCGCCCCGACCGCGTCGTTGGTGTGGACGGTGGACAGCACCAGATGCCCGGTCAGCGACGCTTGCACCGCAATCTCCGCCGTCTCGCGATCACGGATTTCGCCGACCATCACCACATCGGGATCCTGCCGCAAAATCGCGCGGAGCCCAGCCGCAAAGGTCAACCCGACCTTGGCATTCACCTGGGTCTGGCCAACGCCCTCCATCGCATATTCAACGGGGTCTTCGACCGTCAGAATGTTGCGTGATCCGTCGTTTAGCTGGCGCAAACCGGCATAAAGTGTCGTCGTCTTGCCCGACCCGGTCGGCCCGGTGACCAGGATGATGCCATTGGGTTCGCTCAATCCTTCGCGGAAAATCCGATCCGGCGTGCCGTTCATCCCCAACAGGTCGAGCGTAATCCCCGCATTCTCCTTGTCGAGAATACGCAGCACCACCCGCTCGCCCGCCCGGCTTGGCAGGGTGGACACACGCACGTCGAGCAGCTTGCCGCCCAGCGTCAGGCCGATGCGCCCATCCTGCGGCACACGCCGCTCGGCAATGTCGAGCCGCGCCATCACCTTGATGCGGCTGACCACAACCGGCGCGACATGCGGCGGCATGCGCAGCGTTTCGCGCAGAACGCCATCCACGCGCATGCGAACGATCAGGCCCGTTTCATAGGGTTCGATATGAATATCCGACACGCCCTGCCGCGCGGCTTCGGCGATGATGCCGTTGATCAGGCGGATTGCGGGCGCATCGTCCGCGCTATCCAGCAGATCGTCGGCCGTCGGAATATCGGCAGCCAATATGTCCAGCTCATCCGCACCGACATCCAGCGACCCCGCCATCGCGGCCGCGCTGCCCTCCATCGCATAATGGTTGGACAGATGCCGGTCGAACTCGGCGGGCGTCGTGAAAACGACATCGAAACTGCGCGCCAAATGACGCCGCACCTCCAGCAGCACGCGCGGATCGCTCCCCTCCCGCACGCCGATCGTCAGCCGCTCGCCTTCGATCGGCAGCATGACGACGCCATTCTTGCGCGCGAAGGTGTAGGGTATGTCGATGGGCCGCGGCGGCGCGGGGGGAAACGTCCCGATGCTGGAAGCAGCGTCCGCTGGCATGGCTGGACCCGTGTCGCTCACTGCTGACCTCCGCTTGGGGGCAGATCCACCGGCCGCACCACGCCGCTCGACTGCCGCACGATCGGCTCGATCACGTCCGGCTGCGCAGGCGCCACCACCGCATCGGTCGGCTGCGGCGGCAATGGCGGTGTCGCCCCCATATAGTCGCGGACCAGCTCATCGATGGTCGGCTCCATGTCGGGATTACGCTGCAACTGCATCCCCCGAACATAGCCATAGCGCTGCTGCGTCAGCTTTTGCGCGTCCTCCTTCGACCGCAATATGGTCGGGCGGATGAACACCATCAGGTTCGTCTTGGTCCGGCTGCGGCTGCGCGATTTGAACAATTCGCCCAGCCCCGGAATGTCCGACAGCAGCGGAATCCGCTCGATCGTCTTGCGTTCATTATCGTCGAGCAAGCCGCCCAGCGCCAATATCTCGCCATCATCGACCGTGACCGTGGTCTCGATCTCACGCTTGTTGATGATGAGGTCGCTGCTCGAATTGCTCACCGGCCCGGCGACGCTCGACACTTCCTGCCGCAGGAACAGTTTGATCGCGCCGCCCGTATTGATCTGCGGCTTCACTTCCAGCTTGATGCCGACATCCTGCCGCTGGACGGTGCGGAACTGGTTATCGAAATTCTGGCTCAACGCCTCGCCGGTTGTCACCGGCACCTGCTGCCCGACCAAAATCGACGCCTTCTGATTATCGAGCGTCATCACCGACGGCGTGGACAGCAGATTGCTCTCCGTATCGGACTTCACCGCATTGATGATCGCCCCGAAAATGCCATTCTTGCCGATGCTCCCACCAAGGCCAGCGATCGCCCCGGTCGCGCTGGTCAGACTGTTGATCGCCGCCTGCTGCAAGGTGCTGGCCAGGTCGCCGCTATTCTGGACCTCGGTCGTGGTGCGCGTGCCGTCGGGCGCAACAACGGTCGTTGTCGTCGTGCCCAGCTGAGTCGCGCCATAGGCCCCGGCCAGCGTCAGCAAATTGGGCGAGGCGTTAGAATAGTTGGAGGCAGCAAAGCCGGTTGAGGTGCTGCCGAGCAGGAATTGCACGCCGAGCTTCTTGGCCGCCGCATCGCTGATCTCGACGATGATGGCTTCCACCAGCACCTGTTCGCGGCGCGTGTCGATCTGGCGGATCGTCTCGCCCAGCATCCGCTGCACATCGCTATTGGCCGCAACGATGATCGCGTTCGCGCCTTCGTAACGGGTGACGATCGCCGGACCACGGGTCGAAATGCCGCTGCCGCTGGAGGAACCCGAAGACGCAGCCGCAACCGGGGCCGCGGCCTGCGCAGCGGGCGCGGCGCTGCCGCCCGCCGCTGGCGTGGAGGCGGTCACCGGCTGATTGGTCGACTGCCCCACCAACTGTTGCAACACCGGCAACAGCTTTTCGGCATCGGCATGTTCCAGCCAATAGACGCGGATTTCGGTGCCGCTCGCGGCCTGCTGGTCGAGCTGACGCGCCATGGCAGAGAGGCGGGCGACGGTATTGGCATCGCCCCGGATGGCAATCGCGTTGCTGCTATCGATCGGCACCACGGTAGCGGCCGAAGCCACCGCATTCTCCCCGCCACCGCTGCTCGCGACCAACGCCTGCAGTGACGTCGCAATCTCGCGCGCACCGGCATTTTTCAGCATCACCATCTGCGTTGCCGACGTGTCGCGATCGACCCGCGCGATCACCTGGCGGATGCGGGCGATATTATCGGCATAGTCCGCGACCACCACACTGTTGCCCGCACGATTGGCCGTGACCGACCCCTCCTTGCTGACGAGCGGGCGCAGCGTTTCCAACGCGCTCGCCGCATCGATCGAGCGCAGGCGGAACACCTCGGTCACGAAGCTGTTGCGGCTGGCACCCCGGCCGACGCTACTCGGTTGGCCCGACGCGCCATCGGCGGGCTGGATGCGATAGGCACCGCCCGGTGCGGGCACCGCAACCAGCCCATTGGCGCGCAGCGTGGACAGCACGATCTCGAAATATTCGGAACGCGACAGCGGCCGGTCGGTCACGACCGACACCTTCCCCTGCACCCGATTGTCGATGATGAAGGTGCGTCCCGTCACCCGCGCCGCGTCCTGAATGAAGGCGCGAATATCGGCATCGCGGACGTTGAGCGTCTGCTGCGCCATCAGCGGCGCGGCGATCGGCGTCGCCAGCGCGAGGGCAAGGGCGGCGGTGTGGAGGAGTTTGCGGGTCATTGGCCTTGCACGATCAGGTTGACGGAGGCGACGGCAGCGCCGCGCTCCACGGTCAGGGACAGGCGCGCACCGGGCGCGATCTGGTTCTGGATGGATAGCAGGTCGCCGATCGGCTGACCGTTGATCTGGGTGACGATGTCGCCGGGGCGGAAACCGGCGCTGGCAAAGCCCGGTCCCTTGGCGCTCACCGCCAAGCCTGTAACCCGGCCATTCTGCATCCGGGGCGCAAAGCCGATGTCGCGCTTCAAACTATCCGCCGTGGGCCCGGAGCCGATCGGCGCAACCGACCCTTCGCCCGGTGATGGTGATGCGTCGACAGAAGGCGCGCCACCCTCGGGCGCGGCGGCGGGGGCCGGGGTCGATTGATCTATGAAAATCTGCTCTTCCGCCCCGCCCCGGTCGATCGTCACATGGTCGAACGCGACAGCCTTCAACACCACGCCGGGCATGATTTCGTCGCCCACGGCAAAGCTGTTCTGCACGCCATCCGGCGACGCGATGATCGCCGAACCAAGCCCGGACCCTTCATTGACGCGCACGCCATAAAGGGTGAGCGCCAGCGACGTGACCACGCCATCGCCCGACGGCGTTGGCGCATCGCTGCGGAAGAAGGGGTCGAAGGACGCGAACAACGCCTGCCGCGCGCTGGGCGACAGGATTTGCGCTTGGCGCCCTTCCCATGGTCCGAAGCTGCCGACCGGCACCACGACTGCCCAGACGAGCCGCACCAATTGCAACGCCAGCAGCATCAACAGGCCGCGCTCCAACAGGCGCCACCCGTCGAACGGCGGCAAGCCCCGCGGTCTACGCTCGCTCCACCCGCGCACAGTCTGGCCGAACGGCACTCGCATGATCTGATGAAGCCCCCTTTGATATGGGAGCCTGCTAGGCATTTCTTCTTACGGCAAGATGACGTTTATATGACTGTAATATGACATGGTGGCAGGCACGCACATCACTTGCATTTTGGCGGCTGAACGATAGCAACGGCGGCGTCTTTACCGCATCCGACCGCCATTGCAGGACCGACCATGACGGACCAGACCATCACCGCCGCCGCCGACGGCGATCCAGCCTGGATCGGCGCGCACGCCCGCGTGCAGCGCGTGCCGAACAAGGAACTGACCCTGTTCATCCTGCGCGATTTTCTCTCCGCGCAGGATTGCGCCGCGCTGATCGAGCGAATCGACGCCCAGCGTCGCCCCTCCACCATCGCCGACGCCAATGGTGACGGCTATTTCCGCACCAGCGAAACTTGCGATCTCGACCACGGCGACCCGTTCGTCGCGGCCATCAACGCCCGGCTGGACGCTTTTGCCGGGATCGCGACCGCCTATGGCGAACCGATCCAGGGCCAGCGCTATGATGTCGGGCAGGAATTCAAGGCGCACACCGATTATTTCGACCCCAAGGGCGCGGACTATGCGACCTATTGCTCGGTCGCGGGCAACCGCACCTGGACGTTGATGGTCTATCTCAACGAACCGACCGCCGGCGGCGCGACCCGCTTCACCAAAATCGGCAAGACGGTCCAGCCCCAGACCGGCAAACTGCTCGCCTGGAACAACCGTCTGGCACCCGGTCAGCCGAACCCCGCCAGCATCCATCACGGCATGAAGGTGCGCAGCGGCGTCAAGCATGTCATCACCAAATGGTATCGCGAAAAGCCCTGGGGCTGAACGGATGCGAAGACCGCCATAAGCGTCCAGACGCAAAACGACCGGCTCGCACGAAACGAGCCGGTCGCTTGGCAAACCGCAGGGCCGCGTGCAGGCGGCCCCTTGGCTTATATCAGAATGCCACCGTCATCGACGCGGCAATCGTGGTGCCGATCTTGTAACGGTTATAATAGACGCGGTTACCGTCCTGTTCCTGGAACTCCTGGAACTTGCACCCCAATATGTTGCGGGCTTCGAACTTGAATTCGCTGTTGATGCCGCCCGGCAGCTTGACGCCCTGCCGTGCCACGAAGTCGAGTTGTACGCCCGGCCGTTCCTTGATGTCCGGCTGCAGGTTGGGACCACGGCTGGTCACGCGGTCGCTGGCATAGGTCAGCAAGAGCGTCTGCTGCGACAGCTTGTCCGTGTCTTCCAGGCCGATCTGCAGGTTGACCAGATGGTCCGACTGACCCGTCAACGGCACGCCGTCGAGGAAGAAGTCGGACGCGGCTGGCGGATCACCCACGGTGTAGGTGTAGGGGATAGTCGTATCGCCATCCTGCACCTTCAGTTCCGACTGGGTGTAGGTGTAGTTGCCGATCAGCACGATGCGGCGGCTCTGGAAGAAGGACGAATCCGACCAGCCGTCGAGCGGGATATATTTCTG
This sequence comes from Sphingobium sp. D43FB, assembly GCF_002312805.1. Taxonomy (GTDB): domain Bacteria; phylum Pseudomonadota; class Alphaproteobacteria; order Sphingomonadales; family Sphingomonadaceae; genus Sphingobium. The sequence goes on along the minus strand of NZ_NMUA01000001.1, from coordinate 194,967 downwards.
CACTTCCAACTCGGCGCCATAGAGCGTCGCTTCGGGCGCATTGGCAAAGCTGGTGGTGACATTATAGGTGTCGGTGATCGTGGTGTAGGTTTCGATCGGATTGTCGATCTTCTTGTAGAAAGCCGCAACCGTGATCCGCTCGTCACGCCCCATATACCATTCCGCCCGAACGTCGGCGTTCCACAACTCGCTGTCCTGCAAGAAGGGGTTGCCGCGGAAGAAACGGTTGGATTCGGTGTCGAGATAAGGCTGGGCAATCAATTCGCGGAATTGCGGCCGGGCAATCGTCTTGGACGCACTGGCGCGCAACTGCAGACCCCTGGCCGCTTCAACCGTAACCGTCACGGCTGGCAGCCAATAATCGTTGCGGATCTCGTTGAACGGCGTCAGGCCCGTGCTGTAGACGTCCACGCCGGTTACCGACATATCGCCCTTTTCGTAGCGAACACCGGCGTTGATCGACAGGCCGGGGAACAGTTCCGCCTGCACCTGGCCATAGCCGGCATGGGTCCGCAGCGCTGCGTCATAAACGGGGTAGTTGCCCGAAAATTCCAGCAAGCCGATATCATAGAGCTGGATCGACGCATCCGACAGCAGGAAGTCGGGACGCAATTGCTGCACGGGGATCGGCAGGTTCACCGCATCGAAGTGCAGTTCGTAACGCGACGACCGACGCTTGGTATCGTTGAAGGCATAGCCTGCCGTCAGCGAGAAGCCCGGTGCGATCTTGTAGCTCAGATCGACGCCCGCGAACCACAGATCTTCGTTCAGGTCGCTGAACGTGACCGACGCATCACCGCGTTGACGGTTGAGCGCATTGACGAAACGGTCACCGACCGGATCGATCGCCAGATCGCGATTGGTGCGAACATAGACGAACTCGCGCTCATAGGGCGCTTCCCGCTGCGAATTGGCAAAGCCGCCGCGCATGTCGAGGCTGAGCGCATCGGACAGCTTGAACTCACCGACCAACTGGGTGTCGATCAACTGCCGCTCATACCAGGCGGTATTCTGCTGCAGGAAATCGGCTTCCTGAATGGTGCCATCATTCTGACCGATCGCCAGCGCGCTGCGCTTCAACGTGTCGCGAATATAGAGGTTGGTCCAGCGCAGCTTCTGGTCGCCCAGTTCCAGTCCGAAGCCGACGAGGCCGTTGACCGTGATTTCATTGTCAGTGCTGACCTGATTATAGCTGCGGCCCGCACCGGCCGCGACGTCGAGCGACGCCTGCTGCAGGTTTTCGCGGGTGCGCCACTTGTTGCTGTAGGACGCGGTCGCGATCACACCCAACCGTCCGTCGCTGCCGACATCGACGGCGGTGCCGCCGTTGATCGAGCCCGAAAAGTTGAAGGGCGCGCTGTTGGTCCGCTGAACGACCGACGTGGCGGAGTTCAGGAACTGCATCGAAATGGCCTGCTGTTCGGCCCGGCTCAGATTCGGGAATGGCACGCCGCTATTGATCGCCTGCTGAAGCAGCGGCGGTACATCGCGCGAGCTGTCGTCGAAACCGGTCCAGTCGGACTTGGCCCCATAATGGGTATAGCCCATCTGGCCCGACGTTTCGGTATTGGCCGAGCTGCCGACGCCGATTTCCAGATAGCTTTCGCTCGGAATGGCCTTGGTCGTCAGGTTGATGACGCCGCCGCCGAATTCGCCGGGGAAGTTGACCGAATAGGTCTTCTGCACCAGCGTCGAAGCGATCACGCTGGTCGGGAAAATGTCGAGCGGAACGACGCGCTTCAAGGGTTCGGGGCTTGGCAGCGGCGAGCCGTTGAGCAGGGCGAGCGAATAGCGATCGCCAAGACCACGGACATAGACATAGCCGCCCGACACGACTGACAGGCCCGTCACGCGCTGGAGCGAACCGGCGATATCGCCTTCGCCCGTGCGGCGGATGTCGGCGGCGGACAGTACGTTCACCACCTGCGGCGCGGCCTGCGACACATTGCTGGTGCGACGACCGGTGACGACGATGTCGGCACCAGGGATCGACACATCGACCCCGTCCTGCTGCGCGTCTTCTTGGGCAGCGGCGGGCGACACGGCACCACCGGCGTCGATTTGCGCCATGGCCGCAGGCGCGACCAGAGCGGATGAAATCAGGAGCAGGCGCGCCAGGCTGAGCGGCTTCGACATGCTAAATGTCCCCCTTTGGGATATGCAGTGCAAAAGAAGGCGGGGAAGCGCAGATGCACGCTCCCCCGCCCCTGTTGAGGTCGTGGGTCCGATCAGGTCGTCGGAATGGCGGTGCAGTTACCGCTGGTGCTGCCGAAGCTGGCGGTCACCGAGTTGCAGGTCCAACCGGCATACCAGGTGTCGCTGCTGTCCTTGACCGCACCGATATAGTTGGTGGTGTCGAACGCTGCGTCGAGCGTCTTGGGATCGATCGCGGTGCGGGCCGTTTCCGTCGCACCGTTGATGAACAGGCTGGTCAGCGACGGCGTGTAGCTGATCGTGCTGTTCGCACCGGCTTCGAAGATCGACTGGACGGCGGCGGCATCGACGCCACGGCTGCCCTTGAACGGCGTGCTGTTGCACTGCATCACAACCGAGATGTAGCGCGGCTTACCCGCGTCCTGCAGCGCCGTGTCGGCGTCGCGGGTCGTGGTCGTGCTGTCGATACGCAGGCAGCTGTTGGTCGGCGCAACGATGATGCCGTTGGCCAGCGTCAGGTCCGCACCGCCGCGCAGCAGCATGGCCGCACCGTTGCTGCCCGTGGTCGAACGGTGGATGTAGGTGAAGTTCGCCATCTTCAGATACTGACGCGGCAGCGCATCTTCGCCATTGTTCGCGGCCGAACCACCGTTGGAGTCGGTTTCGAGGAAGCCGTCGCCAATGTCGTTGCCAGCGCGCTGGGCGCTGATGACATATTGCACGGTGCCGCGATAGCCGACGTCGGAGTCGAAGTTATCGTCTTCGTTGCCGGTCAACACCAGATGCTTGAAGTGGACGTTGCCGCCGAAGGCTTCGATGCCATCGTCCGAGCTGTTGTGAACCTGGATGTGGTCAAGCTGCGTGCCGCTGCCGACGCCCGAAGGGGTCAGACCCTGCAATTCGCTGCCACCGGCGAGCGCGAAGCCCGAATAGCGGATCTGCACATAGGACATGCGACCCGAATTGTCGGCATCGTTGGCGCCGCCATACAGAGCGCCGCTGCTGCCTTCCGTGTCACGTTCGCACGCGACCGTGCCGGCCGCTGCTGCAGGCGCGATGCAATCGGTGATCCGCGCACGGCCAAGCAGCACGACGCCGCCCCACTGCTGCGACGTCTGATCGTCGGCGTTGCCCAGGACGTTCGATTCGCTGGTGAAGATGATCGGCTGCGATGGCGTGCCAACAGCATTGATCTTGTTGCCGCGGTTGACGGCCAGATAGGCCGCACCCGTGGTCGCAAACACGACAACGCCGGGCTCGATGTTCAGCGTGACTTCGGTGTTGGTGCTGGCGGCACCCTGGTCGGTGCCGACGTCGACACGGCCGGGGAGTGAGTAAAGAACACCGGCAACCTTCGGCAAGGTGGTGCTTTCGGTGAAGCGGGTCGGGAAACCACAGTTCAGCCAGGTGTTGCCATTCTTGTCCGAAATGGTGCCGCGCGCGGTCAGGTCAGCCGAACCGGAGATGTTGGGGCATTCCGCCGCCGGGGTCACGCCGGTCGGCGTGGGGGTCGGGGTAGGCGTGGGGGTTGGCGTCGGCGTTGGCGTCGGCGCGGGAATGACGATGGTGCCTTCGCCGGGCGAGGAGATGTCGTCTGCGCCGCAAGCGCTCAGACCGACGCAAGCGCAGCTCGCCATCAGGATCGTTTGGATACGGTTAATCTTGGCCATGTCGTCTCCGCTCCGGCTGCTGCCGGGATATGTTCAGGATGCGGAGCGCAGGGGAAAATCGAATCGGATAACGCCCCCTGTCACCCTCAAGGAGGGCAATTAGGCGCGGGACGTGACAGGCTTGTTGGCATTCCATGACATTGGAGCGTCATTTATATGACTATTATATGACTCACATGTCACTATGATGACAATTGCCATAAGGACAAGGGTAAGGGTGCCGCCCTTATGAGCGACACCTTACCCTATAATATGAACTTGAATGCAAAGGTTGAATAATCAGCGCATGGCATAGCTCGTTTGCAGCCGACCCATCGCACGGCGCGCGATGTCGCGCGAAGACGCTTCTTCGCCATTGGCCAGCACCAGCACGGATTCGGGCGCAAAGCGCGCGCTCTTATAGGCATCATGTGCGTCGGCGACGCGGCCCATGCCAAGATAGGCATGGCCCAGGTTGATCAGTCGGGCCGGATCGCTCGCCGCATCCGGGCGGACCGCGTTCAAACGGCGTGCAGCCTTGTCGAAATCGCCGCGCATCAGCGATCCTGCGGCCAGGCGGCCATCGGGCACGCCTACGACGACGACCTCATCCGGTGCGGCCTGAGCCATGCCCGGCGCGACACAAGCCAGCGCAAAACCCATCATTACCGCTACCGTCTTCATCCTAATTCTCCTGAAAAAAACTTCTTACTATAGTCAGGAGTATTTCATTTAGATGACATCAGCGCAAGAGCGCGCATTTTCGATGAAACAAATTTGTTTCACGTAAAAACAGCAGCTTATGAATATTTCATCCCACTGTCATAAAAGCGTAATCGAAAGGACAGGTCGATGTCCATCGATTCGCGACGTGAGTCGCGGGTAAGGCTCCGGCGAAGATCGCACGCGAAGCCAAGAACATCGATGTCAGGGAATAAGGTCCGGGAGGTTCTGTTGCCCGGCCCTCCCGGAGGCCGCTGAATTCCCTTCTGTTGCCCGGTGGGTTCAACCGCGCTATTTTAGGGTAACGTCAGGCCGTGAGGCCCTCAGTTACGCTGCAATGGCGAGTGCTTCGTTATCGTTGGCACTTGTGAGTTTTGCACAGTTTAACGGCTTACACGGGCCGGGTAAAAACATCGCCTTTGAACACACGTCGATCCTAGTTCGGCCCCGTCAGACATCCCGCCAGGCATGGCGCCCATCGGGATATGTGGTGGAACCGCCGGGTACTGCCCCCGGGTCCGCTGCGTCTATTATACGACACAATTTATCACCATAGCCGGGCGAACCCGGCACGCTCTATATGCGCGCGCCCGCACGGCTTTTCAAGATGTTCCGTCAGCGTTGCGCGCCGACGGACTCTATCAGCCCGCCGACCGCGGCTGCCGCGCCAGGAACAGGGACGACCGCACCACCGGCGTATCGATCAGCTTGCCCTTCATCAGCGTGCGCAAACGCTCGGCCCCGTCAGGGTTCAGCATGACGACCCGCGTGCCCCCGGCCGGCAGCGCCTCGATGGTCGAAATCGCGAGGCTGTGGCGTTCGCACATGGCTTTGACGTCGGCCAATTCCGCCTTGATATTGATCGCGCGGCTCATATGCCCTGGTCCTTCGAACCAGTGCGACAGCCTATATAATGGTTGAGATCGCCCAAGAGGGTCGCTCCTTGCTGGCAAGCGGGAGCGCGATCGTCTCTCGGTCACGCGAATGCTTGCAGGCAGGGTTCGCGTCGATGGCTGCCCATAGCAGGCGCACCGCCCCCCTGTCGCGCTGTTTCGGTTGCGATATTTCTTATCGGACGGGCGCACGCGCCCGCTTCCCCTCGCCCGCCGACCGCCCTATAGCCTTGTCCCCATGATCCTCGTCATCGACAATTATGACAGCTTCACCTGGAACCTGGTCCATTATCTAATGGAACTGGGCGCGCGGGTCGAAGTCGTCCGCAACGACGCCATTTCGGCGGGCCAGGCCCTCTCCAGCGGCGCCAAGGCCTTCCTGCTCTCGCCCGGCCCCTGCACGCCGAACGAAGCGGGCGTCAGCCTCGACCTCGTCGCCGCCTGCGCCGACGCGGGCGCGCCGCTGCTTGGCGTATGCCTTGGTCATCAGGCGATCGGCCAGCATTTCGGTGGCAAGGTCGTGCGCGGCGGCCTCATGCACGGCAAGACCTCACCCGTCACCCATGACGGCACCGGCTTGTTCGCGGGCATCCCTTCGCCCTTCACCGCCACCCGCTACCACTCGCTGATCGTCGAGGATATTCCCGCCGAACTGCTGGTCAATGCGACCAGCGAGGATGGCTCGGTCATGGGCTTCCGCCACGCAACCCTGCCGATCCACTCGGTCCAGTTTCACCCCGAAAGCATCGCGACCGAACATGGTCACGACATGCTGGCCAATTTCATGCGGATCGCCGGCATGAAGGTGAAAACGCGCGAAGCCGCCTGACGCCTGTCCTACCGGGATGGGCTTTGCTATGCTGCGCCGGTCACTTTCCTAATCTGTCGGCAATAGGAAATCATATTTCAAATTGTGCGGGAAAAGTGCGAAGTTAAGCCCAAACGGCCTCTCGACTTACCGGCCCTGTCACGACTAAGGCGAAGCGTCATGACCCGCCTGCCCGACCCCTCCTCGCCGCTCGACGCGCAGGCTGCCGCCATCGCCTTCGACCTGCTGTTCGATGCAGACCTGCCGGAAGCGGAGATCGCGACCTTCCTCGTCACCATGGCCCGTCGCGGCGAAAGCGCCATCGAAATCGCCGCCGCCGCCCGCGCCATGCGCGCCCGCATGATCCCGGTGACGGCTCCCGCCGGAGCCATCGACGTCTGCGGCACGGGTGGCGATGGCCATCATACGCTCAACGTTTCGACCGCCGTCTCGCTGGTGGTCGCCGCCGCTGGCGTGCCGGTCGCCAAACATGGCAATCGCGCCGCCTCCTCCAAGGCCGGGGCCGCCGACACGCTCGAAGCCCTGGGCCTGAACCTCGACCATGCCGCCACCACCGCAAAAGCGACTCTCGCGGACCTGGGCATCGGCTTCCTCTTCGCGCAAAACTACCACCCCGCGCTCAAGCGCCTCGGCCCCATTCGCAAGGCGATCGGCGAGCGCACCATCTTCAACCTGATGGGACCATTGGCCAACCCGGCCGGGGTCCGCCGCCAACTTGTCGGCATCGCCCGCCCGGCCTACGTCCCCATCTATGCCGAGGCGCTGGCCGAACTGGGCGTTGACCGAGCCATGATCGTATCGGGCGACGAAGGCCTGGACGAACTCTCGCTGGCGGGCGGCAACGACATGGCGGAGGTCACGGGTCATCGCCTGATCGCGATGCACCGCATCACCGCCGCAGAACTCGGCCTGTCCACCCATCCGGTCGAAGCCATACGCGGCGGCGATGCGGCCCATAACGCCGCCGCCCTGCGCGCGCTGCTCCAGGGCGAAACCGGCCCCTATCGCGACGCCGTGCTGCTCAACGCCGCCGCCGCCCTTGTCGTCGCGGACGCCGTGGCCGACCTTCGCGAAGGCGTCGAGGAAGCCGCCGAGACGATCGACCGCGGCCTCGCCAATGCCCTGCTCAATTGCTGGATTGCCTATACATGACCAACAAGCTGATCGAGATTTGCGATTTCAAGCGCGAAGATGTCGCCCGACGCAAAGCCGCAACCAGCATCGCCGCGCTCCACGCCCGCGCCAGCGAACAGACGCCCCCGCGCGGTTTCCGCAAGGCGCTCGACGACGCAGCACGCTCCGGCTTCGGCCTGATCGCGGAGGTCAAAAAAGCTAGCCCGTCCAAGGGCCTGATCCGCGCAGATTTCGATCCCCCCGCCCATGCCCAGGCCTATGCGGCGGGCGGTGCGGCCTGTCTGTCGGTGCTGACCGACGAACCCTATTTTCAGGGCCATGATGACTATCTGATGGCCGCCCGGTCTGCCTGCGCGCTGCCAGTACTGCGCAAGGATTTCATCGTCGATCCTTGGCAGATCCTCGAAAGCCGGGCGCTCGGCGCCGACGCTATCCTCATCATCGTCGCTGCCCTGGATGACGGCCAGATGGCGGACATAGAGGATACCGCGCTCGGCCTTGGCATGGACGCCCTCATAGAAGTGCATGACGAAGCCGAACTCGACCGCGCGCTCAAACTCCGCTCGCGCCTGATCGGCGTCAATAATCGTGACCTGCGCGACTTCACCGTCGACTTCGCCCGCACCTATGAACTGGTGGGCAAAGCCCCCGAAGGCTGCACCTTCGTCGCCGAAAGCGGCCTCACTGGCCATGCCGACCTCACCGCCATGGCCGACCATGGCGTGCGTTGCTTCCTCGTCGGGGAAACATTGATGCGGCAGGCCGATGTCGAAGCCGCCACCCGCCATCTGCTGACCGGCGCATGAGCGACCTCACCCATCTCGACCCCGACGGTGCAGCCCGCATGGTCGACGTGTCGGCGAAAGCCGTGACCGCGCGCGAAGCCGTGGCCGACGGACGGATCGAGATGAGCGAGGCGGCCGCCGCCGCGATCCTCGGGGGCCTGGTCAAGAAGGGCGACGTCCTCGCCGTCGCGCGGGTCGCGGGCATCATGGCCGCCAAGCGCACCGCCGATCTCATCCCGCTCTGCCACCCGATCGCGCTCAGCGCCGTGACGATCGATTTCGACCTGGACGACACCGGCGTCCGCGTCACCGCCACCGCCCGCACCGCAGGCCAGACCGGCGTCGAGATGGAAGCGCTGACCGCCGCATCCGTTGCCCTGCTCACCATCTATGACATGGCCAAGGCGATCGACAAGGCAATGGTCATCGACGGCGTCCGCTTGCTCAGCAAGACCGGCGGAAAGTCGGGCGACTGGCACAGGCCATGAGCCTGCTGCCGGTTGCGGAGGCGCAAGCCCGCTTGTTCGCACTGGCCGACCGGCTGCCCGCAGAAGACGTGCCGGTTACGGCCTGCGCCGGACGCTGGCTCGCCCGCGATATCCTCGCGCAGCGCGCTCAACCCTGGGCCGACCTCAGCGCCATGGACGGCTATGCCGTACGCGCCGCCGAAGCGCCCGGCCCCTGGCACGTCACCATGACCAGCAGCGCAGGCGGCACACCCCCACCCCCGCTCGCGCCGGGCGAAGCCTGCCGCATCTTCACCGGCGCGCCTTTGCCCGAAGGGGCCGACGCCGTCCTGATTCAGGAAAATGCGACCCGCCACGGCGACAGCCTCGCTGCCAGCGCAGACCCGCTTCCCCCCGGCCGCCACGTCCGCCCCGCCGCGTCGGACTTCGCGCAGGGCGCACCCTTGCTCAAAGCAGGCTCGCGGTTAGGCCCGACCCAGATCGCACTAGCCGTGCTGGGCGGCCATGGCCACCTGCCCGTTGGCCAGCGGCCCAAGGTCGCGCTCCTTTCGACCGGCGACGAACTGGTCGCGCCCGGCGCACCAACCCCGCCGGGCGCGCTCCCCTCCTCCAACGCGCCCATGCTCGCCGCGATGCTCGCCGCCTTGCCCTGCGACGTCATCGACCTCGGCATCGTCGCTGACGATCTCGACGCCATGGTCATAGCGCTCGATCGCGCGCGTCAGGCCGACATCATCGTCTCGACCGGCGGCGCATCGGTCGGCGATCATGACATGGTCCGCCCCGCCTTCGCGCAAGCGGGCGGCACGCTCGATTTCTGGAAGATCGCCATGCGCCCCGGCAAGCCGCTGATGGCCGGCCGCCTCGGCGATGCGCTGTTCCTGGGCCTGCCCGGCAACCCCGTCTCGGCCTTCGTAACCGGCACCCTCTTCCTGCTGCCCCTGGTCCGCCATATGGCAGGGGCATCCACGCCCCTGCCTTCCTTGCACGAAGCTCGCCTAGCGTCCCCCCTCCCCGCCACCGGCGACCGCGACGATTATCTCCGCGCCTTCCGCAGCGAAGGCGGCATCGTCTCGGTCACCTCGCAGGACAGCGCCGCCACCGCCGCCATGGCGCTGGCCGACTGCCTGATCCGCCGCCCCGCCGGTTCCCCCCCAGCCGCCATCGGCGACATGGTGCAAATTCTGCCCCTACCCTAGATCACCCGGCGCTTGACTAACCTTCATCTGTTTCCTATGCGTTCCTTATACGTTCCACGGAGGACCGCAGCCATGTTGACGCCCAAACAGCAGGAATTGCTGAGCTTCATTCAAACCCGGTTGGAGGAAGGCGGCGTGTCGCCCTCTTTCGAGGAGATGAAGGATGCGCTGGATCTGCGCTCCAAGTCGGGCATTCACCGCCTGATCAATGCGCTTGAAGAACGCGGCTTCATCCGCCGTCTGCCCAATCGCGCGCGCGCGCTCGAAGTCTTGAAGTTGCCCGATGCCATGCACCGCATCCCGGCCCCGATCATCGCGCCCAAACCACAGGTCTCGGCACCACAGCTCATTGCTGCCAACGACGTGATCGAAATCCCGATGCACGGCCGGATCGCCGCCGGCGTCCCGATCGAGGCGATGGAAGGGCAGACGATGCTGTCCGTTCCCGCCGCGCTGCTCGGCGCAGGCGACCATTATGCGCTGGAAGTGTCCGGCGATTCGATGATGGAGGCCGGTATTCTCGACGGTGACTTCGCGCTGATCCAGCGGACCGAAGTCGCGCGCGAAGGCCAGATCGTCGTCGCCCTGATCGACGAGAATGAAGCCACGCTCAAATATTTCCGCCGCGAAGGGCAGAGGGTTCGGCTGGACCCGGCCAACAGCGCCTATGAGCCGCAAATCTACGACCCGCGTCAGGTCCAGATCCAGGGCAAACTGGCCGGACTGCTCCGCCGCTATAATTGAGGCCGGGGCCGCGCATCGAACGAGCGCGTTTTAGACGGAGCATAGCGGCGCGATCGCTTGGGGATGGGCGCGATCCAGGGATGCGCGTCACCCGGCTGGCGCACGATGCGAATGGTGGCATGGTCCAGATCAATGGCCATGCCACCGGTTCGCGCCAATAGGCGACGGTCGATCTTGAGCCAACGCGGGCGGCACCAGCGCGGCAGGCCACGATCGGCAATGACGATATCCGCCGCCGCGCAGTCGCGGGCGAAGGTCGCGCGGTCCACCAGCATGTTGCTGCGGGTCACGAGCAACTGCCACGGCCGACCACCCGCCATCAGCCCAACCGCGCATAAATCATCCGAACAACGCGCCTGCGGCAAGCGCGCGATCGGTTCCAGCGCACCATCATAGCCCGCGCTTTCCGACAAGACATCGCGCACATAATCGCCCGCCCCCGCACGCAATATCGCCATGCGACCATCAGGCGTCCGCACCGCAATATGGCGGCCATCGCCGGTCACCAATATGTCGGGCGGCGACAGCAGCAATATCGCGATGACCCCCGCCACCACCGGCCCCAGGCCCAGCCAACGCCACCGGCTGCGCCACAGCAAACACCAGAGCAGCCCCGCCATCATCCCCGCAAAAACGAACGTCGGCACCGACGGCGTCAACATCGTCGCCCAGGGACTGGCCGACACCCCATGGGCGATCATCAGTAACAGCGTCAGCGCCTGCTGCGTCAACCACCAAAAAGGCGCGCCAAGCCCGACCACATCGAACAGCAAGGCGAGCGCCTCCAGCGGCATCACGACAAAGGTCGTGAGCGGGATCGCGATGATATTGGCAAAGGCACCCAACATGCCGGCCTTGTGAAAATGGAACAGCGCGATCGGCATCAGCACCAGTTCGATGACGAAACCCGTCGCCAATGTCACCAACAGCATCCGGCCGGTCTTGCGCCAACGCACCTCGTCCCGCGCGGCGGCAAAGGCTCGAAATCGCTTATGTTCGGCCAAAGCAACCAGCGCCGTGACCGCGGCAAAGCTCATCTGGAAACTCGGCCCAACCAGTGCTTCGGGCCAGAAGACCAGCACGATCAGCGCGCCCGTCGCCACCAGCCGCAATGTGATCGCGTCGCGCCCCATCGCAAGCCCGCCCAGCACCAGCAGCGCCGCGATGCAGGACCGCACCGTCGGCACCTCGGCCCCCGTGAGCAGCGTGTAGCCCACGCCTGCCAACGCACCCCCCGTGGCCGCGATCAACATCAATGGCCAATCAAGCGCCGCCCGGCGGCTAAGCGCCATCACCCGCATCAACAGGAAGATCACCGCCCCGATCAGCGCGGTCACATGCAACCCACTGATCGACAGCAGATGGGCCAATCCGCTATTGCGCATCGCTTCAGCATCCACTTCCGCGATCGCGCCCTGATCGCCGGTCGCCAGCGCAATCGCGATACCCTTCGCCGGATCATCCACCTGCCCGGCAATATGCGTAAACACCCGCGCCCGCAGCGGCGGCGCACCCGTCGCGGGCTTCGCCATCTCGATCGGCTTCAGCGCCTTGCCCGTCGCACCTATCCCTTGAAAATAGGCCCGCGCGGCAAAATCATAGCCCCCCGGCACGCTGGGCGGCGCTGGCGGCATCAACCGCACCCGAAAACGAATCCGCGCACCCTCGCCCAACCCATCGGGCACGTCGCTCTCCGCGATATTGACCCGGATGACTTGCGGCAGGGTCGGCGCGCCGACCGGCCGCAGCATCGCCCGCACCATCTGCTGCGCCGGAACCGCGCGCACCGACAGGACATCACCCGTCACCTGCACGAACGTCGCCCGTGCCAGCGGTGGCTCCCCCAGCATCAACGCCTTCCCCCAGATGAGAACGCACCCCATACAGGCCAGCACCCCGCCCGCCACCATCATCCGCCGCAACCGCGCGCCTTCGGGCAGCAACACCCCCACACAGCCCAGCGCCAACGCCCCGCAGCAAAAGGCCAGCCACGCCATCCGATGGGGCAAGGCGAACCAGGCCGTTATGCCGAGCCCCAGCGCGATCGGTGCCCAAAGCGGCACCTGCTCCCGCTCTTTCTCCAGCCAATGCTCCACCCCCGCAAACCCGGCGCGCAGGCGCGTGGCGACCTCGACCATAAGGGAGGTTTGTCGTGGCTCGAAAGCCATGCTAGGGGGCATCGCATCCATGGATCAGAAGGGCGAATGTCAGGCAATATGGCGGTGAACGCAACGGGAATGAACAAGCCGGTGGTGACCCGTTTCGCCCCCTCGCCAACAGGCTTCCTCCATATCGGCGGTGCCCGCACCGCCTTGTTCAACTGGCTGTTCGCCCGCCATCATGGCGGCAAATTCCTGGTGCGGATCGAAGACACCGACCGCGCCCGCTCGACCGAGGAAGCGGTCGCCGCGATCTTCGACGGGCTGGACTGGCTTGGCCTTGGCGGCGATGAACCGCCCGTGTTCCAGTTCGAACGGACACCGCGCCATGCCGAAGTCGCCAATGCCATGCTGGGGGGCGGCCATGCCTATAAATGCTATGCCACGCCGGAAGAGCTGGCCGCGCTGCGCGAAGAGCAGCGCGCCGCCAAGAAGCCGATGCGCTATGATGGCCGCTGGCGCGATCGCGCGCCCGAAGAAGCGCCCGAAGGTGCCCCCTTCGTCATCCGCCTCAAGGCACCACGCGAAGGCGAGACGGTGATCGAGGATGCGGTCCAGGGGCGCGTCGTGGTGCAGAATGCCGAGCTGGACGACATGATCCTGCTGCGGTCGGACGGCACGCCCACTTATATGCTGGCTGTGGTGGTGGACGATCATGACATGGGCGTCACCCATGTCATTCGCGGCGACGACCATCTCAACAACGCCTTCCGCCAGCTTTGCATCCTCCGCGCGATGGAGTGGGAAGAGCCAATCTACGCGCATATCCCGCTCATCCACGGATCGGATGGCGCGAAATTGTCGAAGCGCCATGGCGCGCTTGGCGTCGATGCCTATCGCGACGAGATGGGGATGCTGCCCGAAGCGGTGCTGAACTATCTGCTGCGCCTGGGCTGGGGCCATGGCGACGAAGAGTTTATTCCGGTCGCCCGCGCCATTGAACTGTTCGACATTGCGGGCGTCGGCCGCTCGCCTTCGCGCTTCGACATCAAGAAGCTGGAAAATCTCAACGGCCATTATCTGCGCGAAGCCGATGATGTCCGTCTGGCCGCACTGGTGGCGCCCCGCGTCGAAGCCCGTCTGGGCAAGGCGCTGCCGGACACCGGTCTAGCACTTTTGGGCGAGGCGATGGCTTCGCTCAAGCCACGCGCCAAAACGCTTAACGAAATTGCGGAGGGTGCTGAATTTCTGTTCAAAAATTGCCCGCTGGATTTTGACGAAAAGGCGTCGGCTCTGCTAGACGACTCGGCACGCGCGCTGCTGGCAAAGACGGCCGACGCTCTCTCGATCGCCCCCAACTGGACGGTCGAAGCGATCGAAGACGCGATACGCCGCGTGGCAGAGGATGCCGGTCTGGCACTGGGCAAGGTCGCGCAGCCTTTGCGAGCCGCGCTCACCGGGCGCACCGTCTCGCCGGGGATTTTCGATGTCCTCTTCCTGTTGGGGAAAGAGGAAAGCTTGGAACGGCTGACCGCTGTGGGCACGCACGGTTAAGTTGATGGCACTCAAGGAGAACAATATGTCGGATAATAATGCCACTTTGACCGTCGGAGGAGCGACGAAAGACTATGCCGTCATGGACGGCTCGGTCGGCCCCCAGGTCATCGACGTTCGCAAGCTGTACGCCAACACCGGCATGTTCACCTATGATCCGGGTTTCACCTCGACGGCGAGCTGCGAATCCGGCCTGACTTATATCGATGGCGACGAAGGCGTGCTGCTGCATCGCGGCTATCCGATCGGCCAGCTGGCCGAAGAATCCAGCTTCATGGAAGTCTGCTACCTGCTGCTGAACGGCGAACTGCCGTCCAAGACCGAGCTGGACGACTTCATCACCACCATCACGCGCCATACCATGGTGCATGAACAGCTCACCACCTTCTATCGCGGCTTCCGTCGCGACGCGCATCCCATGGCCATCATGTGCGGCGTGGTCGGTGCCCTGTCGGCCTTCTATCATGACTCGACCGACATCAACGATCCGCTGCAGCGCAAGATCGCCAGCCACCGTCTGATCGCCAAGATGCCGACGATCGCGGCGATGGCGTATAAATATTCGGTGGGTCAGCCCTTCGTCTATCCGCGCAACGACCTGTCCTACACCGCCAACTTCCTGCGCATGACCTTCTCGGTCCCGGCGGAAGAATATATCCCCGATCCGGTGATCGTGGACGCCATGGACAAGATTTTCATCCTCCATGCCGACCATGAACAGAACGCCTCGACCTCGACCGTGCGTCTGGCAGGGTCTTCGGGCGCCAACCCCTTCGCTTGCATCGCGGCCGGCATCGCCTGTCTGTGGGGTCCGGCGCATGGCGGCGCGAACGAAGCGGCGCTCAACATGCTCCGCGAAATCGGCACTGTCGACAAGATCCCGGAATATATCGCCCGCGCCAAGAATAAGGACGATCCGTTCCGCCTGATGGGCTTTGGCCATCGCGTCTACAAGAATTACGATCCCCGCGCGACGGTCATGCAGAAGACCGCCAAGGACGTGCTGGAGAAGCTGGGCGTCAACGATCCCGTCTTCGACGTCGCCAAGGAACTGGAGCAGATCGCGCTCAACGATCCCTATTTCATCGAAAAGAAGCTCTACCCCAATGTGGACTTCTATTCGGGTGTGATCCTGTCGGCGATCGGCTTCCCGACCGAGATGTTCACCGTCCTCTTCGCCCTCGCCCGCACCGTCGGCTGGGTGGCGCAGTGGAACGAAATGATCTCCGACCCAGCGCAGAAGATCGGCCGCCCGCGCCAGCTCTACACCGGCCCGACGCAGCGCGACTATGTGTCCGTCGACAAGCGCTGATCCGCGCTGAGGCTGAAACATAAAACGGCGCTCCGAAAGGGGCGCCGTTTTTCGTCGTGCGGGCAATATAGGGTATGATGACTTTAAGTCACATCACTCCGTTCGCCCTGAGTAGGGGCTGAGCTTGTCGAAGACCCGTATCGAAGGGTCGGCTGCGCTTATATCCTTCGATACGCCATTTGCCCTTCGGTCGTCTGCGACTCCGACTTCGCTCAATGCCTGTCCTGAGCGCCTGCCTTGGCAGGCAGTCGAAGGGGCTACTCAGGACGAACGGTTCTGAGTAAAGTCATCACGCTCTAGAAAGCGTGCGCGCAGCATGAGCAAGACGCAGCTAAGCCGCACCCGCCAGAACATCATCAATGTCAGAAAATGGTGGAGCCTAGCGGGATCGAACCGCTGACCTCCTGCATGCCATGCAGGCGCTCTCCCAGCTGAGCTAAGGCCCCATTTGGGCATGGCACTATGGCCCGCCGCATGGATCGAACCATGTCCGGCTGGCTTCATGAGGAACCAGGCCGCCGGTCGAATATAAGGATGGTGGAGCCTAGCGGGATCGAACCGCTGACCTCCTGCATGCCATGCAGGCGCTCTCCCAGCTGAGCTAAGGCCCCGTCACCATCATCAAG
Organism: Sphingobium sp. D43FB; assembly: GCF_002312805.1. GTDB lineage: Bacteria > Pseudomonadota > Alphaproteobacteria > Sphingomonadales > Sphingomonadaceae > Sphingobium. The sequence goes on along the minus strand of NZ_NMUA01000001.1, from coordinate 178,799 downwards.
CGCCCTTGGGTTGGCGCCTGCGAGGTCGCTGCCATTAAGTCGCAGCAACCTCGTTGGCAAGAACAAAAATCAGTTAATTGTCATCGCTATCGTCGTCGCCTGCAGCTTCGACACCCAGGTCGTCGTCACCGCCCAGATCGACGTCATTGTCCGGCGAATCACCATCATCATCGACGTCCAGATCCAGGTCCAGATCATCGTCGGCCGTTTCCAGCTTGCCGTCAGCGGTCTCGATGACCTTCTTAGGCGCTTCTTCATAAGGAAGCGGCTGCTTCGACTTGAGAACCGGCTCCGGTTCCCAGGCCGCGTTGCAGTTGATGCAGACGACCGGATCGTCCTTGCCCAGATCATAGAAGCGGGTTGCGCATTTCGGGCAGGTCCGTTTCGTGCCCCATTCAGCCTTCACCATGTCCGGCCTGTTCCTTTTTAGATGCTCAAATAGACTTTACGCGGCGCAACGGCTGTTGCCCACGAAACGTCGCGCGCCTTGCCATAGCCCAAGCGCGCTGTCAAAAGCCGGGCGCATTTTTTCCCGCCAGACCAGACTGGACGAACCGTGACCGCTGCCGCCGAACCGCCCCGCCCGATGACATTCACCGCCGCACCCGCCCTGTCGGGCAGCGTGACCGTGCCGGGGGACAAGAGCATTTCGCACCGATCGCTGATGCTTTCGGCGCTGGCCGTGGGCGAAAGCCGGGTCGAAGGTCTGCTGGAGGGCGAGGACGTGCTGGCGACCGCCGCTGCCATGCGCGCGATGGGCGCGGACATTCAGCGCGACGCCGATGGCATCTGGCATATCCATGGCGTGGGCGTTGGCGGCCTGCTCCAGCCGGAGGGTGCGCTCGACATGGGCAATAGCGGCACGTCGACGCGCCTGCTGATGGGCCTGCTCGCCAGCCATGATCTGACCGCCACCTTCATCGGCGATGCCTCGCTCAGCAAGCGGCCCATGGCGCGCGTGACCGACCCATTGACGCAGATGGGTGCCAGCTTCACCACCAGCCCCGGCGGCCGGTTGCCACTCACGATGCGCGGTGCCTGCCCCGCCGTGCCGCTCGACTATCGCCTGCCCGTCGCCTCCGCACAGGTGAAGTCGGCGATCCTGCTGGCGGGCCTCAATACGCCGGGCATCACCCGCGTCGTCGAGCCGATTCCGACCCGTGACCATAGCGAACGGATGCTGCGCGGCTTCGGCGCGGACTTGCATGTAGAAGTGGAAGCCGACGGCACCCGCATCATCACGCTGGTCGGCGAAGCGGAATTGCAGCCGCAGCAGATTATCGTGCCTGGCGACCCCTCCTCCGCCGCTTTCCCGATGGTCGCCGCGCTGCTGGTGCCCGGATCGCAAGTGACGATCGCCAATGTGGGCCTCAATGCCACGCGCGCAGGTCTTATCGACCTGCTCCGCGAAATGGGCGGCTCCATCGAAGTCATCAACGCCCGCGAAGTCGGCGGCGAACCCGTGGGCGACCTGCTCGTCACTGCCTCCACCCTCCAGGGTGTCGAGCCAGACCCGGCGCGCGCGCCGAGCATGATCGACGAATATCCGGTCGCCTTCATCGCCGCTGCGCTCGCACAGGGACGCAGCATCTTTCGCGGACTGGACGAACTCCGCGTCAAGGAATCGGACCGCATCGCCACCATGGCAGCGGGCCTCCGCGCGATCGGCGTGACGGTCGAGGAACTGGAAGACGGCCTCATCATTGAAGGCAGCGGTGGCGCGCCGCTCCAAGGCGGCGGTCCGATCGCTACCAAGCTCGACCATCGCATCGCCATGAGCTTCGCCGTCGCGGGCCTCGTATCACGCGATGGCGTGACGATCGACGACATGCGCCCGGTCGCCACCAGCTTCCCGACCTTCACGGCTTTGCTCCAAAATTTAGGCGCGATGGCATGACCTTCGACTGGGCCAACATCATCGGTCTGGCGGGCAGCGCCATGATGGTCGTCGCTTATGCCTACAGCAACATCGCCAAGCAGATGAACTTTGTCTTTTTCAATCTGTTGAACCTTGTCGGTTCGCTGCTGCTCATCTGGTCGCTGACCGTGCATTTCAACCTGGCGTCGATGGCGCTGGAAATCGTCTGGACCCTCATCGCCCTGCTGGGCCTCGTCAAAGCCATGAAAAGAAAATCCGTATGATCATCGCCGTCGACGGCCCCGCCGCATCGGGCAAGGGCACCATCGCCAAGGCGCTTGGTCGCCATTATGGTCTGCCCGTTCTCGACACCGGCCTGCTCTACCGCGCGGTCGGCCTTGCCGTTCTGAAAGCAGGCGGCGATCCCGACATCGAATCGGATGCGCTCGCGGCTTGCTCGTTTGGCGACGAAACTCTGGCCGACCCGGCGCTGCGCAGCGAAGCGGTCGGCAGCCTCGCCTCGCGCGTTTCCGTGCATCAGGCGGTGCGCGACGCCTTGGTCAAGCGGCAGCGCGATTTCGCGACGCAACCGGGCGGCGCGATCCTCGACGGCCGCGACATCGGCACCGTCATCGCGCCCGATGCCCATGCCAAGCTGTTCGTCACCGCCAGCGTCCATGTCCGCGCTCAACGCCGCTATCAGGATGCCCTGTCGCATGGCGGCCATCCCGACATGGACAGCCTTATCGCCGACATCCAGGCGCGCGACACCCGCGACATGAGCCGCGACCATGCGCCGCTCAAAGTCGCCGATGGTGCGGACTTGCTAGACACCAGCGATTTGTCTATAGACGCGGCCGTCCGCCAGGCGATTGCGCTTGTGGACGCCCAGCTTGAAGGTCGCTCCAGAGGCTGACCCGTTAAGGCGTGCGGTAATCCGCGCGCCCTTTTCGCTTTTCTCGTCTGCGCGTCCGCAAACGCCTTTGCGGTAACGGATGTCCCGACCGCATGCGGCGTTCGGGACAGTTTGGCCAAAGACCATCGGATACAACCGGTTGGCCAGCAATGATGAGTGAAGGACTAACCATGGCCTCTACGGCATTCCCCACGCGCGACGATTTCGCCGCGCTTCTCAATGATTCCCTCGGTGGTGAGGACGGCGGCTTCGAAGGCCGCGTCGTCAAGGGCACCGTTACCGCCATCGAAAACGACCTGGCCGTCATCGACGTAGGTCTGAAGTCCGAAGGCCGCGTGCCGCTGCGCGAATTCGCGATGCCGGGCCAGAAGGCTGACATCAAGGTCGGTGACGAAGTCGAAGTCTATGTCGACCGCGTCGAAAACGCCCATGGCGAAGCGATGCTGTCGCGTGACCGTGCCCGTCGCGAAGCTGCGTGGGACAAGCTGGAAGCCGAGTTCACCGAGAGCGCCCGCGTCGAAGGCGTCATCTTCGGCCGCGTCAAGGGTGGCTTCACCGTCGATCTCGACGGCGCCGTAGCCTTCCTGCCTGGTTCGCAGGTCGACATTCGCCCCGTGCGCGACGTCACCCCGCTGATGGACATTCCGCAGCCTTTCCAGATCCTCAAGATGGATCGCCGCCGCGGCAACATCGTCGTGTCGCGTCGCGCCATTCTGGAAGAAACCCGCGCCGAACAGCGCAGCGGCCTCATCCAGACGCTGGCCGAAGGTCAGATCATCGAAGGCGTCGTCAAGAACATCACCGACTATGGTGCGTTCGTTGATCTGGGCGGCATCGATGGCCTGCTGCACGTCACCGACCTGTCGTACAAGCGCATCAACCACCCCAATGAGATGATCAACATCGGCGACACCGTGAAGGTGCAGATCATCCGCATCAACCGCGACACGCAGCGCATCTCGCTCGGCATGAAGCAGCTTGAGAGCGATCCGTGGGAAGGCGCATCGGCCAAGTACCCCGTCGGTGCCAAGCTTTCGGGCCGCGTCACGAACATCACTGAATATGGTGCGTTCGTCGAGCTGGAAGCCGGCATCGAAGGCCTGGTCCATGTGTCCGAAATGTCCTGGACCAAGAAGAACGTCCACCCCGGCAAGATCGTTTCGACCAGCCAGGAAGTCGAAGTTCTGGTCCTCGAAGTCGATCCCGAAAAGCGCCGCATCTCGCTCGGCCTCAAGCAGGCCCAGAGCAATCCCTGGGACAGCTTTGCCGAACGTCACCCGATCGGTTCGACCGTCGAAGGCGAAGTCAAGAATGCGACCGAGTTCGGCCTGTTCATCGGCCTGGACGGCGACGTCGATGGCATGGTCCACATGTCCGACATCGCATGGGGCATTTCGGGCGAAGACGCACTGGCGCTGCACCGCAAGGGCGAGGCCGTTCAGGCTGTCGTTCTCGACATCGACGTCGAGAAGGAGCGCATCAGCCTCGGCATGAAGCAGCTTGAGCGTGGTGGTCCGGCCGCTGGCGGCACGACCGCTGCTGCTGCTGGCCTCAACAAGAATGCGATCGTCACCGTGACCGTTCTTGAAGTCCGCGACGGCGGCCTGGAAGTCCAGGCTGGCGACGATGGCGCCACCGGCTTCATCAAGCGCAGCGACCTTGGTCGTGACCGTGACGAGCAGCGTTCGGAACGCTTCCAGATCGGCCAGAAGTTCGACGCCATGATCACCGGTTTCGATCGTGCCAAGAAGCCCACCTTCTCGATCAAGGCGATGCAGATCGCCGAAGAGAAGCAGGCTGTTGCGCAATATGGTTCGTCCGACAGCGGCGCGTCGCTGGGCGACATTCTGGGCGAAGCACTCAAGGCCAAGACCGAAGGCTAAGCCTTTCGTCAAAGTCGACTAATTAGAGAAGCCCGCCGGGATCATCATCCCGGCGGGCTTTTCATATCCTTTCCGTATCGAAACAATCCCCGACCTGCGCGATTGTCAACGCCCTGTAAAAGCCCTATGATTAGGCAGGGAAAAAATCAGGGGGCTCTGGAATTCGATGATCCGTTCGGAATTGATCCAGAAACTGGCTGACGAAAATCCGGGCCTGACGCTCCCGGAAGTCGAGCGAATCGTCGATCTCTTCTTCAAGGAGATTGTCGATCGACTGGCTTCGGGCGGTCGTGTGGAACTGCGCGGCTTTGGTGCCTTCACCACCCGCGCCCGCGACGCACGAACTGGACGCAACCCGCGCACTGGTGAACAGGTGCCGGTCAGCGCGAAGCGCGTGCCCTATTTCAAACCCGGCAAGGAAATGCGCGAACGGCTGAATGCCGATCATGAGGATTGACGATTACGTCGCCCGGCGCTGATCATCAAATCGCGCTTGGCTCTGCCGATCCTCCCGACTATAGCCAGCCTTGGTAATGCGGGCGTGGCGAAATCGGTAGACGCAACGGACTTAGATCATTGAGTGCGCACAGGGAAATCTGTGACGTAGAACTGCTCAAATTCGGGGAAACCTTTAACATGGCAATCCCGAGCCAAGCCTGAAAGTTCGCTTTCAGGAAGGTGTAGAGACTAGACGGGCAGCACCTGCACCCCGGCCTGCCGGGATATGGTGAAGGGATAGTCCAGACCACAAACGCCCCTCCGGGCGGCGGCGAAAGCCGTAGCGGGTAAGAAAATCCGTCGGGCTTTGCCCATGGGGGTTCAAGTCCCCCCGCCCGTACCAACCGCCTCTCCCACTCGATAGAAATTCCAGGTTCGATACACAGAACCGTCATCAGCGCATACTAAAGGCGCGGTCATAGCATAATATCGACCAAGCCTTTGGGGACCATCATGAAATTTCTGGCCGGTAGCGCGATGATCGCGCTGCAATTCTCTGCGTGCGCATTCGCGGTGGCGCAAGACAATATGCCCGCTGCATCCGATATCGACAGTGGCGACTCCATCATCGTGACTGGAACGCGTGATGCCAAGCGGACGAAATTCGATACGCTCGCGCCCATTGACGTGCTATCGTCAAAGTCCATCGATAATAGTATTTCCAACGATCTGTCCGATACTTTGGCGCAACTCCTGCCATCGTTCAACGTCCAGCGTTTGCCCGCCGCCGACGGTCAGGCCTTTGTCCGCCCCGCGACGCTCCGTGGTCTCTCGGCCGACCAAACGCTCGTCTTGGTGAACGGCAAGCGCTATCACCGTTCCGCTCTGCTGGGCAGCCGCGGCGCGCAGTCCGCCGACCTTGCAACCATCCCCAATCTGGCGATCAAGCGCATCGAAGTGCTGCGCGACGGCGCATCTGCCCAATATGGCTCGGACGCCATCGCTGGTGTCGTCAACATCATCCTCGACGATGAGCCAGGCATGGAGGCCTTCGGCCAATATTCGCAATATTATGAGGGCGATGGCACCAATTACCAGAGTGGCGCTCAGGGCGGCCTGGCCTTGGGTAATCGCGGCAGCATCGTCTTCACCGGCGAATTTTCGAAATCGGATGCCACCTCGCGCACCCGCCAGCGTCCCGACGCCATTGCGTTCCAGGCAGCCAATCCAACGCTCACCGTACCCGATCCGGTGCAACGCTGGGGCCAGCCCGACCTGCGCTCCGTCCGTGGCGCGATGAACGCCCATTATGATTTTTCCGACGCCGTCACCGCTTATACCTTCGGCACGGTCGGCAATGGCGAGGGCGTCACCGATTTCAACTGGCGCAATCCGGTCGGCACCGGCAACGTCTATAATCCCAGCGCGGCCTTCCCCGGTTTCAGCTTCAGCAGCGTCTATCCCGTCGGTTTCACGCCGCGCTTCGCCACGCAATATGATGATTATCAGGCCGATGGCGGCCTGCGCGGCGCGATCAGCGATCAGTTCACCTATGACCTCAGCGCCTCGTCGGGCCGGAGCAGAATCAACTATACTATGTCCGAATCGCTGAACGCTTCGTTGGGACCGCTCAGCCCAACGAGCTTCTATCTCGGCCGTTTGCGCCAGAGCGAATTCAACCTGAACGCCGATTTCGTCTACCGCCTGCCGCTGGGATTGGCCGAACCCGCCAACATCGCTTTCGGCGCGGAACGGCGCAAGGAAACCTACGGCATCCGTCCTGGTGACCCGGCATCCTACGCCATCGGGCCGGGTGCGGCCACCGGCCTTGCCCCCAACAGCAACGGCTTCCCTGGCTTCAATCCGCTAAGTTCAGGTGAATGGTCGCAGACCAGCTATGCCGGCTATCTGGATCTGGAAGTCCACCCGGTCGAGGCGCTGACGCTCGGCGCAGCGGGCCGCTATGAGGATTTCTCGGCCTTTGGCGACACGTTCAACTACAAGCTTTCGGCGCGGTTGGAGCCGGTCAAGGGCGTCGCGGTACGCGGCACCTATTCCACCGGCTTCCGCGCGCCAACCCCGGCCCAGCTCAACGCCGTCAACACCACCCAGGGCCTTGACACGCAAACGCTGCAGATTTTCAACACAGGACGTCTGTCCCCCAATGACCCGATCGCCATCGCGCTGGGTGCCCAACCGCTGACCCCGGAAAAGTCGCGCACCATCACCGCCGGTCTGACGTTCCAGTCCGCGTTCGGCCTGAGCGGCAGCATCGATCTCTATCAGATCAAGCTGCGCGACCGGTTCGGCCAATCACGCTCCTTCACCGTGCCCGCAACCCTGCCCAATCCGCAGCGGTTCACCGCCGTCACCTATTTCACCAACGACTTCGACACCCGCACCCGCGGCATTGATGTCGTGCTGGCCTATGCGCAGCAAGTGGGACCGGGCAAGGCCGACCTCAGCCTCGCCTATAATTACAACCAGACAAAGGTGACGAGCGGCACCTCTGCCGCGATTGCCAACGACACCCAGCGGGTCATCTTCGAAGAACGGTTGCCCAAACATAATGGTACGGCGTCGCTCGGCTATACGATCGGCCGGTTCGGGTTGCAGGCGCGCGCGCGCTATTATGGGAAATGGACCGACGTCAGCGGCAATGCCACTGGCGACATCTTCCAGCGCTTTGGCGCCATGACGCTGTTCGACCTGTCGGCCAGCGCGCAACTAACCGACAATATCACGGTCCGGGCGGGCGCGGAAAATATCTTCGACACCTATCCCGACGAAGCCACCAACCAGGCGGTGCGCGGCCTCATCTACTCGCGCAACGCCCCCTTCGACACCGATGGCGGCCAATATTATGTTCGCTTGGGCGTAACCTTCTGATCGGATAGCATGGCCCGATGGATATCAGTCGCAGGCAGATGATGATGGCAACGGCGGCAGCTCCGCTGGCAGGACGGATCGACGCCGCCCTGCCGACGGCGGCCGCCGTCCGGCCCGATGACGAAAGCCATTGGGCCAAGATCGCAGCGCATTATGATGTGGTGCCCGACATCATCCAGCTGGAAAATGGCAATTGGGGCATGATGGCCCGCCCGGTACTGGAAGCCTATGAGGCCAAGGTCCGGCAGGTCAATCGCGCGACCAGCTATTATGCCCGGCGCGGCCTGACGCCCGACCTGATCGCCGTGCGCGATCGCGTCGCGGCCAAGATGCAGGTCGATCCCAGCGAAATCGCCTTCACCCGCAATGCGACCGAAGCGCTCAAAAGCCTGATCGGCGGCTATAATCGGCTGCGACCCGGCGACGCCGTACTTTATGCCGATCTGGATTATGACAGCATGCAGGCCTGTTTCGAATCCTTGAAACATAGCCGCAATGTCGATGTCGTCCGCATCGACCTTCCCGAACCGGCGACTCATCAGGGGTTGATCGACAGCTATGAGCAGGCGCTCAAGGCCAATCCCCGCGTTCGCCTCATCCTGCTCACCCATCTTAGCCACCGCACTGGCCTCGTCATCCCGGTGCGGGAGATCGTCGCCATGGCCCGCGCGCGGGGCGTCGATGCCATCGTTGACGCGGCACACAGCTGGGGCCAGATCGATTTCTCGCTGCCCGACCTGGATGCCGACTTCATCGGCTTCAATCTGCATAAATGGTGGGGCGCCCCGCTTGGCGTTGGTGTCATCTACATCCGCAAGGCCAAGATGGACCTGATCGATCCCGACATCGGCAATGCGCCACCCTTCGCCGCCAACGCCTATGCGCGCGTCCACACCGGCACCGTGGATTTCGCCGCGCAACTAACCGTGCCCGCCGCCCTCGATTTTCAGGACGCTATCGGCGGTCCCGCTCGCGCCGCCCGGTTGCAGTATTTGCGCGATCGCTGGGCCGAAACCCTGCGGGGTACGTCCGGGCTGGAAATTTTGACGCCCGCCGACCCGCGCCTGCACGGCGGAATAACCTCTTTCCGCTACACCGACCACACAAGCGCCAGCGCCAATGCCGCGATCGCCAAGCGCCTGCTCGACGAGCATCGCATCTTCTCCGTGCAGCGCAACGGCCCAGCGTGCGGCGCCTGCGTGCGCATAACCCCCGCCCTGTTCAACAGCGCGGACGACATCGATGCCCTGGTCCGTGCGCTCCGGTCAATCGGCGCGTCGCTGTAATTTCGGACGGTGATCAATGGCCACCATATCCGCGTGGCCCAGGCCATCATTCAGAAATAGGTGGCGTCGGCTTCGTTAGGGCAGGTTGGCTGCAGCAATCTGTAGCCGGAAAGTCTGACCCGATGCCGGTGCGGCGATGGCGGCGATGCCCTGTTCCTTGAGGAGGGCGGCGATTGCTAGCGCCCTGCGTTGCGGCAAGGATGGTCGTTCGGGGGCATCGGTCGGCAAGCCGGGCACGGACAGTTGCGGACTGTTCCAACGCTTTGCCGCCCAGGCCGAAAGCAGCACGGCTTGCCGCGCCTTCGGGTCGAGCGCGTCCACATTGTCGGCAAAGGCGATGACCGGCAGCGGCGTGAGCGGTGGAATAATGGCGACCTCCCATCCCTCCACGGACTGGATGGCGCGCTGTTCGAGCGCGCCATAGGTAGCGAGGTCGGCGCCCGGCAACAGGGCCGCCGTCGCTGTCGCGCGTTGATGATCGCGGTCGATCGTCACGGCGTCGGGGGCCACGCCAGCGGCCAGCGCGATCAGCCCGGCCACTCTGTTGGCGCGGCTGCGGTCATTGGCCAGCGCATCATTGGCCTGCTGCAATTCGGCCCGTTGCGCTTCGACCGACCCTGCGCCCGGATCGAGCAGGACTTGGTCCACACGCAGCGCCACAGGGCGGCCCAGCCGGTCGCTAAGGTCGGTCTGCAGCAAGGCGTTGCTTTCAGCGCGGGATCGGGGGGCTATGACCACGCTGCGCACAGCAAGGGGCGTTCGGTCGAAATTGACGTCGAGTTGGGTGATCCGCGACTCCGCTCCATAACGATCGGAGAGGAAGGCACGGATTTGATTGACGGCCACCGCTTCGCCCGCGATGCGGCTGAGGGATATGGCCAGCGGCACGGCCATGACGACGAAGACCAGCATGAGCAGCACGGTCTGAGTCCAACTTTGCTGGCTCGATAGATAATGGCCGAACCCATAATAGCGGGCCATCACCATCGCCGACAAAGCGATGGTCACGAAGTTGGTGACGAACAGGGCGAGTGCCCCGCCCAGGATCGGCATGTTCCAGGTCGCAAGGCCGAAGCCCACAACCGCCAGCGGCGGCATCAGGGCCGTGGCGATGGCGACACCGACGATGGTTTCGCCGCGCCCGCGGATGATCGCGAAGGTGCCCGCCAGAGCGGCAAAGAGGGCGACCAGCAGATCGAACAGATTGGGGCGGGTGCGGGCCAATATTTCGGCCGTGGGTGCTTTCAGCGGCGAGACGAGAACGATGAAGGCCGTGAACAGCAGCGCCGCACCCGCCCCGATCGCCAGGGCCGAAAGCGAGCGGCGCAGTTCGGCAAAGTCGAACAGCGCCAGGCTGAACCCCAGGCCGAGAATCGGGTTCATCAGCGGCGATATGAGCATGGCGCCGATGACGACGGCAGGCGACGACAGGAGCAGCCCCAGAACGGCGATGCCAGCCGACATCATGGTCATGAAGAGATAGCGCGGCGTGCAGCCGCTTTCCTCTACGATGCGGGCGACGACCTTTTCCTGATCGACCGATCCGACCACGGATTTCCGCCACCAGCGATAGAAGGGAATATTATCCCAGCGCGCGGGATAGGGATGGTCTGGCGCAGGCGAATTCATGATGTCAGCGCTCCCTTATACCAGCCAGTAGATGGCAAAGCAGGTCGCCAGACCGACGATGACGTTCATCGGCACGCCGATCTTGACGAAATCGCTGAACCGGTAATCGGCTGCTGCATAGACCATCGTGTTGGTCTGATAGCCTATGGGCGTTGCGAAACTGGCGGAGGCTGCGAACATCACGGCGATGATCAGCGGTCGCGGATCGACGCCATTCTGCCCGGCTATGCCGATGGCGATCGGCGTCATGATGACGGCGACGGCATTGTTGGTGACGGTTTCGGTCAGCACCGATGTCGCGGCATAGATGGCGATGATGAGTGCCAACGGTGGCAACGCTGCCATCCAGGGCGACAGGGTGGACACGATCAACGCCACGCTGCCCGATTTTTCCAGCGCCAGGCCGATGGCGAGCATGGCGAAGATCAATACGATGACATTGCCGTCGATCGCCGACCAGGCCTCCTCCGCATCGAGGCAGCGGGTTGCCAGCACGATCGCGACGCCGATCAGCGCCAGTGCGAATACCGGCATGATGTTGAAGGCAGCTCCCACGATCACCATGCCCAGCGTGAGCGCAGCGATCGGCGCGCGCCGACGGCGATAGCGCCTGACGCCGCTGGTATCCTCCGCGATGAAATTCATATTGTCGCGCAGCGCAGCCGCCGCCTGATCGTCGGCAGCCACCAGCAAACTGTCGCCTGCGCGCAGGCGCACATTCACCAGATCCGGCCCAGCCACATGACGCGGGCGGCTGAGCCCCAATATGCGGACGCTGAGATTCGACAGAAAGGGTATTTCCCGCAGCTTCCGACCGATGGCGGGATGAGTCGGGGCAAGGGTGATGCCGATCAGCCCCACCATGCTGTCCCGTTCGTCCGCCGCCAGCCGGATCGGTCGTCCGATATTCTGAAGCCCGACAACAAATTCATGCGATCGGGCCAAGGCATCCAATTCATGTGCGCTCGTCGCGACGATGACCCGGTCGGAGGGCAGGATGATAGCATCATTGTCGATGTTGCGCAGGATCTGCGATCCGCGCGCGATCCCCAGCACCCGCACGGAGCCACGACGCAGCGCCTTGATATCGCCCAGTCGCGTCCCGTCATCCTTCAATTTAGGGCAAAGTTCAGTGATGTAGAGGCGGTCGCTGTCGACATCGAGTTCATTGTCGGGGCGGTTGGGCAGCAGTATCGGCCCCAGGATCAGCAGAGTGATGCCACCGGTCACCAGTGCGACCAGGCCGACCGTGGTGATTTCGAATATGCCGAAAGCCGCCTGACCATTTTCCTGCGCGACGCCATCGACCAGCAGGTTGGTGGAGGTGCCCACCAGGGTCAAAGTGCCGCTGAGAATCGCGAGATAGGAGAGCGGGATGAGCAGGCGCGTCGCCGCGATGCCGACCGTGCGCGCCAGTCGCTTGACCAGCGGGATCAGCACCATCACCACGGGTGTATTGTTGACGAAGGCCGGGGCCAGCATGGCCGTGCCCAGCAATTCCGCCACCGTGCGCCGGGGTCGTTCCTTGGCACGGGAGACCATCAGGCTGGCCAATGCCTCGATCGCGCCGGTGCGGATGAGCGCACCGGACAAAATGAAGAAGGCCGCGATCGTGATGGGGGCGGGATTGGCGAAGACCGTCAGCAGGTCGGTCGGGCTCAACATGCCCGTCACCAGCATCAGGATGGCCCCGATCACGGCGATGACGACGGGCGGAAACCGCTCCATCGCAAAGGCCACGAACAACAGCAGCACCATGACGAGCCCCGCCACTGGCCCCGCTTCGGGCCAGCGGGCAAAGAGCGTTCCCCCCTCCATCAGCACAGGATACCGCGCATCAAAGTCTTACCATCCGGTCGTTCATAATGCCCCTGTCGATCTGGCCCGATGCTTGGATGGGTAGCATAGCGACTTCAAAAGATTAGGAAACCAGCGCCGGATGAATTTGGTACAGGTGACGACAAGAAAAAGGCCGGTGGATTGCTCCACCGGCCTCTTCTTTGTCGTGTGGAAAGCAGGACTTAGAAGTCCATGCCACCCATGCCGCCCATGCCGCCGCCGGGCATGCCGCCCATGGGCGACTTGTCGTCAGCAGGCATTTCCGAGATCGCCGCTTCGGTGGTGATCAGCAGGCCAGCGACCGAAGCCGCGTCCTGCAGAGCCGCACGAACGACCTTGGTCGGATCGATGACGCCAGCGTCGACGAGGTTTTCGTAGACGTCGGTCGAGGCGTTGAAGCCGCGGGTTTCGTCATTTTCGCGCAGCAGGTTGCCAGCAACCACGGCACCATCAACGCCCGCATTCTGGGCGATCTGGCGCAGCGGCGCTTCGATCGCCTTGCGGATGATGTCGATACCACGGGTCTGGTCGTCGTTCGCGCCCTTCATGCCGGCCAAAGCCTTGGTGGCATAGAGGAGAGCGGTGCCGCCGCCAGGAACGATGCCTTCTTCAACGGCCGCACGGGTGGCGTGCAGCGCGTCGTCGACGCGGTCCTTGCGTTCCTTAACTTCGACTTCCGAAGCGCCGCCAACCTTGATGACGGCTACGCCGCCAGCCAGCTTGGCCAGGCGTTCCTGGAGCTTTTCCTTGTCATAGTCCGAGGTGGTGTTCTCGATCTGCTGACGGATCTGCTCGGTACGGCCCTTGATCGAGTCATGGTCGCCAGCGCCATCGACGATGACGGTGTTGTCCTTGTCGATGGTGACGCGCTTGGCGGTGCCGAGCATCGCCAGCGTGACGTTTTCGAGCTTGATGCCCAGGTCTTCCGAGATCACTTCGCCCTTGGTCAGGACCGCGATATCTTCCAACATTGCCTTGCGACGATCGCCAAAGCCGGGTGCCTTGACGGCAGCAACCTTGAGGCCGCCACGCAGCTTGTTGACGACCAGGGTCGCCAGCGCTTCGCCTTCGATGTCTTCGGCGATGATCAGCAGGGGACGACCCGACTGAACGACCGCTTCGAGGATCGGCAGGATCGACTGGAGGTTGCTGAGCTTCTTTTCGTGGATCAGAATATACGGATCAGCCAGCTCTACAGCCATCTTTTCCGGGTTCGTCACGAAGTAAGGCGACAGGTAGCCGCGGTCGAACTGCATGCCTTCGACGACGTCCAGCTCGAATTCGAGACCCTTGGCTTCTTCAACCGTGATCACGCCTTCCTTGCCGACGCGCTCCATGGCTTCGGCGATCTTTTCGCCAACCACGGTGTCGCCATTGGCCGAGATGATGCCGACCTGGGCAATTTCCTTGGTCCCGGCAACGGGCTTGGAACGGGCCTTGAGGTCTTCGACGACCTTGATGACCGCGAGGTCGATGCCGCGCTTGAGGTCCATCGGGTTCATGCCGGCGGCAACCGACTTCATACCTTCACGGACGATCGCCTGCGCCAAGACGGTCGCAGTGGTCGTGCCGTCGCCGGCGATGTCGTTGGTCTTCGATGCGACTTCGCGCACCATCTGCGCGCCCATATTTTCGAACTTGTCCTTGAGTTCGATTTCCTTGGCGACGCTGACGCCGTCCTTGGTGATGCGGGGGGCGCCGAAGCTCTTGTCGATCACGACGTTACGGCCCTTTGGACCCAACGTCACCTTGACCGCGTCGGCCAGGATGTCGACACCGCGCAGAATGCGCTCACGAGCGTCGCGGGAAAACTTTACGTCTTTCGCTGCCATGATCTTAATACCTTCTATCGAGAATGTGCAAAATTGCGAAGTTCACACCGTTGCTGGATGTGAAAATCGCGAACCGAAAATCAGGCTACGACGCCCAGAATGTCCGATTCCTTCATGATCAGCAGGTCTTCGCCGTCGACCTTGACCTCGGTGCCCGACCATTTGCCGAACAGCACGCGGTCGCCAGCCTTGACGTCGAGCGGGGTGACCTTGCCATCTTCAGCCTTGGAACCGGTGCCGACGGAGACGATTTCGCCTTCCTGCGGCTTTTCCTTGGCGGTGTCGGGGATGATGATCCCACCGGCGGTCTTCGCTTCCGCTTCGATGCGGCGGACGAGAACACGGTCGTGCAATGGACGAAATGCCATGTTGATTGCCTTTCCCTTCTATTTGGGATGGGTCCGGCGCGCGATCCGGGGATGATTTCCCCGCAAAACCGCAATCGCCTTGTCCGTCTCCCCTTGAACTGCGTTGCTGTTAGCACTCACTGGAGGAGAGTGCTAGCGCCGTAAATATGGAGCGGTGCTTTTATGCGTCAAGGCGATCGCGCAGAAAAATTTACGGGGCCGCGCAACCGAGCGCCCGCTTCCGGGTTATGGCGATTGCCGCGCGACATGGCATGTCCCCTGCGATGGATAGACCGACTGTTGCCGTCAGCCGCGCCTTCATGTCGCGACCGTTATTTTTCGTGAATGCTGCATCCCCTGCCCCGCCCGCCTGTTGGTGAAGGAGAACCATAAGGAGGATGCATCATGGCCTATTCGAAGATTGTCGTTGCCATCGACATCAACGACGTACTGCACGCGCGCGCCGCGATCGATGCGGCGGCGGCTGTTTGTGGACCCGAAACGACGGTCCATATGCTCTATGTCCGCTATCATATGCCCACCCGCTATTCCGACCTTCTGGGGCGCGACCTCGACATCAAGGAAGAGGCCGAGGCGCTGGCGCTGATGCGGCAATGGGCGAGCGAAGGCGGCCTTGCCGAGGGGCAGGTCCATTTCGACACGCGGCGCGGCCGGGTGCGCGATGAAGTGATCAGCGCCGCCGAACGAGTCGGCGCGACGCTGATCGTGATCGGGTCGCATGAACCGTCTTTCTCCTCGAAGCTGCTGGGGTCCAATGCGTCGGCGATCGTGCATCAAAGCCCGGTCAGCGTTCTCGTCGTGCGGGTAGCTGCGGAATAATCCTGTGAAGCCTGATGGCTGTCGGTTGCAGGGGATGGGGTCGCCCCCTACCTGCGGCCCATCCTTTCACGATATTGGAGCCAGCCCCGCATGACCGACAGCTATACCCCGCCCCGCATCTGGACCTGGGACAAGGATAATGGCGGGGCGTTCGCCAATATCAACCGGCCGATCGCAGGCGCGACCCATGACAAAGCGCTGCCGGTCGGCCAGCATAAGCTCCAGCTCTATTCGCTCGCCACGCCCAATGGGCAGAAGGTGACGATCATGCTGGAAGAATTGCTGGAGGCGGGCTTTGCCGACGCCGACTATGATGCCTGGCTAATCAGGATCGGCGATGGCGACCAGTTTTCGAGCGGCTTCGTGGCGGTCAATCCCAACAGCAAGATCCCGGCACTGATGGACCATAGCGTGTCGCCGCCGCAGCGGGTTTTCGAATCGGGCGCGATCCTGCTCTATCTTGCCGAGAAGTTCGGCGCGTTCCTGCCGACCGACCCGGCCAAGCGCACTGCTGCACTCAGTTGGTTGTTCTGGCAGATGGGGGCTGGGCCGCTGCTGGGTGGCGGCTTTGGCCATTTTTATGCCTATGCGCCGGAAAAATATGAATATCCGATCAACCGCTACACGATGGAAGTGAAGCGGCAGTTGGACGTGCTGGACCGGCATCTGGCGGACAACGCCTATATGGCGGGCGATGATTACAGCATCGCCGACATCGCGATCTGGCCCTGGTATGGCGGGCTGGTGCTGGGCCGCGCCTATGAGGCGGCGGAGTTTCTGGACGTCGCCAGCTATACCCATGTCGTGCGCTGGGCGCAGCAGATCGACGCGCGCCCGGCAGTGAAGCGCGGGCGGATGGTCAACAAGGCAAATGGCCCGTTGGAAGAGCAATTGCACGAACGGCATGACGCGAGAGACTTCGCGACCCGGACGCAGGACAAGTTGCAGAGCGAAGGCTGAACGGCCCCGCATTGGATGACCGAAGATGTTGCGTGCGCGCAACATTGTTACAAGGGGCTGGACGAGGCGGCGGAGCGGGGTAAGACAGGCAGGCAAGACATAAGGGAGTCATCGCCATGGATCGCCGCCTGTTTCTCTCCTCCGCCGGGGCCATTGCCCTCGCCGCCGCCGGCCCGCGCGCGCTGGCGCAGATGGCGGGCAATGACGATGCGCGGCTTTCCGCCGCCTTCGCCACCATTTTCGAGAAGCAGCTCGATGTGTCGCCCGGCATGGTCACGAGCCTCGGCCTGGACAAGGGCGCGCGCGCCGGGGCGAAGAGCCAGTTGGACGACAATAGCAAGTCGGCGATGATGAAGCGGCTGAGCATGACGCAGGCGGCGATCAAGGAATTGGAGGGCTTCCAATCGGCCAGCCTGTCCGATCCGCAGCGGCTCAATCTGGAGGTGGTCCTCTATTCGCTGGGGCAGCAGACGGTCGCACCGGCGACCTTTGGCCTCAACAGCGCGGTGCGCCCCTATCGCATCTTTCAGCAGGGCGGCAGTTATTTCTCCACCCCCGATTTCCTGAACACCGCGCATACCATCAACACGGCCGCCGACGCGGATGCCTATGTCGCGCGGCTCGATGCTTTTGCCCGCAACCTGCGGACCGACACGGCGGTCCAGCGGGACGAAGCGGCGCGCGGCTATCTTGCGCCGGGCTGGTCGCTCGATCTGACGCTGGCGCAGATGCGCAAGCTGCGTGATCAGCCTGCTGCGTCCAGTTCGATCGTGCAATCGCTGGTCAAGCGGGCTGCGGCCAAGAATGTGGCGGGCGATTGGCAGGGCCAAGCGACGGCTGTTGTCGAAAAGGCCATTTACCCGGCGTTGGACGAGCAGATTGCCGCGATCGAGGCGCTCAAGGGCGGTACGGCTGCGGGCGATGGCATTTGGCGCACGCCGCGCGGCGACGAAATCTATGCCGCTGCGCTGAAAAGCGCGACCACGACCGACATGAGCGCTGACGAAATCCACGCGATGGGCGTGGAGCAGGTCGCGGAAATCAGCGGGCAGCTCGACACGATTTTGAAAGCGGCGGGCTATAGCAAGGGCACGATCGGCGAACGGCTGGCGGCGCTCAATGCCGAGCCGTCGCAGCTTTATCCCGATACCGCGCAGGGGCGCAGCGACCTGATCGCAGCGCTCAATGCCGAAGCCAAGCTGATGCAGGCGAAATTGCCGCAAGCGTTCTCGACCATCCCCGACACGCCGCTGGAAATCCGCGCGGTGCCGGTGGAGATTCAGGATGGCGCATCGAACGGCTATTATAATCGCGCGGCGCTGGACGGGTCGCGGCCCGCGATCTTCTTCATCAACCTGAAGGCGATCGGCGATTGGCCCAAATATACGCTGCCCGCGCTCAACTATCATGAGGGCGTGCCGGGGCATCATCTCCAGATTTCGACCGCGCAGACCGCAGGCGATATTCCGATGCTGCGCAAGACCGCGTTCATGAGCGCCTATAGCGAAGGCTGGGCGCTCTATGCCGAGCAGCTGTCCGACGAATTGAAGGGCTATGCCACGCCGCTCGACCGGGCGGGCTATCTGCAATCCTTCCTGTTCCGCGCGGCGCGGCTAGTGGTCGATACGGGCATCCATGCCAAGCGGTGGAGCCGCGAGCAGGCAACCGCCTATATGGTGGAAAAGACCGGCTTTACCCCTGCCCGCTGCCAGCGGGAAGTGGAGCGTTATTGCACCCAGCCGGGGCAGGCGACCAGTTACAAGGTCGGCCATGGCGTATGGACCAAGGCGCGCGCGGCGGCGCAGGCGGCGATGGGCGACAAGTTCGACATCAAGCAGTTTCACGCCATTCTTGAGGAAGGCGCGATGCCGCTGTCGATGCTGGAGAAGCGCGTGGCGGCGCGCGCGAAGATGGGCGCTTAAAAAAAGCCGTTCGGGCTGAGCCTGTCGAAGCCCCATCCTTCTTCTCAAGAAGGACGGCCCTTCGACAAGCTCAGGGCGAACGGTTCAAACGTTCGAAGGGCCGCTTACTCATATTCGAGATCCTGATAGCCGTCTTCGGCGATGTCGGAGAAGCGGGTGATGCGGGCGTCGAATTTCATGCGGATGCGGCCGGTGGAGCCGTGACGCTGTTTGGCGACGATCAGTTCGGCGAGGCCGTAAATCTGCTCCATCTGCTGCGCCCATTCGGTATGTTCGGCGCTTTCCTTGTTCCCCGGCTCCTTGGCGGCGATGTAATAATCTTCGCGGAACACGAACCAGACCATGTCGGCATCCTGCTCGATCGAGCCGGATTCGCGCAGATCGGAGAGCTGGGGCCGTTTGTCCTCGCGCTGTTCGACGGCGCGGCTCAGCTGTGAGAGGGCCAGCACCGGGACATGCAATTCCTTGGCCAAGGTCTTCAAACCACGCGAAATTTCCGAAATTTCGTTCACGCGATTCTCGTTGCCGCGTCCGCTGCCCTGGAGCAGTTGGAGATAGTCGACGACGATGAAGCCGACGTCGTGGCGGCGCTTCAGGCGGCGCGCGCGGGTGCGCAGCGCGGCGATGGTGAGGCCCGGCGTATCGTCGATGAACAGCGGCAGTTCCTGCAACTCGCGGGCGGCGCGGGAGAGATTCTGGAAGTCGGCGCGGCTGATCTTGCCCATGCGCAGCGCTTCGCCGCTGATCCCCGATTGTTCGGCCAGCACGCGGGTCGCAAGCTGATCGGCGGACATTTCGAGGCTGAAAAAGGCGGTCTTGGCGCCCATATTTTTTTCGGGCGGAATACCGTCCGCATTGTCGCGCAGCCAGCGCGAGGCGGCATTATAGGCGATGTTGGTGGCAAGCGAGGTCTTGCCCATGCCCGGACGGCCAGCGAGGATCATGAGATCCGAATTGTGGAGGCCACCGATCTTGGCGTTGAGGCTGTTGATGCCGGTGGTGATGCCCGACACATGGCCGCCGCTGTTGAGCGCGCGTTCGGCCACTTGCACCGCTGCGGTGGAGGCGGAGAGGAAGCTCTTGACCGAGCCGCTTTCGCCTTCGCCCTCCGAAACCTTGTAGAGCGCGACTTCGGCCGCTTCGATCTGTTCGCGCGGATTGACATCCTCGCTGGTATCCAGCGCATTTTCAACCAGTTCTCGGCCGACACTGACAAGCTGTCGTAATAGCGCGAGATCGTAAATCTGCGCCGCGAAGTCGCGCGCGCCAATGAGCGCCGCGCCATTGCCGGTCAATTGCGCGAGATAGGCCGCGCCACCCAGTTCCTTGAGCGCCGGATCCTGATCCAGCATCGGCTTCAACGTCACCGGGTTGGCGATCATGTCGCGATCGAGCAATTTCATGATCGCGTCATAGATGCGACCATGGAGCGGCTCGAAGAAATGCTCCGCCTTGATCTTGATCTGGACATCCTCGGCAATGCGATTGTCGATCATCAGCGCGCCCAGCAGCGCGGCTTCGGCTTCGACATTGCGCGGCAGTTCGGTGCCACCGGCTTCGGCGGCAGTGATTTTCAATAGTTCGACCATGGGCCTCTCATCCTCCGGTCGCGCGCGTCGCGCAAGGGCTGGCGCGCAATCCATCTGTGGATAAGTCCCGCTTGCTTTTCGGCGCACATCGCCGCACTGACTATGCCCTTCACCATGGCCGATCCGCGCATCATAGACATCAAGCTCGACGAGCGCACGATCCTGTGGCGCAATGCCGATGTCGAGCAGGAACGGCGGATCGCGATCTTCGATCTGTTGGAGGATAATCATTTCGCACCGCAGCGGGTCCATGCGGACGGCTATATGGGGCCGTACAAGGTGGTGCTGCGCGTCGAGGACGGGCGGTTGGTGATCGAGATTAATCGCGAGGATGACAGCGCGCTCGAAGCGATCATCCTGGGGCTGGGGCGGTTCCGGCGGCCGATCCGCGAATATTTCGCGATCTGCGACAGCTATTATCAGGCGATCAGCAATGCGTCGCCGCAGCAGATCGAGACGGTCGACATGGCCCGGCGCGGCATCCACAATGATGCGGCGGAGATGCTGATCGAACGGCTGGAGGGCAAGATTACGGTCGATTTCGATACGGCGCGTCGCCTGTTCACGCTGATCTGCGTGTTGCATATCAAGGGGTAGGGACGATTTCGCGGCTGACTTTGGGGGGGCTGCTGGTCCGCGTGGGCGTGGGACTGGCGATCATCGCGCTACTGGCGCTGGCGCTGTGGCTCTATGCGCGCAGCTGGGCGCCCGCGCGGGACCAATATCCGGTGCAGGGCGTGACGATCAGCGCCGACAATGGCGTAGTGGAATGGGGCACGCTGGCGGCGCAGGGGGCGGACTTCGCCTATATCCGCGCAGCGCGGGGCGCGGCCGGGCGCGATCCGGCGTTCGCTGCGAACTGGCGCGCGGCGCGGACGGCGGGGCTGCGCTATGGCGCGATGCTCGACTATAGCCTGTGTCGGCTGGCGAGCGATCAGGCGACCCGCTTCGTGACGACAGTGCCGCGCGACAATGCCGCGCTGCCCCCGGTGATCCGGCTGGCGTTCGACCCCGGTTGCACCGCGCGGCCTGGGCGTGATCTCGTGCTGTCGGAACTCAATACGCTGGTCAATCTGGTCGAAAGCCATGCGGGCAAGACGGTGCTGCTCAACGTCACCGAGGATTTTGATGCGCTGTACGATGTGGGTTCGGGTATCAACCGCACGCTCTGGCTCGACGGCAATTTCTTTCCGCCCGATTATGCGACGCGACCCTGGGTGATGTGGACAGCCAGCGACATGCGGCATATCGACGGCGTCGACGGGCCGGTGAGATGGGATGTGGTGGCACCATGAGCGAGACGGATGATCATGTGGCGCTGCTGATCGCCGCCGCGCGCGGGGCGATGGCCCATGCCCATGCGCCCTATAGCCGCTTTGCGGTGGGGGCGGCGGTGCGATTGACCGATGGCAGCATCGTGACTGGCTGCAATTTCGAAAATGCGAGCTATGGCCTGTCGCTCTGTGCAGAGACGGTGGCGCTGGCGACCGTCAATGCGCAGGGTCGCTTTGCCGATGTCGCCGCGATCGCCGTGGTCGGCGGGGCGATGGACGCGACCGAGGAAGCCATGGTCACCCCTTGCGGCCGGTGCCGCCAGGTGATGAACGAGGCCGAACAGATGGCGGGCCGCGCCATCGCCATCTATTGCGCCACGCCGTCAGGCAGCCGCGTCACCGAACATCGCATCGCCGATCTTCTTCCCCACGCCTTCGGCCCCGCCGATCTGGGCATCACCCCCATCAGGAAAAGCTGAAAAGACCATCATGGCCATTCTTTCCGACAAATGGATTCGCGACAAAGCCCTCTCCACCGGCATGATCGAGCCGTTCGTGGAGAGCCAGAAGCGCGACGGCTGCATCAGTTACGGCCTGTCCTCCTATGGCTATGATGCGCGGGTGGCGGACGAGTTCAAGATCTTCACCAATATTGACAGCACCATCGTCGACCCCAAGAATTTCGATACCAACAGCTTTGTCGATCGCAAGACCGACTGCTGCATCATTCCGCCCAACAGCTTCGCGCTGGCGCGGACGGTCGAATATTTCCGCGTGCCGCGCGACGTGCTGGTAATCTGCCTCGGCAAATCCACCTATGCGCGGTGCGGCATCATCGTGAACGTCACCCCGCTGGAGCCGGGCTGGGAGGGGCATGTGACGCTGGAATTTTCCAACACCACCCCCCTGCCCGCCAAAATCTACGCCAATGAAGGCGCGTGCCAGTTCCTGTTCCTTCAAGGCAATGAGCCGTGCGAGGTCAGCTATGCCGACCGGGCGGGCAAATATATGGGGCAGCAGGGCGTGACATTGCCCAAGCTCTGACGCCGTGCGACATTGCATCGCATGACATGGTGGCGAATATGGCCGCGGCGTGCCGCTGCGCCAGCGGACAGGATGCCACCCAGCGTGGGTGAGGATCGCCGTGTCTATGCGATCGGCGATGTCCATGGCCGGGCAGACCTGCTCGATGCCCTGCTCGGCATGATCTGGCAGGACGATGCGGCGCGCGGTCCGGCAAAGCCCATCCTCATCTTCCTGGGCGACCTGATGAACCGAGGTGCTTCCTCCCGCGCCGTAATCGAACGGGTGATGGCGCTGGTCGGGTCAGGCGGCGACGTGCGCTGCCTTCAGGGCAATCATGAGGAATTGTTCATCGCCGCAGCGCGGGGCGACATACGGGTGATTCCGACCTTCCGGCGCATGGGCGGCGAACAGACGCTGGAAAGCTATGGCCTTGCGCCGGACGTCTTTGCCGTGATGACCGATCAGGATATTGTCGATTGGATGCTGCATCATGTGCCGCGCGGCCATGTCGATTTTCTAGGCGCCCTGCCGGACTGGACCGACGTGGGCGACTATCTGTTCGTTCATGCCGGCATCCGCCCCGGCATAGCGATCGAGGCGCAAAAATCGTCCGACCTGCGTTGGATACGCCGTGATTTCCTGGATCATATAGGGCCTCATCCGCACATGGTTGTGCATGGCCACAGCATCAGCGGGGATGTGGACGAGCAGGAGAATCGCATCGGCATCGACACGGGCGCCTATCGCAGCGGGCGCCTGACCGCGCTGGGGCTGCAGGGCGCCGCGCGTTGGACGCTCCACACCGGCTGATGCCGTCTGCGCCGACGGATCAGGACAGGTTGAGCAGCCGCCGGATGGCTGCCGTCAGGTCGCGCTGCGCCTGCTGCGTGACCCGCGCGGTGGCCATCATGTCGAACCCGTGGATCGCGCCGGGATAGACATGGCACTCCACCGGCACCCCGGCCCCCGCCAGTCGCCTGACATAATCCAGATCTTCGTCGATGAAGAGGTCGAGCGCCCCAACGGATAGATAGGTGGACGGCAAGCCCGACAGATCATCGGCGAGCGCGGGCGAGAACCAACCCCGACGCACATCATCGCAGCTATAATCGCCGCGCAGCGCATTCCAGCCAAACTGGTTGGACGTGGGCGTCCAGACAAATTCTCCCGCGCTGCGCGAACGCCAGCGGCAGTCCGGGCCGCCGGTGCGGTGATCGAGCATGGGGTAGATGAGGATCTGGCCCGCCAGCGCGATGTCGCCCCGGTCACGCGCCATCTGCGCGAGCGCCGCGGCGAGCCCTCCGCCCGCGCTTTCGCCCATGACCACGATATGCTGCGGGTCGATCCCCAGACTATCGGCCTGCGCCACGAGCCATTCGAGCGCGGCGTAGCAATCCTCCTGCGGTCCCGGAAACGGGGTTTCGGGTGCCAGCCGATACTCGACCGACGCAGCCACGAAGCCCATCGCCTCCGCCAACGGCCCGATCGACCGGCTCGCCATGTCGGCCGTCCCCAGGATCATGCCGCCGCCATGGATGTGCAGAATGGCGGGGCGTCCCGGCCGGGCGGGATCGGCGTTGAAGATATGAAGTGGCACGTCAGGTGCGCCGTCGCGGCCGGGCACGGCGCGAATGCGGGGAACTGCCACTGGCCCCGGATAGTCGACTGGCGATGCCATTCCAGCGCGGATCGTGGGCAGCGTTTCCGGGCGCAGGTCGAGTTCCGGTAACAGGTCCAGCACCGGCGCGATTTCCGGGTCGATCAGATGGCGGGTAGTCATGCCCTCTCCTTCGCTACTTATTGTTACGAGAGGTCATTATGGCAGTCCCGAGCCCCGCGACAACGAAAAAGGCCAGCGATCCGTGCGGACCACCGGCCTTTCCACCCCCGTGAAACTGGGCTTGCCGCGTGAAGCGTCAGGCGACTTTGGCCTGTTCCTCCAGCACTTCATCCGGGTCGCGCAGCACATAGCCACGGCCCCAGACCGTCTCGATATAATTGTCGCCGCTGCACGCCAGCGCCAGTTTCTTGCGCAGCTTGCAGATGAAGACGTCGATGATCTTGAGTTCCGGCTCATCCATCCCGCCATAGAGATGGTTGAGGAACATTTCCTTGGTCAGCGTCGTGCCCTTGCGGAGCGACAACAGCTCCAGCATCGCATATTCCTTGCCGGTCAGATGGACGCGGTTGCCGTCCACTTCCACGGTCTTGGCGTCGAGATTGACCGAGAGCTTGCCAGTGCGGATGACCGACTGCGAATGGCCCTTGGACCGGCGCACCACGGCATGGATACGGGCGATCAGTTCCTCGCGGTGGAACGGCTTGGTCACATAATCATCGGCACCAAAGCCGAAGGAGCGGACCTTGCTGTCCATTTCGGCGACACCCGACAGGATCAGGACCGGCGTCTGCACCTTGGCAGCGCGCAGCTTCTTAAGCACGTCATAGCCGTGCATGTCGGGCAGGTTCAGGTCGAGACAGATGATGTCGTAATCATAGAGCTTGCCCAGATCGAGGCCTTCTTCGCCCAAATCGGTGGTATAGACGTTGAAGCCTTCGGTCGTGAGCATCAGCTCGATCGCCTTGGCCGTCGTCGGTTCGTCCTCAATCAGCAGCACGCGCATGTGAAGCCCCTTTGCGTCGCAGGTCCGTTCACCCCACCAGAACGGCTACTGCTCCAATTCATTAACCAAAAAACTTCTGAACGACAAAGGTTAATTTATTGCTAACCCGCAGAAAACCGCGAGTCGTATAAAAACGAATCCATTTACAAAGCGTTGAGGCCGAAACGATTCATGCGCAGTCAATGTAGATTCATGTTCGTAACAAATATCAGCAGGCGTGATGTTGGGTAATGAAGTCGAGCAAGGCTTCGACCCGCGCCGGACGCAGGCGCGATGGCGGCGTGACAAGATGCAGGCCAAAGGGGGCCGGGCGCCAGTCCACCAATAGCTCTTCCAACTCGCCCGCTGCGAGCGCGTCGCCGACAATGAAGTCCGGCAGGCGCGAAATGCCCACGCCCAAGCGCAGCGCAGGCAGCATGGCTTCGCCGCTGTTGACGGTGATGCGCGAGCGGACCTGCACCACGACATTCTGCTGCCCCGGCCCCGCGAAACGCCAGACGTCGGGCGTCGCTTCATTGGCGTAGCAGATACAGTCATGCGCGCCGAGATCGGACGGATGCTGCGGCGTGCCACGCTCCGCCAGATAGGCGGGCGATGCGACCAGATGCAGCGTCACGTCCGCCAACCGCCGGGCGCGCAGCGAACTGTCGGGCATGTCGGCAATGCGGATGGTCGCGTCCAGACCCATTTCCACGATGTCGATATGCGCGTCCGACAAGTGCAGGTCGACATCGACCAGCGGATGGGTCTTGGTAAATTCCGCAACCAGCGGCGCGATGCGGAGCAGGCCGAAGGTCATCGGCGCGCCCAATCGCACGACGCCCGATAGTTCCGCCGTTTCGTCGCGCGCCGCTTCCTCCGCCGCCTGCCCTTCGGCCATGATGCGATGGGCATGATCGGCGAGCCGCTTGCCGCTCTCGGTCAAGGCCAGGCGACGGCTGGTGCGGTTGAACAGGCTGGTGTCGAGATGCTCTTCCAACCGCGTCACCGCCTTGGACACGGTCGCCTTGGATACGCTGAGTGCCTTGGCTGCGTCGGTGAAGCTGCGATGTTCGACCACGGCGGCGAACATCGCCCAGGCCTCAAAATCCGGTAATCGCATAGGGAAACAATCCGTTTCGATGCTGCTTGTTTCAGAAACGATACTGATGACTAGATTGGCGGAAAGCAAGCCGGAACCTCCGGCGCTTGGTCAAAAGGCACCCGAACTATTGAGTTCGAAACCGAAAGGCAGAGCATATGAACACGACCACAGCGAGCCGCATCGAGCGCCGCCCCTTCGCCTCACTCGGTCATGCCAATCATGGCTGGCTGAATGCGCGCCATCATTTTTCCTTCGCCGATTATCATGACGAAGACCGGATGCACTGGGGCGCGATCCGGGTGTGGAATGATGATGAGATCGGCCCGCGTTCGGGCTTTCCGCCGCACCCCCATGCCGACATGGAAATCATCACCTATGTCCGCACCGGCGCGATCACGCATCAGGACAGCCTGGGCAACAAAGGCCGCACGGAAGCGGGTGATGTCCAGGTGATGTCGGCGGGCACAGGCATCCGTCACGCCGAATATAATCTGGAGGATGAAACCACCACCCTCTTCCAGATCTGGGTCATTCCGCGCGCGCGCGGCGGTTCCCCAAGCTGGGGTGCCAAGCCTTTCCCGCGCGGCGATCGGTCGGGCAAACTGGTCGTTCTCGCCAGCGGCTATGACGAGGATAAGGAAGCGCTACGCATCCGCGCCGATGCCCGCTTGCTGGGCGGAACGATCAAGGCCGGGACGAGCGTGACCTATGACAGTGCGGAGGGTCGTCACCTTTATCTCGTCCCGGCGACGGGTCGGATCGAGATCGATGGACAGACGTTCGAAGCACGGGACGGCGCGGCCATTATCGGCGGCCAGCCCATCACCATCACGGCCCATGAGGACGCCGAAATCGTCCTGGTGGACAGCCTGTAACTTTGGTCGATCCGTCCATTCCCTTCTTGGACGGATCGGCCCGCCGCCCGCGCCTCTCCCTCGTGCGGGCGGCACCCCTTTCAATCCCCTCAATAAGGAGACGCATCATGGCTAAGGTTCTGGTTCTCTATTATTCTTCCTACGGTCATATCGAAACGATGGCGAAGGCCATGGCCGAAGGCGCAGCCGCCGCTGGCGCGCAGGTCGATATCAAGCGCGTGCCCGAAACCGCACCGCTGGAGGTCGCCAAGAACGCGCATTTCAAGCTGGATCAGGACGCACCGGTCGCCACCGTTGCGGAACTGGCCGATTATGACGCGATCATCATCGGCACCGGCACGCGCTTTGGCCGCATGTCGAGCCAGATGGCGGCGTTCCTCGACCAGGCGGGTGGCCTGTGGGCGCGCGGCGCGCTCAATGGCAAGGTCGGCGGTGCCTTCACCTCGACCGCGAGCCAGCATGGCGGGCAGGAAACGACGCTATTTTCGATCATCACCAACCTGCTGCATTTCGGCATGACGATCGTGGGCCTCGACTATGGGTTCCAGGGCCAAATGGGCGTAGACAAGGTGCGCGGCGGATCGCCCTATGGCGCGACGACGTTGGCCGATGGCGATGGCAGCCGTCAGCCCAGCGAAGAAGAACTGGACGGCGCGCGCTATCAGGGGCGCCGTATCGCGGAAACCGCGATCAAGCTGCACGGTTGATCGCCGACCGCCCCGTCTAGAGGTGTGGACTGCCGAGACTTTGTGTCGCACGAAGATTACGGCACGCCGCAGGGGTCGATGCACCGGGACTGTGCATCGGCCCCTTTTTGCTTTCCGCTACAGCAGCCAGCGGGTTGCGCGTTGAGAGAGGCGGATAAGCCGGTCCAGTGCGAAAGGCGCGGACAGGGCCAGAGCAAGCAGCGGCAGCTTGTCCATATAGGGCGACAGATAGTGGATCAGCGGCACATGGAGATACATGATCGTCAATGATCCTCGCCCTATCGCCGCGAGCGGCGCGGCGTGGGGCGCGATCGTTACCGACAGTTTGAAGATCAAAAACGACGTCGCGATGGCCGCTCCCATCGACGCCAATGGCCAGCCATAATCAGCCGTTCGCATATTCAGCGACGGCAGAAGGCCGCTCAGACCCGCCACGGAGAGCGACAAGAAGGGTATCATCATCCACCCTCGCCAGCCGACACGGTGCCACGCCGCCCCCACCCAAAGCAGCACGAAAGCCATCGGCACCGTCAACAGGCCGAGCGGCGACAAGCGGGTGATATGGCCGGACGCATAGGCGACGAGCAGGATGGGCAGCATCGCCAATCCCCAACGGCGCGTGAGCGGGTCGGGCCATCGGCACGACAAGGCGTTGAAAAGGATGCGGGCCACCATCAGGCAGGGCACGAACCAGAAGATGATGAAGGGGCCAGCGAGCCATGAACCGCCCAGCAGGAGCGGTCCGATGTCCTGCGGCCAGTCGCGAAAGATCGGTCGATTGCCCTTGAGTGGTTCGATGATCTGATCGGCCGCGATCACCAGCGCGAGGAACAGAAAATAGGGTCGCATCTGGCTGAACAACTGCCGCCGGGCGAAGGGAATGATCGGCTGCGGGCGCGAGAGCATGCCCGATAGCAGGAAAAAGAGCGGCATGTGAAAGCTGTACATGGCGTGGCGCACAGGTCCGCGCGTCCACACATGGCCGACGACGACGGCGATGATGCCGATGCCGCGTGCGACATCCACCCAGTCCAGCCGACCCGGCGATGGTGTCGCGGCACCCCCGCTATTTTCCCCACTATGTTCCATCGGCCCCACCGCCTATAGGAAGCGACGCGCGCGTCAATTCCACACCCCTTGCTGCCCCGATCGGATTCCCCTTTTGTCCCTGCTTACCGACCATGTTTTGTTCATCGATGGCGAAGCCCTCATTCTCGACAAGCCTGCCGGGCTGCCGGTCGATGCGCCGCGCGATGGGTCGATCGCGCTGGAAAATCATCTTCAGTCGCTGACCTTCGGTTTCCAGCGTTGGCCGCTGCCGGTCCATCGGCTCGACCGCGACACCAGCGGCTGCCTGCTGCTGGCGCGCAACCCCAAGGCGCATAAACGCTTCGCCCAGGCGTTCGAGGCTGGCACCGTCGCCAAACGCTATGTTGCGGTGATCGAGGGCGTGCCAGCGGAGGATACCGGCCTTATCGAACTGGCGCTCAAGAAGGTCAGTACCGCCGAGGAAGGCTGGCGCATGATCCCGGCCAAGGCGGGCAAGGTCGCCATCACCGAATGGCGCAAGATTGCCGAGAAGGACGGCCGGTCGCTGATCGCCTTCACCCCGCGCACCGGGCGCACGCATCAGATTCGCGTTCATGCGCTGCACGGGCTGGGCTTTCCGATCGTCGGCGACCCGGTCTATGGCGAGGGCGGCGTGCCGATGTTGCTGCACAGCCGGTTCCTGAGCATCGCGCGCGGCGAAAAGCCTGCGGCGGAGGCGACGGCCCCCCTGCCCGCGACCTTTGCCGCCGCCGGTTTTGGCCCGGAGCTGCTGGACGATGCCGGGATTTGAGATTCCCGATGATGCGCTGGAAGAGCGCTTCATCACCGGGGGCGGTCCGGGCGGACAGAATGTCAACAAGGTGGCGACGACGGTGCAGTTGCGCGTCGACCTGTTCCGGCTCGGCCTGCCGCCCCATGCCTATCGCAAGATCAGGGAACTGGCCGGATCGCGGCTGACATCGGGCAACGAGATTATCATCGAGGCCTCACGCTTCCGCACCCAGGGTGCCAATCGTCAGGATGCGCGCGAACGGCTGGCCGAGATGATCGCCAAAGCCCACCAGCGCGACGCCCGCCGTATAGCGACCAAGCCGGGCAAAGCCGCCAAGGCACGGCGGGTGGATTCCAAGAAGGCGCGCAGTACGGTCAAGCAAGGGCGTGGCAAGGTTCGCGACCTCTGACATCAAGTTCATATTAACCATTTTTCGGTTATGCCGTCCTTGAAGGGGCAGGAGATGGCGTCGACGATCTGTTTGAGCGGAACATATGGCTCTGCGCCGAACAAAATGGTGAGGCTACGCTGGTTTGCCGTACCCGCCGCGATTTGGATGGCTTTGGCCATTCTATTTGCCACATCCAGCTCTAGCGTAAGCCAGCCCCAATATTTCTTCCTCACGCAAGATGTTCCAGTCGCTGCTCTGATGATCGGCTTCCTGATGCTGGTCAGATGGCAGAACGAAGCGACGAGGAAGCAATTACTTAGCCAACCCGGAACGTTGGCCTGCGCCATGCTGGTCATGGCAGGCATCGCATGGATCGGTCATTATTGGTTGATGCAGGGCTACGCACTGTCGCGCGACGAAGACCTGGCGCGACTGGCGGCAAACTATATAGCGCGGGGCGAGATGGGTATCGCCATTCCCCCTGAGTGGCGTGCGTTCCGCGGTGCAATGTTGCCCGAATTTCAACACCCTATCGGTGGCGAGCGATACTGGATTTCGATTTATCTACCGGGATCTGCGCTCTTCGAAGCGTTGGTGTCGCTGGTGGCGGACCCGGCACTTTCCCAGCCATTGTTGCTGCTGGTCGGGTTGGCCGCCCTCTGGCATGTTTCGGGAATCCTCCTGCCGGCCCGACGGGATTCTCGGATCGTTGTGATGCTGTTAGCGCTGACGTCGGGACAGTTGCTTTTCAACGCCATGACACCCTACGCCATGACCGCACATTTCGCCCTGAATTTACTATGGTTGGCTCTGTTTGTGGCGGACAGACCCTTGGCGCACGCGGGAGCGATTTTGGTGGGCGCAATTGCCCTTGGCCTGCATAAGGTTCAGTTCCATGCCTTGTTCGCGGGGCCAGTTCTCATCATTCTTTTATATCAACGCCGCTGGTTACTGTCTGCCATCTACGCAGTAAGCTATAGTATTTTCATCATATTTTGGCTTAAATTCTATCCACTATTGCTGGCACATTCGCTGGACATTCCGCTCTCTGGGGCGGGATCCCAAAATGCAAGCATTTCGCCGCGACTGCATAGCCTTGATCCCCTCATCTACATTCCACGCTTCTTTGCTTGGAACAACGCTCTCCTCCTTCCACTGTCACTCTTGGGGGCACGGAGCGCAGCAAAAGGCTTTTGTAAAGGCAAAGCTGCGACATACCCGAATTTGCTGTTTCTGGCGCTAGCAGCCGGCTGTCTTGTCGGCATGCTACTTACCGTTCATCAGGGGCTTGGTTGGGGCTATCGTTATCTTCACGGCTATATCGGACCTTTTTGCCTACTTGCCGGCCGAGGATGGGCTGACCGTCATACGGTTCATTCGACACTCCGACCGGTGCTGCAAAGTTGCGTGCTGGCGCTGGTGTTGATGATGGCACAAGCGGCGATGATCTACCGTTTCGTTGCGCCTCATGCGCGTGCCCATGCCGCCATTGTTGCACGTAAAGCGGACGTTGTCCTTGTCGACGCCCGCGGCAGCGTCTTCGGACAGGATGTCGTACGTATCGACGGTGGAATGGTCCGCAAACCTATCATCATGAGTATGGCGCATCTGGATCCGGGAACGGTTCCTGATCTGTGCCAAGGTTATCGTGTAGAGGTTTTTGATCGCGCCGATTTCGTCCGTGCTGGTGTCAAGGAAGCAGAAATCGAGAGGTCCACGACGACCAGACGGATGGACGCGATAGGCAGCTATCTCAAAGAAACAGGCTGTGCATCCTCGAAGCTGACAGGCCTATAGATAAGCGCCAGAACGTTTGGCGTTCGCCGCCGACGGCCCTATATCAACGCCATGTATGACTTCGCCCCCACTGACGCCGCCGACAAGGCGACCTTGTATGCCGACCTGCTGTCCGCCGCCGATGCGTTGACAGGGGCCGAGCCGGACTCCGTGGCCAATATGGCCAATGTTTCCGCGCTGTTGTGGCAGTTTCTGCCGGACCTGAACTGGGCGGGGTTTTATCGGTTGGTCGGTGACGAACTGGTGCTGGGGCCGTTTCAGGGGAAGCCCGCCTGCATCCGCATTCCGATGGGTCGGGGTGTATGCGGCGCGGCGGCGGCGACGGGGGAGACGCAGTTGGTGGAGGATGTCCACGCTTTTCCGGGCCATATCGCCTGCGACGCGGCCAGCGCGTCGGAAATCGTCGTGCCGATCCTGCGCGACGGGCGGGTGGTCGGCGTGCTGGATCTCGACAGCCCCAAACCCGCGCGGTTCGACTCGGATGATACTGCCGGGCTGGAAGCGCTGGTCGCGGTGATCGCGGCGCGGGTCGGCTGACCGGTTAACCGTCTTTCCCATGCCGATAGCCCGTTCCGACCCGTTTCGGGACAGGAATCCCCCGTCCCGCTGATGGATAGCGGCGGATCATCATGCTAGACGGAGCGTTAGCATTTTGATCTGCGCGCGCGTCTTCGCGCGCCGGAAAACAGGGAGCGTTAACCATGCGGATATCCGGCCTCTTCCTTTTGGGCACAGCCGTCGCGCTGACGGCGGCGGGCAGCCCCGCGCTCGCCGGTGAAGTGCGCCAGCCCGGCGCGCATGGGGTTCGCCCTGGCCAGCATTGGAATGGCGGCCAGCGTTGGGGCCAGCGCCATAACGGCCGCTGGGTGGCGGGATGGCGCGCACCGGGTGGCTGGAACGGCTATCGTCGGCCAGTCTATGGCTATGTCCTGCCGCGATATTGGATCAGCCCGACCTATTATATCGCCAATTACGGTGCCTATGGCCTGCCCGCCCCGGCCTATGGCTATGGCTGGTCGCGCTATTATGACGATGCAGTGATGACCGATCGCTATGGCCGGGTCTATGACAGCCGCAGCAATATCGACTGGAATCGCTACGAAGGCGGCTATGGTCCCGACAACGGCACTTATGACGATCGTCGCCGCGACAATGGCGTGGGTGGTGCCGCGATCGGTGCCGTCGTCGGCGGAGTCGCGGGCAACCGCATTGCCGGGCGGGGCAATCGCACGGCTGGCACGTTGATCGGTGCAGGCGTGGGGGCCGTCGCTGGCATGGCGATCGACAAGGCGGAGGATGCGCCGCGCCGCAACGCCCCACCGCCGCGTCGTCCCGGTGCAAGCTATGACGATGGCTATGGCTATGCCGACGACAGCGTGACCCGCAGCAATGAGTATGAGGGGCGCTGGACCGGCACCTGGACCACCGAAGATGGTCGCCGCACCACCGGCACCTATGAAGGCCGGTTCGAAGGCGATGTCCGTGGCGCAGGCGTCGATTATGACGCGCCAGCCTATGCCAGTGCGCCGCATTGGTCGCATGGTGGCGCGCCCATAGGCGGTCAGGGCGGTTATGTTTCGGGCGGCTATTATTATCCCGCGCCGGTCGTGACCACGGTGACGGTGCAGCCCGTCATGACCACGACGACCACGACCAGCTATGTCACGGAAACCGTGCCGGTGCGCAGGTCCACGCGGCGCACACGCCGGTCCTGCGCCTGCTGATGACGCATTGGGGGCGGTAAGCGCCGCCCCCGACCTACATCTATTTGCGGAAGATGGCTGCCAGTTCGACCGGCAAGGGCGGTTCATCGCGCGCGACCACGCCACGAATGGCCTCGACCTGCTCATCAGGATCGAAGCGGGTCCAACCGCTGCGGGTGAGCTTTTCGAGCGGGCGGTAGCGGACCTTATATTGCATCCGCTGCGACCCCTCGACCCAATAGCCCAGATAGACATAGGGCAGGCCCGCCGACCCGGCGCGAAGGATATGGTCGAGGATGATGAAATTGCCGAGGCCCGGCCGATAGTCGATTTCGGTATCGAAGAAGCTGTAGATCATCGACAGGCCATCGCCCTGCCGATCGGTCAGGCAGGCGCCAACCAGCCGACCGACGCGCCCATCGACGCCGGGCTCGCGATATTCGATGATATGGCTGTCGACCGGGGTCTGTTCGACCATGTCGGCAAAGTCCATCTCGTCCATTTCCGTCATGCCGCCGCCCGGATGCCGCGCGCTGAGATAGCGCTGGAGCAGGGCGAATTGTTCTTCGGTGGACCAGGGCTTGCAGGCAGTGACGACCAAGTCGCTGTTGCGGCGGATGAGCTTGCGCTGGGTCGCGTTGGGCTTGAACTCACTGGCGACGACCCGGACCGAGACGCAGGCAGTGCAATCAGCGCAACTGGGGCGGTAGGCGACATTCTGGCTGCGGCGAAAGCCGATGCGGCCCAAAGCGTCATTGAGTTCGGCAGCATTGTCGCCGCTCAATTCCGTGAACACCTTACGCTCGCTCCGTCCCGGCAGATAGGGACAGGGCGAGGGGTTGGTCACGAAAAAGCGGGGGAAACGGAAAGGTGCGGTCACGCGCCTCTATCCTGTTCATCGCTGTGCCGTATATGGGTCATGCGCAGACTATGCCGACCCCATGCGCGCGTGAAAAGGGCGTTTACCACGAAATATTAACAAAAGGTTGCAGCCCGTCAGGCAACCTCGATCGGCGCGACCTCATAGCCTGCTTCGCCGAGCGCGGCGATCAGCCGCTGGAGATGGGCGCGATCGCGCGTCTCGCACTCGACGTCGAGGCTCAAGCCCTTGGCCGGCAGGTTGGTGAAGATCCGCTGATGCGCCAGTTCGAGGATGTTGACCGCTTCCTGATCGAAGATGCGGGCGACATGGAACAGCGCGCCGGGCCGATCCTGCAGGATGATGCGCAGCCGCGCGAGCCGTCCCGACCGGGCGAGATCGCGCAGCAGGACGTTGGCGAGCAGCCGCGTGTCGATATTGCCGCCGGTCAGCACGAGGCCGACATTGCGCCCGACAAATTGTTCGCGATAGGTCAGCAGCGCGGCGAGACCGGCGGCCCCGGCCCCTTCGACCACGGTCTTTTCGATCTGGAGCAACAGGCTGAGCGCTTCTTCCAGCCGCCGTTCGGTGACGAGCAGCATGTCGTCCGCCAGCCGTTCGACCACGAGACGGGTGTTGTCGCCCGGCTGCTTGACCGCGATCCCCTCCGCCAACGTATCGCCGTCGCAGGGCAGATGTTCGCCCTTGATATAGTCGTACATCGACGGATAGAGTTCCGCCTGCACGCCGATCAAACGGATGTCCGGCTTCATCGCCCGCGCTGCCGTTGCCATGCCGGAAAACAGGCCGCCGCCGCCGATCGGGATGATCAGCGTGTCGATTTCCGGCGCATCCTCCAGCATTTCGAGCGCGACCGTGCCCTGCCCTGCCATGATGTCCGGCTCGTCGAAAGGATGGATGAAGGTCAGCCCCTGCTCCACCTCCAGCAAGCGCGCATGGGCGTAGGCGTCATCGAACTTCTCGCCATATTGCACGACCGTCGCGCCATGGCCGCGCGTCTGTGTCACCTTGATGATCGGGGTGGTCAGCGGCATGACGATGGTCACGGGGACGCCCAGCCGCTTGCCATGATAGGCAAGGCCCTGTGCATGGTTGCCCGCGGACGCGGCGATCACGCCCTTGGTCTTCGAGGCTTCATCCAATTGCAGCAGGCGATTGAGCGCACCGCGCTCCTTGTAAGCGGCGGTGAACTGGAGATTCTCGAATTTGAGATAGACGTTGCAGCCCAGCATTTGCGAGAGCGTCTGGCTGATCAGCGTCGGCGTCTTGACGATCGCCCCGGCAATGCGAGTGCGCGCGGCAAGCACGTCATCGACGGTGATGGGCAGCGGCGGGGCGCTCTCGATCTTGGCAAGCGTGTTCATATGGTCGCGCCCTAACGCAAAATTGCGGTGGAAGAAACTGGCACTGTCGGAAAACTGCCCCTATGGCTGGTCGCCAAGCACTTATCCTACGAGGCATATGGCTAACATCGCGTTTATCGGCCTGGGCGTCATGGGCGGCCCGGTTGCAGGACATCTGGCCAAGGCCGGACACAGCCTGACCGTTTACAACCGTTCCATCGGCAAGGCGAAAAGCTGGGCCGAAGCCTATGGCGGGACGGTCGCGACCAGCCCGGCCAAGGCGGCGGAAGAGGCGGAGATCGTGATCAGTTGCGTCGGCACCGACGATGATCTGAGCCAGGTAACGCTGGGCCGCGAAGGCGCGTTCCGCACGATGAAGCCGGGCAGCCTGTTCATCGACCACACCACCGTTTCCGCGCGGATCGCCCGGCAATTGTTCGTCGAAGGCGAAAGCCGGGGCATCCATAGTGTCGATGCGCCGGTATCGGGCGGACAGGCCGGGGCGGAGAATGGCCGGTTGTCGATCATGTGTGGGGGCACCGAGCCGGCCGTGACGGCGGCGAAGATTGTGATGCAGGCCTATGCCGCGCGGATCGTCCATGTCGGCGGTGCTGGCGCGGGCCAGACGACCAAGATGGTGAACCAAATCTGCATTGCGGGCGTATTGCAGGGTCTGGCGGAAGCGATGCGCTTTGCGCAGGCGGCCGAACTCGACCTCAACACCGTGTTCGAAGCGATTTCGGGCGGCGCGGCGCAAAGCTGGCAGATGGATAATCGATGGAAGACGATGGCGCAGGACAGTTTCGATTTCGGCTTCGCGGTGGATTGGATGCGCAAGGATCTGGGGCTGGCGCTGGAGGAAGCGCGAGCGAATGGCGCGACGTTGCCGGTGACGGCGATGGTCGATCAATTCTACGCCGATGTGCAGGCGATGGGTGGCCATCGGCAGGATACCAGCGCGCTGGTGCGACGGATTATCAAGGCGTGAATATTGCCCCAACGTCCGTTCGGGCTGTGCTTGTCGAAGCTGCCTTTCTGTCTGCACCTCGATCGAAGAAAGAAAGACCCTTCGACAGGCTCAGGGCGAACGGATTTGGGGTGTTGGGTCTGGGGCTGATTGCCGCCCTCCCCTTCCCTGCGCTCGCGTCCGGCGTCATCGACAATGTGAATGGCATTGCGGTCGATCCCACTGGCAAGGTCGTGCGCTTTGGCGCGCTGCTGATCGATGATGAGGGCAAGGTCGAGAGGCTGATTCCGGGCCGCCATCAGGAACCGGAATATAAGAAGCCCAAGAAACCGAAGCGCGGCCAGCCCTGGCCGCAGCCGCCCAAGGGGCTGTCGTTCAAGCTGGACGCGGGCGGCAAGACTCTAGTGCCGGGCATGATCGACGCGCATGGCCATGTCATGAGCTTTGGCCTGTCGCTCATCACGCTGGACCTGTCGGACACACAGTCGCTCGAAGAGGCGCAGGCGAAGATCCGTGCCTATGCGCAGGCCAGTCCGGGGCGCAAATGGATCATCGGGACGGGCTGGAACCAGGAACAATGGGGCTTGGGCCGCTTTCCGACGGCCGCCGAACTGGACGCCGCGGTCGGTGATATTCCGGTATGGCTCTCGCGCGTCGATGGCCATGCGGGCTGGGCCAATAGCGCGGCGATCCGCGCGGCGGGCGTGACGGCCGCGACCAAATCACCCACAGGCGGCCGGATCGAGATGGCGGCGGGCAAACCTGCGGGCGTGTTCGTGGATCAGGCGATGGCGCTGATCGAGAAGGTCGTACCTGCGCCTGCACCCAAGGATCGGGACATCGCATTGGAAAAGGCGCAGCGCGCTTTGCTGGCGATGGGCGTCACTGGCATTGCCGACATGGGCACGAGCATCGAGGACTGGCAGGCGTTCCGCCGCTCGGCCGATCGCGGGGCGCTGCGGGTGCGGATCATGGCCTATGCGGCGGGTCTCGACAATATGACGCTGATCGCCGGGCCGGAGCCGACGCAGTGGCTGTATGACGACCGGCTGCGGCTGGGCGGCATCAAGCTGGTGCTGGACGGCGCGCTTGGGTCACGCGGGGCGTGGCTGAAGGCCGACTATGCCGATGCGCCGGGGCAACGCGGGCTGCCGATGATTTCGGCGACGCAATTGCGCAATGTGATGAGCCGCGCCGCGATGGACAATTTCCAGATCGCCACCCATGCGATCGGCGATGCGGCCAATAGCGAAATATTGGATGCGATCCAGGAATTGTCCGAAACCTACAAGGGCGACCGGCGCTGGCGCATTGAACACGCCCAGATTGTCAGCCCGGCCGATCTGCCGCGCTTTGCCCAGTTCGGCATCGTCGCGTCGATGCAGCCGGTCCATGAAGCGTCCGACTGGCGTATGGCCACCGCACGGCTGGGCGAAGCGCGGCTGGGCGGCGCCTATGCGTGGGGAGCGATGCTCGACAATCGCGTGCCCTTGGCCTTCGGATCGGACGTACCGGTCGAAAGCCCCAATCCCTTTGCAGGCATAGCCGTCGCCATGAGCCGCGAGGATGCCAAGGGCGAACCGATGGGCGGGTGGATGCCGACGCAGCGGGTTGGGTTCGACGCGGCGCTCGATGGCTTTACGCGCCAGGCGGCCTTTGCCGGATTTGCAGAAAAGCGTTTCGGCAGTCTGGTGCCGGGACAGCGGGCCGACTTCCTGCTGATCGACCGGGATATTTCCACCGCACGGCCTGCGGACATTCGGGAGACGCAGGTGCTGGAAACGTGGATCGGCGGCAAGCGGGTGCATGTGAAGGGGCAATAAGCCCTTTCACATCGCGTTGTCGGCGGCGTTCAGCGCGTCTTCGAAGGTTTCAGGCAGCGGCGGCTGGACCGGCTTGTCGCAGCCCGCTTCCTTCATATGCGCGCGCAGCGTGTCCATGCGGCTGATATTCCAGCGCGCGAGTGGCACGCCCAGCGGGCGAAATTCGGCGCGGTCGAAAAGTTCGACGACATAGGATTTGCAGAGTTCGTCGACCTGATCAAGCGTCAGCATGCCAAGGTTCATGACCATCGGCTTGCCTGGCACGCCATTGCGGCCGCGCACCAGATCCGTGACGTAGAGCCCGCCACGCGGATCGATCAGCACCACATCGGCTTGGCTCGAATCGATCAGTCGGTGGCTCGCGGCATAGGGGGCGACGAAGGCGTGGGTGCGCCAGACGAGGAAAATGCTGCCTAGTGCGGTGATGCACAGGCCGATGACCAGCGGGCGCAGCGCGTCCTGCGGGCGGAACCGCGCCCAGCCGAGGCCAGCGAGCAGGCAGAAGGGGCCGATGAAGCCATGGGCGTAGCGGAAGCCCCAGCCATAGCCCTGCGCCAGCGCCAGCATGCAGCCCGCGAAGCAGCCGAGTGCCAGCGGTAGCGCGATTTCCTGCCCCCGGAACATCGCGCGCCAGCGCATCGCGGCCATGCCCAGCACCGCCAGCGGCACCATCAATATGTCGTTCCAGGCGATGTAGCGGCTCAAATTGACGAGTGGCTGCCAGCGGTCGCCGAGCCTCTGGAACAGGCTGCCAACCTTGTCGGCGACTCCGGCGGAGGGACGCACATCTGCGGGAGCGCCCAGCGCATGGAGCAGAAATTCGGGCCAGAGCTTGGCCCAGACGATGACGATCGCCACCAGCGTCAGCGCGTGGAAGGCCGCGACGGTCCAGCGCCGGGCGAGCAGCATCCACAGGATGAAGGGCGCGATAAACAGCGGCGGGAAATGCCATTGGTGCAGGCCCGCCGCGACCAAAGCGACGACGCCTGCGCTGCCATGGCCGATCACCCCGCCGCGCAGTATTAGCGCGAGCCAGATCATGTTGAGCGCGAAATGGCCGGTCATGGCATAGGGCGTCATCGCCGTGATCCAGAGCTGGCTGGACGAACAGCCAAGCAGCACGGTGACCCACACCGCGTCCGGGCGATCGGGCATCAGCCGCAGCGCGACGCGCCAGAGCGCAAGCAGCCCGGCCATCAGCAGCACTGGCCCAGCCAGATTGGGATCGCCCAATTGCCAGAACAAGGCCTGGATCGCGCTGTTCACCGGCAGATAGGCCGCCGTCCAATAATCCGCCGCGCCGAAGGGGGAGAAGAATTCGGGCATGATCGCCCGGCGATAGGGTTCCCATTCGACCGGGATTGGCCGGGCGAACAGCCCTTCGCGCATATAGGCGGCGGCGAAACGCGCGACTTCCTCGTCACGGGAAATGGCGTAATTTTGGAACAGGGCATAATGGCCCGCCCAAGCCGCCAGCCCCATGAGCAGGATCAGCGGCACGATGATGCGCGCGGTCGGGCGCGGCAGGCGGATGCCCTTCCCTTCCGCAAAGGGCGCGGCCAGCGCCAGCAGCAGCAGCGAGCCGAGGAGGAGCGGGAAATCCTGATCCAGAAACAGGATGACCGGCAGGCTGATCCCCTGCCGCCAGGTGACATGCCAGACGAAGGTGGCACCCAGCCAGAGCGTCAGGCCGATCGCGCCGGCCAGGAACAGGCGGCGCGCGCTCACGAAGCTGGTCGCCCCGCCCCCGGTCACGCCGCGACCAGCGTCCGGTTGACGAAAATGCCGTCCATTTCGACCAGCAGGGGGAAATGGCCTTTATTATTGGCGAAGAAGGCGGAGGGCACGAAGGCGCGGGCGTCCAGCCAGTCGATCATCGCGCGATAGCCGGTGCCGCCTTCGTAGATGGGGCGGACGCCGAGTTCGGTCTGGATGCCCAGCATCTGCGCCAGCACGTCGCCCGCGCCCTCGCACACCGACAGATCGTGGCCCTGCGTGTCCATTTTCAGAAACGGGCGGGTAAATCCATGCTGCGCCACCAGTTCGGGCAGCAGCGTGTCGAGGCGGCGACACTGCATTTCGACCGTCTTGGTTACCTTGTTGCGATCGGCGAAGATCGCATCTTGTTCGCCCGATGGAGTCTTGAGCGACGAGAATTGATCGGCGGCCATGATGTTGAAGCTGGCCGTGCCGTCGAAATCGGAGAGCGCCATGTTGAAGACGTGCCAGAGACGATCGGAGGCGGCGTGGCGCTGTAGCTCCGCAAACACATCGGGGTTCGGCTCGAAGGAGAGGATCAGCCCCTTATAGCCCGCATCCTTGCGCAGCATCGTCGCATATTGGCCGCGATTGGCACCAACGTCGAACAGGCAATCGACCGCGAAGGTGGAGAGGAAGCGCCGGAGCGCCTGGATTTCGGGATATTGATGCACCCGTCCAGCGAGCGCCAGACGCGCGGCCAGCCTGCGGTCGGACAATTCGCGCCAATAGCGGTTCATGCGCGCGCGGCCAGCATGGTTTGATAGATATTCATCGTCGCCACCGCCATGTCGTTCCAGCTTCCCATATTGTCCCCATAGGCGCGCGACGCCTCGCCCTGTTCCTGCCTGATGGCGGCGCTTTGCACCAGCGGCAAGAGGCTGGCGGCCAAAGCGGGGACATTGCCCGCAGGTGCCTTGACTGCCACGCCGTCAGGCAATCGCCCGAACATGCCCGCGTCGGACGTGACCATCGCCTTGCCATGATGGAGCGCCGAGAGGAAGGCACCGCTCGAATCGATATGGCGATAGGGAAAGACCATGATGTCGGCGCGGGCCATATGCGCGTCGAGGCGGCCTTCGGTCAGGAAGCCGAAGTCGGTGAGCAGCCGGTCGGCAAAATCTGCTTGCGCGACCTGCGCCAACAGCGGCGCGACGTCCATGAAGGGCTTGCCCGCCAGCATCAGGTCGAAGTCATGGCCGTCGCGCCAGAGCGAGAGGCAGGCGTCTATCGCGAGGTCTACGCCTTTATAGGGGCGGATCGTGCCGAAGAAGAGCAGGCGCGGTTTGGTGGAGG
Organism: Sphingobium sp. D43FB; assembly: GCF_002312805.1. Taxonomy (GTDB): domain Bacteria; phylum Pseudomonadota; class Alphaproteobacteria; order Sphingomonadales; family Sphingomonadaceae; genus Sphingobium. The sequence goes on along the minus strand of NZ_NMUA01000001.1, from coordinate 137,201 downwards.
CGGGAACGGCGGCGAGATCGTCGGCGCTGGCGGCCGCCAACCGCATCGGCGGGTGCGGGGTGATGTGGATGCGGGCGGGGTCGATGCCCTGCGCGATGAGGGCAGCGCGGGTGGTGTCGCCATGGACGATCAACGCATCCATGCCGTCGAGCAACGCGCGATAGCCCCGGCCCTGCAGCCCGGCATCGGCATGATAGGCGTCGGCATTATGGACGGTGTGGACCAAAGCAGTGCGCCCTTTGAGTCGCTTCAACATCAGACGGTCTGCGGGGGCGAGAGGGAGCCATTGGCTATGGGCCACATCGGCGGCGAGTAAGGGCGTCAGATCACCCAACGCGCAGGCCAGCGCATATTCTGCCGCTTTGGCCAGACGAAAGGCGCGGCCCTCGCCGAGGCGGTCCCGCAGCTTTTCGCTGTGGCGGAAGAAATGGGGGGCGTAGGCATAGCCGTGCGGCACGATGGCATCGGTTGTGCGCATCGGGCGGCCGAGCAGCGTGACCTGCGCGCCTTGGTGCCCCAGCGCGGCGCAGAGGCTGTCGTCATAGCGCCCAGTGAAGAGCGACGGGTCGAGCATCGCGACCTTCATGCCCGTGCCAGCCTTTGGAGCGAGATGAGATGCAGGATGGCCGCGCCGGTGAGCGTCAGCGTGTAGAGGCCAAGGAAGGTGCGGTCGAAGCCTTGGGGTGCAATGGCGAGGGCAAGGGGCGCGCTAGCGAGCGATCCAGCGAGGAAGGGCAGCGAGCGATGCAGCAGGGTCGAGAAGCGGCCGAGCGCGCCCTGGACATAGACCGAAACGCAGATGATCGTGAGCGCGGCCAATGCAGCGACGATCAGCGTGAGGTCCGTCCGGTCGATCGTGGCACGACCGTCGAACAGCGTGGTGAATAGCCAGCCTCCCGCCCCCAGCAACAGGGCCGACAGCAGGACGGCAAAGACCAGCCCCGCGCCGAGCGAGCGGGCCAGCAACTGGCGCAGCCTTGTGCGGTCGCCCGCATGATAGGCGCGGGTGATGCGGGGCAAGGCGGCCTCCACGACGGCGCGGACCAGCATCGAAAGGGCACGCGACATTTTGAAGAAAAAGTCGAAGATCAGCATCGGGCGGGCGTCGGACGTGGCCATGGCGATGGTGAAATAGGGCGCATTATAGGCGATGATGTCGGATGCTGTGAACGCGGCCGATGCGCCGATGTCACGCAGATAATGGGCGCGGACATGGCCGCCGCCGACGCGGAAGGCCAGCCAGTGGCGAGTGTTCATCTCCAAGCGCCGGTGGACATGGGCGATGGCCCAGCCGATGACGAGCAGGCTGACCGCCAGTTGCAGTGCGATCGACAGGCGCGGGTCCAGGCCCAGGAGGATCGCCAGCAGCAGCGCGATCGTCAGCACCCGCCGTCCGCAATCGAGCGCTTCCCACAGGAAATTGCCGTCTACTGCCGCCAGCGCCCGCTTGGCCAGCAAGGCAGGCAGGTTGAGGCAGGCGGACAGGAAGAAGAGGAGGAACAGCAGCGGCATCGCCGTGTCGAACCAGCCAAGCGCCAGCGCCCCGATCAGGATCGCCGTGCCACCCGCGACGATGAGGCCAAGGAACAGGAACAGCACCCCCATTTCCTCCAGCCGGAATCCGCCATCCGCCTGATCGCCGCCCAGCCAGTGCCGCCGCAGCCGGGCGTAGATGATGCTGGTCAGGCCGAATTCTGCCGAAATGGTGAAGTTGCCGAAGGCGACGAGCAGCAGGAACGCCTGAAATTCGGCCAGCGGCAAGACCCGGACGAAAACGAAGGTGACGGCAAAGCCCCAAATCAGCACGAGGCCGACATTGGCGAGCTTAACCAGCGCGAGGATGCGGGCGGATGCCTCCATCCGCGCGAGGATGCTCACCGCGGCGCGGCTCCGCCGGGCTTGCGGGCGCGGAACAGCCGGTCGTCCAGCGCGTAATAATGGCGCGCGGCGACGTCGATGCTGCTGGCGTCAATCTCTTCGAGGTCGAAGCCGGCGGCGCGGATGCGGTCGGCGAAATCGGGGCCATATTGGCGCACATGATCCCACTGGCCAAAGCGGCGCTCGCGCTCGCGCGGGGGGATGTCGAAACTGCCATCTTCGGTCGGCTTGGTCCACAGCGGCACGATCAGCCAGGCTTCGCCGCCCGGCTTCAAGGCGCGGTAGATGTTGCGCAGCACCGTCCTATCGTCAGGCACATGCTCCATCACATGGCTGGCGTAGAACAGGTCGTAGCGGTCGGTGACGGCCAGTTCCATCAGGTCGATTTGCGCCATGTTGGGGACGGTGTAGCGCGACGGATCGAGATCGGCGGGCATATAATAAGCGGCGGCGGAAAAGCGGCGGACGAGGCTGGCTTCATTGGGGGCCATATGCAGGATCGCGCCTTCCACTGGCACGGTCAGGCGGCCATTGGCGATCAGCCAGTTCATCAGCCGCTCGCGCGGCGATGCGCCGCATTCGGGGCAGCCCCATTCGCCATTGTCGCCATAGCGGAAGAAGCCCACCACGGTCGCGCCACAGGCCGGGCAGCCCCGCTTGCGCCGCACACCCGCAGCTTTGCGCGCCTGGAGCGCGGTTCGGGTCAGATGCTTGCCGACGGCTTTGGCCACCCGCTGGACAGTAATCACGGCATTCTCCGCTTGGGAACAGGGGATGGGCTATACAATATCGTCGGCGTTTGACGAGGGGGGTGAGAGAGGTTCCGTATATTCTGAAGGTAAAGCGGCAAAGGCATCCTCCCCTTGTAGGGGAGGTGGCAGGGCGTAGCCCTGACGGTGGGGTGTCACCCTATCGATAGGGTAACACCCCTCCACCGCCTTCGGCGGTCCCCCTCCCCTTACAGGGGAGGATTGACCCATCAGCGTGACTTGGCGGGATTCCAGGTCGTGACGGTGCGGCCGGTCATGGCCTTGATCACGCCCTGCAGGGTGGCGGCATAGGCGATGAGTATATCGACCAGCGCCGCGAACGGCCCGCTTTTCGCGCGGACACCGGCCCAGATCGCCAGGGCGACGGCCAGCGCGCCGACCATATAGAGCATGGGCGAAATCCGCATCGCCAGCGTGCCCGCCGCGACAGCGCCGGTCAGGATGAAGATGCCGCCGAACCAGCGGACGATCTTGCGCGAGGCATATTTGAAGCGATCGATCGCGCGCATTTGGCGCAGTTGCGGGCGCAGATGGACATGGGTGTGCCAGGCGCGGGCGGCGATCCGTACCTTGCGGCGATATTCATCCTTGCGACCCGTCACCAGCCGTTCGCGGGCGATGACGTCCTTGGCCTTGATCAGGCGCTTGCCCGCGAACACGACGGCCATCGAGACAGTCAGATCATCCAGCACGCTGTCGGGGAAATCGGGATAGAGGTCGCGGCGGATCGAGAAGATCGAGCCGTCGGCGCCCAACACATTGCCGGTGCGCGATTCCTCGTCCTTCAGCCGTTCCTCGATCCGCCAGTAGAGCGAGCCGACCGAGGCGGTCGCGCTTTCGTCCGCGCCGATATAATGGAGCGACCCCAACACGCCGCCAATAGCCGGGTCGGCATAGCGGGCGAGCAGATTGTCGATCGCGTCGCCGTCCAGCAGGACATTGGCGTCAGTGAAGATCAGCACGTCGCCAGTGGCGCGGGCGGCGAGATGCTTCATGCCATGCGCCTTGCCGCTGCGGCCGGGGCCACGGATCAGGGTAACGAGATCGCCCTGGGCGGCGATCAGGTCGCCGGTGCCGTCGGACGAACCATCGTCGAAGGCGAGGCATTCAAGGTCCGGATGGCGGGCCTTGAGCATGGCGATATTGGCGAGCTTTTCGGGCATCGCATGGGCTTCATCATAGGCGCAGTAGAGCAGCGAGGCGCTGGGCGGCGTGGTCGCCATGGGCGCTTCGGGAAGCGTCGGCAAAGCGCGCAGAATCAGGGGGTAGAAGAGGAAGGGCCACAGCAAAGCGAACAGCGAAGCGGACAGTAGAATGCCTATCAGCAGGTCGGTCATGCTCAATAGGCCTTGTGGTGGACGAGGACGCCCAGAGTCGCGACGATGATGCGCAGGTCGCGCCAGACCGACCAGTCGCTGACATATTCCAGGTCCGACTGGAGCCGGTCGATCAGATCCTGATGATGGTCGGTCGATCCGCGATGGCCGCGCACCTGGGCGAGGCCGGTCATGCCGGGCTTGATGCAGTGGCGCGCCCAATAGCGGGGGTCGACTTCCCAATAGAGGCTGTCCCCTGCCCGCGCGGCGGCGGCATGGGGGCGCGGGCCGACGATGCTCATATCGCCTTCTAAAACATTGAAAAGTTGAGGTAATTCGTCGATGCTGGTCCTGCGCAGGAAAGCGCCGATCGGGGTCACGCGATCATCGTCGCGCTTGGTTAGCGTTGCGGCCTTCGTGTCGCTGGCCTCCGCCCGCATCGAACGAAATTTGTAGATGGAGAAGGAGCGGCCATCCTTGCCGATGCGCGGCTGGCGGAAGAGGATCGGGCCGGGGCTGGTCAGTTTCACCGCCAGCGCGGCGCCGATCAGGATGGGCGAGAGCAGGATGGTGGCAACGGTGGCGACGATCAGGTCGAATAGCCGCTTGATCAACCGGTCCCGGAACTGGAGCGGGCCGCCTGCGACGATGATGGTCGGCTGGCCGTCAAATTCGGCAACCCGCGCAGGCGCGAAACGCAGCAGTTCGGGCACGACGATCTCGCCCCGCGCCGACAGCGATTTAAGCGCCGCCGACCAGTCGGCCATCCGGTCGAGCGGACAGGCGACGATCACGCGCTCGGCCATGCCGACCGCGCTCGCCAGCCGTGCCGCCATGTCGGCATCATGGCGTTCGGGGCGCAGGTCGATGGCCGCGGCTTCGATGACGGTCATGTGCGGCCCGGTGGCGATCAACACGCCATCCATGATGACGACGGTGAGGTCGGGCACGTCGCCCAGCACCTGGCTTGCCAGCCGCGCGATCGCGAGGCGCACCAGTGCGACGGCAAGACCGCCGAGGCCAAGGCCGGTGACGAAGGTCAGGCGCGACAATTGTTCGGCCATCTTGCCGAGATAGACGATCAGCAGCATCAGCAGCGCCGCCTGCACCAGCGCCCAGAGCGCACGGACGATGCCCCGCCGGACATTGTTGATGCTCTGAATGCCATAGCCGCCGCCCTGCACCGCCAGCAGCGCATAGAGCGGCGCGATCATCGCGAACATGACAAGGCCGTGGGGCTTGCCCGGTTCGCCCCACAGCGCGCCCAGCACGAACCAGTTGGCGGCGAGGAAAGCGCAGAACAGCCCGGCCATGTCCCCGCCGAGGCACAGCGCGTAAAGCCGGAACCGCACGATTTCCTTGGAAACTGTCACTGTTGCGCCCTGATCATCGCCATGCGCTCCGTTGGCACCAGGCGGCGCGGGTTGCAAGGGGGTGGAAGTCGCAGTGTCCGCTCTTGTTCATCCTCGCCTTTCAGGGGAGGTGTCTGGCCGAAGGTCAGACGGAGGGGTGTCCCGCCATCGATAGGGGGACACCCCTCCGTCAGCACTGCGTGCTGCCACCTCCCCTTACAGGGGAGGATGCGGCTAGGGTCGATCGCGTGGACCCTACACCCCGAACAAGCGTGTCAGGGACTTGTCCAACATCAACAGTTGCCACAACAGGCGGCCATGGTCCGCGACGCCGGAGCGGTGGTCGGTGGCGATGCGGGCGAGCATGGCGCTGTCGAACCATTCGGTCCGAGCCAGGGCTGAGCCGCCCGCGATCGCGGTCGCTTCGCCCGCGAGCGCGCCACGGAACCAGGCGCTGATGGGCGTGACGAAGCCCATTTTCTGGCGATAGAGTATGTCTTGCGGCAGATACGGCTCCATCGCCTTTTTCAGCAGATATTTGCCGCTATTGCCGCGAATGCGCTGGCTGACCGGCAGGCGCGCGGCAAATTCCACGAGGCGATGATCGAGCAGGGGTTCGCGCGCTTCTAAACTGACGGCCATGCTCATCCGGTCGGTCTTGGTCAGGATGTCGCCGGGTAGCCAATATTTGATGTCGGCATATTGCGCGCGGTCGAGCGCATCGCGCGCGGGCGCGTTGGCCATCGCCTTCACATAGCGATCTTCTGCGCGATAGCCGCCGAGCCGCCCCTTGACCTCCTGCGTGAACAGGCGCTGGCGCAGGGCATGGGGGGTGACGCCGACCGACGCGGCATAGGCTTCGCCGCCGCTGCCCGCGAGTTCGAGGAAGGTCGATTTGGCCCGCAGCGCGCGCGGTGCCCAGTCGGCCTTGGGATAATATTTGCCGAGCGTCCCGAATAGAGGCTCGCGGATCGAGGCGGGGATGAGGCCACGAATCCGTTCTCCCTGCATCTGGAAACGGTGGCGGCGATAGCCGGCAAAGGCTTCGTCCGCGCCATCGCCCGACAGCGCGACCGTGACCTGCTCGCGCGCGAGTTCACACACGCGGAAGGTGGGCAGCGCGGAGGCATCAGCGAAGGGTTCGTCGAAATGATAGGCGAGCCGGTCGATCAGGCCATAATCGTCGGGCGAGACGATGCGGCTGCGATGATCGGTGGCGAAGCGGCGGGCGATGCGGTCGGCATAAGCGGTTTCGTCGAGCGCGGCGACATCGAAGCCGATGGTGCAGGTCTTGACGGCTTGCGACGAGGCTTCGGCCATCAGGGCGACGACGCTGCTGCTGTCCACCCCGCCCGACAGGAAGGCGCCCAGCGGCACGTCGGCGACCATGCGCGAGCGGACGGCCTGCCGCATCAGGGCGACCAGTTCCTCTTCCGATTCCTGGGGCGAGGATTTGGTGCGGTCGGCAAAGCTGACGTCCCAATAGCGGTGCGGCTGGGGCAAGGGACGGCCGCGCACCAGGCGGAGCGTTTCGCCCGCGCCGAGCTTGCGCACGCCCGCGACCAGGCAGGCATCGTCGGGAACATAGCCATAGGCCATATAATCTTCGAGCGCAGACAGGTCCGGCGCGCGGCGCAGCAGCGGATGGGCGAGCAGGCTTTTGAGTTCCGATCCGAAGATCAGGCTGCCATCGGACAGCAAGGCATAATGAAGCGGCTTGACCCCCAGACGGTCGCGCACCAGCCAGAGCGACTGCGCGCGTGCATCGAACAGGGCGAAGGCGAACATGCCGTTGAAACGGTGGACGCACTCCTCGCCCCATTGGCGATAGCCGTGGAGGATGACTTCGGTGTCGCTATGGGTGCGGAAGACATGGCCCTTCGCCTCCAGTTCGGCGCGGACTTCGGCGAAATTATAGATTTCCCCGTTGAACACGACGGCTAACGCCTCGTCGTCGGTCAGCATCGGTTGCGCGCCCGATTCCAGATCGATGATCGAGAGGCGCAGATGCCCAAGGCCGACGCCCGGCGCGGTCCAGATGCCGCTGCCGTCCGGGCCACGATGCGGCATCGCATCGAGCATGGCGCGCACCCGCGCGGGATCGACCGGCTTGGCCGTTTCCAGATGAAAGATACCCGCTATGCCGCACATGCGAACCTCCCTAGCGGATGCCCGCGCTGCGGTCAGCCAAAAGCTGTATGTCGCCGACATTGGTCAGGAAGGCGCGGATCGCCGCATCGGCGGGACGCCCCTGCCCTTCTTCGGCGGAGATGAGGATGGCGACGGCGCGCTGATCCTGGCCCAGCAGGCGGGCTTTCATCGTGGCGATCTTGACCTGCGGGCGGCTGCCAGTCGGCGCATTGCCGCCGACGACATAATAGCTCACCACTTGCCGCACGACCGGGCCGGGGGCGGTGATCTGTTCGCCGCGCGCGCCCTGTGGCGCGGCGGCGGGCGAGGACCAGACCCATTGGCTGTCGGGATCGGCCGCGCCCTGGCCGAAACCGACCAGTTCGCGGCCCTCATCCTGCCGTTCATAGGCAATGATGGCGAGATCGACGATCTGGCCGTCAGCGTTGTGGTAACGCCCCAGTGTGGCATGGTCGGCACCATCGAAGCGCGGCTTCCAGGGATAGGCCATCGGCGTCGCGCTGCGGGTCCAGCCGGGGACCGAAGGCAAGTCGATGCGCGCGGGCAAGGGATCGGCATTGGCGGCGGTGGCGGCGAGCCAGAGCGGCGCGGCGACGATCAGGGCCAGTGCAATGCCCGCGTTCCGGCCTGCCGATCCGGTTTGGACGACGGGGCTTTGCAGGCGCTGCGGATCGAACCAGGGGTCGCCCGGCTTGCGGTCGAAAAAGGGCCAGGCGGTTGCCATCACGACGATCATGATGATGGCGAAGAAGACCCAGCCATAGACGACATGATCGAAGCCGACGGCGGCGTCGATGGTGGTCAGATGCGCGACCAAGATGGTGGCGAAAGCGCGCACGCCATTGGCGAGGATCGAGAGCAGCAGCGCGCCGCCCATGAAGATGATGCGGCGCGGCCAGCTTTTGAAACAGACGTTACAGACGAGAACGCCATAGGCGGTCATGGCGATCAGGAATTTCGCGCCCGAACAGGCCTCCGCCACTTCGAAATAGCCGGTCGGCGTGGTGATGAAGATGCCTTCCATATGGGCGGGTACGCCCGACAGGTCGAGGAAGAACATCGTCAGATGCGCCGTCACCAGTTGCAGCGGCGGCACGAGTTCTTCACCGAAGGGCACCATTAAGAAGGCGTAGAAGAGCGGGAAGATGAGCGCGCGCGCGACCGCTGGGCCAAGCAGCGCGACGGTCGCGCCCTGGAGCATTAGGACCAGCGCGCCATGGCGGACCATCGCGACGCCCGCCGCTGCGCCGAGCAGCCAGGCGAGCGCGCCCAGCCCCAGCCAGAGGAGGCCCGGCGTCCAGGCCACCGGCTCCAACTGGCGCAGGCCCGGCAGGCGTTGCTGCACCAGCCAGGCGATGAGCGGCGGGATGAAGAGGCAATGGCCGAAGGTGGAGGAATTCCACCAGATCGACACCATCGAATGCACGTCGTCAAAGAACAGCGTCAGGATCGCGAAGGCGACGACGCCGAGCGCGGTCAGATGGCCGCGCCATCCGGTCAGGTCGACAAGTGGGGTGCGCGCCATCGGCAGCGTCTGTCCGGTCATGCGGCGCGGCTGTCCGCTTCGCGGCCGAACAGCAGGTCGGGCAGATCCGCGAGCGTGGCCGACCAGCGGTAGCGGGCCTCCATCCGCGCGCGGGCGGCGAGGCCGAACTGGGCGGCGCGGGCGGGATCAGCGAGCAAGCTGTTGATCTTGGCGGCTTCTTCGGCGGGGTTGGCGGCGATCAAGAAGTGCAGTTCATCCTGCGCGTCGATGCCTTCGGCGGCTTGGGGCGAGGCGACGACCGGGCGGGCCATCGCCATGGCTTCCAGCACCTTGTTCTGGATGCCGCGCGCGATGCGCAAGGGCGCGACGACGATGTCGGCCGCCGCCAGCCAGCCGCGCACGTCGGGCACGCCGCCGGTGACGATCACGCCGGGCTGGGCGGCGAGCGCTTCGACGGCCTTGGACGGGTTGCGACCGACGATGGCGAAGCGGGCGTTGGGATGGACGGTGCGGATGGCGGGCAAGGTCTGGCGCGCGAAACTTTCGACCGCCTCGACATTGGGGCGATAGTCCATTTGGCCGGTGAAGACGAGCAAGGGGCCGTCGCCATGTGCCACTGGGGGTAAGTCAGCGGCCGGATCGAAATAGTCGAGCGCGACGCCATTTTCGAGCGGCACGATCCGGTCGGGGCCAAGGCCGCTGGCGGTGCGGAAAAGGCCGGCTTCGGCTTCGCTGACGAAAGTGGAGATGTCGGCGCGGGCGGCGACGCGGCGTTCGAAGTCGAGCAGCACGCGGCCTTCGCGCCGGTTGATCCAGCCCATTGGGCCGGACCCCTGCGCGCCATAGGTGGCATATTTGGCCGAATCGAAATCGACGAAATCCATCAGGAAGCGGACGCCGGGGGGCAGCGCGGGGACGAAATGCGCCATCTGCGCCGAATAGGCGACGACGGCGCGGATCGGGCGGTCAGCGAGCGTTTGGGCGACCCACTGGTGCAGGCCGGGATGGTCGAACAGCGAAACGAGCAACGGTTCGCGCTTAGCGAGGCCAGTGAGGCCCGCCACGATCCTGGACCTGTCGCGCCGTAGCACGCACTGGCTCTGCGCGATGGCGTCGAGTTCCCCGGCAAAGCCCATGTCGCGATCATCATCGGCGAAACAGCCCACATGAACGGGCGCGACCTGCGCCAAGCGCTTGAGCAGGTTGCACGAGCGGATCTTGTCTCCCCTGTCCGGCGGAAAGGGGATGCGGTGGCAGAGGAAAAGGATGTCGCCCGTCATCCAAGGCCCCGCGCGATATGCGGGCCGATCAGCGTCGCGAGGCTTTCGGGGAGCTTCTTCCAATATTCGACCTTGCGCCGATATTGGGGCGAGAGCGGATTGACGTCGCGCGTCTCCTTGCCCGGTGCGGTGCGCAGATGATAGCCGAGCGGTTCGCCCTCGAAGCCCCAGGTCTTTTTCCAGGCGGCGGGGCCGGTGCCGACCTTTGACCGGCCGAAATCGAAGGTCGTGCAGCCGCGTTCGCGCGCCTGGCGCATCAGCAGGAAATAGAGCGCTTCGTTCGAGCGCATGGTCCGCGCGCCATCCGCCGCGCCATGCCAGTATGGCATGCACGCGCCGCCATGATAGAGGCTGATGACCGCCGACAAGGGCTTGCCGTCCTTTGACACCAGGGCGATGTCGGCGTCGCCGCCAAGGCGATCCAGCACGCCGTCGAACAGGGCGCGTGGGAAAACCGGGGTGCCCAGATGATGGACGCTATGGGCGTAGAGGCGGTAATGGATGTCGCGCAGCCGCTTGTCGCGGCCACTCTCGAAGATCAGGTCGTTGGCTAGGCCTTTGCGGATTTCGGCGCGGTGGCGCTTGGGCACGGCCTTGAGTTCTGCTTCGTCATCGGCAGCGAGGGGGCTCGAGAAGCCGAGATAGGCGTCGGCCTTTGCCTGCCAGGCGAGACCGGCTGGCGCTTCGCCGCCGCGCAGTTCGAGTGTCGCGCAACCAAGCTTTTCGGCCAGCGTCCAGGCGGCGTCGGCCAGCATCTCGCCGGCCTTGCGATGGGTGGTGAGGATGCCGCCATCGACCGCAAAGCCGCTGCCAACGAGGGCGCGGCCGAACAGCATCGAGCGGATATAGGTGAGCGGCAGGACGCCGACGATCTGGCTGCCCAGCCGCGCGACCAGCATCAGGGCTTTCTGACCCGTGCCATGTTCGACCCCCATGATCCAGCCAGGGCGCTGGAACGGCGTCGATGCCGGATGCGTGCGCACCCAGGCGTCGATCGCGGCGACCTCCGCCGCATCGGTAAGGCGCGCCTCTTCCACGATGAGGCCGACCTCGGTTATCCCTTGCATGAACACGACGTCCTAATCCCCCCGACCCCAGCCGGCCCCATGGACCGGCATAGCATATATCCCAGATATCATCCCAAACCGCGCGCGATGAGCGGACCGACCAGATTGGCGACCGGCAGCGGCAATCGTTTCCACAGCGCGATGCGGCGCTGATATTTTTCGCTATGCGGGTTCACGTCGCGCCGCGCGCCATCGGGTGCCCATTCATGATAGACCAGAGGCTGCGGCTCGAAACCGAAACTTTTTTTCCAGGCCGCCTGCCCGCTGCCGACTTTTGAGCGGCCAAAATCGAACATCGTCATGCCGCGTGCGCGGCCATGGCCCATCAAGCGATAATACATGAGTTCGTTGGAACGCAGCCGCCGCGCGTCGGCGAGGCCCCCGCCCCAATAGGGCATGACCCGCCCGCGATGATAGAGCGTCAGCACGGCCGAGACAGGCCGGTCGCCATCGCGCACGATCAATATGTCCGCATCCTCGCCGAACCGCTCCAGCACGGCGCGGAACAGGCGCGCGGGGAAGACCGGGGTGCCGAGGTTGCGGACACTGGTGGCGTAGACGCGATAATGGTCGCGCAGATGCTGGCGGCTACGGCCGATGTCGATTGCCAAGGCGGGGTTCGCCAGCGCCTTGCGCAGTTCGGCGCGATGCTTGCGCGGTATGGCGCGCAGTTCCGCGTCGTCGTCGGCGGCGATCGGCCGGACGAAGCCGACATGCTGATCGGCGCGCTGTTCCCAGGCTCCGCCGGGCACCGGGCCGCCGCGCAGTTCGAGCGACAGGCCACCGCGATCGCGCGCTAGATCTTCCGCCGCCCTGACGAGGGCTGCGGCGGCGCGATCATTGTCCGCCAATATACCGCCATCGACGGCGAAGGCGGTCGAAACGAGCGCTTGGCCGAACAGGCGGCTGCGCACATGATGCAGCGGCAACAGGCCGCTGATGCCGCCCGAAGGGCCGACTGCTGCGAGTAGCAGGGCCGGATTGGCGGTGCCGTCCTGCACGGCGAGCAACCAGGCCGGGCGGTGAAAGGGGGTGCCGTCGGCATGGGCCATGACATAGGCGTCAACCGCCCGCGCCTGTTCCGGGTCGGACAGGTCGATCATCGTGACGAAGGGGGTGGCAGACTGCCCCATGGTCAGGACGCGCGTGCCGCTTCGGCGTCGGCCAGCGCATCGACGCGCGTCCAGGCGAAATCGCGTGTCAGGCGGCGCAGCTTGGCGGCCATGACGGACAGGTTGCTGTAATGGCGCAGGCGCGAGCGCAGCGGTGCGTCAGCGACGCGCGGCTGGTCCGGGTCGATTTCCCACGGGTGGAAATAGATGATCGCGGGTCGCCCGGCCTGATGATTGACTTGCCGGATCGCCCAGCGCGAAAATCCATAGGGGAGTAGGCGGAAAAAGCCCCCTCCCCCCGCCGCCAGTGTGCGATTGCCCAGTTTCGCCGTCGTCACCGGCAATTCTACCAGATCGGACCCCGACACGGGTTTCCAGGCAAAGCGCGGCGATTCCGGCCAGCCATAATGATCATGCCGGATCGGCGCGACGCTGGAAGAATAGCGATAGCCTTCCTCCGCCAGGATGGGATGCGCCCAGGGGGTGCGCGTGTCGATCGAGAAGCTCGGTGCGCGATAGCCGGTTACGGCCTGACCGCTGGCATCTTCCAATATGGCGCGCGCCTTGCGCAAATCGGAACGGAAGGCTTCGGGAGTGAAGGTGAAGACGCGGGCATGGTCATAGCCATGGCTGGCGACTTCATGCCCCGCGTCGGCGATGCGCCGCATCAAAGCGGGATAGCGTTCCGCCACCCAGCCCAGGGTGAAGAAGGTCGCCTTGACGTCCGCCTGCGCGAACAGGTCGAGCACCGCATCGGTATTGCCCTCGACCCGGTGAGTCAGCCCGTCCCAATCGGCGCGACGGATCGTGCGCTCGAACGCGCCGACCTGGAACCAGTCCTCGACATCGACCGACAGGGCGTTCTGCATCATTCCGGTGATCCCAGCGCGTCTTGCAGTCAGGCGGCGACGCTGTCCTGCGTCACCCCCGCCATGCGATCTTCGCGTTCGACCCAATCGACCAGCAGGGTCAGGACGCGGCGCAATGCAGTGTCCTGTTCCTCGGCGCGGAATTCCAGCGAGGACAGGCGTTCCTCGATCAGGGTGAAGCAGTCCTTGAGCGCTTCGGGATCGATCGTCTGGGCGGGGACGAAGGGCACATGCGCCTGCACCGCGCGCAGCGAAGCGATTTCGGCGCGCAAGGCTTCGATCTCACCCAGCATATCGTGACGCAGCGTTTCGACGGCCTGGGCATCGATGGTGTCGGGCTGTTCCGCTTCGGCTTCGTGCAGGTCGGCGATCTTGGCGTCCAGTTCGTCGGCCAATTCTTCGACGACGTCGGCTTCGAGCTGATCGTCATCCTCTTCGATGGCTTCCACCCCGACAGGCGGCGCGAAAGGCGCACGCTGCATCGACCAGTCCTGCTGGTCGTAGGGCGAGGTGAAGTCGCCAAGGGTGGCGTCATCCTGTGCGGGGCTGTCTTCGAGCGCGACCGGCGCGTCTTCGATCACGGCATCCTGTGTGTCGGAGGCCAAGGGCCAGCTCTCGTCGATCATATCTTGCTCTTCCTCGACTTCGGCGACGATCTCGTCCGCTTCTTCGACTGTTTCCAGTTCGAGCGGTGCGATGTCATCTGCCCCGTCTGCTTCGCCTTCTGCTTCGACTTCCGGCACGATTGGGGTGCTATCGCCCTCGACATCTTCGACATCGTCCAGCGCGGACGGCGTCATCGCCGCTGGCGTGACATCAATGTCCAGCCCCATATCGGCGACGACCGCCTGCACCACATCGGCGTCGATCGCTTCCAACTGCTCGATCGCACCCATCAGCAGGACGCGGCTGACCAGCGCGTTCAGGCGGCGCGGCACGCCGCCGGTCGCGGCGTAGAGCGCGGCGAAGGCATCGCGGCTGAAGATCGGGCGACCGTCCCAGCCCGCCACGGTCAGGCGGTGAATGACATAGGGTTCGACTTCATTGGCCATCATCGGTTCGAGATGATGGGTCGCGATGACCCGCTGGCGCAATTGTTCGAGCTGCGGCGATTTGAGCAGGTCGCGAAATTCGGGCTGGCCGAGCAGGAAAATCTGCAGCAGCGACTGGCCGCCCAATTGGAAATTGGACAGCATCCGCAATTCCTCGATCGCCGAGACCGCGAGATTCTGCGCCTCGTCCACGATCAGCAGGGTGCGCCGTCCGGCGCGCGCCTGCATGTGGAGATAGGCTTCCACCTGTTGCAGCGTCGCCGCCTTGGTCATGCCCTCGGTCGCGAGGCCGAAGCTCTGCGCGGCGAGGCGCAGCATGTCGTCGCCCTGCACCTGGGTCGAGACGATCTTGACCGCGGTGAGACGCGAAGGGTCGATCGTCTGCATCAGATGGCCGACCAAAGTGGTCTTGCCCGCGCCGATGTCGCCGGTGATGACGATGAAGCCTTCACCCTGCGCCAGGCCATAGCCCAAATAGGACAGCGCCTTGCGATGGGTGGCGCTTTCGAAATAATAATGCGGGTCCGGCGTCAGCTGGAACGGGCGACCCTGCAAACCGTAGAATTGATCGTACATATCTTCGTCTCCCCAGGCCGACCCGTTAGAAGCTGTAGCGCAGGCCGACCTGGCCCAACGCGCTGATGATGGTTTCGAAATCGTCCGCCTGAACGCCGTCCACACCGACCGAGGCCGATGCCGACAAGCGCCGGGTCAGGCTTTTGTAATAGCTGGTGAACGCACCGAAGTTCAGCACGTCCGGCCGATCGCCACTGGCATCAAAATAGTTGATGTAGGTGACCAGATCCATGCTGTCGCTGTCGTTGAACATGTAGCTGACCGAACCGTTACCATACCAGTTTTCGTCGCGCGATCCGCTGATCAGCACGCTCTGGCCCTGGGGGGTGATGAACTTGCGCTGCGAATAGCCAGCGCCCAGGCCCCAGCCCCATTGTCCCCGCCGCAGCGCATATTGCGCCGCGACGCCGCGATAGCGGAAATTGGCGTCGGTGATGCCCGACAGCGAATCGTTGAAACATTGGCCCCCGCCGGTGGTCGAGAAGGCGCAGCCGGTGAGGTCGCCGGTGAAGGGATTGCGCACGACGTTGAGGCTGCTGCCCGAAACGGCGGCGACATCGGCCATGATCATGCGGCCGAAACTGTCGATGCCGTCGAACACCATGACGCCGAAGCTGCTGTCCTGACCCTGCCAGGTGAAGCTGCCCTGATAGGTCATGCCGCCATAGCGTTCACCCACGCGCGCGGTCAGCGAGGTGCGGCGGCTGGGCCGCCACAGGACGCCTGCATCCCAGATGATATCGTCGAAATTATAGATAAGCGCACGCGGCGAGCTTTTGTCGGTGACATAGCGGCCGTTGCGGATGAGTGGCGTGCCGTCGGTCGCGCGTTGCGGCGAGCGCTGGCTGATCTCGATCTTTTCATAGCCGATGCCGCCGATCAGCGCGACGGTGCGCGAGACCGGCAGGGTGGCATCGAGCCGACCCCAGGCATTTTCGAACCGCTGATCGAGCTGGCTGGCGTCTTCGCGATTATAGCCTGCGCTGGCGGTCAGGCCCACCGGCAGCAGCGTGCCGGGGGCAAAGCCAACCGACCCCAACAGGCTGTGCGTCCAGCTATCGGCGAAGGAACCGCCCTGCCCGCCCGCAAAATCGGCATTGACGCTGTCTTCGACCCGCGCATAGCCCAGTTGATAGGAGCCGTTGACGGTGAAGTCGCCGACCTGCGTCGTGTAGGACGGGCCGACATAACCGGCATAGACCTGGCTGGTATAGCTATTGTCGTTGAGCGAGGTCGCGCCCGACAAGCCATCGGTTCGCACCCGCGTCGCAAAGCCGCCCGCATTGAGCGAGAGACCACGCGCCAGGTTGACGCGCGCGCTGGCGATACCGCTCAGCACATCCTGGTCCGGTGCCTGGCTACCCCAGCCAAAGCTGTGATTATATTGAACGTCGACCACCGCCTCGACGCGGCGGTTCTGCACTTCGGCGGTCAGGCCAGCGGTGACATTGGTATAAGTCAGCACATCGCCGCCGCCCTTGAGCGGGCCGGTCACGACCTGATCGATGCCGATATAGGGCGTGACGTTCATGCGGCGATCCGTATCCTGCGCCAGCGCAGGCGCGGCGGCGGTCGCCAGCGCGACGAGCGATGCGCCGCCGATCCAGAAACGGGTCATGAGCGGGGTTCCCCCTTGGCATAATAGCTGCCGAAACGGCGGCCGCCGCCGGTGAAACGGACGGCATTTAGCAGAAGCTGCACCTGCGCCCCGCCCTTGAGCAGACCGATCGCGTCGCGCACGGCGGCTTCGCTGGTCTTGTCGGCGCGCACCACCAGCAGGGCGATGGCGACATGGCTGGCCAGCACGGCGGCGGGCGAGGCCGCGAGCAGCGGTGGCGAATCGAACACGAGGATGCGGTCGGGCCGTCCTTCCGTCAGGCGCGCGAGCAATTGTTCGGTGCGCGCGGAGGACAGAAATTCGGTGTCCGCATTGCTACGCTGTCCGGCGGGCAGGATCGACAGGGATGGGATGTCGGTGCGGATCACGCAATCCTCGATCGCCACCATCGGATCGGCGAGCGCGTCCATGAGGCCAGGGCCAGCATCGAGGCCCAGCGCTGCGGGGATGCCGGGCTTGCCGAAGTCGGCGTCGATCAGCAGGATTTCGCGGTCCTTTTCGGCCGCGAGGCTGAGCGCCAGGTTGATCGCGCAGAAGCTCTTGCCGTCGCCGCTATGGGGCGAACAGACGAGGATGCGGTTGCCGCGCTTATTATCCTGTAGCTGCGCAAGCAGGTCGCGCTTGAGCAGGCGGAACTCCTCGCTCATCGCCGTGACGGGGCCGTCGGGCTGGAGCAGGCCAGCTTCCGCGAGCGCGATGCGGTCGATCGGCTGGATGGGGCCGGTCCAGGGCAAGGCGCGGAAGCCCGTCGGCACCGGGGCCAGCGCGGCGGGCGCGACGGCGACCGGCTCGGCGACCGGCGGCGCATCGGCGGGCATTTCGACCGCAGGCGCGGCGCGTCCACGCAGGGCAGCGCTGAAATCATAGATTTCGGTGGCGCGCTCGATCAGCGATCCACCTTTGATGGGGCTATGCTGGTTCATGTTTCCTGGTTCCTTCACGCCCACATCTCAAGCCATGCCACGCTGGACAAATTCGACGACGATCAGCAGCAGGCAGACCGCCGCCAGACCGCCGCTGGCGCCCGCAAACCACTTCATCCGCTGCTTTTCGACGGCAACCTGCGTCGCGCTGACCGCCTGGCTGATCGATCCGGCGACCGGCAGGCCGATGGCGCGTTCCAGACGGGCGGCGGTGGGGAATGTGCCCTTGAGCTGGCCCATGGCGAAGGCGACGCCGACGCCAGCACCAATGCCGACGATCAGCACGCCGAGCAGCAGCAGCGGCCGGTTGGGCGCAGTCGGCGCGGTGGGGACGCTGGGCGGGTTGATGACGCGGAACTGGACCGATCCGGTTTCCGACTTCACCTCGCCACGCAGGCGGATTTCCTCGCGGTCGGCGAGCAGCTTGTCATATTGGGTCTTGAGCACTTCATAGTCGCGGTCGAGCTTTTCTTGCTCCGATGCGATGCCGGGTTCGTCGACTTGCTTTGCCATCATGGCGTTGAGGTCGGCCTGAAGCTGTGCCTTGCGGGTGGAGAGCGCCTGCACCGTGGCGGCGCGTTCGGCCTGCATCGACTTTATCGACAGATAGGCGGGATTGGGCGTGCCGCCGCCGCCCGCGCTGCCGCCGCCACCCTGACGGCGCAGCGCATCGACTTCGCGCTGGGCCGCGATCACATCGGGATGATTGGCGGTCCAGCCGCGCGCGCGCATCCCGGCAAGGTTCGACTGGGCCTGGCTAAGCGCCGAGGGGCCGCCCGCCGCGCCGACGCCCGGCAGGCTTTGCGGGGTGCCCGCCAGCTGGCCGTTCATGGCGCTCAAAGCGCTTTGCGCCTGCACCAGCTGCGAATCGATCTGGTTGATCTCTGTCCGGGCGGCGTCCATTCGCTGGCTGATGGAGCCTGCGCCGGGCAACAGCCCGACATAACGCTGGGCAAATTCGACGCGGCGCTGGTCAGCGGCCTCCATCTGCTTGCCGCGTGCAGCAATTTGCTGGTCTAGGAAGGCGAGGCTCTGCCGGGTCTGGGTGCGGTCGCCGGAGAGATTTTCCTCCTGGAAGATGTCGATCAGCTTTTGCGCCACCTGCTGCGCGATGCGGGCGTTGGCGCCATCCGACAGGCTCGAATCGGCCGATACGGCGCTGATGTCGATCATGCTGGGGTCGGCCTGCGCCATCACGGTGATATTTTCGCGAAGGGTCGTGATCTTGGCGGCGACGTCGCGCGGGCCGGAAACGCCCTGCGACAGATCGGTTTCGCGCACGACCTTTTCGAGATTTTCGGCACTGGCGAGCGTGCTGCGCACGCGCTCCAGTTCCTGCTGCGACTGGACCTGGGTGATGCCGACCTTGTCCTCAAGCAGCGACTGGGTGCTGACATAGACCCGCGCCTTGGACTCATAGCTGTTGGGTATCAGCGCCACGCCGAGCCAGCCAAGCATGGCCACGCCCCAGGCGACGCCCAGCGCGATCCAGCGGCGGCTCCATATGCCATGGAGCAGGACCAGCAATTCGTCGTACAGACCGGCCATATCAGAACATGCTTTCAGGGATGATGATGACGTCGCCGGGGGCGAGCATGACATTGGCGCGCGTGTCGCCCTTCTTGAGCAGGTCGTTCAGGCGGACCTGATATTCCTTTTGCTTGCCGCTATCCTTGTCGAAGCGGACCAGACGCGCGCGGTTGCCCGCGGCAAATTCGGACAAGCCACCGACCGAGATCATCGCGTCGAGCAGGGTCATGTTGGCGCGATAGGGAATGGAGGCGGGCTTGTCGGTCGCGCCGACGATCCGCACCTGTTGGCTGAAGGTGCCGCTGAAATTGTTGACGATGACCGAGACGAGCGGATTTTCGATATATTTGGTCAGCGCCAGCTTGATGTCGTCCGAGAGCATCCGGGGCGTCTTGCCCACCGCCGGCATGTCGGTGATCAGCGGCGTGGTGATGCGCCCGTCGGGCCGCACCTGCACCTTGGCCCCCAATTCGGGGTTGCGCCACACGAAGATGGTGAGGTCATCGAGCGGGCCGATGATATATTCCTCGCCCGGCCCTTCCTGCGTCGACACGAAGGATGCCGGGGGCAGTTGCGGCCCGGCAGGCACCGTGGCGCAGCCCGACAGGGCGACGGCGGGCAAGGATGCACCGATCAGGAGCCTGGAAACGGACAGGAAACGCATATTCTCACCTCTTTGTGCGGCCTTGCGCGACCGGTCGCCAAAGAGGGGTGGCAAGGCCGTTCAGCACAGGGCTTCGGACCTCTTCATGCCGTCAAAGGGTAAAGATACCGTTAGGAGTTATGTGCAGAGTAATTCAGCCAAGTAAAACTTCACGAGGACTTGGATGGCCAAGAAAAGCCGTCGGACTGGCCGACGCGCCATAGGCCCCTGCAAGGAAGATGGCAATGAGGTCGCCTTCCTGCACCGGGGGTAACGCCACCTTGTCACCGAGACGGTCAATGGGCGTGCAAAGGCAGCCGACGACCGTCACGGGTTCTGCCGCCGGGTCCGCGCCGAAACGGTTGGCGATGGCGATCGGATAGTTGCGGCGGACCACGGTGCCGAAATTGCCGCTGGCGGCGAGTTGATGATGCAAGCCCCCATCGACGACGACAAAGGTTTCGCCCTGGCTGATCTTTACGTCGATTACGCGGGTCAGATAGACGCCCGCCTCCCCCACCAGCCAGCGGCCGAGTTCGATCGCGAAATGGGTGGGTTTGAGGATGTCGGGCAGCGCCTCCAGCGCCCTTTCGAGGGCGACGCCGATGGGGCGGATGTCGAGCGGGACGTCGCCGGGAAAGTAAGCAAGGCCAAAGCCGCCGCCCAGATTGACCAGCGGCGGCGCGACGCCGACCGCTTCGGACAGGCGCGCCGCCAGCGCGAGGGTGGCAGCCTGCGTCTCGATGATCGCCAGGGCATCGAGATTTTGCGAGCCGGCGAAAATGTGCCAGCCGCGCCAGTCGGCCCCGCCGTCAATCATCGTGCGGGCAAGCGCCGCCGCGCGATCGGCATCCACGCCGAACGGCTTGGCCCCCCCGCCCATCCGCATGCCGGAGCCTTTGAGGTGGAAGTCCGGGTTCACCCGCACCGCGACGCGCGGGGTCTTGCCGATCCGCTGGCCGATGGCGAGCGCGCGACGCCCCTCCCCTTCGGATTCGAGGTTCAGCGTGACGCCTGCGAAAATGGCCGCTTCCAGTTCGTCATTGCGCTTGCCTGGCCCGGCAAAGCTGATCCGCGCCGGGTCCATCCCGGCCGCCAGCGCCATGTCCAGTTCGCCGCCCGACGCGATATCGAAGCCGTCGACCTGCGCCACCATGCCCGCGAGCAGCGGGGCGTAGGGGTTCGCCTTGATCGCATAATGGAGGTGCAGGGCGGGCGGCATGGCGGCGCGGAAGCGCCAGACCTGCGCTTCGACGATGGCCATGTCATAGGCGAAGAGCGGCGTGTCGCCTGCCTCGTCGACCAGGCTGGCCGCGCCATAGCCGCCGATCAGCAACATGCCCTCCTCGCCCGCGAACCAGGGCGGGATCGGTCCCATCGGCTTCATCTGTAAAACCCTCTCAGCTTCATATGTGCTCCTGCGAAAGCAGGAGTCCAGGGCGATAGGTCACCTGCCTCACCCTAGGCTCCTGCTTTCGCAGGAGCACCATGTTGGTGCGTGAGGGCGACTCGATCGGTCTTGCCGTTGGGATTGCTGGGAAATTCGTCCAGCACAAGGATGTCCCGTGGCTGCATATAATTGGGCAGTTCACTTTTGAGGTGGGCGGCGACCGTCTGCGCGACTGCCGGATCGTCGGCGCGTAGCAGCAGTCGGACCACCTGCCCCAGCCGGTCATCCTTCACCCCCAGCGCCACCGCTTCGGCGACACCGGCGACGGCGACGGCGGATTCCTCTATCTCGGTCGGGCTGATGCGGTTGCCCGCCGACTTGATCATCGCATCGTCGCGACCGACGAAATAGAGCAGTCCCTGCGCATCGCGCCGCACCGTGTCGCCCGACCAGACCGCCATGCCGCCATAGCGGGAGGCCGTTGGCGCGGGCTTAAAGCGTTCGACGGTGCGCGCGGCGTCGCGCCAATAGCCCTGCGCCACCAATGGCCCGCAATGGACGAGTTCGCCCGGCTCATCATCATCCGTGACGCTGCCATCGGGGCGCAGCACGAGTATCTCGGTAAAGGGGATCGCACGGCCCATCGAATCGGGGTGGCTGTCCACCAAGGCGGGCGGCAGATAGGTGGAGCGGAAGGCCTCGGTCAGGCCATACATGGGATAGAGGTCGGCGCGGGGGAACAGGGCGCGCAGCTTCGCTACCAGCGGCCGGGTCAGCGCGCCGCCGCTGTTGGTCAGGCGCTTGAGCTTGGCCGCGACCTCCTGTGGCCAGTCCAGTTCGGTCAGTTGCACCCAGAGCGGCGGCACCCCGGCGAGCGTGGTGATGTCGCGCCGGTCGACCAGCTTCATCACGTCGCGCGGGGTCAGATAGTCGAGCGGATAGACGCAGCCGCCCGCGATCCAGGTGGAGAAAAGCTGGTTCTGGCCATAGTCGAAACTGAACGGCAGGACGCAGGCGGTCCGGTCGTTCGTGCCCATGCCCAGATAATCGGCCACCGCAACCGCACCCAGCCAAAGATTGGCGTGGCTGAGCATCACGCCCTTGGGACGTCCGGTCGATCCACTGGTGTAGAGAATGGCGGCCAGCGCATCGGGCGCGGCGTCGGACGGGCCGATCGGGTCGCCACCGCTCATGGCGCAGGCGGCGTCTTCCTCCCGATGCACATGGCAATCGGGTGGCACGTCGCCGGGCAACAGGCTGTCGAGTCGTGCGGCCGTGCCGATCAGCATCGCCGCCCCGCTGTCGGACAGGATATGGGCGACCTGGGCATGTTTGAGCAGCGGGTTGATTGGTACATGGACGAGGCCCGCGCGTGGCGCGGCGAGCGGCATCAAGGCTGCAACCGGTCCTTTGGCGATCCAGCTCGCGACGCGCGCGCCCGGTTCCAGCCCGAACCCGGCCATCCAGCCCGCCAGCCGCCCCAGCGTTTCTTCCAGTTCGGCGAAAGTGTAAGTGCCCGAACGCCCGTCCAGCGCCGGGCGGAGGGGATCGCCACGCAGCAGGACATGATCGATCGGCAGGCTGTCCGCAGACGGGCCTGTCGGGCTTAACTCCATTTCCAGACTTTGCACCTAAGCGTTCCTCTTCTGGTTGCGGAGATAGTCGGTTGCCGACGACAAGGGAATATCACAGCCTGGCCGAAGTCGGGCACGCGCTGCAGGGCCGTGCCGATCGCCTCACCATGCCCTCCCTGTTCGACCGGTTCGACTGGTATGCGCTGCTGCACCAGCATTGCTTTGCCGCCGCGCCGGTGCGCGTGCTGGTGGCGGAAGAGAGGGGCGCGCAGGCGTGGATAGTCCTGATGCAGCCGGAAGCGCGGCGGGTGTCGGCGCTGGCCAATTGGTATAGTTTTGCCTGGGCGCCGATATTTGTGGGCGACCCCGACGCGGTGCAACAGCGTCGGCTGCTCGATGCGCTGGCGCGCCATTTGTTGGTGGGCAATAGCCAGATCGATTTCTATCCGCTGGAAGATGGCGGCGCGTTGCTTACCAGCTTGCGGCGGGCGGGCTGGTTTGCGCTGTCGCGGCCGATGGGAGGGCGCTATCTGCTGCGCCCGGCGGGACGGGATTTCGCGACCTATTGGGCGGCGCGGCCGGGGCGGTTGCGGACGCTGGTGCGGCGCAAGGCGCGCAACAGTCCTTATGTACTGTCGATCAGCGACCGGCTGACCGACGATCTGTGGCAGGACTATGTCGATGTGCATGATCGTAGCTGGAAGGCGGCGGAGCCGGGGCTGGCCTTCCTGCGCGCGCTTGCGGAACAGGAGAGCGATGCGGGGACGTTGCGGCTGGGCTTTGCGCGGCTCGACGGGCGGGCGGTGGCGACGCAATATTGGACGGTCGAGCATCGCGTTGCCCTCATTCACAAACTCTCCCATGATCGCGCCCACGATGCCGGGTCGCCTGGTACATTGTTGAGCCATGCCATGTTTGCGCAGGCCATCGACCAGGATCGGGTCGAATTGATCGACTATGGCACCGGCGACAATGGCTATAAGGCCGACTGGATGGAGGAGCGGATCGCACTGCACCGGATCGACGCCTTCAATCCCCGCTTTGCGTCGAGCTGGCTCCCGGCGGCGCGGACGGCGATTTCCGCGCTTGTCGGATAGGGCATGAATGACTAGGAAAGCGCCCTTATGCGGGCCAATCATCCTTCGCCGGTCGGTCAGGCCGATACCATCGACACCCTGACGCGGACGCTGCTTCGCGACGTTCTGGGCCTGTCCCAGGAGCGGGTCGATGCGTTCGAGGCGGACACGCCGCTGTTCGGCGCGCTGCCTGAACTGGATTCCATGGCGGTCGCGGGGCTGCTGACCGAGATGGAGGATCGCTTCGATATCCTGATCGAGGATGACGATATCGACGGCGATACGTTCGAGACATTCGGGTCGCTGGTGGCCTTTGCGCGGGGTAAGGTGGCGGGCTGAGGATAGCCCCCACCCCAACCCCTCCCCTGAAGGGGAGGGGCTAATTTCAATTACGCCTCCGCCATCGCTTCGAAGTCCGCTTCGGCCAGGAATTTCTCAACATCTAGCGCGGCCATGCAGCCCATGCCGGCGGCGGTCACGGCCTGGCGGTAGATTTTGTCGGTGACGTCACCCGCGGCGAAGACGCCGGGGATGGCGGTGTGGGTGGTGCCCTTGTCGACCAGCAGATAGCCTTCGTCCATTGGCAGCTTGCCCGTGAACAATTCGGTCGCGGGGTGATGGCCGATGGCGACGAAGCCGCCGTCGGTGGGTTCGTGCGACCGCTCGCCGGTGACCGTGTCGATGAGATCGACGCCGACCAGCCCTTCGGGCGTGCCGCCGCCGACGAATTTGTCGACCGCCTTGTTCCACAGTATCTTGATGCTCGGATGGGCGAACAGCCGTTCCTGCAGGATCTTTTCGGCGCGCAGCGTGTCGCGGCGGTGGATCAGGGTGACGTCATGGCTGTGGTTGGTGAGGTAGAGCGCTTCTTCGACCGCGGTGTTGCCGCCGCCGATCACCACCACCTTCTTGCCGCGATAGAAGAAGCCGTCGCAGGTGGCGCAGGCGGACACGCCCTTGCCCTGGAGATGCTCCTCGCCCTCGACGCCCAGCCATTTCGCCTGCGCGCCGGTGCAGATGACGAGCGTGTCGGCGACATAGACGATGCCGCCATCGCCGGTCAGGCGGAAGGGACGCTGCGACAGGTCGACATCGACGATCTGGTCATACATCATCTTGGCGCCGACATGCTCGGCCTGCGCCTGCATCTGTTCCATCAGCCATGGTCCCTGGATCACATCCTTGAAGCCCGGATAATTTTCGACATCGGTGGTGATGGTGAGCTGACCGCCCGGCTGCATCCCCTGCACCACGATCGGCGCGAGGCCAGCGCGCGCACCATAGATGGCGGCGGACAGGCCGGCGGGGCCGGAACCAAGGATGAGCATGCGGGTCGAGTGGGTGGCGGTCATGAACGGGGCTTTCCGGCTGCGATTCGTGTTTGAGGAGAGATAGGCGGTGACGGCGCGCAGGCAAGCGATGGATTTGCTTGGGGGGCGGCAAGCAGGGATGTGGGTGGGGTTACAGCGACGCGACAGGGCGAAGTTCACAGTGTCGCAGGCGTGATTTTCGGGGAGGATTCGGGCGAATTGCGACGGCGAAGCCGCCGCGACGCGACGGTGACGCGACAGGTTCGCGCCTGTGACGCGACAGTTGGGTAACGGTGACGCGACAGTGGCGCGACAGGGGATGTGGGCGGGCGGTGCGCAAGGGGGGCGTAAGCGGACGACGGTGGGCGGCTGATCCATCCATTGGGACTAGATCAGGGATTTTCCTACATTGGAAGGGTGTTGGAGGGAGGGTGTTTTGCCGACCGGATTAAATCGTCGCGTTAATCGTCACCCCGGCCACTTCGGCGGGCTGTGGCTCAGGGTTTTGGCTATTTACGCGAAGAAAAGCGGGATGCCGGGTCAAGCCCGGCATGACGAAGGAGGAACGGGAGTGAAAGACCACTTTTTGTTATTTGGCTTTGTCCAGTAGTCAACGAAAGCGGACATTAAATGCCCACGACTTCGGCTTCAGCGGTCGCTTGCCGCCGACCTGTTTGGTCATCAACGATGTCCATGATTTGCGACATGGGAATGGTGAAAATGCCGCCCTTTGCCTTTTGCCATTCGGCGATCCCTTCCTGTAAAGCGGTGGTCGGGAAGTCTGTATCCGCAGATGAAAGGTGTGTAACACTTGCATCCAGCGTCGTTTCCGAAACGGGGATATGCGGAAGAACGCCAGAGATACCCGGCGTCGCGAAGTGCACACCGATGATACTAAGGTGATAGACCTTATCTCTACCGAAGTCCGCGATTTGTTGGACTTTGAGCAACGAACCGGCGTCCTGCGGACGATTCCGATATTCCCAAATCTGACCTACTGCATATTTCGGTGGGGCTGTTTGGCCGGATAGCACGAAGGCTGCAGCGGCTAGACTAGCAAAACGTAATCTCGTCATGGCACCTCGCAAGTCAGCTTTTGATTGTATTCGCCGTAAACCCGCCTTTCCGCAACCCACCCTTTCCGTCTCCCCAGCGGAAGCTGGGGTCTCAGGAGATGGCGCGATGGCGTTGCGATCAGTGCGAAGCCCCACGGTTCCCCGCCTCCGCCTGGGATGCCAGTCTGCGCTGGCATGACGGCTAGGATGTGTAACTGCTTTTGCGGGAGTATGGGGAGCCCGCCTACGACCCATTGCCGACACGCCGCGCTTGCGGTGATGGTGGGAGATGGGTTCCCGCCTTCGCGGGAATGACGGGGGAGTGGTTTACGCGGTTTGTATCGCTAGTTGCGGCTCGCTGCGCTGGCCCCCATCCCAAGCCTTCAAACGAGTCACATGATTCGTTTGAACTTTGAAGGGAGGGGCTTTCGCAATGCCCTGCCCCGCTCAATCAAGGACGTTGGGTAGATCTTCGAAGCCTTTGCGCAGCGCAGCGCTCCAGCTTTGCGAGATCATGGCGAATTCTTCATTGTCGGCTTCGATGCGGGTGCGGACGCGGAAGTCGTAGGCGTCGGTGGGGATGACGGCGAGGTCGAGCGGCATGCCGACCGAGAGGTTGGAGCGCAGGGTCGAGTCCATCGAGACAAGCACCGCCTTGGTCGCATCCTCCAGGCTGGTTTCGCGGGCGATGATGCGGTCGAGGATGGGCTTGCCATATTTATGTTCGCCGATCTGGAAGAAGGGCGTGTCTTCGGTTGCTTCGATGAAATTGCCGGCGGAGTAGACGAGGTAGAGGCGCGGTTTGCCGCCCCGGCGCTGGCCCGCGATCATGATCGAGGCGCTGGCGCCCGATCCGCCCATTTCGATGCTTTCGCGATAGCGGGTCTGCATCGCGCGCATGGCGTCGCCAACGATCTGGGCCACGCGATACATGGTGCTGCAATTGAGGATGGTTTCGATTTCGGGGTCGAGCTTGGCGTCCTTGATCGCCTTGCTGAGCGTCGCCTTCACCCCTTGGGTGATCGACAGATTGCCCGAACAGAGCAGCGTGATCGCGCGTTCGCCCGGCACGACATAGGTGAAGCTCTTACGAAAGCGGGCGATATTGTCCATGCCCGCATTGGTGCGGGTATCGGACAGCATGACCAGCCCCTGGTCCACGCGCACCGCCACACAATAGGTCATTCCCCGCAGGCTCCCGAAATATCTGACTCAACCCTGTAGACCGGGCGGCGGACTGTTTTGCTGTTGTTGCCGTTGCAACTGCCGTTCCTCGATCCCGTCATCCGCCTGCGCGATACGGACGTCCGCGTCAATCAGGATATCGCCCGCAACCATGATGGTGCCCCGGATCGGCGCGGCATCATCGGCATCCAGGCCGCTCGCCACGCGCAGATAGCGTTCGGTGACGCAGACGCGGTTGGAGGGGTCGAAGCCGACCCAGCCGAGGCCCGGCACCAGCGCTTCGGCCCAGCCATGGGTTTCGTGCAGTTCATTGCCCTCGCTGGTGAGCAGATAGCCCGACACATAGCGGGCGGGGATGCCAAGGACGCGCGCGCCCGCGATGAAGATCTGGGCATGATCCTGGCATACGCCTGCGCCCAGCTGAAAGGCCTGCGCAGCCGTGGTGGCCGATGTGGTGACGCCAGCGCGATAGGTGACCGCGTCGGTGACGGCGGCGGCCAGCGCGTGCAGCCGGGCGAGCGGTCCGTTACCGTCGGGCAGCGCCAGGGCCATGGCGGCGATCGCGTCCGACGCGCGGGTGAGCGGCGTGTCGCGCAGGAAATAGAGCGGGTTCACGCGGCTGATCGGGCCGCCGACGACGCCATGGGTTTCGCGCGTTTCGACGAGGCCTTCCGCAACGATCACCGCCTGGCCGAGCTGATCGTGCCGGACCCAGAGTGCTTCCATCTCACCATTGCTGTTGCGGTGGAAGCCGGTGACCGGCGCGTCATTGACGCTTACTTGCCAGTCCAGCACCGTTTGCGCGGGCGTGTCGACCGGCATCAGTTTCAGCCGCATGACCACCCGGCCCGCCGAAGGGTCGTAGGAATAGACGGTCTGATGCCGGACCAGCAATTTCATCGCGAGCGCCCCCTCCCCCGATCAGCCGAAATGATAGGTCTGGGCGATTTCGACGCCCAGCTGGTTGGTCATCGCCAGCCCCTGCTGCACCGTTTCATGCAGGCCGAAGCGGAAGATTTCGCCGCTGTCGAGCTGTTCCAGGGCGCTGACCATCTGTTCGATCGTGTCGTTGCACGCGCCGCGCCGATCATGCCAGCCCGACAGGCGGTTGAGCCGATAGGCGAGCTGGTCGTAGCAGAAGGCAACGCTGCGCGGGAACATGCGGTTGAGCATCAGGAAATCGGTAATCTGCCAGGGGGTGTAGGTGCCGCCATAGACATGATGATAGGCGCGCGCACCCGACAGGGCGTAGAGGACCGAGGTCCATTGATAATGGTCGCGATTGCCGCCGATGACTTCGGTTTCGGGCAGCAGGACATAATATTTGACGTCGAGCAGCCGCAGCGTCATCTGCGCGCGCTCGAGCGCCGAGCCGCAGCGCAGGAAGTCATGGCCTTCGTTGCGCAGCTGCCCCGAATGAGTCGCGCCGCGGAAGGTCATGACGCGAGTCTTGACCCAGTCGATCAGTGTCGGGAGCTGCTGACGGGCCTCGCCGACATCATAGCTGTCGAGCTTGCGCCAGCCATCGTTGAGCGCTTCCCACATATCCTGCGTCAGCATGGTGCGGGCCGACTTGGCGTTGGCGCGCGCCTTGGCGAGACAGGAGCGGATCGAGCTGCTATTGTCGAGGTCCAGCATCAGATAGGCGACGGCGTCGCTTTCGGTGACGGTCGATCCTTCGGGAAACTGGTGGCCGCAGCCTGCCGCGCGGACGACCGATCGCCATTCGTCGCGATGATGCGCGCCGGGCAGAATCGCCATGCGCTGGCCCATGGTGAGCAGGCGCGCGGTGGCCTCCGCACGCTCCATGTAGCGCGCCATCCAGAAGAGATTTTCGGCGGTCCGGCTCAGCATTTGGTCATGCCCTCTTCTTCCGTCATTCCCGCGAAGGCGGGAACCCATCTCCCAAGCGTTCCGCATGGGGTGAGGCCCGGAGATGGATCCCCGCCTGCGCGGGGATGACGTGTGGGGTGAATGGACGGGATGGCCATCATCAATCCTGCAACACCCAGGTGTCCTTGACCCCGCCGCCCTGGCTGGAATTGACCACCAGCGACCCTTCGGTCAGGGCCACGCGGGTCAGGCCGCCGGGGACGAGGCGCAATTGCTTGCCGACCAGGCAATAGGGGCGGAAGTCGGCGTGACGGCCGACCACGGCGGCGGGGCCGAGCGTGGGGACGGTCGAGAGGTCGAGCGTCGGCTGGGCGATGAACTCCTTGGGATTGGCGCGGATGCGGTCGGCATAGGCGGCGACCTCATCCTTGGTCGATTTGGGGCCGATCAACATGCCGTATCCGCCCGATCCATGGACTTCCTTGGCGACCAGTTCGTGCAGATGTTCCAGCACATAGGCGCATTCGTCGGGCTTGCCGCATTGCCAGGTCTGGATATTGTCGAGGATCGGCTTTTCGCCGAGATAGAAGCGGATCATCTCCGGCACGTAGATATAGACCGCCTTGTCGTCGGCGATGCCCGATCCGGGGGCCGAGGCGAGCGTCACCCCGCCCTTGCGATAGACGTTGAAGATGCCGGGAACGCCGAGCAGACTGTCGGCGCGGAAGACGAGCGGGTCGAGATATTCATCGTCGATGCGGCGATAGATGACATCGACCGCCTTTGGCCCCAGCGTCGTCTTCATCCACACCCGGTCATTATCAACGAACAGGTCGGCGGGTTCGACCAGCTCGACGCCCATCAGGTCGGCGAGGAAGCTATGCTCATAATAAGCGCTGTTGAGCGAGCCGGGGGTCAGGACGACCACGACCGGATCGCCCTTGCAGGCGGGCGGCGCGACTTCCTTGAGGCTTTTGAGCAGTTCGGCGGGATAGTCATCGACCGGCGCGACGATCCCGGCGGCGAATAGTTCGGGGAACATGCGCGTCATGATCTCCCGGTTTTCGAGCATGTAGGAGACGCCCGACGGCGTGCGGCAATTATCCTCGAGCACTTCGAAACTGCCCGGCCCCGTGCGGACGATGTCGATGCCGACGATATGGCTGTAGACTTTGCCGGGCGGGGAAAAGTCCGCCATTTCAGCGAGATAGGCGCTGTTCTTGTAGATGATGTCGGCGGGCATGATGCCGGCCTTCACGATTTCGCCGCGATGATAGACATCATGCAGGAAGGCGTTGAGCGCGCGGGCGCGCTGGCGGATGCCCTTGTCCAGCACGCGCCATTCCTGCGCGGTAAAGATGCGCGGCAACAGATCGAACGGGATCAGCCGTTCCGGGTCGCCGCCTTCGCCATAGACGGCGAAGGTGATGCCGATGCGGCGGAAGATCGCCTCTGCCTCATCCAGCCGACGGTTGAGCCCGGATATGCCCGTTCGTTCCACCCATTTCTGCACTTCGGCGTAACAGGCGCGTATCGAACCATCAGGCTCAAACATTTCGTGGAAGGGCAAGTGGACGTTCCTCCCTCGGCCAGGACGGCCGGTTGTGCGTCGCAACATTAGGACGTGGGGCAAAAGGGATTGCAATAGAAAAATGACACAGATCGGGCGATTTCATTATTCCTTGCGCCAGAGCAGAGATTGGGCAGAAGGCAGACATGAACAGGATGATCGGCGGGCCGCTGGCCGCCATGCTGGCGTTGAGCGCCTGCGCCTCGACCGTGCGCGAGCAGATCTACCGCGCCGATGCCGCGCCGGTGCAGGTGGCGCAATGGACGAAGACGGCCCCTGTCGCCCTACCGGTGCGAAGCGAGGACGGCCTGGTGCTGAGCGGCTATTATTGGCCGGGCGACCCGGCCGACCGTGACGTGATCCTCTTCTTCCACGGGCGGGGATCGCATCAGGGGATCGGCGCGCGCTATGCCGAACATCTGGCGGGCAAGGGCGACCATGTGGTCGTGGTGTCCTATCGCGGTTTTGGCGGCAATCCCGGCACACCGACGCAGGCCGGGCTGGTGGCGGACGGGCGCAGTTTCGTGACGGCGGCGCGCGATCTGGTCGGGCCGGACGCGCGGCTGTTCCTGGTCGGCCATTCGCTGGGTGGCGCGGTGGCGCTGCATGTCGCGGCGACGGTGAAGGTGGCGGGGGTCGTCACCCTCTCGACCTTCGACAAGCTGGAGGAATCGGCGCCCGGCGGGATTGGCCTGCTGCTGCCCGACAAATGGAATAATCTGGACGCGGTGACGAAGATCGGCACTCCGTTGGTGATGATACAGGGGACCGCCGACGACCGGATCGACATGGCGCAGGCCGACGCGCTGTTCGCCGCCGCCCGCGCGCCCGCCGCCATGCTGACGGTGCCGGGCGTGGGCCATAATCCCGACATGGCGCAGCTCGGCCCGATGGTGAGAGCGGCGGTCGGCGCGATCGATTCGGGCGCGATGGCGGGCTATCCGGTAGCGCTGCCAGCGGGTTGGCGCGTGCGGCGCAAATAATCGCAAAAAGCCCCGTTGACCGACCCGCCGCCGCTGCGTATAGCGCCGCCTCACCGCAGGGCCATGTTGCCTTGCGCGGCCCCAAGGGGCGGAGTAGCTCAGCTGGTTAGAGCAGCGGAATCATAATCCGCGTGTCGGGGGTTCAAGTCCCTCCTCCGCTACCAGTCAAGGGGTTTATCGTGTTGTTTTTACACGATAAACCCCGGACCTTCACGATACAAAGCCACATTTGTTCCCACGTTTCGATTGGGTCCGTATGGCGCGATTCGGAACAGGACGGGACGCAACCAGGCTTTTTAGTTGGCGGCGCTCAAGCGTGGTGCGGTGAACTGTTCAACAGCGGGTCAATTGCTGCCAGCGCATTGATCGCTACAGCTCGCGTCGGTAAGCGCTTCCCCTTTGCGCCTTACGCTTCCATCGGTATGAAACAAATAGGGGGTGCTAATTGGCTGATTCCGCGTTGTTCATTTCTGGTGCGCTTTTTACCACCGACTACCTCATCGAAGCGATAAAGGTCACGGCGGCCTATCGTGCCGTCGATGTGGCGGAGTTGCGCGCGCGTCTGGGTCAAATCGCCGCAGTATTCCCGCAAAATCAACGCACGAATGAAAGTCAGACCGAGGACGATTTCATTTGGCCGGTGCTTGCCGCGCTTGGCTGGTCAGATTCTCTTCGCCAGCAGAACCTTACCGTTAGCGGGCGTGATGACGTGCCCGATGGTCTGCTATTCGCCGACGCAGCGGCGAAGGCGTCCGCCAACGCACAACATGACCAGTGGCGGCGCTATGGGCATGGCTTGGCGGTCGTCGAAAGTAAGCGCTGGGCGCGTCCGCTCGACCGTGCATCTGGCCGTGATGAAATTACCGCGCCATCCACCCAGATGCTCCGCTATTTACGGCGGATTGACGATCTGACGGGCGGTGCGCTGCGCTGGGGAATTCTTACCAACGGTACGCGCTGGAGGCTCTACTGGGCCGGAGCAAGATCGATTTCGGAAGAATTTCTAGAGATTGATCTGGGTCGCGTTCTTGCGCTTGAAGGCGACGATGCAGCTTCGGATGCACTTACACGTGACCATTGGCTGCGCGTTTTCGCCGTCATGTTCGGACGTGAAGCATTTCTGCGCGATGGTGCGGACCAGAGTTCGTTTCACGATCGCGCCCGCGCCGAAGCCGCGTTCTATGAGGAACGGGTCGCCTCCAGCCTGTCGAAGCTGGTTTTCGATGTCGTCTTTCCCAGCTTGGCAAAATCCATCGCCGAGGCTGCGCCCGATGCGCCGTTAAACGACGTTCGCGACGCCGCACTGGTGCTTCTCTACCGTTTGCTTTTCCTGCTCTATGCCGAAGATCGCGATCTGCTGCCGGTCAGCGACCCGCGCTATGACGACTATGCTTTGCGCCCGCTGCGGCTCGATGTCGGTAGGCGGGTGACCAGCGGCGATGCGTTTTCCACGTCCGCCGCGCGCATCTGGTCGCACGTTTCCGACTTATCGCGGATCATTGACAAGGGAGATGCCTCGGTCGGTATCCCACCTTATAACGGCGGCTTGTTCGCCACTGCCGGAACGCCGCTGCTTACCAGCGCTCGCGTACCCGACAGCGTGATGGCCACTGCCCTCGATGCCCTTTCCTATGAGCGATCATCGGGCGAGCGCCGCTACATCAATTACCGCGACCTCTCCGTGCAGCAGCTCGGTTCGATCTACGAACGTCTGTTGGAATTCGAGATCGTGCGCGACGAAACCGGTGCGCTGACGGTTCGCCCGAACCTGTTCGCTCGCAAAAATAGCGGCAGCTACTATACACCGGACGAACTGGTGGGGCTGATCCTTGACGAGACGCTCGAACCGCTCATCGCAGAACAGCTGGATGCATTCCGAACCGCGTTCGCCAAGCTCAACGCTAAGGACGCTGAAGACTATCAGCGGCGCGAACTGCGCGATGCTGATCCGGCCAGTGCGATACTGTCGCTACGAGTTTGCGATCCGGCGATGGGGTCCGGGCATTTCCTTGTCAGCCTGGTCGATACGCTGGCCGATCATGTACTCGATGCGATGGCGGAAGCCGCCGTTCTCGGTGTCGATCTGCATTACATCTCGCCGCTCTCCGACAAGATCGAGGACATTCGCGCCACCATATTGAAAAATGCCAGGGCGGCGAAGTGGACCATAGACGAGGAACAGCTCGACGACCGGCACATCGTTCGCCGCATGGTGCTGAAACGCTGCGTCTATGGCGTGGACAAGAACCCGATGGCGGTCGAACTCGCCAAGGTTGCGCTGTGGCTGCACACTTTTACGGTCGGGGCACCGTTGTCATTTATCGACCACCACCTGCACGCGGGCGACAGTCTTTTCGGCCTATGGGTGCGTGACGCCATCGACAAGGCCACCGCAATGGGGGGCGAGCTTTTCTATCATGACGCGCTCCGCAACGCGCAGCGGTCGGCGGAAGCGATGAAGACCATCGAGGCGTTGACCGATGTCGAGATCGCGGAAGCGCATCGCTCGGCGGCAATGTATGAAGACGTGGAACTGATGACCGGCGAACTCGACGGGTTCGTCAGCTTCCTGCACGCACTGGACTGGCTCGGACTGAAGGCCAAGGACAAGGCGCTGGCCCAGCTCTGGCTCGACGGGCGCTTCGGCGATCCGATCCCGATCGCGCGGGGCCGAAAGGTACCGGAAGGCGGCATGGCAAGGCCGGAGGAAGTCGAGGCGTTCACCGCCATCTGGCAGCGGGCTCGTGCGCTGATCGAGGAGGAACGCTTTCTAAACTGGCAGATCGCATTTCCTGGCGTGTGGGACAACTGGGCTAGCACGGGCCGCGAAGGTGGGTTCGATGCTGTCGTTGGTAATCCGCCGTGGGACCGGATCAAGCTGCAACAGGTGGAATGGTTCGCCGCGCGCCGTCCGGAGATTGCGTTGGCGCAGCGCGCATCGGACCGGACGCGGTTAATCGCCAAGCTAAAAACCGACGGCGATCCGCTTTGGGATGATTTTAACCACGCCGAACAGCGCGCAATCGACACCGCCCGCATGGCTCGCAAGTCCGGGCATTATCCGCTTCTGTCGGGTGGCGATACCAATCTGAATTCGCTGTTCGTCGAACGCGGCCATGCGCTGGTCAAGCCCGGCGGCATGGTAGGCCTGCTAATCCCGTCGGGCATTGCCTCCGATCAAAGCTCGGCTGCGTTCTTCCGCAAGGTGACCGGGGACAAACAGGTCCATCGGGTGATCGACTTCTTCAACAAGCGGTATGACGGCAGCCTGTTTTTCCCCGATGTGTATTACCGCTTCAAATTCTGCGCCTATATCGCAGGGGGCGTCGATCGGCAGTTCGACGGCGCTTCCTACGGCTTCTTCATCCGTGACCTGGCCGAAATCTCTGATCCCGATCGAGTGTTTCCCATCACCGCTGACGAGATCGCGCGGATCAATCCGAATAGCGGTACGGCTCCCATCTTCCGGTCACGCCGTGACAAGGAGATCACGTCGGGCATTTATGCACGTATGCCGGTGTGGGCGGATCGATCCGTCGGCGATGGTCAGCCTCTCTGGCCAATGCGCTATGCCACGATGCTTCACATGGCGAACGACAGCGGTAAGTTTCGCACGCCCGCCGAACTGGAGGGCGATGAAAGCGCCTGGCCTGTAGACGGCAATCGGTTCGAGTCAGCCGATGGGGAATGGGTGCCCCTCTATGAGGGCAAGATGGTCCAGGCGTTCGATCATCGCGCGTCGGATATCGTGGTGGCTGAAGCTAATGTATTCCGGTCGGGACAGGGCGCGGACCTGACTGATGATGACCATCGCGACTCGGCACGCCAGGCGACCCCGCGCTATTGGGTGAAGGCCAGCGACACCGGCTGGAATGCGCCGACCGACTGGTGCCTGTCGCTCAAGGACGTCACGTCCGTCACCAATGCACGGACGACGATTGCTGCCATCATTCCTCGCTTCGGTGCGGGGCATACGCTCCCTGTGCTGTTCCCGACAAAGGGTGTGAGCGCAAAAAGCTATGCCGAGGCCGTGCCGCTGGTGCTCGCCAATTTTAACAGCGTCGTCCTTGATTATCTCGCGCGCCAGAAGGTCCACGGCAATCACCTCGCCTGGTATCTGGTCGAGCAACTCCCGATCATTCCGCCGGTAGCCTATACCCGAACCTTCGGCTCCAAAACCGCTGCCCAGATTATCCGCCAGTCGGTGCTGGAACTCACCTACACCGCAGATGATCTCGCTCCCTTCGCGCGCGATATGGGCTATATCGATGCGACGGGTGACGTGCTGCCGCCCTTCATCTGGGACGAGGACCGTCGGCTGCGCCTCCGCGCCAAGCTCGATGCCCTCTATTTCATCCTCTACGGCGTTTTCGATCCCGCCGCCGCGAGCCAAAGCCGCGACGACATCAGCTACATCTATGCGACCTTCCCGATCGTCGAACGGGAAGAAACAGCAAAATGGGGCAGCTATCGCAGCCGCGACCTCTGCCTCGCCTGGATCAATGCGCTGATGGCGGCGAAGCCCGATGCCGAGGTGGCAGGGTGAGGTCCATGGGGCTAAACCAGAATGGAGGGGCATGAATGGCAAAGCTCAATCGCAAGCAGATTCAGGATCGTGCGCGTGAAATTCTCGAAGCGGAAAGCGGTGGCATTCGCTGGGGCGAAATCCTGAAGCTGATTCATGGCCCTGATCCCGAAACGCCGCCAAACAGCATTCACGGCGCAATTCAGGTGCTGTTCCAAAGCTCTGACGACATCGTAAAGGTGGCGCGTGGCACCTACCAGCTCGCCAAGTATGTCGATGCCGATGCCGCCGATGCAGTCGCCGCCGACGAAGCGATTGCGACGGTGCCGATCGGCAATGCGACAGCAGGTGCCACCGGAACGCTTACCGAACAGGATTTCTACGCCAGCTTCGCCGAATGGCTGGTCGAGAATGACGAGGCGACGGTAGCAGAGCCTTTGGGCGGGAGCAGCCTCGGCGGCAAATGGGGCACGCCCGACGTACTCGGCGTGATGAAGCCGCGCGCGCAGGACATCTTCCGCTTTGAACCGCAGATTATTGCTGCCGAAATCAAGGCGACGCCCTCCCAGCCCGTCGTCGCTTTTGGCCAAGCAGTCGCATACCGGCTGTTCTCGCATAAAAGCTATATCGTCGTGCCCCGCACTACGAGCAGCGACGATATGAGTCGCTTGAAGTCCTTGTGCAGCATCCACGGTGTCGGGCTGGTCACTTTCCTGCTAGACAAAGATGCGCCGGATTATCTCGTCGTCATCCTGCCTGCGCTGGCCAGCCCGGATATGTTCTACGTCAACACGATGTTGGAACGGCTAAAGTCAAGTGAGCCTAAGCTTCTGAACAAGCTATTCTAAACGATGTAGCGATACTACCTATGCCAGTATCGCTGATTTCCGTGGGAGGTTCGCAGAGCTTGGTGGCCGACAATCATTTTCGGATGTGAAAGTGTACGACAACGGAAATCGCATGTTTGTTGTCACCGCGCGACGCGGACTCCGCTCCCAAGAGCCTCATCGTTTGTTGATGCTGATGGTGCAACGCACCGTCTCTCCTGCTTTAGCGGCTGCCTTTTCGCACGCGGCAATGGTGTCGCGGTTCTCGCGTGCCATGTCGGCGGCATCCACAATCACCTGCCAGCCGTCCGGGTTCCCGGCGCGCATGAGGCGGATACCGGCATTCCATAGGGTCGGCTCGCCTATCGTGCGCCGGGCCACCCGTTCCGGCCAATGCCAGCTTTGCGGGCCGATGCTGGCCGCCCAGCCGGGATAGATCATCCACAGAAGCGATACGGCCAGCGCCGTGCCGCCTCCAAGGCAGGCCATGTGCCAACGCTGTTCCTGTTTGGTCCGAATAGCCCCGACCACGCGCATCTGATCTGCATGGACTTGATGATGCAATTCCAGCGATTTCTTGATGATCGCCTTGTCCGTCGCTCGTGCGGTATCCGCCGCCACATCAATCCGCTCCGCCATGCTCTCCGGCGTCAACTGCATGGCGGGTGCTTCCATGATTGTCTTCGTCTGCCCCGCCACCGTCGCGAGATAGCCGTTCATCTTGGCAAGTGTCGGGCCATAGTCGGGAAATTCGAGGCTCTGCTTCTCTATGGCGATATGCTCAAGAGCGCGGGCTATCACCGCCATGCGCCCTTCAAGCCGCGCCTCCATAACAGCCACGCGCTCCGAGAGGTGCGCGAACGCCTCGGCGGCGGCATTGGGCCGGGGTTCCGGCTCCGGTTCGTTTAGAAGGCTCTGCTCGTCGTCCATGTCATGGTCTCCTTGGGGTTAGCGGCTCATGCCGCGACCGATGTCGCGTCCGTGATAGAAGGGAATGGAGGATGCGAGGTCGTGGGACAGGCTGCGGCCAGCCTGCTGGCCGATCTCAAGCCCAAGTTCGCGGCTGCGCAGGCCCAGCACCGATTCAAGCTGGGCGTCGCGCTCAAGGCTTTTTGCCATGCCTGCCATCTGCTGCGCTGCACTCCTCGCGCCCCGAAAATTGCCGTCGCGCACAAGCTCTGCATGATGGCGCTGCAACTGCTGCCACCCTTCCACGAACCGGTCAGCGCGCTGGAACGGGTCCATGCGGATTTCGGTCTCCAACTGCATCGCGCGCACTGCCGCCTGGCCGCGCCCCTCGGCAGCCTCGCGGACAAGCTCCGGGCTACTGCGGAACGCGCTGCTCAAGTCCGACGAACCTTCAGGGCGGATGGCGTCCAGAGCATCACGCGCCCTGTCGAGCGCCTCGCGCTGATGCGGCATGGCTTCCACGCCCTGCTCGCGAGTCTGCTGGATCGCGTCCAGCGCCTTGGCATAGCGCTCCACCGCGCCGCGCACGCCGCCTGCGCGCATCGGCTGCTTGTCATATTCGGGCTGGTGCCGAACGGCCCGCTCCTGGGCGGGCGGCTCGACCCTGGGCTGGAAGCCTGCAAAGATGTCGCGTTCCTGCTGCGGCAGGATGTTGGGCCGGAAGTTGTCGAACATCCCCCGCGCTTTCTCGACAATCGGCCTGACGATTTCCGCGATCCGCTCACCAAAGGTTATGCCACGCCGCTCGGCATATTCCTTTGCCGGGTCGGCTTGTCTGTAATCGGTCGCCATGTCCTTGCCGCGCTCGCGTGAGAGCGTGCGAACAAGACGGGACTGATCGCGAAAATCATCGCGGCCATAATGAAGCGCCAAGCCGTCGCGATGGCGGGACATGGCTACATAAGCCCCGTGGCGATCCATGCCCGGCGTCGCCAGCACATGCGCCCTGTCCACGGTCATGCCCTGCGCCTTATGAATGGTGGCGGCATAGCCATAGTCGAGGTCGCGATAGTCCTTGGTATCGAACGAAACGGCACGCCCGTCATCGGTGCGGACGGACATATGGCCTTGGCTGACCTTTTCGATGGTGCCCAGCGTCCCGTTCTTCACCTCAAGGCTGCGTTCGTTACGCAGGAACATGATGCGGTCGCCAGACGCGAATAGTCGGTCGCCGCGCTCGGTCTTCACTTGACGCTCGTCGCCTAGTTCGCCCGCATTGCGCATCGCCGCGCGCGCCGCCTCGTTGAGATCGCGCACCTCCGCATTGGTGTGGGTCAGGATGATGCGGCTGGCGTCGGGATTTGCTTGCCGTTCGCGATCCCAGCGCTCGACCAGTTCGCGCCGCGCGTCCTCGCGCGTCTCGGCCTGATGCACCATGCCCTTGTCGGCATAGGTGGCAATGGCCTCGCCGGTCCTGCCGGTGGCCAGATGCCGGGTGGCGTCCTGCTGCCATCCTTCATGCTGGCGGCGAACCTGCGTGATCTCGACGCCACCATGGCGCTCATGGATCGCGCGGAACGCCGCGCCCGCCTCGATCGACTGCAACTGCTGTGGATCACCGACAAGGACGACCTTCGCGCCAACGTCGGCGGCATGGGACAGCACGCGCTCCATCTGGCGCGTGCCGACCATGCCCGCCTCGTCAATCACCAGCACGTCGCGGGAGGTTAGAAGATCGCGGCCCTGCGACCAGCCATGTTCCAAGCTGGCGATGGTGCGGGACGCGATGCCGGAGCCATTCTCTAGCCCCTCGGCGGCGATGCCCGCGAGCGCCGCGCCTCGAACATTCAGCCCTGCGCTTTCCCAAACGTCGCGGGCCACGCCCAGCATGGCGCTTTTGCCAGTCCCGGCATAGCCCAGCACCAGTGACAATCCGCGCTCGCCCGTTATATGGCGCAGCGCGGCTTCCTGCCCTGCCCCCAGAGCAAGGCCACCACTCTCGGCGGCGCGGCTGGCGTAGGTCGCCGCCGCTGAGAGACCATCCTTCCGGTCCATCGCAAGCCTGTCAGCGGCGCGGCTCATCCGTTGTTCTGTCTCGATCATATCGCGCGAGGTGAACCGCTCGTCGCCGCGCCCATCCTTCCCCAGGGCGATCAGGTCTGGCGAACCGCGCACCGCGCGCATGGCGGCGTTGAACTGCTCCTGCCCGTCGCTGTGCCGGTGGATGAACATGGCCATGTCGCGGTTGGTGAATGTCGCCTGCTGGTGGGTAATGGCGTTGAGCGCGATGGCGGGATCGGCGATAATGCGTTGGCCATTCTCCCGTGCGATCTCGCGGTGCATCTCGGCGCGGTCGGCTTCCAGCCCCTGGGCGTCCATACGGTGCGCAGGGCGGCCGATCTTGCTTTGCGGTTCAAGGTCGATCCCCTGATCGGCAAGGCTGCGGTGATCGATGCGCGCGTCGATGTCGAGTTCGGCCAGGCGCGTGTTGACGTGGGTCTCCCAGCGTTCGCGCCAGCGCTCGACATTCTCATGATCGTTCCACTCGCGCACCTTCGCCCCGAAACCAGCACTGCCGTCCTCGCGCTGCACGACCTCCCGCATCGCGAGCATGACATGGGCGTGCGGCTTGGGCTGGCCGTCTGCGCCGATGTCCCAATGCACATTGAGGTCGGCGATCATGCCGTGATCGACAAACTGCGCGGACACGAAATCGCGGGCCAGTTCGATGCCTTGCGCCTTGGTCATTTCGCGGGGAATTGCGAACTCTACCTCGCGGGCAAGCTGGGCGTCCTTGCGCTTCTCGAAAGCCTCGACATCGTTCCAGAGGCGCTCGCGGTCGCGCCATTGTTCGGGCGCGCCTTCCGGCAGCATGATTTCGCTATGCTCGACGCCAGAGCGGGCGCGGAAATCTTGGGGCCGGTCAAGGCGCTCGTCGTGCAGGCGTTCGCCCGCACGATAGGCGGCGGCGGCGACGGCGGAACGGCCCGCCGCGCGAGAGATGACCTGAACGGAGAAATGAAAGATCGCCATGACGATCGTCCATCTACTATGCTCAAGCGCACGTCGGAACGACGT
The DNA here is from genome assembly GCF_002312805.1 of Sphingobium sp. D43FB. Classification (GTDB taxonomy): domain Bacteria; phylum Pseudomonadota; class Alphaproteobacteria; order Sphingomonadales; family Sphingomonadaceae; genus Sphingobium. The sequence goes on along the minus strand of NZ_NMUA01000001.1, from coordinate 96,263 downwards.
ATAAGCGCGCCCTTCTCGAAAATTTCTCGGACGGGACTAGGCGGTGTCAGGCTGTCCCGGCGACTCTACTGCGCTTGCAGCGGGATCATCTTATCATAGCGCTATCGTCACTCAATGGAGACTTTGCGATGCGTAAGCCCCGTGATTTTGATTCGGAACTCAAAGCCCTGGCCGACAAGGCCAAGGCGCTCAAGGAACGGCGCGTGCGCCAGCTCGGCGAGCTGATGACCGCTACCGGGGCCGATGCGCTCGACGCCGATATACTGGCCGGGGCATTGCTCCATGCCGCCACGGTGAAAGATGCCGCGACAAAGGAGGGCTGGCGCAAGTCGGGCGTGGCGTTCTTTCTCGGCAAAGGCGGCAAGCCTGCGGGCGGACCTTCTGGCCAACAGAGCGGCACTCTCCCGCTCGACGGCCACGCGGCATCGGCTTGAGGCTCGGAAGGGGCGAACCGACATGCGAGATTGGGCCGTCGCACGGCGTGAACGCACCCGACACTTGATCGAACTGGGCGGCCTCGCCGTCAAGGCGGGCCTGGTCGATCTGACCCATGATGACCGGGCAGCGATCTACGGCGCGTTCCTCACGGTTGCCGACCGGCTGCGCGGCGAGGAACGCGCCAACGCACTTGCCCTCTGGAAGCGCAAAGGCAAGCGGGCCTTCGAGGCGGAACAGGGCGACGGTTAGCGCGAAACCGACAAGCGCGCATTGCCGCCCGGCTCTGCCTGATACTCGACCATCGCCGCTATGGGTGGGCTGCTCTTGTCGCAATAGCGCACGGTAATGAAGCCTTCTCTGATCGCAGGGCATAGGCCGGAGCCATAGAGGATGTCCGCAAGCGCGTCGAAGGTCGTCGCCTTGGCCCGATAGGCTCCGGTCCACCGCACCGTCCAAATGTCGTCATTCGCCTTGACCCGATAGCCCGCCTTCTGCGCAACGTCCATGACTGCGCCCAGCACCGTGTTCGCGCGCACGTCGAAATCCAGCACAGCGGACAGGTCGGCGGGTTTGGAACGGACGACATGCTCGGACTTTACCTGCCATAGCGTTGCCTCCGCGCCAGCCATGAAGAAGCACAGGCAGACAATCGCCAAGGTCAGATGGTCAACCCAGTCCGTGAACCTGTCGGAGTGCCAGAATCTGCGAATGGGAATGATCGGGTTCCATTGACCCTGCGATGGGGCGGCACGTCGCACGATACGCCATGTCCGTTGCAGCATATTGGCGCGGCGAGCAGGCTGGGAAAGGGCTATCGCCGTTGTCGGTCCTGCGGGCGGCGGAAGCATTGGCTTTGGCCGACTTTCGGCGAGCGAAGCCTGATGATCCGCGCAGGCGAACGCTGCCCGTACCTGCAATATCTCCACTCGCGCGAACGCCCATGACAGTTCCTCGCCCGAAATACGGTATGATCGCCCATAGCGCGCTTCGACATACGCGCGGCGGATGCAGCCGAACGCGCGGCGCTCGAACCGCCTGTCGCGCGGCCATGCCGAACACAGGTGCGGGTCCAGCGCCTCCGCCGCCTCGCGTAGTTCATCTAGCGCATGGGTGCGCGGGGCGTGTAGGCTGATCGACCGGAGGACGCACAGATAGAAATGCTCGCACGCTTGATGCAGCATCAACGCCGCCATCGGCGCATCGCCCCGGTCCCGATAGAAAGCAGCGCCTGCCAGAAATCCGGTGCCGCGCTCATGCCACCGAACGAACTCCGCCACACCCCGAATAGCCCGTTCCCGCACCGGCAAACGGCGCGGCTCTTTCAGCCGCAAGCCCTCCATCTGGTAGAGCGCGATTCCCTGTTCGGCGATGGTGACAAAATGCGGGACGCCTTCGACAAGAGCGCCGTTGAGCCGCTCAAGACTTTCCACAGACAACCGCACCGGACGGGCGATTTCGCTATGCTCCCATGCGCGACGCAGGCGGTCACGCACCAGCCGCCAGTCGCGTTCGCTGCGGGCAAGGCGCGGATAGTTGACGATCGCCAGCAGGCGGAACGCTTCCCCCGGCGCAACATCTTCCCAATCCTTTTCGGCATGGGGACCATGCAGGATCAGGGTAAGGATGCGGCCCGCCCGGAAATGTTCGGAACATCGGCCCTTGGTCGTTTCCTCGAACGCCTCGAACAGGATAGTGGCGACGTGAAGAAGCTCCTCACGGATCGGCGCGGGCAGATGGTCGGCATCGGTGCGCAATATCATGACCGCGCCTCCTGTGGGCGGGGCTGGCAACCCCTGGGGCGCGGGTGGCCGGTCACGTCATGCACGCGATCTACCAAGGCACGCACAAGGGGTGTGATCGTGGCGGGAATGAAGCCGCCCGTGCGGGGCCGGTCTTCCTCCCACTGATGATAATGATAGCCCCATTTCCAATAGGGGGAGAGTACTGCCGCCAGCCGCGCCATGTCGGGGCAATCATGGCCAAAGCCGCAGGCAATGGCGTAAGAAAGCGCTTTGGCGATGTCCTGCTTGATGTGACGGGCGTTCCACGCATCGGAAAAGCCCACGTCCAGCAGGTAGGCGCACAAAGCCTGCTGGGTCACGAAACCGGCCTGATGCAGCGCTTCCCTTGCATGTCGCGGGTCGGCTAGGAAACCCACCTCCAGCGCGGTCATCCATCGTTCCGCATTGTGATAGCGGAAGCGGCTCATGCTTCGCCCATCTTTCGTCCGAACAAGTGTCGCGGGTTCGTCTTCATGCCGCTGGTGGAGCGGCGCCAGGGTCTTGGCCCAAGGCGATGCGATGGCCGACGCCGTAACTGGGATGGCGGTCAATCCGCGCAGCAGAGCGCGGCGAGATGTACCGATTTTCGAATCGTCAGACGGATATTCACCTTTCGGCATTGCCTTGCCTCCATCGGCTACGTCCTCTGGATTACATCTCGCAAAGGACTATCAGATATCGCTTATACAGCAAAAGAATGGCATTAATCAATAACCGATATCTCTTAATGAACTTGTGATTGAACAGGCGTCATCGTCGGTTACGAAACTTCCATGGGAAGACCGCCGCTCGGAGTAAAAACAACCGTTGTTCGTCTGCCGAATGGCTTGGCGGAGCGCATTGACGATCTGATCGGCCCCAATCGGCGCGCTCAGTTCATCCGCAGCCTCGTCGAAAAGGAGGTTGAACGATTGGAGAGCGAACGTACCGCAAAATCAGGCAGGCAGTCTTCACCCTGAAAGAAGCCTTCGGCTGCGGTTGTCGGGCAACTCACCAATCCGGCGGTAATTCTCACGCATTCCGCCATTCACCAGTTCTTGTGACATCGTGATTTGCAGTGTCGCCGCAGAATTGTGTGGCTCGTGCCTGAAGCCAATGCCCTTCCCGACGGACGGCAATGCGCCAAACTCCGCCACTCGACTGCCAAATCCTCGTGCTCAGAAGCAGACTCAGGTTCGCCCAGTATTCGTGGCGCTAAGATGCGCATTGGGTCCGCAGAATAAAGCTGGTACCCGGTTGACCTAGCCTCTATTGCCCATCGTATGGAGGCGATTTCAAATGACTGAATCAACACGCTACGATGGGAAGTTCTACACGCCTGCCCCCGTTGCAAAGCAGTTGGTCGCTCTCATTTCCGCCGAACCTAGCTATATTCTGGATCTCTGCTCCGGACCCGGTGCGCTGTCGGCGGCGGCGCTGGAGCGATGGAGGCCTAGTAGCATCGTGACCATCGACAAAGATCCTACGGTTCGGCCCTTTTTCAATGGGCTCGACCGGCTGGTGCATCGACATATAGTTGGGGACGCATTGCAGATTGACGGTAGTCATGGCTTAGGCGGTGATGGGTTCGACGTAGTGCTGACAAACCCGCCATTTGGGTATAGGCCGCGCTGCGATAACCTTTATCAGATTGTCGATAGGTCAATCGTCGGCCGGGGGCTCCGATCGGTGACGGCTGAGATGGCCGCGTTGGCACAAGCTTTTTGGTTTGCAAAGCCCGGTGCGACCGTGGCGTCGATCATGCCTGACACTCTTGTAGCAGGTGCTCGTGCGGCTTGGTTCAGGCAGCAAGTGGAGCACGTTGCCGACGTCTGCGCTATAAAGTCGCTTCCGCCTCATACGTTCCACCGCACAGACGCAAAAACGCATCTTGTAGTGTTGCGCAAACATTCATCATCGGCTGCTAGAGACAGCAACGCCGAGCCTGGCTGTTTCTATTCGTCTTCTGGGAACTGGCTAACTTCTGCAGCGGGCACGCCCGAACGCGTCGGTAATACACTTGCAGACCTAGGCGTGCAGGTCGTTCGCGGGGCAACCAATGCCACGAAGGCGCGTGCGGAGCGCCGAGCGCTATTTCATACTGATGGTTTTGCGGCTGCGGCAGAACATGGCGTTCTAGAGCTGAACGGGCATGAACCTTGCCCAAACGAGGTTGAGGCCGTGCCCGGCGACATTTTGATGGCCCGAGTCCATCGTAATATAGAAGCCAAAGTCGCGCTAGTGGCTCGCGGAACCCTTCCGATTTCCGACTGCGTTTATCGGCTTCGCTGCCCCAAATCTGTGACAGAAAGCGTTTGGCGCTGGCTTCGATCGTCGGATGGTCGCACTCGTTTATCTGCTGCCGTCCGCGGGGTGTCCGCTCGACACCTGCCAAAAAGTGAGTTGCTCAATATGATAGTCGGCTGACTAGGCTTGCCACGTTCGAAAGAGGTTCTAGTTAGTGCAAGAACGGGAGATAAGGGTGACGAAGCAAACGGACGATGACGATGGCTTCGAGGAACGGGCGGACCAGCTTACCGACGAGCAGATCAGAACCGACACTATTGTCCAGGATCATTTCGATGAGGTTAATCGCGCCCTTGTAAGCAAGGGGCTGACGCTGATCGTTGGTCCTCGTGGTTGCGGAAAGACCCATATGATGCGTTTTGCCGCAATCAGCTGTCGGCAAAAAGCATCGGCGCCCTTCGCAGTTTACGTCAGCTTCAACCGCTATCTCCGGCTCGAGCCCTTACTCAGTTCACGCTCGGATGCGATCACGCTTTTCCACTCTTGGGTCCTCGCTCTCATTGCATTAGCCTGTGCGGAGGCACTTGCCGCTGTGAGTGAAAAGTTTGGAAAAAAGCTATGGATTACGTTCCCGGTAAGTCACGACGAAGTGAGAAAGTTTGTTGAACGGGTGGAACGGGGCACTCCAACCTCCGATGTTGATCAGACGGTGATTGCTGCTCTGAGCATTCAGACGATTAAGGATCTTATTCGGGATGCTGCCGAGCTCGCTGATCGGAGACGATCAATTGTGCTATTGGATGACGCGGCATTGACGCTTACCCCGGAGTACCTAATCGAATTTTTTGACATTGTCCGCGTTCTTAAGGCGAGTGATATCTCGCCGAAGGCATCCGTATATCCTGGAACGACTGAATACGGGCCGCGTTTCCATGCAGATCACGAGGGGCGATCAGTGCCCGTCTGGTTGTCAGTTACTGAACCCCGCTATCTCGACGTAATGCGCGACATCGGTCAGCGTCGGCTAGCTGGATCCGATGCTGTGCCGGAAGCTGTGGCTAAATCGCTGATGTATGCGGCCTTTGGCGTGCCGCGAGCGTACTTGACGATGATGCGGGCCTGGATGGACAAGGCGGACACAACGTCGGAGCAAGCCGTTCTGAACCAGCTTATCCGGGATCACCGTGATGCGCGGATATCTGAGTTCAAGTCTCTTGCGTTAAAACTGCCTAAATTGAGTTCGTTGGTCACGACAGGCGTCACATTCTTCGCCTCACTTGTTGACGTCCTAAGAGATGCAAACGCCGACAGCACAACCGAAGGCATCCAGCTGCAAGTAGGTATAAACGCTGATGGCTTTGACCCACTAACAAATCGAATGCTCAATCTTCTAATTGAAGCAGGACTGGTGCGAGAGGAGGCGGAGGTATCGCACGGACCCGACCGGCGGCTGCGGCGGATATCGCCTCATGTCGGCGCACTTATCGCTGACCGAGCCATTTTTAAGGGCCGCGGTGGCGGAGCGCGATTGATCGTTGACGCATTAGGGGGAAAGAAATCAAAGCATCCTGTGCGACGGGTGATCTCCCGGCTCATAGATCAAGGCAGTCTCGAATCCCTGCGATACGACTTGCCTCCATGTCAGCACTGCCAGACTCCGCGGCTAAACGATACACAGCGCTTCTGTCATGCATGCGGGAAAAAGCTCTTAGATGGCTCTACGTTCACCCGGTGCATGGCACTACCGATCAGCGAAATTCCGAATCTTTCGCAATTTACCCAAGAAGCGCTTCGGGAACGTAAAATAGAGACGATTGGCAGCCTTGTCACAATGCAGGATCCCGGGTCAGAGCTGCGTAAAGCGCGCGGTGTGGGTCCGCACCGCTCCAGTCGCGTTTTGGAACGAGTGAACGACTTTGTCGACGAGTTCCTTTCGTGATGTCGGACGCTGCCGATTACCGCGCACTTACAACGCTGCAGGCGCTTCCGAATCTCTCGACAGTGTCTATGTTCGATCCGACGCCTCTTGGCCGTGAGAGCAGTCCAATTGATTTGTTCATCGCCAGTACTGACGAGATCAATCAATTATATCTTCAGTACATCGGAGGTGGAATTCCGGCTCCGCTCGGTAGTCTAGTCTTGCTGGGATACACTTCGGCGGTCGAGTCCTACGTTCGGGCGGTGATCCGGAGAACCGTGCTTGGCGACGCAATTTCAGGTAGCCGCGCAGCGTTGCAGACGCTGCCTTACGGAGCCGCTTATCATCATGCGAAGGACCGCCTGCCCGAAGCACTACTCGAGAGCTACTCTTTTTCCAGCCCAAAGAATATCACAGATGCCCTGAAGGAAGTGTTGGGGATCGACGTGAAGGGGTCGGAGATGCAAGCGGTGATGGACGACTTCGCTCGAATCTGCGAGCTGCGTCATTGCTGTGTCCACCGGGGTGGGCGTTTGGGGAGCCGCAACGCCATCCGGCTCGGCCTAGATGCGCACGGACAGCTTCTCGAGCGCCCGTTCCGCCCGTCAATTGACGATCTACAAGGTATCGCTGACACTCTTCGCACCTTCGTCAAGACGCTAAATAACTTTCTTTTCGCCACGGTGCTTGAGCGTACGGTCCGTCACGGAGGCGCGACGGTGCCGGACGTGCCTTGGACGTGGAAGTGGAGTTGGTCCGAGGATCGCCCATACTTCACGAGATATTACCAGATTTTCTCATCTCAGGCCGACGTCCCGCAATCTCCCACTGTGCGCCGGGCCTACGCAAGTTTTGCGGCAAACGTAAAACCTGGCGGGCCCTATTGGCTGAACGCGCGGACGGCACGCCGACTAGCGAACGCTGCCGCGCAGGCCGCCGTCCCGACTGAAGCAGTAACAGGCACAATGCCGGTAGAGTTGGCCCAGAGCGATCCCTCGTCTGCTGCTTAGTCGAGCAACGCCTCGCCAATGGCAGCTATTTCCGCATCTTTGCTTCGGAGCCGACATTCGCCTATCGGCCAATCGTTCACCAACGGGGGGTATCTGGCAGCTTACTCCGGGGCGAACTCCGGGGGAATGTCGTGGGGCCACATGCGCGCTCCATGGATCACGCGAAGGATGCGGACAGTATTCCCGATGATCTGGTAAGGTGCGATATAGGGCGTGTGCGCGATCACCAATTCGCGCGTGCCTTCGATGCGGCCTGGACGCCCGCTATTCGGGAAGTCTTTGAGGCGCTGGGCTGCTGCCTCGATCCGATCGTCCACATCGGCGGCGGCTTGCGGATTATCCTCGGCAATCCAGATGAATATCGCCAGACGATCAGTCGTCGCCCGATTGGACCAAGCAAGTTTCATTGCACCGGCTTGATGCCCTTTCGCGCGTTCGCGCGAAGCTCAGCAAATCGCGCGGAAACTTCGGCATCGTCAATGTCGGGCCGATCATCGTCCAGCGCCTCCTGCACTCGCGCCCGGAACCACTGGTCATAGGCTTGCCGCTCTACCAGCAGCTCCATGGGGGCAACGCCCTCGCGTGCGGTGCGAGTCAGAAGGATGCGCACGGCGTCCGATACCGTAAGCCCCATTCGCTCGAACACGGCGGAGGCGCGGTCCTTTACGTCCGAATCGATTCGGGTCTGAATAAGGGCATTGTTTGCCATGGGATCACTCCTTCTCCTCATATGTAATTCAATCGCATGACAATTGCCATCGGGAAACCGCACAGCCTTTTGGTGCGAGCGTCACCAAAATGTGCAAATCGGCACTGAAGTGCCGAAAGCGGCAGTGTAGTGCCTACTTCAGGAACTTCATTTCCTATCCACTTGCACACTCGAAAAAACCGAGACAGCTTATGCACCGGAGGCATAGCAAAAGACGGCTTGGCGGGTCGTCAACAAGAGGTCCGCCATGGCGTGCGACTCGAACAGGTCGATTGCTATCATTTTCAGGGCTAAGCGCCCGCTGCTTGCCCTTGCAAGGCACCGCCCCGCTTTCTCCCGGCAAAAGGCGACCGCCGCTTGCCGCCTGGGGCCACCGATGATCCCCTATGACTGCCGCCTGCGCGAAATCTCCGCCGATCCCCGACATTTGCCGCCGTAGGCCCGCAATAGCCCTATGCGCGCCGATTGCCCCTTGCGGGCTGAGGGACGGCCCGCATTGTTCAACTCTCATGGGGGAAAGGCATAACTGGCGCACATATGGAATAAGTCGATGTCCAACACCGATCGTATCATCCGATTGAAGACCGTTCTGGCCCGCACCGGGCTTTCCCGTTCAACCCTTTACCGCAAGATCGCGGACGGGACGTTTCCCGCTCAAATCAGAATCAGCGTTCATGGCGCTGGCTGGCGGGAGTCGTCCGTCGAGCGCTGGATGGCCGATCCTGTCAGCTATCGCGAGGAACGGGCCGGGAGCCATGCCCAATGACCGCGCTCCCGCCCCCCGATCCGATCTGCGTCCGCGTCAATGAAGCGGCGCGCATGATCGGCGTCGGTCGCACCAAGCTCTATGAACTGATCGCGGCTGGCGAGGTTGAAACGGTGAAGCTCGGCAAGGCAACCCGTATCACCACCGCCAGCCTGCACGATTTGGTCAGGCGGCAACGCGGAGCGTTGTAGGGTCGGACGCCGTTGCGGCGGCGTCCTTCCCCTTGCCGCTCTGTGTCTCTGTCCGGTCGAGATATTCGGCCCAACGCGCCATGAGACTGCGCCGCTTCTCGAAAAAGTCGGTGCGGCGATAGGCGGCTTCGACCTTGTTGGGCAGCTTGTGCGCCAGCGCCTTGTCGGCAACTTCCTTCGGGAAGCGCGTTCGCTCCGCTGCCCAATCGGTAAAGGATGAACGGAAGCCGTGGACCGTTATCCCTGCGATTCCGTCATCTCGCAACAGCTTGGTCATAGTTACATCGCTGATCGGCTTCTCACCATTATGTGAGAACACAAGCCCGGTGTCGCTGGTGCGCTCTTTCCAACGCTTGCGCAGCAGCGCAACGACAGGCGCGGAAAGCGGCACGATATGGGTTTCCCGTGCCTTCATCCGTTCGCCTGGAATGGTCCAAATGCCCTTGTCCAAGTCAAACTCTGTCCAGACGGCAAAGCGCGTCTCGTTGGAGCGCACGGCATTGTAGATGGTAAAGCGCAGCGCGTCCCGGCCCGTTGTCGGCGCTGCCACCGCCAGCTTCTGCATAAGCGCTGGAACATCGACATAGGGCATGGCCTCCATATGACCGCGCTTGTCGTTCTGGCGCGGAAGCCCTTTGCGAACGGAACGCAGCGACACTTCCCCCGGCACCCAGCCTTTGACGTGCGCAAAATCCAAAACAACGCTTATGCGCTGCAAAATACGGCGGGCAGTTTCCGGAATTTCGAGCCAGATCGGCGCGAGCGCCTCGACCACGCAGGCGCTATCTACTTGATCTACCGGCTTCTTGCCGATCTTCGGGAACAGATGCTTTTCGAAGCTAGCAAGCCACTTCACATGGTGCCCGCCATTCCAGCCTTCGCGTAACGTCTCGTGGCAAGTCCGAGTCGCGGCTTCGAAGTTGGGCACGATCTTTCGCGCCTTCCGCCGCTCGGCGACTGGATCAAAGCCCTCTCGGACTCGGCGACGTAGTGCTGCTGCTGCTTCACGCGCCTCGGCTAGCGATACGTCCAACGCTGATCCCAGCCCATAGTCACGGCGTTGGCCGTGTCTCTGCATTCGCAGAACCCATGTCCGCGCCCCGCTGTCCTTCACGAGCAAGCAAAGGCCACGACTATCGGTATGGCGACCGGGTTTCGCGTTCTTAACTTTCAAAGTTGTTAGTGCCATCAGGTTCGGTTCCCTATTAGGGAATTTTCTGCCTGTGTTCCCACAAACTGGTCCCACATTTCGTAGCAAAAAATGATCCCACTGTTGTTCCCACATTTTGATGCGGGTTCAGACAAATCAGGGCGACCGACCGCGAACAGGCTACAACAAAAATCACCGATGTTACAATGTGCTTACGGACGCCATGAACCCGCCTGACACGATACTTTTAGCGACTCCTCCGCTACCATTTTTCAGATCATCGCGCCCCAGACAGGGATATGGTCCAGCCGGTATCGGTGGGATGTGCGGATTTGGTGCGGCTATGGTGGGCCGCGCTAAGCTACAGGCGCACGTCTGCCTGCTCTCCACGAGCGGACGGAACGTATCCGCGCAATGGCGCGGTTACGTCTACATCAACTTTGCTTCGGGCCGTTGCCCGGTACGGGCGGACTGATTACCCCTTCACCACCCGCTGATCGATAACGCCGAAGGGTGATGCCCCCTCGCCTGCGCGCATCGCGACGCGGCTGCCGAAGGGGAGGAAGGCGGTTTTGGGGGCGCCATGGGCAATCATTTCGATTGCGCGGCGTTCGGACAGGCAGGTGGAGCCGACCGTTTCATGCTCCGCGTTGGATACGGTGCCGGAGCCGATGATCGTGCCGGCCGGCAGCGATCTCGAACGGGCGGCGTGGGCGATCAGTTCGTGGAAGCCATAGGCCATCGCCGCGCCATTGGGATGGCCGAACCATTCCCCATCCACCTCGACCGTCAGCGGCAGGCAGACGCGGCCATCGCGCCAGGCATCGCCCAGCGTATCGGGCGTCACCGCAAATGGCGCGACGCTGCAAGCGGGCTTGGCCTGTATCCAGCCAAAGCCGGTCTTCATCTCGACCGGCGCGATCGCGCGGAGCGACCAGTCGTTGATCAGGACAAGGAACCGGACATGGCGTAGCGCGTCGGCGGCCGAACAGCCCATCGGCACATCATCGGTGATGACGCCGAACTCGCCCTCGAAATCGATGCCATCCGCTTCGCTGGGGAAGGGCACATCGTCGGTCGGCGCAATGAACTGGTGACTCATCCCCTGATACATGAGCGGCAGGTCGGTTTCGATCGGCGGCATGTTGAACGCCGTTTCCATCAATTTGGCGTGATTGGTAAAGGCCGACCCGTCCAGCCATTGCCAGGCACGCGGCAAGGGTGCGGCGAAATCGGCGGGTGTAACCACTTCGCCCGACGCTGCATCCTGCGCGGCCGCAGCCAGTGCATCCTGCGCCGCATCCCAATCGTCCAGCGCCGCCTGCAGCGTGGCATAGCCCTTGACCGGCGCGACGCGCGCGCCATCGTCGCTGACCGCTACCAGCGTGCCGTCACGGCCGCCGCGCTTCAATGTTGCCAGACGCATTGTTCACTCCCCTGCAAAAAATCGGCGACGGCGGGATCATGGCCCGCCGTCGCATTATAGTGTTGCGATGGTCAGCCGCTTAGCCAGCGTGGCCGTTCAGCGTGTCGGCAAACCAGTCGGCGATATAGTCGCAGCCAAAGCTCATATTGTCGGCCCCGACATGTTCGACCCCGCCTTCCCGCTCGGTGAACAGCTTGAGTTCGCGACGCGGCGAATTGACGAGTTGGTCATAGCAATCCTGCGCATAATCGACGCTGATCTGCCGGTCCTTCGCGCCATGGGTGACGAGGAACGGCACCTTGACGCCATCCATATGGCCGCCATTCAGGTTCATGTCCTTCGCCTTTTCCAGGAAGTCCTCCATGGTGTCGGCACCGAAGGCCCACATGACATGCGCCCAATAATGGGGGACGGGATTTTCGCCTTCCCGGTTCAACCGCTTCTGCTGCACCTCGGCCCAATTATGATTGGCACCCCAGCAGGCGCCGCTGGCAAAGCGCGGTTCATAGGCGACGGCGCGCGGCGCGAAATGGCCGCCCAGCGAAATGCCGGTCATGCCGATGCGCTTGGGATCGGCGTCGGCCTGGGTTTCCAGCCAGTCGACCGCCTTGCTCGCCCAATTTTCGCTATGCGGATCGACCGGCAGATTCTGCAAGCGCAGCGCTTCGCCGCTGCCCGGCTGATCGACGCTCAGCGTCGAAATGCCGCGCCGTGCCAGCGCTTCGGGCAGATTGGACCAGTAGAGCAGTTCCTTGCAGCTATCGAGGCCATTGCAATAGACGACGACCGGATGCGGCCCTGGTCCGGGCGCACGGGTATAAAGCGCGGGCATCGTGCCCTGCGCCAACGGGATTTCCACCCGCTCGCGATTGATCTTGCCCAGCACCGTCGAGCGATCGAAGATGTCGCGCGCCTTGGCATAGGTTGCTTCGCGGCCCGGAGCGCCATGGCCCTGCATCCGTTCGGCCACGAACAGATACAGCGCCGCGCGCTCCATCTTGTCGGAGGCGGAGAAAGCGCGCCCGGCGGCGATGTCTTCATCGGCGAGGCCGATCAGCCGCTCGGCCATCGCGACCCACTGCGCCATGAACTGGGGCGTACCCGCATCCGCGCCGGAGGCCGCCGCGTCACGGATCGGCTGGCACATATCGACGATTTCGCCGATCTTGCCGCCGCTTTCCAGCGCGATGGAAACCGACAGGTTCCAGATATAGTTGGGGAAATATTCAAACAAAGCCATGGCTTATACCTCTACCGGCTGAAACAGGCCCTTGTCGGCCTCTGGATGGGGCATGGTCTGGGGTCCGCCGACGCCAACACCCCACTGGTCCATCACGGTCGGTCCAGGCACATGGACCTGATCGACATGATGTTCGAAATCGACCTCTTCCAGTTCCGACGTATATTCGACCGCAAAGCCGTTCGGCGTCGTGAAATAGCTGAACGTGTTGTTCCCGGCGGTATGACGCCCCGGACCCCACAGGATGTCGGTGCCCTTTTTGCGCAGGCGGCTGATGCCGCGCATCATGTCGTCCACCGTCAGCATGTCATAGGCGACATGATTGAGGCAGGCCGGCCCCGGCAGCACCGCAAGCCGGTGATGCGCGCTGTTGCAGCGCAGGAAACACATGAAATCGCCCAGCCAGTCGCTGACCCGCATGCCCAGCACATCGACGAAGAATTGCACCATCGCCTTGTGATCGGGCGAGTGCAGAACGATGTGGCTGATCTTCTGCGGCACGCCGTCCCAGCGGTGCATTTCGCGGGCCGTGCCGCGCGCGACATCGCTCGAAATTTCGAACGGCAGGCCGTCGGGCGAGAAGAAGCGGAAGCCATAGCCGCCGCCCAGTGTGGTGAGGTCACGCGGCGCGAAGATGATCTGGCATCCGGCATCCGTCACCTTTTGATGCAGGGCATCGACATCAGCGCGGCTGTCGGCCGCCAGGGCAATGACATCGACGCGCTTGTCCTCGGCGGCACGCAGGCGGACGACATGATGTTCGTCATTCCCCTCTGCGGCGAAGTGCAGCATGCCATCCTGCATGCCGACGTCCTTCAGCCCCCAGACGTCGCGGTAGAAGCTCTGTTCGGCTTCCAGATCAGTGACGGCATAGCCGACAAAGCGAATTTCAGTGACGCGGCTCATAATGATCCTGCTCCAATATTGTGGGTCGGTTCGTCCACCGACGACCTCGTCGCAAGCATATAGGGCGGTTCTGCACGATTGATAAAAGGATTGTTTTGATGCAATTCAATTCATGTCGTGAATGGAGAGACATGTGCGTTTCAAGGGTCTGGACCTCAATCTGCTGGTGGCGTTCGACGCGCTGATGGTCGATCGCAGCGTGTCGCGCGCGGCGCAGCGGGTAAATCTCAGCCAACCCGCGATGAGCAATGCGCTCTCGCGGCTGCGCGCCTATTTCGGCGATGACCTGCTGATCGCGCATAACAAGCGCATGTATCCGACGCCCTTTGCCGAAACGTTGATCCCGCAGGTGCAGGCGGCACTGGCGACGATGGAAAGCGTGGTGGCGACCTCCCGCCATTTCGATCCCGCGACGTCCAGCCGCACCTTCCGGGTCATGACGTCGGACTATATCGCCACCGCCGTTCTCTTCCCGATGATCACCCGCCTCGCTTCGGCCGCGCCGGGTGTGCGGGTCGAACTGCTCCTACCCAGCCAGAGGCGGATCGAATTGCTCGACAATGGCAATATCGACCTGCTGATCACGCTGGAAGCCTATCTCACGCCCGAACTACCGTCCGACTTCCTGCTGGAGGATCGCTACTGGCTGGTGGGCCGGGCCGACCATCCCGCGCTGGTCGAGGGGATCACTCTGGAGACGATGCAGGCCTATGAGCATGTGATGGTCGCGATCGGCGAGGAACGATTGCCGAGTTTCGGCGATGCCTATCTCGACCGGATCGGCATCCAGCGGCGCGTGGCGATGACCGCGCCCAATTTCGCCATGCTGCCCTGGCTGTTGCAGGAGACCGACTGGCTGACGCTGATGCAAGGGCGGCTGGCACATCTGATGCAGCGCAATTTCGCCATCACGATCGTCCCGCCGCCGGTGCCGATCCCGCCGCTCGTCGAAATGGCGCAATATCATGTCACGCGCAGTAACGACCCCGGCCTGCGCTGGCTGATCGACACGATCCGGGCGCAGGCGGCGGACACCGCCTGACCCTAAACCCCGGTCATGCCCGCCGTGGATGCACCGTCGATCGCATATTCGCCGCCGGAGATGAACGCCGCTTCGTCCGACCCCAGAAACGCCACCAGCGCGGCGATTTCCTCGACCCGGCCCATCCGGCCCAACGGCGACATGCCTTCATAAGCGGCGCGCGCGGCGTCGGGCGATGGCGACTTGGCGATGATCGCGCTGATCATCTCCGTCTCCACCACGCCGGGCAAAATGGCGTTGCAGCGGATCGGCAGCTTTTCCGTGGCGCAATGGATGGCGATCGACTTGGCCATCGCCAGCACGGCGGCCTTCGTCACCGAATAGGCCATATAATTGCCCATCACCTTATGCGCCGACATGGACGAATTGATGATGATCGACCCGCATGGCCCGCCCGGATTGGCGCGCATTAGGCCAAGCGCCGTGCGTGCGGTCAGCATGACCCCGGTCTGATTGACCCCGATGATGCCGTTCCATCCGTCCATCGAGATCGATTCGACACTGCCGTCATTGCTTTCAGTCCCGGCATTGGCGAAGACGATGTCCAGCCGGCCGAACTCGGTGGCGATCAGGTCCGCGACCCGCGCCCAGTCGGCTTCCTCCTGCACCCGCGCCTTGACGAAGCGCGCGCCCGTCTCCGCGCTCAAGGTCGCGGCGGCATCCTCCTTCGATCCGGTGAACACCAGCTGCGCGCCATCGCGCGCCAGCCGCTGCACCGTCGCGCGTCCGATGCCCGACGTGCCGCCCGTGACCAGAGCCACCTTGCCCGTTAGATCAGCCATGTCGTTTCCTTGTCCTTCAGTCAGCCATCAGCGTGCCGGACGCCCGCGCGATCAGTGCCGTGTCGAAATAATAGGGGGTGATGCCGCAAAATTTGTCGCCGCGCAGGTGGAAAACTTCGCACAGCGGCAGGGTCATGCGTTCGCCATTATGCCGCGACGTCGCTTTGATCGTCACCATCACGATCGCATGATCGTCAGATATGGTGATATCGCCGGTTTCGAGCGCCGCATCGTCCCAGAAGCTGAACACCTTGGTATAGAGTTCGCGCAGCGCTGCCTTGCCCAGATATTCCCCGCCAAAGGGCAGGCTGTCGGCCTCGACGATGCGGAAATCGTCGGTCATCATCGCTTCGGCTGCGTCCCATTGGCCAGAGCCGGTGAGCGCATAAATCTGTTCGACCATCGCCTTGACGGCGGCATAGCGTTGCGGGTCCATCTCTCTCTCCCAAAACAAGGCCGCCCCCGACCATCGGCCGGGGGCGCAACCTATCAGAACCTGGTGCTGAGTTGCACCATCACCGTGCGCGGCAGCGTGCCAAAGCCCAGCTGGTCGGCATGGGCCGGGACTGCCCCACCCGATGCGCCGCCGGTCGAGGGGCCATCGACCACGCCGGTCACATAGAAGCGGTTGGTCAGGTTCTTGCCGATCAACGCCACCTGCCAGCGATCATCCTCGGCCCCGACACGAATGCCCGCGTCCAGCGTCGCATATTTGCTCTGGCGCGAATCGGGGTTGCCGAAGCCGGAGGGGAGGTAGGAACCGCTGTAGCGCACGTCCGCATTCAGGCCGAGCATCAGCCCATTGCCCATTGGCGTGTCATAGGAAGCGCCGATCGTCCCCGTCCATTCCGGCGCGACCGACAAGGCCTGGCCGCTCAGATCCTGGCGCACGCCGCCGCCCGGCAGCACGATGTTGCACCCTTCGCCCACGCTTTGTCCGGCATAGCAGGGGGCCTGCGGGAAGCTGGTATAGCGGGCACGGTTATAGTTGATCGACCCATGGATATTGAGGCCCGCCACCGCACGCGGCGCATATTCGAAATCGACCTCGACACCCTTGGTCCGCGCGTCGGCGGTCAGGGTCTGGAAGGCGAAGATGGGCGAGTTGAAGAAATCGACCTGCAAATCCTTATACGCATAGCTGTAGACGCTCAGGTTCAGGCGCAGCTGATTGTCGGCCAGCGTCGTCTTGACCCCGCCTTCGAAACCGCGCGCCCGTTCGGGATCGAAGGTCAGATCGGCGACCGGGTCGGCCGACAGCTTGGAATTGATGCCGCCGTTCGAAAAGCCGCCGGATTTATAGGCGGTCTTATAGGCACCATATATCAATATGCCATTCACAGGCTTCCAGGTGATCGACGCTTCGGGCGACCAGTTGTTGAACGTCTGATCGGCGGTGATGACGCCCAGGCCATCGGGGTCATTCTGGTCGCGGAAGATCGCCGCCACCCCGGCATTATTATAGGGCTGGGTGAAATAGCTGTCCTTGGTCTCATGCGTATAACGCGCACCCACCGCCAGTTCGAGCGTCGGCACGATCTTCCACGTCGCCTGCCCGAACAGGGCAACCGTCTCGCCATCGGTGAAGCTCGTCTTGCGCGTGGCGAGATATTCATCCTCCGGCGCGGCGGCGCTGTTGGTCAGGCCGCCCAGCACGATATATTGGTCGAAGGTCCGCTTGGTCTTTTGATACAGCCCGCCGACCATCAGGTTGACCGGCCCGTCGAAGCTGGTCAGCGCCCGGAATTCGGTCGAAAAAGCGTCGAAGGTCGAATTTTCGGTCGCCCAATTGGATGCCACGCTCGACTGGAAATCGCAGGCACAGGCCCAGCGGTTGTTGTTCCAATTATAGTTGGTCACCGACGTCAGCGTGACATCGTCCAGCTCATAATTGATGTTCGCGGTGACCGCCCAGCTCTTGTAGCGATTATAGAGGCTGCCGTCCGATTTGGCATAGGGGATCTGCGCCGCGAACTCGGCAGGCAGCTTGTTCTGGTGCGTCACGAAATCGCGGGCGCAGGCATAGCCGTTGAGCTGGCTCTCGCCGCTGGGGCAATTATAGGCGACATAGTTCCAGCTGTTGTTGTTGGTCTTGTTATAGGAACCCGACGCCTTGAGCGTGGCGGTCAACCGGTCGGTCGGCTCCCATTTCAGCGTCACGCGGCCGAGCAGCTCTTTCTCGCCGGGCTGTTCCTCCGGCGCGGGGTTGGCGACCGCAAAGCCCGTCGCGCCCGTCGCGATGTCGAAGGTGGGATAGTCGATCGGCGTCGAGACGTTGCGATAATAGCCGCCATACATTTTCGACGCGCGCACCGCGACGCGCACGCCCAGCGTGTCGGTCAGCGGGCCGGACCCGACAAATTCGGCCTGCGCCTGCTGCGCCTTGAACTCGTAACCGGCGCGCGCCTTGAACTCCGGCGTCGATGTCGGATCGGCGGTGGTCAGCGAAATGACGCCTGCCGTCGCATTCTTGCCGAAGAACAGGGCCTGCGGCCCTTTGAGGATTTCCACGCCGCCAAGGTCGAAAAAGCCTTCGTTGATGATCCGGCCCTGGCCATAATAGACCCCGTCAACCACCACCGCGACTGACTGTTCGATACCGATCGAGGTGGACGACGAACCGATGCCGCGCAGCGTCAATTGCGCGCCCGACCCGTTGGAGGCGCGGCCGACATTGAGGTTGGGGGTGCGCGCCGCGATCTTTTCGATCGAGGTCAGATCCTGCCGCTGGATCAGTTCAGCGGAAATGGCCGTGACGGCGACCGGCACATCCTGCACGCTTTCCTCACGCTTGCGCGCGGTGACGACGATGTCGGTCAGGCCGCCTTCCTGCACCGCCTGCGTCACTGCCTGCGGGGCAACATCCTGCGCGAACAGCGGCTGGGCAAGGCCCATCGACAGCGCCATGGCGCTGGTCGCCATCGCATAAGCTGATCGTTGCGCGAAAATCCTGGTCATTACTAAACCCTCACCTGATTATATTCTCGAAATCGCATCGGGATGTGGCACGCCGTAGCGGCACGCCTGCCCGTCGGCCCTCAATGCGCGTATCGTCCCAGGAGCGAACCTGCAAAAAACGGCAGGTGAAGCAAAGGCGCGCAGGGCGGACAAGCAGGGGTGCAAAAGACGCGCCCTTGTGAGGGCGGAACGGGAAGGGAATGGCTGTGGCAGGACGATTGGACGGACGCGTGGCGCTGGTATCGGGCGCGCTTAGGGGGATTGGCCATGCCATCGCGCAATGCCTGGCAGCCGATGGCGCGACCACCATCATCACCGATCTGGACGCGCCCGACAGCCAGCCCGTCATCGACATTCTCGCGGCGATGCCGAACGCCCGCTACCTCCGCCTCGACGCGACCGAGGAATCGGCGTGGCAGGCGGCGCGCGACGCCATCGAGGCCGACCATGGCCGACTCGACATCCTCGTCAACAATGTCGGCGCGGACCTGACCGGCAAGGTGCAGGATATCGAGCTGGCGTCGTGGCGGCGGCTGATGACGCTCAACATGGACACGGTGTTTCTGGGCACCAAGACCTTTCAGCCGATGCTTGCCCGCACCGGCGCGACCACGCCCTATGGCTCCAGCATCGTCAATATCAGCTCGATCATGGGCTTGGTCGGCATGGGCGAGGTATCGGCCTATAATGCGTCTAAGGGCGCGGTGCGGCTGTTCACCAAATCCAATGCGCTGGAATTTGCCGATGCGGGCGTGCCGATCCGCGTCAACTCCGTCCATCCCGGCTTCGTCGACACGCCCCTGCTGCGCAAAGGCATGGAGCGCTGGGCCGAACGCGACGGCACGGTGACCGCGCAGGAGTTGATCGCGCAGATGGCCGAAACCACGCCGGTCAAACGCCTCGCCCAACCGATCGAAATCGGCAAGGTCGTCGCCTTCCTCGCCAGCGACGACGCCAGCTACATGACTGGCAGCGAAGTCGTGGTCGATGGCGGCTGGACCGCGCGCTAACCTGAAGGATAGTTTATGAGCAATTTCGACCTGACCGGCACGGTCGCGCTGGTGACGGGTGCCAGCGGCGGCATCGGCAGCGCCACTGTCCAGGCGCTCGCCGACGCGGGCGCGCGCGTGATTGCGACCGACATGGCGCAGACGGCCACCGTGGCGGGGGCTACGGACTATCGCCCGCTCGACGTCACGGACGAGGATGGCTGGGCCGCGCTGGCGGCCTATGTCGATGCCACCTATGGGCAGCTCGACATATTGGTGAACAATGCGGGCATTTCCGTCACCGACGCGATCGCCGACACCAGCCTCGCCACCTTCCGCCGCTGCATGCAGATCAATGTGGAGGGCATTTTCCTCGGCACCCGCGCCATGGCCGACCTGTTGGCCAAAAGCGGGGCGGACCGGCGCGGCGGATCGTCGATCATCAACCTGTCCTCTGTCGGGGGATTGGCGGGCGCGCCCTTCATGTCGGCCTATTGCGCGTCCAAGGGCGCGGTGCGGCTCTTCACCAAATGCGCCGCGCTGGAATATGCCGCGCTCAAGCAGCCGATCCGGGTGAACAGCGTCCATCCCGGCGGTATCGACACCAACATGATGGACACCATCTACGCCCGTTATGTCGAAACCGGCGCCTTCCCCGACGAAGAAACCGCCCGCGCCACCGTATCGGCCGGCCATGCGCTTGGCCGCATGGGCACGCCGCAGGAAATCGCCGACGGCATCGTCTATCTCGCTGCGCCTGCCGCCAGTTTCATGACCGGCTCCGAACTCGTCATCGACGGCGGCATGACCGCGCATTGACATAATTCCTCCCCTGTAAGGGGTCGAACGGAGTCACGTGCCTCCGTTCGAGGACCACGAAGTGGTGGAGGGGTGTCACCCTATCGATAGGGTGACACCCCTCCGTCTGCGCTTCGCGCAGCCACCTCCCCTGCCAGGGGAGGATTTTTTGACCGCCATTCCCCCACAAAAAAGACCCGGTCACCCTCAAGCGGCCGGGTCAATTCCCACCCTCTCATGGAGAGCGAGCGGGCGGGAATAGCGCCTGTTGTCAGGTCTGGTGGATGATGGTGAAGGACCGGCTCTGGAAGAACCATTGCCCGTCCCGCTTCACCAGCTTGTCATTATAGCAAGCCCGTGCCCGCTTATCCTTGCCCGTCCCCGGTTCGGCATAGACTTCGGAGAAATAGGCGCGCGCCTGCGCACTATCGCCGTCAACGCGGATCATCCCCGGATTTACGAGGAAGCTGAGTTGCGGATAATGCGGCATGGCACCCGCCCACAGGGCAACGATCGCGTCCTTGCCGGAAACGATGCCCAGCTCTGGATAATGCGACAGATCCCAATGGCTGTCCTCGACCCACAGCGACGCCCACAGATCCTGATCGACGCGATTGACCGCATCGGCATAGGTTTCCAGCAATTCGCGGATTGCGATCCGGTCCTCAATCGGCCCGGTGAAATTGGCGGTCAAAACGCCTCTCCTTGTTTGTTTGTGCAGGGAGGATATGCCGCCAACCGCTGCCAGAAACCTGCCGTTACTCTTAGGTTTGCCGGTAAGCCTCGCGCAGCAGGCGGCGCAATATCTTGCCCGATGGATTGCGCGGCAGGTCGCTGCGGAACTCCACCGTCTTGGGCGCTTTGTAGGCCGCGATCCGCTCGCGCGCCCAGGCGATGAGCGCGGCGGGATCGGGCGTTTCTCCTTCGACCGGCACGACGATCGCCTTGACCGCCTCGCCCCATTTCGCGTCCGGCACGCCGATCACCGCGACATCGGCGACGGCGGGATGGCTGTAGAGCGCATTTTCGACCTCCGCCGGATAGACATTCTCGCCGCCGGTGATGATCATGTCCTTGATCCGGTCGGCGAGATACAGATAGCCATCGGCGTCCATCCGGCCCGCGTCCCCGGTCCGCAACCAGCCCTCGGCATCCAGCGCCTGCGCCGTATCGTCGGGTCGCTCAAAATAGCCGATCATGCACGCCTGCGACGCCACCATGATCTCGCCAATCTCGCCCACCGGCAGCGTTTCGCCTGCCTCGTTCGCGATCCGCACCCGCACGCCGGGCAATGGCACGCCGATGCCGCGCATCCGCTCGCTCCCCTGCGGGTCGTGATCCTGCGGCGGCAGGCCGATGATCGTCCCCGCCGTCTCGGTCATGCCGTACATTTGCGCGAAGCCGCAGCCGATCACCGCGATCGCCTGCCGCAACAGGTCGAGCGGGATCGCAGAGCCACCATAGCAGATGGTCTTGAGGAAGCTGAAATCCGTCTCCGCCGCCTGGGGATGATCGCATAGGATGCGCAGCGCTGTGGGCACCAGCATGATCTTGGTAATGCGGAAAGTGACGAGCAGGTCCAGCACCCGCGTCGGATCGAACTCGCGCACCACCACGCCGGTCGCGCCATGCTGCAAGGTCCATAGCCCCCAGCCCGATCCGCTGATGTGGAAGATCGGCATCGCGATCAGCGACACATCTTGCGCCGTCCAGCGATACCAGTCGGGCAGCTCCGCCGACGGCACCGACGCGCGCAGGCCAAGCAGGCTGCGGTTGGACAGCATCGCCCCCTTGGGGTTGCCGGTGGTGCCCGATGTGTAGAGCATCAGCACCGCCTCATCATAGCCGACATCGCGGTGCGGATCGGCGTCATCCTGCGCATCGCGCCAGTCGGCAAAGAGCGGATGCCCCTCGCCCGCGTCGGCCAGCAGGATCGTCGCCGCGCTGTCCGCCACCCGATCGAGAAACTCCGGTTCCACCACGATCATTCGTGGCCTTGAATCGGCGAGGATATAGGCGACCTCCGGCGGGGCGAGCCGCCAGTTGACCGGCACCATCACCAGCCCCGCCTTCACCGCCCCCAGCCACAGCCCGAAATAGTCGTCGCGATTCTTGCCGAGATAGGCGATCCGATCGCCCACGCCATAGCCCGCCGCGATCAGGCCATTGGCCACCCGGCTCGCCTGCCTATCCAGCGCAGCATAGCTAGTCTGGTGCCCCTCGAAGATCAGGGCGATGGCGTCGGGCGTCGCGGCGGCATGCGCCCTGACATGGTCCGCTACTCTGATCGCATCCGTCCCCATATACCCTCCATTCAAGGCCGCAGCATAGCGGCAAAAGCCGCGCCGTCCCCCTCTCACAATCGCTAAGGGTCATATCTTTGGCGCGCACGCCCCTGACGCTTTTGCCAGTGCAGCGCCGCCCCTTTGCCGATAAACAGGCGAGCAAATGCAGTGTGAACAGGAAAGGATGCCGTCATGGACATTGGTCTGAAGGGGCGCAAAGCCATTCTCGCAGGCGCCAACGCCAGCATCGGCCGGGCCGTCGCCAAGGTTCTGGCCGCCGAAGGCTGCGACGTCGCGCTATGCGGCCGGACCCAGGACAAGGTCGATGCCGTCGTCGCCGAAGTGCAGGCGCTCGGCGTGCGCGGCATCGGCGCGTCGGTGGACGTCACCGATGCGGACGCCTTCCCCAATTGGGTCAGCAGCGCCGCGCAGGAACTGGGCGGCTGCGACATTTTCATTTCCTTCGTCTCGGTCAATCCGGGGGTGGACACGCCCGAAGCCTGGACCACGGTGCTGAACGGCGACATCTTGCCGCTGGTGCGCGGCATCCACGCGGCCCTACCCGCACTCGAACAGTCCGATGCCGGGTCGATCGTCACCATCTCGTCCACTGGCGCGCTGGAGGAGTTTATGGGGCCGCAGCCCTATAATGCGCTGAAGGCCGCGGTCATCAACTACAGCGCCGCGCTGGCGCAGAAACATGCGCCGCAAGGGCTGCGCGTCAATTGCGTCTCGCCTGGCCCGATCTACACCGACGATGGCCCCTGGGCCTATATCAAGAAGAATATGACCGATTTCCATGACGGCATCCTCCAGCAAATCCCCTTCGGCCGGATGGGCACGGGCGAGGAACTGGCCAAGGCGATCGCCTTCATCGCGTCGCCCGCCTGCCGCTACATGACCGGGGCCAACATCCTGATCGACGGCGGCATCACCAAGGGCGTGCAATATTAAGCGGGGACGATAGCATGAGCGAGACACAGCCCGCGCGCATCAATTGCGTGCTGATCGTCGGCGGCCTTTATCACGACATGGACTTCGCCCGGCTGGAGCTGTTGAAGCTGCTGGGCGAAGACCCGCGTGTGCGGACTCGCGTGTTCGAGGATTATGGCAATCTCGACGCCATCCTCGCCGCCGACATGCTCATCACTTACACCTGCGACGTCGTGCCGCCCCTGCCCGCGCAGGAAGCATTGCGCCAATGGGTGCGCGATGGTGGCCGCTGGTACGCGCTGCATGGCACCAATTCGGTGCTGCGCCTGTTCGACAATGGCCTTTATGGCAGCCCGCGCTGGGCACCGCTGATGATGGAAACGCTGGGCAGCCAGTTCATCGCCCACCCGCCGATCGCGCCCTATCGGGTCGATGTCGCCGACCCCGATCACCCGCTGACCCGCGGCATCGAACCGTTCGAAACGACCGACGAGCTGTATCTGATGGAACGGCATGGCGATCTCCATGTCCTGCTCGACACCGAGTTTGCCGGCGAAGCGACCGGCTTCGACGAGCATCAGTGGGCGCAGGACCGGCACCCTGTCCTATATATCAAGGCGCAGGGCGAAGGCGCGGTCCTCTACAACACGCTCGGCCATTGCCGCAGCCATTATGACATGCAGCCCTTCCTCGACTGGTGGCCCACCATCGACCGCTGCGCCTGGGATCTGCCGGTGTTTTACGACCTGCTGCGGCGGGGCATTGCGTGGTGCAAGGGGGAGGGCGCTTGAGGCAGGGTGATCTGTCTGCCCATCCCCAACCCGTTCGCCCTGAGTAGCCGTTGAGCGAAGTCGAAACGGCGTATCGAAGGGTCATGCACTGTGTATGATGCTTCGATACGAGCCTTCGACAAGCTCAGTCTCTACTCAGCACGAACGGTGAGAGTTAAGGGCACCACATTCTACTTCACCCCAACGGCTTGACCGGCAGATGCTCCGCGCCCGGCGCTTCGTCCGGCACCGCTACCTCGATCCACCCGTCCGCGCTTTCGCGCCAAGGGTAGAGTTTGAGCGCCTTATAGCCCGCCCCGCCCAGACATTCGCCATTGTCCAGCTTGAACCGGGCGCCGTGCAGCGGGCACATCACCGCGCCGCGCCGCACGCGGCCGCCCGGCGCCAGTTGCGCGGCGGCGTGGCTGCACCGGTTGATGAGGGCGTGAATCTGCCCCTCATCCTTGCAGAGCAACACGGGCCAGCCATTGACGATGAAGGGCATCATCGCCCGATCCTCGATCGCGCTGGCCTCGACCACCCGATGATAGCTTTCCGTCATGCGCGCGCCTGATCCTCTCGTGCGGCCTTGGTCGTCATCGTCCTATAGGCGTCCATGTCATGATCCACATCGCCGAGCAGCGTGACAA
Source organism: Sphingobium sp. D43FB (assembly GCF_002312805.1). Classification (GTDB taxonomy): domain Bacteria; phylum Pseudomonadota; class Alphaproteobacteria; order Sphingomonadales; family Sphingomonadaceae; genus Sphingobium. Next base: position 71,295 of record NZ_NMUA01000001.1, on the reverse strand, counting down.
GCGCCATCACCCGCTTGAACGCCTGGCCCACTAATAATTCCTCGGTCGTGCCAATGCCGCCATGCAATTGCACCGATTCTTCGCCGATATGCACCGCGCTCTGGGCGATATAGGCTTTGGCCCCGATGATCGCCGCCGCGCGCCCGTCCGCGCCAGCGCCCGCCGCGCGATAGAGTTGCGACCGGCTGAGTTCGAGCCGCGCATAGCAATCGGCCATGCGGTGCTGCAACGCCTGGAAGCTGCCGAGCGGCTGGCCGAATTGCTGTCGCGTCTTGAGATAGTCGAGCGTCGCGGCGAACATCATTTCCATGAGGCCCAGCAGTTCGGCGCTGACCGCCAGCCGTGCCTGATCCATCACGCCTGCGAGGTCCGCCTCGCCACCCGCCATCTGCTCTGCGGGCGTGTCGGCAAAGCGGACATCGGCAGCGTGGGAACCATCGACCAGCCGATAGGGGTCGATGCTGACCCCCGGCGCACCCGCCTCGACCAGATGCAGCGTCAGCGGTGCGCCGTCGCCTGCGCGCGCGGCGACGATGAACCGATCGGCATGGCCGCCGCCCAGCACCATCTGCTTGACTCCGCTGATGCGGCCGCCGGTCACCCGCGTCCGCAATCGGTCCAGGCCAAAACGCGCCTGCGTCTCGAACAGCGCCAACGCGACGATCGCTTCGCCACCGGTAATGGCGGGCAGCAGCGCATCCTTCTGTTCCTGCGTGCCAGCCGCCGCCACCAGCCCCGCGCTCAGGATCAGCGCGGGCAGCACCGGCTCCACTGCGACGAAGCGCCCCAGCGCTTCCATCACCGTGATGATGTCCACCGGCGAACCGCCAAAGCCGCCCGCCTCTTCGGGCAGCGCGAACGCCAGCAGGCCCGTTTCGGCCAACATCGCCCAATTGGCGTCGGCAAAGCCGCGCGGTTCGCGCAGATAGGCCAGCCGCTTGGCGGCATCATAGCGGTCCGCCCCGAACCGCTGCACAAGGTCGCGAAGCATGGCCTGCTCATCGCTGAGATCGAAATTCAAGCCACCATCCCCCGGATTGTCATGGCTGGACCGCGCGCTGCGCCGTCCGGCTGTTGCTGTTTCATGACGCATTTATGCACGGGCAGCGGGTAGGGCGTGGACTGGATATTCCGCTAGTTTCACCATGGGCACGCTGCGCCCCGAAAACCTAACGCTAGTCATAGGTTTTTGTCGCTTGCCCGCACCCCCTGCCCATAATAGCATCCAGCGCATGGAGAGATCAGGTGACACGCTCGTCGCCCCCCGCAAGGATACCGGACAAGCCGCAAAAGTGGCGACCGATTTCCGTTCGGGCAGGCAGGTTCCAACCGCTATTTTCGCGCCCGCCGACATCAGGCCGGCGGCGGAGGCGTTGCGCGATATTGCCCGCGACCTGGGCAATTTCCGCGTCGCGGCCTGCGCCAATATCGCGTCGCGATCGCCGATGACCGATGCGGAAGGCGAAGTGCTGGCCAGCGCCGTGTTCGGCTGGCCCTCGACCAAGGAACAATGGTGGCAAAAGCCGCTACTCGCGCTCAGTTCTCCCCTGCCCTTCGCCTGCCGCTACGAAAATGAACCCTTCTGGGCCAATGCCCATGGCATCCATACCCGCGCGCCCAATCCGCTGCTCGACCAGATCGACCTCAGCCTCTTCGAGGGCGAAGTGAATGCCAAGGCGGTGATCGTCGTGCCGGTGCATATGTCCTTTGGTCAGATCGCCGCGATCAGCTTTTCGCCGATCAACGACAAGCGCGACGACCTGTCGCGCGAGTTCGATCTCTATAGCGACCAGCTCGAATATCATGCCCGGCGCTTCGTCAACGGCTATACCCGCGTCAGCAGCCAGCGCCCATGGATTCCCAAAAATTGCCGCCTCTCCAAGCGCGAAGTGGAATGTCTGCGCTGGGCGGCGGTGGGCAAGACCGACGCGGAAATCGCGATGATCCTCAGCCGCAGCTGCGCCACCGTGCGCTTCCACATCCATAATGCCGCGATCAAGCTGGAGGCGGTCAACCGCAGCCAGACCGTGTTCAAGGCGACGCAGCTTGGCTATCTCGGCAATGTCGCCGCCGTCATGGTGCCGCATCTGCCGCATGAAACGCAGGCGTCGGCCGCCGCGAAATAAAGTTTCTCCCCCTGAGAAAATATACGGCCAGCCGGGCGACCGGCTGGCCCTTTTTTTGTGCCCGCGCGGCCAACGACGCTGCCAACCTATGCTTTCTTACAGAAGCCTTCGCCCGTTCCGCTTCCCATAGTGGCTCCACACAAGAATGAGAGGGCTTAGACGTTGGGCGCATCAGCGATAGCGCAGGGACTGTTTCGGGAAACACCCGAACCGACCCTGATCGGCGGCCGCAACCGGGATACGGGGCGGATCGTCTTTCCCTGCCCGGACGATGCCGCGCGGTGGGAGCCGATCGACCTGCCACGCCGGGGCACGCTCTGGTCCTGGACGGTCCAGCGCTTCCGTCCCAAATCGCCACCCTATATCGGGCCAGAGGATTTCACCCCCTTCGCCATCGGCTATGTCGAACTGCCTGGTGCGACGATCGTGGAAACGCAGATCGTCGGCGCGGACTTCGATAGCCTGACGATCGGCATGGCGATGAAGCTGGTCACGACCGACTTCGCCACCGCCGCCAATGGCGACGCGATCCGCCTCTACGCCTTTACCCCCGCCACGGAGGCCTGAGCCATGCAGGACGTCTATATCGTCGGGATCGGCATCCACCCGTTTGGCCGCAGCGAAGGCCTGAGCGGTCTGCAACAAGGGGCCAATGCCGCACGCGCCGCCATGGCCGACGCAGGCCTTGCCTGGCCCGACATGGAGTTCGGTTTCGGCGGATCGGATTCGGCGGGCAATGCCGACACGATCGTCAACGAACTGGGCCTGACCGGGCTGCCCTTCATCAATGTCAAAAATGGCTGCGCCACTGGCGGATCGGCGCTGATCGGTTCCTGGCAGGCGATCGCGTCGGGCGCGCATGATGTCGGCATCGCCATCGGCTTCGACAAACATCCGCGCGGCGCATTCAACGCCATGCCCGCCGAATATAGCTTGCCCGACTGGTATGGCGAGGCGGGCTTCATGGTCACGACGCAGTTTTTCGCGATGAAGCTGCAACGCTATATGGCGCTGCACGGCATCAGCCCGACGTCGCTGGGCCGGGTCGCGGAAAAGGCATTCCGCAACGCGGTCCATGCCGACCATGCGTGGCGGCGTTCGCCGGTCGATCTCGACACCATCCTCAACGCCCCGATGATCAGCGACCCGCTGACCAAATATATGTTCTGCTCGCCCGCCGAAGGCGGCGTCGCGCTGGTGCTGGCCAGCGCCAAGAAGGCGCGCGAACTCGGCCGCGATCAGGTGCGGATCAAGGCAGCGGTCATCCGCACCCGCCCGCCCGGATCGTTCGAGGTCTTCGCCCCGTCGATGGACATCGAACGCGGCGGCGCACCGACGCTGCTCGCCAGCAAGGCCGCTTATGAGATGGCGGGGATCGGCCCGGAGGATATCGACCTCGCCCAGTTGCAGGACACCGAATCCGGCGCGGAAATCATGCACATGGCCGAAAACGGCTTTTGCGCCGATGGCGATCAGGAAGAATGGCTGGCCAATGGCTGGACCAACATCGACGGTCGCCTGCCGGTCAACACCGATGGCGGGTGCCTGGCCTGTGGCGAGCCGATCGGCGCGTCGGGCCTGCGCCAGGTTTATGAAAATGCGCTGCAACTGCGCGGGCTTGGTGGCGGGCGGCAAGTGCCCGGCGATCCGCGCACGGCCTATTCCCATGTCTACGGCGCGCCCGGCATTTCCGGCGTGACCATTTTGGAACGATAAGATGGACCTAGATTTCTCCCCTCAGGATCAGGCCTTCCGCGCCGAAGTCCGCCGCTTCCTCGATGACAATCTGCCGCAGCATCTGCGCGAAGGCATGCGCGCGACGCCGGGCGTGTTCGTGGAGCCTGACATTGGCGGCGAATGGCAGGCGATCCTGCGCGCCAAGGGCTGGCTTGCCTATAATTGGCCGACCGACTGCGGCGGCACCGGCTGGACGCCGATCCAGCGATACATCTTTGAAAAGGAATGCGCGCTGGCCGACGCGCCCAGCCTGCCGGTGCTGAGCCTCAAGCTGCTCGGCCCGGTCATCTGCCATTTCGGCACCGAGGAACAGAAGGCCTATTTCCTGCCCCGCATCCTGGATGGCACAGATTTCTGGTGCCAGGGCTTTTCCGAGCCCGGCTCCGGCTCCGACCTCGCCAGCCTCAAGACGCGCGCGGAACGTAAGGATGGCCACTATGTCGTCAACGGCCGCAAGCTGTGGACCACTCACGCCCATCACGCCTCGCACATCTTCTGCCTCGCCAAGACCGATCCCACCGCCAAGCCGCAGCGCGCGATCAGCTTCCTGCTGATCGACATGGCGCAGCCGGGCATCGAAGTGCGCCCGATCATGGGGCTGGCGGGCGACCATGAGGTAAACGAAGTCTATCTCGACGATGCCGTGACCCCGCTCGACCATCTGGTGGGCGAAGAAGGCCAAGGCTGGACCATCGCCAAATTCCTGCTCGAAAATGAGCGCGGCGGCGCCTGTCACGCGCCCAAATTGCTGTCGGACATCGCCAAGCTGCGCACCGCCGCCCTCACAGAACCCGATGGCAAGGGCGGCTGCATGGCCGACGAACCGCATTATATGGCCCGCCTCGCCCGCGCCGAACTGGAGGCGCAGGCGCTTGAAATGACCGAGATGCGGGTGCTGGCCGAAATGGCCAAGGGCTTGCCGCCCGGCCCGCAAACCTCGCTGTCCAAGCTGGTCGCGTCCACCCTGCGCCAGCAGGTCGATGGCCTCGCGGTCCAGTTGTACGGCTATGCCGGCATCGCGCTGGAGGAACAGCGGCCGCTCTACGGCAATCAGGCACCGCCTGCCCTCCATGGCAAGCCTGCGCAGCTCGCTGCGCCGCGCTATCTCAATTCACGCGCCTGGACCATCTTTGGCGGGACCAATGAGGTTCAACGCAATATCATAGCAAAAACGGTGCTGGGGCTGTGACCGCCACCGGAGTCGTCCGACCAGGAGAAGATAGATGCAATTGAGCCGCGAGGCATTGATCCGGGCCTATCGTCAGATGAAGACGATCCGCCTGTTCGAAGAGCGCCTGCACGATGAGATCGCGCTGGGCGAAATCGCCGGCTTCACCCATCTCTATGCGGGCCAGGAAGCCTGCGCCGTGGGCGTGTGCGAGCATCTGGGGCCGACCGACTATATCATCTCGACCCATCGCGGTCATGGCCATTGCATCGCCAAGGGCTGCGACGTCATGGCGATGATGAAGGAAATCTACGGTTCGCGCGATGGCCTGTGCAAGGGCAAGAGCGGATCGATGCACATCGCCGACATCGGCGTCGGCATGCTCGGTGCGAACGGCATCGTCGGCGCGGGCGCACCGATCGCGGTGGGCGCTGGCATCACCGCCAAGAGCAACGGCACCGTTTCCATCGCCTTTTCGGGCGATGGTGCCTGCAACCAGGGCACGACCTTCGAAGCCATGAACATGGCGGTGGTGCTGAAACTGCCGGTCATCTTCGTGTTCGAGAATAACCATTATTCCGAACATACCGGCGAAGCCTATGCCGTCGGTGCGGAAAGCATGACCGTGCGCTCCGCTGCCTTCGGCATGAAGGCGATCAAGGCCAATGGCATCGATTTCTTCAGCGTCTATGACGCGATGCGCGAGCTGATCGATTACTGCAAGGCAGGCAACGGCCCCGCCTCGATCGAGCTGGATTGCGAGCGCTTCTACGGCCATTTCGAGGGCGATCCGCAGCGTTATCGCGGCCCCGGCGAACTCGACCGCATCCGTGAGGAACGCGATTGCCTCAAGACCTTCCGCACGCGGGTCACCGAAGCCAAGCTGCTCGACGGAGCCGAACTCGACGCGGTCGATGCCGAAGTCACCGACCTCATCGACCGCGCGGTTGCCGAAGCGCAGACCGCCGCCCGCCCCACCGCTGCCGACGTCCTGGAAGACGTCTATATCAGCTACTGACGCCAGAGGGATCGACACATGGCTATCAAGATGATCCGCGACGTCATTCGCGACACGATCGATGCGGAAATGGAACGGGACGACAGCGTCATCATGCTGGGCGAGGATATTGTCGGCGGCCATGGCGCACCCGGCGGCCCCGAAGCGATCGGCGGCATATGGGGCACGTCGGGCGGGCTATGGGCCAAATATGGCTCTGACCGCGTGATCGACACCCCCATTTCGGAAAGCGCCATCATCGGCGCGGCATCCGGCGCGGCCCTGACCGGCAAGCGCGCCATCGCCGAAATCATGTTCGCCGACTTTATCGGCGTGTGCATGGACCAGATCTGGAACCAGGCGGCCAAGTTCCGCTACATGTTCGGCGGCAAGTCGAAATGCCCGCTGGTCATCCGCATGCCCTATGGCGCGGGCTTCAACGCCGCGCCCCAGCATAGCCAGGTGATCCACCAGTTCGTCACGGCGATGCCGGGACTGAAGGTCGTCATGCCCTCCACCCCCGCCGATACCAAGGGGCTGCTGACCCAGGCGATCCGCGACGATGATCCGGTGATCTTTCTTGAACATAAGGCGCTTTATGGCGTGAAGGGGGAAGTGCCCGATGGCGACTATACCATCCCCTTCGGCCATGCCCGGCATGTGACGCAGGGCGACGACATCACCATTCTCGCCACCGGCATGATGGTCGGCTTTGCCGAAAAGGCGGCAGCACAGCTTGCCCAGGATGGCATTGGTTGCGACCTGCTCGACCTGCGCACCACCAGCCCGCTGGATGTCGAGGCGATCCTCGACAGCGTCGAGCGCACCGGCCGCCTGCTGATCGTCGACGAAGCCCCGCCGCGCTGCTCCTTTGCGACCGACCTGTCGGCGCTGGTGGCGCAAAAGGCGTTCGCCTCGCTCAAGGCCCCGATCGAGATGGTGACGCCGCCGCACAGCCCCGTCCCCTTCGCACGGGAACTCGAATCCGCCTATCTGCCCTCGCCCGACAAGATCGTGGCGGCGGCGGTGCAGCTCCTATCCTATCGGCGGGGATAAGCATATCATGGCCACTCTGCGCGCATATGCGATGCCCAAATGGGGCATAGAAATGACCGAAGGCGTCGTCGCCGAATGGATGGTCGCCGAAGGCGTGCCGTTCAAGAAGGGCGACCTGCTCGCCCTCATCGAAACCGACAAGATCACCAATGAGATCGAGGCCGAGGCCGACGGGATGTTCCCGCGCCTGATCGCCCAGCAGGGCAACAGCTATGCCGTGGGCGAACTGATCGCCGTGCTGGCGGGGCCGGACGACAAGGTCAGCGCCGACGAGGTCGATGCCTTCGTCGCCGGGTTCAAGCCCGCCGACACCAAGGTCGCGTCCAAGGCTGGCGCAGCCCCGCCACCGCCCGCTACGCCGGAACCGGAGGCGAAGTCCGCACCCGCTCCGCAGGTCGCGATCGCCGACGACGCGAATATCAGCCCCGCCGCCCGCGCTTTCGCGCAGGCGAATGGCGTGGACATCACCGCGCTCACCGGCTCCGGTCCCAATGGTCGCCTGACCTTCCAGGACGTGCAGCAGGCAAGCCTGCCCCCGGTCGCGGTCGGCGGCGACGCGGCGGTGGACCTGACCCCCGTCGGCAACGCCTTGGGCGAGGTTTTCGCCAGCCCCCTCGCCAAGCGCCTGGCGGTGCAGCATGGCGTCGACCTAACGGGTCTGACCGGCACAGGCCCCAAGGGCCGGATCGGCAAAGCGGACGTGCTGGCCAAGGTCAAGCCGGTCGAAGCTCCCGCCGCTGCGCCCCCTGCCCCAGCCCCGGCAGCGATCGACTTCGCCAGCCCGGCGGCAGGCAGCACGGAAATCGTCAAAATGTCGCCGATGCGCAAGGCGATTGCCAAGGCGCTTAGCCACAGCAAATCGACCATCCCGCATTTCTACCTGCGCTCGGCCGTCAGGATCGACGCGATCCTGGGCCTGCGCGCACAGGCCAAGGCAGCGACCGGCGAAGCGCCCAGCATCAACGACTATCTCGTGCGCGCCTGCGCCCTGGCGCTCGCCCGGCATCCCGATGTCAATGTGCAGGTCCATGGCGATGAGATCCACCGCTTCGCCAGCGCCGACATCGCCGTCGCCGTCGCGACCGACAAGGGCCTCATCACCCCGATCGTGAAAGGCGCCGACACCCTCTCCGTCGCCGCCATCTCGCGCACGGTGAAGGCGCTGGCCGAAAAGGCCCGCACCGGTAAGCTGCAACCCGACGAGTTCCAGGGCGGCAGCTTTTCGATCAGCAACCTCGGCATGTTCGGCATCGACCAGTTCGATGCGATCATCAATCCGCCGCAGGGCGCGATCCTGGCCGTAGGCGCTGGCAATCGCCAACCGATCGAAATCGGCAATGCGCTGGCCTTCGCCACCATCGTCCAGCTCTCCCTCTCCTGCGACCATCGCGCGATAGACGGCGCAGTGGGTGCGGACTTCATGCGCACACTCAAGGGCTTGATCGAAGAACCGACGCTGCTGGTGGGGTAGTCGCGCGAATGCCTCTCCCTTCGCGGGGAGAGGCATTGACGGGCTTTTCATGTCTATTTCAGCAACACCAATTCTTCGGCCATGCTGGGGTGCAGAGCGACGGTGTCGTCGAAATCCTGCTTGGTGAGGCCGGCTTTCACTGCAACGGCTGCCGCCTGCAATATTTCCGGCGCGTCGGGACCGATCATGTGCAGCCCGACCACCTTGTTCGTCGTGGCGTCCACGATCATCTTGTAGAGCGCCCGCTCCTCACGGCCTGCAAGCACATATTTCATCGGCCGGAAGTCGGACGTGTAGACCCGCACCGTGCCGAGCTTGTTCTTGGCCTGCGCTTCGGTGAGGCCAACGCCCGCCAAGGGTGGATGGCTGAACACGGCCGAGGGCACGCAGTCATAATCCACCGTGCGCGGATTGTCGCCGAACACCGTGTCGGCAAAGGCATGGCCCTCACGGATCGCAACCGGGGTCAGTTGCAGCCGGTCGGTCACATCGCCCACCGCATAGATGCTGTCACAACTGGAGCGGCTATAGTCGTCGACCTTGATCGCGCCATTATCGGCCAGATCGACGCCCGCACTGTCCAGCCCCAGCCCTTCGGTATGCGGCCTGCGCCCGGTGGCGAACAGCACGACATCGGCGGCGACCGGATCACCATCCTTGAAGCGGACGCAGAGCGTGCCGTCGTCATTCTTCTCGATCTTCTCCATCTGCGCATTGAAGCGGAAATTAATCCCCTTGGTCATGGAAATTTGAAGCAGCCGATCGCGAATCTGTTCGTCATAGCCGCGCAGCAGCGTGCCGGACCGGTTGACGATGGTCACATGGCTGCCGAACTGATGGAAGATGCCGGCAAATTCATTGGCGATATAGCCGCCGCCGACGATGACGATGCGCTTGGGGCATTGGTCGAGATGGAACACCTCGTTGGAGGTAATGCCATGCTCCGCGCCTTCGATATCCGGCAGGATCGGCCAGGCGCCGGTCGCGACGAGGATATATTTCGCCGTGACTTCGCGGCCGCTGGCGAGCTTGACGCTATGCGGACCGGTCACGGTCGCGCGTTCGGGGATCATCTCGACCTTATGGCTGCTCAGCGTATTCTTATAGAGGCCTTCGAGCCGGTCGACCTCGCCCAGCACATTGTCGCGCAGCGTCGCCCATTCGAACCCGCAATCGGGCACGTTCCAGCCGAAACGGCGCGCGTCCTTCAAATCTTCGGCGAAATGCGCGCCATAAATGAGCAGCTTCTTGGGCACGCAGCCGCGAATGACGCAGGTGCCGCCGACGCGAAACTCTTCGGCCACCGCGACCTTCGCGCCATGCCCCGCTGCAACGCGGGAGGCGCGCACGCCGCCCGATCCTGCACCGATGACGAAAAGGTCGAAATCATAGTCGCTCATGCCTGGCCTCCGCTTGGTTGCGGGGGATATGGCGGGTGGGCACCTGAGTTACAAACGGGAATCTTGCTTATTTTGAGCAAACCAATGCCGTTCGCTTCGAGCGAAGTCGAGAAGCGAGAAGCGTTGCGTCAGCGTTTCTCGACTTCGCTCGAAACGAACGGATCTATTTATCTAGTCGCCGCCCAGCGCCAGTTCGATCAGCGCCATGGTCGAAGGGTCGAACCCCTTGGCACCGTCCGCCTCGATCGACTTGGCGATTTCCTTGCCCAGTTCGACGCCGAACTGGTCGAACGGGTTGATGCCCATCAGCACCGCATTGGCGAAGGTACGATGCTCGTAGAAGGCGATCAGCGCGCCCAGCGCATGGGGCGTGACGTCTTGGAGCAGGATCGTGGTCGATGGCCGGTTGCCGGGATAGGCGCGGGCCGGGTCGGCGTCATTATCCTTGCCGCGCATCAACGCTGCGCCCTGCGCGAAACAGTTGACCAGCAACGCGCGATGATGCGCCGGGTCGAGCGCATGGCCCGGCTCGATCGAGGCGATGAATTCGACCGGCGAGAGGATCGTCCCCTGGTGCAGTAATTGGAACACCGCATGCTGCGCATCGGTGCCGACGCCGCCCCAGGTAATAGCAGCGGTGGGGCCGTCCACCGGCGATCCGTCGAGCTGCACCGCCTTGCCGTTGCTCTCCATCTCTAGCTGCTGGAGGTAGGACGGCAAGAGCGCCAGCCGTTCGTCATAAGCGAACAAGGCGCGGGTCTGGCAGTGCATCACGCGGCTATAATATTGATCGACGAAGGCGGCGATCAGCGGGATATTTTCATTTGGAGCGGACAGGCGGAAATGGCGGTCCATCTCGGCCGCGCCCTCCAGCAGGCTTTCGAACGCATCCCAGCCCAGCGCCAGCGCGGCGGGAAAGCCGATCGAGGACCAGAGCGAATAACGCCCGCCCACTGATTCGGCGAAGGGCAGGATGCGGGTTTCATCGACGCCCCATTCGATCGCCTTGTCGGGCGCGGCGGTCAGCGCGATCACGCGGCCATAGGGGTCTTCCACCCCGCCTTCGACCATCCAGTTGATCGCGCTCGCCGCGTTCAGCAGGGTTTCGCTGGTCGTGAAGGTCTTGGAGGCGATCGCGATCAGCGTAGTGTGCGGGTCGAAGCCCTCGATCGCCCGCTCCAGCGCTGTGCCATCGACGTTGGAGACGATCCCCACATCATAACGCACGCCATCACCATCGAGCGCGTCGACGATCAGCTTGGGGCCGAGCGCCGACCCGCCGATGCCGATATGCAATATGTGGCGGATCTCGCCCAGCGCGCCCGCCTCGATCGCGTCGATCAGCGCGCGCATGCGGTTGTGCAGCGCCTTGGCCTGCGCCACGCTGTCGGCCTTGCCCTCGCCCCGCTCGGCGGTATGTTCGGCCGCGCGGCCTTCGGTATTGTTCACCGCCTCACCCGCGAACAGCGCATCGCGGCGCGCGGCGAAGCCCTGATCCTGGGCCAGGTCGAGATAGTGCGCGATCAGTTCGTCGGTCAGATGGGTCTTGGACCAGTCGAACCGGATCGGTCCCTGCGACAGGACCAGTTTGGACAGGCGGTCGGGATCGGTCGTGAAAATGGACTTGAGATCGGCGATAGGCAGTGCGGCGATGGCCGCCAGTGCAGTGCTGGGCATGCGATGGTCCCCTATGACGTTGGTCGAGATCGACGCTGCACCGGTCGATTCTTCCTGTCCTTACCCAATTTTTGCGCGCTTTGCATGGTCAAGGACATGCTTGACGTCCCCGACGCCAGGCTTCACAAGCCGCCACGGCCGCGTTGTCGGCGCATCCAAGGGACAAGACGACCACCCATGACTGCAAAATCGGAAACGCGGGACTTCCTATGGTTCCTCGCCAGGCTGGGCCTGTTCGTCTTCATCCTGCGCAGCTTCATCATTTCGCCGTTCAACATTCCATCGGAATCGATGCAGCCCCGCCTGCTGATCGGCGACTATTTGCTGGTAGCAAAATGGCCCTATGGCTATTCGCGCTATTCGCTGCCGTTCAGCGTCCCGCTGATCCCCGGCCGCATCTTCGCCTCCACGCCCGAACGCGGCGACGTGGTGGTGTTCAAGGCACCCCCGACGCAGAAGAACGATTATATCAAGCGCGTCATCGGCCTGCCCGGTGACATGATCGCGGTGCGTGGCGGCACGGTCTATCTCAACGGCGCGGCAGTGCCCAAGCAGAAGGTCGCCGACCTCGTCATTCCGGTGACGCCGAACATGATCGCCGCCGCTGCCAAGGAAGGCGCGATCTCGCCCTGCTATCGACCCGATTTCGAGGAACCGGCGGCGGGCGGCGGCAAGCAGTGCCGTTATCCGCAGTTCCGTGAAACTCTTCCAGAAGTGCGAGACAAGCAGCAAAAAGAGATCATAGTTCCGGCGAAGAACTATAATGTTCTCGACCTGGAGTATGACCCAGCCAAAGATGATATTGACACAATTCTTGTACCAGAAGGTCGTTTGTTTGTCATGGGCGACAATAGGGACCGCAGCGCTGACAGCCGTTTTGAAGCCGTCGATGGAGGTGCCGTCGGCCTAGTCCCGGAAGAAAATCTCGTCGGCAAAGCAGTGTTCTCCATCTTCTCCACCGACGGCAGCGCTAATTGGCTGCTGCCCTGGACCTGGATTTCCGCCGCGCGCTGGAGCCGCATCGGGGAAGGCTTTTGAAATTGAGCGTCCATGGGCCTGATACGACGGGCTGGCTAAAGGCGCTGATCGGCCGCGCGCCGCGCGATCCCGCACCCTTCCACCAGGCACTGACCCATGGCAGCGCCAAGCCGGACAATTATGAACGGCTGGAATTTCTGGGCGACCGGGTGCTGGGCCTGCTGGTGTCCGAATGGGTGTATGAACGCTTTGCCGGTGAGCCTGAAGGCAAGCTGTCGCGCCGGTTCAACGCTTTGGTGTCGGGCGAAACCTGCGCCGAGGTGGCGCGCGCGGCGGGCGTACCGACGCATCTGGTGCTGGGCAAGCAGGCGCGCGACGATGGCGCGGCCAATAGCGACAATGTGCTGGGCGACGTGATGGAAGCGCTGATCGGCGCGCTCTATCTGGAGGGCGGGCTGGAGGAAGCGCGCACGCTGGTCCGCCGGCTGTGGGCCGACCGGGTCGATACCCAGACCGCCGCGCCGCGCCATCCCAAGTCCGCACTCCAGGAATGGGCCGCCGCCAACAAGCGCAAGCCGCCCGAATATGTGATGATGGACCGCTCCGGCCCGCACCACGCGCTGCGCTTCACCGTGACCGTCAGCATCAAGGGCGCGGGCGAGGCAAGCGCCACCGGCGGGTCGAAGCAGGAAGCGGAAACCGCGGCAGCGGCGGCGCTGCTGGAGAAGTTGGCGGGGTAGTTTCCTCGCGCATCAGACCCCGCTACAATAAGCATCTTCCGTCATCCCAGCGAATGCTGGGATCTCGCTTTCTCGATAGGGGCAGTGAGATGCCAGCTTTCGCTGGCATGACGACAACAATCATGACTGCGCCGTTGGACGCAGGGCGAACGGAGTATATTTTGGACGGCTTGGAAGTTTCAGAAACCAATCAGCGCTGCGGCGTCATCGCCGTTGTCGGTGCGCCCAATGCGGGCAAGTCCACGCTGGTCAATGCGCTGGTGGGGCAGAAGGTGGCGATCACCAGTCCCAAGGCGCAGACCACCCGCACCCGCGTCATGGGCGTCGCGATCGAGGGCAATGCGCAGATCGTGCTGGTCGACACGCCCGGCATCTTCGCGCCCAAGCGTCGGCTTGACCGCGCGATGGTGCAGGCGGCCTGGGGTGGCGCGCAGGGCGCGGACCTGATCGCGATGGTGGTGGATGGCAAGGCCGGGCGGGGCCCCAAGCTGGAGCCGATCATCGAATCGCTCAAGCATCGCAGCGAACGCAAGTGGCTGATCCTCAACAAGGTGGATATCGCCATCAAGGAAAAGCTGCTCGTCCATACCGAGAAGCTGAACGAGACGCTGGGCTTCGATGAAATCTTCTTCGTGTCGGCCGCGACCGGCGACGGCCTGCCCGAACTCAAGGCCGCCTTCGCCGCTGCCATGCCCGAAGGGCCATGGCATTTCCCGGAGGACCAGGTGTCGGACGCCACCGACCGGATGCTGGCGGCGGAAATCACGCGCGAGCAGCTGTATCACCAGTTGCACGCCGAACTGCCCTACGCCACCGCCGTCGATACCGAGCAATATAAGGAACGGCCGGACGGATCGGTCGAAATCCACCAGCAGATCCTGGTCGGCCGCCCGACGCAGCGCGCGATCGTGCTGGGCAAAGGTGGCCAGCGCCTGAAGGAAATCGGGTCGAAGGCGCGCGAGGAACTCGCCGCGTTGCTGGGGGTCAAGGTCCACCTGTATCTGCATGTGAAGGTTAAGGAAGACTGGGAAAATGATCGCGGCATCTATCGCGACATCGGCCTCGACTGGGTGGAATAATAGTCCTTCCCTTACCGGAAATAGCTTATTTACCTTCTGTCGTTACGCACCCGTCTCATGGGTCCGAAACGGAAAATCGCCTGCTGCGTCATCATCTCGATCGTCGGCACAGTGGTCATCATGGCGTTGGTCTCGGCGATCCCCGGCATGTTCATTCCGGCGCGCTATTTCTTCGTCGGCATATTCTGTGCCAGCAGCCTGTCGACGCCGGTCTGCCTGCTCCTGACCCGTCAGGCGGAGGAGAACCGGCATCTGCGCGAACAATTGGAGCAGCGCGTCGCCGAGCTGGCCCGCCTGGCGCAGATTGATGGGCTGACCGGGTTGCTGACGCGCAATGCCTTTTTCGATCGGGCGAGCGTCGCCCATGGTCGGCCGGGCAATTGGTATCTGTTGATCGACATCGACCATTTCAAACAGTTCAACGACGGTCATGGCCATCAGGCCGGTGACGCGGTGCTGCAGGCGGTTGGCCAGGCGATCCGCGAATCGCTGCACCCTGACGCGATCTGCGGCCGATTGGGCGGCGAGGAATTCGCCATTTGCCTGACCGGGTGTGACAGCGCCCAGGCGGTACGGCGCGCGGAACATGTCCGCGCCTCGATCCAATCGCTCCGCGTGCGTGCGCCATCGGGCCGCATCGTGCGCGCCACCGCCAGCATTGGCCTGAGCGCGGGCGATCCGGCGGTGCCGATCGAGGTCAGCCTCCATCGCGCGGACATGGCCATGTATGCCGCCAAGACCGGCGGGCGCAACCAGGTGCGCCTCGCCGCCTGACGGTGCGCGCTTATTCGGCCGCCGCTGCCTTTTTCTTGGCCGGTGCCTTCTTGGCAGAGGGCTTCTTCGCTGCCCCGTCCTTCTTGGCCGCATCCTTTTTGGGCGCTGCCTTCTTGGCCGGAGCTTTCTTCTTCGCGCCCTTCTTGGCCGGGGCCGCCGCCGCGCGGGCATCGATCAGTTGCGCGGCCTCCTCCAGCGTCAGCGCATCCTTGTCCATCGTCTTGGGCAGGGTCGCATTGGTCGTGCCATCCGTGACATAGACGCCATAGCGCCCTTCCATCAGCTTGATTTCCAGCTCCGTGCGCGGATGCGCACCCAACACCTTCAAAGGCTCGCGCCCGGCGCTGCGCGGCCCGCGTGTCGCGGCCTCCGCCAGTTTCACGACCGCGCTGTTCATGCCGACCTCGAAAATCTCGGCAGTATTGGCCAGGCGTCCATATTTGCCGTCATGCAGCAGATAGGGACCGAAGCGGCCGATATTCGCCACGATCGGCAGCCCGGTTTCGGGATGCAAACCGACTTCGCGCGGCAGGCTGAGCAGTTTGATGCCCCAATCGAGCGTCAATTCGCCATCGGGCAGATCCTTGGGGATCGATCCGCGCTTGGCCTCCTTGCCCTCGCCCATCTCGATATAGGGGCCGAAGCGACCGACCTTCTTGACGATATCCTGCCCGGTTTCGGGATGCTGGCCCAGCACCTCCGGCCCGCTATCTTCGCCATCCTTGCCGCCCGGCTGACCGAACTTGCGGGTGAATTTACATTCGGGATAGTTGGAGCAGGCAATGAACGCGCCGAACCGGCCGCCGCGCAGCGACAATTGCCCGTCCGCGCACAGCGGGCAGGCGCGCGGGTTGCTGCCATCGGCCTTGGGCGGGAACAGCATGGGTTCCAAGAACTTGTCCAGCTCGGCGGTAATGTCCGACGGCTTCTGCTCCATGATTTCGGCCGTTTTGGGCTTGAAATCGCGCCAGAAGGCTTCGAGCACTTCCTGCCACTGGGCACGGCCGCCGGAAATATCGTCCAGCTCGTCCTCAAGGCCCGCAGTGAAGTCATAAGACACATAGCGTTCGAAGAAACGCTCCAGAAAGGCCGTTACCAGCCGCCCGCTTTCCTCGGCGAAAAAGCGGTTCTTTTCGATCCGCACATAGTCGCGATCCTTGAGCACCTGCAGCGTCGAGGCATAGGTGGACGGACGCCCGATCCCCAGTTCCTCCAGCCGCTTGACCAGGCTGGCTTCGGAATAGCGTGGCGGAGGCTGGGTGAAATGCTGGTCCGCCATGACCTTCTTCTTCGCAGGCGCATCGCCTTCCGCGATGCGAGGCAGCAGCTTGCCGTCCTCGTCATCGCTGTCGTCACGGCCTTCCTCATACAAAGCGAGGAAGCCGGGGAAGATCACCACCTGGCCTGTCGCGCGCAGCGTATGCGTGCCGGTGGCGTCGTTCATGTCGATGGTGGTGCGTTCCAGCCGTGCCGACGCCATCTGGCTGGCCAGCGCGCGCTTAAACACCAGGTCGTAGAGGCGCGCATGGTCGCCGCTGCCCACCTTGTCGCGCGAAAAATCGGTCGGGCGGATGGCTTCATGCGCTTCCTGCGCATTCTTCGCCTTGGTCTGGTAGATGCGCGGCTTGTCCGGCACATAGCCGCCATCATAGCGCTGCGCGATCGCGGCGCGCGCGGCGGAAATGGCGCTGCCGTCCATCTGCACGCCATCGGTTCGCATATAGGTGATCGCGCCATCTTCGTAGAGCTGCTGCGCGATCCGCATCGTATGGCTGGCCGAGAAGCCGAGCTTGCGCGCCGCTTCCTGCTGAATCGTCGAAGTGGTGAAAGGCGGCGGCGGGTTGCGGGTAAGCGGCTTGGTCTCGACCCGTTCGACGGTGAAGCGTCCGGCTTCGACATCGGCCTTGGCGGCCATCGCGTCGCCTTCCTTGCCGATCGTCAGCCGCTCGATCTTCTCGCCCTTCCACCGGACGAGGCGCGCGGTGAAGGCCGTGCCATCCTGCTCCATCTCGGCCACGACCGACCAATATTCTTGCGGATTGAAGGATTCGATCTCGCGCTCGCGCTCGACCACCAGCCGCAGCGCGACCGATTGCACCCGGCCCGCCGACTTGGCACCGGGCAGCTTGCGCCACAGCACGGGCGACAGGGTGAAGCCCACCAGATAGTCGAGCGCCCGGCGTGCGCGATAGGCATCGATCAGATCCTCGTCCAGCGCGCGCGGCTTGGCCATCGCGTCCAGCACTGCCGTCTTGGTGATCGCGTTGAACGTGACCCGGTCCACGACCGCGGGCAGCGCCTTCTTGGCGCGCAGCACTTCCTGCACATGCCAGCTGATCGCTTCCCCTTCGCGATCAGGGTCAGTCGCGAGGATGAGGCGCGTCGCCTTCTTGGCGGCATCGCTGATGGCCTTGAGCTGCTTGCCCTTGTCGCCATAATTTTCCCACGACATCGCAAAGCCGTCGTCCGGGTCCACCGACCCGTCCTTGGCAGGCAGGTCGCGAATATGGCCATAGCTGGCGAGCACATGGAAATCCCCGCCCAGATATTTTTCGATAGTCTTCGCCTTGGCCGGCGATTCAACGATGACAAGCTGCATTTACGGCCCCGAACTTTGATGCCTCACACGTACGCGCGAGTCTGGAAGGCGATGACGGCGGGCGTCAAGCGGTGCGTGTGATTAGGGGAGATGACGGGGGATGGCCAGTACTGATCGCGCATCACCGCAGCGCAAAAACCCCGTCATGCCAGCGAAGGCTGGCATCTCAGGCCCCTAGACGGTGAGGTCGAACAGATCGCGCCATTCCGGGTTCGCCTCTTCGATCAACCGGATTTTCCATTCACGCTTCCATGCTTTGATAGCTTTTTCACGCGCTATGGCCTCCGTGATATGATCGTGGCGCTCGACCAAAACAAGACGACGCAGATTATACTGACGGCAGAAATCCGATCCAACCCCGCGCCGATGCTGGTCCACGCGCGCATGGAGCGAACTGGTCACGCCAACATACAGCACGCCACGCGGCTTGTTGGTCATGATATAGGTCCAGCCTCCGCGCATAGGGCAAATGTTAAGCGCCACCGCCTGAGATGCCAGCCTTCGCTGGCATGACAAAATCGATTGTCACCGCAAACTCACCCGTCCGCCCGCCAGCCGGTCCAGCCGTTCGGCCAGTTCCAGTTCAAGCAGCACCGTCTGCACCACAGCCGGACTAAGGCCGCTCAGCCGGATCAGATCGTCGACCGGTGCGGGCGCGTGGCTGAGCAGCGCGATCACCGCGTCGCGCTCGCTCGCAGCGACGTCGCTCGACACGGGTTCGCCCGCAAAGTCGAAGCTGCCCTGCCGCACCATGCGCGGGTCGATCTGGCCGACCGCTTCCAGCACGTCGGCCGCATTCTGGATCAGCGTCGCGCCGTCGCGGATCAACTGGTTGCATCCCTGCGCGCGCGGGTCGAGCGGAGAGCCGGGCACGGCCATCACCTCGCGCCCAGCCTCTCCCGCAAGCCGCGCGGTGATGAGCGAGCCGGACTTGGGCGCGGCTTCGACCACCACGGTCCCCAGCGCCAGTCCGGCAATGATGCGGTTGCGTGCCGGAAAATGGCGGGCCAGTGGCTGGGTGCCGGGGGGATGTTCGGTCACCAGCAGACCTTCGTCCGCGATCTGCGCCTGCAAGTCGCGATTTTCCGGCGGGAATACGACGTCCAGCCCGCAGGCGATGACGCCGATCGTCCCGGTCGCTACCGATCCCTGATGCGCCGCCGTGTCGATGCCGCGCGCCAGCCCTGACACGACCACTGCGCCGCGCTGCCCCAAGTCCTGCGCCAAAACCCGCGCAAAGCGCACCGCCGCCGCCGACGCATTGCGCGCGCCGACCATCGCGATACATTGGCCCTCCGCCAGCGCCGCACTGCCGCGCACGATCAGCGCAGGCGGCGCGCCCTCCATCTGGTCGAGCAGCGCGGGATAGTCCGCATCGCCCATCATCAAATAGCGTGCGCCCAAAGCCTGCGACGCGGCAATCTCCCGCTCCACCGCGCCCGCGTCCGCCACGCTGGCCTTGCCGCCACCGCGCGCCGCCAAGTCAGGGATGCCGCGCAACGCTGCGCCGGCCGTGCCGAAACGGGCGAGCAATTGCCGATAGCTGACCGGTCCGATCCGGGGCGATCGGATCAGCCGCAGCCGGTCGAACCGCTCCCCCTCGCTCATTCCTTCGCGGCTCCGATCTTCGGCTCCGTGCCCTGCATCAGCCGCGCGATATTGGCGCGGTGCCGCCACAGCAGGATCAGCGTCAGCGCCAGCGTCACCGGCACCAGGTCGATCCGCCCCATGAACCACAAAGCGATCGGCGCGCTGACCGCTGCCGCCATGCCGCCGACCGACGACCATTTCGTTCCGAACAGCGCAGCCAGCCACACCGCAGCAAAAATGCACCCGGCGGGCCAATGGAGCGCCGTCACCACGCCCATCATCGTCGCCACGCCCTTGCCCCCGGCAAAGCGCAGCCAAACCGGGTAGCAATGGCCGATAAACGCCATCGCGCCCGCCATCGGTCCGCCACCCTCGATAAGCGCAGCGCCGATCAGCACCGCCACCGCGCCCTTGAGCAGATCCAGCAGCAAGGTCGCCGCCGCCAGCCCCTTGCGCCCGGTCCGCAGCACATTGGTCGCGCCGATATTGCCCGACCCGATCTGCCGCAAATCCCCCGCCCCGGTGAGGCGCGTCAGCACCAGGCCAAAGGGGATAGAGCCAAGCAGATAGCCAAGGGCCAGCACGAAGAGCGGAAGCAGCCAGGGAAGTGTCATGATCTCGCCGATAGAAGGAAAGCGCGACCATAGCGTGACGAACGGCACGGGCAATGGGCAAGATACGGGCATTCCGATCCATCTTGTGATAGTTGGTTTGCCGTGATGCACGACCAGGAATTGATCCGTATATTGGCCGACGACCCCTTTCGGTTGCAGGCTCTGTCGATCGTTCGGGCGCTCGACCTTGCGGATGGTTGGATCGGCGCTGGCTTCGTGCGCGACGCCATATGGGACCGATTGCATGGCCGCCCTGTCCAGCCACCCATCGGCGACATAGACGTCCTTTGGTTTAATGCCGCCAGAGCCACGCCTGAGGTGGATAAAGGTCTTGAAGCCTCACTCCTCCCTCATTCGCCGGACTCGATCTGGTCCGTAAAAAACCAGGCGCGTATGCATGATCGCAACGGAGATACGCTCTATACCGATGTCGCAGATGCGATGCGACACTGGCCAGAAACGGCTACGGCTGTGGCGGGTTGGCTGTCGCGGTCAGGGCAAATTGAAATCAATGCACCCTACGGCTTGGACGATCTATTTGCTCTGCGGCTGCAACCGACGCCGGATTTTGTGACGAGCAAGCGCGCCATCTTTGACGCACGGGTTCGCAGCAAGCGGTGGCAGGAGCGCTATCCCTTACTCCGCTCCTGACAGCTTCCCAATAGTTGACACCCTCGCTCGATGTCGCGACATGGTCGGCATAATGACCGTCGCATCCTCCGCCCCGATCCTGTTTTTCGATTCCGGCGTCGGGGGTCTGTCCATCCTTGCACCTGCGCGCGCGCTGATACCTACGGCGCCAGTGATTTACGCCGCCGACAGCGCGGGCTTTCCCTATGGGACCAAGAGCGAGGCGGAGATTGCGGCGCGGGTGCCCGCGTTGCTAGGGCGGCTGGTCGAACGCTATCGGCCGCGCCTTGCCGTCATTGCCTGCAACACCGCGTCTACCATCGCGCTCCAGCATGTGCGCGCCGCGCTCGACATTCCGGTCGTCGGCACCGTCCCGGCGATAAAGCCCGCTGCCCTGGCGTCCAAAAGCCGCGTGTTCGGCGTACTCGGCACTGCCGCCACCGTGCGCCAGCCCTATGTCGATCGGCTCGCCGCCGAACATGGCGCGGACTGCATCATGCTGCGCCATGGCAGCGCGGCGCTGGTCGAACTGGCCGAGGCGAAGCTGCGCGGCGAACCGCTCGATCCCGCCATCGCCCGCACCGCGCTGGCAGGATTGACCGAACAGCCCGGCGGCGATCGGATGGATGTAGTGGCGCTCGCCTGCACCCATTTTCCGCTGGTCGAGGCCGAACTGGCGGCCGCTGCACCTCGTCCGCTCACCTTCGTCCACGGCGGCGACGGCATTGCCCGGCGCATCGCCTTTCTGACGCAGGGCCAGCCCTGGCCCGACACGCCGCCACCGGGCATAGCGATATTCACGCGCGTCGATGACAAGGTCCGCGCCCTCGTCCCGGCGCTCGCCCGCTACGGTCTTTCCCGCCTGGAACAGCTATAATATAGAGGCTTGGACAAAAGGTCCGATATCACTGATCGGTATTTCCCCCTATGTCTGCGAGCGGTTAGCGCTGGTAATGCGCGCCATCTACCGGTAAACGCCGCACCCAGAGGATGCGGGCCATCAAGGGATAGGGCGAGCGTGAACTACAAGCATATCTTTGCGCAGGCGATCGACCGTCTTCATGAAGAAGGCCGGTATCGGGTGTTCATCGACATCCTCCGCAATCGCGGTTCCTACCCCAATGCGCGCTGTTTCCACGGCCATAATGGCCCCAAGCCGATTGCCGTCTGGTGTTCGAACGACTATCTCGCCATGGGCCAGCATCCCAAGGTGATCGCCGCGATGGAAGAGGCGCTGCACGATGTCGGCGCGGGTTCCGGCGGCACGCGCAATATCGGCGGCAACACCCATTATCATGTCGATCTGGAAGGCGAACTGGCCGACCTGCATGGCAAGGAAGCCGCCCTGCTGTTCACGTCGGGCTATGTCTCGAACGAAGCGACGCTGGCGACGCTGGCGCGACTGCTGCCCGGCTGCATCATCTTTTCCGACGAACTCAACCATGCCAGCATGATCGCGGGCATCCGCAATTCGGGCTGCGAAAAGCGCGTCTTCCGTCACAATGATGTCGAGCATCTGCGCGAATTGCTGGCTGCCGAAGACCCCGAAGCCCCCAAGCTGATCGCCTTCGAAAGCGTCTATTCGATGGACGGCGATGTCGCGCCGATCGCGGAAATCTGCGACCTGGCCGACGAGTTCAACGCGCTCACCTATCTCGATGAAGTCCATGCCGTGGGCATGTATGGCGCGCGCGGCGGCGGCATTTCGGAACGCGACGATGTCGCGGATCGGCTGACCATCATCGAAGGCACGCTCGGCAAGGCGTTCGGCGTCATGGGCGGCTATATTGCGGCCGACCAGATGATCGTCGATGTGATCCGCAGCTATGCACCCGGCTTCATCTTCACCACCTCGCTGTCGCCCGTGCTGGTCGCCGGCGTGTTGGCGAGCGTGCGCCACCTCAAGGCGTCGAGCGAAGAGCGCGAGGGCCAGCAGGCCGCTGCCGCGATGCTCAAGACGATGATGGCGGACGCTGGCCTGCCGGTCATGCCGTCGGTGACGCATATCGTCCCGCTGATGGTCGGCGATCCGGTCAAGGCCAAACGGATCAGCGACATCCTGCTCGCCGAATATGGCGCCTATGTGCAGCCCATCAACTATCCCACCGTCCCGCGCGGCACCGAGCGCCTGCGCTTCACGCCCGGCCCGGCGCACACCGAAGCGATGATGCGCGACTTGGTGAACGCGCTGGTCGAGATTTGGGATCGGCTGGATTTGGAGAAGGCGGCGCGGCGCGCGGCTTGAATTCTCGCCGCAAGACCACGTCATCCGTTCGCCCTGAGCTTGTCGAAGCCTGTCCTGAGCGCCTGCCTTGCAGGCAGTCGAAGGGGGCCTTACTTCCTTGAGTAAGGCAAGAGGCTTCGACAGGCTCAGCCCGAACGGCCGGGGGGGTTGGTGCGTAATCAGTAGTTCTCCCTGCAGCGAGAGGTAGGGCTAACCCAACGCCACGCCACCCCGTAGCGCATAACCGCGATACAGCGGCCGGACGCTGGCTTCACCGCCAACGTCCCCCGCCACTTTCTCGATCGCCGCTCCCAGCACATGGCGCGGCGTCACATGGAACCGCGCCAGCCAGCCGAACAGCACCCGCCGCCACACAGCCGGCCAGCCTTCCTGCTGCCCGAAATCGACGACTTCGAGTCGACCGCCCGGCGCAACGCAGCGCGCGGCTTGCGCCAGTGCCGCCTCCCACTGCGGGATCATCGAAAGCGCATAACTGATGAACACCCGGTCGAACGTGGCTTGGCCGAACAGCGCCATCGGATCGAAATCGACGGCATCGCCCTGCGCCAAGCGGACGCAGCGCGCCATGCCGACTCGTTCGACCGACAATTGCGCGGTGTCGAGCATCGCCTGCGAAATATCGACGCCGTACAGCCGCGCATGGGGCCAGGCCTTGCCCACCGCGATCAAATTGCGCCCCGTGCCGCAGCCAATCTCCAGCACGCTTCCACCCGATGGCGGGGAGAGGTCAGCGATCAGGCCGTCCCGACCCAGCAGATAATATTTGCGGGTGATGTCATAGATGTGGCGCTGCCAGCGATAGGTGCCGTCCATCAACCGCCCATGGTCGCTCACAGCGCGTCCTTCAGCACATAGAGATGGACGCCGCCATAAATGGCCGACCGGTCGCGCGCGGTATAGTCGAGCGATGCTTCGGCTTGATACGCCCAGCGGTCCAGCACAGCGTCCACCACCCGGCCCGGCAGGATGCTGGGTTCGCCCGCCGTGCGGAACAGCACCCGTGCGCCGGGCCTGGCCGTCCGCGTGATCTGCGCCCAGAGCGCGTTCAACTGCTCGTCATCCATCCAGTCCTGCGCATCGAGCAGGATGTAGCGATCCGCCGATGCATCAGGCTGTTCGCGCAGGAAGTCGGTGAAGTTGGCATGGCGCACATCGACGCGGTCTGCGCGCGCCCGGACGGCATCATGATTGGCGGCCTGCAAATAGGGCGGCAATGGCCCTTCACCGCCGTCATAGCCCCGGCCGAACGCCTGCACCGCGAAATAATTATCCTTCAGGTCGAAGTCGCAGGCCAGCTTCTCAAGCCGGGCCTTCAACACCACGTCCATGCGCGCGTCACCGGCCAGCGCCTCGAACTGCGCGGGCGGGATACCCAGGCCGAAGAGCGAGGCGGGCTGGCTGGTGAGCCAGCGGACAAAAGCGCGGTCGAAGATCGGCGCTACCTCCCGCTCGAAAATCTCGCGCTGTTCGGCGCGCGACGTCGCCGCCAGCATCCGCCGCAGGTCCACGCCATGCACCCGCGCCAGCAGATGCGCCGCGCCGATGAAGCGGCCCAAAAGCCCATGTTTGTAGATACCACGTGCGAATCCGCCGATCCGGCGCCGCCCGATCAAGTCGCGTCCTTCCCAATAGCGCCGCGTCGCTTCATCGAGGTGCGGCGCGACGATGTCGCGATAGGCGGCGATATTTTCCTTGCTATCCGCCTGCGCGAAAAAGCGGTGGAAGGCGGCATGGTCGGGCAAGGTCCGTGCCGCCATCAGCTTCAACTTGTTAAGCGCGATATGCGCGGTGTTGAGATCGACGGCGGTGATCTTGGCCGGATCGGCGGTCAGGTAGGACAATACGTTGCAGCCCCCCGACGCGATCGTCACGACATGGCTGTCGGGCGTGATCGCCAGCGCTTCCATGTCGACGGCGGGGTCTTCCCAAATCTGGGCATAGACTAGGCCGCGAAAGGCGAAGGTGAAGGCGCGCTCCAGCAGCCCCTGTTTGGACAGATGCCGGTGGCGATGCACCGCGCGCGTGACGTTCTGATGTGCCGGTGCCGCCATGTCCTTCAAGCCTCCTCGCAGTCGGGTCGTGGGCGGCGCATAGGGCAGATGCGTGTCGTGGCCGTGACGATAGCGTTACGTCCTTGTGACCAGCTTGCGGAACCGCTGGCGCGCTCACATCTTCTGGAGGGAATGGCTCACTGGATCGAACCCCACCCCACCGGCATCTATGTCCGCCCCGCCGATGCCTGGATCGATCCGTCGATGCCGCGCGAACGCGCGCTGGTAACCCATGGCCATGCCGATCATGCGCGCGGCGGCCATGGCCATGTCTGGGCCACGCGCGAAACGCTGGCGATCATGGGGCTGCGCTATGGCACTGTGTCGGGCACGCCGGTCGGCTATGGCGAAGAAATCCGGCTGGGCGGCGTCACCATCCGCTATGTGCCTGCGGGTCATGTGCTGGGATCGGCGCAGATCGTATTGACTCATGCAGGTGAGCGGGTTGTCGTGACCGGCGATTATAAGCGTCGCCCCGACCCCACTTGTCCCCCGTTCGAGCCGGTGCCCTGCGACATCTTCGTTACCGAAGCGACCTTCGGCCTGCCCGTCTTCCGCCATCCCGACACGGGCAGCGAGATCGACCGGCTGCTCGCCGCGCTCCACGCCAATCCTGACCGGAGTGTTTTGGTGGGCGCCTATGCGCTGGGCAAGGCGCAGCGGGTCATCTGTGAACTGCGCGCGCGCGGGCATAGCGACCCCATCTACCTCCATGGCGCGATGGAACGCATGTGTGCGCTCTATGCCGAACTCGGCGTCGAGATGGGCGACCTGCGCCCCGCCACCGGCGTCGCGGCCAAGGATATGCGCGGCGCGATCGTCGTCGCCCCGCCCTCCGCGCTCAACGACCGCTGGAGCCGCCGCCTGCCCGACCCGATCACGGCCATGGCGTCAGGCTGGATGCGCGTGCGTCAGCGGGCGCGGCAGAAGAATGTCGAACTGCCGCTGATCCTGTCCGACCATGCCGACTGGGACGAATTGACCGACACGATCCGCGAGGTCGCCCCCACCGAAACCTGGATCACCCATGGCCGCGAGGAAGCCCTGCTCCACTGGTGCATGACCCACCAGATTCGGGCGCGGGCGCTGGCCCTGGTCGGGCGCGATGACGAGGAGGAGGAAGGGTGATGGCCAAGACATGCCCCCACCCGTTCGGTTCGAGCTTGTCGAGAACTGCTCCTCCCCCGTTCTCGACAAGTTCGAACCGAACGGAGGTGGGATCATGAGGCCATTCTCCCAACTGCTCGACGCGCTCGTCTACACTCGCTCGCGCAATGGCAAGCTGGCGCTGATCGCCACCTATCTGCGCACGGCACCAGACCCGGATCGTGGCTGGGCGCTCGCCGCGCTGACCGGCAATCTCGACCTCAAGGCGGTCAAATCCTCCGCTATCGGCGAGATGATCCGCGCTCGCGTCGATCCTGTCCTCTACGAAATGAGCCGCGACTATGTCGGCGATCTTGCCGAAACCGTCGCCCTGCTCTGGCCCCCACCGCCCAATGAACCGCCCGACTTGGACGATGGCACGTTGACGCTGGCCACGGTGGTCGATCGCCTCCACGCCACCAGCCGCGCCGCCGCGCCTGACGTCTTAGCGCAGATGATGAACCATCTCGACGCATCGGGCCGCTTCGCCTTGCTCAAGCTCGCAACCGGGGGCCTGCGCGTTGGCATCTCGGCACGCCTCGCCAAGACGGGCTTTGCGCAGGCGTTCGGCCTCGATGTCGATGATGTCGAACAGGTCTGGCATTCCCTGATCCCGCCCTATGCCGAGTTGTTCGACTGGGCGGAGGGGCGCACCGAACGCCCCGACCCATCGGGCACCCCCTTCTTCCGCCCTTTCATGCTCGCCCATCCGCTCGAAGCCGACAGCGTCGACCTTATCGACTATGTCGCCGAATGGAAATGGGACGGCATCCGCATCCAGATCGTCGGCACGGGGAGCGAGACCCGCCTCTACAGCCGCGCGGGCGACGATATTTCCGCCAGCTTCCCTGAAATCGCGGCCGCCTTCACCGGCCATGCCGTGCTGGACGGCGAATTGCTGGTGCGCGGCGATTTTCAGGGCGGCGAAGCGGCGAGTTTCAACGCCCTGCAACAACGGCTTGGCCGCAAAGTCGTCAGCGCCAAAATGCAGGCGGATTATCCCGCTTTCGTCCGCCTCTACGACCTGCTGCTCGACGGCGACGAGGATTTGCGCGCCTTCCCCTGGACCGACCGCCGCGCCCGGCTCGAAGCCTATATGCCGCAGCTCGACGCGACCCGCTTCGACCTGTCCACCATCATCGACGCCGACGATTTCGACGCGCTCGCCGATATCCGCGCCGGTGCCCGCGACGCCGCGATCGAAGGGGTAATGCTCAAGCGCCGCGACAGCCCCTATGTGGCTGGGCGCAAGGCCGCGCTCTGGTATAAATGGAAGCGCGATCCGCTGACCGCCGATTGCGTGATGATGTACGCCCAGCGCGGCCACGGCAAACGCTCATCCTTTTATTCGGACTATACGTTCGGCTGCTGGACGGCGGACGGCGAACTGCATCCGGTCGGCAAGGCCTATAGCGGCTTCACCGACGAGGAACTCAAGATGCTCGACCGCTTCGTTCGCCAGAATACGGTGGCACGCTTCGGCCCGGTGCGGGAAGTCGAAAAATCACTCGTGCTGGAGGTCGCGTTCGACAGCATCCACGACAGCAAGCGCCACAAATCGGGCCTTGCCATGCGCTTTCCCCGCATCGCCCGGATCAGGCGCGATAAACCTGCGGCAGAGGCGGATACGGTGGAGGGTTTGAAGAAACTGGTGCGCTGAGCCTGCTTCACCAACACAAACGGGCCAGTAGCGGGAATATCCCGCCACTGGCCCGCCGTCCTTCATGTCACCCGACAAGGATCAGGGCATCAATACCGTGTCGATGACATGAATGACGCCGTTGGACTGGTTGACGTCAGCGATCGTCACCTTGGACGTGCCGCCCTTGGCATCCTGCAGATAGACGGCGTCGCCATCCTTCCATGCGGTAAGTGGCTGGCCTTCCACCGTGGTCAGCGTTGCCTTGCCACCGGCGGCCTGTGCGGCGGCGATGATGTCGGCGGCGTTCATCTTGCCCGCGACAACATGGTAGGTCAGGATCTTCGTCAGCGTCGCCTTATTTTCCGGCTTCACCAGCGTATCGACCGTACCGGCGGGCAGCTTGGCAAAGGCGGCGTTGGTCGGCGCGAACACGGTGAACGGCCCGGCGCTCTTGAGCGTATCGACAAGGCCAGCGGCCTTGACGGCGGCGACCAGCGTCGTGTGATCCTTCGAATTGACGGCGTTATCGACGATATCCTTGGTCGGATACATGGCCGCGCCGCCGACCATCGGGTTCTTTTCCATATGATGATTGGCCAGAGCCGCGCCACTGACGGACAACAGGGTCGCGGCCAGCGCCAGCGAGACGTTCGAGAATTTCATGGGCTTACTTCCTCTTCCACGCATCAGCTTGATAGGGATGCGATGCCCTTACGTTTGCGGACTGGATAAGGTTGCGCCACTGCCCCTTAAGGCATGTGCTGGGCGCCCCGCCCAAGCATCTGACTTTGCGCTGTCACGCCAAGCCCCTATATGGCCCTTTTAGCGCGCATGCCGCGTACAGGATATGGAGACGAGATTGAGCAAGGTTCTGGTCATCGGCGCAGGCGGCGTCGGGTCTGTCGCAGTTCACAAGATGGCGATGAACCCCGATATTTTCTCGCACATCACGCTGGCCAGCCGCCGCATCGTGAGTTGCGAGAAGGTCGCCGAATCGGTTCTGGCCCGCACCGGCGTCACCATCGACGTGGCGCAGGTCGATGCCGATGATGTCGCGGCCACGATCGCGCTGATTGAGAAGGTGCAGCCCAAGCTGGTCGTCAACCTGGCCCTCCCCTATCAGGACCTCAACATCATGGACGCGTGCCTCGCGACCAAAACCGACTATCTCGACACCGCCAATTACGAACCACGCGACACGCCCAAGTTCGAATATGGCTGGCAGTGGGCCTATCAGGATCGCTTCAAGGAAGCGGGCATCATGGCGCTGCTGGGTTCGGGATTCGACCCCGGCGTGACCAGCGTGTTCGCCAGCTACATCAAGAAGCATCTGCTTGATACGATCGACACGCTCGACATTCTCGATTGCAATGGCGGCGACCATGGCCAGCATTTCGCGACCAACTTCAACCCGGAAATCAACATCCGCGAAGTAACCGCGCCATCGCGTCACTGGGAGGCGGGCGAATGGGTCGAAGGCCCGGCGCTCAGCCACAAGCATACGTTCGATTTCGACCAGGTAGGCGAGAAGAATATGTACCTCATGTATCATGAGGAATTGGAAAGCCTCGCCAAATTCTATCCCGAAATCAAACGCATCCGTTTCTGGATGACCTTCGGCGATGCGTATCTGAAACATCTCGAAGTGCTGCAGAATGTCGGCATGACCCGCATCGACCCGGTCATGTATGAGGGCAAGGAGATCATCCCGCTCCAGTTCCTCAAGGCCGTGCTGCCCGAACCATCGAGCCTGGGTTCCACCACCAAGGGCAAGACTAATATCGGCGATATCGCAACCGGCGTGAAGGATGGCGAGGCCAAGACCGTCTATCTCTATCAGGTCTGCGATCATGAGGACGCCTATGCCGAAACCGGCAACCAGGCCGTGAGCTACACCACCGGCGTTCCTGCGATGATCGGCGCCGCCATGATGCTGACCGGCGCGTGGAAAGGCGAAGGCGTGTTCAATATCGAACAGTTCAATCCCGATCCCTTCATGGACATGCTCAACAAGCATGGCCTGCCCTGGCAGGTGAAGGAACTGGACGCGCCGCTGGCGTTTTAACACCTCGTCATCCCAGCGAATGCTGGGATCTCTCTTTTCTTTTGCGCCACGAGGAAGTGAGACCCCAGCGTTCGCTGGGGTGACGATGTGGCGGAGGATGATTCATGGAAACCAAAGCCGGCGATCCCGCCGCCTTCGCGCATTTCGACTTGTATCGCGTCCCCTCGCCCGCCTTTGTGGTGGATGAGGCCGCGATCCGGCGCAATCTGGCGATCCTCGCCGATGTTCGCGACCGCGCGGGCATCAAGGTGCTGGGCGCGCTCAAGGCCTTTTCCATGTGGTCGCTGGGCAGCGTCGTGAGCGAATATCTCGACGGCGTGTGCGCATCGGGCCTGTACGAAGCGCGCCTCGGCCGCGAGGAATATAAGGGCGAGGTCGCGACCTATTGTGCCGCCTACAAGCCCGACGATCTGGCCGAAATCCTCAAGATGTCCGACCATGTCATCTTCAACAGCCCCGGCCAGATCGCCCGCTTCAAGCCGCAGATCGACGCCGCCCGCGCCGCCGGGCATGATTTCGACATCGGCCTGCGCATCAACCCGCAAAACCCGGAGGGCGAGGTCGCCAAATATGACCCGTCGCAGCCGCACAGCCGCCTCGGCTTTCCCGTCAACCAGCTAACGCCCGATCATCTGTCGGGTGTCGACGGCATCCATTTCCATAATCTGTGCGAACAGGATTTGGCACCGCTGGAACGCACCTGGGCCGCGGTCGAACCGCATATCATGCCGCGCCTCTCGACCCTCAAATGGCTGAATTTCGGCGGCGGGCATCACATCACCCGCGCCGATTATCAGCGCGACGATCTCGTCGCCTTTCTCCAGGGCGTGAAGGCCAAGACCGGCCTCACTCTCTATCTGGAACCCGGCGAAGCGATGGCGCTCGACGCTGGCATCTTGGTCGGTGAAATTCTCGACGTGATCGACAACGGCATGCCGGTAGCGATCACCGACATCTCCGCCACGTGCCACATGCCCGACGTGATCGAGGCACCCTATCGCCCCGCGATGCTGCACGAGCCGAGCGAAGGCCCGTTGGTCCGACTCGGTGGTCCCTCCTGCCTTGCCGGGGACATTATTGGCGACTATCATGTGCCTGGCGGCGCGGAACCAGGCGCACGCATCGCCTTCCTTGACCAGGCCCATTATTCGATGGTCAAGACCAACACCTTCAACGGCGTCCCCCTGCCCGACATCTGGCTGTGGAACTCTGCCACCGACGAACTCCAGCAAATCCGGGCCTTTTCCTATCAGGACTTCAAGGCTCGTCTCTCCTGACGCACGGTTCGTGCGAGCACGCGCAACAAAATTTTCATATGCGCTTTACAGGGGGGACCCCCCCGACTATATCGGCCGTCCGCTGCCCCATGGGACTTCCACCGCAAGGCAGCTTCTTTCACCTTGACTACACTGGAGGTCCCTTGAATTGCACAAGCATCCTAGCGCGCTGGGGGTAGCAACCGCCCTCACACCGGCAGCACCGGTAACGCTTATTCGTCCCCAGGCCGCAGCCAGGGCAGCCCGATTCTTCGTCGAGAAGTTTCCGGGGCGCTCGCTCTATGCGGTGAAGGCGAACCCCTCGCCCGATTTGCTTCGGACATTGTGGGACAGCGGTATCTCGCACTATGACGTTGCTTCCATCGCGGAAGTGCGCCTCGTCGCCGAAACGCTGCCGGACGCGAAGCTTTGCTTCATGCATCCGGTCAAGGCTGAAGAAGCCATTGCCGAAGCCTATGCCGTCCATGGCGTGCGCACCTTCTCGCTCGACACGATCGACGAGCTGGACAAGATCATGCGCGCCACCAATGACGCGACCGATCTGGAACTGTGCGTCCGCCTGCGCGTATCGTCCGAGCATAGCGAATTGTCCCTCGCGTCGAAATTCGGCGCGGAACTGGGCGAGACCCGCGATCTGCTGATGGCCACCCGCCAGGCTGCCGATGCCCTTGGCATCTGCTTCCATGTCGGCAGCCAGGCGATGAGCCCGCAGGCCTATAGTGACGCCATCGAACGCGTCCGCGCGGCGATCGTCGATGCGGCGGTCACGGTCGACATCATCGATGTTGGCGGCGGCTTTCCGTCCATCTATCCCGGCATGGAGCCGGTCGCGCTCGAAAATTATTTCGACGCGATCCACCGTGGCTTTGAAAGCCTGCCGGTCAGCTATTCGTCCGAATTGTGGTGCGAACCCGGCCGGGCCTTGTCCGCCGAATATAGCTCCATCATCGTCCGGGTAGAGCGCCGTCGCGGCACCGAGCTCTACATCAATGACGGTGCCTATGGTGCCTTGTTCGATGCGGCGCATATCGGCTGGCGCTTCCCCGTCGCGCTGCTGCGCGAAGAGGATAGCATGGCGGAGCAGACCGGCTTCTCCTTCTATGGCCCCACCTGCGACGATATGGACCATATGGTCGGTCCGTTCATGCTGCCCGCCGATGTCGGCGTTGGCGACTATATCGAGATCGGCATGCTGGGCGCCTATGGCGCAGCGATGCGGACCGGCTTCAACGGCTTCACGTCGGAAGCGACGATCGAAGTGGAGGATGCGCCGATGGCCAGCCTCTATGCCGAAGCCGTACCCGCCCGCCGTCGCGCAACCGTCATCAAGCTGGGCTAAACCGACCTCGGTTTCCCTGTTGGAGAGGATGCCAGTCCCTCGCCGCTTCCCCCTGCGGCGAGGGACTTTTTTATCGGCGGAAGATACCGACCATCTCGACATGGGTGGACCAGCGGAATTGCCCGACCGGGCGCACGCTCTCCAGGCGATAGCCGCCCGCGATCAGATGCACCGCGTCGCGCGCGAAGCTTGCCGGATTGCAGGAGACATAGGCGATCACCGGCACGGTCGAGGCCGCCAGTTGCATCACCTGCTCGCGCGCACCCGCGCGCGGCGGGTCCAGCACGACGGCGGCAAAACGGTTGAGTTCCTCCGGCGTCAGCGGACGTCGGAACAGGTCGCGATGATCCGCCACCATCCGCCGCTGCGCCCGTTGTCCCGCCAGTTTGAGCGCCAGCACCACATCGCGCGCGCCCTCCGCCGCATAGACCGGCCGCGCCGCGCCCAGCGCCAGCGCAAAGGTGCCGAGGCCACTGAACAAGTCGGCAATCGCGCCCGTCTCCGGCATCGCATCGCGCACCGCCGCGACCAGCGCCGCTTCGCCATCTGGCGTCGCCTGCAGGAAGGAGAAAGCCGGAAAGCCTACCGCCACGCCACCGAATGTCACCGTTGCCGCTTCGGGTTCCCAGCGCGTCTGCGGCCCGTCGCCTTCGTCGATCGTCAGCCGGGCAAGCCCATGCGTCCGCGCGAAATCGCCCAGCCCTTCGTCCGCCGCCAGCCCCTCGACCCGCACCCCTTCGAGCAGCAGATCGACACCCTGGTCGATCAACGACATGCGGACATGCGCGGCCCGCTTGTCGGGCAGGATCAACGCCAGCAAATCCCGCAACGGCGCGAGCAGCGCGAACAGGCGCGGATCAAGAACCGAACACATGGTGAGGTCAATGAGCGTGTGGCTGCCCGCCTCCGCAAAGCCGATGGTGATCTTGCGCCCCGACCGCGCCGCGCGCAGCGACGCACGCCGCCGCGTCATCGGCGGCGACAGATGCGTCGGCAGCACCGTCTGCGCCGTCACCCCTTGTCCGGCGAGCGCCCCGACCACCCGCCCGGTCACGAAATCGGACAGGCTGGCGTCATCGAGATGCTGTAGTTCGCAGCCGCCACAGGCCGGAAAATGCACGCAGGGCGGCGCGACATGATGGGGTCCGCGCTCCACTGTGCCGTCGGGCAAAAGCCGGTCGCCCGGTGCGGTCAACGTCGCATGGCGGCCGTCGGCGGTGATGCCATCGCCCTTGGCGGCGATACGGATGATGATGTCTGGGTCGCTGTCTGTCACAATCGCGCGGCGATAGCCGCTGGCAGCGCATCAGGCAAATCATCGGCCACGAACGCCGCGCCCGACCGCCGCGCGGTATCGCCGTGCAGCCATACCGCCTCGCTCGCGGCACGAAAGGGATCGCCTGTAACCGCCAGTCGTCCGGCGACCAGCCCGGCCAGCACATCGCCGGTCCCGGCAGTCGACAGCCAGCTCGAAGCGCCTGCCGCCACGGCAACCCGTCCATCCGGCCCAGCGATCACGCTGTCCGCGCCCTTGTAGATCACCACCGCACCGCTTTGCGCCGCGGCCTGCCGTGCGCGATCGATCTTGCTGCCGGGCAGATAGCCGAACAGCCGTCGAAACTCGCCTTCATGCGGCGTCAGGATCGCGCCGCGCGGAATGGCATCGACCGCCAACAGCGTCAGCGCATCGGCATCCAGCACCAACCGATGGCCCGCCGCTACAACTGCCGCCAGCCGGTCGCGCGCGGCTGCATCGCGTCCCAGCCCCGGCCCCAACAGCACGATCGCGATTCGGTCATCGTCCAGCGCCTTCGCCACGTCCGCCGCCGTCTGCACCTGTTGATGAATGATGGCATCCGGCCCGGTCACCGCCCCATCCATGGCGAACAGCCGAACCATGCCAGCACCCGACACCGCCGCCGATCGCGCCGCCAGCCGCGCCGCGCCAGGCATCGATCCACCGACCACCGCCACAAGGCCGCGTGTATATTTATGCGCATCCGGCCCCGGCGCCATGAGCCGGGGCGGTTCCAGCCGGTGCACCTGATCCGGCGCAGCAATGCCGATCGGCGCAGTGATCAGCCTATCGAAGCAGCCCGCCGCCGGATAGAGAAGATGCGCGGGCTTTAAAGCGCCTAGCGCGATACAAAGCCCAAAGCGCGGCACGGCGGAGAGAAGCGCGCCACTGTCGGTGTCCACCCCGCTCGGCAGGTCGATGGCATGGCTATGGCTCGCCGCCTTGGTCAGTTCACCCAATCGCGCAGCAACTACCCCATCCAGCCCCCGCGACAGGCCCGTGCCGAACAGCGCATCCACCAGCTGCGTCGCAGGTGCGGTCGTAACCATATCCTCGACCAGCCCATCCCACTCGGCGCGGGCGCACTGGCTCGACGGCGTGCGGCTTTCGCACAGCGCCGCCACCCGCACCGCCACGCCCCGTTCGCGCAGCAACCGCGCAATCACATAGCCATCGCCGCCATTATTACCCGGCCCGCACAGGACCAGCGTATCGCGCCGCCCGCCTGCCCGCCAGATGATCGCCGCCGCCGCCGCGCCCGCTCGCTCCATCAGCGCATAATCTGCAACACCCGACGCAAACACCGCCTGCTCCGCCGCCCGCATTTGCGCAGCGGTCAGGATCGGCGTGGCCGTCATCGGGGCGCGGACCCCGCCACCTGAACCGACATGCGATAACGACCACCGCCGATACGGATCTCGATCTGATCCTTGTCGATCAACTGGAGCCTGGCTTCCTCCGCCCCGTCAGCGGCTTCCAGACCCCGCCCATCGTCCAGCACCGTGAAACGGCGAAAGCCGCCATCGGGATGCCGGATCGTCAGCATGTTCCCCGCTCGTTCAACCGCACAATCCCGCGCCCAGGCCGCATCAGGCCCGATCGCACATTCCACCATGCCGTCATCAACGCGCGCGTCCGGCCCATTGCCCAAAACAGCAGGATCGCTCCCGCACGCCGAAAGGCTCAGCAGCAACCCCCAATAGCCACATCGCATCATGTCAGCGCACTCCGGCAAGCCAGCACTACCGGCCCCAGCAGATCGGCAAAACGCCGCTGACCCGCCGCGTCACCGACCATATCCTGCCGCATCTCGATGCCGAGATAGGGGATGCCATTGGCTTCGGCATGGCGGTTCATCGTCGCGTTCAGCAGCTTGCCCGAATAGGGTTGCTGATCGCCGACGATCAGCCCTGCCGCCGCCAGCAAGGGAATGGCGATTCGCGCCGCGCGGTCATCCTCGCCATAAAGGATGCCGATCTCCCATGGCCGCTGCTGGTCCGGGTCGCTTGCCAGCCGGGGCGTAAAACTGTGGACGGACAGGATGAAGGGCGAGGCCATCATGGCCAGTCGCCGCTCGATCGCATGATGATAGGGATGATAGAAGCGCCGCATCCGGTCGGACAGGTCAGCAGCGCGATTGCCCGCAATCGCATGGCCATCGCTCATCACCGGCAACAGGCCGGGCGCATCCTCTTCGCGGTTGAGGTCGATCACCAGCCGCGACACGCCGCCCAATATCGCCGTGGCACCCAGTTGCGCCGCGAGAAGCCGACTGACCTCTGCCACGCCGATGTCGATCGCGATATGGTTGGCGAGCAGCGCCGGGTCGATGCCAAGGTCGATATCCTCCGGCACATGCGCCGACGCATGATCGGCAACGATCAGCAGGTCCAGCCCACCCTCTTCAACCAGGGTAAAGGCCTCGCTCATGCCGCGCCGATCCGTGTTTCCATCACCCACCAGTCGGGATGGGCGATGCGCACCGCCATTGCTGCGTCGGCCAAAGCGGCGTCATCCGCGAACAAGGCAAAGCAAGTTGCGCCCGACCCCGACATGCGTGCAAGCACCAGCCCCGGTTGCGCGTTGAGAGAAACCAGCACATCTGCGATCACCGGAGCCACCGCAATGGCCGGTGATTCCAGATCATTGCGGCCCGAACCTATCAGCGCGTCCAAACTCCCGGCATCCAAAGCCCCCCGATCCTGCCTGTCCCACCCGGCAAACACCTGCCCCGTCGGCACGGCCACACCCGGATTGACCAGCAGCATCGACATGCCCGCCAGCCCCTCAACGTCATGCCGCGCAAGCCCCTCACCCCGCCCCGTAACCAATTGCGTCACGCTGGCGATGCAAGCCGGCACGTCCGATCCCAGATCCAGCGCCAAAGCCGCCAATTCCCGCTCCTCGATCCGCACATCCCATAGCCGCACCAGCAGCCGCAGGGTCGCGGCGGCATCGGCCGATCCGCCACCAATCCCCGACGCCACCGGCAAGATCTTGGTCAGGCGGATCGCCGCACCCCTTTGTTCACCGAGATAGGATTGCAGCGCCCGCGCCGCCTTCACAACCAGATTGCCCGGCCCCGCGTCCAGCGCGCTGCCGAACGGCCCGTCAATCACCAGGTCGATCGCGCCATCATCGGTCGCCTGGCCGATCAGCCAGTCGCCATGCTCGGCAAAGACGAACAGGCTTTCCAGTGCATGATAGCCATCGTCCCGCCGCGCCCGCACATGCAGCGCGACATTGACCTTGGCATAGGCGGTTTCAATGAAGCTATCGGCCTCCAGCTCCGCGTCAGGGTGCGGCATATTCGGGCTTCAATCCTTCCTTGGTCTTGGCGGCAATCCGCGTCGCGACATCGCCTTCCGCATTGATCGACGCCGCGGCCCAGGCATAACGCGCTTCGTAACGACGCCCTGCGGTCCAGAGCGCATCGCCCAGATGCTCGTTGATCGTCACATCATCCGGGGCGCCCGCTGCCGCCCGTTCCAGCACGGGGACGGCGGCTTTGACGTCGCCCGTGACGAACTGCGCCCATCCCAGCGAATCGGTGATAGAGGGATCTTGCGGCTTGAGCGCGCTTGCCTTTTTGAGCATGTCGAGTGCCGCCGCGACATTCTGACGCCGCTCGATCTGCGCATAGCCCAGATAGTTGAGGATCACCGGCTCATTGGGGGCCATCGCCGCAGCCCGTTCGAGCACCGCGCGCGCTTCGTCCCAGCGCTTGCCCTGTTCCAGCGCACTGCCTTCGAACAGCAGCAGCGACCAGGGCGGGGCCGCATCGCCAAAACGCGCCTGCGCCGCCCGAAACGCGACTGCCGCGCCATCAAAATCCCGTTGTTCAGCGAGCAGGCGGCCCAGCCGCACATGGCGCTCCGCCTCCGCGTCAGGCTCCGCCGCCAGCGTACGTGCGAGCGTCAGCGCCGCATCCATCTGGCCATCGACCGCCAGTGCGTCCACCCGCTCCGCTTGCGCCAGCGCGCCATACCAGCCAGCAGGCGGCACCTTGTCCACTTGCGCGATCGCGGCTTTGGCAAAACCCGCAACCGTCAACAGCCGCGCGGCGATGATATGATTTTCCGGCGAATCAGGATCGGCAAAGGTCGCGATCCGCGCCAGCCGCAGCGCCAGCCCCACGCCCTCCCGATCCGACCCGATATCCACCGCCAACCGCGCCAGCAACCGCGCATAGCCCTGCGCCGGGGTCAGCGGCGCAGCCTTGATCCTGCGTCGCTCAATCTCGGCCCGCGCCTGTCTGAAATGCGCCTGGCCCGGTGGCAGCAGCAGCAGCGCTTCCGCCTTGGCCTTTCGCCCCGCCAATTGGGTGGCAAAGGACAGGCGCAACCCGGCATCGGCAGGGCGAAGGGCGATCGCCCGGCGCAGCGGCAACTTCGCGCCTTCGACATCACCCGCGTTCAACGCCAGCAGCGCCTGATGCTCATCGACATAGCGCTGCGCCAACGCCGCGAATCGATCCTTCGCATCGATGGCGAGCGGCACGGAACCACCTTCGCCCACCGCGATCCAGCTCCGCAAAATCGGGCCGAGAAAGGCGAAATTGCCCTCCTCTTCCATCCGGTCGGCGAGCGTTGCGGCGGCAATCCAATTGCGCTGCTCCAGCGCCTCGCCGATGCGCAGCAAGGTGCCATCGCGCGGCAGCAAGCCCGCCTGATCCAGCAAAGCCGCTGATCGCAGCGCCAGCGCCTTGTCCCCGCTCTCCAGCGCCTGAACATAGGCGCGCTCGGCGATTTCCACCCGGTCGGGGTCGAGCGCCAGCGCCTCGCCATAATGGGCGACGGCCAGCGCCAGCGCGCCGTCGCTGTCCGCCAACCGCGCCTGCGCATAGGTGTGCAGCGCGCTTTGCGGATCGACCGATGCCCCGGCGGCGGCGGGGACCATCAGCGAAAGAGACAGGATCAGGCGCTTACATATTGGGATAATTCGGTCCTCCGCCGCCTTCGGGTACGACCCAGTTGATATTCTGGGTCGGGTCCTTGATATCGCACGTCTTGCAGTGGACGCAATTCTGCGCGTTGATCTGGAACCGGGGATTGCCCTCTTCCTGACCCACCACTTCATAGACGCCTGCCGGACAATAACGCTGCGCCGGCTCGTCATAAAGGGGCAGATTATAGCTGATCGGGATCGCCGGGTCCTTCAGCTGCAGATGGACCGGCTGGTCCTCCTCATGATTGGTGTTCGACAGGAACACCGAGGAAAGGCGATCGAAGCTGACCACGCCATCGGGCTTGGGATAGGCGATCTTGGCGCAGGCGTCCTTGTGCCAGATCTTCTCATTGTCGGGCTTGTGCTTCATCGTGAAGGGCAGGCCGATCTTGAGCGTCCGCATCCACATGTCGATGCCCGCCAGCAGCGTGCCGATCGTGCCGCCAAATTTGGACAGCAGCGGTTCGGCATTTTTGACCAGCTTCAACTCGTCCGCGATCCAGCTTGACCGCACAGCCGCATCATAGTCGGCCAGACTGTCGCTCGTCCGCCCCGCCTGCACGGCGGCAAAGGCCGCTTCGGCCGCCAACATGCCCGACTTCATCGCCGTATGCGTGCCCTTGATGCGGGGTACGTTCACAAAGCCAGCCGAACAGCCGATCAGCGCGCCGCCGGGGAAGTCGAGCTTGGGCACTGACTGCCAGCCGCCCTCGTTGATTGCCCGCGCGCCATAGGACACGCGACGACCGCCTTCGAGGAACTTGCGGATTTCGGGATGCTGTTTCCAGCGCTGAAATTCCTCGAACGGGTAGAGGTGCGGGTTGCGGTAGCCAAGTCCGACAACGAAGCCCAACGCCACCTGGCCATTGGCCTGATGATAAAGGAAGCCGCCGCCATAGGCATCGGTCAGCGGCCAGCCCTGGCTGTGGATCACCAGACCGGGCTGATGCAGCGCCGGATCAATGTCCCACAATTCCTTCATGCCCAGGCCATAGACCTGCGGCTCGCTGTCCGCGTCCAGCGCGAACTGGCGCTTCAATATCTTGGTCAGATGCCCGCGCGCCCCTTCGGCGAAGAAGGTATATTTGGCGTGGAGTTCTAGGCCGGGCTGATAATCGCCCTTATGCTTGCCTTCGCGATCGACGCCCATGTCGCCGGTGGCGACGCCCTTCACGCTGCCATCTTCATGATAGAGGATTTCGGCGGCGGCAAAGCCGGGGAAGATTTCGACACCCAGCCCCTCGGCCTGCTCGGCCAGCCAGCGGCACAAATTGCCCAGCGATCCGGTATAGGTGCCCTTATTATGCATCCACCCCGGCGTCATGATGTGCGGCATGGCCATCTTGCCGGACTTGGTCAGGAACCAGTGCTGGTTGTCGGTCACCGGCGTTTGCGCCAATGAACAGTCCATGTCGCGCCATTGCGGCAGCAATTCGTCGAGTGCCTTGGGATCGATCACCGCGCCCGACAGGATATGCGCCCCAATTTCGGAGCCTTTTTCCAGCACGCATACGGCCAGTTCCTGACCCGCTTCACTGGCAAGCTGTTTCAGCCGGATCGCCGCAGACAGTCCAGCTGGCCCACCGCCGACGATGACGATGTCATAGGGCATCGATTCCCGTTCGCTCATAGTCCCTCCATATCGGCGTCCGGCGGGCTGCACCCCGATCTTCCGATCGCCTTATTACTCCAACACTCTACCATCACAGGCGATGAAGCACCTTGACCCCCTCGTCAACCTCTGGCCCTAAGGTGCAGATGCGGGGACCAATGCAGGACAATGCGGCGCTGGGTGCCGACGCCTATCTGGCGTGGTGGCAGCTTGTCGGCGTGGAATGCGCGGTGGCGGAAACGCCCGTCAACTGGTTGCGTCCGGCCTTGGCCGCTACGGCATCAGCGGCGCAATCGAGCGTCCCGATTGCTCCCCCGGTCGCCAAACCGCAGGATTTGCAGGCCTTTCAGACGTGGCTGGCGAGCGACTCGGGTCAGCCTGAACAGCGCTGGGCGGGCCGCGCCATCATGCCTGTCGGACCGGTCGATGCGCCCTTGATGATCGTCACCGACATGCCCGATCCCGCCGATATCGAGCAAGGAACGCTGCTGGCCGACCGGGCGGGCGTCTTGTTCGATTCGATGCTGCGCGCCATCGGCCTCGACCGGGCGCATTGCTATATCGCCTCCCTGTTTTTTTCCCGTCCGCCCGGCGGCATGGTGGAGGCAAGCGACATCGCCAGCGCCGCCACGCGCATGGCCACCCATGTCCATCTCGCCCGGCCACGCCGCCTGCTTCTGCTCGGTGATCGGACGATCCGGGCTCTGATGCCGACGGGCGGTGGCGAGGCGTCTACTGCTTTACCCGGCTTTAACCATGATGGCGGCATTGTGCCCGTCGTCGCCACATTTCACCCCCGCCTGCTGCTCACGCAACCGGCGGCCAAGGCGCAATGCTGGCGCGCCCTGCAAAGCCTTATCGAGGAAACCGACCATGACTAGAGCCGCGACGCGCCTGTCCTGCCTGGCCCTGTTCGCAATGGGTGTTGCCGCCGCGCTGCCCGTGTCGGCGGAAACGACCGGCACCTTGCCACCGGCATCGGCGGCTTTGGTCAGCAACGCCCCGCTTGTCCTGTCGGACGGTGACAAGGCCCGCTATCGCAGCATCTTCGTTGCCCTGCGCGATCAGAAATGGTCCGACGCCCGCGCGATGATCGACGCGTTGGACGCGCAGGATGCGATGCGGCCGCTGGCGTTGTCCGAACTCTATCTCGCCAAGGGTTCGCCCAGGGTCGAACTGTTCGACCTGCTCGACCTGGTGAACAAAGCCGCCTGGCTCCCCAAGGCCGACCAACTTTCTCGCCTGGCGCAAAAGCGCGGCGCGACCATCTTGCCGACCCTGCCGCAAGTGCAGAAGATGGTCTGGCTAGGCGCTGCCCCCCGCCGCGAATATGTCGCCGCGGTCAAGACCGACATGCTGGCCCAGGCACTTGCGGGCCAAATTCAAACGTACATCAAAGCGGACAACCCCATCGGGGCCGAAGCGCTGCTGGCAAGCGGCGAAGCGGGCCTGACGCCTGAAGGCCTGACCGAAGTGCGCCAGCGGGTTGCCTGGGCCTATTATATCGAAAGCGACGACAGCAACGCCCGCCGCATGGCCGCGCGCGCGCTGGAAGCGCGGGCTGGCGGCGACTGGAGCGTACAGGCCCACTGGACCGCTGGCCTTGCCGCCTGGCGCCAGAATGACTGCCGCGCCGCCGCCCCGTCCTTTGCCAATGTTGCGGCGCTGGCCGGTAACAACGACATGCGCGCCGCAGGGGCCTATTGGGCATCGCGCGCCTATATGGTGTGCGGCGAAGCGGACAAGGTCCAAAATTACCTCAAGCTTGCCAGCCGGTCGGAAGAGACTTTCTACGGCCTGCTCGCCCGCGAATCGCTTGGTCTGCCGCTCGGCGCTGCGCCTGTAGCCAACCGGTTCGGCGCGTCCGAATGGCAATTGCTCAAGGACAGCCCCAATGCCCGCGCCGCTATCGCGCTGAGCGCCATCGGCGAAACCGGCCGTGCCGAAGAATTGCTGCGCCATCAGGCGAAGATTGGTGGCACCGGCCATTATGATGCGCTGATCCGCCTCGCCAGCGCGCTCAGCCTGCCCGAAACCCAGCTATGGCTCGCCCATAACGGCCCCGCCGGCAAGCAGCCGGAAAGTTTCGCCCGCTTCCCCGCCCCCAACTGGCAGCCCGATGGCGGCTGGCGCGTCGATCCGGCGCTCATCTACGCCCACACCCTGCAGGAATCGGGCTTCCGCTCGCAGGTCGTCTCCAGCGCAGGCGCGCGCGGCCTGATGCAGGTGCGGCCCGGCACGGGCAGCGACATGGGTCTCGCCTCGGCCGATCAGTTGTTCGTGCCATCGACCAACATGGAATTTGGCCAGCGCTATCTCGAAGCGCTGCGTGACATGAGCGCGACCGGCGGACTGCTGCCCAAGGTCATGGCAGCGTATAATGCCGGGCCGATGCCGGTCGAACGCTGGAACAGCGAAGTGAAGGACAAGGGCGACCCGCTGCTCTTCATGGAATCGCTGCCCTATTATGAAACCCGCGCCTATGTGAACATCGTCATGCGCAATTACTGGATGTATCAGATCCAGGGCAAGGGCAGCGCCGATTGCCTGACCGGCATGGCCCAGGGCTTGTGGCCGACCTTCCCGACTTCCAAGGGCATGAAGCTGGTGCGGCTGAGCAAGGCCGATGGGCGTGGCAGCATGGGTGGCGGTTCGGACTGATGCCGATCGACGAGAGCCGGGCCTTCATCCCTGTCCGCATCGCTGTCCTGACGGTGTCGGACACGCGCGGGCTGGCCGATGATCGCTCCGGCGACGCGCTGGTCGAACGGCTGGAAAGTGCAGGCCATATCCTCGCTGGCCGCTATATCGAACGTGACGACAAGGCGGCGATCGTGGCACGACTGCACGCCTGGATCGACGACCCGAAGGTCGACGTGATCCTGACCACCGGCGGCACCGGCGTCACCGGGCGCGACGTGACCCCCGAAGCAGTGGCGCAAGTGCAAGACAAGGAAATTCCGGGTTTCGGCGAACTGTTCCGCTGGCTCAGCTACCAGAAGATCGGCACCTCCACGATCCAGTCCCGCGCCACCGCCTGCGTCGCGCGCGGCACCTATATCTTCGCCTTGCCTGGCTCCACCGGCGCGGTGAAGGATGCCTGGGACGGTATCTTGGTCACACAATTGGACAGCCGCTTTCGTCCCTGCAATTTCGTCGAACTGATGCCGCGCCTCAACGAGCGCTGAGACGACCCGTCCGAGGGGATGACAAAAGCGCGTCGCTCTGGCATCCGCGCTTCCCAGCACAACAGGGACGGCGTCTTCATGATCAGCATCGGGATTTTCGGGGCCGCAGGCCGCATGGGGCAGGCGATCGCCACAGTCGCGACCGAAGCGGGCCTGGGCCTGGCGGGCGGCACCGACCGCGCAGGCAGCGGCGAGATCGCGCCGGCTGTCCCGATCACGACCGATATCGCGGCACTGGCGCAGGCAAGCGACGTGCTGATCGATTTCTCCGTCCCCGGTGCCCTCTCGGCCCATCTCGACGCCTGCATCGCCGCCCACAAGCCGATCCTGATCGGCACGACCGGGCTGGAGCCTGTCCATCACACGCTGATCGATCAGGCCGCGCTGGTCATTCCCGTACTCCAGACCGGCAACACCTCGCTCGGCGTCAACCTGCTCGCCGCCTTGGTCGAACAGGCGGCGGCGGGCTTGGGTGACGACTGGGATATCGAGATTGTC
This sequence comes from Sphingobium sp. D43FB, assembly GCF_002312805.1. GTDB lineage: Bacteria > Pseudomonadota > Alphaproteobacteria > Sphingomonadales > Sphingomonadaceae > Sphingobium. The sequence continues at coordinate 27,352 of NZ_NMUA01000001.1, read as the reverse complement.
GAGATGCACCACCGGCACAAGGTCGATGCCCCCTCCGGCACCGCGCTGCTGCTCGGCGAAGCAGCAGCGCGCGGACGCGGGATCGACCTTGCCGACCATAGCGAACGCGGCCGCGATGGCATTACAGGCGCGCGGGCGAAGGGCGCGATCGGCTTTGCCGCCCTGCGCGGCGGATCGGTGGCTGGCGACCATCAGGTCATCTTCGCCAGCGAAGGCGAGCGGATAGAAATCGGCCATCGCGCCGAGAATCGCTCCATCTTCGCGCGCGGCGCGATCAAGGGCGCGCAGTGGCTGGTCGATCAGCCCGCCGGACGCTACGACATGAAGGGCGTGCTGGGCCTCTGACCGCCATGAAAGTCATGACATGAACAAGGCGCAGATCTTCGATTTTTTCAGCCGCCTGGCCGAAGCCAATCCGGCGCCGGTCACCGAACTGGAATATGGCAACGACTATCAGTTGCTGGTCGCCGTCGTGCTGTCCGCGCAAGCCACCGATGTCGGCGTCAACAAGGCCACCCGCGCCCTGTTCCGCGATGTCCAGACGCCCCAGCAGATGGTCGATCTGGGCGAAGACGCGCTCAAGCAGCATATCAAGACGATCGGCCTGTTCAACGGCAAGGCCAAGAATGTCATTGCCTTGTCGGAGATACTGGTCCGCGATTTCGGCGGAGAAGTGCCGCAGGATCGCGACACGCTGACCACCCTGCCCGGCGTCGGGCGCAAGACCGCCAATGTCGTGGTCAATACCGCGTTCGGGCAGGAAGCCTTCGCCGTCGATACCCACATCTTCCGCGTCGGCAACCGCACTGGCCTCGCCCCCGGAAAGACGGTGCTCGCGGTCGAGCTGAAACTCGAAAAGCGCGTGCCGGCACCATTTCGGCGCGACGCGCATCATTGGCTGATCCTGCATGGCCGCTATGTGTGCAAGGCGCGTCGCCCCGAATGCTGGCGCTGCATCGTCGCCGACCTGTGCCGGTTCAAGCCCAAGACGCCCGCACCAAAACCACCCTCTGCCGCCTTTCCGTTATCGCCCAGTTCAGCAGACAGCGAATAGCGATACGGAATAATATCGGCCAGATCGTCGATTCGGCATGAGCCAAGGAGAGACGTCATGATGATTTCGCGCACCCACTGTCTAGCCATTGGCCTAGCCCTGGCGGCTACCGCGACACCAGCCGTCGCCAAGGACAGGCCCGACCCCTATGTGGCAAAGGGCGAAGCGGTCACTTGCATCCCGATCCGGTCGATCCGATCGACCAATGTGCGCGACGATCGGACCATCGACTTCATCATGAACGGCCGCAAACTCTACCGCAACACGCTGCCCAACAGCTGCCCCAGCCTGGGCTTCGAAAAGCGATTCTCCTACCAGACCAGCATTTCGCAGCTTTGCTCGGTCGATATCATCACGGTGCTGTGGAACGCTGGACCAGGCCTGCAGCCGGGCGCAAGCTGTGGCCTGGGCAAATTCCAGCCGATGGAAAAGGCGGCGAAATAAGATGGGGCGCGGGTGAATTGAGGCTGGCGCAGGCCCATGGCCTTTGCTAAGCGCCATGTCCGACCAGCGTCATGCACCCATAGCTCAGCTGGATAGAGCGTTGCCCTCCGAAGGCAAAGGCCACTGGTTCGAATCCAGTTGGGTGCACCACATTTTTTAGCCTGAGGCGCCGACGCGGGCATCCGCCCGCTTGGCTGGCCTCGCATAAGCTCGGGCGGCCGTTCGGCCTTGCGAACCTTGGCGGGTTCGAAGTCGCTCTTACCAGATGCACCATTACCGCCGTTGGCGGCTGGCTTATTGCTTCACCACATCATGATGCATCGGTGCTAGCTTCGACAGGAAGCGGTTTTGCGCCTGGAAATCGATCTTTTCCGCGCGCATCGCTTCCTGAAGCAATTCGACCAGGCGGTTCATGTCCTTGCGCTGCACCCCCAAATCCTTATGCGCGCTCGCCATGTCGCGACCGCTGTAGGAACAGCCAGCGTTCAGCAGGTAGCAAAATTGCTCGAACAGTGTCCGGGTCAGGCGCACCTTGTCATGTCCCACGAAAATCTCGCCAATGACGGGATCGGCATAGGCGCGGGCGACCATGCCATCGACCACGCGCCTGATGCCGTCTTGGCCGTGAAACGCCCGCGCCATGGCATCGCCGGTGAAGGGCGCGCCGCCGGCATGGGCCGCATTGGGCACATAGGGATCGACCGCGTCTTCGCCGGGCATGGCATGGGGTGCGGCTTGCAGCAGGAGCAGCGAGAGAAGCAGAGACATGATGACGTCCTTAGAAAGCGGCCTGGAGTGACAGGAGCAGGCCGCGCTGGCCCTTGACGGTGGCGATGGAACCGAGGTCGGCATAGGCGACCGTGGCAGTCAGGTTGCGATGCACCGCGACCGCCGCGAACAGGTCGAACCAGTCATCCTCTCGCGCGATCCCCAGATTGTCGGGCTTGCTGCGAAATTCGCCGCCGATCGCGACGCGCCGCGACAATTGCCAGGCGGCCGATCCTTCGAACTGCAGGCCATAGCTATCTTGCTTATCGCCACCGAAACCGAGCAGACCCATCTGATTCGCCTTGGTCAGCCGAGCGGTGCCCGACAGCAGGATCGAGCGCGACAGGAATAATTTGCTGACCGAGGCGTAATAGTCCACGCCCTCGTCATCCTGCGCTCCGATCGCGCGGACGACAGCGCCCTGCCCGTTCTTCTTATATTGCGCGCCGATCGCGATGGCAGGCAGCCGGTCATAGACGAGATCGCCCGCGACCCGGACCTTGGCGCCTATGATGTCCTGCGAAAATGCATAGTCCTTGCCCAGGCCCAGCACGGTGCCGATGTCGTTGGTGTTGAAATTCTGATGGGCGTAACTGAGTTCGAGCCGGTCGCGAAAGCCGACGGCTACGCCCGCGCTCCAATAATCATAATCCTTCACCTCGACCATCGTGCCATGGCCGGACAGGCCGATACCTTCGTCCGTTTCGTTGCCCGCAATCACCGCCCAGGGCGTAAGGCCGCCGCCACTCGCGCCCTCAAGCGACGCAATGCCATTGGTAAGCAGGAGCTTGCCGCCATGGCGGAGCGGTCTGGCGCTCGCCGTGGGAGACAGGGATAGGGTAGCGAAGAGCGCCATAGTGGCGGCGAGGAGAAGTCGAGTCATGTTCAGCGACATAGACGGACCTGGTTAAAAAAATATTCAGCTTGATGCCGGGAAGAGAGCGGGTTCTGGCGATCCACGCGGATCATAAGCAATTGTTCAATATTTACCGCTAAACACAGCGGCATGCCTAACTTACGCTTTGCGCTCATTCTGTTGTCCTGCACGGCCAGCCCAGTCGTGGCCGGGGATCTCAATCTCAAACTGGTCGATGCGGCGGGGCGCCCGGTGAGCGATGCCGTCGTTTCCGTCCGACCCGCTGGCGGCATCCCCGCAGGCCCCATCCGCTTTCCCTGGCCCACCACCATGATCCAGCAGAATGTCGCCTTCGTGCCGCATGTCCTGATCGTGCCGGTAGGGGCTACGGTGCGCTTTCCCAACAAGGATAAGGTGCGCCACCACGTCTATTCCTTTTCACGCCCGGCCAAGTTCGAGATCAAATTATTCGGCCAGGATGAAACCCGCAGCTATACTTTCAAGACGCCGGGCGCCGTCGCGGTGGGATGCAATATTCACGATCAGATGACGGGCTTCATCAAAGTCGTCGAGACGCCCTTCGCCGCCAAGAGCGACGCGGCAGGCACGGCGCGGATCACCGGCATGGCGACCGGCACGGCACAGGTGACGATCTGGCATCCGCTGCTGCGCGCCAAGGATAACGAACTGGTGGTGAACGTCCCCATTCCCGGTAGCGGTGCCGTCAGCAAGACGGTGCCGCTGACGCTGCGCGCCGCGCGGTGAAGGGCGCGCTTGCCTTGACGGGGCTATGGCAGCGGTGGGTCTGGCGGCTGCAATCGACGCTGACCCTGCGGATGACCCTTTTCTACGGGGCGCTGTTCGTGGGTGTGTCGATACTGGCGCTCTATGGCACACGCATGGCGATCGAAACCTATGCCGAAAAGTCGATCCGGCGCGAAATGGCCGTCGGCAGTGCGCTGTTCGATCGCATTGCCGCAATGCAGGTCAGCCAGATGGCGCAGGCCGGCAATGTGCTGGCGAGCGACTTCGGGTTCCGCGAGGCCGTCGGCACGAGCGATGCGCCGACCATCATATCCGCGCTCGAAAGCCTCCAAGGCCGCTTCGACCTGCAGCACGCCTTGTTCGTGGGCGTCGATGGCACTGTCGTCGGCCATGTGCCGGGCATGTCGGTCGGTGAGAAGAATCAGTTGTTCGACGCGCTGGACATGGGCCGGGAGCGCGGCGTCGCCCATTGGGGCGGGGAAAATTACATGGTCGCCGCCTCTCCGGTGCGCGCCCCGATCCTCACGGGATGGGTGATCTTTGCGCGGACGATGGGTCCGGCCGACCTCAGGCAGATTGCGCGCCTGTCCTCGATCGACCTGCATCCCCGCATCCTGCCGCAGACCGGATCGGACATTGGCGCAGGCACCGTCAAGGAAGTCGCACGCAATGGCGAACGCATCCTGATGCAAGCCCGCAGCGTGCCGACCCTGGTCGAATCCGCGCCGCAGATACTCGTCTTGGAATATAGCCTCACGCGCGCCTTGCGGGACTATGCGCCGATCCTGTGGGCGTTGCTCGGATTTGGCGCGTTGGGCGCGGTGTTGGCGATCGCCGGTACCTTCGTCGCGTCGCGCCGATTGGCCCGCCCGATCGTGGCGCTGGAGGCCGCCGCGCGCAAGGTCAGTGCAGGCCAGCATGCCGAGGTGGCGGTGGAAACACGCGACGAAATCGGCCAGCTGGCACGTAGCTTCAATCGCATGGTCAATGCGGTCGAGGAACGCGAGCGGCAGATCGCCCATATGGCCTTTCACGATTCGCTGACGGGCCTGCCCAACCGTACCCTGCTACGCGAACAGATTGCGCTCGCGCTTAGCCGTCATGGCGGGGCCAACTTCGCGCTGTTCTGCCTCGACCTCGACAATTTCAAGTCGGTGAACGATACGCTGGGCCACCCGACCGGCGACGCCCTGCTATGCGAAGTGGCAACGCGGCTGGGCGAAACCTGTCCGCAGGGCTTTGTGGCGCGGCTGGGCGGCGACGAGTTTGCGGTGATCCTGCCCGATGGCAGCGGCAGCGCCGACCAGACCGGTCGCGCGCTCGTCAAGGCGCTGGCGCAACCGTTCGACGTCAACGGCCATCGGATCGTGACCGGTACCAGCATCGGCATCGTCTTCGCGCCGCAGGATGGCCGGGACGCGACCGAATTGCTCAAAAATGCCGACCTGGCGCTGCACCGCGCCAAGGATGACGGCAAGGGCAGCCATCGCTTTTTCGAAAGCGCGATGGATGCTGAAGCACAGGCCCGGCGCGCGATGGAGATCGATCTGCATGATGCGCTGCGCAAAGGCGAGTTGGAACTCTATTTCCAACCCTTGTTCGGCCTGTCGCAGAATCGCGTGACCGCGTTCGAGGCGCTGCTGCGCTGGAACCATCCGGAACATGGCATGGTGTCGCCCGTGCAGTTCATTCCGCTGGCGGAGGAAACTGGCCTGATCGTCCCGATCGGCGAATGGGCGCTGCACGAAGCCTGCCGCATCGCCGCAACATGGTCCGACGACATCCGCATCGCGGTCAATATCTCGCCCGTGCAGTTCCGCAGTTCGACGCTCAACAGCATCGTTTTGCAGGCGTTGGCGCGGTCGGGCCTGGCACCGAACCGGCTGGAACTGGAGATCACCGAAAGCCTGTTCATCGACAATGTTGAAGCGACGCTCGGGTCGCTCCATTCGCTGCGCGCCTTGGGCGTGCGGATCGCGCTCGATGATTTCGGCACCGGCTATTCTTCGCTCAGCTATTTGCGCAGTTTCCCCTTCGACAAGTTGAAGATCGATCGCAGTTTCATCATCGATCTGCTGGAACATGATGGCGCGACCGCCATCATCCGCGCCATCACCACGCTCGCGGATGCGCTGGGCATCGAAACCACCGCCGAAGGGGTGGAAAGCAGCGAGCAGCTGGAAATATTGCGCGCCGAAGGGTGCAACCAGATCCAGGGCTATTTCTTCAGTCGTCCGATTCCGGCGGGTCAGGTGGCCGCGTTGCTGGAGAAGCTCTCGGGCGACCGTCTGGCCGCCTGACGTCGGTCTGCCAATTGCATCGGCGGGTGGCACGACCTACGACCGGTTCCCATGACCACCACCCCCGACCTCGCCATCCGCCTGCGCCGCGCCAGCTTCAACCGCGCGCTGGCGCAAGCCGACCTGCGCATGATCGAAACGCTGCTGGCGCGGGACGCCATTCTCGTCGCGGGGACGGACAGTGCGTTGCTGGCCGGGCGCAAGGCGCAGATGCTGGCGTGGCGGCGCGAGTTCGCCGCGGCGGAGCGTCTGATCTACACCCGAACGCCGGACACGATTATCGCGTCGGCCGTCGAGCCGATCGCGATGGAGCATGGCCAGTGGCAAGGCGTTCTCGCCTCGACGGGCGAACAACAGGCTTCGGGCATTTATAGTGCCAAATGGCGGCAAAGCGGGGAAGACTGGCTGATTGAGGCGGAAATCTACCTCACCCTCGGCTGAAGGGGCCGTTTAGTAAGAGCGACCGACCAGCACCCGTTCCACCGCTGTGTCGCCCGTGAAGATGCACGCGCCATCAGCCGCCGCCGCATCGCTCGGTATGTTGCGCAGCGTCAGCTTCTCACCCTTGAGCCACTGCACGACCTTGTCGAGCGCATCGCCGGTTGGCTTGCTCCACTGCACCAGCGCCCAGCCCGGCTTGGCGCTGGCGTCGAAATAGGCCTTGAGCGCATCCAGCGAACTGATCGAGCTGTCGATATTGCTGTCGAGCCGTCCCTTGGCGTCGGCGAACAGTGCCTGCTGGATATCGGCCAGCATCGACGTGGCCGCTGCGACGAAATCCGCCTTCGCCACGATCTGGCTGTCGAGCTTGCCGTCCTCGCGATAAAGCCGGTCGCGGCGGATGACCGAGACATTGCCGCCCGCCACATCGCGGCCGCCCACTTCGATGACGATCGGCGCACCCTTCTTGACCCAGCCCCAGCGCTTGGTCGCGGCCTTGGCCGGGCGCTTGTCGAGCAGCGCGCGAACTGGCTCGCGGAACAAGTCGAGCGCATTCAACTGGCTGACCAGATCGGTGCAATAATCGACGATCGCGGCATCTTCGTCATTGTCGCGCAGCATCGGCACGACCACGATTTGATAGGGCGCGACACGGGGCGGTACGCGCAGGCCGTCATCGTCGCCATGGACCATGATGAGGCCACCGATCATCCGCGTCGACATGCCCCAGCTGGTCGTCTGGGCCAGTTCCTGCTGCCCTTCGGCATTTTGGAACTTGATATTCTGCGCCGCGGAAAAGGTCGTGCCCAGAAAATGCGAGGTGCCGGCCTGCAGCGCCTTGCCATCCTGCATCATCGCTTCGATCGAATAGGTGGCGACGGCACCAGGGAAACGCTCATTTTCGGGCTTTTCGCCCGCAATCACCGGCATGGCGACGCATTCTTCGGCGAAGCTGCGATAGACTTCGAGCATCTTCATCGTTTCTTCCAGCGCCTCGTCGACGCTGGCATGGGCCGTATGCCCTTCCTGCCAGAGAAACTCGGTGGTGCGCAGGAACATGCGGGTGCGCATTTCCCAGCGGACGACATTGGCCCACTGGTTGATCAGGACCGGCAGGTCGCGCCACGACTGGACCCAACGGCTGAACGCCGCGCCGATCACCGTTTCCGATGTCGGGCGCACGACCAGCGGCTCTTCCAGCTTCGCATCCGGATCCGGCACCAGCTTGCCATCCTTCTGGATCAGCCGGTGATGCGTGACGACAGCCATTTCCTTGGCGAAGCCGTCGACATGCTCGGCTTCCTTCTCGAAATAGGAAAGCGGGATGAACAGCGGGAAATAGCAATTTTCATGGCCCGTCGCCTTGATCCGTTCGTCCAGCAATTTCTGGATACGTTCCCAGATGCCATAACCCCATGGCCGGATGACCATGCAGCCGCGCACGCCGCTTTCCTCGGCCAGGTCGGCCTCGGTAATGACGGCCTGATACCAGGCGGAAAAATCCTGTTCGCGGGTGACGGAAAGGGCGTGCTTCACGGGGTCGGGCCTTAGGCTAGAAACGGAAAGGAATGGCGCGCCATAGGGCAAGCGCGCTACGCCTGTCGACCCCTGAGCATGGCAATGAAGTCAGGCCGGGACGCCCAGTCGATCGAGCCAGGCGCGCGCCTGTTTGGGTTCGCCGACGGCGTCAGACGATACCGGCCCGCGCGCGGCCATGAAATCCTGATGCAGGGCGAACCGCTCCAACCCCAATGTGGTGCGCAGATCGTCAATTTCGTCGGCCGTGTCGCACAGGTCGGCGACGATCGGCGCAGCCTTGGCCCGTGCCGCCTTGTCCTTCTGATGATCGAACAGGCCCCATTTGCCGCTCGCGGTAGTCTGGAGCGCCGCGATCAGCGCCTCGCGATAGGCGAGTTCCAGTTCCTCGCGGCGAACGTCGAGCCGCTCCAACCGATCCGCCTTCGCCATGGTCTCGTCCGATCCTGTTATTCAGCTCAGCTTGTCGATCTTCGCGTTCAACGCCGCCAATTGCGCCTTGAGCGCCGCGATCTCGTCATCTTTGCTGCCGTCCGTTGCAGCGGGTGCAGGTGTCGCACCCGGAACGCCCGGCATGCCCGGCACGCCATTGCCAAAGGCGCTGGCAGCCGCTTCGAACATCTGCAGGTTGCGCTTGGCGATCTCGGCCAGCGGGCCGCCGCCAAAAGCGCCCTTCATGGCTTCCTGAAATTGCTGCTGGTTCTTGCGGAACGCGTCCATCGACGATTCCAGATATTGCGGCACCATCGACTGCATCGAATCGCCATACATGGAAATCAGCTGACGCAGGAAGTTGACCGGCAGCATGTTGGTGCCGCGCTGTTCTTCCTCCATGATGATCTGGGTCAGGACGTTGTGCGTGATGTCCTCGCCGGACTTGGCATCGACCACGGTGAACTCGCGCCCTTCGCGGGTCATCTGCGACAACAGGTCGAGCGTGATGTAGCTGGAAGTTTCGGTATTATAGAGACGCCGGTTGGCGTACTTCTTGATAACGACCGGATCGGATTCGTTGACCACTTTAGATTTGGACATGAAAGCCTCTCCCTCAGAACCTCATTCTGCACTAGCACAAGGCCATGTCGCACCGCAACATGGACCGCGCCCATTACCCCTTTTTCTCAATATTTTATGGCGCGAGACGCAGGGTGATCCTGAACTGCGCCGCCGCGCGTTCACAGGTCTGCGCCGCTATCAGGAGGCGCAGCGCCCCCCTGCTCCCCCTGCCCCCGATTGCGTGGCCGTGGCGGGCAGCGCTCGACTGCTGCGCTATGGCGTTGAAAATGGGCGGGTGCCCGTGGTGTTCATCCCCTCGCTGATCAATCCCCCCCAAGTGCTGGACCTGTCGGAAAGCCGATCGATGCTGCGCCATATGTGTGCAGCAGGGCATGACGCCTATCTGGTCGATTGGGGGTCGCCTACGCACCGCGATGCAGCGATGGGACTGGACAGGCATGTGACCGAGCGTTTGTTGCCATTGCTCGCGAGCCTGCCGCGCCCGCCCATTCTGGTCGGCTATTGCCTGGGTGGCACATTGGCGATTACTGCAGCAATGCTGCGCAAGGTAACGGCCCTCGTCGCTATCGCATCCCCCTGGGCGTTCGACGGTTTTGCTGATGCGGACCGGCAAGAGATCAATATATTGTGGCGCAACGCCAAAGCGATGTGCGAGCGGTTGGGTTATGTGCCGATGGAAGTGCTACAGTCCGGCTTCTGGGCGATGGACCCCAAGCGCACGATCCAGAAATATGCCGCCTTTGCCGATATGGAAGAAGGGTCAGACGCGGCCCGCGCTTTCCTCGCGGTTGAGGATTGGGCGAATGAAGGCGCGCCACTCACCTACGCTGCTGCCCGCGACTTGTTCGATGATCTCTATGCGGGCAATGCGACCGGCGAAGGGCGGTGGTCCGTCGGCGGCCAGTTGATCGATCCCAAAGCCCTGCCCTGCCCCAGCCTTTCGATCCGCTCGACAACCGACCGCATCGTGCCCGCCGCGGCCGCCCCGGATTTCGCCGAACAACGCAGCCTGGCATTGGGACATGTCGGCATGGTCGTGGGTGGCCGGGCGCGCGCCCTACTATGGGATCCGCTGTCCGACTGGGTTTCCAGCCATGGCGGATGATGCTATGGGCGCGGGCGAAAACAACCCCTGTCATTAGAGGATCAGGCCTTTGTCAGACATCGTGATTACCGCCGCCAAGCGCACCGCCGTCGGCAGCTTCATGGGCGCTTTCGGATCGACCCCGGCGCATGAACTGGGTCGTCAGGCGATCCTCGCCGCCCTGGCGCAGGCCGGTGTCGCGCCAGAGGAAGTGGACGAAGTGATCCTGGGCCAGGTGCTGAGCGCAGGCCAGGGCCAGAACCCGGCGCGGCAGGCCGCCGTCAATGCGGGCATCCCGGTCGAGCGGACCGCCATCGGCATCAACCAGCTGTGCGGCTCCGGCCTGCGCGCGGTGGCGCTGGCGGCTCAGGCGATCCGTGCGGGCGACGCCAACATCATGGTGGCAGGCGGGCAAGAAAGCATGTCGCTCGCCCCCCATGCGCAATATCTGCGCGCTGGCACTAAGATGGGCAATGTCAGCCTGATCGACACGATGATCCATGACGGCCTGACCGACGCCTTCAACAATTATCATATGGGCATCACCGCTGAAAATCTGGCGGAGAAATATCAGATCAGCCGGGAAGCGCAGGACGCCTTCGCGGTCGCCAGCCAGAACAAGGCGGAGGCGGCGCGCGCTTCGGGTCGCTTTGCCGACGAAATCGTGCCGATCACGATCAAGGGCCGCAAGGGCGACACCATCGTCGATGCCGACGAATATATCCGCGCGGGTGCCACGATCGAAGGCATGCAGGCGCTGCGTCCGGCCTTCAAGAAGGATGGCAGCGTGACCGCCGGCAATGCGAGCGGCCTGAACGATGGTGCCGCCGCGCTCGTGCTGATGACCGCTGATGCCGCGGCCAAGCGCGGTGCGACGATCCTGGGGCGGATCGCCGGTTTCGCGACCTGCGGCGTCGATCCCTCGATCATGGGCATCGGCCCGGCCCCGGCCAGCCGCAAGGCGCTGGAGAAAGCGGGCTGGTCCGTCGCTGATCTCGACCTGATCGAAGCCAATGAGGCGTTCGCGGCGCAGGCGCTGTCGGTCGGCCAGGAACTGGGCTGGGATGCGGAGAAGGTCAACGTCAATGGCGGCGCGATCGCCATCGGCCATCCGATCGGCGCTTCGGGCGCGCGCGTGCTGACGACGTTGCTCTACGAAATGGCCAAGCGTGATGCGAAAAAGGGTCTGGCGACCCTGTGCATCGGCGGCGGCATGGGCGTGGCGATGTGCATCGAGCGCTGATGTCTGCGTAAGTGTGAAAAAGGGCCGCCGCTCCAATCGGAGCGGCGGCCCTTTTTATTATGGTTCAGGTCAGCCGGATCAGCGACTGCGCTATCAGGCGCGTCACTCCATCTCCAATATGACCGCGTCGACGGCCAGGCTGTCGCCCTGGGCGGCCGATACGCTCTTCACCACACCAGCCTTTTGCGCGCGCAAGATATTTTCCATCTTCATCGCCTCGATCACGGCGAGCGGCTGTCCGGCCTCGACCTTGTCGCCCGCCCCCACATGCAGCGCGACCAGCAAGCCCGGCATGGGGCAGATCAGGTAGCGCGACAGGTCTGGCGGGATCTTCTCGATCATGTGCGCGGCATAGGGCGCGGCGTGCGCGGGCAGGATGCGCAACTTATGGCTGGCGCCATGCGCGGTTAGGACGAAGCCAGCGCGGGTCGGGGCGATCTTCACCGCCAATTCCTCGTCGCCGAACTCGGCTTCGATCAGCCGATCGCCGGGCGTATATTCGAGCGCCATGTCTACACTCACGCCATCGACGGTGACATCGTCGCCGTCGATCTCCACATCATGGACGCTGTCGCCGATCTTGACCTGCCAGCCTGTCGGCGGCGGCAAGCGTTTGCCCAACTGGCCGTCGATGCGGCGGGCGCGGTCGGCCTGGGCCATGGCGGCGAAGGCACCGATCGCGGCGAGCCGCTGGAGCAATTCGGGCGAAGCGGGCGCGCCCTGGAAGCCGTCGGGATACTCCTCCGCGATAAAGCCGGTCGTGATATTGCCGGAGCGGAAACGCTCATGCTGCATCAGCGCGGATACGAAATCGATATTGTGGCCCGGTCCCTCGATCTCGAATTTGTCGAGCGCCTCGATCTGCTTGTCGATCGCTTCCAACCGCGTGGGTGCCCAGGTGATCAGCTTGGCGATCATCGGGTCGTAGAACATGGAGACTTCGCCGCCCTCGACCACGCCATCATCGACACGGATCAGCGCGCCGCTTTCGTCGGTGCCGGTTTCGGGCGGGTTGTAACGGACGAGGCGACCGGTCGACGGCAGGAAACCGCGATAGGGATCTTCGGCATAGACGCGGTTCTCGATCGCCCAGCCGTTGATCTTGACGTCATCCTGGGTGAAGGCCAGCGCCTCGCCATTGGCGACGCGGATCATCTGTTCGACCAGATCAACGCCGGTGATTTCCTCGGTCACGGGATGCTCGACCTGCAACCGGGTGTTCATTTCGAGGAAGTAGAAGCCCTCCCCGGTCGTGTCCGCACCGCTGACGATCAGTTCGACGGTCCCGGCGCTGAAATAGCCGACTGCGCGGGCGAGCGCGACGCACTGCTCGCCCATCGCCTTGCGCATCTTGGGCGTGACGAAAGGCGACGGCGCTTCCTCCACCACCTTCTGGTGACGGCGCTGGATCGAGCATTCGCGTTCGTTCAGGTAGACGATATTACCATGTTGATCGCCCAGTATCTGAATTTCGATATGGCGCGGGCTTTCGATGAACTTCTCGATGAACACGCGATCGTCGCCAAAGCTGGCCAGGCCTTCGCGCTTGGTCGCTTCAAAGCCTTCGCGGACATCCTGCTCATTATAGGCGAGCCGCATCCCTTTGCCGCCGCCGCCTGCCGATGCCTTCATCATGACCGGATAGCCGATCTCGTTGGAGATGCGGACGGCATGTTCGGTGTCGTCGATCACGCCGACGAAGCCCGGCACGACATTGACGCCCGCTTCCAGCGCGAGCTTCTTGGACTCGATCTTGTCACCCATCGCCGCGATGGCATTAGCGGGGGGGCCGACGAAGATGATGCCCTCGGCGTCGAGAGCGTTGCGAAAGCTCTCGCGTTCGGAGAGGAAGCCGTAGCCGGGGTGGACGGCGTCGGCACCGGTCGCCTTGCACGCTTCGATGATCTTGTCTGCGATCAGATAGGATTGAGCGGCGGGGGACGGGCCGATATGCACGGCCTCGTCCGCCATCAGCACATGCGGCGCGCGCGCATCGGCATCGGAATAGACCGCGACGGTCTTGATGCCCATCTTCTTGGCGGTGCGCATAACACGACACGCAATTTCGCCACGGTTCGCGATCAGGATCTTGGTGATTGCCATATTATTCCCTGTCCCAGTCCTATCCTATCAGCCGTTCGGGCTGAGCCTGTCGAAGCCCCGTTCTTCCTCTCAAGGAGAAAAGCAGCCCTTCGACAAGCTCAGGGCGAACGGGTGTATTTCTTAATCGCCGTGCATGAACATGCCCGACTGCAACATTATCCAACCAGGGCAACGATGATGGAGATAAGGGCGAAACTCACTCAGCCGCCTCCATCGCAACCTTCACTTCAGCCTGCATCGGCACCACGCCCAGCTTCGCGAACAGCGCTGCGTCCGCATTGTCGCCCGCATTGGCCGTCGTCAGCAGCTTGTCGCCAGTGAAGATGCTGTTCGCACCCGCCATGAAGCACAAAGCCTGACACGCATCCGACATGCTTTCGCGCCCGGCGCTCAGCCGCACCATGCTCTCCGGCATCACGATCCGCGCCACCGCCACCGTCCGCACAAACTCGATCTCGTCGATCTTCGCGAGCGGCGTGTCGGCCAGCATATTGCCCAGCACGGTGCCCTTGACTGGCACGAGCGCATTGATCGGCACGCTCTGCGGATGCTGTGGCAGCACGGCCAGCGCGTGCAGGAAGCCGACGCGATCTTCGCGCGTCTCACCCATGCCGACGATCCCGCCGGAGCAGACATTGATCCCCGAATTGCGGACATTCTCCAGCGTTTCCAGCCGGTCATCAAAAGTACGGGTGGTGATCACCTTCTCATAATGTTCAGGCGAGGTATCGATATTATGGTTGTAATAGTCGAGGCCCGCATCGGCCAGAACCTTGGCCTGGCCTTCGCTGAGCATCCCCAGCGTCATGCAGGTTTCCATGCCCATCTGGCGCACGCCCTGCACCATCTGGACGATGGCGGGCATGTCGCGTTCCTTGGGGTTGCGCCAGGCCGCACCCATGCAAAAGCGCGAAGACCCTGCATCCTTCGCCTGCGCCGCGGCCTGCATCACGGCCTGCACGCTCATCAACTTCTCGGCTTTGAGGCCGCTTTCCGCCGAAGCCGACTGGTTGCAATAGCCGCAATCCTCCGGGCAGCCGCCGGTCTTGATCGACAGCAGGGTGGAGAGTTGCACTTCGTTGCGCGGAAAATTGGCGCGGTGGATGGTCTGCGCCTCGAACATCAGGTCGGCGAACGGCAGGTCGAACAGCGCGGCGATTTCGGCGCGGGTCCAGTCGGTGCGGGCGGTGGTATCGGTCATGGTCACTTACCACCTCCGTTCGCTTCGAGCGCAGTCGAGAAGCGGCAAGGACGGTGCCAACGTTTCTCGACTACGCTCGAAACGAACGGCTGTTGGGTGCGGATCAGGATGAAGAGGGTATTCAAGCGGCATCCTCCAGCCCCGCAGGGGGCATGTTGTGGCCGAGGAGGCGCAGCACGTCGGCGGCGCATTCCACGACATTGGAACCCGGTCCATAAATGCCCTGAACGCCCGCGTCACGGAGGAAGTCATAATCCTGCGGCGGGATGACACCGCCTGCAATCACCTTGATGTCGTTGCGGCCCGCTTCTCGCAGCTTGGCGATGAGGTCGGGGATCAGCGTCTTGTGGCCCGCCGCCAGCGACGACGCGCCCACGACATCGACGTCGCTTTCCAGCGCCAGCACGACGGTTTCTTCGGGCGTCTGGAACAGCGGTCCCGACACCACGTCGAAGCCCATGTCGCCGAATGCCGACGCGATCACGTTGGCGCCCCGGTCGTGCCCATCCTGCCCCATCTTGGCGACGAGGAGTTTGGGTTTGCGACCGAGGCGCCGCTCGACGGCCTGCACGCCGTCAAGAACCTGTTGCCAGCGGCTGTCACCCGCATAGGGCGCACTATAGACGCCCTTTACCGGCGTCGGCTGGGTGCCGTAGCGATCGAAACTTTCCTCCATGGCGGAGGAGATTTCGCCCAGTGTCGCGCGGGCGCGGGCCGCTTCGACGGCAAGGGCGAGAAGATTATTGTCGAGACTGGAGGACTTCGCCGCACCGTCGCGCAGCGCCTGCAAAGCGGCTTCACATGCGGCGCTGTCACGCTCCGCTTTCACCCGGTTGATGCGGGCGATCTGGCCTTCGCGCACCTTGGCATTGTCGATGTCGAGCGTTTCGAGGAAGTCCTCGGTCGCCAGACGATATTTGTTGACACCAACGATCACGTCATCGCCGCGATCTACCCGCGCCTGACGGGCGGCCGCAGCGGTTTCGATCATCGCCTTGGGCCAACCTGCCGCCACGGCCTTGGCCATGCCGCCATCGGCCTGCACCTTTTCGATGATCGCCCAGGCTTCATCGACCAGTTGCTGCGTCAGCGCCTCGACATAATAGGAGCCGCCCAACGGATCGACCACCTTGGTCATCCCCGTCTCTTCCTGGATTACGATCTGCGTGTTGCGCGCAATCCGGGCGGAAAAGTCGGTGGGGAGCGCGATGGCCTCGTCCAGCGCATTGGTGTGGAGCGATTGCGTGCCGCCCAACATCGCGGCCATCGCCTCGATCGTGGTGCGCATGACGTTGTTGTAAGGGTCTTGCTCGGTCAGCGACACGCCCGACGTCTGGCAATGCGTCCGCAGCATCTTGGAGCGCTCATCCTTCGCGCCCAGCTCCGTCATCGCCCGGTGCCACAGCACCCGCGCCGCACGCAGCTTGGCGATTTCCATGAAGAAATTCATGCCGATCGCGAAGAAGAAGCTCAGGCGTCCGGCGAACTTGTCGATGTCGAGGCCTGACGCGACGCCATATTTTACATATTCCATGCCGTCGGCGATGGTGAAGGCCAGTTCCTGCACCTGCGTCGCGCCCGCTTCCTGCATATGATAGCCGGAAATGGAGATGCTGTTGAACTTGGGCATCTCACGCGACGTATAGCCGAAAATGTCGCTGATGATCCGCATCGAGGGTTCGGGCGGGTAGATATAGGTGTTGCGGACCATGAACTCCTTGAGGATGTCGTTCTGGATGGTCCCGTCGAGCAATTTCCGGTCGACGCCCTGCTCCTCGCCCGCGACGATGAAGAAAGCGAGGATCGGGATCACCGCGCCGTTCATCGTCATGCTGACCGACATCTGGTCGAGCGGAATGCCGTCGAACAGGATCTTCATATCCTCGATCGTGTCGATCGCCACGCCCGCCTTGCCGACGTCGCCGGTGACGCGCGGATGGTCGCTGTCATAGCCGCGATGGGTGGCGAGATCGAAGGCGACCGAAAGCCCCTTTTGCCCAGCGGCGAGATTACGGCGGTAGAAGGCGTTGGATTCCTCGGCGGTGGAGAAGCCCGCATATTGGCGAATGGTCCAGGGCCGCCCGGCATACATGGACGCGCGCACCCCCCGCGTGAAGGGGGCAAAGCCCGGCAGGCCCGGATCGATCGTCACGTCCTCAGCCGTGTAGAGCGGCTTGACGGCGATCCCTTCCGGGGTCGCCCAGGTCAAATCCTTGCCCTTCACTTCCTTGGCGGCAGCGGCAGCCCATTGATCCAGCGTCGGCTTGTCGGTCATCGTTCAATCTACCCTGCTCCCTCCCCCTTGAGGGGGAGGATACGAAGGCTTGTCAGCTTGTCTGACTAGCCGAAGTTGGAGAGGGTGTTCGGCCCATCGGGTTTCGTACCCCCTCTCCGCTGCGACTAAGGGTCTGCTGCGCAGCCCCAAGTCTCGCTGCCTCCCCCCGCCGGGGGGAGGTTTTCATGCCTAGTGCCCGCCCTTCGGCGTCTCCATGATCTCGGTCAGCACCCCGTTCATATCCTTGGGATGCACGAAGAAGATCGGCGTCCCATGCGCCCCGATGCGCGGCTCACCCAGCACCCGCGCGCCCTTCGCCTCGAACCACGCCTTGGCCTCCAATATGTCAGGCACTTCATAACACATATGATGCTGCCCCCCGGCCGGGTTCTTGGCGATGAACGCCGTGATCGGCGAGCTTTCATCGAACGGCTCGATCAACTCGATCTGCGTCCCGGCCGTGCCGCCTTCACCCGGTGTATCGACAAAACACACCTTCACTCCCTGCGCGGGAAGATCGAAGGGTTCATGGATCTTCGTCGCGCCCATCACATCGCGAAAATAAGCAATGCTCTTTTCAAGGCTGGGTGTAGCGACGCCGATATGATTGAGGCGACCGAGTTTCATCATGCGTTCCTAAACTTCGTCATTCCCGCGCAGGCGGGAACCCATCTCCCACCCCATCCCAAGGCGCGAGGCCCGGAGATGGCTCCCCGCCTTCGCGAGGATGGCGGGTCTTAGTTAAAGCGGAATATTGTCATGCTTCTTCCACGGATTCTCCAGCGCCTTGTTGCGCAGCTTGCGCAGACCCAGCGCGATCCGCTTGCGCGTCGAGTGCGGCTGGATCACCTCGTCGATAAAGCCTTTTGATGCGGCCACGAACGGGTTGGCGAAGCGCGCTTCATATTCCGCCGTGCGCTCGGCAATCTCGTCCGCTGTCTTGCCACGGAAGATGATTTCGACCGCGCCCTTCGCGCCCATCACCGCGATCTCGGCGGTCGGCCAGGCATAGTTCAAATCGCCACGCAGATGCTTGGACGCCATCACGTCATAGGCGCCGCCATAGGCCTTGCGGGTGATGATGGTGATCTTGGGCACGGTCGCTTCGGCATAGGCGAACAGCAGTTTCGCGCCGTGTTTGATGATGCCATTATGCTCCTGCGCGGTCCCTGGCAGGAAGCCTGGCACGTCTACCAACGTTACGATCGGTATCTCGAACGCATCGCAGAAGCGCACGAAACGCCCGGCCTTTTTGGATGAGTTGATATCGAGCACCCCTGCCAGCACGAAGGGCTGGTTGGCTACAATGCCGACCGTGCGGCCCTCCACCCGGCCAAAGCCGCAGATGATGTTGCCCGCATGGGCGGGCTGCACCTCGAAGAAATCGCCCTCGTCCACGATCTTCTTGATCAGTTCGTGCATGTCATAGGGCTGGTTCGCATTGGCGGGGATCAGCGTGTCGAGGCTCGGCTCGATCCGGTCCCACGGGTCCGCGCTCGGCCGCTCCGGCACCGGCTCCTTGTTCGACGCGGGCAGGAAGTCGACGAAATCGCGCACCGCCAACAGTGCCTCGATATCATTCTCGAACGCCACGTCCGCCACGCCCGACTTGGTCGTGTGCGTCACCGCGCCGCCCAGTTCCTCCTGCGTCACTACCTCGTTCGTCACCGTCTTTACCACGTCCGGGCCAGTCACGAACATGAAACTGCTATCCTTCACCATGAAGATGAAGTCGGTCATGGCCGGCGAATAAACCGCGCCGCCCGCGCACGGCCCCATGATGACGCTGATCTGCGGCACCACGCCGCTGGCCAGTACATTGCGCTGAAAAATCTCGGCATAACCGGCGAGCGAAGCCACGCCCTCCTGAATCCGCGCACCGCCGCTATCGTTCAGCCCGATCACCGGCGCGCCGACCTTCAGCGCCATGTCCATGATCTTGCAGATTTTCATCGCGTGTCGTTCGGACACCGCGCCGCCATAGACGGTGAAGTCCTGGCTGAACAGGAACACCAGCCGCCCGTTGATCGTGCCCGATCCGGTGACCACGCCATCGCCGGGGATATGCGCTTCATCCATGCCGAAATCGACGCAATTATGCTCGACATACATGTCCAGCTCTTCAAAGCTGTCCTCGTCCAGCAACACCTCGATCCGCTCGCGCGCGGTCAGCTTGCCCTTGCCATGCTGGGCATCGATGCGGCGTTGGCCGCCGCCCATGCGCGCGCCTTCGCGCTTGGCTTCAAGCTGTTCGATAATGGCGAGCTTCGACATAGGCATATCTCTCCGGTCATTGCGCGGACGTCTTATAGCGGCTCTGTCCCAAGCTTTGCGACTTTTCGCAAATGTAAATTTGCTAATTTGCAAATCACGACTTCGCAAATTAGGAACTGGGAGCAGGCCTGTTCCGTGCCCCGGCGAAGGGCGGGGTCCAGTTCGGACCATGGGACTGGACCCCGGCCTTCGCCGGGGAACATGAAGCGGGGAACCCAAATATGGCACGCGGCAATCGTATCTTTGCAGGACCAAGGCTGCGCCAGTTGCGCCTCGATCATCGCATGGATCAGGCGACGATGGCGCAGGCGTTGGGCATTTCCGTGTCCTACCTATCCCAGATGGAGAATGATGACCGCCCCCTGACCGCCAAGGTCAAGGCCGCACTCGCCAATGCCTTTCCGACCGATTGGGCCAGCTTTGACGCGCGTGAGGATGAGCAGATGCTGGGCGCCTTCACCTTCGCGCTCAGCCATCCCGAATTGCCTGGCGTCGCGCTGGAGCCGGAACGGATCGAGAAATTGCATTTGCAGTTCCCGGAATTCGCGGCGCGCTATCTCGACCTTTATAATGCACATCTGCGGGCGAACGAGCGCATCAACATGATCGAGGAAGCGATCGCCAATGACAGCACGGTGCAGGCCCGGCTGCCATGGGAGGCGGCGCGCGACTGGTTTCATGAGGCGGGCAATTATGTTCACAGCATCGATTGCCTGGCCGAGGACATGGCCGCCAGCTTTACCGCCGGACAAACACTGGACGAAGGCATGCTGGTCGAAGCGCTGGCGCGGCGGCATGGCATCGAAACGCTGATCGCCGATACGCCCGACAGCGCGTTGCGATCCTATACCAGCAGTACCAAGCGGCTATTCGTCAACGCGGCGCTGCCGACCGAGAGCCGCAAATTCATGCTGGCGCACCAGCTCATGATGCTGGAGGGGCAGGCCGTGATCGCTGATGTGGTGAGCAAGGCGGGACTGCCGGTGACTGGGGCAGACCGTCTGCTGGCCATAGGTCTTGGTAACTACGCGGCGGGCGCGCTGCTGATGCCCTATGCCGCCTTCCGCGAAGCCGCCCGCACGATGCGCCATGACATCGACCGGCTCGCCCGCACCTTCGGCGTCAGTTTCGAACAGGCCTGCCATCGGCTTTCGACGCTTCAGCGACCGGGGCTGCGCGGCATTCCCTTCTTCTTCTGCCGCGTCGACATGGCGGGCAATATCACCAAACGCCACAGCGCCACCCGGTTGCAGTTCGCGCGGTTCGGCGGGGCTTGCCCTTTATGGAACGTGCATGAGGCGGTGGCGATCCCCGACCGGATCAACGTGCAACTGGGCGAAACGCCCGATGGCGTGCGCTATGTCTCTATGGCCAAGGGGCTGGTTAAGCCATCGGGCAGCTATAGCCGGACGCCGCGCCGCTTTGCCGTGGTGTTGGGGTGCGAGACGGCGCATGCGGCGAACTTCGTCTATGCCGATGGCCTGCAGCTGGACGTCGAGGGTGCGGCGACGCCGATCGGCATCACCTGTCGCCTCTGTTCGCGCCAAAGCTGCGACCAGCGCGCCTTTCCGCCCGCCGATCGGCCGATCCATGTCGACCCGGACAATCGGCAGATCGTGCCTTACTGGATTGGGTAAGGACTGAGGTTAGGGCTTCGTGCCTTGGCCATCATGTAATTTGGCCCACAGGCCCGCCGTGCCCGCTTCCTGCGCCTTCATCGTGAACTGGGCAGCGACCAGCCAGCCCTTGATCGGGCGCATGGGCAAAATGGTGGTCAGGATCAGCACGGGGACGCCAACGGCCAGATGGACCCACACGCCCGGCCGCGCCATGATTTCGAGCATGATGATGAAAATGACGCCGGGCACGCAGGCGAATAATTGCACGAATACGGCGGGGCCATCGGCAGGGTCGGCGAAGCTGTAATTTAGGCCACAGACTTCGCAATGATCGCGCATGGTCAGGAAGCCATTGAAGATATGCCCTTCGCCGCAGCGGGGACAACGGCCTAGTACACCCGTCTCATGCGCCGGGCGCTTGGGCCACTGGCGGCCGGTCTCGTCAACCCAATGGGCCTGGCTTTGCATGTCTGTCATGACGCTCCATGTGGCGCGTGCGAAGCGCATTGCAATTGGCCCTTTTGTCCTACCCCTTTGCGCGCCACTGGCCAAGGAGCGCACAAGGCGCTATCGCGCGCGCCAATCCTTCCGATCTTCAAAGGCAGTCAAATGGGTTTTCGTTGTGGTATCGTCGGTCTTCCCAATGTGGGCAAGTCCACCCTGTTCAACGCGTTGACCGAGACGCAGGCGGCGCAGGCGGCGAACTATCCCTTCTGCACCATCGAACCGAATGAGGGGCGCGTGGCCGTGCCCGATCCCCGGCTGGAGACGATCGCGAAGATCGGCGGGTCGGCCAAGATCATCGAAACGCAATTGGCGTTCGTGGACATTGCGGGTCTGGTGCGTGGCGCGTCCAAGGGTGAAGGGCTGGGCAACCAGTTCCTGGCCAATATCCGCGAGACCGACGCGATTGTCCATGTGCTGCGCTGTTTCGAAGATGACGACATCACCCATGTCGAAAATAAAGTCGATCCGATCGCCGACGCCGAAACGGTCGAGACGGAATTGATGCTGGCCGACCTCGAAAGCCTGGAAAAGCGCGTTCCCAACCTGTTGAAAAAGGGCGCGCAGGGCGACAAGGAGGCCAAGGCGGCCGCCGCCGTTCTGGGTCAGGCGCTAGACCTGCTGCGCGACGGCAAGCCCGCGCGCCTGACGGTGCCGCGCGACGAAGAAGAAGCAAGGCTGTTCGCGCAGGCGCAATTGCTGACCGCCAAGCCCGTCCTCTATGTCTGCAATGTCGAGGAAGATAGCGCATCGAGCGGCAACGCTCATTCGGCGCGTGTGTTCGAAAAGGCCGCGGCGGAAAATGCCAAGGCCGTAATCGTCTCCGCCGCCATTGAGGCGGAACTCGTCACCATGCCGGTCGAGGAACGGGCGGAATATCTCGAAGCGCTGGGCCTTGCCGAAGCGGGTCTCGCGCGGATCATCCGGGCGGGCTATGAACTGCTTGGCCTCATCACCTTCTTCACCGTCGGCCCCAAGGAAGCGCGCGCCTGGACCGTGGCGCGTGGATCGAAGGCCCCGCAAGCGGCGGGCGCGATCCATACCGATTTCGAAAAGGGCTTCATCCGCGCCGAAACCATGGCCTTTGACGATTATGTCCAGTTTAACGGCGAAGCCGGGGCCAAGGAAGCGGGCAAATGGCGGTCGGAAGGCAAGGACTATGTGACGCAGGATGGCGACATCATGCTGTTCCGCTTCAACGTCTGACCCTTGGCGCTGCGTCCCGGTCAATCGCCTGCGCAGCGCAAGGCCGCCTTCCCGCCCAGCGTCGATGCGGACACAAGGCTGCTGATCCTCGGCAGCCTGCCCGGTGATGCGTCGATCCGGCAGGGGGAATATTATGCCCATCGCGGCAACGCCTTCTGGCTGCTGATGGGCGATGTGCTGGGCGAGGATTTGCGCGGCCACCCCTATGCCATGCGGCTGAAGCGGTTGCGGGCACGGGGCGTCGGCCTATGGGATGTGATCGAAAGCGCGCAGCGTGAGGGGAGCCTGGACGGGGCCATTCGGGGGGCGGAAGTCCGCGATCTGGGGGCGTTCGTCGCGCGGCTGCCGATGCTCGAAGCGATCGGCTTCAATGGCAAGACCGCCGCGATGCAGGGGCGGCGGCAGTTGGGTGACCGGCCGGGCCTGACGCTGATCGACCTCCCCTCCTCCAGCGGCGCCTATGCCAGCCTGTCGCGCGCGCAAAAGGCCGAGCGCTGGGCCGCCCTGCGGTCGTGGATTGCCCCACCTGCCGCTTAGTGTCACTTTACCGTCATGGCATCCCTGCTAAGCGCCATGCTTCAAAAGCCCCTAATCATAGAGTCGCCATGATCCCCCGTTCGATAGCCGTTGCCCTTTGCCTGTCCTTATCCAGCGTGCTGGGGGCATGCGCTTCGGTCGAACAGCGTCCGGCCGTCGCTGCCCCGACAGAGGAACGCGCGCCGGTCACCATCCTGGTGTCGATCGACGGCTTTCACCCCGATTATCTCGAACGGGGCGTGACGCCTGTCCTTTCCGGGCTGGCTGCGGGCGGCGTCGAAGCGCCCATGCGCCCGTCCTTTCCGACCAAGACCTTCCCCAATCACTGGACCGTCGTGACGGGCAAGCGGCCCGACCATAATGGCATCGTCGCCAACAGCATGGAGGACGTTACCCGCCCCGATGAACGCTTCACCATGGCGAGCGACGATCCTTATTGGTGGAATGAGGCGGAACCGATCTGGGTAACGGCGGAAAAGGCGGGAATACGCACGGCCACCATGTTCTGGCCCGGCTCCAACGTAGCCTGGGGTGGCACGCGCCTGCAGCAATGGCCCTATACATTGGACGGCGGCACCCGGCCGAGCGACTGGGCGCAGTTCAATCAGCAGGTCAGTGGCACCCAGCGCGTCAACATGGTGCTGGACGTCCTTCGCCGCCCGGCCGCCATCCGCCCGCGCTTCGTCACCCTCTATTTCGACATCGTTGATACGGCCGGTCATATTTATGGACCGGATGCACCGGAAACCGCGCGCGCGGCAACAGAGGTGGACGGCCATATTCGTGACCTGATCGACGGTCTGAAGACTATGGGGCAGCCCGCCAATCTCGTCATCCTGTCCGATCACGGCATGGCCGCCAGCGCCAGCGACCGGGTGGTAATATTGGACAAGATCGCTGATCCGGCCGATTATCGCGTTGTCGAATCCGGTCCTTATGCCACGCTGGCGGCACAGCCGGGACGCGAAAAGGCGCTGGAAGCCGCTCTGCTCAAGCCCCACCCCCATATGCAATGCTGGCGCAAGGAAGCGATGCCCGCCCGTTTCCATTATGGCACGCATCGGCGCATCCCGCCCTATTTCTGCCTGGGCGAAACCGGGTGGGAGATTCAGCCGACCACGCCGACCTACGCCATAACCGGCGGCAGCCATGGCTGGGACGATCAGGCACCGGAAATGCGCGCATTGTTCATCGCGCACGGCCCGGCCTTCGCGGCAGGCAACAAGCCAAAGCGCGATTTCGCCAATGTCGATGTCTATCCCCTGCTCACGCGTCTGATCGGTGTCGCGCCGGTGCCCGGTGACGGTGATCCAGCCGCGCTTGCCCCCATTCTCGCACACTGACCTTCCTTCAGGACATTTGCCATGCTGACCCGTCGCCAGATATTGACCGCCGCCGCCACTGCCCCCGCCATCGGCGCGCCCGCTTTGCTGAAGGCGCAAAGCTGGTATGCGGGCTATCCCTTTTCGCTGGGGGTGACGTCGGGTGATCCGGCGGCGGATGGCTTTGTCATCTGGACCAAGCTGGCACCCAAACCGTTCGAGCCGCATGGCGGGATGCCGACCGTCCCGTTGCCGGTGAAGTGGGAAGTGGCAAGCGACGATCGTTTCAAGACGATCGTGGCGTCAGGCGAAGCCACCGCGCGGCCTGAACTTGGCCACAGCGTCCATGTCGAGGTGTCAGGGTTGCAGCCTGACCGGCCCTATTGGTATCGGTTCGCGCTGGCAGGCGACCAGTCGCCGCGCGGGCGGGCACGCACCTTGCCGCTGGCCTCGGCCAGCCCCAAGGCGCTGAAATTCGGCGTGGCCGGGTGCCAGAATTATGAGGACGGCCTGTTCACCGCGTTCCGCCATCTGGCGCGCGAGGATGACCTTGCCTTCGTCTATCATTATGGCGACTTCATTTACGAATATAAAAAGCGCGGACCGGACTATGACAAGGACGGACTGCCGGAGGCGCAGGTCCGCCAGCATATCGGCCAGGATTGCATCGACATTGTCGATTATCGGCTGCGCTATGCTCAATATCTGAGCGATTACGACCTGCAGGCAGCACGCGCCCGGCACACATGGTTCCCAACGTTCGACGATCATGAGATCGACAATAATTGGGTCCAGGATTTCGCCGGCAAGGGGAACAGCCCCGCTGAAATCTTCCGCTTGCGCCGCCAGGCGGGGCTGCAGGCCTGGTATGAATTTATGCCGGTGCGTGCGGCGATGATGCCGCGCAACGGCCTCATCACCAACGCCTATCGCGAAGCGCGGTTCGGCGATCTGCTGTCGATCGACTTTCTCGACACCCGCTCCTTCCGCACGGATCAGCCGTGTGACGATGGGTTCAAACCCTATTGCCCCGGCATCGACGACAGCAAGGCGATGGTCATTTCCGCCGAGGAGGAAAGCTGGCTGGTGCGCAACATGACGCGGGGCCAGACGAAATGGAATTGCGTGGCGCAGCAGATCATGATGATGTCGCTCGACCGCCGCCGCTATGCCGACGAGACCCAGAAAATCTATAATATCGACACTTGGGCCGCCTATACGGCGCAGCGCAGCCGGTTGCTGGCCAAGATGCGTGGTCTCGATAATGTCGTGGTGCTGACCGGCGACGAGCATCAGAATTTCGCCGGGCTGCTCGACAATGGCGACAAGGCCGTGGCGGTCGAATTCGTGTCCACCTCCATCTCGTCGGGCGGCGACGGGTCGAACCTGCGCACCGGCAGCGATGTAATGTTGAAGAACAACGCCGAGCTGAAATTCATCAACGACCAGCGCGGCTATCTGGTCTGCGAAGTCACGCCCGACGCCTGGACGACGCAGGCGCGCGTGATGGATCAGGTGTCGACGCCGGGCGGCGCGATCAGCACGCGAGCGACCATGACCGTCCCGCGCGGCCAGCCTTCGCTGCAAATCAGCTGACATTGACGTAAACGTAAGGGGTGATAGAACGGCATCCATTGCAAAAGGATAGGCGTGGCGATGGATGACATTCTCTATTTCGAGGACATTGAAGTCGGCGACAGCTTCGCCTTCGGGCCGTTGACGGTCAGCCGCGAGGAAACGATCGCCTTCGCCGCGGAGTTCGACGCCCAGCCCTTCCACCTGTCCGACGAGGCCGCAGCGACCACCCATTTCGGCACCTTGTCAGCCAGCGGGTGGCACACCACCGCGCTGTTCATGAAGATGTTCGTGACCGAGATGCAGAGGAATCCGGGGCGACAGGCGGCGAGCTTGGGCGCGATCGGCGTCGATGAGCTACGCTGGCTCCGCCCACTGCGCCCCGGCGACACGCTGCGCGGGACAAGCGAAGTGATCGACAAAAAGGCATCGAAAAGCCGCCCGGAAATGGGGATCGTGCGCAACAAGGTGACGATCCTCAACCAGGACGATCAACCCGTGCTGACGATGATCCCGATTGCGATGTGGCGCACGCGGCCGGTGTGAGGCTGGACGTTAGTTGTCGGCCTGCCTGAGAGCGGTCACTCCCGCTCAACCAGCTTTTCTACATAGCGATGGCTAGACTTTCCGATGCGTGAGGACGGTCGTGTCAACATGGCCATTTCGAATTTTGGTGGAAAGCGGACCTTAGCCCATCACGCCTGCTCGAGGAGAGGTGCCTGCCTTCATCCAAGCCCGCGCTTCCGGTGTGAACAGCAGGCCATACGCAACTAATTGACCGAAAGTCTGCAGTACAGTGATGAAGTGGGCACCTGCCAAAAGTCCATGTGCAGCCAGTGAAAAAACACTAGGTATACCAATAGCAAAGAGAATGATCGATATCCACATCGCGACACGGCTACGCCAACGGGAGACCAGCAGGGTCAGAGCAACGATCAGCGCGATGGTCAACGCTTGCGTTAGCAGGACGAAGACCGCTGAATTAGACTGCGTGGTTCCCGCTAGTGGATTGATTCCAACATTTGGTGCCCGCGCCTAACGGCGGCGATGATTTGGTCAGGGTCAGCCTTCCAGACGAAGGGGCGCGGCGCCTCATTATGCTCCTTGATGAAGCGGTTGATGGCGGCCTGCAGATCGACAACGGAGTGGAAGACGCCGTTTTTCAGCCGCCGCCGGGTCAACTTTGCAAAGAAGCCCTCGACGGCATTGAGCCATGAGCAGGACGTCG
>NZ_NMUA01000019.1 GCF_002312805.1 Sphingobium sp. D43FB | reverse complement strand
TCAACCCGGTCGAAAATATCTGGCAATTCATGCGCGATAACTGGCTATCCAACCGCATCTTCACGTCCCACGACAACATCGTCGACCTTTGCTGCGAAGCCTGGAACAGGCTGATCGATCAGCCCTGCTGGGGTGGACGGCCTCCGTATGGCATCAGAATGTGCCAGAGTGAGTCGTTAGATTTCGATCGAAGGAGACCGCCCATGGAACAGATTATCCGCATTGGCATGGATACGTCAAAACATCTCTTTCAGCTGCACGGTGTGAATGCAGCGGAACAGCCGATTTTGCGCAAGAAGCTGCGACGCAAGGAAATGATCGACTTCTTCCAGAAGCTGCCGTCAACGGTGGTCGCCATCGAGGCGTGCGGCGCCTCACATCATTGGGCCCGCCTGCTGGGCTCGTTCGGTCATGAGGTGAAGCTGATCGCACCACAATTGGCAAAGCCGTACGTGAAGCGCGGCAAGAATGATGCCGCCGATGCCGAGGCGCTGTGCGAGGCCATGAGCCGCCCGACAATGCGCTTCGTGCCGGTAAAGACCGCAGAACAGCAGGCAGCGCTAATGCTGGTCGGAATGCGCGACAGGCTGGTGAGAAGCAGAACCCAACTCGCCAATGCGATCCGCGGCTACGCTGCCGAGTTCGGACTAACCACAGCCAAGGGCATATACAAGATCGAGCCGCTGCTCGAACGCACTGCAACCGATGAGACCGTTCCGACATTGGCACGCGAACTCTTCGCGTTGCACGCCAGCGAATACCAACAGTTGGAACGGCAGCTTGAAGACGTCGAGGCAAAGCTACTAGCATGGCACCGCAAAAATGAGTGCAGCCGACGCCTGGCCCAAATTCCAGGCGTCGGGCCGATTGGCGCATCGCTTCTCATGATGAAAACGCCCGCCCCGGAACTCTTCGCGTCGGGGCGTCAATTTGCAGCTTGGCTAGGCCTGACCCCGAAGGATCACTCAACCGCCGGCAAAGCAAGGCAGGGCGTTATCACGCGCGCTGGCGACGAAGCATTGCGAAGTATACTGGTGGTCGGGGCCACATCATTGCTTCGACGTGTCAGGGATGGAAGCGGAAAAAATGCCACGCCCTGGCTGCTCTCCATGCTCAAACGCAAACCGCCCAAGCTGGTGGCCGTGGCATTGGCGAACAAAATTGCGCGGATCGCTTGGAAAATGATGGCCACCGGCGAAACTTATCGAAAAAGCGTCGTGCTATCAGAGTTGAAATGCACGGCATAAGAGATCAGGCAGCGATGGTGAGCGGACAGTCAGAGCTACCATCC
Organism: Sphingobium sp. D43FB; assembly: GCF_002312805.1. Classification (GTDB taxonomy): domain Bacteria; phylum Pseudomonadota; class Alphaproteobacteria; order Sphingomonadales; family Sphingomonadaceae; genus Sphingobium. The sequence goes on along the minus strand of NZ_NMUA01000019.1, from coordinate 77,706 downwards.
TGAACTGATGCGTGAACTTGCAAGAAACAGCAGATGGTGGATCGATCGATCCGAGACGCGTGATAGCCCGTATGCGCCAGTGGCCGTTGCAGGTCGCAGCCTTGTTTGGAACTCGTGTCGCGGAAACCATCTTGGCCAGCGTTCATGTGCGAACGCACCCACAGGCCGGACATATGAACGCAAGCGATCCGATCAATATTATCTGCCAAATCTTGCAGGGAGGGGGCCGTCCACATATGGCGCATCATGACAATTGGACGCCGCAAATGGGCACGTGGGTCGTGATCAATGCAGGTTGGTATCAGGTGCAACACCGGGATAAAATCGGGCCAGGCTGTCAAGACCGGTCGACAGTCGAGCACTGGCGCGCTTCGGTGATTACCTCTGCGGTCGGGGATCCCCGCGTCCGAAGGCGTACTCGCTAATCAGCGAGCCGCAGACACCGTTATTCCCGCTACATCATCTAGTGGAAGCTGTGCACCACAGTGATGGCCGGCGGCGTCACCGACACGCTGGATCTAGCTTTGCTCCATACCACCTGCCCCTCCGAGTTGCACAGTGGCAAGTGGTATGGCTAGCCGCTCATCCTTTAGGTTTCAGCGTCAAGGGAAGGCCGGCGAACATTATGACTGCCTCTTCAACCACTGCCGCTATTTCCTGATTGATGCGGCCCGCAACATCGCGAAACCTTCTGGCAAGGGCGTTGTCGGGTACAATGCCCAGACCCACTTCGTTGGCGACCAGAATGACCGGCCCCCGTGCGGCTGAAAGCGAGCGCGCCAGTCCGTCTGTAGCGGTAGCAGTATCGCGTTCCGCTAGCATCAGGTTCGAAGCCCACAACGTCAGGCAATCGACCAGCACCACCGTTTCCGGCGTGCTATATGCCGTGATTGCCACCGCCAGGTCCAGCGGTGCCTCGACAGTTGACCAGCGCGGACCGCGATCGGCGCGGTGCAGCTCGATTCGCTCGCGCATCTCATCATCGAAGGCCTGCGCTGTCGCCAGATAGACCAGTTTACCTGTCAGGGCCTCTGCCCGGCCCTGGGCAAAGCGGCTTTTGCCCGAACGCGCTCCGCCCAGCACCAGCAAATGGGGCAAGGCACTGCTCATGCGCTGTCTCTCGCTGGGACGGAGGCGGGTGGTTCCGCCATCGCCATCGCCACCAGCGCGTCGATATCGAGATGCTCCTCCAGCGCGGCTGCGATCTCGTCCAGCGCCGCCTCGACGGTGAAGCCATAGTCCACGCCCCCGGCTTCTACATCCATGCGCGACAGCAGCGCTCGGCGCAACTCCGCATCGGCCAGCAGGCCGTGGACATAAGAACCAAACACCGTTCCGCCCGCATTTATCGCGCCATCACGGCGTCCATCGGAAAGCAGGGCGAAGGGCCGCTGCGGGTCCGGCCCGCTGGTTTGCCCCATGTGCATTTCATACCCATGAAAAGGCGCGCCCATCGCCATACCGCTGACCGGACGCAGCGCCTTGTGTGCGTGCAAGGTCGTTTCGACATCGAGCAGGCCGAGGCCGCTTGCGGTGCTGGGCGGGCCTTCCAGACCATCGGGATCGGCGATGCTTTTGCCGAGCATCTGGTAACCACCGCAAAGCCCAAAGATCAGCCCGCCGCGCCGGTGATGCCCCAGAATATCGATGTCCCAGCCCTCTGCGCGCAGAGCGGCCAGATCGGCGATGGTCGCCTTTGACCCGGGCAGGATGATGAGCGCGGCCTCTGCCGGGATCGGCTGGCCGGGCGGAACCATGTGCAGGTCCACACCATGTTCGAGCTTCAGCGGATCGAGGTCATCGAAATTGGATATGCGCGGCAGGATCGGACAGGCGATCAGCTTGCGGCCCCCCGCGCGCGCCTTGCCGCGCTCCAGCACCACGGCATCCTCGCTTGGCAGCCGTGCGGTCGCGCCCAGCCACGGCACCACGCCGAATCCGCGCCAGCCCGACAGGCTCTCGATCTGGCGATAACCATCGGCGAACAGTGCGGGATCGCCCCGGAACTTGTTGATGATGAAGCCCTTGATCATCGCGGCATCCGCCGGGTCGATGATCGTCTTCGTGCCGACGATGGCGGCAATGACTCCGCCGCGATCAATATCGCCGACCAGCACGACGGGCACGCCTGCCGCTCGCGCAAAGCCCATATTGGCGATGTCGCCAGCGCGCAGGTTGATTTCCGCAGGAGAGCCCGCACCCTCGGCCACGACAATATCGCACGCCCGGCGGAGCCGGTCGTAGCTCGCCATAACTTCACCCAGCAGCGCGCCCCGTGCCTGCCGAAAATTGCCCGCGCCCAATGTGCCGCGCACCCGGCCATGCACGATCAGTTGCGATGTGCGATCGGCCTGTGGTTTCAGCAGTACCGGGTTCATGTCCGTATGCGGCTCCACCTTGCAGGCTATCGCTTGCAAGGCCTGCGCCCGGCCGATCTCGCCGCCATCGCTGGTGACAGCCGCATTGTTCGACATATTCTGCGGCTTGAACGGCAAGACCCGCAAGCCCCGCCGCACTAGGGCGCGGCACAGCCCCGCCACCAGCACCGATTTGCCCACATCAGAGCCGGTGCCCTGAAGCATTATAGCGCCCATGCTGCACCTCCTGCAATTCCGGCCGCCATCAACCACAGGCACAGACATGCACGGGCGTAGACGCCCAATCCGCGCCGCATATCCTCTGTCCGGGCCGGGCGGCCTCCCTCCCCAATCCAGAGCTTGTCCGAAACAATTCCGTCATAGGCAATTGGCCCGGCTAGGCGCAGCCCCAGCGCCCCGGCCATCGCGGCCTCGGGCCAGCCCGCATTGGGCGAGGTGTGCCTGGAAGCATCGCGCAACAATATCCGCCAGCCACCCCCGCCGCACAGGCAGATCAGAAATCCCGACAGGCGCCCTGGAATGAGGTTCATCGCATCGTCGGTGCGGGCCGCAGCCCAACCATAGGCGCGCCATTGCTCCTCGCGGTGCCAAATCTGCTGTCGGCGGTGTTGATCGCCTTATAGGCCCAGATACCGGGCAGCCCCAGCACCAGCAGCCAGAACAACGGCGCGACCACCCCGTCGCAGAAACTTTCCGCCAGACTCTCGATCGCCGCGCGGGTAACACCCGCTTCATCAAGCGCCGTCGTATCACGGCCAACGATCATGCCGACAGCGGCGCGCGCGGCGGGCAGATCCTGCCGCTCCAGCGCATCGGCAACGGGGCGGACGTGGTCGTACAGGCTGCGCTGCGCCAGACCCGGCCAGGCCAGCACAGCGATCAGGGGCCAGGCCCACGGCCCGGCGATTGCCACGAGCAGACTTTGCAGCATCCAGCCCGCACCGCCCGCCATACCCAGCAGGATCAGGACGGTGACCGCCCCGGCCAAGCGCCGCTGTCCATCGGAACGCGAGGGGACATTCCAGCGCCGTTCCCGCGCGGCGATAATCCGCGCAAAAATGCCCACCGGATGGCCGATCCGGCGATACAGCGGCTGAGGCCAGCCCACTGCCGCGTCGAGCACCAAGGCCAGGAAAGCAGTCAGATCAATCATCAGCCAGCGCCGCATCAAGGCGATCCAGCGCCTCTCGGTCGGCGGGCAGGCCCAGGCGCAGCCAGCGCGGATCGTAATCGAACGGCCGCGTCAGGATGGCATGTCGCGCAAGGCGTTCGAACAGCGCGGCGGCATCGTCGGTTTCGATCAGCCGGAACAGTGGGCAGGCGCCTATCGCGCTGAAGCCCCGCCGCGCCAGCACCGTATCCAGCGCGGTGGCCTGTTCGCGCAGGGCCATCCGCATGGCGGCTGTCCAGTCCACATCCTGATATGCCGCTGTGCCGATGGCCAGCGCCGCTGCCGATAGCGGCCAACTGCCCAGCCGCTGCCGATATTGCGCGATCAGCGCGCGCGGTCCCAGCACAAAGCCGAGCCGCACCCCGGCCAGCCCGAAGAATTTGCCGAACGAGCGGAAGATAATCAGCCGCTGTTCGTCCTGCACATGGGCGGCAAGGCTGCTGTGCGGGGCGGCATCGGCAAAGGCTTCGTCCACGACCAGCCACGCTGCGCTGTCGCGCCGCGCCTCCAGCCAGCCCAGCAGCGTCGCGGGCGGGGTGATCTGCCCATCGGGGTTGTTGGGATTGGCGAGGATGAGGGTCGCTTCCTCTGTCCCCGCCAATTCGGTCAGGGCTACGGGACGGCTGCGGGGAATCATCTCGCCATGGGTGCGATAGCTGGGCTGGGCATGGATAGCGGGGCCGGGCACGATGTCGCCCAACATCCGCAGGCCGATCTCGGTGCCCGGCACCGCGCAAACATGGGCCGGGTCCGTGCCGAAATGGGCAGCGGCAGCGGCCTCCAGATCGTCCAGCGCGCCCGCGTCGGGCAGCGCCTGCCAGTTCATCGCCAGATCGCCCGCGCCGGGCCAGCCAAGCGGATTGATGCCGGTGGACAGGTCGACCCACGGCGCCTTGCCCATGCCGAACTGCGCCATGGCATCGGCCAACCTGCCGCCGTGAAAACTGAAGCTGTTCATGTCGTGTGTATCCATAGGCCCGTGATTGCCACGCTCAGCAGCAAGCCGGTTTCGATCAACTCGATGCCTGCACCATGGCCATCGCCGGAAATCCCGCCCAATGCGCGGCGCACGTGCCTCCCCCACCACAGAACGAGCAATGGTGTGATAAGCAGCGCCGGAGTGAACCACGCCGCCGCAGCCAGCGCGGCCGCCCAGCCCGCAAGATCGATCGGGCCGATCGCGGAACGGAATCGAGCCGCCAGCCCCTGATGCAGCGGCATCAGCCACCATGTCCACACCAGCGGGCCGATGCGCGCGGCAAACGGCACCAGTACCAGCGCGCCAAACGCCCGTGCATCCACCAGCATATCCAGCAGCACCAACTTGCTCAGCAGTTGCAGCACAATCGCGACAACGCCGAAGCTGCCGACATGAGGATCGGCCATAACGGCCAGCAGCCGCTCGCGATCTTTATGCGCCGCGCCGCTGGCATCGGCGAGGTCGGCCAGGCCATCAAGGTGCAGCGCGCCGGTCACGCCCACCCAGACGATCAGCGCGGCCAATGCGCCCAGCCGGTGATCGACCAGCGCGCCTGCCCATGCGGCTCCCGCAACCGCTGCACCAATAACCAGGCCTACAGCGGGAAACCAGCGCATGGATCGGGCGAAGGCGGCATCGTCAACGACAACCACGGGTGTCGGCAAGCGCGTCAGAAACTGCAGGGCGATGATGAAGCCCCTCACGGATAAAGCCCCGCGATCTGTGCTGTGGGGCGCTCGCCCGGTCCCTCAGCGGGCCAGACGCGCAACGCCAGCAGGCCGTTGTAGGGCAGATCAACTGCCCAGGTCTGGCGCACATCAAACCCGCAAAGCACCGCCACTGCTGCCCGCATCGCGCCTGCGTGCGTGACGATCAGCGTCGACCGGGCGGCCAGATCGCCAATGGCAGCGGACACACGGTCCACCAGCGCCGACCAGCGTTCTCCACCGGGCGGCGCATGGCCATCGGGATCGTCCCAGAATCGCGCCAGCGCCGCGCCTTCGACATCGCCCGGCGCCATCCCCTCCCATGCGCCAAAGTCCAGCTCGCGCCAGCGCGGATCGATTGACAGCGGCACGCCGGTCTCCAGCCCGATGGCCTCGCCCGCCAAACGCGCACGGGAAAGGTCGGAAGCGATCAGAACTTCCGCCGCCAGATCCCGCGCCTGATCGGCGCAGGCCGCGATACCTGTGGCAACAGGCGGCGCATCGGTGCGGCCGATCAGCCGCCCCGCGCCTTCCGGTTCGCCGTGGCGCAAGAGGTAAAGTGAAAAGCTGCTCACAAGCCGTCTGCCACCCCGGCCTCGGCAAATGTCGCCATACCATTGTGCGTGGCCAGCGCTGCCCGGATTACCGACACCGCCAGTGCCGCGCCGCTGCCTTCGCCCAATCGCATCCCCAGCGACAGCAGGGGATCAAGGCCCAAATGCCCCAGCAGTCGGATATGCCCCGGTTCAGCCGAGCAGTGCCCCGCCAGGCAATGATCAGTGATCGCCGGAACGGCGGCGGCCAGCGGCGCCAGCGCGGCGCAGCTGATGAACCCGTCCAGCACCACCGGAATTCGCAGGCGGCGCGCCTCCAGCACGGCCCCGGCAATCGCGGCGATTTCGCGCCCGCCCAACCGGCGCAAAGTCTCAAACGGGGTGTCCGGCACATTGGCATGACAGGCCAGTGCCTGTTCCACCACCGCCACTTTGCGCGCGATTCCGCCCGCATCAACCCCCGTGCCCGGCCCGACCCATTGCGCGGGCGCGCCGCCATAGCTGCGCGCGCAGAGCGCGGCGGCGGCGGTCGAATTGCCAATGCCCATTTCGCCGACGACCAGCAGGTGCAGCCCCGGCTCCACCACCGCCGCTCCGGCAGAAAGTGCAGCAAGGCACTCCGTCTCGTCCATTGCCGCAGCGACGGTGAAATCCGCCGTGGGCCGGTCGAGATCGAGTGCAACCACCCGCAGATCCAGTCCGGCCGCCCCGGCCAGTGCGTTGATCGCCGCGCCGCCAGTAGTGAAATTGCCGACCATCGCGGCGGTCACGCTGGCGGAAAAGGCGCTGACCCCGTGGACGACGAAACCATGATTGCCAGCAAAGATCGCCGCGCGACCCTGTTTGATCACCGGCTGCGCTATGCCCTGCCATCCGGCCATAAACACGGCAATGTCTTCCAGCCGGCCCAGCGATCCGGCCGGCTTGGTCAGGATGGCCTGCCGCGCGCGTGCAGCGGCCATGGCGTCCGCATCGGCCACGGGCATATGCTCCAGCGCCGCTTCAAACGCGGCCAGCGTGGCAAACCGGCTCATTCTGTGACGAAGCCCTGCGGCGGGGTGCGGGTGATGAAATGGCCCTTCACCCCTTGCGGCCATTGCTTGAACGGCACCCGGCCATGCTCGCTGGCGGCATAGTGGACGGCATAGTCCAGAATGGCGGTGGCGGCGTCCTCGTCCGGCGTGAACCGGCCGAGCACATAGCCGACCTTGCCCGGTGCGCGCAGGTGGATGGTGCAGAAATCGGTGCAGGCGAACAGGCACGGCATCTCTTGCACGGCGACCCCGGCATAGCGCGCGTCGCTTTCCTGAACCGAGCGCAGCGCCGCCACCATCTGCGCGCCGCCGCGCATCCCGCCGTCATCCTCACGCGCGTCGGCGCTGTGGCGACAGGTGTTGCAGGCCACGATAGCGGGGCCATCCTCCACGGGTATCAGCATGGTTTTCTGGTCCTTTGATTGAAAATCATCGTTCGAACACCCGGTCAGCCCACGGCTCACGCTGCTGCCAGCCGCGCTGTTCCAGTTCGGGGGTATCGGACGTGTCTGCCGGGTAACCGATGCACAACAGCGCGATCAGCGACCAGGTGGCGGGAACGTCGAGCAGGGCATGGACCGCCGGTGGATCAACGATCGACACCCAGCCAAGGCCAAGCCCGCGCAGCCGCGCCGCCAGCCACAGATTGTGGATCGCCAGCACGCACGAATAGCGCAACATTTCGGGCATGGTGGCAATGCCAAGACCGTGCCCCGCCTCGGGCTGTTCGTCGCAGAACACCGCGATCAGTTCGGACGCCTCACGCAGTCCGTGCAGCTTGAGCGACAGGTAGTGATCGTACCGCGCCTGCCCGGCATAGCGCTCTGCCGCATGGGCGCTTTGCCCATCGGCATGCGCGGCCAGCGCCTCCCGTATGTCCGGCGTCCGCACGCGCACAAAGCGCCACGGCTGGGCATTGCCGACCGACGGCGCCAGCGCGGCGCAGGCCAGCAGCACGCGCATGTCAGCTTCCGCCACGGCGCGGCGGTCGAATTGCCGCACATCGCGCCGCCAGCGTAGCAATTGCGTGAATTGCTCCGTAAATTCCGCGTCGAACACAGGCGGGGCGTCGCTCAGAATTCGATCCCCGGTCAAAATTCAATGCCGGCCTGGGCCTTCACGCCTGAACGGAAGGGGTGCTTCACCATGGTCATCTCGGTGACAAGGTCCGCCACCTCGATCAGCGCGTCGGGCGCATTGCGGCCCGTGACGATCACATGCTTCATGGCGTCGCGCGCGGTCAGCACCGCCACCACTTCATCGACCGGCAGATAGTCATACCGCAGCACGATGTTCAGTTCGTCGGCCAGAACCATGTGATAGCTGGGATCGGCGATCATGCGCTTGACCTCGTCCCAGCCGGCGCGGGCCACCGCAATGTCGCGTGTGCGGTCCTGCGTGTCCCAGGTAAAACCCTCGCCCATCGGCTTGAATTCGACATGGTCGGGAAAGGCATCGAACACCGCCTTTTCGCCGGTCTTCATCGCCCCTTTGACGAACTGGACCACGCCCACTTTCATGCCGTGGCCGATGGCGCGAACCACCATGCCCAGCGCGGCGCTGGTCTTGCCCTTGCCCTTGCCGGTGTGGACGATCAGCAGGCCCTGCTCGCGGGTCTTGCTGGCCATGATCTTGGTCTGCGCGGTCTGCTTCTTGCGCATCTTTTCGGCGTGGCGGGCATCGTCGCTCACCGCTTGCACTTCGCTGTCAGTTTCCATCAATTTGTTCCTTTCGCATGAGGTAGACATCCATGATCCAGCCATGGCGCGCGCGCAGTTCGGCCCGGCACTGGGCGATCCGGGGGCCAGCCTCAGCAAGCACACCCCGCTCCAGCACTTCATGCGCCATGCCCAGATAGGCGCCCCACCAGATGGTGATGCCCTGCGGTTCCAGCACCTCAAAGGCAGAGCCGCTGTCGAGCATGACAACGAGCGTGTCGGTCCCTTCGGGCCAGCCCTGGCCGCGTAGCCTACGCCCGGTGGTGATCGTCACCGCCCCGGCAAGGGGATTGAGCGGAATGGCATGCGCGGCGGTCAGCAGTTGAATGCTTGTGATGCCGGGCACAACGCGCACCTGCATCGTAAGGCCGCCAGCTTTGAGTTTTTCGGCGATCCGTAAGGTGCTGTCATAAAGCGAAGGATCACCCCAGACGAGCAATGCCAACCGCCCGCCCGCTGGCAGATGCGTGGTGATCTGGGCGCGCCATGCTGCAGCGATAGCCTCGTGCCAATCGTCAACCGCTTGCGTGTAATCCCGGCCTGCGTCGCGAACCGGCATGTCGAATTCGACAATCGGCACTGGGCCGGTCAACACCTGCCCACAGATGGCGCGGCGCAGGTCGATCAGGTCGGACTTGGCGCTGTCTTTGCGCGGCAGCAGAATCAGGTCGGCGTTGTTCATCTCCCGCACGGCTTGCGCCGTCAGGTGATCGGGATTGCCCGTGCCGATGCCGATGAGGGAAAGCTCGATCATGCTTCCTCCAACAATGGGCCGTAGAGGATCAGGGCCGGGGCGAACCCCACGCCCTCAGCCAGCGTGTCTGCCAACCCGGCAACCGAGCTGCGCGTGAGACGCTGATCGGCGCGGCCCACATTCTCGGCCAACAACGCCGGCGTTTGTGGGGGCAGCCCCGCAGCGACCAGCCGGGCGGCCAGTTCAGGGAAGGTTCGCTTGGGCATGAACACGACGGTTGTCGCTTCGGCATCGGCCAGGGCTGCCATGTTGAGGTCATTAGGCAAGGCACCCGTCGCACCATGCCCGGTGATGAACTGGACCCGCCGTGAAAGCGCGCGCCTTGTCAGGGGAATGCCGGCAGTGGCCGCCGCTGCACTGGCAGAACTGACGCCTGGGATGATCTCGAAACCGATACCAGCAAGCCGCAATGCCTCGATTTCCTCCTCAAGACGGCCAAAGATCCCAGAATCGCCGGATTTTAGCCGCACTACACGGCCACCCGCAGCGGCATGATCCACGAGTTGGCGGTTCACCTCGGCCTGGCTGGGCGATTGCCGTCCCGCCCGTTTGCCGACATTCACCAGTGTGGTGTCCAGGCGCACGCGGTCAAGGATAGGACCGGAAGCCAGATCGTCGAACAGCACGACATCGGCGGCCTCCAACCGCGCCAACGCCTTGAGCGTCAGTAACTCGGGATCGCCCGGCCCGGCCCCCACGAAGGAAACAAAACCGGTCATGACACGTCCACGGGGTTCAGTGGCGCAATCATGTGGAAATAGCTGCCGGTGACATGGCCGCGATGCGATCCGGTTTCGGCCACCGCCGCGCCCTCGGCATCGGTCACCCGCGCCAGCGGCGCGTCGCTCTGTTCGACAATGGTTGAATAGTGGAACTCGTGCCCGCGCAGCCTGGTCCCGGCGGCAAGGCCCGATATCGGCACCAGCAGTTCGGCATGGCGATAGCCAAGGTGCATCTTGCGCTGGGCATGGCTGGTGACCAGCCCCAACAGCCCGGCCATCCGGTGCCGTTCACCACTCTTGTCGATCAACCCCTCACCCAGCACCATATAGCCGCCGCATTCGCCGTGAACGGGGCGCGTTTGGGCATAATGGCGCAGGCCGGACAGGAATGTCGCTGCGGCGGCGATGGTTCCGGCGTGCAGTTCGGGATAGCCGCCAGGCAACCACACCAGATCGGCATGGGCGGCGGGCGCTTGATCGGCCAGTGGCGAAAACGGCAGGATCTCCGCCCCGGCGCGCCGCCACCCTTCGATCAGATGCGGATAGACGAACGAAAAGGCGGCATCGCGCGCCATGGCGATGCGCTGGGCCGGCGGGACGGGCAGCTTGCCGCCATCGGCTTGTGGTTCGGCACCGGCGGCACGGCGAACGGCATCAAGATCAACATGGGCGCGCAGGAACGCCGCAAACTCGGCAATCGCGCGATCAAGGTCGGGATGCTCCACCGCCTGAACCAGCCCAAGATGGCGTTCGGGCAGGGTCAGGTCGCCGCGCCTTGGCAGGGCACCCAGCACCGGAATGTCCACCGCCTCCATGCCCTTGCGCACCAGCCGTTCATGACGCGGACTGGCCACGCGGTTCAGGATCACCCCGGCAAATGGCAGCCCCGGATCAAGGCTGCTGAACCCGAGTGCGGTGGCGGCGGCGGACTGCGCCTGCCCCGATACATCCAGCACCAGCACGATGGGCCAGCCCATGCGGCGGGCCATGTCGGCGCTGGCACCATTGCCCGATGCGCCCTTGCTGGCCACGCCGTCAAACAGGCCCATCGACCCTTCGGCCAGCACCATGTCCGCGCCCGCAGCCTGCCCCGCGATGGCAGCGATCAGATCGCCTTCCATCGCCCAGCTATCAAGGTTGAAGGACGGTCGGCCACAGGCGGCGCGGTGAAAGGCCGGGTCGATATAGTCCGGCCCGCTCTTGAACGGCTGCACCGCCAGCCCGTCTTCGGTGAGCGCGCGCAGCAGGCCCAGCATCACCGTGGTCTTGCCGGTGCCCGATGCGGGGGCGGCGATCATCAATCCCGGAGTCTGGTGGCGCGCGCTCATTCCGATGCCCCCGCAAACCGCGAACCGGCATCCTGAGGCCGAAAGCGGCGGTCATAACCGGGCGCATAGAGGCTGCTTTCGGCAAAATCCTGCGCCGCCAGCACCCGCCCGACCAGGATCAGGGCGGTGCGTTGCAGATTCTTGGCCGTGCTGCCCGCCACGGCCTGTTCGATGGTGTCGAGCGTCGCCCGGACAATCTGCTGATCGGGCCAGCTGGCGCGCCAGACCACCGCGACCGGGCAATCCGCGCCATAGGCCGGCGTCAGGTCCGCCACCACTTGCGCCAGATTGTGAACCGAAAGGTGAATGGCCAGCGTCGCGCCGGTAACGGCAAAATTGGTCAGGCTTTCGGCGGGCGGCATGGTGCTGGCGCGGCCCGGCGTGCGGGTCAGCACCAGCGATTGTGACAGCGCGGGCAGGGTCAGCTCTGCCTCCAGCGCAGCGGCGGCGGCGGCGAACGCTGGGACACCGGGCGTCACGGTAAAGGGAATGTCCATCGCGCGCAGCCGGCGCAATTGCTCGCCCATCGCCGACCAGACTGACAAATCGCCCGAATGCAGCCGCGCCACATCGTGCCCGGCGGCATGGGCAGTGGCGATCTCGGCCATGATCTGGTCCAGTTCCAGCGGCGCGGTGTTCACGATCCGGGCACACGGCGGGCAATGATCGAGCACGGCGACCGGGATCAGCGACCCGGCATAGAGGCACACCGGGCTGCCCGCGATCAGATCGCGTCCGCGCAAGGTTAAAAGGTCGGGCGCGCCGGGACCGGCGCCGATGAAATGGACGGTCATGTTGGGGTTCCCTGAAAGGTGACACTGGCCGCAATGGCGCACGTGGCCATGCGGTCGGGCGAGATGCGGCGCGGCGACAGCAGGCGCGCGCCGGCGCCTGCTTCGGCCATGGCGGATGCTTCGGCCACGCTGCCGACGTGGCGGGCGGTCAGGCTGGCGGCGGAGCGCGTGAGGGTGGCGACGGCGGCCAATGCATCGGGCGCCACGCCCGTCAGCGGCAGGCCAAGCGCCTTTGCCAGCGGGACCAGCGCCGCAAGCTTGTCCTGCGCGGTGGCCAGATGCGTCACCGGCGGCTGCCCTTGTTGCGCCAGCGCGAACGCCGCGCGCAGTGAGGGCAGGGCCGCGCCCGCGCGAAAGCCGAAGCCTGCGACGATCACAGCGTCACGCTCCATTGCACCACCGGATAGCGCGCGCGCCAGCCGTGCCGGTTGCCCAACGGTGCGGCGTCGGCCAGTTCGATGCGCAGGAGGCTCCCGCCCTTCTGGCCATGCCACCGGGCTAGCAGCGCTTCTGATTCCAGCGTCACCGCATTGGCCACCAGCCGCGTTCCGGCGGGCAATCGTGCCCACAGCGCGTCCAGCAAGGCTTCCGATAATCCGCCGCCGATGAACACCGCATCGGGCACTAGTCCCGGCGGCAAAGTATCCGGCGCACGTCCGATCACCACCTGCAATCGGTCGACACCCAGCGCAGCGGCGTTGGCCCGCGCCCGGTCCGCGCGCACCGGATCGGCTTCCATCGCGCAGGCGCGGTTGGCCGGGTGGGCCAGCAGCCATTCGATCCCGATGGAACCCGATCCCGCGCCGATGTCCCACAGCAGTTCCCCCACACACGGGGCCAGCGCCGACAAAGTCAAGGCGCGCACCGGGCGCTTGGTCAACTGCCCGTCGGATGCGAACCAGTGGTCCGGTCGTCCTGCCGCCTGCGGCAAGGCATCACCGTGGCCCACACAGTCGATCCCGACCGCAACCGGATGGGCAATGTCGGTGAAGGTCAGCGCTTCTGCAGTCACCCGGCGTACCCGTTCGCGCGGACCACCGAGCGCTTCCATCACGTGCAGCACTGACGGGCCAAAGCCTTGGCCGGTCAGATAATCGGCCAGCGCGCCCACGGCCTCGCCATCGCGCAACAGCGCCACAATGCGCTGCCCTGACGCCAGATGGGGCTTAAGTCGCTCCAGCGGCGCGGCGTGCAGGCCAAGGCAGGCCACATCCTGCAACGGCCAGCCCAATCGTGCGGCTGCCAGCGTGAAGGTGGAAGGCGCCGGTATCGCCACCCATTCGCCCGGATCGAGCTGCCGGGTTACGCTGCTCCCCGCCCCGAACCAGAACGGGTCGCCCGACGCAAGCATCACCACGCGCTGTCCGCGATGTTGCATCAACAGGGTGATGCCATCGGCAAAGGGCACTGGCCATTCGGTCGCAGGGCAGGTAATCGCGGGCAGCAGCGACAGATGCCGGGCCGGTCCCATGACCAGTTCGGCCCGCGCCAGCGCCGCCCGGCTCGCAGCGGACAGGCCATCCGGCCCGTCCTCGCCGATGCCGATGATCGTCAACCACGCTTCAGGAGCCGTATCAGCCATGCGACATGTCCTCCTGCTGGGTGGAACGACCGAGGCGAGCGTTCTTGCCCGCCTGCTTGCCGCGCAGGGCATTGCGACGACACTCAGCTATGCCGGACGGACGAAAAATCCCCGCGCTCAACCGGTTCCGGTGCGGGTTGGCGGGTTCGGCGGGATGGCTGGGCTGACCGATTATCTGCGCGACCATCGCGTGACCCATCTGGTCGACGCGACCCACCCCTTTGCCGCGACGATGAGCCGTCATGCGGTGGAGGCTGCGCGGCTTGTGGGTGTGGCCCATGTCGCCGTGACCCGTCGCGCGTGGGAACCGGTTGCTGGTGACCGCTGGACCCGCGTTGCTGATATCGACGGCGCGGTCGCCGCGCTGGCAGGACAGGCCCGCCGCGTCATGCTGGCGCTGGGGCGGATGCATGTCGAAGCCTTCGCCGCGCAGCCACACCACCACTATCTGCTGCGTTTCGTGGACGCGCCGGAGCAGCCGCCGGGCCTGCCCCATCACACCCTGATCGTTGATCGCGGGCCATTTACCGTCATGGGCGACAGCCAGCTGATGCAGGCGCACGCCATCGATCTGGTGGTGTGCAAGAACGCTGGCGGCAGTGGTGCCGATGCCAAGCTGATCGCCGCGCGGGCGCTGGGCCTGCCGGTCCTGATGATTGACCGACCCGCCGTTCCGGGCCGGACCGAGTGTTATCGCCCGGAGGATGTGCTCGCGTGGCTGGGTCATGATGCCGAACCCAAGGCCGAGCGGGGGGTGTAGAGAATGGGACCAGCCGCACGTTCGATGATCCGCGTCAGGCTCGATCCGACGATCACCATCGTGCGCATATCGGCCATGTCCGCGCGGGCCTGACCCAGCGGTACGATTTGCAATTGTTCGTCGGGCGTCGATAGGGCGCGGGCGAACAGGATCGGGCGATCATTGCCACACACCGCGCGCAGCAATTCCAGCACACGTTCGAAACCTTCCGGCCGGGCTTTCGACCGCGGGTTGTAGAACGCCATCGCAAAGTCTGCCTCTGCAGCCAGCCGCAGCCGCTTTTCGATCACGGACCACGGCTTGAGGTTGTCCGACAGGTTGATCGCGCAAAAATCGTGCCCCAGCGGCGCCCCCGCTCGCGCGCTGGCGGCCAGCATGGCAGTGATGCCGGGCAGCACCCGGATGTCGAGATCGCGCCAGTGGGCCGGGCCAGCCTCCAGCGCCTCGAACACGGCGGCGGCCATCGCGAACACGCCGGGATCGCCAGAAGACACCACCACCACGCGCCGGCCCTGCGCCGCCAGTTCCAGCGCATGGGCCGCGCGATCCAGCTCCACCCGGTTGTCGGATGGATGCAACGTCAGCCCCTCACGCGGGGCGATGCGGGCGACATAGGGGATATAGCCGATAACATCGCTTGCCCCTGCCAGCGCGGCGGTGACTTCGGGCGTGATCAGTGCCTCGTCGCCCGGTCCCAGACCGGCGATGGATAGCGAACCGCTCATGGACGACGCCCCTGTCCATGAATCAGCAGGATCGAGAAATAGGGCGTGACGCTGGTCGCCTCGATCAACCGCGTGACGCGCTGGCCGGGCATGGCGGCATGTTCGACCAGCCATGCCGCGTCCTCGCGCCCCGCCGCTGCCACCGCGCGGCGCAATTTGGGCAGGTTGCGCCCGATCTTCATCACCACCAGCGCATCGGTATCGCGGATGCGCCGGGCCAGTTCCTCCTCGGGCAGGGTCGCCATCGCGATGGTCAGCACGTCATCGCCCCAGGTGATGGGAATGTCAGTCGCGTTCCATGCCCCGGCCATGCCGGTGATACCCGGCACCACCGTCACCGGGACGATGCCCGCCAAACGGCCATGAAGGTGCATGAACGAGCCGTAGAAAAACGGATCGCCCTCACACAGCACAACCACGTCCTCGCCCGCCTGCGCCAGCGCCAGCAAACGTGCGGTGCATTCGGCATAGAAGGCGGAAAGACAGTCGTTGTAGCGGGGATCGGACAACGGGATCTCGGTCGTTACAGGATATTCCATCGGGATTTCAATCACGTCGGCGCGCAGCATCCCTTCGACAATCCGCCGCGCCTGCCCCGGCCGTCCGGCCTTGCGGAAATAGGCAACATGGCGAGCGCCACGCACCAACCGGTCGGCGCGCACGCTCAGCAGATCGGCCGCGCCGGGACCAAGCCCGACGCCGTGGATGGTTCCGATTGATGACGACGCGCTCATTCGGCGCGGCTTGCCAGCGCGTTAATCGCGGCGACCGTGATCGCGCTGCCGCCAAGCCGCCCATCGACAATGCAGCACGGCACCGGCGGCGCGGCCCACAGCGCGGCCTTGGATTCGGCCGCGCCGACAAAGCCCACCGGACAGCCGATGATGGCCGCAGGGCGCGGGCAATCGGGATCTTCCAGCATATTCAGGAGATGGAACAGCGCGGTTGGCGCATTGCCGATGGCCACCACCGCGCCCGCCAGATGCGGTCGCCACAGTTCCAGCGCGGCGGCGGAACGGGTGTTGCCCATCGCCCGCGCCATGTCCGGTACTGGCGGCGCACTGAGCGTGCAGATGATCGGATTGTTGGCCGACAGGCGGGCGCGAGTGATCCCTTCGGACACCATCCGCGCATCGCACAGCACCGGCGCGCCATCGGCCAGCGCGGCACTGGCCGTTTGTGCGAAGCCGGACGAAAAGCGGATATGCGCCGCCAGTTCGACCATCCCGGCGGCATGAATCATGCGGACCGCCACCGGCTCCTCATCGGCAGAAAAGGGCGCCAGATCGGCTTCGGCGCGGATCGTGGCGAAGGACTGGCGATAAATGGCCGCGCCATCGGTTTCATAGATATGGGGCATCAAGCGGTTCCAAATTGGGCAAGAAGGTCGGCCGGGCCAAGCGCGGAGTGAACCGCAGGCCCTCCGGCGCGCGCGTTCAGGGAAAGATCGAACAGGCCATCGCGGCCCGTCAGCGTGACATCGGCGGCGCGCGGGCGGGCACAGCCCTTGGCACAGCCCGAAACATGCAGCCGTCCCGCGATATGCGGGGCAAGGCGGCGGGCAAGATCGCGGGTTTCAACCGACGCCTGCGTGCAGCACGGCGCGCCCGGACAGGCATCCACATGCAGCAGCGGATCGGCAGGGTCGGTGATCAGGCCATCCACCTGCATGGCAGGCGCGCCTTCTACTACGAGCACCCGCCACGGGCTAATCCGCACCCCCCCGGCAGACGATCCCTCCATCACACCAGCCAGTATCGGCGCCTCTATCCGGCCGAACGGCAGGCCATAAGCCCAGCCCAGATCATGGATGCCGGGCGCGATGCGAGCAGCCGACGGCGCGGGCAGAATGTCGCCACAGGCCCATTCGGGCAGGGCAACCGTGTGCCGGGCCATGCGCCCCGCTTCCGCGCCACCGCTGGCAGAAAACCAGTGTGCCAGCGCGATCAGGGCGTCCACTTCCTGACCTGCGACAACTGCAACACCGCCCGGATGGCCATCGGCGCGCAGGATCAGGCCGCCTTTTTCGTCGCGCTCGATGCGGAAATCGCCCACCTCGCCGTGCAGGGCGCAGGCCCGACCAGCATCGATAACGAAGCCCATCTTGCCCGGAAGATCGGGCAACTCATCCAGCCGGGTCAGCAACGCGCCCGCAATGCGATGGCTGTCATCACCGACCCGCCAATCCGGCGCGACCAGAATGTTGCGTCGCTGTTCGATGACGGGGTCACCGTCCACCAGATCGAGCGTCAGCAACCGGTCGAGCAGCGCCTGCCAGCCGGTATCGCGCACCCCACGAAGCTGGAGATTGGCGCGGGCGGTGATGTCGATCAGGGCATTGCCATGCGCGATGGCGGCATCGCACAGGCCCAGCACTTGCGCGCGGGTCAGGCGGCCAAGCCGCGGCTTTACCCGCATCAGCAACCCGTCGCCCGCGATCATCGGGTGCCACGCATCGGGGCACCAACCCCTCACCATAGGCCCGGTCATGTCCGGTCCTCATGGCTGGGCAGGCTGGCGAGGATGGAATTGCGCCGGGTCTGCCACAGCCCGGCGGCATGGAGCGCTGCAAAGCGGGCTTCCATCGCCGCCAGCGCGCCGGGATTCTCGCGCACAAGAAACGCGCGAACATCGGCTTGGCCCAGCGTCGCATCGTGATAGAGATCGAACAGATGCGGCGGCACGCTACCTGAAAGGTGCGCAAAGGCGCCCATATGATCCAGCGTCGCGGCCAGTTCCGCGCCCCCGCGAAAACCATGCCGCATCATGCCTGCAACCCAGTCGGGATGGGCGGCACGGGCACGGACCACGCGGGCGATCTCTTCGGTCAGGGTGCGCGCGGCCGGCTTCAGCGGGTCGCGACTATCGAGGTGATAGAGCGCTGCCGTCCCGCCTGTCAGCGCCTTGGCAGCGGCAAAGCCCGCCTCATGCGCGGCAGAGTCCGCGGCCAGCAGCAGATCGGTTTCCGGCAAGTCCTGAAGATGAACAAAGGCGTCTGCCGCTTCGACGCGCCGACGCAGGCCCTCAGGATCGGGCGTGCCCCCGATCGCATCGGAGGTTGCGTCAAACGCATGATCCGATGCCGCCAGCCATGCCTCTCCGGCCGAGCGTCGCGCCGCATCGGTATAGACCTCGGCCGCATCGCCAAGGCCAAGGCCATAACTCCCCGGCGCCGGTCCATAGACTCGCGGGGCCGGCGCCTGCCCCGCAAAGGGGTTCCAGTCCGCCGGTTCGTCCCGCAAACACAGCGCTCGCACCGCCTGTCCGAACAACATGGGCAGCGCCGGGAAGGCATCGCGGAACAGGCCTGAAACCCGCAGTGTCACGTCGATGCGCGGCCGGTCCAGCAGCGCCAGCGGCAGAATCTCAACGCCCGCCACCCGTTCGGATGTCATGTCCCACAGCGGTTTTGCGCCGAGCAGGTGCAGCGCCATGGCGAATTCCTCGCCCGCCGTGCGCATCGTGGCCGATCCCCACAGATCGACCACCAGCCCGCGCGGATAATCGCCATGATCCTGCAAATGCCGCCGGATAAGTTCCTCTGCCAGTGTCACGCCTTGCGCGTGGGCCGCGCGTGAAGGCACCGCCCGCGGGTCTATTGCATAAAGGTTTCGCCCGGTCGGCAGCACATCGCTGCGCCCGCGAAACGGGGAGCCGGAGGGACCGGGCGGAACGCGCCGTCCGTCCAGCGCCGTCAGCAATCCGGCCCGCTCGGCTGCGCCCTGATCGCCCCGCCCGAACACATGCAGCCCGTCACCGAACTGGCTGTCCTTTACATCGCAAACGAAGCGATCGATCCGGGTGATCGCCTCAACCAGCGTGGCCGCGCCATCAAGGCCCAGTTCCGCCTCCAGCCCCAGCACGCGCGCTTCGTCGCGGATGCTCGCTTGCAGGCGGTCGCGGCGGGCCGGGTCCAGCCCGTAAGCGTTGGAGAATTCATCCAGCAGCGCCTCGATCCGGGCCAGCCCCGCGCCGCTTTTAGTTTGCACCAGTGGCGGCGGAACGTGTCCGATAGTAACCGCACCGATCCGGCGTTTGGCCTGCGCAGCTTCTCCGGGGTCGTTGACGATGAACGGATAGATCACCGGCATCGCGCCGATCAGCGCCTCGGGCCAGCAAGCGCCAGACAGCGCGACCGATTTGCCCGGCAGCCATTCCAGCGTGCCATGCGCGCCGATGTGGACCAGCGCGTCGCTGCCCCGTTCGCGCAGCCACAGATAGAACGCAACATAGCCATGGCGCGGGCAGCGGGACAGATCGTGATAGTCCCCGTCTCGATGGACGCGCTCGCCGCGTTCGGGCTGCAAGGCGACCAGCGCGCTGCCGATGGACAGCGCGGCAAAACGGAACGCGCCGTCAGCGACTGCCACATCGGCTTCCGGTTCGCCCCACGCGGCATGAAGATCAGCGCGCAAGGTCTCGGGCAATGCCGCCTGCGCCTTGCGATACGCGGCCAGCGGCCAATGCTGATGTTCGCTTTCAAGGCGCGCGCCCAGATCGGTCTGGCCATCCGTGGCATATCCCGCCTCGGCCAGATCGGCCAGGGTCGCCTCGGCTGAGGCGAGCGCATCCAGCCCCACGGCGTGGGCCATCTGGTATGCCTTGCCGGGATAAGTCGACAGGATCAGCGCAACCCGCCGATCGGCAACCGGCCTTTGCGAAAGGGCGATCCAGCCTGCCACGCGCGCAGTGATCGCCTCGATCCGGTCGGGATCGGCGCGGTGGACGGTGCGGGCAAAACCTAGTGCGGGATCGCGCGCACCCGCTTCCTTGAAGCTGGCGACCCCGGCAAAGACCCGGCCGTCAATTTCGGGCAAGACCACGTGCATGGCGAGGTCTGCGGGGGACAGCCCGCGCGAAGCCGCTGCCCAGCCGGTGCGGCCCGACGTGGCCAGCGCCAGTTGGAACACGGGAACGCCCGCGCCATCGAGCGGGGTATCGCCGTCTTCGCCACGCGCGGAAAAGGCGGTGGCGTTGATGATCGCCGCCGGGCCAAGGCCGCGCACCCAGCGGTCCACCTGATCGCGCACCTGCGGGGCTTTCAGCGAGGGGACGAAGATCGACAGTGCGTCAAAGCCGTGCCGGTCGAACGCGGCATGCAGGGCGGCAAACGGGTCCAGATCGTGGGCGGTCAGGTAAGAACGATAGAAGATGATCAGGACCAGCGGTCGTCCGGGATTGCGCGCAAAGGATTCAGGATCGACGACGCCCCGGTCGGGATGCCAACCTCCCGCCATAGGCAGCGGCTCGCAATTTTGGGGAGGGGTATCGATCAGCCCTGCCAGCCGTGAAAGCGCAACAAGCGCCGCCTGCGCCGCCCCTGCACCGCCGGCATCGCACAATTGCGCAAGGCTTCTCAAAGCAGGCACGGGGACGGTCGAAACTGCATCCAGCCGCCCGTCCTCCCAGCCGTCGCCGGGCAGCACGGCCAGCGCGATGCCTCGCGACCGGGCCAGAGCCTCCACTCGTTCCAGCCCGTAACTCCAATAGGGCGTACCGCCAATCAGCCGGATCAGGATCGCCTTCGCACCTGACAGCGTCCGCTCGACATAGGTGTCGACCGATAGCGGGTGCATAAGCGCTGCCAGATTGGCGAGCCGCAGCGAAGGAAATGTCGCATCGTCTGCACGGGCCTGATGCCATGCCGCCGCGAACGCCCCCAGATCGCTGTCCGAAAAGGACAGGACCACAAGATCCGCAGGCTCTTGCCCCAGATCCTGCGGGACGGCGGTTTCCTCCATCCCGTGCGTTTCGCGGAAAATGACGTGCATCGCCTGCGCCTTACGCCAGCAGCACCGCGCGAATGGCGTCTGGATCGACATGATCGTGCTCGGCAATGGCGACCAGCGTGGTGCGGCGCGGCTCGTCAGGCCGCCACGGACGGTCGTACTGGTGGCGCACCCGCGCGCCTACCGCCTGCACCAGCAGCCGCATCGGCTTGCCCGCAACGGCGGCATAGCCCTTCACGCGCAGGATATGGTGATCGCGCGCCAGCGTTTCGATCCGCGCGACAAGGGCCGCCGGATCGGCAATTTCGCCCCATTCGATAACGGCGCTGTCAAAATCATCGTGTTCGTGATCATCATCCCCATCATGGTGCGATGGGCGCGCGGCGATGTCGTCCTCGGCGGCGGCATCAAGCCCCAGAATCACGCGCGGATCGACCACGCCTTCGGTCAGTTCGATCACCGGCACCGGGCGGCCAAGCTCTGCCGCGATGATCGCGCGTGCGGCGGCAACGCCTTCGGGTCCGGCCAGATCAACCTTGGTCAGCAGGATCATATCGGCGCAGGCAAGCTGGTCCTCGAACACTTCGGACAGCGGCGTTTCGTGATCGATGCTCGGATCGGCGGCGCGCTGGGCGTCAAGCGCGGCCACATCGGGCGCAAACCGGCCTGCCGCAACCGCCTCGGCATCGGCCAGCGCCAGCACGCCGTCCACGGTGATCCGGCTGCGGATCGCTGGCCAGTCAAACGCCTTGAGCAGCGGCTTTGGCAACGCCAGACCCGATGTCTCGATCAGGATGTGATCCGGGCGGGGATCAAGCGCGAGGAGCTTCTCGACCGTAGGAATGAAATCGTCCGCCACGGTGCAGCAGATGCAGCCATTGGCCAGTTCGACGATGTTTTCCGCCGGGCAGTCTGGAATGGCGCAGGATGCAAGAATGTCGCCATCCACACCCAGCGTACCGAATTCGTTGACCACCACCGCCAGCCTGCGGCCGCCCGCATTGCGGATCAGGTGGCTGATAAGCGTGGTTTTCCCCGCGCCCAGAAAGCCCGTGATGATGGTGACAGGCACCTTTGACAGGTCGGCCACAAGCAATTCCTCCGCGCGCCAGAGCGACAAACGGCGGGGCTTGCCGGACAAGTCCGGTCGGCGCGCGACGACGGGCGAGCGCGACAAAGCACCCGTTACCACGCGACCGTGCAGCCCCAGCCACACAGCTTCGTCGCTCAGACGGAGAGTTACCGTGCCGTGACCATCCCCTGGATCAGGCAAGAGCGACCGGTGCGCCGGCAGGTCTCCTGGCTCGCGGGTCACAGCTTGATGCACGCCTTCCCAGACTTGGCGCTTGCGCGCTGTCCAGTGGCCGCCCCTGAGTTCAGGAGCATGTGCATCGCGCTATCCGCTTACAGTTGCAGGGACAGCCACGGATTTGGGAGCAAGCCCCCGCACCGCATTCCCGATTAAGCCCCTTGCGAGGGCACCGGCGCGATCATCGAAGGGCGGAATCAACCCGTCCTTCGCCATGCGCCCTAGACGAAGATCGGAGCCAAGCCAATTGATGATGTTGCTTCATGCAACGATGGACGATCAGGTAACGACAGAAACCTCGATCTCATCGAACCGCTTCCAGCGATAGATCGCGTAACTCGCCAGCCAACAGAACACGAAAAGTCCGATGATGGCGAAGCCCAGACCATTGAAATTTTCGCCCAATTCAATGGCGATCCGCCATGGGGCACCCGTAAGGGCCAGTTTGTCGCCAATCAGGGCCAGCGTTTCGATTCCACCAATGACAATCGCCACGATGGCCGAGATCAGGGTGATTGTGATGTTGTAGTAGAGCTTGCGGATCGGCTTCACGAAGGCCCATTCATAAGCGCCCAGCATCACCACGCCGTCCGCCGTATCGATGAGGGCCATACCGACCGCGAACAGGGCGGGCAGGACCAGGATTGTCCCGATCGACAGGCCATCGGCGGCCTGGCTGGCCGACATGCCCAGAATGGCAACTTCGGTTGCGGTATCGAACCCAAGCCCGAACAGAAACCCCAGCGGGGCCATATGCCAGCTTTTGTTCACAAGGCGGAACATCGGCCTGAACAGTCTGGAAAGCAGACCGCGCCCACCCAATAACAGATCAAGATCGTCCTCGACATAGCTGCCGCCTGCACGAACATGCGCAAAGGTCCGCCAGACAGAGCGCAGGATGACCAGGTTCATGCCGGCGATCGTGAACAGGAAAAGCGCGGAAATCACGGTTGCAATCACGCCGCCGATTTCCTTGAAGGCGCCGAACTGCGACAGCGCGCTGGCCGTCACCGCAATGATGATCGATGCTATGGCAATGATCCCGGAATGCCCGATCGCAAACCAGAAGCCGGCCGAAACCGGGCGCTGACCATCCTGCATCAGTTTGCGCGTCACATTGTCGATGGCCGCAATATGATCGGCATCGACCGCATGGCGCAGGCCAAGCCCCCAGGCAAGCACAGCGGTGCCGAGCATTAACGGCTGCGCATGAAACAGGCTGAATGCCCAGACCCAGACGCCAATGTTGGCGGCGATCAATCCGGCAAACAAGGCACCAATTCGTAGGCGCAGAGACAGGGATGGCAGTGTCTTCGTGAGGGGCATGATTGGCTCGGCGATTAAGGAATGTACAAACGGAGGATGGCGCAGCAGACGTGCTGCAGCGCCGCCCATCAAGGGATTTCGCTAGAAATTGACCTTTGCGCCAATCCTCACGGTTCGAGGCTCGACCACACGACTCAACCGGCCTTCCACCGGAGCACCTGCATCAAAGGCGGGGATGTAGGACTCGTAATAATAGGCGATGTCCTTGTCCCGGCTGTCGAAGATGTTCAGCACTTCTCCAAATATCTCGACCTTCTTGCCCGTCCACGCGGCGCGGGCATTCATGACGGTGCTGCCCCGATCCCGGACACTGTTGTCCTCGACAAGCGGAGAAGGTCCGAGGTGGCGCACCCGAATGCTGGCTTCCCAGGGATCAAGAATGATGGCGGCACCGGCTGAAGCCGCGTTCTCAAATGCATTAGGGATGTGATCGCCATTGTCGAAGCGGGCATGGCTGGCAGTATAGTTTCCATCAAGCGCAAGCCACGGGAACGGCCGCCAGAAGGCGACGATTTCATAGCCATGACACCCACTGGCACCCGACGTTCAACAGCATTGGAATCGCCAATGAAACGAAGCTCGCTGCCGACATGCAGCCACCAGTAAGTCGCGGTTAACGTGACCCCGGAGAATTGAAGGCGTCCCCCCAGTTCCTTGCCGATGCCGCGAACGAGAACCGGAACAGGCGTGCCCCTGTTTACCGCACCCCGAACGTCGTTGGAATGGAATCCACGGACCCAGTTGGCGTAGAGTTCAAGTTGCGGCGTAACCTGATAGGCGATCGAGACCTTAGGTGAGAGAATCGACGCCGAGCCACTGCCTTCTCCCAGCGACGCCGCAACCACATCTCGTGCACGCACGGAATAGTGATAATAGTCCCCGCGAAGACCACCTGTCACACGCAGTCCAGCCAAGAGTTTCCAAGCGACTTCGCCGTAGAGCGCGGAAGACAATTCCCCGACCTGATAGTGCCCGAGAGATTCAAGAAATGTGCGGACAGCCGTTCGATCGACACCAACATTCCCGATGGCATCGTATCTGTTTTCGGTGCCAAGGCTCACAGCCAGACTGTCAGCGATTTCCCAATTTTTTTGAGCGGACAGCCCTAGTACCCAATGCCGGTCGAACTGCTTGATCTGCGCGCTTGTGCCATCCGGATCGGTGTAAGTGGGGTTCGACAACATCGACCAGTCGTAAAACTGGGCATAGACATTGGCGCGCCATGTCGGTTGCTTGACCGCGATGTTAGCCACCTGGCGCGTCGTCTCACCCCGCGCGGAAGGATCTGGAGAGCAGAACACATCCGCACACAACGCCGTGCCGATAATGCGCTCCGGGATTTGCTCGGTAGGGTGCCATGTCGCCCGGTAGGCATGGAGAGATGCCTCCAATGTGCCCGCACCGCTCGGCATGCTATATTTCGCGAAACCCGAGTAATGGCGAAGACGTTCAGTTTCCTGCCACGGTCCGTCGTAGGTCTTGGCCTGAGCGACAAGCGTGAGATCTCCCACGCCCACGTCGTGCACTGTTCCGCCTACGGCGACGCGGCGCCAACCATATGAACCAGCCTCGGCCGATGCCCACGGCCGGTGGTAACCCTTGATGGTCATCATATAGGCTGCTCCCGCCAGAGCGAAATCACCGCCGTCGGCGCGATAGGGCCCTTTACGAAAATCCTCCCGGCCCACGATCTCCGGAATGAGGCCGTTGAGGTCGAGATAGCCGTGACCGTGTCCGTGTGTGCGAAAGTTCATCTGCAGTTCATCGATATAGGTGGTGAAGTCAGACCCATGGTCGAGGTTGAAACCGCGCAGGAAATACTGGTTGGCTTTGCCGCTCCCCGAATGCTGGGCTGCAACCAGCCCGGGCACCGCTTCCAGCAGTTCCGCCACGCGGAGAAGTGGCCGCACGAGGACATCGGCCCCTCCGACGCTTCCCTCGCTGGCTGATCTGGCAGTGCCGATCATGGCCTCACCACGACCGAAAACCACGATGTCGTTGCCCGCCTCGACCGCGTCCGCGCTTGTTTGCGATCCCTTCTCAAAGGGTTCGGCAAAGGCTGGCGTTCCCATACAGATCAGCGCAAGTGCGCTGCTGGTAGTAATGGTCTTGATCACGAAATAGTCCTCCGGCGTCTTGCGACGTGGCCGGGGCATACCCGCGCGAACGGGCGAGCCGCGCGGCGGCCGGACGCCATGGGCGGCCGACGCACGTCTCCGATGCGGCCCCAGCCGCTCATTCGTCGCTCAGACGGAGTTCACCGTGCCGCAGCCATCCTCTGGACCAAGGCAAGAGCGACCAGACGCCGGCAGGTCTCCTGGCTCACGGGTCACAGCTTGATGCACGCCTTCCCAGACCTCGCATGATTTAGCGTCCGGCCCAGTGGCTGCCCCTTCAAAGAGGAGCCATGTACATCGCGCTATCCGCTTACAGTTGCAGAGACAGCCGCGGATTTGGAAGCAAGCTTCCGCACCACATTCCCGATTAAGCCCCTTTTGGGGGCACCGGCGCGATCAATGAAAGCCGAACTTGTCCGCCTCTCAATCCCTCGCCTAACTGAAGTGAACGGAAAAGCCAATAACGCTTGGAGCTGGGATTTAATCAACGATTACTGCATCCCGCGCCACCATTGCCATTGGCACGGCCAGAGCGCGCCAACCGCACGCACTCGCTTTGAATGGCGGGTTTTCCCTGAACCTGTCGTTGGCCATCGGACTCCTGTACGCCCGGAAGTGGTCGCGACCTGTCGATTAGCGGAAGGACCGCACCTAGGAACAAGAAATTGGCAGCTGAACGGCGACAAAGGGTCGGATTTTACGAAGCACACTTGCCCCTCTCTTAATCAAATTGGTGGGATCTGCACGGCCCAGCCTACTAAAATGGCTCGAACTTCATGGCGGCTCACTGATGATTACAGTTTTCCAAGCCGCACCGCACCTACCCCATTTGCCAAACAACATAAAATCAGTGTCGGAATCCGGTCAGTGCCCAAAACAGACTCGAATTGATCGAACGCTTTACGGACCGCGCTATCCATCAAAAAATCAGCTATGCGATTGCCTTGTGCGCGCAGGCTCCCAATCTAGACGTTGATGGCCAGCCTGTTCCCCGACCTGTTTGAGACTCCGAAAATCCCGGGCTTGTCCTATCGGGAAGACCTTATCTCCCGCGATGAAGAGTTGAGGCTGATCGACGGGATCGACGCATCCGCGCTCGAGCCGTTTCGTTTCCAGGGTTGGCTCGGCAAGCGCCTGACCAGTTCCTATGGCTGGCGCTACGACTTCGACGACGCACGCTTCGGACCTACAGATCCCATGCCGGATTGGCTGCTACCTGTGCGTGCAAAAGCCGCTGTCTTTGTCGGCCTTGAGCCCGCCAGCCTAGCCCAGGCGCTCCTCATCCGCTACGATCTTGGTGCCGGCATAGGCTGGCACCGTGATCGCCCGGTCTTCGACCATGTCGTCGGCATTTCGCTGGGCGTGTCGGCCCCCTTGCGTTTTCGGCGGCGCAACGCCAGCGGGTTCGATCGCGTCACCATTCCGCTCGCGCCGCGTTCGGTCTATCACCTTCATGGCGAAGCGCGGTACCAATGGGAACATAGCATAGCCGAAATGGGAGAGACCCGCTGGTCGATCACCTTCCGTACGCTCGCTGAGAAACTGACGGGCCGGAACATGATCAGATAGCTGCCCTCCTTCAATGCGCCATGGTGCCCGCATCGAGAAGCTGGTCCAAGCGCGTCGCAACGTCGAGCCACCGCGCAACACCGGCCTGATCACCCGCCAGCGCCAGCGTTCTTACTCTTTCTGCAATAAAGTCGCTCGTGTTCGCGCCATGCTGCCGTTCGACCGCCAGCGCTTCGGCCCAGCCTGGATCATGCTCGAGAGAATCGAAGCAATGCAGGATCAACGCTCAGCAGTACCACGGCCCAGCGTACCCATCAGGAATAACTATTCGTCTTGACCTCTTGATCTGCAGACTGGGCCGCGGCATCATAGGTCGGCAGGGGGGATTTTGCTGACGGCCCCGCTGTAGGATTATCCTGTCAGGCATAACTGACGCCCCTCTGATTTTTGGGGCGGTCGGAGCGACGGCCCGCCATCGCTTGAGACACACCTAGCTCAATCGCCCCCGGGATTCTCGGGACCGATTCTGTCGGCCTGTTGGCCAAGCTCGCGTGTTACGTCCTCTCCCCATCAATCGATCCCAGACGGATCGCGCTCAACCGCTTCCTATGCCCGACAAGCATCCAGGCGGCTCCCTATCTGTCGCAAAAGACAGCGCATACACGGCGATTCTAAGTGATACTTACAGCACAGAAGCTCCGGGCCTCATCCGCTATTTCAAGCAACGCATGCGGGATGACGAGGACGCCAACGATCTCATGCAGGAAGCATTTGCCAGGCTTGCAGCCCATATGCGTACGAAGATACTCGTTCATCCAGCGTCCTATCTGCAACGCATAGCCCGCAATCTTCTCGTGGATCGAATGCGCAGTGCGAGACGTGCGGCCGCGACCATAGGGCCGACGCTGGATGAACTACCCGAAATCGGCGCTGCCCCGGAGCAAAGCTTCGGAATCGAAAGGCAGGATGTCATGCGTCTCTACAAGGCGGCCGTCGATGGTCTCCCCGACCAGACCCGGCAAGTCTTCCTCATGCATCGGGTAGAGAATCTGACCTATCGAGAAATCGGTGAAAAGCTTAGAATCGCGGTCCCTACCGTTCAATATCATCTGGGCCGCGCACTGGCGCGTATCGCACAAGCTCTGGACGACTGACATGCTCGATGAACAAGAGAAGCGCTCCGCCATGCGCGAAGAAGCCGCATCCTGGTTCGCCGCGATGCAGGGTCCAGATGCCCAAAACCGCGACCAGGAATTCAAGGCATGGCTTGCCGCAGATCCAGACCACCGAATTGCCTACGCGCGGATCGCGGAAGTCTACAGCATAGGAAAGTCGCTGGTGTCGCCGACCAAAGCCGAAGCAGACGCTGCGCCGACGCACTCCCGACATGCGGTGGCTCTTGCTGCGGCGGTCGCTGTGATCCTGCTTTCCTTCTCTGCCATCGTCTGGATGCCAGCTGGCAATAAGGGCCAAAAGAACGGACCCGCAATCGTCGCCGACGCTGGGCATCATACCGCCGAATTCGCAAGCAGGGTCGGACAGATCCGTAAGCTTCAGCTTGCAGACGGATCAGAGATTACACTCGACACGGACAGCATCGTGTCGATGCGATTTACGCCAAGTTCAAGGTCGCTCCGCCTCGAGCAGGGCAAGGCTCGGTTCGAAGTGGCCCATGATAAGAGGCCGTTTATCGTTTCTGTCGGCGATGCCATCGTGACCGCTCACGGAACAGTTTTTGATGTCGGCTTCCGCTCGGACCAAACATATTTCGTCCGCCTCCTGCGCGGATCGGTGGACGTCGCGCGAGCCGACCATGTTGTTGGACACGATGTTACCAGCAAACCGAGATTGCTACGCCCCGGGCAGGTGGTCGAAGCTGGGAAATTTGGCGTGCGCGACCTACCAGCATCCTTCGCTCCAGCTGCAGGCGAAAGCTGGACCTCGAAAATGCGGCAGTTCGATGATGTAAGGGTGGGCGATCTCATCAATGAGGCAAATCGCTACTCGCGTCTCCAGATCAGGCAGCCAATCGCGGCCATCGCTGATCTGCGGGCGTCAGGCACATTTGCGATCGACGAACCTCGAAGGCTGGCCACCAACCTCAGCCTTCTCTTTGGCTTGAAGATTGCAGAAACGCCTGACAACTCCATCACCCTGACGCCATCCGACACAAAAATTTCACAGAGCGGGGCCGAAGCCCTATAAATTCACATCCGGCAACGTGGAGCCAGTCAGAGCATCAAAAAACGATGCGAAGACAAGGGGTCCTCATGCGGAAAATCTTTAACAATCTCGCCAACATCATCGCCATCGCGAGTGCGGTCGGCTTCGCCACCGCCTCGCCGAGGCTGCTGGCCGACACGCAGGCCGATCAGACCTTTCATATCGAGGCGCAAAATCTCGCCGATGCGTTGCGAGCCCTGGGAACCCAGCTCGGACGCGAAGTCATGTTTCAGCCGGCACAAGTGGAAGGTCGGATGTCGCCCAAGCTGGATGGCCGCTTCGTCCCTGAGCAAGCGCTACGACTGCTCCTGAAGGGCACGGGTCTGCGTGCCATTGAGAATGGCGGCAGCTTTGTGATTGTGGGAAGTCCTACCTCGCAGCGATCGCCGGAGGATGGCGATGCGCCATCCGCGACCCTCCTCGTGACAGGCTCCCGCATCAAGGGTGCGAACATCGCGGCGCCCGTGATCGAAGTATCGCAAAAGGAAATGCGCCGGTCGGGGCAGAATGATCTGGGTGAAGTCATTCGATCCCTGCCACAAAGCTTCAGCGGCGGACAGAACCCCTCGGTCGCACCGGGCAACGTCGGGATCGCAAACCAGAACCTCTCCGGCGGTTCTACGGCAAACCTCCGCGGCCTCGGCGGCGACGCCACGCTGACCCTGCTCAACGGCCACCGTCTCTCTTACGGATCCGCAGTCCAGGCAGTCGATATCAGCGCGATACCTGTTTCGGTCGTGAGCCGCATGGAGGTCATACCCGATGGCGCTTCGGCTATTTATGGATCGGACGCCGTGGGCGGCGTCGTCAACATTATCCTGAAGCGAGACTATGAAGGTTATTCAACCTCGGCGAGATGGGGCGCGGCAACGGACGGCGGCGATGTCGAGCAGCAATATAATGCCACTGCCGGTATCCGCTGGAACTCTGGCGGATTCATCGTGGCCTATGACTTTCTGAAGGGCAGCGACATAACCGCGCGCGATCGCAGCTACACCGACTATATGCCGGACACAGCCACCTTGCTGCCCGAGCGCGAAAATCATAGCGTCATTCTCAGCGGACACCAGGCGATCGGCCCGAATCTCGAATTTGCGGTCGATGCACTTTTCAATCGCCGCGAGATATCCTCAATGCTCGCGCTCGACGCGCGTTCGGGCTATCTCAACACGCCAGTCAACAAGAGCTTCGCGTTGGCTCCATCACTGGCCTGGAGGATCAATCCCGACTGGACGGTGAACCTGAGCGGCCTTTATGGCCGGGACCGCACCGATTACGATCAACGCTATTACTCGAACGGTGCTGTCGCGAGCAGGGCCCATGGTTGCTATTGCAATGTTGCGCGATCGGTAGAGTTGGGCGCGGAAGGCAAGCTTCTTAGTCTGCCGGCGGGGGACGTCCGCCTGGCGATCGGCGGCGGTTACCGATATAATAGTTTCGAGGATACAAACGCATCTGGCAGCCGGTCCAACGGGGGCGGCAGCATCGATAGCAGCTATGCCTTCGGCGAGCTTAACGTCCCCCTCATATCGCCCGAACAAGACTTGAGCTGGGCCTATCGGATTTCGATTAATGGAGCCCTGCGCTACGAGCGCTATCCCGGTATCGACGAAGTCGCCACGCCCAAGCTCGGCCTCATATATGCACCGACCCGCGATTTTGATCTCAAGGCTTCTTGGGGCAAATCGTTCAAGGCGCCCACGCTGTTGCAGCAATATCAGATGCGCTACGTCACCCTGCGCGCGGCGTCCGCCTATGGCGGATCCCAATTCCCAAGCGGCTCGGTCGCCATGATGAGCCAAGGCGGCAATCCCGATCTGAAGCCTGAAAGGGCGGAAACCTGGACGATCACCCTTGGTGCGCATCCTAGCGCGATCCCGGGCCTTCAATTGGACGCTTCCTATTTCAACATCCGATACAAAAACCGGATTATCCAGCCCATCTCTGGGGTCAATCAATATTCCGCATTAAGCAATCCCATCTTCGGGGACTATGTGATCTACGCCCCGGACGCGGCTACGCAGGCTGCTCTCATCGCATCGACCAACGGGCAGCTGAATAATTACAGCGGGGCGCCCTATGATCCATCGTCCGTCGTCGCCATTGCCTTCAACAATTTCATCAACGGCACTGAGCAGAAGATTCACGGCTTCGATCTGAGCGGGCGGTATAGCCTTCCAATAGGCGCATGGGGCGAACTGAATGTGGGCGGCAACGGGTCCTGGCTTAAATCGACCGAACAGATCAACGAGAACGCTCCGGTTACCCGCCTCGCCGGCATCATCTACAATCCACCCAAATTCCGGGGCCGGTTTAACATAAGCTGGACCAAGGGCAGCTTCACGCTGGCAGGCTATGTCAACCATTCGGGGCGGCTGCGCGATACGCGCTCCACAAGTGAGAATGACGTCAAATCGCAAACCACGTTCGATCTGAACGCGCTTCTCAACCTGCCAGCCGACACCCCGCTTGGTGCATGGGATTTTGCACTCAGCGCTCGCAACCTGTTCAATGCCCGGCCTCCCTATGCTGCACCAAGCGGAGGCAACAGCTTCTACGTCAACTATGATTCAACCAACTATTCTCCCATCGGTCGCTTCGTAAGCCTGAGCGTCACAAAGCATTGGTGACAGTGATGACCAGAGCATTTGCCAGGCCGACTACTTCCAATCCGTCCGGTGCTGCCAGGGCCCTGATATGCGCCGCCATGCCCTTGTTCATGGCGACGCATGCCTTCGCCCAACCCCGAAGCAACCCCGTAACGGAGGGAGGGAGCACCCCATGTTCTCTCCCGATCCATTGGACCAGTAACCGGGCTTTCAGGGACATCACTGCGGAAGCCCTGATCGGCTTACGCGATTTTGGCGGCGTTTCGTTGGATGGCGCACCGATACAACTGTCCCCGGACGGCGACATGATTGCGCTTCAGCTTCGCCAGGCGAACCCGGCGTCTAACCGCTTCTGCTCGGCGCTCGTCTTGGTTCCAACAGATGGCCGTACCCCAGCGCGTGTGATCGACGACGCGGGCGACATCGAGCGCGCAAGCTTCGACAAATATGGTCTGGTCGGCATACCGCTCGGCATTCCCAAGCCTCCCTTGGTCCGCTGGCATCCTGACGGCCGGTATCTCGCCTATGTCAAACAGCGTAGCGGGAAGGCAGAAATCTGGATCATCAAGCCCGACGGAACAGACCGTCATATGCTCATTCAGTCCGAGGTCGATGTCGAAGCACTGGAATGGTCAGAAACTGGCGACGCGCTCCTATTTCGGAGTCGTCCCGGCCTTGTGGAGGCAAGAGATGAAATTACGCGAGAAGGCCTGAAGGGCTTTCGCTATGACGACCGCTTCTGGCCGCTGGGCAGCAATCAGCCCCTGCCCACAAACCAAATTCCATCGGTCGTCCAAGCGCTTGATATAGGCGGCGCTACCGTCCGGTCGGCGAGACAGGAAGAGATCACGCGAATAGTGTCCCCTGGCGGGGCACGGCCCGCAGGGGCGAGAGCCCATGCTCGATTCGATGCCGATCATGTCGCCTGGTCCATCGCCGACGATCCCGCAAAATTTCGACAGCCAGCGCGTCTGCACGTTCGTGTCGGCGCGAGGACATTCGACTGCCTGGCCATTGCCTGCCGGAACGTTACCGACTCCTGGTGGCTGCCTGGCGGCAAGCAACTGATATTTGCCACGCGCGAAGGCGCATCGGACGAGAAGACCGGATTTTACCGCTGGATTCCTGGAAGCAGTCGCCCGCGCAGGATCCTGCTCACTGACGACGCGCTGTTTGGCTGTGGAGTAGCAGACACACAGCTTATCTGCGCTCGCGAAACCTCCCTTCGGCCCCGACATATTGTCTCGATCAACGTAGCAACAGGCGCCCTCGACACGATTTTCGATCCCAATCCGGAATTCGCGCAATTTCGGCTTGGTAGAGTCCAGCGCCTGGCGTGGAAGAACAGCTTCGGGATTGAGGCCTTTGGCGACCTCGTCCTTCCGGTGGGCTCTAGGCCGGGAACGCGGTTGCCACTGGTTATCGTCCAGTATGAATCACGAGGTTTTCTACGCGGCGGAACGGCGGACGAATATCCGATACAGCTTCTCGCATCGCAGGGATTTGCGGTTCTCAGCTTCAACAAGCCCAGGGCCTATGCGCTGCAGGGGCCAGCCGTCACCTATGATGAATATCTTCAGGCAAACCAGAAAGACTGGATAGATCGCCGGAGCATATTGTCCTCGCTTGAGACCATTATCGATCGTCTCGAACAAAGCGGCTTGGTGGATCCGGGCCGGGTTGCAATCACCGGCCAGAGCGATGGTGCGACGACAGCGACCTTCGCGCTGATCCATTCCAACAAGTTCGCGGCCGCAGCCCTGAGCACATGCTGCGAAGATGCGAGCATGATGGTCGGCAACGGCGAAGGATATCGGCGGTGGTATGGAAGCTTGGGCTATCCCCTGCCCGGCAGTCGGGCGGATGCCTTCTGGTCGCAATCCTCATTGGCTATGCATGCAGATAAGCGGCCGATCCCTATCCTCATTCAGGCTTCGGAAGAGGAATATCGAATGGCGCTCAACACGTTTGAAGTGCTGCGCGCCAAAAGATGGCCCGTTGAGATGTACATATTCCCAGACGAAGGGCATGTGAAATTCCAGCCCGCGCACCGTCTTGCGGTGTATCGACGTGTGCTCGATTGGTTGCGACGCGCCCTGAACGCGTCGGCCGTTAACGGGCGCTTCGCCCCGCCAGCCACGCCTCCGCATCCACAAAAAGCGCGAGACGGCTCATGACCTCCGGACGCAATTTCTCCGGTCTGCTCAGGGCATCGAGGCATGCCGCACGATCCAGAAGGCCTTGGGCCGCGAGTTGGCCATCCGCGAGCATGGACCTGGTGACACCGATGTTACGCATGAAGCCCGCTTCGAAAAGCTGGCCGAATGATCCTTTTGTCCGGCGCGCTATGATTTCATCTGGCAACATTCGGCGGAAAGCCTCACGCACGAGCGACCGATCAACGCCTTTGTCCGACCAGCGCCAAACCGGGATGGAAAGGCAATATTCCATCAGTGGTTGGGAGAGCAGCGGATAAATAGTGGGGCGCCCGCCGATGTTGAGAAACTCGGTGAAATGAATGGCCTCCAGCGTCGCCGCGATATGTTGACGCTTTCCCGGACGCCGCTTGCCGCCGCGCTCGATCCACGGATGAACGGGCAAGGCGTCGGCATTCTGCTCGCCTAGAAATCGCACGTCCACCCTGTGGGCAAACGGGCGATGCGCAAAGACCCCGTGTCTGATTGATCGCACCAATATCTGCCACATGTCGCAGCCGGTCATCCGCGTCAGGTTGGATATGGTTGACCGATATTTCGCCCCGAAGCCGGTATCCAGTAGACAGTCGGTCGCGGGATAGGAAGAGTGGATGAAGGCGAAGAGATTGTCACCGCCTCCCCCGCTGAAATGGGCGTCCGCTAAGCAGGCGTCGGCGACGTCGGCGGAGGCTCTGTCGATTGCCTGCGTGAAAGCGCTCGATAACGGTCTCGGCTTGGCCGAGGCCAGCGATCTGCTGTAATCAATGTCATGAACCTTGAGCAATACTTGATGGAGGGGGAAACCGTACATGCCAGCGACCGCCGCCGCATAGCTTCTCTCATCTCCCCTCCCTGTGCCAAAGACGGCATTCAAACAGTTCACATCCGACTTGTGTGCCCTGAGCGACGCAGCAATGACCGAGGAATCCAGACCTCCAGACAGACCCAGTAAAGGGCGAGGAAAGCGCCGCGCCCAGGCGGTAGTTGCATTTTCGATCTCGCGCTTCAGTCGATCCGCAATAGCCTCGACAGGCTTTTCGATCAGATTTGCTTCAATCTGCGGAATCCACCTTGGCTTGCATGTCAGCCTATCAGCCGACCATGTGACGCACAAACCCGGCAAAAGCTCAGACACGCTGTGAAGACAGGTATCGTTCGTTCGTACCATGGGATTGCGCAGATGCCTTGCCAGGATGGACCAGTCGGGATCGGGCACCCCAGTCTCAACGAACAGCCGATCTGCGTCATGCGCGACGTGAAGCTGACCGATATCCTGGCGATAATAGCATGGGACTTGGCCAGACGGATCTCGGACCAGTTCAACATGTCCAGTCGGGGCATGGTGAAGGACAGCGACATACCGCCCCCAATAGTCCACGAGCAGCGCCTGGATCGGATCCTGCTCCCGTAGAATCTGCGAGAAATCGCTCGGCGACACAATTTGATTTGCGGTCCTGTCGAATAGATTGCCCAATAACAGCAAATGGCGGCCGCGATCGTCGACGGCTTCATAGCGATCAAGGTCGCTGGACACGCTCCTCAGGGAGACCGGCGTCTCTGCATTCCCCACCCCACTCTCCACGGGACCAGGAAAACTCGAAGCCGCAGGCCGAATGTCGATCGCGAAAGAATAGAAGCTGCTCATTTGATGCCTCTGATCACCGTATAAGGGGCGATGCCCTCCAGCGTGTCGTTCAGCACGATGTCGTCGACCTGAAGCCAGCAATGCGCCGAGAATGGATGAAGCCTCACCCCGACAATCATGTCGGTATCCACGCCATAACACGCCAGAAAATATTTGAGTGCTCGTGTGCGGCTAACGCAGTTCAGCCGGAGCGGCAGCAGCCGCTCCGCGTACGACATGGCCTCAAGCAGATCACCAAGACGGCCTCGGCCAGAAACGTTCGCCCCCAATTTCCACCAGCGCGCTTCAAGCCCGAACGCGAACAATGCCTTCGGGCGATATATCTGCTTGAAACGCGTGGCGAGCAAAATAGCCATCGCCCGCACCAAGGTTTGTCGGCGGACCGAGACGTCCGGCAGAAGAGGCGCGTCACGCGCTGGCAACTGAATATTTGGCAACGCCCGGCCTGTTGCGTCCGCAACGCCGATGACCAATATCCCGGCGTCTATGAAATAGCGCAAAGCCGGTTTCGCCTCGGGGCTATGATCCTCGATGAGGCAATCTGAAAAGGCGGCAGTCTTTGCAGGACTCAGAGCAAAATAGCGATCGGCCGTGAGATCGAGGAAGACGGCCTGCCCTTCGGTCACACAATAGGCAAGGCCCGGCCGCAGCATGACCAGCATGGGGCAAAGCTCCCGTAAAATTCTTGAATATGACCCGGCGCGCTGAAACGCGCGCCGGGTCGACCGATTATTCGTCGAGAATGCCGGTCTGCTGCTGACCAGCGGGATTGTCCTGATCGACCAGGCCAATGCCCTGCGTTTCGGCGCTCGCGCCGCCCAGATCGATCATGTCACCTTCGATATTTTCCAGATGTTCCATAACAACCTCCATCTTCAAAAAAGCTACCAAGTGGCAGCGACGAGAAGTTTAGGTGGCAGCTCAACATATTGGCGATCTTATAAGCTCTCAATATGCGCGCTAATCTGTTGGTGGCTGGCCTGCGCGAACAAGCTGTACTGCATATTTGGGAAATCTAATTTCATTTCGGCGTGTTAAAACTGGATATATTCGATAGGATCTGATGAGCGACAATCGAAGCCCGCCTTATTCTGCGTCGGTGATAGGCCCAGATTGCCTCCCGGACGGCCGCATCGCGACCGATCTCTGTCAGGTTCCAGATCGACAGCAGTTCTTCTTGGACGTTGTCGAAGACAAGCGGCTCGTGGAGTCTCGCGATAGCCAATCTGTCACCTGCCATGATGATTGCGCGTGCATGGACCGCATTTTTGGGTCGGCTTCCGATAAAGGAAAACAGGCTATTGGCCGCATCACGTAATTCGCGGGGATGAAAGGGCCCATGCCGGTCGAGCGCCTTGATAGGTTCGAGATCACCTTGGAATGGCGCCTTGGCCTTGAGCGCATGTCGCACCAGATATCCGTGCCAGGTGTAGAGATCCCGCAGCATATCGGCAGTAACAGGCGGCACAACAAAACCGCCGCCCTGGTTCGATACCAGGATTTGCTCACCAACGAGTTGGTGGGCGCTATCGCGTACGGGTGATATACTGACACCATAATGATCGGCGAGCGCCTGCACGACAAGCGGCGCGCCTGGTCTCAATATACCGTCCAGAATATCCTGCTTGAGCCGCCGGTAAATGCGATCGGCGGTGATCGGTTCGGCAGACATTGCGCGACAAGCCCTTATTCCTGATCGCCCGCATCTGTAAAAAAGGAGGCTCTGCGCCTGCTGATCGTGCTGGACGAATGTTCATAAATGAGAGCGATGCAGCGATCCTCCAGCTCGGACAGGTCCTCGTCGAGAAGCAGTTCCTGGGGGATCGACATTTTTCGCTCCATGAGAAGAAGCGGGATCATGATATGAGCCGTCGATAGCCCCAGCCGGTGTGCACATGCCAAATGCTCGTCCAGCTTGGATTTTGGATTGCCCGCCTCAATCTCCCGCAACCATCTAACACTAACCCCGGCGGCGCGTGCCAGCTGGGGCTGAGTGATCCGGTCACGTCGGCGGCGCTCTTCGATGCGCTTGCCGGAAATCTCCTTGATCGTGGAGAGAACCAGCCCGTCATCCTTGGTCTGAAGTTTTCGAGTCTGCATGTACAGGCACCCCCGGACATTGTCTCGAAACTCCCAATGGCACTTACCCGATTACGATAGGCTATGCATTTTGCTCATGCGGTCAAAGGCTATCGTTCTCAATCTGAGACGAATTTTCTCCTGTCATTCCAGGTATCACGAATGAACAGTCATCCTTTTTCATGCTGATTGAGGCCGGCGCAACAGCGCACATAGGCGACGCATATCCCTTTCGCTGGCGACGCTCATATGACTTACGGCTGCGACATACACGGTGCTGAGAGGCGGCGCATATATAGCACCGGCCCGCGAGACCTTCTCTCTGATTTCTCGGGCCAAGCTTCCCAGCTCCTGCGGTGCCCCTACATAATGCTGCATAGTCCCCGAAAGGCGCGCAATATCGGGATCGGCAAGGTCGGCAACCATTTCGTCAAGGTCCCGAGCGGCTAGCAGCGTGACGGCCGCATGCAAGGTATTGCCGTACGACAAAAGATCATGGGCGGCGGTGCAGAACCGTGAATGACACTGCAAGAAAAGGCTTAGCCCGCACTCGGACATTGTCAGCCTGTAACTTCGTGTCGCCTGCGCGGCCATAGATGCCTCCTTTCCCCGCGGTGGCCCAACGAATCGAGCCCGCATGCCCGTTGAAAATACGCCGTGCCCAGCCGTGGGAGCAGCGTGGGATCAAAGCATTGTGAACGGCCCATCGGCACTGACGTGCCCATTCGGCATGATGTTGCCTGATCGCGGCATCTCACTGCCTTCCAGCGGCACGTCACTACCCTGCACCGGCACGACATTGCCCTGGCCATTGCAGGGCTGGGGAAGCTTGGACAACGATCCATTTCAACGGACCGGTGATGGCAAGTCTACCCGAACGAACGAAGCTCCCCGGTCACACAGTCCCTTCATCCAGGCGGCCAATGGCCGCTCTAGTCCAAGGAGGTATGAACCATGGCCAGCGGATTCCCATACAGGCCACCGACCTTCGTCATTCTTATGGCCGTCACTATGCCCTCCATTGCGGCTCCAAAACAAGAGGCCTTCGTCCGATCAACCCGCGCCGTAGACAGGGCGACACGCGTCATCCGCAACGTCGGCGGCGACTATGCGATCATAGCAGCCACGCCGCGGCGGCAATTGGCCCGGCCGACAACGGTGCCGATCGGACGATCCATCGGCATTGACGCCGCGCTTTTCTCGCTCAATTCCAGGAAACCGGAGCAACGCCCATGACGGTCACATCTCACCCGCTGTCGCTGTTCGCTTTGCTCGCAGGAGCCGCATTGGCCGTATCGCCCAGCCTAGCAATCGCAGACCCAGCCGATGAGGCTGCGATACTAAGGGCAGCCGCATCAGAAGCCGAGGCGAAGCTCCATCAGACCTTTACGAATCTTCAGTTCGAGGATTTTGCCGTGGCTCCCGTCACGGGCCAGTTGTATCAGGCAAGCGCCAGAGGCCGCATCATCTACTATGCGCCGCAAAGTGAGCATCTTTTGTTCGCCACCGTCTATGACCGCAACGGCGTCAACCTGACCGCGCTGGCGCAGGAACAGGGTGCCACGCGCCGCCTTAAAGCCATCGACCCTGCCAAGGCACTGGCGATCGGCCCTGCAGATGCGCCAACGGTCATCGAATTCACCGACCCGGATTGTCCCTACTGCCAGACGCTCGATCGCTTCTGGAGCGCCAAAGCCGCCGAGGGCAAGCCGGTAAGGCGTCTCATCTTCTTCGTGAGCGGCATCCATCCGACCGCTGCCGCCAAGGCCGAGCATATCCTATGCTCGACAGATCGCGAGGCGGCCTTCCGGGCGGCCTATTCCGGCCAGACACCGCCTGTCCTGCGCCAATGCGCGGAGGGCCGTGCCAAGGTTGCGGAGGACGCTGAACTGGTCGCCAAAGTAGGCGTTTCAGGAACGCCGACGCTGATCGCCGACGGCAAGCTCATATCGGGCTTTCAGCAGGCCGAACTCGAGGCGTTCCTCGATCGGCACGCAAAGCCTGCGCTTGCAAAGGCAGCGTCCGATGCGCGGCGCTGAACGGGTGCGCGCCAACGCGGCAAAGCAAAACTTTTTCCCGGATGGCATCCGGCCCGGCCCCAACTGGCCTGTGCGGATGAACCAGGATGCCGGCGGCGGCGGGCTCATGGAGCCGTCCACCGACGCCCCGGCCGACACCGATCTTCCTTCGATGCCGGCAGGCTTTGGTTGGACGGCTCCTTTTTGGAGCAATGCTATGATGCACAAATTTGGCAACAAGGTCCTGGCGGTGGCCAATGTCGGCCTCCCTTTAGGCGCGATGGCCCTGGTCGGTGGCCCGGTTCATGCCTTCTCGGCACCCGCCCAGGGCGATCTTGGTTACGACATATACGATATCGTCGTGAACCAGGGCGTGAAAGGTCCGATGGGATTTGTGGGCGGGGTCGCTGCCTTCCTGTTCGGCGTCTCGCGCCTTTTCTCGAATATCATGATCGGCATCCCGACCATCGTCGCGGCCGTCTGCCTCATCAAGGCCGACTCCATTCTCCAGACCTTCGGGATGGTCATCTGAGACGCGAAGGTGGGGCAGGCACCTGGCTGACCAGGCGCTTCCCCCACCGGCAACAGGCTGGGGACCGATGGTCGGTTCCTGGAAAATGATACCTTTGAAGGTGTCATGAAGCCAAGAGGAGAAGGGCAGATGGACGAACGCCTTCCGCAATATCTGCATCGGCCCGTCCAGATCCTGTGGTTTGGATCGGACGAGTTTCTGCTCGCGACCTCGAGCATTTTCGTGGCCGCGATCGTGGGCGGACTTGTCGGCTGGGCGCTGATCGCTGCCCTTCTCCTTTTCATCCCGTGGAAGCGGAACAAGCCCAGGGGCTATCTCCCCCATCTCGCCTGGCGCTGGGGTCTTGTTTCCTTTCCTTATTATCCGGGTCCCACCCAGACCCGCTTCTTCGAGTGAGCGCCATGGGCATGTTCGGGCACAAAAAGACGGACGAGGATCCGCTGCTGGGCAAACCGGCCAGCTACGGCATCCATCGCTACCTGCAGGGCTCGGCGAACCTGTTCGAGGAGAACCGCCTGCTCAAGGTCGCCATTGCGGGCATGTTCGGCGTCACCGCCGTGCTGGGCGTGGTCATCTACACGACCAACCAGAATGCCCGGACCGTGATCGTCCCCTTTGGCGCCACCGGCGATCTTCACGTTTCGGGCAATACACCGTCTGAAGCCTATATCGTCGCCATGACGCGCAACATTGTGGCGCTGTCGGGCACCTGGTCGGCCTACTCGGCCGACCGGCAGTTCCAGGAGCTGTTAGGGCTCGTCCACCCGTCCGCCTATGGCGCGATGCGCGACAGCCTCAATGCTATGCTCGATGAACTGGCGAACAACCCGACGCTGTCGATCGCCACATACATCCGCAACGATCAGCCGGTCCGCTGGACCGCCCATGAGATCGTCGTCCCGGTCGAGAAGGTCCGTGTCATCGGCGGCGTAATCCGTAAATTCCGGGGCATTTTACGCATCGGCTACGGCATCGAAAATGGCCGTTTCTGGCTGACGCGTCTTTCCGAGGAGCAGTTCGATGTCGAAACACGCTAATCAGCGCATAGGAGCGTGCGCCGCTCTAACCGGGTTCATGCTGCTGGCGATCCCGGCCTCAGGCCAGACGCTCCATGCGCTGCCCGACCAGACCAGTCGGATCCGTCTCTCCAACCGCGACATCAACCATGTCGTGTGCGAGGGCGGCGAGATCGAGGATATCAAATTCTCGGCCGAGAAGGGTCTTGCCGTCGAAAAAGGCGGTTCGGACGCATGGATCAAGTTCCTCGTCCGCGAGATCGACGATGCGGGGCAAATCACGCGCAGCTATGTGACGCAGCCTTCCGAGTTTTTCGTGCACTGCAACGGCGCGACCTACCCGCTCTATGCTGAACCGGCGGAAATTCCCGCGCAGACGGTGATACTTGTGCCCGGCGCGCGGCAACGTGCCCAGGCCAATAGCGCCTTGATGGCTGCGCTCGCCGATGAAGATCGCGCTGTCTCCATCACCATGGCCCTGCTCGACGATCGCATCCCTGCCTCGTTCAGCGAGGTCGCGCCGTCGGGTGACGCGGTCGGCATTGCGGCGCTGCCGGGCCTGGCGATAACCGAACAACGCCGTATCGCCGTCGAGGGTGCCGGGCTTTCAGCATCCCAATATCATGTGCGAACCACGGCAGCCGTGACGCTGGATGAGCGCCAGCTCGTCGATCCCGCCCTTGGGGCCGGCATTTTTTCAGTCACGCTGGACCGGGGCCGTCTCGATGCAGGCGAAACGGCCCGGCTTGTCGTGGTGCGTCGGGGAGCTGGGCAATGAGCGGCGACAAGAACAAAGACGCAGCGGAGACGCCGGAAGGCCTGTCGCCCTATCAGGCCCATCTCGCCGCCCAGAGCGGCGGACCGAAGGAGGACGCCCCGCGCCGCCCGTCTCCGGCCTTGCTCGACCTTAAGGCGCAATGGGCCAAAATGTCGGCGCGGCAGAAACTGCGCGCGCGCCAGCTCGCCGTCGGTGTCGCTGTCGGTGCGCTCGGGATCGGCCTTTACGCGGCATCGGGCAGCAAGGAAGACGTCAAGCCCACCGATCCCGCCGCATCGCTCAACATGGGCGCGGGGCTGCGCGGCGACAGTCTTGAGGTCAAACTGCGCGGGGATTTGAAGAAGGTTCTCGATGGTCAGCAGTTGCTGGGCGACCGTGTCAGCGCGATCGAGGAAGGCAAAGTGCTGCCTGGCGGCACGACGGCTCCGGGCGGACAGACCATGGATGGCGACCTTCCCCCCGCCCTGCCCGACAACGTTCCAGCCCTGCCCTACCCGCCCGAGACCGGCGACATCAGCGCGGATGCCGACAGGCTGCCTGCGCCGCCGACCGGGCCGGTTGCGCCACCTGCTCCACCAGCACCGCCAGTCGAAAAAACGGTCGGCGCGATCGGCTCGGCGGCCGGTCCGGTCATGGCCCAGGGCGCGGCCGACACGTCATCCTCCTCCAAAAAAAAGAGTCGGACGATCTATTTACCGCCTGGTTTCATGAAGGCGCGGCTCCTGACCGGGATCGACGCGCTGGCGAGCCGGGACGCGACGAGTAATCCTGAACCGATCATCGCCCGGGTGCAGGCGCCTGCCGTCCTCCCCAATGAGGTGAAGGCCAACCTTGCCGGCTGCTTTGTGGTCGGCAACGCCACCGGGAGTCTTGCCAAGGAGCGGGTCGAGGTCCAGCTCGTATCGCTGTCCTGTGTGGATTTCGACGAGCATTCGATCGTCGATCAACCGGTCAAGGGCTTCTTCGTCGATACCGACGGCAAGAAGGGCCTATCGGGCAAGGTGGTGACGCGGGCCGGGGCGACGCTGGCGCGCGCCTTCATCGCCGGGACCATCAGCGGCATCTCGCAGTCGGTCGAAAGCACGTTCGGCAACACCTCGACCTCGGCGCTGGGAACAGTGCGCACGCTTGATGCCGGCGACGCCGCCAGGACCGGCATTGCCGGCGGGCTCTCCAAATCCTCCGACAAGCTCACCGACTTCTATCTCGATCTCGCCCGCCAGGCTGGTCCCATCGTCGAAGTGGGCGCCGCCAAGGATGTGGTCGTGGTGATCCAGGAGGGCGCCACCCTCGAAATCAAACCCGGCGCGGGAGCCAAATTCTGATGTCCGCGCCCATGGGAGACAAAGACATGAAGATGCTCCGACCCTGCCTCCTCGTCCTGCCCCTTCTCGCGCTGCCCGGCTGCGCGACCATGGGATCGGTGATGTCGCCCTATAGCGAGAAATTCTCGTGCAAAAATAGCGATCATGGCCAGTGCATTCATCCGGGCCAAGCCTATGCCGATGCGGTCGCGGGCCGTGCCTCCAGAT
Source organism: Sphingobium sp. D43FB (assembly GCF_002312805.1). Classification (GTDB taxonomy): domain Bacteria; phylum Pseudomonadota; class Alphaproteobacteria; order Sphingomonadales; family Sphingomonadaceae; genus Sphingobium. The sequence continues at coordinate 33,883 of NZ_NMUA01000019.1, read as the reverse complement.
CCGATCCGGCCGTCACCCATGATCGCAAGCTGCTCGCTCCGGACAAGAAGCAAGGCCGCGGCAGAGACATGGGGCCCGCCAGGGCTGCGGCGACACCCCAGGCTATATCGCAACCTGGCCAGGGCCATGTCGGCGCGCTGATCGAGGCTCCCGGATCGCCGATGCTGCGCCCTTCACGCACGATCCGGACACTGATCCTTCCCTATGCCGACAGGCAGCGCCCCGACCGGCTCTATATGGCGCGCTATGTCTATTCGATTCTCGACCGGCCCGCCTGGGTCGTGGGCGACTATCTGGTGGAACCGGGCGGGCGAACGCCTGCGCCACCGGTGCTGCGCACGATGCGCGAGCCCGAACCGGGCAACACAGACGTGCCGACGCAAGAGGCCATGCCGCTTACCATCCATCCGGACAAACGGCCATGAGCGCGCGGCCCGGCCACAAGGGTCTGAGCTATCGGCGCCTGCGCGCCGCCGTGACCCGCGACGCCTATTCGGATTTCCTGCCGATGGTCGCATGGGTCGAAGAGGAGGAAGCTTTCCTCTGCATCGACGATGGCTGGGGCCAGGCCTGGGAGCTTGTGCCGTCCGCCTATATGTTCGCCCATGTGCAACAGGCGTTGCTCGGGCTGCTCAACATTCATTTCCCCGAAGGCACGGTCCTCCAGCTTATCACCTTCGCCGATCCGCTGATTGATCCTGCGCTTGATGCCTATCTCGATATGAAGGTCAGGCCAGACCCGCTGGTCCAGGCCTCGGCCCGGCGTACGGCCGACTATCTGCGCAGTGGCACGAGAGGCCTGGATGCACTCCATGCCATCCCGGTACGCGACTTCCGGTTGTTCCTCGCGATCAAGACGCGGGTGAAGCTCGGCGCGGACCTGCGCCGCCAGGTCGAGGAGCAATTGGCGAAGATGGGTATCCGGCGGCTACCGCCCGACGAACTGGTCAGCTTCTATCGTCGGATCTTCAACGGCGTCTTCGCGCCCGCGCCGGGGGTGTTCCTCAGCGAAAGCATGGGCGGCATGCCCGCCCCATCGATCGCGCGGCAGATTATCGAGGCTGGACCTGACCTCTGCTTCGAGGGTCCCGAAGTGTATCTGGGCAACCAGGTGGCGCGCTGCCTCACGCCCAAGGCGCCCGCACGCCGGATCACCGCCGAGCGGGCTAACCGGCTCATGGGCGGGATGCGTGGGAGCGCCGAGGATAGTGACCAGATTGGCGGGCCGTTCCTCTATTGCCTCTCGGTCCTGTTCGACCATTCGCAGTTCGAGATCCACAAGCGCGCGCAGATCCTCTCGGCGCAGAAGGCCGCGGGCAGTTTCGCGGTCGAGGTCGGCAAGCAGATCGAGGAGATTGGCTGGATCTTGGATGAAGCGTCAAACAGCCGCTTTGTCTCGGTGATCCCTACCATGTGGGTATTCGGTCGCGACAGCGCCCAGGCGCGTGAGATGGCGGCGCGCGCCAAGCGATTGTGGGAATCAGAACCCCTGCCCTTCATGGTGCAGGAGGAAAGCTATCTGCTTCCCGTGCTGCTCGCTGCCAGCCTGCCCTTTGGGCTTTATCCCGAGAAGCAGACATTGAAACTGCTGGAACGCGATTTTCGCATGGCCGTTAAGGCCGCCAGCCTCATGGCGCCGGTCCAGACCGATTTTCGCGGCGGCGGCCGCCCGGCTCTTCTCTATGTCGGACGCAAGGGCCAGCTCATCACGCTCGATCTCTTCGACCCGCGGATCAACAATTATAATTTCATCGTCTCAGCCGAGAGCGGCGCGGGCAAGAGTTTCCTGCTCAATAATTTGTGCCAGCAATATTATGCGCAGGGCGCGCTGATCCGCATCATCGATATCGGCGGTAGCTATCGCAAGCTCTGCACGCTCTGCTCTGGCCGTTATATCGACATCGGCGAGGAGCGCCTGGTGCTCAACCCTTTCGACATGGGGCTGGCGCTCGATGGCGAGGACAAGCAGTCGGCGATCGCCATGGCGGTCGCGATCGTCGCTGAGATGGCGAACGCCTCGACCCGCAAGCCCGTCACCACATCGGAATGGAACCTGCTTAAATCCGCTGTCCAATGGACGGTCGATAGCGGGCGCGGCGACGACGGCATCGACGCGGTGCGCGCTTGGCTCGGCCGCTATCCCGACAATGCCGCCTCCGACCTCGACCGGGTCGACCATCTGATACCGGTCGCGCGCGAACTGGCGTTCAACCTGCGCGATTTCGGGTCGCAGGGCGCCTATGGCCATTTCTTCAATGGTCCCTCTACGCTCGACATCTCCCGCGACGAGTTCGTGGTGCTGGAGCTCGAACGCTTGAAGGCGCTGCCTGACCTCTTCAACGTGATCGTGATGGTGGTGGTGAACGCGGTCACCCAGGAGCTTTATCTCTCGGCGCGCGACAAACCCCGCTTCGTCCTGTGCGACGAGGCCGCGCAGTTCATGACCCGCAGCGACGGGCAGGATCTCTCCCGTCTTGCCGAGGCGTTCGGCCAGGGCTATCGCCGCGCGCGCAAATATCAGGGGAGCTTTGGCATCGTGCTCCAGAGCATGAACGACCTCATGCTCTTTGGCGGCACCGGACAGGTGATCCTCGAAAATGCCGCGACCAAATTCCTGCTCCAAGGCTCCACCTATGACAAGGCGGTGGATAACAAGATCCTCGACTATTCAGGCTTCGTCCTCGATCTTCTGAAATCGGTCCGGAACGCCAAGCCCAACTATTCCGAAGTGTTCATCGACAGCCCATTGGGCCTCGGCATCGCGCGGCTGGTGGTCGACCCCTTCAGCTACTGGATCAATACTTCTGCGCCCAACGAGGTTGCCGCCTTCGAGGCGCTGGTGCGGGCCGGTCGCAATCCGCTGGAGGCGGTGTGCGAACTGGCTGGTGTCGATCCAGCCCAAATACTGGGCGGAAATACTCGCCAGGGCGGGAGGGCGGCATGACGCATAAGCCTGTAACCCATCCCGATCAGCTTGCGCTCGACTGGGAAAACGACCCGGCGATCGAGGCGATGATCGAAGCGCGTGTCGTCCGTCGCGCCGAGGCCGCCGCCTTCCAGTGGCGACTGCGACTGGTGGCCATCGAAACCTGCATGATGGGCAGTCTCGTCATCGTGGCAGGCGTAGCGCTCGATCAGCCGCCGCTCCAGGCCATACGGGCGGGCATCCTGGTGGCTGCCGCCTGCTGTGCGAGCGGCATGCTGTTGATCGGCCTGTCGGGCGCATGCGGGATGGTCTTCTCACGCTTGCGGCAATGGAGGGCGCGATGAAGGCCGATCATAGCAATGGCTTCGATCTTGGCCTCGACGTCGGAGACGATGTCCATGGGCTCCTTGCCTATGCGAGGAGCGTGATTAACCCGGCGCTTGGTATCGACGCGGTGGCGCAGGCGATCGTCACGGTCATCCAGGCGGAACGCCGTTATGCGCGGATGAGCTACGCCCTGTTGGTGACAGGCGGCATCGCCAATGCCGCGTTTTGCGCATTTGCCGCAGCGTGGCTCTTCCAGACGCCGCTTGCCGAAGGCATCTTCATTGGCATCTGCGCCGGCATGGGCGCGGGCTCGACGGGCCTGATCCTCATTCCCTGGGACGCAATCGCCGAGCGCTTTCATACCATCACCCAGCGGTGGAGGCGGTTATGAACGGCATCTTCTCCGCCACGCCCGCGCCAGGACCCATCCGTCTGCTCATCGGCAGCCAGGGCCTTGCGCTCGTGCAAACCTGCATCGCCTGGCAGTTACCCTCTGTGCCCGCGGTCGTCCGCATTCTCGGCGCCGTCATTGCCGTCATTGCGACAGCGGCGCTGATCAGCGCCGCTGTCGGCGAGGGGCGCGAGAACCGTCCGCCATACTGGAAACAGCGCCATGGTCACTAGAACCATGGGACCAGGCTGCCCTCGTCATGCGCTATGGGTATTAGCGCCATTGGCGCTGATGCCAGGACTGCTGACGCACGCCCCCGTCACGGCCGCGACCAGCATTATCGGGCGCACCTGGCCGATCGCCGAGCCCGATGCCCTGAGCGAGATCGAAAGCCGCGCCGCGCATGTTCCCGACATGAAAGCCGCCTTTGGCCCGCGCGAGCGCTGGTCGGCCATGAAACCTGCCGCGCTCGGCATCGCTCGCGCCGATCGCCGCCGAACGGTCGTGCCTTTCTATACCCTCGATCAGGATATCCGGCTGCCGGGCGGAAAGCTGCTTTACGCCAAAGGCTATAGCTTCAATCCGCTTGCCTATGTGTCGCTACCCCAACGGCTTATCATCGTTCACCCCAGCGATCTGGCCTGGGCGCTGCGCACCGCAAGGCCCGCCGATTTCATCCTTCTTGCCGCCGGTGGTCTTTCCCAGGCTAGTGATACACATGCCGATGCGATCACGTTGGGCGAGCGACACGGCCGGGCGCTGTTCCTGCTCGAAGAGCGCGTAAAGCAACGGCTTGGCCTGACGGTCGCCCCGGTGATCGTCGCGCAGGCGGGCCAAAAGCTGGTGCTGACCGAGGTCGTCATGCCCCCAAGTCCGCGGAGGGCTGCGCGATGAAGATGCTCTCTGTCCGAAGCGTTTTGACGCTCGGCTCGGCCCTCGCGGCACTGGCATTCGCGTCCCCCGCTCATGCCTCCAAATGCGAGGCGGGCACGATATTCAATCCGATCACCAAGGTGCGATGGAACTGCATCTTCCCGATCACCATCGGCGGGGTAAAGGTGGGTCCGAGCGATCCGCTCGGCAAGGCGCTCGACGCACAATCGGCCTCCAAGCCATTATGCGCCTGTCGCAAGGGCGTGACATTCTGGTTCGGCGTGAAGGTCAGCTTCTGGTCGCCCAATCGGATGGTTGATGTTGTGACCGAGCCCGGCTGCATGATGGCGCTGGGCGCTGACATCATGCCGACCGGCGGCAGACTGCAGGGCAGCCAGACCAGCCTTTCCGATGGCACCAACACGCGCAAGATGTTCGCGCAGATGCACTATTATATCGCGCCGGTCTGGAAGATGCTCGACATGTTTACCGACCTGCCCTGCATCGAGGATGACAGCTTCGACGTGGCGCTGATCACGGAGGTCCTGCCGACCTGGCAGTCGGCGACCTTGGGCGCGATCATCCAGCCCGAGGCAATCCTGTTCGGCAATCCGGCCGTCGGCCTTGCCTGCATGGCCGACAGCGCTGCTGCCGCAGCAGGCAAGGTCGTCGATCCGCTCTTCTGGTGCATGGGGTCCTGGGGCGCGACCTATCCGATCGCCGGCGACATCCATTTTGGCGACAGCGTCGAGGCCTGGGCGGGGCTCGCCGCGCGCGGCGTCTTCATGATGGGGCGGCTTGGCGCCCTTACCGTCAGTTCAGCGGATGGTTGCTCGTTCATCCCGCAGCCGGTCTGGACCAAGAGCCGCTACAAGTTCCAGCTGATGGAACCGGTCAAGGGTGGCCAGTGCGTCAATATCGGGCGGCCAGGCGCGCTTTGGACCAGCGCCAAACATGCGCCGGGCAAGGACAATGCCCAGTTCATGCTGTTTGAAAAGACGATCTGCTGCGCCGGGGTTTCGACGCCATGAACAGGTCGCCTTTCCCGATCCGCATGCCCTCGCCTCGCATCAGCCGATGGTCTGCCCGTCATTCCACCGAGCCAGGCGTTCCCCATGCGGTCAGGCCGGTGTCGCATCCCCCCTGCGGCACCGGTCGGACGGTCGGCGTGGCCACAGATACAGACGATCATGCGACGGTCCCCTCTTCGCCGCATATGGTCGTGGCCACGCTGACCGTTTTTGAAGGCCAGGCTGTATTCCGGGCAGAGCTTGCCGACCCTGTTCCAGCTATATTTCTTTTCCGGTTGCGGCGCGGGTCGCGGCAGATCGCTTTGCGCGAGATCTGGCCATGAAGCGAGCGACCCTCGCCCTTGTCGCAGCGCTCAGCCTGCCTGCCCCGCTCCATGCGCAGACCGCGCAGGACCGCGCCCGAGCTGCGGCGGCCGCCGCGCGAGCGAAGAGCGCCGACAGCGACGCGCTGCTTGGCAATTATGTGACGCCGGGTCTGGCGGGACAGCCCATCACCACGGTCGACACCAAAAAGACCTTCACCCCCAATCTTGCCTGCCAGAAAAGCGCGACGCTGCTCGAACTGCTCGCCCAGCCCAACGCCACCGGCGATATCGGCACGCTCAGCATATCGCGCGACAGCGATCTCGACGGGAGCTTCGATGAGGCCCTGACCGTTCCGGTCCCCACGTCCGGGATTTGCGCCAATGGGATCATCTCCTGCACGCCTGGCAGTTGGGACGCGTGCCGCTTCTTCCGCTGGGACGCTTCTGCATCCGGGGCACTGAAGCTGTCGCAGGTCGAGCTGACCGATCTGGCCGGTTGTTACTGCGTCAATAATAGCTGCGGCAGCAATCTGGTCTGGGGCAATATGGCCTCGATCCTCAAGGATCTGGGCGGCGGCGTTGTCGGCGCGCTCACCACGGCCGATCCGCGTATCGGCATCGCGCAGGCGTCCATCGATGGCCCGCTCATCCGCTATACCGGTGCGCAAACCACATCCTGCACGGCGCAACCGCAGGTTGGCGCCACGGCCTACAAGGCCAATCCCGGCGCCATGGCGGGCGACGCCTATGGCGCCGCGCAAACGAGCAGCATTTTCCAGGCGCTTTCCGCCTCGTCGACCGGAACCGGCACGTCGCAGGTGCGCCGGAGTTGCGCCATCACCCGGCAGATCACGCAGGAAGAAATGACCGCCGAGATGATCATCGACCGCGTGGTGGGCGGCTACTCAACCTATGCCGCAGGCCCAAACAGCCGCACCTTCGTCATGGGTTCGCCCATCGACAATAGCCTGTCTGGCGGATCCTGCACTCTTATCGATTTTCATATGACATTGCGGGTCAAGGACGCCGCAAGGCTTCAACAGCTGATTCTGACCCGCTTTGGCGGGGACGATTGGGCACAGATCAGGATCGACGGCGAACTGATCGGCTCAGGCCCGGAAGTCTGGACCGGATCGGGACCGCCGCCGGGCAAATGCGAGAAGAAGAGCGCCTTCTATGTCGATCCCGGCCTCGATCTCACCTCGAGGCTGACGCAAGGCGATCATGATATCTGGTTACGCGTCGCGGTTGCCGATGGCGGCGAAGCCTATGCCGCGATCGAAGCGAAGGTGGACGCCGGCTGCAAGACCAGCGAGCAGCTTGTCGATAGCTGTTCAGGCTATGCGGCCAATGATGCCTGTCGTCTCGATGATGAAGATGTCGATGGCGTCATCACCTATCGCAACGGCGTCAAAACAGGGCTCACCCCCCTGCCCCAGACCCGGTTGATCGGCACGGGCGCCTGCGCGACGTCGATCAACCGCGCCTTCTTCGAGCGCCAGCGCAGCTACGCCTGCACGGTCGATAGTGGCGCGGTCCCGAAGCCCGATCTCTCGCGCGGCACCTATATCATCGATCATTCGACCGAGACTTTGCTCGCTGACCGGGTGACGAATGCCGATGGCAGCCATAGCCTGACAACCCGCAATTTCTCCTTGCCCGTGTCCGGCAGCGTCAATGCGTGCGAACCCATCTGCAAGACCCGCAAGGCGCAGGTCAATATAGCCGCAGCCCCCGATGGTGTGACCGGTTCCAGACAAAGTGATCCCATGAGCTGGGATTATTTTTATCACGCCTGCCAGGACAGCAATGTCTGCCCTGCGGGCGCGGGCGAGGAATTGGTGCAGGACTGCGGCTGCGTCGATGATTTTCCCGAAGCGGTGGTGATGATGCAGACCGTGCGTTTGGGCGGCGCCGACATGGTCTGCACGAGTGCCGTGCGATGAAGCTGCTGCGTGCCTTTCCCTTGGGGCTGATCCTCCTCGTCGGCGCTGTTTCCTTGTTCCCCGGCACCGCAAGCGCTCAGCAGCTTTGCGCTGTCGATCTTAACGGCAATGGCGACGCAGCGGACGACGGCGAGACGGCAAGCTGCCACCTGACCGGCGCGGGCGGATGGACGTGCCCCATTGGCGAAACGCCGTGCCTGGCGGATCAAGGTGGAGCAATGCGCTGCCCGCTCGGCGATCAATATGCCTGCGCCGTGCCGGCCAGCGGCGGCGCGCCAAGCTGCTCGGCCAATGGCTGTATCGACACCAGCGCCAATCCGATCGTCGAGGAGCCCGTGGTGGATGATCCCGGCGTCGAGGCCGACGGCGCCGTCGATGCCGATGGCAATTGCCTTGGCACGATCGAGATTTTTTCCGGCCGCGCCGCGCGCTGCCGTCCTGCTGGGCTCAGCACCACCTTCCAGAATTGCTGCAAGGACAAGGGAAAAATCGTGAAGGACGGCATGGGTGGTTCGATCTCGTCGATTACGACCAAGATCGCGGTCGCCAAGGGCGTCTTCACCGGCATGAAAGCCGCCTATACGGCCTTCAAGGCAGGCGCGACCGCAAGCCAGGCAGCGAGTGCCGGTGCCAACGCGATCATTGTCGGCATCGATCCCACATCGATCGCGATCAGTCTTGCGGTCAATTTCATGATCGATCTCCTGCTCCAGGGCTGCGACCAGCAGGATATGGAAGTGGGCATGCTGCGCGGTTCGGGCATGTGCCATGAGATCGGCAGCTATTGTTCGTCGAGCATCCTTGGCGTGTGCGTCCAGAAGGCCCGGGGCCATTGCTGCTTCAACACGAAGCTTGGCCGTATCATCCAGGAACAGGGTCGCCCGCAGTTGAAGGCTTTCGCGGCGATTGGCTGGGGCACCGCGAGGCAACCCTATTGCCGGGGCTTTAGCCCGCAAGAATTCCAGTCGCTCGATTTCAGCAAAATGGACCTCTCCGAATATTATACGGAAATCGAGGCGCGCGCCCAATCCGAAATCCAGATCGAGATGAAGGACAAGATCGATGCCCATATGCAGACGATCCGCAACTAGCCGCCCCCTGCTTCTGGCGGCTCTCGCGCTCGTGCCGGCATTGGCCCAGGCGCGCGAACCGCGATCTCCGGCCAATCAATCGAAGGAGCAGAACGCGCGGACGCGGATTGAAGACCAGGGCGATGCGGCGCTGGAACGCGTAAAACGCGCGGTCGGCAAAGCCAGGGCGTCTGCGCCATCTTCGCCAGTTCTGCCGACCAAAACTAACGCCGCGGCACAGCACCGCGCGTTCGAGGGAATAAGCCGGCGCAAGCAGGATCCCGCCATGGCGGACCGCGTCAAGGCAGACGTCGCGGCGGCGCGCAAAGCCCTTGCCATCGAACGGGAAACCGCCAGTCGGCGGATCGCGCAGGCCCTGGGTCTTGAACAGCCCGAAGAAGCGGCATTGGCTGGCGTTGTTTCCGGCAGCAGCGCGAACCAGTGGGTCCCGCTACTGTTCGTGTCCTCCTCCATGCCGGTTGAAACACTGCGCACTTATGCAGGGCAGCTCGAACGGGCCAGGGGTGTCATGGCTTTTCGCGGCATGCCGGGCGGGATGCGGCAGGTTGGACCGATGGCGCAATTGTCAGCCGCGATACTGCGCCGCGATCCGGGATGCGAAGGTCCGGCCTGCGCCATGCGCGACGTGCAGCTGATCGTCGATCCACTGATTTTCCGGCAGCATCGCGTCACCCAGGTGCCGGCGCTGGCGATGATCCCGGGCGATCCGACCCGGCCCTATTGCGAGCGCGACGAGGCGAGCCCGCGCGCAGCGCATCTCGTGCTGGGCGATGCTGCCCTGTCCGGGCTTCTCGATGAATATGACCGCCTTGGCGGCAAGGCGGAGGTGCAGGATGCTCTTGCTGACATGGCGCGCCGGTAACCGGGTCTGGCGCGAACTCAAGGATCTGCCGCTGCGCGCAGCCGTGGCGCTGGGCGCTGCTGGTCTTGGGCAGCCGCCCCGTCGGGGTCAGCTTTTCAAGGCCTATGGGATCGTGCTGCCGATCGGCCTCTTTGCCTGGTGGGCGATGCCGCAGATCACATTGGTCATGACGCCCTCCATCGATGCCTGGGTCGTGCACCGCTCCCCCGGCCCGATCCGTCACGGCGACCTCGTCTCGTTCCTTCTGTCCGATCCGCTTGCCGGCCCCAAGCCAGTGAATGTCACCAAATATGCGCTGTGCTTGCCAGGCGACAAGATCGTGATGGTTGAAAAGCCCGCCACCCTGGGCGGCGGTTGGAACGGGTGGTACTATTGCAACGGCAGGCTGATGGGCATCGCCAAACCCTTAGCGCGCAGCGGCAAGGCGCTTGACCACTGGCGGCCGCACAGTCCGCATATTCCCGATGGCATGATCTTCGTCGGCTCGCGCCATCCCGACGGATATGACAGCCGCTATTATGGTCCGGTCTCCATTGCGCGGCTCACCCGCATGGAGAAGCTGCTGTGAAGCGCCTCCTCGCTCTGGGTGCCCTGCTGCTGCTGCCCGTCGATATTGCGGGTGCGCAGCCCGCGCCTCCAGGCCCGGGAGATCGCGGAACACGCGGCTATTGGTGGTATGAAACCCCAAAGGCCGACGCTGCGGAAAAAGCGGACGACGATGCCATTCCAAAACCCGTCATACCGCCGATGGCTGAACTGGCCAAATGGGCGCCGCCCCGGATCGCCAAGCTGATCGAACAGCAGCGCGACTATGCCGCCACTGTTCTCACCATCGATGCGGTCGCCGACTTCTGGCGGCTGCAGGATTTTGCCCGGCGCAAGGCGCGCGCTTTTGCAGGCGTCACCCAGCTTGCCATGCTCACCTATCCGCAGCTCAATGCCCGGGCCGCCAATCCGATGGTCGGCGAGGCCCGCGATGCGCTGGGCGCACATAAGGATCAGGTCCGCCGCCACTATCTGCGCGTACATGCCGGGGAATTTGCGCTGGTCATGTTCGCACGGGACTCCTGCGGCTACTGCAAGGTGCAATGGCCAATCGTCCAGCGGTTCCAGGAGGATATGGGCTGGCAGGTCAACCTCATGGATCTCGACCGCAAACCCGAACTCAGCCAGCGCTTCGGGGTCGAGGTAACGCCGACCACCATGGTCATTCGCCGGAACAGCGCCCAGCGCATGGTAATCGCAGCAGGCGTCGAGACTTATCCCAATCTCGCCCAGATGGCCTATCAGGCGGTCCGGCTGCTGCGCGGCGACATCCGGCCCGAACAATGGCTGACGGGAGCCGGCGAGGAAGACGGCTTCTTCGATGCGCTCGCCAATGGACCCGTCTCCGCGACCGATCCGCGCGTGATCGGCGGCGACCTCGTCGATGCCCGGGAGGCAAGGCCGTGACGCGCCTCGGGCAAGCCCGGTTTGCCTGGGCTCTTTTGCTGACAACATGGGTGCAGACGCCCGCAATGGCCGCTGCGCAGCCGACAGATCGCGAGCTTGCCAGGCGAGCCGCCATTCATCGGGTGTCGACAGCCGCAGACATGCGTCTCTGGCTGGCCCGCGTGCCGCTGACGCGCGACTTTCCTGTCGATTTCGAGATCATGCTGCGTGGCCACGCGTCGCTCTACACTATCGAGATGAGTACATCGCCTGGCTGCCTGCCCTGTGGCGATCTGTGGTCGAAACTTCAGTCGTTCCGCGCCCGCTATGGCTGGCAGGTGCGCACGATCGGCGCGCAGGAGGCGATGCTGCGATCGGGACGTCTCGGCCTTCCCTGGGTCGGAAACCCCGTCGCATGGGTGCGCCCGCTTGCCGACCGGAACCGCATGGTGCCGATCGCAATCGGCACTGATCATGGCGCTAATATCGCGCGCAACGTCTGGCTTGCCGCCCGCATGCTGACTGGAACCCGGGCAGCGGTTGGCGTGCGCGCCATGTCGAAATTTACCGGGATCGTCGACGTGAGGGCGCCGACCTCCTCTAACCCAAAGCGACGCTGATCATGGCGGGGCGGCGTCACATGTCCATTTTCATGAGGAAGCCTGCCATGGGACATCATTCACATCGTCTGACCCTCGCGCTCTCGATCCTCGTCGCTTCATGCGGCCAGGCGGCCCCTGCCTATGCCCAAGGCTGGGCCGAAAGCTGGTTCGATAATGTCACCTATAGCTCGCCGGGCAGCTTCGAGGACCAGACCCGCGGCTATGTGACCGCAGGCGGCATGTCGGGTCGCGTCGATGTCCATGACGATTATCTCATGAGCCTGACGCTTCCCAAAGTGAAGGCCGGCTGCGGCGGTATCGACATGTTTTTAGGGGGCATGTCGTTTCTCGACCCCGACTATCTGGTCCAGAAACTGGAGACGATCCTGCAGGCGGCGCCGGCCGTCGCTTTCCAATATCTGCTCGAAACCCTCGACGAGAAAATGGGTAACATCATCTCGAAGATGGAGGCAGCGACCAATTACCTCAATTCGATCCAGGTGAACGACTGCCGCCTCGCCAATCGCATGGTTCAGATCGCCAAAGGCGATGACAATATGTCGGGAATCGTTGAGGAGATGACCGGCTATAAATCTATCCGTGCAGGCTATGCCAATAGCTGGCAACAGAGCCGCGAGAAGATCCAGGCCAATAAGGGCAATCCCACCGAGGATCTGAAGGACGCGCTCGCCAATTGCCCGTCAGAGGTCACCGACATCTTCAAGACCGGTTCGCTGCTTGGCCATGCTGCCGCGCGCGTCGGTGCGTCCGACTGGGCGGGCGTGATGCGCGCACGGGTGGGCGACGTCTATATGCGCTGGGATGATAAGGACAAGGTGCCGCTCTTCTCGGCAATCCCCGCCTGCCCACGCCAGGATAGCGAGAGCGCCGATGATTTCCTGACCGGACGGGTGCCCACCCGCGCGCTCAACATTCCCGCGACAGCTTCGGATTGTTCGGTGAACGGCGCCGGGCGCGGCGCGCTGCTGCTGGCGCGCGAAAGGATGGAATCGGTGGCCGCCAAGATTCGTACCCGCGCCGCGTTGACGACAGAAGAAAAGCAGTTCGTCGCCAATGTACGGACCTTACCGGTCTATCGGCTGCTCGAATGGGGCGTGCGGCAGGGCCTGACCGACAGCGTGATCGCCGACACCGACGAGCTGGTCGCCCTCACCCTCGCCTATCAGATGCTCAATGATCTGACCCGCTCTATCGACTTTGCGCTCCAGAATGCCGAGCGCGGCGTGACAACGGCGGGCGCGGCTGACGCGGACAACACCAACATCTGCCAGACCCGCATCCTGACCAAGGGCATCGAGCAGCTAAGCGAACTGCGCGACGAGGTGCTGCGCCAGCGCGCGCAGATGCGCCAGTCCTATATCGCGGCCATGAACCAGGCGAACCTGTCGGCAAATTATGCCGGGGTGGTGCGCCAGCGCGACCGTGATGCGCGTGACGCCGCTGGCGCCAACGCCAATCGCAACCGGTGAGGCGAGCCATGCGTCATCTCATCCGCCTGGCATGCGTCCTGTTCGGCTTGCTGAGCGCCACGCCCGCGCTGGCGATCGATGCCAGCTATCACACTTGGGACGGCTTTTCCGAAACCGTCGACGCGTTTCACTTGGTGGCGATGATCTTCGGCGATCCGCGCTATGAGACATTGGTTTTGATTGTCGCTGTGGTCGGCATCGCGTTCGGCGCGGTCATCGCCAGCATTCGGGGTTCCGGCATGGGACTGGTTGCCTTCGGCTTCCAGATGCTGGTCGGCATCGGCCTGTTCGCCGGGATGATCGCTACGACCGGCACGGTCCACATCTATGACCGGGTGCGCAACGCCTATCAGCCAGTTGGCGGCGTCCCCAATCTCATCGTGCTGGTCGCAGGCGTCACCAACCTGATGGAACGGGCGCTGGCCGAAACGATCGATGACAACACCACCGATCCCAATGCCAAGCTGGAATTTGGCGCTGGCGGCCATGCGTTCGACCTGTTCCTGAACGCGGTGTCGCCGCGCAGCCCGATCGTCGACACCTTCCTTGATGCAACGGTGAAAGATTATGTGCGGCAATGCTATCCGGTCGCGCGTGTCTCGCCGCCCTATGGCGTCGATGACGATCAGCTGTTCCGGACCTCGACTGACCTTCCTGCTTCCTTTGCGGCGATGGCTGGCCCTGCTACCTTCTCGACCGTCTATACGGCGAGCGACAAGGGCGGCACGACGATGAGCTGCGATGCAGCCTGGGCCCATATCGCCGACCGTCTGTCGGATGCCACAGCGTTCGACGCTTATAGCGATCAGGTCTGCGCGCGCACCGGGTTCGATGTGAACCAGGCGAGCCAGCGCGATCGCTGCCGCCAGCAGATCGATGCGCTGGGCGACATGATGCTGGGTCAATCCATGAGCCGGCAGACGTTCCTCACCAACATCCTGCTCGGTCAGACGGTCGGCGATGTCTTGTTCGAGGATTCGCCTGCAGCCACGGCGCGGGTGATGGCGAACCGGGCGATCGAGTCCAATGGACTTGCCACGCTTTCCACTGCCAATGAATGGATGCCGACCATCCGGGCTTCGGTTTTCGCGATCATGCTCATGATGATGCCGATCGCGCTGCTGTTCATCCTGACGCCGATCAACCTGCGGGTCGCGAGCTTCGCGCTCGGCCTGTTCGTGTTCGTCGCGCTGTGGGGCGTAATCGATGCCGGCATTTACCAGCTCACCCTTGGCCGGGCGATGGATGTGCTGGCCGAGTTGCGTGCGACCAATGTCGCAGCCGATAGCTGGATCCTCGCGCCGTCGGCAGCGATGAAGGCGCTCGCCATCTTCGGGTCTTTCCGAACCGCAGCGGCGGGCCTGGCGGGCGCGTTCGTGTTCACCGTGTTCCGCTTCTCGGGCAATATGTTCACTGCGTTCACGTCGGGCATGCTCGGTGTCCAGGGCCAGGGCAGCATGGCGGCGGCAACCGTGGGGACCAGCGAGGGCTATGCCTCCGCGCTCGAAGCGCAGGCTTCGGCCGGTGGCACGATAGCGCGACGCTCCTCATCAGCGGGGTTCGGCGATTTTGGCGAACGCAGCAGTTTTGGTCTCGACCGAGCCTTTGCGTCAGCCGGGTCGGTCATCGGGGAACATGGCGGCGGCCCGTCAGGAACGGCGGCGTTCGGGCTAGGTCGGGCCGATGCCGCGCGGGAACTGGGCGCGCTTTCCCCTGCCCTGGTCGGGCGGGATTTGAACGATCCTGCCACGGCCAGCGCCATCCGGGCCAATGCAGCGACCTCTGCCATCCACAATTTTGCGCAGGGAGACGCGCTCCGCAAGCTTGGCACGAGCTACTTCGGCGACGGTCAGGGCGGCGAACGCGCTTTTGCCGCTTTCGCGCAGAACATGGTGCAGTGGAAGGCGTTCGGCGACAGCCAAGCCTATGAGATGATGCAGTCGGGGGCGCAGCGGCATTTTGAGCGCAGCGGCTATAATACAAAGGATGCAGCGCTCAAGGCCTCGACCGTGATCGCCCAGGCCGGTGCTGATCCGACCTTCGCCAAGATCACGGCCAACGCCTTCGATCAGGAACAGATGCTGCGTAATGACCTGACCGCTGCGCAGGCGCAGGTGGGCGCGATGGAAGGGCGACGGGACTATGCCGGCGATAGGGTTGCGGCGGTCGAGCGCGGCAATGTCGCGACGGAACAGGCCCATCGCACCGGGCATAATCACGGGCAGAGCGAGGCCGCAGGGATGCTGGGTCTCTCGGTCACCGAAACCAGCCGGCGCATCGGTTTCATAAATGCGCTTTCGGGTGAAGCGCGATCGACTGCGATCAGCCAGTTGTCGCGCTCGACCGGACGCAACGAAGCCCAGGTGCTGCGCGCACTGGAAAGCTACAATGCCGCTGTTCAGGTCGGCACTGCCGACGGAGCAACAGCGCAAGCCGCGCGCGAGGGCACGAGTGTCTATGGCCGCACGCGCGAGGCCGCTGGTTATGATTTTGCCGAGCGGTCGGGCAAGCTTGATGCCCAGCGCGAGATCGGTCCTGATGGCGTGCGCAGCTCGGCCCAGATAGGCGAGCAACGGCGCCAGGCGGACAATGCCGGTTTTGCCCAAGGCGCTGCTGCCGCTGGCGTGTCGGTCCGCGAAGCCGCGCGTCTGGATTCTTTCATTCGCACGCTGGCGGGCACTGCCGGAAACCAGGTCGATATGGCGCAAGGCGGTGCGGAAGGCATCGCCGATCGCGCACGCAACGAGCGACTGACCGGTATCGTCGACAAGGAGCGGCTCACCCGCACCCAGGCGCTGTTGCGCACCCATGGCGTGGAAATGTCGAAGCGCCAGATCGCCATGGACCAGAATGGCGACATCGGCCTTAACCTGACGCCGGAACTAGCCGCGCAGATGTGGCGAGGCGGCTTGATCAACGAAAGCCAGCTTGGCGCGATCGCCAATGGTGGGCATGCCCGGTTCAGTTTTGCCCATAATGATCTCCTCGTCTCCAGCAGCACCGGGTTCAGCCAGTCTGCGCGCAACGATACCAGCACGCGGTTCGAAGCCGGCAAACAGGCGGGGCCCGACACGATCGAGCATTTTCTGGGCAGCGGCGCGCAGGGCCAGACCGCCATGGCCAACTGGTTGCGCGGCGGGTTCGAGATGGATCGGCGGGGTGACTGGCGGCTGAAACCGCAGGTCGCTGATACGCTGGAGCGCGATGTCACCGCGATCATGGTCCAGACCGGGTGGCAACGCTCTCTATCGCGGTCAGCAGAGCATTCGACAGCAGATAGCCAGAGCATTTCCGGCGATATAACGGCGGCGGCAGCGCGCGGCGTTGGCACAAGCGGAAACGGTGCGGAAAAAGGTAGTGTCAAGGGCAGCGCGACAGGCTCTCTGAGCGGAAAGCTGAGTGCCGACATTTCGGACCGAGGGATTGCGGCAGTCTCAGCTCGCTCATCAATCGACATTGTAAATTATGATGTCCGGGAGGCAATTGCGTCTGCAGAAAAAGCCGCTTCTCGCTCCGGGCGTCCGGAAGAGGCATTCGCGAGGGAGTTGGGTGAACGGGTGCTCGGCAATGATGGGCTTCGTAACCGTTATTTGCGGCAGGCCGATTCAGGACGGGGCACGGTCGATGTCACTGGCCCAGTTACCTCGATGGAGCAGTCTTCTGTCCTCAGTTCGGGACGTTTGCTGTTCGATCGCGACAACGGAATGGCAGACGGGGACCCTAGCTACAAGGAGCGCCGGGACCCATGATATCAGTCCTGGATCACGCCGATGTGTCGAAAGTGCATATCGCCCGATCTCGGATCGGATGGATCGGTATAGGGATCCATGACTGGCCTTTGCGAAGCCGGTCCCGGCACGATCACCCATTCTCCGCAAGCAACCTTCGCTTTCAAGAAACCATAGCCGAGAACCGCTACGACCGTGATGGGATTGAAGATGAGGATGAGCAACACCATGGTGTTGGCCACGGACGTATTAATCCGGTCATAGGGGATGGCTATCATGATCTCGAGGCCAATCCAGTAAAGCAGCGCCGTTACCCAGTAGAGCTTCGCGTACCATGGTCGCCAAAACCAATCGGCAGCGCGCGGCGATGGCGAGCCTGCCTCATCTGTCTGCTCAACGTGATCAACATCCTGCATTTGCAGAGCCTTTCCATCTGGAAAAATAGCACAGGTTCATCCGATTGGAAACCGATCCGCCCTGGTCACCGTGGACCGATCGTCCATGGCCACCGCAAGACTCCTGCCCCCTCCTTTCCTCCTGCCCTCCATCGAGCTTTGTTTTACGGTTCTAACAACTGGGCACACTTCAAATCCTGGACACGGCCGCGATGAAGAAGAAGCGGCCCAATCGAGATGCGCCTCCCCGTCTTTCCACCGAAGCGGATGCCGCCATCCTACGACTTGCGCGCCTCCTGGGCCGTCAGATCGCGCGTGAACTTGATCAAGAGCGACAGCAGCGAGAAAAGCGCACGGACGTCCCGCCCAAATCGTGCGAATGAGGTTTGCTTGTCAGCCGTTTCAATATCAGATGAACCATTGTCGGCCGAATGTTGCGGCAAATGTGCTGCTATTCCTTGCTTGTGTCGGCGTATCTTTGCGCCGTACGGCGGTGCAATTGCGATCTTGCCGACGGAATGATTTTATCTGAAAATCACGGTCTTTCCGGAGGACGAACTTGTGCCTGCCTTTGCATTTTATCTAGTTTCCGCCGAGGGCGAGTCATCGATGAGGCTGGTTGATCTGCCAGATGTTGACGCTGCGAAAACATGGGCAATGGATGCGATCAGATATGAGTCGTTGGACACCGTCCGCTTCTGGGACGGTGTTCGCGTAATCGAGGTGAAACGCCCTGCGATGCGGCAACCCAGACAGAAGCCAAGTGATGCAGAGGAGCGCGGAAAGCGTATGATTGCCATGAAAGCCAAAGGCATGAAACAGCGCGAAATTGCCGCAGCATTTGGGATCAGCATCGGCCGGGTGCGCGATATCATGTCACGTGAGGAGTTGCGTACCCGGGAGGAAGCTATTCAAACCAACCGTGCCGCATTGTCAGGTCGGGCCAATAACGTGTTACGATATTTAGTCATCGAGCCGGAAGCGGACCCTGCCGAGCGCGACCGGCTACTTCCGGAGCGGGTTGCAACGTTGACGCGCGGGAAAATAATGAATGTAGGCAATTCGGGCAAGGTCACTCTTGCCGAGATTGAAGCCTGGCTGTGGGAACGAGGTCGTTGCCTTAGCCCCGATATTTGAGCTGGACTTTATACCGCATTCTTCCGTGTATTCGGGGCCTGGTCAGTGGGTTGGGCCTGTTGCAGCGTGCCGCGAAATGGCACGACGATCTGGGTATGCCGCATCTTTGCGCGCAGGTTAAGGGTTTCAAATGGGAGTGGGGTGAATGCATAAGTGGGCCATTCTGGTTGGTCCGCTTCGGGACGGTGCCAAGTGAATAGCCGACTCTCTACGTGCGAGCTGCAATGTCCACTTTGCACCCAATTATCGTCATCCTGCTTCCCTAAAACCGAACCCAACATCTGGCACTTGTCCATGTAGTGCGGATCGGAGAAATTCGGCTGGATCGGACTGCCCGCTCAAGAAATAAGCGCAGGAATTTCACTCGTCCGTTCATGCTGTGATGCCGCACTGTGCTCGTGCAGGTCGAGAAAGTGCGCTGACGGTGACGCTATCTCCGCTATCGTTTCAGGCGGAAAAGGCAATCTGGGCTTCGGGACCGTCGGCTTCACCGGCTTCGGGCAAGCGCAAATCTGCAATGGCATCCAAGACGCGCCTGATGACCGCGGCTCCCTCGGGGGTGTGGTCCCAAATCCGACGCAGACTGGCATTCGCTTTCGCCCACTCAGTATCCATCTCGATCTCTTCGTCGACTTTAGGCACATTCACCTTGAGGACCTTGCAGATCTGCACGACATTATTGCTAATTGTCTTAAAGTCACCCGCGCATATCCGGCCAACCTGACTTGGATGGACGTTCGCTAATCTGCCCAGATCAGCTTTGCTCAGCTTGCTCTTCGCGTATTTTCTGGAAATCCGCTTGTGGAGCTCATTTAATTGCTTGCATGTCGGCTTCATGCGAATTAGCATGTATTATTACAAGCAAATTTGCAAGGAACTATCGATGGACGATATCCGATTTTACCGGGCCAGCGAGAAGCCCTTCGGTGCATTCAGCAACCTCTATCGGCGCGAGATTGAATTCGAGGGTGAGACGTTCGCTACCAGCGAGCACGCCTATCAGGCGGGCAAAGCGCGTAAGCCGGCGGTGCGGAAATGGCTCATGGAGGCACCGTCGCCGGCGCTTCTGGCGATGGCGGCACACGGTCTCTACTACTGGGATGTAGCCCCGGGCTGGTCGACCTCAAAGTTTGATCGCATGCGGGCCGTGCTGCGGGCGAAGTTCACGCAGCACCCCGATCTTCTCGATCTGCTTCTCGGAACAGGCGAGGCGAGACTCGTGGAGACGGCGACCGTCGACAACGAGGTCAATCGTCTATGGGGCGAGGTCAATGGAGTCGGCCGGAACATGCTCGGGGAGCTGTTGATGGAACTTCGCGCGGCGCTCCGCGATCAGGGCGCGGGCGCCGACACCTATCTCGTGGCGGCGGAGTGAATCCCAGTCAGTAGATCGCGGAGCGGCTGTTCAGGATTTCGCGGACGAAGCCGGCGCCCCGCTTCTTGAAAAGGCCCCGGGCGCCGGCGTAGGCGCAGTTCTCGGCCGCGAGGCGCTGACCCGCGACGATCCCTTCGAGCAAGTCCGCAGCCTTGAGACTGGAAGTACCGAAGTCGTTGGTGAGGATCCAGTCGATCACGCCGACGCTGACCATGTCTCCCGAACCGCATGTGTCCAGGACCGTGGGCGCGTCGATCGCGTCGCACCAGATGGTCCCTCCGCTATCACGCACCTCGAGGCCCGCAGCACCATAGGTAACAATTCGGACGCAGTCGTGAAGGCGGTCCGCCAGACGGTCGCCGAGCCTGTCCTCTGAGTATTTCAGAACCGTCACGAGCTGCAGGGCCTCCTCGAAGAGTTCGCCTTCCTCGAAGTCGGACGGCTCGAAGAAGATGACCGCACCCGCCGCACCCGCCGTCCTCATTGCCTCAAGGATGCTGTCCGATAGCCGGTCAGCGTAAAAGATCGAGCATCGTGACAGCATGTTTAGCGCGGAGGCGACTTCGGCGTGGCCGATCGGCTCGTATCGCGGTAGCTCCTCGTGCGTCTCCGGGCACACGAAGCTGAATTCGTGCTGGCCCAATGCGGTGTTGAGCTCCTGCGTGAGCACGGGCGACCGAAGGTCGGCGCGTCGGGTGATGAACCGCGTGGTGGCGCCAGCCTGGACGAACTCGTCGATTAGTCTGTAGCCCGCATCATCGTTTCCGAGCGCCAAGACGGGTGCAACATGGCGATGGAGCATCGCCAGGGACACGAGCACGTTCCCGCACGAGCCGCCCAATGCCTCGTCGAAGAGATCGCCATCGGCGTAGATGCGGTCGAGCACCGCGAACCCAGTACCGGCGACGTCGACGCGATAGTCGAGGTAGAGGGGCAAGTCGTGCATGTTCACATTATGTACTCATTCATTGTCATCTGTCGAGACCGAGCGATCCGAAATCGACGCGAATCCTTCCGACGTCCGATGGTAACAGAGCTCGCAGGATGGTGAGAAGTGCCTCTGGACCTACTGAGCCTGCACCGAACAGAGACCAGCAACCGTTCGCCGCGCCGCACACGTCCCCGACGCTGATGCCGTAGGGATGGGAGAGAAGCGCGTGATCATTCCCCGGTCTAGATCCGCTGTCCCCGAAGCAGAGTATTTCCAAGCCGACGGGCAGCTCGGCCTTAATCGCTTGGACGACGGAAAGCTTGCTCGATGCCGCCGGAACAATGTCGTAGCTGTGGCCCGATCCCATGATGCGGACCAGGCCGGCCGCGAACGGCGCGCAGCCTTCGAAGTCGACGGGGAAGCGGTAGGGATAGCGCAGCTTGTCCATGTCGACGGTGATCTGCACCTCTCGGTGCTTGAAGCTGTGGCAAAGAAAGAGATCGCTTCGCTCATTGAGCCAGGCTGCGGTCTCGGTGATTGCCGAGTCCGCCGGTGCGCGATCCTCGTCGACGTCGACATCCGCCGTGCGGAGATGACCGCCGTTGTAGTAGCCGATCGGGATCGACGGCAGCATGTCGGCGGGCAGGATCTTCCTCAGTTCTTCCCCCGCCGAACCGCCGCGGCCCGTCGCGAACCCGATCCTGAGGCCGGCCTTGTGCAGTCTGATCAATTCGTCGGCGATCTCCTTGTCGGGCGCGGAGTAGCGGCCGGCGGTCGTCACGATCGTTCCGTCGTAATCGAAGACAGCACCGCCGATGTCCGCCTCGGCCAGCGCCCGCAGGCGCTCCCGACCGATCAGGTGGAGAGGATCGTCCGCGGGATCGTGGGAGTCGGATTTCGCGATGGCCGCCCGCTTGTGCCGCACATTCGGAGGCAGGGCCTGGGCGAGATCGGCTAGCGAGTGGTCGTCGTATATCGCGCGGCCGAATTCGCCGATGCCCGGCTTCCCGGGGTCTATCCCCAGAATGGTCCCCATCGCTTCTATGATGCCGAGCCCGTCGATCATCGCGAGCGCGTTGTCGAGGCGGCCGCACGACCGCTGATCGACTGCATGCCGGCGAAGCGAAGGCGGAAGGAGATCGTTGATCGCCTTCCAAGTCGCTCGGGTGTCCGTACCCGTCAGCGCGAAGACCAGCGTCTCATCCTGCCGGTGGTGGAGCCAGCCATGGCGACCATGCGCCAGGTTGCGGAAGTCCGTTGTCTGGACATGGCACAGCGAGGCCTCCCAAATCGACGTGTCGAGCAGCACGGACAGAGGCCTCAGGTGGGAATCGCCAGCAATGACGACGGTGTCGCTCCGCCGCAGCGACGAAAGACGCGCAGCGATCGACGCCCGATGAGCGGGATCTCGCATCTCCGTGAGACGGGAGGCGAGCGAACCAAGCAGGTGGGCGGCACCTCGAGGGTCTCGGGATGCCCCGTCGCAGGCGAGGAGCAGCGCGACGACCGAGGACATGAGCGAATGGGTCGCGAGGTAGCCGTCTTTCGGGTCGGCGACCGGCACGATGTGGACGGTGCCGCCTCCGCCCTCGACGATGCGTACCGCCGATCCGTCGGTGTTGCGGGTTACGAGATAAACCTTCCGCGCCTTACGGTCGAAGACGGCTTGCGACGCTGCGGCGGCGTCCGGATTGTCGCCGCTGGCGCTGAACAGCCAGACATCGGTCTCGGAGAGGTCGTGGTAATCGGTCACCAGCTGCATTGGCGTTTGCACGGTCGTCGGGCCAAGACCGAGGGTGTCGCGGCAGCGCGCAAGATATTCGGCTGCGATCGCCGAGCCGCCGGATCCAATTGAGAGGGAGTGGCGGCGGGCACCGTCCGCGAGTGAGACGGCGAGCGGCCCGGCATCGTATGCCAGGAACAGGTCGAGCGTAGTGGGAAGGGCGTCGAGCTTCGCGGTGAGGACGGGCGTCGTCATTCCGTCGGCGCCGGTTCGTCGTAGCTCGCGTAGAGCGGGCCGGACAGGATTAGGTGCACGGTCATGTCCGGCGCTTCGTGGGGTCCGATCACGGTATCGTCGAATAGGTAGGTTTCGGTTTCGAGATACTGCACCGCCATGTCATGCTCGATCGCGGCCATAAGGGCGCCGGCAGCGAGCACTTTGCTCCCCACCGGCGACAGGACCATTCGTGGTTCGTAGGTCCCCTTCATCGTCCGGTCGAAGCGGGTCTTCAGGGTCGAAAGTGTCCGATAGCAATCGAGCGGGTTCCGCTCTGAAGCATAGACGACATCGCGTGGATCGACCTCCCACTCGTCGACGAGCTCCGTGCGGTATTCGGCGAGGAGATCGTCGGCGCGACGTGGGTTCCGGGCCGGGAATGGGAGGAGGGGACAGATCTTGTACCGTGACGGGATCGCTGCGCCGATCTGGGTCAGCGCCAGCGCGCGTCCGCGGGCCAGCTGGGGGATCCAGACCTGGGCGAGCCCGTGGGTGTCGTCCTCGATCGGCGGCGAGAAGCCCTTCACCGATCCCGCCCGGCTCGATGGGATGCTCGATATCCTGTCATCCATCTCGGGATTGGAGACGATCATCAGATGGAAGGCGCGATTAGCAGCACTTTCGCAATCTTCGAGCAGCATCCTCGCGGCCGGGAAGCCAACCCCGATGGAGAGCGCGCTCAGATCGAGGATCACGTCGGTCACCACGTCGGCGACGGGGTGCTCGTTCAGACGCGCTACGATGCGGGAGCCGCCAACCGGCGCCCCATCTTCAGCAAAGACTTCGATGCTGATGACGTCGGAGTTGGGGACGATACCCTTTAGGGTCGCCTCGTTCTCGTTCGCCTGCTCAATGAGCGCCTCGGACGCGCCTGGACGCTCTTCGCGGACGTAGATCGCAGACAGTCGGGTTCCGAGCGTGTCCGCAAGCATCTGCGAGATGCGGCGCGATCGGGGGTCGAACCCGGCCGCAGCGACGAGCAGGACATTACGCGACGAGTCCGCGAAATAGTCGGCGACGAAGTCATCGACTGCAGCGTCGAAATTCGTGATGCAGTTTTCCCAGTGCTTACGCATCGATCAGCCCCGATACCTTGCGTAGGTAGTCGATTTTCTGCGGAAGGAAGCCGCCCCGATTGAAGGTGAGCCCGTAGACGAGCCCAACCGTGCCGGTGAGTTCGATCAGTGCCCAGAGCTTGCTGCCCTGCCCATAGTTCCGTTCAATTGTGATGGCGCCGTGCGCTATCGCGTATTTTAGGACCGAGCCGAGCTCGTCGTCGAACGACATCGCCTCCATGTCCTCCTCAAGGATAGCGATCGCATTTGCACCCGCACCGAGGGGGGCGTTGGGCAGCAGGGATTCGGCCCTGCAGTCGGCTCCGATGGCATCGACCATCTGACGGACCCGCTTAGCGTGCGGGAAGGCCCAAGAGTCCATGATCGACTTAGCTTTTTCCAGCAGAATCGACTGCTGATCCTTGGCAGGCAGCGCTAAGGGATTATTCCGGATCGCCCTAGTTTCGATATTGGCAACGAGTTCCCCCGCGAACTGTAGAAACACCTCTGCGTTCTCGTTGCTCGCGTCGCAGATCTCGTCGACACCGTAGTGCAGGGGGCGATTATATTCGTGGTGTAGATGGACGCGGGCGCCGTGCGCGACGTCTGCGTCGGCCTTTAGCGGCGTCTTGGGGTCGGGATCGATCTCTTCGAATAGCGAGGGCGTCGAGCGGGCGATGCGGACGGCGTAGCGATGCATCAGGATGCGCTTCATCGCCATTGCGACCTCGGGCCCGTCATCGTAGGACTTCGTGCGCCTGATGAAGTCGTCGACGATGTCGTCGATCTCCTTGCGGCGTTTCGGGCCGATCTTGAGCTTCTCTTGGTCCCTGCCGACCCTGCTTTCGAGATCCTTCAACTGGCCAGTGCTCAGCTTCGGAGGTTCACTGGGGACGAGCCGGTCGATGTCGGTGGCATTGCGGTTCCGGAGCCCTTCGACCATCGGCAGGTACCGCTTCGCCATATCCCGCGCCATGGTTCGGAACTGCTTTTTCGACGCGTCCTTTTTCTCGTCGCCCTGCATGCGGATGTCGACGAAGTCGCGGCCCTGCGCACGGTTGTGGGTCGGCTGATCGCCGTGGGAACGCATCACCGTTCCCGGGCTGAGGGCGTCCAGCCGCATCATCATCCAGCGTCCGAATTTCATCTCCCGGTGGGACAGCATGCCGAACATGGCTTCCAACTGCTCGTGATGGAGGGCGTGGACGTCATCGAGCATGACGAGCGGGCTCATCTCGATCGTTTCGCCGTTCCAGTCGATGCGGATCCGGCTGATGGCGTCGAAGGGCGCGTAGGGCGCTGTGGCGTCGATCGGCAGGCTCTCGAGCTTCGGAGCCCTGAGCCCGGCACCGACCTTATAGATCGCCCGCTGGACGGCGAGCGCACGATCCCGGATGCCGGCCGCGGAGAGGCCACCGATCTGCTCGAGATGGGCCTCATGGTCGGCGCGGGGAATGAATTCGATCGCGTCGATCCCGCGCGTCCGGTTCGCCGTAAGATTGCGAATGAGCCCGAGCATCGCGCGGGCCTGCACTAGCCAGAAGGCGAGCTTCGTCTTGACAATCGGCTCGTAGGGCAGTTCCCAGAAGTCCCGGTATTCCGATTCCATCGGCACGCGGACGGCGGCGACGTTCGGCTTTCCATCCTTGAGGAATCCCGCCTGTGCTAGCGCGTCCGCGAGCGTGCGGTTAGTTGGGTTTGTCTCGTCCTTAAGGATCATCTCCACCATGCGGAACTCGGCGAGCGTTGCGAGCATCGTCTTACCGCTGCCGGGTGCGCCGATGATGCGGACGGGCACCTCGAACATGTCGTCCTTGTTTCGGCTGGTAGCCAGGAAGGTAGTGAGCGGGGCCGGACTGACGATCGACAGGAAGGACTCGTCCTCGCGGACGTATTCAGTGGCGCGACGGAGGAAGGGGTTGGCCATGGTCAGCCGTGCCTGTCGCGACGGAAGAAGAGCGGCTGCATGGCAACCCCGAACTGGCCTTCGGTCTCGGCCCAGAGGAGCGGGATCGCGTTGTTCGGTGTGTTGTGCTCGAGGACCAGCGGCAAGGCGCAATCCGCATAGCCGTACTTCATGTCGATCAACCCCGCCTCCTTTCCGTGCTTCTCGAGTCTCTTGGACAGATAGTCGTCGTAGTAGCGACCGCATAGATCGACGATCGGACCGTCTGTCGGATACGTGAGGGTCACGGCCCGAGTTTCCGTGTCGATCTTGGCGAGCCTAAGATTGCCCGGCAGTAGCATGCCTTCCGTTATGATCGTCGTGCCGAAGCTCTTGTTCGGGAGCTTCTCATTTGCCTCGGCTACGCGCTCATCGAGAGCGTCGTGCGCCTGCTTGGTCGATACGTAGTGATGAATGTGGAGCGTGTATCCGTCCGCGAGAGGAAAATCGTCTGCGGTGAGCCGCGCCTTGGCGTCCTGCACGATCCTCTCGAACTTGTGGAGCTTGCCCTTCGGCTTGCCGTCCGGGAACCGGATAAAGGTCGTGCCCGATGCCGTGAAGTCGTCGATGAGGTAGACGTCGTCGAAGCGGGCGTCGGGGCCCTGCTCTTCCTTCAAATCACCGGCCAGGCTTTTCCACTTCTCGTCGTCGACGTTCATCATCGGAATAACCTGCTCCTGTGACAGGCGGCCCGCGTTCGCGCGGCGAAGGACGTCGATGCGGCTGCCGTCGCTCAGACCGACGAAGAGGCACCGGCGCAGACGGCGTATAAAGGCTTTCGTTCCGTCGGCCGACTGCCACACCTGATACGGCTTGATGCCGAGCTCGGCGGCGACCGACCGCCGGAGATAGGGGGTGACGATCTCGGGGATGAAGGTTTCGATCACCCGCTGCATCTCGAGCGTGGAGATGTAGACCAGTCGTTCCTTGACGAAGGCGTACGCGGCAGGTCGATCGGCCTTGTCGAAGTGCCGGAGCCAAGAGACGAGACTCTCCAGGAAGCGGACACCGGCGCGAAAATCGGAATAACCGTCGTATTTCATAGCGGAGATGAGCCGTAGCCACCCATATTCCCTAGTGGCTACCTCATTATCCCAATCCATGACGTCTGCGACGAGGTTCAGGGCGAGCGTGTTGATCATCGTGGGTCAGGATTCCCAGGGAAGGCGGGCGGGCAAATCGAACAGGCAGCTATGTCCGGCGGGGCAGTTGAGGTCATCCCGCAGCATAGGCTGGTCCGCTGGGAAGCGCCAACGCATTCGGATCGACATTGGACCGGCTGACCACCCTTATTCTACGTACTCACACATTGATACGGTCGAGCTTTTTGGATGTGACGAGATCAGGAACGGCGTGTTCTATACCACTCTATGCTTGTGCGAATTGAAAGCTATTTTACGAGAAGGGCGCCTCAGCGTCTGCGCCGAGCAGCGGTGAACTTAAGGGGCCTCGTTACACCAGAATTAGAAGTTTGAATGAGCGTCCTGTTTTGGGGAATGCGTCGCGATGGCTGGCAACTACCTTCGCGCTTGAAGCCCTGGCCATGAACGGCCGGCCTGACCGGATACGCTTCCTCAACGCCACCAGCTGGTTCGAGGCGATCCCTGACATCTACATGACTTCCGGTAGCGCCATCCCCAGAACGGATCTGGATGAAGCAGCCGGGTCGGCAGCAGCCATTCTTGCTGGGCAAGGGCATTCGGATCTCGGTCAGCGGGTCAGAGGTTTGATCGGGAACTTCAACACGCCGTCTCTCGGGGTGCGTCTGCAAGCTGCCTTGGCATGGCTCCGGGTGCGGTATGGCTTGGCCATACTGCCATCGAACGCCGAGGAGACATGTCGCCTCATTCCGACAATTCGCGGCAGCTACGCGCACGGGGATGACCCGCTGCTCGGGCGCCATGCTGGCTCAGTCCTGGAAGCGGCTCTCCTGACCGAAGCGGTATGCCATCTTCTGATGCTCGCTGGCTTGGGCTTCGATCTGTGCCCGGACCTCGGCACGGATCACGTGCTGACGGACAACTTGACGCGGCTGAAGCGGCTGGCGCTCGCACGGGCCGCGGCAAACACTTCTGCCTCGGCGTAGACCGGTGCCGAAAGGCCTACCTTCATGGCAGGTGGACTGCTGATGCTCGCGAACGCAGAACTCGCCGACGATGTAGCATCATCATCTGGTCGGCATAGCCTGGACGTGGTCGAAGCCACGTCAGCCCAAAGCTACCAAGCCGCTTCAGTCTGAAACGTGCTGGGCGAGCCTGTCCTCGATCATAGGGGCATGAACGGCGGTAAAGCCATCGGCGTCATCAAAAATCGCTGAGACGTGGTCCGGGGATCGACAGCCGGGAATAGCTATGACATTGGCGCCCTGTGCAAGAGCCCAGGCCAGCGCCCGGCGGGCGGAAGCCTGGGTCCCAGCTTCGATGTCGTCGCCAGAACTACCGTTGTGGCAGCGCCTGTTCATGGAGAGTTGCGCGAAGGCCGGCATGGATGTCCTGAGATCGTCCGGCCGTGACGGCTTAGAGCCTGTCAGGATGCCTCGTCCCAATGGGGAGAAGGCCATGAAGCAGGCTCCCCGCGCAGCCGAGGCGGCAACCTCCGCTCCCTTGGGACCGGTCGCCAGGGAAAGCTCGTTCTGCACAGCGCCGAGGGCGCACCCCATCGGCCGCCTTGCGATCAGGTCGGCGGAAACACCTGAAATCCCGAACTCGCCCACCTTGCCTGCGGAGATCAAATCGTCGACGCAGGCCTGAACGTCGTCGTCAGGCGTATCGGGATCGGTGCGGTGCTGGATCAACAGGTCGATGCGATCGCGCCTCAGGCGCGTGAGCGAGGCTTCGACTGACTGCCTGATCTGCGCGGGCCGACTGTCGCGATAGAGACTGCCCCCAGCATCAGCATAGAGGCCGAATTTGGTGACGATGGTCGCATTGGGGCGGCCGCCCAGCACGTCGCCGAGCAACGTCTCGTTTGCGCCATTGCCATACAGCGGGGCGGTGTCGAAAAGTGACACGCCATGATCCAGGGCTGCGATGATCGTCGCGATGGCTTGCTCACGGCCAACGGAGCCATAGATCCCGGTCAGCGCCATGCAACCGAGGCCGATGCGGCGCTCACCCGCCAGCCCGATCGCCCGGTGTTCGGCGATCTTGGCGGGCACGATCTGCTCGAGGTCCATCAAGAGGCTTCGCGGTCGTAATCTTCGAACGCGACGATGGCGAGCGCCAGGGCTGCATCCGCGCCGCCATGGCAAAGAAGGTGGCGGTCGGGCATGAACCTGTCGACCACACGAGTCACCTCCTCGGCGGCCCGCGCGCGGAAAAGCGCATCCCCGTCACGCCCCGCGCCGAGTTCGATCGATGGATCGAGGACCGTCAGGAATGCGAGGTCGTATTCAGGCGCCCAGGCTTCGCAGATCCGTTCCAGAGCCTCTTCGCGGGCAGGGGCAATCGACCTACTGGTGTGCCGCAGTGCGGCCAGTAGGTATCCGAGAGCGTCGGCGATGGGACGGTCCACGAGGATGACCTCTGCCGCGAGGGTGGCCTCAGCCTCCAGTTCGATGGCCCTCGCCATCAGCCACGCCGTGCTTTCGAAGGTGTGGTCGGCAAGGATCGGGAAGCCTTTGTCCTTGGCGTTGACCGCGCTATCGTGGACGTAGGTCACGGCAAGCCCGCGCTGCTCGAACAGCGCCTTCAGCCGTGTGAGGAAGGTCGTCTTGCCGGTGGAGTGGGTTCCTGCGACCGCGATGCGGAATGGTGGCCGCCTCACAGGAGCGAGCCCTGGGCGCTTCCCAGAATGTCCGCATCGGCAAGGATCGACCGTCGGTCATGCTCTGTCTGGTCGCGCAGCATGTGGTCCAGAAGCAGAGCTGACAATACCGCGTCGAAGGGGGCGGAGTGGGCCTTCCCGCCGGCGATCTTCCCTGCCTCGGGGCTCAGGCCCAACTTGGATCCGAGATGCTCCAGACCATGCTTCTCCTCGGCGGGGAGAAGGCGCCGCGCGATCTTCAACGTGTCATAGGCAGCGGCGGGCCCCCACCCTTCAAGCGCCTGGCTGAGGATGTCGACCTCGACCTTGACGTTATGGCCGACGATGGGCTTGTCCTCGAGCCACAGCAGTACGTCATCGACGACGTCCTCGAGTTCGGGCGCATCGGCCACGTCCTCGTCCCAGATCCCGTGGATGCGGGACGCGATGGGGGAGATGCCGTTCTTTGGCCTGAAGCGCCAATGCTTGATGCGCCCAGTCAGAGTCAGCCTCTCCATCTCGGCGATCGCCAGCTCGACGATCTCAGGGGGTGACTTGCCGCTACCTTCGACATCGACGGCCCACATTATCTCGCTCAATTCCAGCCCTCCTCGGCGCGGCCGTGGCGTTCCGGCAGATGCGGCTGAGCGCAATCATGCACTTGGAAGCCCAGCGAATGCTGGATAAAGTAGCGCTGCTGCTCGGTGCTGTCTTCAACAATCACCTTTCCCGTAGCGATTTCAATTCGCCCCGGGTCGAGGCCCACTGCCTTTGCGAGCGATGACAGCAGCGCACGCGATGGCTCATGGTGACCCGCAGCGCATAGTCTGATCTGACCTGCAGGGCAGATGTCGCATATCTCGCGGATGCCGTAATGGCCGTTGTAGTCGGTCTCCCCATAGGCGTAGGCGATGCCGCAGGAGGTCTTGCGGAAGATCGGCGCGCCGGAGTAGCGGCGCAGGACGTGCTGTTCGACCTCGCGCGGGAGGATTTTGCGCCTGGGCACGTCGGCATAGAGATCCTCGATGCCGGCCGAGCGGAAGTGCGCGCGGATCTGCTCACGGTGGAACAGGCCTGTAAAGACGGTGGCGTCGGCCAGTCGCGACAGCGCGCTCGCCCTGTCGATGCATTCGTCGGTGTCGTTGACGCCCGCTATGATGGGGCGCCAGTAGAGTAACCTCTTCGTCCGGTTAGCATGTTCGGCCAGCACCTCGAGCGACTTTGCTGCGATCATGCTGTCAACCGGTTCGAGGCGGGGGTCCGCGATGCCAGACCAGGTCACCAGAACCGTGACCTTTAGATGCCGCAGGCGTTCGAGGCGCTCGACATCCTCAGGCATGACCTTCCAGCGGGTGATGACGAGAACGTGATTTCTGAGGCCGTGCCCATCGAGCAATTCAAGGGAATGCAGCATATGCTGCTTCACCAGAGGCAGAAACGGATCGGTCGCGCGATTGAATATCTGAACAGGGGTAACGTGGGGAACGAACGCCCAATGCGCGATCAACGCAGCCACGGCCTGTTCATCGTCCATCACAAGGTGAGGGCGCTTCATCTCGAAGTTGTCGAACAAGTGGCGCACGCAGTAGCCGCAATCGAGCGGGCACCCGACGACGTGGTTCAGGCTGAGGCCGGATTTCCGGTATTCCACGACATTGCCAAGGCTGGTCGGCAGATCAGCGGGTGCCCTTCTGAGATGCTTTTCACGTTCAAGATCGCCGACCGCTTCCATCACAGCTTCCTCCCCAGCACGATGCTCATTCCGCCCAAAGAGGGAATATTTCTATTCTAAATAGATGATTATGAATAATTTGCTCGCGGGGTTATGCCGAGAAGGCGGACCAGGCTCTCCGGGGCCACGATGTTCACCCCTGTTCCCCGCTCGCGCACACCAGCAGTCACAAGGCGGCTGAAAATGGACATCCTGCTAGCATCCATCGCTATTTCGCCCCAGACGGCGTCCTGGATGTATCTTGCCACAAAACCGGCCAGGACATCGGCGATCTGGATGCCGATGGAATCGTGGGAGCTCAGGAACTCCAACTGCGCGGATGCACAGAACTCGAAATCCGCAGTCTTGAGCGCAGTTATCACATCCTCGTTGGTAAAGGCCTCCATCACTATCTTGTTCTGAAGCAGTATGTCGCCGAACTGCAGCTGCTCGTCATGGAACAGCGTCACGCCCGACACCTGCTTTTCTAGGAAGCGGTTGATCCGAGCATAGATGTGGGTGAAGGACGTTAGGTTCGGCAGGACCCAGAGGAGCTTGCCCTTGGGTGAGGTGTCCGGAATGGGCAGCGCGCGCTCCACCGCCCTTGCTTTGGGGAGCTTCCGAAAATCCTTGAGGCTGTCGCGGGTGAAGCGGACGAAGGCATCGGCCACACCTTCGGTGGGAAGCCGGCATGTCTGGGCCCAGCGGATGATCTGCTTGTAGAAGTCGCGGACCTCCACGTAGTCCCGGCTCTGACAGCAGGCGATGAAGGCTTGGGCCAACTCAGGTGGCCCGTGGATCGCCATATGATCCGCCATCACCCCCTTCATCCATAATGTGCGTGGCTGAACGTCGCACACCCCGACATAGGGTACGACGATCCGATCCATGATGTTCGCGATGACGAAATAATGCTTGTCGACGGCCTCGATGAAGATCGGGCAACCGCGCTCATCGAGCATATCAAGGAGGGCGGAAACGAATTGTGGACGTTCATAGGCCTGTTTAGACTTCACTTCCGCAGACTGGATGCGATGGGCCGCCTTGAGGGCCTCAAACCGGTCCTTGAACGGCTGGTTCAGATCGCAGCCCACGGCGGCAAGCGTGAACATGCGCTGCTCCTTACCGTAAGTTTCGATCTTGGCCGTGGTCAGGTCGCCGGTGTTCCCACTCTCATCGATGTAATAGGTGGCAGGACGAGAGGTGGACCAATCCGATTGTGCTGCAGTTTGATCCATATCGCAGAATCCCTTTCACCCCTCGTCATATAGTCGCACGATCGCGGAGGTGTGTCGCCCCGGAGATCGTGGCCCACAACGTGGTGTAGGTTCGCTGGCGTTGTCACAGCGACCTCCGGCTAAGCCGGATTGATCATGCTGCCATGGCTGGCAACGTGATGATGGGATTATCGCTTAATCCTGAGACGCTCTCAAGTGTCATGTAGCGGCAGCGTTGGACGGCCCATTTGATGGCATGGACCACCCCCATGCAAACGATCATATTAGGTGGTGCCATTAAAGTGGAGGAAGCGCGATGTCAGTTGTTACGATTGGCCTTGATCTGGCCAAAACGGTTTTCCAAGTTCACGGTGTAGATGAGGACGGCTTAACCGTGCTTCGCCGAAAGCTCTCTCGGGCCGATATGGCGGCCTTCTTCAAAAAGCAGCCGCCGTGCCTAGTCGGAATGGAAGCGTGTTCTAGCGCGCATCACTGGGCGCGCTTGCTTGTGGAGATCGGCCACACGGTCAAGCTCATTCCACCTCAGTACGTTAAGCCGTACGTCAAATTATGCTCACCTAACCATAACTTCACTAATCACGAGGTTCCCATAATGCGGAGGAACGCGGCCTGATTGGCGGATTTCTGCCGATTTCATCCATGTTCCTCCGCATTATTTCAGAGTGTGTCGAGCCAGGCGAGCACGCTTGCATCGCGCTTCCAAGATGGCTGGCCGCCGGATGTTGTTGGAACGGCGACCTTCTCCAAGGCTTTCCGCTTCGTTTCGAGATTGGCCCTGGCATAGTGATTGGTCGTGTCGAGGCTCACATGGCCGAGCCAGCTTCGGATGACCGTAACGTCGACGCCCGCCGAGATGAGGTGCACGGCGGTGGCGTGCCGGAAGGCGTGTGGCGTCACATGCTTGGCACGCAGCGTTGGCGTTGTTTCGGCGGCGATCCTCACGTAGGCGGCAAGCTTGAACCGGACCCCCGAGGCACTGAGCGGCTTACCATAGCGGTTGACGAACAGCCGCTGGTCCGGTGCCCGTGGCTGCCGCTCGAGCAGCTTGCGCAGCAGCAGGACCGTTTCCGGCCAAAGCGGGCAGATGCGTTCCTTGCGGCCCTTGCCGGTCAGGTGCACGCAGTTCGGGCTTTCGAACCGGATCGCTTCGGGGCACAGATCAAGCGCTTCCTGTATTCGTGCGCCGCTGTTGTAAAGGAACGAGAGCAGTGCATGATCGCGCATACCCTCAACGGTCGAACGGTCTGGCTGAGCGAGGATCGCTGTTACTTCTGCCGGATCCAGATAGCTCGGTTCCGACGCCGGAGCGCGCTTGATCGGGATGTGGAGGATTTCGACGCATTGCGCGAT
>NZ_NMUA01000198.1 GCF_002312805.1 Sphingobium sp. D43FB | reverse complement strand
GCGAGCATTCTAGCCCGATCAGCCGGTATGACCAAGGCAAAGCCACGCCATTCGTCTCGGGGCCGGTCAGAACGGCTCATTGCCCCGGCGCCGGAACCATCCGGTCAACGATAGCCGCTCGCGGGTCGAAGGCATGACTTCGTGAGGGATTTCACCGGACAGGAACACCACCAGACAACCTCCGGTTGGCTGCACGTCGTATTGCACCTCATCCTTGAGATACATGCGCAGCTGGCCGCCATGTTCGGGCAACCAGGCCTGATTCAGATAAAGCACTGCTGAAACCATGCGCCGATCATCGTCGCGGAAACGGTCGACATGCTTGCGATAGAAAGCGCCGGGCGGGTACAGCGCGAAATGGCTTTCGTAGTCTTCAAGGCCGAGAAACAGCCCGCGATTGAGCGCCAGACGCAGGCTGTCCATCAATTCCAGATAGCGGTCGCAGACC
>NZ_NMUA01000197.1 GCF_002312805.1 Sphingobium sp. D43FB | reverse complement strand
CAAGCTGTATCACATCCTTTCCGTAGTCCGTAATCAAAGCCGCTTTTTCCTCTGTCTCCCCAAAGAGCAGCACATCCAGCAGATATTCCACTTGGTCTTGCTTCTGTAAGGCTTCCACAAACCGTGGATGAAAGGCTTCCTCCGGGGAGTGCGGGGCATAATCCTTTCTCCATGCCCGAAGCAAGTGAAGATAATCGGCAAGAATACGGAAGCAGCGGTTTTTTGCTTCCTGAAACTGTTCCTCCGGGGATTTCTGCCGGGGCTTGGGCTTTTTTGCTTTTCCCGGCGGTTTCCAGTCCTCATAGGAAAGCCCGAAGTCCTGTGCCAGCTGTACGGCGGCTTCTTTCTTTCCCAGCCCATACAGGGCGGCGGCAAAATCAATCACATCCCCATCCGCACCGCAGCCGAAGCAGTGGTAACGCCGATCCAGCTTCATGCTTGGGGTTTT
>NZ_NMUA01000196.1 GCF_002312805.1 Sphingobium sp. D43FB | reverse complement strand
GCATGATGCTGAAGCCCGAGCCGCCCAGCCCCGCCAGCAGCAGCGCCACTCCGGAGGGCAGGACATGCGGCAGCAGCGCGAAGAGCGCCATCAGCGCGCAATAGGAGGCGACGCCGCCGACATAAAGGCGGCCATAGCGGTCCGGCCGCGCCAGCCCGGCAATAAGAAGCGCACCGAAGAAGGCGCCGACGCCGTCCATGCTGGCCAGGAAGCCGACGCCCTCCGCGCCGGGCAGCAGCCGGTCCTGCCCGATCACGGGCACCATGCTTGTCGTCGGCCAGGCGAAGATGTTGTAGATCAGCGTGACGATCATGATGGCGGTCAGCCGGCGGTCGTCCAGCACCAGCCTGACGCCGGCGGCAACCCGGCCCAGCACGCCCTCGCCGGAGGGCGCCTGCGCCTCGTTGCGGTAGGTCAGGCGCAGCGTCGCGCCGATCGCCACGAGGTA
>NZ_NMUA01000195.1 GCF_002312805.1 Sphingobium sp. D43FB | reverse complement strand
TTTCGAGTGGTTCCCGGGAATCCCGGTTTATCATTCCAGAGACTTAAAGAACTGGGAATTATATACCCACGTACTGACAGATGATGAGAAAGTAGACCTGAAGAAACTTCCAAGTGCCAAAGGAGTCTGGGCACCGTGTCTGACTTACTGTGAGCAGGAAGACATGTTCTATGTTGTTTACGGAGTCATGAATTCCATGAACGCCAGATATTTCGATGTAGACAATTTCATGATCTGCGCGAAAGACATTAAAGGACCATGGAGCGAACCTGTATATCTTCATTCTTCAGGTTTCGATGCATCTATGTTCCACGATACAAACGGAAAGAAATATATTGTATCTCTGGAATGGGAGACAAGAGAGGGCTACGAGAAGCCAGGCGCTATCTGCATGGTAGAATATGATCCTGAGAAGAAAGAAATCGTAGGATATCCGAAACGGATCTGGT
>NZ_NMUA01000194.1 GCF_002312805.1 Sphingobium sp. D43FB | reverse complement strand
GCGCAGCATTGGTTCGCTCGCGAGCTTGCCGTGCCTGCGTCTGAAGCTGCGCGAAACGCTCCCCTGGCTCGGCGCCGGATGCGGCAAGCGGCTGATATCGCGTAACCTGCTGTGCGGCGAAAGCAGCCTCGGCGCGCGCCGCGTCGAGCTGGGCTTGCGCTTGCGCTATGGTTGCCTGTTGTTCGGAAATCTGAGAGCGCGTCGTATCCCCCGCAGCCGTTGCCGTTTCGATCTGGCTGGTAATCTGTTCAGTCTGCGCCCGATATTCGCGGGGATCGAGTTCAGCTAGAGACTGCCCCTGCCGAACCGTCTGATTCTCGATAACGAACACCCGTTCAACATATCCGGCGATCTTGGGCGCTGTGATGACGGAATCCGCCGCAACATAGGCGTTGTCGGTCACCTGCATGTATCGGCCCCGGTTCTGATGATCCAAGTACCAGACAAGGCCACCAA
>NZ_NMUA01000193.1 GCF_002312805.1 Sphingobium sp. D43FB | reverse complement strand
GATCCTTCTTGATCACAGTTAATGGTATGGACTCTACATTCTCATAAGTTGTAAATCTTCTTCCGCATGCATCACACAAACGGCGGCGGCGAATAGAATTGGTATCATCCACAGGTCTGGAATCCACAACCCTTGTATTATCCTGATTGCAAAATGGACATTTCATAAAAAAGTCCCCCTTATGTCATAATATTATAAGATGATAATGCTGTTTTTATCCTCCAGAACAGCGTCTTTTCTGTCTTTTATTATACTGTATCTACATTTGTCATGTCAATAAAATGCCACGCATAAATTCTCTGAACCCTGCATAAATTTAACAAAAATATCTCTTAAAAGATGGAGTTTCCATGCGCATCTGTGAATTAAGACAGAAAGAAGTCATCAACACCTGTACCTGCCGCAGTCTGGGCTGTCCCATAGATATCGAATTTAACTGCAAGACCAGCTGTCTCACCGC
>NZ_NMUA01000192.1 GCF_002312805.1 Sphingobium sp. D43FB | reverse complement strand
AAGGAAACCAAATGGAATCTGGATGCATTTACTTTTGATCTGCACCATAATGAAGAAATGGTGAAAGGGAATGTAATGACAGAGTATGAAGAAAAGTTTTCTTCCATGGGAAATCCAATCTGTAAGATGGTAATTTCCAGACAAAAGACAGACTGATGACGGGAATATAAAGAAAGACAGCAGCATAAAATAATTCAAGTAGATTTCGGGGCGCGAAGCGTCCCGGGGAGCTGTCTTTGAAAAGGAAAAAGTCTTTTCATAATAAAATAATGCTTTTCGGATATGAACATCGCTCCTTTGATAAGGCTATGGGGCAGGTACAGAAATCAGCAGAAGAACTGAATAAGCTACTGAATAAACTGTCTAAAAAGGATGAAAAAAAGGAAAAATAAAAAAATTAAAAAAAATATGAAATACCTATTGACATTTTATGTATCATTTTATATAATATCACTTGCGTTGAGGAAC
>NZ_NMUA01000191.1 GCF_002312805.1 Sphingobium sp. D43FB | reverse complement strand
TGCCAGACTGTGTGCGGGAAGTCCTTTATATCCTTCATATACTGCACGTGGATGGGTATAAGTGCCGCCTTCTCCGATAAAATCTTCTACAGTCGGATAATAGGAAATCGGACTTTCACCTTTTCCGGAACAGCCATTTACATAATAGATTTTATGATTTGGCTGATGTCCCCGCTCGTCAAATGACATGGTGGGGCAGACGTCGATTCCATGTTCTGTTGTCTCGATACGATGGAGCATGGAAGTGACATTTCGATGATCACGAATGTTATCCGCACTTCTTCCGTAAACAGGAATTGCACCATATGCAGTAAATTTCTGTACAGTATCTGTCTGGTTTTCAACCGTCACATACATAATCTCCACATTATCACTTTTGGGGATAAAAGAAGTAACTGTGGAGATGAGCCCAAGTTCTCTGGAAGTTCTTTTCAGAGTCTGCCACATAAATCCGGCGGTCAGTTCACTGTC
>NZ_NMUA01000190.1 GCF_002312805.1 Sphingobium sp. D43FB | reverse complement strand
TACAATGGCACCTACGAATTGTTCTCTTTCACTCTTTCGCAGGGCAATCTTCTCTACCAGATCGTAATAGACGTCCGGTTTCAGATATTTCAGTGACAGGTCATCCAGTTCTACCTTGATCTTGGATATACCCAGACGCATGGCAATGGGAGCATAGATGTCCATGGTTTCTCTGGCTTTCTCCTGCTGTTTCTCAGGGCGCATATACTGCAGAGTACGCATATTGTGGAGACGGTCTGCCAGCTTGATAAGGATAACCCTGATGTCTTTTGCCATGGCAAGGAACATCTTTCGCAGATTCTCTGCCTGAACTTCTACTTTATCCGCGGAATAGGACAGCTGTCCCAGTTTGGTAACACCATCTACAAGAAGTGCTACCTCTGAGCCAAACTCCTTTTCCACTTCTTCATAGGTCATCCAGGTATCCTCCACCGCATCATGGAGAAGGCCGGCCACAATCGTTTCTTTGTCAAGTTCC
>NZ_NMUA01000189.1 GCF_002312805.1 Sphingobium sp. D43FB | reverse complement strand
AAACGCCCCGGAAAGGGCGACATCGCCACCTGCTGATCCGGCTCCGGGCTACGCCCTACGCCGCATCAGCAGGTGGCGATTCTCATCTTGATTGACGCTGCTCTCTCATCCTGATTGTCGCGCGGCAATCAAGCGGCGCACCGATGTCGTCGGTATCTTCACCGACGAAGAGGCAATCACCCGCCTTGTTGGCGCTATCCTTCTGAAACAGAACGACGAATGGGCCGTCCAGCGCTGCCGCTGCATGACACTTGAGAGCGTCTCAGGTTTAAGCGATAATCACATCATCACAATGCCTGCCATGGCAGCTTGATCAGCCCGGCTTAGCCGGAGGTCGCTGTGACTACCGCAGGCGAACCTACACCACTTAACGTAATCGCCACACTCGACCTCCGCTTTGTTGCGGTAGGATGTCATTGCCGCTTCGGCGCTCGGCCGGAGTCGAACGTGGAGGACGTTATGGGAGTTTTTGCAGCACT